>NZ_JAHXPQ010000009.1 GCF_019391655.1 Mucilaginibacter rivuli | reverse complement strand
AGTGTAAAAATAGTAACAAATCCACCTATTAAAACTCAGTTAATTTATCATTCAATCAATCATTGAGTTAAAAATTCTACCATCTTTTCGACGGCGCGGGCACGGTGGCTGATGGCGTTCTTTTCGGCCATGGTCATTTCGGCAAAGGTGATGGTGTGGCCGTCGGGTTGGAATATCGGGTCGTAGCCAAAGCCTTTGTTGCCCGAGCGTTCGGAGCGGATGGTGCCTTCAACGCTGCCCTCAAAGATGTGCTCCCTGCCTTGCCATTGTAATGAGATAACAGTTTTAAAACGTGCTGTGCGATTGGTTTGACCGGCCAGTTTGGCCAATACCTTATCCATGTTGGCTTCATGATCGCCGTGGGTGCCTGCGTACCGGGCCGAATACACGCCGGGTTCGCCGCCAAGGGCATCTATTTCGAGGCCGCTGTCATCGCCAAAGCAATCGAGGTGATATTTGTTATAGATATGTTGGCTTTTGATGGATGCATTTGCCGTGAAAGTTGTTCCGGTTTCTTCAATACCATCGGTGCAGCCTATGTCATCTAAGCTAAGGAGAGTAAAATCATCACCTATCTTAGCTAATACTTCATCAATTTTATGCTGGTTATTGGTAGCGAAAACGAGCTTTTTCGACATGTTATAAGTTTTTCATTTGTTCCCAAAAGGCTTTTACCTTTTCCTTGTCTCCCATCATCTCATCAAACGAGTAGGTGTAAAGTGCGCTATAGGCATTGCCTTTAATAATGGTATTTAGCTTCAGCCTGTTCCAGCCGGGTAAAAGGCAACGGCTACCCAACAGCATTACACGGTCGGGTTTAAAGTAAGCGGCAATAGCTGCTATGCTGGTATCCTCATAAGCGTAAAGGTCCAGAATGGCAACATCGTCCAAACTGAGTTCTTTTCGCGCCAGGCTACTGGTTAAAGCAGTAAAATGCCTGTCATCAAACTTACCTTCGCCATTGGAGTGAAACACGATGAGAAAACGTTGTTGGTTTTTGCCGAGATACTTAAACGCCGGTTTGGTCGTTTCAATAGGCGGTGATTGAGGAGCAACAATAACGGGTATTTCGGTTGCAGCAACGGGCTTCGGTATTGCTATAACCGGCGTTTCTGCAATGATGGGTTGAGCTTCGGTAGCAGGAATAGTTTCGACGGCAATTGGCTCAGGCCCGGCAACTATGGTTATTTCCTTAACAGCGCTGCCAATGGATTCAACGTCTTGCTTTACCAGGTAAACATCCTCAGTCATAAAAAACTGTAGCGCGGCCGGGTTCTCAATCATCATTTAACAAATTTTAACCAAAAATAGCTAAATTGTTTATACCATAATCAGCATCTTCGCAAGATAGTGTAGGTTTGATAGTATATTTTTACAATCAAACTCAATTAATTTTCCGAAATTCGGTGCGTCATAGGTGTAAACCCGTGATATATAATTTTTTATTAGAAGAGATACATGAGAAAGTTTGGGTTAACCCTGTTTATTTTAGTTACTGCATTAGTATTTGTAAAAGCTCAAATTAAAACCTTAGATAAAGTTGTAATTGTTGCCGGCAGCAGTATTATCCTGCAATCGGATATCGAATCGCAATACGCGCAATACCTTGCACAAGGCAATGCCCCTAACGATGGCATCAAATGTATTATAGCACAACAAGCGCTTACCACTAAATTACTGGCACAACAAGCCGTTATTGATAGCGTTACTGTTACCGATGGCGATGTTGATAATGAGGTTGACCGCCGTATGCGCGGCATGACCCAGCGCGCCGGTGGACAAGACCGTTTGGAGCAGTTTTTGGGCCGCTCGGTTATTCAATACAAAGATGAGATTCGCCCGGAGATACGTGAGCAAATGGTGGCTGAAAAGATGCGCCAAAAAATAACCGAGAAGGTAAATGTTACGCCTTACGATGTTAAAAAATTCTACGAAGCCATGTCAAAAGATAGCTTACCAACTTATAATAAAGAAGTTGAGGTAGGCGAAATTTCGATAACGCCAACGCTTAGCGCCGAAGAAAAAGCCTACTATAAGCAAAAAGCACAAGGTTTGCTTGACCGTGTTAAAAAAGGTGAAGACTTTGGTAATCTGGCACGTTTATACTCGCAAGATCCGGGCTCGGCCCCTGATGGCGGCGATCTTGGTTTTGGCGACCGCTCTACTTATGTGAAAGAGTTTTCGGCCATGGCTTTTAAATTAAAGGCCGGCGATGTATCCCCCGTTTTTGAAACCGACTTTGGTTTTCACTTTTTACAGGTTATTGAGCGTCGCGGCGAGCAGGTACACATCAGGCATATTTTGGTTAGGCCAAACCTTACCCAAGCCAGTCTTGACCGTGCAAAAGTTAAGATAGACAGTATTTATACCATATTCCAAAAGAATAAGAATGTTGATTTTTCGGCAGCGGCTGCTTATTATTCGGATGCTAAAGAAACCAAGTTTAACGGCGGTATGATATTAAATGCTGATAATGTGCAAAGCCGTACCACATTTATCCCTACAGATAAGCTTGACCCTCAAATTGCTTTGGTTGTAGATACATTGAAAGTTGGCCAGGTATCAAAACCGGGTATATTTACATCGCAGGCAGGGCAACAAACTTATAAGATACTATACCTGCGCTCAAAAACCGATGCGCATAAAGCAAACCTTACCCAGGATTTTCCAAAATTAAAAGAACTGGCTTATTCGGATAAAATAAATAAAAGCGTAAGTGAGTGGTTTGAGAGGCGCAGAAAAGACACTTACGTAAAAATTGATCCTGAGTACCTGCAATGCACACAGCTTAAAACCTGGGGCACAGCAGTAACTGCCGCACAATCAAAATAGTTAACATAAGTATGCAATACAAAAATGATGTTGAAGCTGCTGATGCGCTGAAAAAAGCCTACCTGGATATCCGTACCGAGATCGGTAAAATAATTATCGGCCAGGATGATGTAGTAAAATCGGTTTTGATATCTATTTTCAGTAACGGGCATTGCTTATTAGTTGGTGTACCCGGCCTTGCAAAAACATTATTAGTACAAACTGTAGCACGTGTATTGGATCTGAAATTTAATCGCATCCAGTTTACGCCCGATCTGATGCCTTCGGATATCATCGGCTCCGAAATATTAGGCGAAGACCGTAATTTCAAATTTGTAAAAGGCCCCGTATTTGCCAATATTATTTTGGCTGATGAGATAAACCGTACACCGCCAAAAACCCAGGCTGCGCTATTAGAAGCCATGCAGGAAAAATCTGTTACGGCAGCGGGTGTAACGCATAAATTAGAGCAACCATTTTTTGTACTGGCTACCCAAAACCCTATTGAGCAGGAAGGTACGTACCCATTACCCGAAGCCCAGCTGGATCGTTTTATGTTTAACGTATTTTTAAACTACCCTACTTTACAGGAAGAGATACAGGTGGTGAAGAATACCACCGGTGCCGAAAAGCCTGTTATTAACAAAATATTAACTGCAAAACAAATTGTTGAGTTTCAGCAATTGATACACAATATACCCGTTACAGATCATGTATTGGAATACGCGGTTAAACTGGCTGCAAAAACGCGCCCTAATACTGAACTGGCTACAGCCGATGTAAACCGCTTATTAAGCTGGGGCGCAGGGCCAAGGGCATCGCAGTTTTTGGTGCTTGGAGCAAAATGCCATGCCATCATCAGCGGCAAGTACTCGCCGGATATTGAGGATGTACAGGCTGTTGCCAAACCTATTTTACGCCACCGTATTGTACGCAGCTACCAGGCCGAAGCAGAAGGCATCAGCGCTGATCAGTTAATAGAAAAGTTATTTTAACCGGCTATTGTAAGGCTGCTGATAAAGGCTGTTTTCTTTTCATCGGCATAAACGCCGTAAGCATCAATTAATACGCCGCGTAAACCTGCCGCGCTTTCAATAGCATATACTACCGAACTGTCTTCCGGATCGCTGGCACCTTCAAAACGGTAAACTTCGGTTATCTTTAATTCGAGCGGGTTAAACCTAACGCCCTTGCTATTGCAAAACAAGTGGTCATCTTTAAAATCAAATTCGTCGGTATAACCCCGGGCTTGTAAATCGGCCAGCGCTTGTGTTACGCTGGCGTAATTATAGTGATCAGCATTCATAATGTTTTGATTTAAGGTTGTAGGTATATAACTCCGGTTAACAAAATATGTTTTAAACAAAAAATGTCATTTCACACCAACAATGAGCCGGTTTGAAATGACATTAGGGTTATGGTGTACTGCTTAAGAGAACTATTTTTTCAAACCTATCTCACGTAAGCGCTCATCCAGGTACTCGCCTGCTGTGGTATCATCATAAGCTTTTGGATGCTCTGCATCAATACATGATGGTAAACAGGTAAGGTCCATATCAGAGCGCGGGTGTAAAAAGAAAGGCACCGAGTAACGTGAGTTTTTCATCAGTTCACGCGGCGGGTTAACTACACGGTGCGTGGTCGATTTTAATTTATTATTGGTTAAACGTTGCAGCATATCGCCAACGTTAACCACAACATCTTCGCCTTGCGCTGTAACCGGGTACCATTTGCCTTCGCGGGTAAGTACTTCCAGGCCATCGGCGCTGGCGCCTATAAGCAAAGTGATCAGGTTAATATCTTCGTGCGCACCGGCCCTTACCGCATCAGGTGGCAAAGCATCCGGGTCTTCTATCGGGAAGTAATGTAAACCACGTAATATCGAGTTGCCGTTGTGTATCTTATCGTCAAAATAGTTTTCGGGCAGCTCCAGGTAAACGGCAATAGCGCGCAATAACGATTTACCTGCCGCTTCCAATTTTTGGTAAACCTCGGTTGTGATCTGGTTAAACTTAGGCAATTCGGTCACATATAGATTTTCCGGATATTCATCCTTTACCGGGTCGCCATCGGTTACGGTTTGGCCAATTTGCCAAAACTCTTTCAAATCGGGTACTTTAAAACCTTTAGCGGTTTCTTTCCCTTTACTGGTATACCCACGTTGGCCGGCCAGTTCGGGTACTTCATATTTTAATTTTACCGCCTCGGGCTGAGCAAAAATTTCTTTTACCTGCACGTACAGTTCATCCATAAGTTGTTTACTTAAACCATGGTTAGTAACTGTAATAAAGCCGGTTTCATTAAAGGCTTTGCCAATATCTTCAGAAAATTTTTTACGATCGGCTTCCGACCCGTTAAGGTAGTTGTTCAGGTCGAGGCGAGGAATGTTCACTGTGCTCATAATAAAGTATAATTTATTTAAATGTCTTGATTAATTGCAAAATTTGCAAGCAGAAAAATGATAATCTGCTAATTTAACTATTTAGGAGTAAAAGCCAAACTAAAAAGGCGGGCTAAGATTAAAACATTATTAACTGATTATTGTATTTTGATAAACAAGAGCAATAAACCTGCCCGCAATAAAACAGTCATACCTCTAAATTAGTTAGAAGATCATGAATATTAAAAATAAATTACTGACAATATGTTTTACCGCATTTGCATTATTTGCCGTAAAACCTGCTAAAACATATGCACAGTATAGTGCAAGCGTATCTTACCAAACTTTTTATGATGACCTGCAGCCTTACGGAACCTGGGTTGAAGACCCCCAATATGGCGATGTTTGGATACCGGATGCTGATGAAGGCTTTAAACCCTATGCAACAAGAGGCCATTGGGTAGTTACACGCTACGGAAACACCTGGGTATCTGATTATCCCTGGGGCTGGGCTGCATTTCACTATGGCCGCTGGAGGTATGATGATTATTACGGATGGGAATGGATACCTGGCCACGAATGGGGCCCGGCATGGGTTAACTGGCGCAGCGGTGGGGGCTATTATGCATGGGCTCCGCTTGGACCGGGTATAAGTATCGATATTTCATTTGGCAATAATTACCGTGTGCCTAATGATTATTGGGTTTGCGCACCACAAGCCTACATCTGCGATCCGTATATAAGCCGTTATTATGTACCGCGCACACGCGTAATTACCGTGATAAACCAAACAACTATTATTAATAACACCTACGTTAATAATAATACCAGGTATGTGGCCGGGCCAAGATACCAGGATATCCAAAGAGTATCGCGTAACCCGGTAAGAGTTTATAATATTGGTAATGGCACCGACCCCCACCGTACCGTTATCAATAATAATACAGTTAACATATACCGCCCCACTGTTATACGTAATAATAAAACAGACGAAAACAGGCCACGCCCTGCTACTGTAGTAGACGGGGCCGCATACAGGCAAGCTAACCCCAATGCTGGTATTGCTCACCGTGCAAATAATGGTGCTACCATAAATCATGATAATGCAACACGACTGGCTCAAACTGCAAGGAACCCTAACCCGCAAAACCAAAACGTAGTTAAGTTTAACCGCGATAACGGCCGCCCGGGTAATGCAACGGTGGTTAGTCCGGCTATGCGTAATGACAATAACGACCGCGGGCATAACCCGGCCAATAACAACAACGGGCAAAACCATAATGCTCCGGCAACACAGCCGCAAATTCGCAACGATAGACAACCTGTACAACAAGGGCAGCCACAAAATAACCAGCAAGGCCGCGGGCGCGATCAGCGTCAACAGCAAAACGGGCAAGCTCCCGTTAATCAGCAACAGCCACAAAATAACCAGCAGGAGCAGCAAAGGCAACAGCAGGAGCAACAACAACGCCAGCAGCAGGAGCAGCAAAGGCAACAGCAAGCGCAACAACAACGCCAGCAGCAAGAACAACAAAGGCAACAGCAATCACAACAACAACGCCAGCAGCAGGAGCAGCAAAGGCAACAGCAAGCACAACAACAACGCCAGCAGCAAGAGCAGCAAAGGCAACAGCAGGCTCAACAACAACGCCAGCAGCAGGAACAACAAAGGCAACAGCAGGCGCAACAACAACGCCAGCAGCAGGAACAGCAAAGGCAACAGCAGGCGCAACAACAACGCCAGCAGCAGGAACAGCAAAGGCAACAGCAGGGAGAGCAGCGCAGACAGCATGAACAGAGGCCACCAATGTAAATTAAAAAAGGCTCCGGAATATCCGGGCCTTTCTTAGTTTAATAGGAATAGCATTAATAATTCGATAAACTTGTGCAGAAAATTATAACCACATGAAAAACATAGTAAAAGCATTACTGATCACCTTTATGATTTTCACTTTGCCATTTCACGGTAAGGCGCAAACTACGGCAGCAGTAAAAAACGACCAGATAAATTTTATTGAAGATGCATGGAATACCGCCCTGAAAAAAGCCGCCGCCGAGAATAAGTATATTTTTGTTGACGCGTATGCTACCTGGTGTGGGCCATGCAAAATGCTTAAAGCAACCACATTTAAAGACAAAAAGGTAGCCGAGTTTTTTAACAAGAACTTCATCAACGTGAGTATGGATATGGAAAAAGGTATTGGCCCCAAGCTGGCTGCAGAGTGGCAAATGCAGGCTTATCCTACCCTCATTATTTTTAACCCGAAGGGTAAAGCCGTATTGGGTACTGTAGGGTTTATTAAAGCTAACGAGTTACTGAAATTCGGGCAGCAGGGTTTGGCTAAGAAGATTTAGTTAGCAGGCCTCAACTGTGTGAAGCATAGGTGTCGTTTCCAGAGCTCAGTAAACCGAGCGTATCCTGGTTAACAGAAAGTAAGGTCAATTCGGGCTTACTCCACGTTTGTTTTGTTTGCAGGTTAATTGCTTGTCGGATTTCGTCGTTCTGTTTCATAGGATTTATATATGCATAAAAAAAGCGATGAATGCCATCCATCGCTTTTTTAGTATTTCAATTTAGCTTATGCGTAGCTGTTCAGCATTACCGGCATCACCAGCATTAATACGTCTTCATGCTCGTCACCGCCTTGTGGCAATAATAAACCGGCACGGTTAGGGGTTGACATTTCTAAAGATACTTCGGCACTGCTCAGGTTTTTCAGCATTTCGATAAGGAAGCGGGCATTAAAGCCTATTTCCATATCCTCGCCTTCGTACTGGCAGCTTAGGCGCTCATGCGCTTCGTTAGCAAAGTCAATATCTTCTGATGAGATATTCAGCTCGCTGCCATTTATTTTTAACCTTACCTGGTGGGTGGTTTTGTTAGCGTAAATAGCTACACGGCTTAACGAGCCTAAAAATGCCTGGCGGTCAATTAGTAATTTATTAGGGTTTGTTTGCGGTATAACAGCTTCGTAATCCGGGTAACGCTCGTCAATTAAACGGCAAACCAGGTTAATGTTACCAAATTTAAAGAACGCGCTGGTGCTGTTGTATTCGATAGCTACATTCACATCATCAGATGGTAAAGACGATTTTAGCAAGTTCAAAGCCTTTTTAGGCAAAATGAAAGATGTTGTGCCCGCTGCTTTAACGTCCGTTCGGCGATACCTTACCAATTTGTGCGCATCTGTTGCCACAAAGGTAATGGATGAGGTTGATAGTTGGGAATAAACCCCCGTCATGGCTGGGCGCAGTTCATCATTGCTTACCGCGAAAATGGTTTTATTAATGGCTTCTGATAATACAGAGGCAGGTAAGTTTACCTGCGAAGCATTATCAACAACGGGTATCTTAGGGAAATCATCTCCATTCTCGCCACTTAGTTTGTATTTACCGTCGCCGGCGTTAATTTCGATAGCGAATGTCTTATCATCAACCGAAAAGGCGATAGGTTGCTCAGGTAACGATTTTAAGGTATCCAGTAATATACGCGATGGAATGGCTACACGGCCATTCTCTTTAGCCTCAACGGTTAAAGAGGTAGTCATGCTGGTTTGCAAATCGGTTGCCGAAATGGTCAGATTACCATCTTTAATTTCGAACAAAAAGTTTTCGAGTATAGGCAATACGGTGCTGCTGCTTAACGCGCCGCTAACTGCCTGTAATTGCTTTAGCAATGTTGATGTCGAAACTATAAATCTCATATCTCTATTCAGTAATTATTCAATCAAAAATATAAAAATTAGCGGGCATACTTTCGTTTGCGCATATAATGTTGAAAAATAGCAAATATTAACACTAAAGCAATGGGAATTACATTATTTATTAATTGCCAATACAATTTTTCGCTGCGGATACGTGTGCGGTCGAGCAAACGCAGCTGTACTTCTTTGGTGCGCAACGCTATCAGGCCGGTATCGTCGGTCATATAGTCGGCTATGTTGAGCAGCAGGTTTTTATTGCCATAGGTCTGTTGGGTATACCTGTCATACCCTAACGGGAATGGAGAACCATCGCTTGCTACCTGATTTTTAAACAAGTCGCCGTCGCTAAATACCATCATTTTTGTAGGAATACTTTGTGGCACAATGTCAACCTTTTGGGTTATGCCATCAGGCACGGGCCTATTTTCAAATGCCGATCTGAAATTCCCTTCCAATAATACACCTACCATTTTAGGCGCGCTTTGGAAAGTTTTTGGGTCGGGTACTTCTTCCAGCATTTGTAACGACAGTAAATGTGGGGCGCTCAGTTTACGATTATAGGGCGATGAACTAAGCAGCACTGTTTTCTTTGTGCCTTTTGTAGCCAACGTATCTATGGTATTGGCAAACTCACTGCGTATGCCTTCCAGGTTTTTTACTACCGGGTGTTTGGATAGCGGCATAAAAACCGGGTAAAACAACCACGGCACCATTTGCATCTGCGCCTCGCCTGCTACCTTGCCGGTACTTACGGGAATCTGAACGCAACTCATATCGGCAATCATATCATAGTTTATGCGGATGCCGTAAGTAAATAACTGATCGTCAAGGTTAAGCTGCTTGTTAAAGGCCAGTTGCTCGCCGCCACGGCCTTTTAAACTATCCAATTCGGCGCTAACCTGGTCAATGCTCCACAATATCTTTCCACCACGCATCAGGTATTGATCGATCTTAAACTTTTCCGGCTCTGTGAAGGGCTGATCAGGCTTGGGCACAACAAGCAATTTTACTTTTTGCAAGGCCTCCATCGAAATAGTTTTCAAATCAACCCGCCCTACCAAAAAACCATCGGCTAATGATCGCATGGCATCATTTATCTGCAGATCGGTCAATTCATGGTGACCTTCGGTAAAACCAATTTCGGGCTTACCATCGGCACTCACTTTTTTAATTGCCGACACTAAAGCATATTCCAGGTTCTGGATAGAGTTGTTCAGCACTTCTTCTGATGAAAGGCCTACCCTGCTTTGCAATAGCTTTACAGGGATCTCGCGCCCGTTACAGGATACCATGGCCGATGGGAAGATAATCTTTTGCGTTAAGCCGTTATCTGTTTTTACACTCAGGTTAGTGATATCAACACCCCGCCCCTGCAGTTCTTTAATTACATCATTCTGCTGTTGTTCGGCTATCCCCGCCAAGGGATTTATAAACTCGTATTGAATCTTTCCGCCATGCGAGTAGGCCTGCAGGTCGACTAACATATCGCGGGTGGTGCGCTGCAGGCGTTTAAAGCCTGGCGGCAGATCTGAACCCTCGAGGTATATGGTTACTTTAACCTCCTGCGGCAGGCCATCAAGCAATAGTTTACTTACCGGCGAGAGGGTAAAACGCTTCTCTTTGGTAAAATCAAACCGGGTAAAAACGTAACCCGATAAAAAATTAATGATTACCAAAGCCGCAACAATCCCGGCCAGGGTTAATAAGTCTTTTTTCTTTCGCGATCTTACCATTTCCGGCCTCCCAATATCGTTTTAGTGATGGTTAGGAATACGGCAATAAAGCTGAGGAAATAAATAAGGTCGCGGGTATCTAACACGCCACGGCTTATTGATTGATAATGCTCATTGATGCCAAAATCCTGCAGGGCGTAATTTTGTAGTGATAACAAGCCACTTAATGAATCGAACCCGCTGAAAGCGAAAAACGAAAGGAACACCGCCACCGTAAAAGCGATGATCTGGTTATTGGTGATAGACGAAGCAAATATCCCGATAGCGGTAAATGAGCTACCCAGTAAAAATAAGCCAATGTACGAGCCTATAACCGCGCCTGTATCAATATTACCAACAGGGTTACCCAGTGTATAAACAGTATAGTAATAAATTAATGTAGGTGCCAGCGCAAATAGCACAATGAGCAGGCAGGCTAAATATTTACCTGCGATAATTTGCCAGTCGGTAAGGGGGCGTGTAGCTAGTAGCTCGAATGTACCTTCTTTACGTTCCTCTGCTAATGAGCGCATGGTAACGGCCGGTATGAGGAACATAAACAGGTAAGGCGCGGTACTGAACAGGCTATCTAAGCCTGAATAACCATAATCAAGAATACTTGAATCCGGGAAAACCCATAAAAACAGGCCCATTACTAACAGAAAAACACCAATGGTGATATAGGCCACCATAGAGCTTAAATACGCTGTTATTTCTTTTTTAAGGATAGTTAGCACGTGCGGAAAATTGCCTAATTAACGCCGAAATTACAATATTATTGGCGATGGTAAAAATGAATTAACAGCAGTTAATAATGTGCTAATTAAAAACCGCTATCCCCACTGTAAAGCCACTCGTTTCAAAGTCCAAACTTATAAGCAAGCCTTACAGTGAGTGTTTGGCCAATATTAAATTGCCCCGGAATATCTTTACGGTACCAGTTTTCAAACCTTACACCAATATCAAAAGCGCGGTTATTTTCGGTCGGGATAGAAAAACCTGTGCCGCCGCCAACAGTAATAGCAGGGTCCCTGTAGTCAGAAGTGTACACAACTGCACCACCGGCTGCTTCGGCATACCAGGTATCGGCAATGTAATACCTGCCTCCTACCTTTAAGGGGAGCACTACATAAGGGTTATTGGGCATACCATTATACTTTAAATAATAAGCATAAGTACTATTGGGGATAAAGGCTTGCACCCCTACCGATGCGGTTAAATTAAACTGCGTGGTCATGTGAAATTCGCGCTTCAGGGCCACGCCAACACCTACTTTGTATTTTACCGTGGCTTCGCCCATTACGTTGCTCACATCGGCGCCTATACTGTACGAATCGCCATAATATGCAGGTACCTGTAATTGTGCTTTTGCAGCGGATAAGCTAATGCAAAATGCTATAATGAGTATAGATATCTTTTTCATGATGTTTAATTTGATCATGTAAATCAAAAATCCATCCAAAAGATGAGGGGGAGATGAAATTAGGTTATTAACAGTAAAATTATGCCAGGCCTGAAGTTAAGCCAATAAATATCTGCTCAATGCTTTTACCTTTATATTGCTCTTTAATACCGTGCAGCGAATCGCTTGCTACTATTTTACCCTGGTTAATGATGATCACATCATCGCAAACAGCATCAACTTCCTGCATAATGTGGGTGCTCAGTATGATGGTTTTAGTTTGGCCCAATTCGCGGATGAGCTGGCGAATACCTACCAATTGATTAGGGTCGAGGCCCGAAGTAGGTTCATCCAGTATCAGCACTTTTGGATCGTGAATGATAGCTTGCGCCAAACCCACGCGCTGACGGTACCCTTTTGATAGCTGGCCTATTTTTTTATGATGCTCCGGGCCGAGGCCGGTTTGTTCTATCACTTCGGCAATGCGTTTTGCCGGGTTGTGTATCTGATGCACATCGGCAATAAAAGCCAGCGACTCCTTTACATACATTTCCAAATACTGCGGATTGGTTTCGGGCAGGTAGCCTACGTTGCGCCTTACCTCCTGCGATTGGCTCACCACATCAAACCCGCAAACCGTTGCCGAGCCTGTTGTTTGGGGGATAAAGCCGGTAAGTATCTTCATAGTGGTGGATTTACCTGCTCCATTCGGACCCAAAAAGCCCGTTACCTTACCTGGCTGAGTGCTGAAGGTAATGGCATCAATGGCTTTTTGTTTGCCGTAGAGTTTGGTGAGGGATTGGACGCTAATACTCATGTGATGTAATTGAACGCAAATTTAGCAGAAGTTATATAACAGGCAGAAAATGTTTGATATTGGGTTGCACCTACGGAGCAAAAAAATCTTTATATCTATTTTGCTATAAACAGGTAGCCTCGCCGGGGCAGTCGCGCATGATGGTTATATTGTTGGCTCGATATGCATTTTCATACATTCTTATTTGCCTTTTTATACCCCGTAGGGGTTACCTGTTTGTAGAATTATGAACGAATTAAACCCGGCTCCGTAGGTGCCGCCGTCCAACATGCAGGTTTTCAACATATAAAAACACATCTTCCATTTTACATCTCACATTTTCCATCAAAAAACTATCTTTGCCCTGTTATGAGTAAAATTACCGACGAAGTATTTAAAAATGTAGTGTCGCACGCTAAGGAATATGGTTTTGTATTCCCTTCGAGCGAGATATATGATGGTTTGAGCGCAGTGTATGACTACGGTCAGAATGGTGCCGAGCTGAAAAACAACATTAAAACCTATTGGTGGAAAAGCATGGTGCAAATGCACGAAAATATTGTGGGTATCGACTCGGCAATATTTATGCACCCAAAAATTTGGAAAGCAAGCGGTCACGTTGATGGTTTTGCCGACCCGATGATAGATAATAAGGACTCACAAAAGCGTTACCGTGCCGATCAGTTGATAGAAGACAAGATTGCCGCTTTAGATGCCGAAGGCAAAACAGATGAGGCCGAGGTTTTACAGACGGATATGGATGCCGCTTTAAAAGCCGAAGATCTGCAACGCCTGAAAGAGATCATTATTGATGCCAGGATAGTTTGCCCGATATCAAAAACTGCTAACTGGACCGATGTGCGCCAGTTTAACCTGATGTTTAGCACCCAAATGGGCGCTATGGCCGAAGAGAGCAGTGAAATATACCTGCGCCCCGAAACCGCGCAAGGCATATTCGTTAACTTTTTAAACGTGCAAAAATCGGGCAGGATGAAAATCCCTTTCGGGATAGCGCAAATTGGCAAGGCTTTCCGCAACGAGGTGATAGCCCGCCAGTTCATCATCCGCATGCGCGAGTTTGAGCAGATGGAAATGCAATTTTTCGTTCGCCCCGGCACCGAGATGATATGGTACGATTACTGGAAACAAGCCCGCTTAAAATGGCATTTAGGCTTAGGTACTTCGGCCGAAAAATACCGTTACCACGATCATACCAAATTAGCGCATTATGCCAACGCCGCGGTTGATATTGAATATGATTTCCCGTTTGGCTTTAAAGAGGTAGAAGGTATTCATAGCCGTACTGATTTTGACCTTAGTCAGCACCAGAAATTCTCGGGTAAAAAAATGCAATACTTTGACCCTGAACTGGGCGAGGACGGCAAGCCTTATGGCAACTATATACCATTCGTTATCGAAACTTCGATAGGTTTGGACAGGATGTTCTTGCTTACCATGATCAACGCTTACGAAGAGGAAGACCTGAGCACAGAAGAGCGCCAGGACAGCCGAGTGGTATTACGTTTCCCGCCGGCGTTGGCTCCCGTAAAAGCAGCTATTTTCCCACTGACCAAGAAAGATGGTTTGCCTGAAAAAGCTCGCGAAATAATGGACCGCCTAAAATTAGATTTTGCCGTACAATATGAAGAGAAAGACGCCATAGGCAAGCGCTACCGCCGCCAGGATGCCATTGGCACCCCAATTTGTATCACAGTTGACCACCAAAGTTTAGAAGATAATACCGTAACCATACGCCATCGCGACAGCATGGAGCAGGAACGCGTTCCGGCTGACCAATTGGAGAAAATTATTGGTGAGCTGGTGAGTTGGGGTAAGTTGTTAGCTTAAACAGAGAACTTCGTTAATCATATTAAAGGCCCGTGAATTGATTTCACGAGCCTTTTTTTGTTCCTATCCTTTTTGGCTTCGGGTATATTTATCTACCAAACCTTTCAACATGTCGGGCGTAATCGGTTTAATAATATAATCAGATATTTCGCTGATGCGATCGGCCTGCTCCTTGTCAACAGGGTCAACAGAAGTGGTAATCATGTAAATAATGATCTGCTTACTTAACCTTGGTTTCAGTTTTACATACTCTTCCAAAAAATGCCATCCATCCATAATGGGCATATTAATATCAAGGAATATAATATCGGGCAGGTGTTCGTTATTAGCTATGTTATCTACCAAAAAACCCATAGCCTCTTCACCATCATTAAATATGAGTATCTTTTTGGCAAGTTCGGTATTCCTTAAACTCCGGGTTACCGTATATTGATAAACCTCATCATCATCAATAAAACATAAAATAAATGGCTTGCTCATCCTGTTATCTTATTAAATATCACTGTAAATTTTGTCCCCTTATCTACTTCGCTTTCGGCGGATATTTCACCTCCCATAGCTTCTATTTGAGTTTTGGTAATAAACAGCCCCAGCCCTTTAGCCTCGGCATGGCGGTGGAATGTTTTACGCATCCCAAAAAGGTTTTTAGCGTGCCTGTTCAAATCAATACCCAAGCCGTTATCCTGTATACTCAGGCTTATCTCGCCATTGTTATTACCGGTTACAATAGTGATTTCGGGTATACGGTGTGGCGAGCGGTATTTAATGGAATTTGATATGAGGTTAAGCATAATGCTTTCCAGGTATATTTTAGGATACATTACATGTGTAGCTTTCGAAAAATCAGCCTTTATAACAGCTTTACTTTCTATGATCTGGCCAACCAATATTTCTCTGATGCCTCTGAACGTTTTTTCAAAATCCAGGTTTTCGCGCTCCTTGGCAGTATCTTCCTGGATCTTTAAGGTTTCCAAGAGTTCGTCGAGCGTAACATTGAGGTGCTGGGTAACGGTTTCAAAATTACCCCAAAGTTCCTGCCTGTCGGCATCGTCAACGCTTTCCTTATACAGGTGCACCAACAGGTTCAGGTTACTTACCGGCGACCGCAGGTTATGCGATATGATGTGTGCAAAATTGAGCAGCTGCCTGTTTTGGCCGGTTAATTTATCCGTTAAAATTTCGAGTTCCTTCTTGGTTTCCTTCAATTTATTTTCGGCGAGTTTACGGTCGGTAATGTCATATACAAAAGACATCATGTATTTCTCACCATCGTTCTCTATGATCTCGGCTGATAGTATACAATGTTTCGGTATACCGTTCTTTCCATTCAACAACACATCTTCATTCTTGATAAAGCCCTGCCTTGTTAAAAGGCCAACCATTTGCTGGCGGTAATCTACTGAAATAATTTCAAGCTCTGATGACAGATGGCCTATCAGTTCATCACGCTTATAACCTAAAATATCCAATATGGCGGGGTTTGCATCAACATACTCGCCGGTAGCCAGCTTGCTTAGTGTAATGCCGGTTGGGTTAGTATTAAATATTTTTTGAAACCTATCGCTACTTAGCTGCAATTGTGCTGTACGCTCCAAAACCTTGTCTTCGAGTTCGCGGTTCAGCAATTGCATCTGGTATTCGGCATCGCTGCGTTTTTTATCTAACTCGTTCATTTCTATCAGCGTGTCTCTAATCAGGAACAAACTAATGAGCAAAAACAGTACCGCAAAAATCACGATGCTAAATTCAAAAATGATAACACCCTTGTGATGCAGTACAATGCCAACATACCCTACCAAAAATACCATGCCCATTAACCGGGGATAAAATTTGCGTGCAACCACATTACCTATGCCCGTACCGGTAAATAAACGGGTAAGGCCTAAGTGTGGATTAACCGTTGATGCCACAATAGAAAGCGTTAAAAAAGCCACAGATGTATTAATGGCCATTGCCGAGAAGAAACTGAAATCGGCAGAGAAAGGTACTTTTAGCAAATAAGCCATAATGGCTATAAAAGAGATAAGGGCTACCAAATGCAGCAGGTATTGCGCTACAGCTTTGCGGATAATATTTTCTGAATCGATGGCCCAAAAACTAAAGGCCCAAATGATAAAACATATGGCAGTAGATATGGCCATTCTGCCTGGGTACGGAACCCTGATATCATAAGAGTTAGAATCGGTAATAAACAGTTGATCAATACCGGCCGACCAGTGGAAAACATACTCTGCTAATGTTAGCAGCGCTATTGCACCTACAATAAAGATGAATAGATAAAATATGCGCTTTACGACTTTACTCTGATATTTAATCAGCAGAATAAACGATATACCCGAAAGAATAAAACACAGTGCTGTGTTAAATTTCATGGCTACATAATTGGGAAGTATGCTTTGCAGGCGCTCCTCCTTTAAATACCAGCCAAGTATTGCCAATAGTCCTAAAAATATGACAAAAGCAGCCGTAGCAACAAATAAAAATACGGTGCGTTCTTTGTTACGGTAGTTGTATAATATCATAAATGGGAAAAGGCAAACTGCATATAAATTATTGATTACAAATTATTTAATAGTAAATATGTAATCAGGGGCCGTAACAATTCACCCGCATGTACGTAATTTTTAAAACTACGGTTTTTGAAAAAGTGACTTTTTAAAATAAAAAAATATAGCAGTTAAAACCGCCTGAACACTTTTATACGCTGGCGCTTAAGCTGGGCTGAAAGCATAAAGGTGTAGATAATATCATACACCAAAATAGCTGCAAACAAGAACTGCAAAAGTGGTGATTGACTATATGTTTTAGTTTGGGTATAAAATGCTACCGAAGCAAGCAATGTACCTGCGAGCTTAAACAGGGCGATATAAATGCTTTGCCCGCTGGCAGATTTGCGGTCGCGCAGCATGGTAATAAAAAGTACAGACATCATGAAATTTTGTCCAAAAGCGATATAGGCGCCGTTGGCATCATTAAAAGCATGGTTTACCAATAATAGCAATACAAACGTTATAGCAAAGCTGAGCAAAAACTCGAGGTAAAACAACAGGTTGATCCGGGTTTTACGTACAGCCGGGCCAAACCGCAAAAATTGCAATAACAGCAAAAGATCAAAAGCCAGCCATATCCTGTCAACAGCAAGCTGCGGCATGGTATGCGGGTAAACAAAAGAATAGATGATCTCCCAGCTCAAATTAGCGAACAATGCTGCTGCAGGCATACCGTAGGTAAGATCGAGCACGCCGCGGCGCATAATAAGCAGGTAGGTTATGGTCCAGCAAACACCGGAGCCTATCATAAGCTGGTTAAAAATTGACATTGCTGTCAAATATAATTCAAAAGGCAGCATAAAAAAATAGCGATAAGGATATCAAACCCTATCGCTATTTAATATGACAGAACGGTTATTATCCGGCGTAAGTGGCAGTCATGGTAATAGGTACATTCAATGCTTTTGATATGATACAGCCTGATTTTGCACCTTCGGCAATTTGCTGGAACTGATCAGCAGAAACACCTTCAATGGCTGATGCTTTTAGTTCAAGATGTATTGCAGTGATACTTAATGCTGCCATATCCAGATCTAAAACAGCTTCGGTATCCAAATCGCCGGGGGTAAAACCAGCTTGTGTAAGCGCGGCGCCAACAGCCATTGTAAAACAGCCTGCATGAGCGGCAGCTATCAGTTCTTCGGGGTTTGTGCCAATACCATCGGCAAAGCGGGTTTTAAATGAGTATTGCGTGTTGTTCAATACGGTGCTTTGGGTAGTAATAGTTCCTTCTCCGTCTTTTAAGGTGCCGGTCCAATGGGCTTTTGCAGTACGTTTCATAATTGCGATGATTTTTGATTAATGAATTACAATATTATATAAAATTTGTTTGATGTTGCTTACCATTTAGCTCTTTCGTATTGCTGCGGCCATTTAATATCAAAGCCTAAAGCATGTGCCGCACGCAATGGGAAATGTGGGTCGCGCAGCATTTCACGGGCAAGCAAAACAACATCAGCTTGTCCGTTTTGGATGATATCATCGGCTTGTTTAGGCTCGGTTATCATACCAACTGCCCCGGTTAATATACCTGTATCTTTACGGATGCTTTCGGCAAATTGCACCTGGTACCCCGGCCCTACCGGAATCTTAGCCATAACATTACCGCCAGATGAGCAATCGATGAGGTCAACACCACGTTCTTTTAAAATAGCGGCCAATTGTGTTGATTGCTCCACATCCCAGCCACCTGTAGTATAATCCGTTGCAGATATGCGTACAAACAGCGGGTTTTCCGCCGGCCATGCAGCACGAACAGCATCAGTAATTTCGAGCAATAAACGGATACGATTCTCGAAAGAACCGCCGTACTCATCGGCACGATGGTTACTTAAAGGCGACAGGAACTGGTGTACCAGGTAACCATGCGCGGCATGTAATTCGATCACTTTAAAACCTGCTTTTATAGCACGGTAAGTAGACTGTTTAAAATCTTCGATGATTTTGCTAATACCCGCTTGATCCAACTCAACAGGCTTTTCGGTGCCTTCTTTAAACGGAATGGGGCTTGGCGCTACAGTTTCCCACCCGCCTGTGGCTACAGGTATTTGCGTGCCGCCGTTCCATGGCTCGGCATGGCTGGCTTTGCGGCCCGCATGTGCCAGTTGAACCCCGGCAACTGCGCCTTGCTGATGGATAAAGGTATTGATGCGTAATAGCTCATCAATATGCTCGTCTTTCCATATACCAAGGTCTGATGGGCTTATCCTGCCTTCGGGCGATACGGCAGTTGCTTCTGTAATAACAAGGCCGGCACCACCTACAGCAAAACTACCCAGGTGTACATGGTGCCATTCGTTGGCAAAACCATCAGTACTGGAATATTCGCACATAGGCGATACAGCTATGCGGTTCCTTAATTCAATATTACGTATGGTTATCGGGCTGAATAAATGTGACATGTTGAATTTATATATGCCCAATTTTAACACTTATTTTAGCACTACAGTTTGCCTAAATGCAATAAATACTTTTCTGTGACTTTAGGAAACCGATATGTGATTATCATTACAGTATCGCAACAATAGCTTAATATATGGCATCAAATTTCGACGGGAAAGTTTACATTAACCCCATACCTACAAAAATGGGTGGGGATGGCAATATGGGTAAAATGCTGGCCGAAGTATTAAAGAAACATCCCAATACAAAACCCGCAAAAACTCCCGGCCCTTTCCACGTTGATTTTGAAAAGCTGAACAACCTGCCGAAAGATATTTTACGCATTACCTGGTTAGGGCATTCAGGCCTGATTATTGAAATTGATGGCAAACGTTTTTTAACCGACCCGGTTTTCAGGCGGGCATCTCCTTTTCAATTTGCGGGGCCCAAGCGTTTCTTTCCTACCCCGGTGAGTGTTGATGAAATGCCAAAGCTGGATGCCATTATTATATCGCATGACCATTATGATCATTTGGATGATAAAACCATCATCGCCTTAGCAAAAAAAGGAACACATATATACACCTCACTTGGTGTAGGAGCCATATTGCAGAAGTGGGGTATCCCCAAAACACAAATCACGGAAATGGATTGGTGGCAAACGGTTGACCTGGGCGATGGCTTTAAAATAACTGCGGCCCCGGCAAGGCATTTTTCGGGCCGGAGCATGTTTAACCGCAACCAAACCCTCTGGGCATCATACGCCATTAAAGGGCCGGTACATAATGTTTATTATGGTGCCGACTCGGGCATACACCCTTTGTTTACAGAGATAGGCGAAAGGCTTGGCCCCTTTGATATTACCATGTTAGAAATAGGCGCATCTGATGAGTTATGGCGTGATATACACATGGGCCCCGATTACGCTACCGATGCGCAACTGATGCTTAAAGGCACAGTAATGATGCCCATACACTGGGGAACCTTCAATTTAGCTTTCCATGCATGGACACAACCTGCAGAGCGGGTTATTGAATGCGCCAACGAAAAACATATCGACCTGCTTTTACCCGCACCCGGCGAAACTTATACGTTTAACGGCAAAGGGTATATAAATAAGTGGTGGGGAAAGTTCAGGTAAGAACAGGATGGCATGGGCTTATCAGTTAATTACATTTGAGATGTAATTACCAATTGTTACATCCTCAATCCCTGGAAAAAATGCATTTCGAAACGCCTTTGTACATTAAACATTCATTGCAATTTTTGTTTTGCATTTTTATAAGCATCGCGTCATCCCAAACAGCTATAAGCCAAACAAAACAAAAACCGGGCGATTGGGAATCATTAAAGTTAACCTATACCGAACCAACTGACCTTAACAACTTTGGCGCTGCACTACCCATAGGCAACGGGCGATTAGGTGCAAAAATTTACGGTAATGTAAGCCAGGAGTTGTTGAATTTAAACGAAGTTACCTTATGGTCGGGTGGGCCTGTTAATAAAACCAACCCCGAAGGTCCAAAAATACTGGCACAGGTTAGGCAGGCATTAGCTGCAAAGCTTTATAAAAAAGCAGACTCGTTGGTGCGTTTTATGGAAGTTAAAAACAGCGCCTGCTATGAGCCGTTGGGGAACATTAAACTTGATTTTGATAACAGCGTAACCTATACCAATTACAGTAGAGAATTGGATATGGACCGCGCCATGATAACGGTTAAATACAAAATTGGCAGTGTTAATTATACTCGTGAGGTATTTGCCAGCTATCCCGACCAGGTGATTATAATACGCGTTTATGGCGATACCAAAAGTGCTGTAAACTTCAGCGCCGGGATGGATAGCCCGCTAAAAGGTAAAGTACTGGTTGATGGGAACACCATTGTAGTTAATGGGTATGCTCCTGCCTTTGATGCGCCCAAAGCAGGCTCGGCGATTTGGGAAGATAATAAAGGAATGAGATTTGAGTCGCGTTTAAATATTAAAACCATGGGTGGTAAAGTAACCGGCAAAGGCGATGGACTTAGTATTGCCAATGCTGATACCGCAATACTTATATTATCTTCGGCCACGAGTTTTAATGGTTTTGATAAAGACCCGGTAACACAGGGTAAAGACTATAAGGCTTTAGTAAAAAGTTATATAGCAAAAGCTGCCGCTAAAAGCTATCAACAGTTGGCAGATGCCCATGTAAAAGATCATCGTGCTTTGTTCCGCAGGCTATGGGTTGATATAAATGCCGAGAAACCGAACAAAAATGTGCTGGCTTATCAATACGCCCGTTATGAGTTGATCGCTTGTTCAAGGCCGGGTGGTGGCGCCCCTCGAAACGAGCAAGGCATCTGGAATAAAGATGTATCCCCGCATTATTCATCTAATTATACATTGAATGAAAACCCTGAAAAGTTTTACTCTATTGCCGAGCCCGCCAATATTGGCGAAACAACGGAGCCTTTAATTAAATATATTGGCGATCTTGCTGTTCATGGCGCGGTAACTGCAAAAGTTGATTATGGCTTTCACGGTTGGGTTACACACCACAACTCTGATGTTTGGGCCATGACAGAGATGGCCCTGGGCGACCCTTGCTGGGCAGACTGGCCAACGGGTGGCTTTTGGCTTACCCAAACCGTATATGAGCGTTATGCCTTTAGCCTTGATAAAAACTACCTGCGTACAACCGCCTACCCTATTATGAAAGGCGCAGCCGAGTTCGCGCTTGATCTGATGGTTACCAATAAAGATGGCTACCTGGTTACCTCGCCATCTACATCGCCGGAGAATCACTTTTTTGATGAGAAAGGAAACAGGGTAGCCGTGAGCGAAGGCTCAACAATGGATATGACTTTTATCCGCGAGCTATTTCAGCATTGCATACAAGAGAGTGAGGTTTTAGGTATTGATACAGGTTTCCGCGCAAAGCTTAAAAACAGTTTACCTAAATTATTACCTTATAAAATTGGCACACAGGGGCAGCTAAATGAGTTTAGCTTTGATTTTACCGATGGTATAAAAGAGTGGGAGCCCAACCATCGCCATGTATCGCACCTTGTATCGGTTTGGCCATTAAGCCAGATCAACAAAAACACACCCGAATTATTGGCTGCGGCACATAAATCTTTAGCGTTACGCAAAAGTGGGGGCTATCATCCCGATAAGGCAGGCATGTGGGCGAGGTTACTTGATGGCGACAAATGTTTAGCCGCGCTGGCATTAAATTTCCCAAGTCTGTATGATTCACCCTCGGGCGGTTTTGCCGAAATGTTGCTGCAAAGCCATACCGGCGATATTGATATTTTACCTGCTTTGCCAAAAGCCTGGAGCAGCGGTAAAATATTAGGAATAAGAGCACGTGGAAATTATGAGGTAGATATTGAATGGACCGACCATCAGCTTAAAAAAGCGGTGATACGATCGTACTCCGGGAATACACCTGTTGTTACGGTTTTGGGTAAAAAGGTAAATTACAAAACCGACCCACGCATTAGTTTTGTAAATGTAAAATAGTTTTTAGTTGTAAACCCCCTTATAAATAACTACACCCTTAACGGTATCTATTAGTAGGTTTTTGCCTTTAATATCACGTAGCATTACGCCATCAAGTGAGCGATTGGCCGGAAAATTACCGTCTTTATCAATGGTGTAATAGCCTATCTTAACCGGGTATAAAGCGGTTATGTCTCCGTTAGTTTCTTCTTTAAACAGCTTGAAAAAGTTAATTACAAGCAGTTGACGGTCGGCCTTGTCATAAACTTTTATCGTGTCGCGTTTCCTGGCTTTTTTATCTGGCTTGGTTTGGCAAAAAGCTGCCCCTGATAACATAACCAATACCAGGGTAATAACTATCTTTTTCATAAATGAGGCTTTGGTAACACAAATTTAACTATTTGATAAATAATATCATTCACAAAAAAATAAATTGAAACATAAATTCTTTTACAACGTAAACACTTGCATATTAAGAAATAAACTATCTATATTTAGCTACTCTTTTATAAACCTAAAGTACACCTTTTAATTTAATGATGAACGAAGCAAATACTGCTGTATTGGTTATCGATGATGAAGAAATGGTTAGAGATAACATCGAAGATATCCTTATTCCCCGTAAACAATCTTCCGAAAGCTTAGATGTAAGTAACGCGGCCAGCTTACTTTTTGATGGGCCATCGCCTATACTAGCCCCACGTATCAGCAACATACCGGCATTTACGGTTGATAAAGCATCGAACGGGATGGAAGGTGTTAAACGCATCAGAGAAGCATTGGCAGCGGGCACCCCATACGCTGTAATATTTTTGGACATGCGCATGCCTGGCTGGAGCGGCCTTGAAACCGCCATCGAAATAAGAAAATATGATAGTAAAGCCGAGATCATTTTTATAACTGCCTACAGTGATAAATCAATTGACGAAATTGTTGAACAGGCCGGGCAAAATGTGGGCTACCATTGTAAACCTTATGCCAGCGAAGAGATCATCCAACTGGCAACAAAAGCCGTTACCGATTATAACAAACTGCGTAACCTGGAAGTGCTGATGGAATCTATTTCATCTATCGGGCTGAACAGGCCACAGCTAACATCGCTATTAAAAAACATACTGGATCAACTGGCAAGCTCTGTGGATACCGATATGGCCTTGATAGGCAAATTGCACGATGATATGAGTTACGAGAAGATCCTGTCTATCGGTGCGATGGAAGAAAAGATTAACCTCGATGAGTTGATTGCCCGTGTAAAAGATATCAAGATAGCCAAAGATGAAGTAGTACAAATAGATGAGCTTGTGATGGCACGTTTGGATCATTACTCAGTTTTTGCTGTACTGAAAAAGCAGGAAAGGCTAAAAGTTGAAAAAATGTACCTGCTTAAGCTTTTTGTACAAAACGCGGCCCAGGCTATCCGCAATGCAGAACTGAATGAGCGTTTGTTGCAAAAAGAAAAACTATCAGCTGTGGGTAATGCTGTAGGTATGGTAATGCACGACCTGCGCTCGCCTATTAAAAATATAAAATTAATTACCAGCCTGATGCGTGATGACGGACAGAGCAGCGATCTGTTGGATATGATAGACCAATCGGCCGAGCAAGCATCAGAAATATTTGACGACTTTTTAGACTTTATTAACCAAACGCCGGTTAAAAAATACCCGGTAAGCGTTCAAAAAATCGTTGATGAAGCAATAGCGCAAACCGAATCGCACGAGGGTATCCAAAACATCGCGATACATAAGAACGTACCTGAAAAAATGGTAGCCTTAGGCGATGAAAGTAAACTGCGCAGGGCTATCTGCAATATTGTAAACAATGCTGTTGATGTGCTGAACGATTTTAAAACGCGTGGCGCCTATATTGATATTACAGCTAAGCAAGATGGTGCGCATCATGTGCTGATCACGATAACTGACAATGGACCGGGCGTGCCCGCAGAAATTATGAAAACCTTGTTTGAGCCATTTGTAACCAAACAAAAAAGCAGTGGTACGGGTTTGGGCCTGGCCATTGTAAAACAATTTGTAGTTGCACATGGGGGCGAAATTTCGGTTGAGAATAATCCGGGCGCTGTGTTTACCATAAAATTACCGGCTTAATTTGTATAACCAACCTGCCTTGTAACATCACTTATAGTATTGAGTATATGCTTCAAAACATTATGCGCTTACCAGCCGGCTGCAAAAACCGGGTGGTAATTATTTGCTTGCTTTGGTTACTGCCCGCAGCAGCGATATGCCAGGCACCCGATTTTAAATTTAAGCGCATAACTACCGAGCAAGGCTTATCACACAGTGATGTGGATGCCATATACCAGGGGCAGCGGGGCTTTATATGGTTGGGAACCCGCTATGGCCTGGACAGGTATGATGGGGTAAAAATGACGGTGTATTATAACGACCCAACCGATAGCACCACCATCAGCAACAATACCATTCGCAGTATAACCGAAGATCATAACCACCAATTATGGGTAGGTACACGGTACGGCTTAAACCGGTTCAATTCAAATACCAACACATTTGTAAGGTATTTGAATGTGGTAGCAAATGCCAAAAGTATCAGTTCAAACGCAATCACTTGTGTGTTTGAGGATAGCAATAAAAACCTTTGGGTAAGTACAGGGACAAAAGGGCTCAACCTGTTTAATTTCAAATCGGGTACGTTTAGCCATTTTCGCCACCAAAACAATAACCCGAACAGTATAAGCACCGATTCGGTAAACTGCATTTTTCAGGATAAAAAAGGCAAATTATGGGTAGGTACCCAAAACGGCCTCAACTTGTTCGATCCTGTGGCCAAAACATTTAAAAAGTTCAATAACCTGAACGATAAGATGAACATCCAGGGTGCCAACAACTTCACCATTATAAAAGAAGATGACAGTGGCAATCTTTGGCTGGGCACCAAAGACAGTGGCGTATCGCGTTTCAATATAGCGAACAAAGTGTTCGAATCGTTTAACCATAACGACCTGCAGCCATCAAGTTTGGGCAGTGATGTAGTAAGAGCTATCATCCAGGATAAAAGCAATCGCATATGGATTGGTTGCTCAAATGGCGGCTTAAATTTATTCGACCCTAAAACAAATTCTTTTTTTCATTACCAAAATGATCCGGAAAATTCATCGAGCTTATCGCAAACTACCATTACCTCGCTATTCCAGGATAATCAAAGCAATTTATGGGTAGGCACACATCGCGGCGGTGTTAACTTATATGCGCCACACGCCAACCTGTTTAACCTTTACCAGGAAAAATCAAATGCCAATACCATCAGCTATAGCGATGTAAAAACTTTTTGCCAGGACCATAAGGGTAATATATGGGTGGGTACCGATGGCGGTGGGATGAACCTGTTCAACAAAAGCCAAAATACTTTTAAACGATATACTTACGATCCTAAAAATCCAAGGTCTATCAGTTCGAATGCAGTAATGGATATTTATGAGGATCATCATAATAATATTTGGGTAAGCACTTTTGGCGGTGGCTTAAACCTCTTCGACCCCGGGAACGGTACATTTACCCACTTTAAGCATGATAAGCACGATCCAAATTCTATTAGCTCAAATTTCGGGCAAAAAAGTTTTGAAGACTCGCAGGGCAATTTGTGGATAGGTACTTATTACGCGGGCTTAAATTTATTGGATGGCAAAACCCGCAAATTTAAGCGTGTGATAAAAGATCCGGATGGGGTAACTTCCATATCCGGCAATAATATCGTTACTATAAATGAAGATAATGCAGGTAACGTTTGGTTTGGCACCGATGATGGTGGCTTGAACGCTTATAATTTAAAAACGAAGCGCTTCTCTCATTACTTTAATAAAGAAACTACCAGCCCCGATGTCAGGGTGATATTTAACGACAGCAAAGGCCGCCTTTGGGTGGGTCAGTTAGGCTTATATCTTTTTGATACTAAAGAGAATAAGTTTAACCTGTACACTACAAAGGCCAACCTGTCTAACGAGTTTATCAAAGGCATCACGCAGGATAAATTTGGCAAGCTGTGGATATCTACAAATAAAGGTATTACACGTTTTAACCCGGAAAACCAATCGTTCAAAAAGTTCAATATTTACGATGGGTTGCAGGGTTTGGAGTATGAGCCAAATGCCTACATGCAGACCCGCGATGGCGAAATGTTTTTTGGCGGCACACAAGGGCTAAACACCTTTTATCCTGAAAAGATAAAGAACAACCGGTTCATCCCGCCGGTTTACATCACCAACTTAGAAATATTCAACAAAACGGCTATACCGGGCAACGAAGGATCGCCATTGACCAATGATATCAGCGTAACCAAAAGGATATCGTTATCGCATGCGCAATCGTCCATATCATTCGATTTCGCGGCGTTAAACTATGTAACATCCGAAAACAACCAGTATGCTTATAAACTTGAAGGTTTTGATAAAGATTGGGTACCTGCAGATAATACCCGAAAAGCCAGCTATACCAACCTTGACCCCGGCACTTATACTTTCCGCGTAAAAGCTTCTAACAATGATGGTGTTTGGAACGAAGAAGGCGCATCGGTAACTATTGATGTAAAACCCCCATTTTGGTTAACATGGTGGTTTATCGGGCTAACCATATTACTGGTAATAGGCAGCGCGTATGCCTACTATCGCAACAGGATAAACGCAATAAAAAGACAGCGCGAACAACTGGAGCGGCAGGTTAAAGAGCGTACTGCAGAAGTAGAATTAAAAGCAGAAGAGCTGCAAAGCGCTAACGCCGAATTAAATCAGCAGTCGGAAGAACTAAGCAAGCAGGCTGCAGAGCTTAAGCTGCTTAACGCCGAAATTCAAAAACAAAAAGAGCAGGAACTTGAAAAAGCGATAGCGCAGGGTAAATTTGAGATCGCATCGGAGGTATTGCACGATATTGGTAATGCCCTGGTTGGTTTTGGCGCGCATTTAAACCGTATTAACCGCAGCCTCGATAAAAACAATATCGATACCATTAAAAACCTGGCTGTATTTTTAAAGGGACAGCAAACAGCTATAGCAGGGGTATTGGGCGAAGACAAAGCAAATGCACTGGTTACCATTACCGAAGGTATATCAAAAACACAGGGTGATAACCAGGTAGAAATAAACGCATCGATAAGTGAACTGTTTAACATTATTACGCACATACAAGAGATACTGAACATACAGCGCCAGTTTGTGCGCGGGCATGGTGGCGGCCACCAACGGAAGCCTGTTAACCTGGTAAATATTATTGATGATTGCCGCTCTATGTTGTTTGCATCATTTGATAAACATAAAATAGATTTTAAAGTACATGCCCAACCCGGTAGTTATGTTATAAAGGGTGATCATACCAAGCTAATGCAGGTGATACTGAATATCCTGAAAAACAGCATAGAGGCCATGGATTTTGATGCGGCTGATAAACATATTACGTTGAACCTGCATGCAGATGACAATGTGATAGAACTATCGTTGGTTGATAACGGGCAGGGGTTTGATGCCAAAACAGGCGACCATTTATTTGAACGTGGCTTTACTACCAAAAAAACCGGCACAGGCCTGGGATTATACAATTGTAAATCAATAGTAGAAAGCCATACCGGGTCATTTGAGATCAGGAGCGATGGGCCGGGTTTAGGGGCCGTAACTACCATAAGGTTTGCAATTTAGCAGGCTTCCCCTTAAAGTAAATTTAAGCCGCCTGGATCTGCCTGTTGTATTTGTTACGATACTGTAAAGGCGATAGCCCCGTTATTTTTTTAAAGGTGATGCGAAATGCTTTAGGATCGGTATAACCTACGTTATACATTACCTCATTCACGTTTTCGAGCGACGACTCAAGGCTCATTTTTGCGGCCTCAACCTTTACACGCTGTATATACTCAATAACAGTATTTGATGTTGCCTTTTTAAACCTGCGCTCTAAATTACGGCGGCCAATGGTTAATATTGATGCCAGTTCATCAACAGTTATCTTATCCCTGAAATTAACTTCGATATACTGTTGTGCTTGTTTTATGGCAGTATCTTCATGGTCTTTTTGCCCTCTGAAGATGGCGAAGTGTGATTGGCTCCTGCGCTCATAATCTATCTGGAAAGCTTTTGAGCAAAATAAGGCTACATCGCGCCCGGCATACTTTTCAACAAGGTATAAAATGAGGTTGAGATATGAGAAAGCGCCCCCGCTCGAATAAATACCATTCTCATCGGTGATGATCTTATCTTCAACCAGGTTCACATCAGGGAACATCTTCCTGAAATCGTTAGCTGCCAGCCAGTGTGTAGCACAGCTTTTACCATTTACTAAACCGGTTGATGCCAGCAGGAAAGCCCCTATACACAAGCTTGCCACCTCGGCACCATTTTCATATTGTTTTTTTATCCAGGGGATAAATCCGGCATTATCATCAAGCGTTTTTATCATATCACCATCAAGCGCTGGTATAATAATAAGGTCGGTTTTGGTAATATCATTCAATAACACATCGGCATAAACATCATATTTACCCCCGGCAGCAGGCATTGTACCTTGCAGACCAACCAGTTGCACATCAAATAAAGCAGGGCGGCCAATACTCAGTAAAAACTTATTTACTTCGGTAAATACCTGCCTCGGGCCTTCAATGCTTCCTAATATTGCGCTTTTAGGAACCAGTATTGATATATGTTTCATATTGTAAATTTGGTTAAAATACCTGTCGTAAACAACCCTTAATTTGTTGCATTTGCACCCGATAGGTTTTGTTTTTACACTGTAAGTTTGTATTATCAAAACAAACAATATGCCTCAGATAAATGCATACATTAATTTTAACGGTAAGTGCCGCGAGGGAATGGCTTTTTACAAAGAATGTTTGGGCGGTAATTTAAACTTACAAAGCGTAGCAGAATCGCCTATGGCTGATCAATGGCCTGCCGAATTTCAGCAAGGCATATTGCATGGCGAATTAAAAAACGGCCCTTTGCTATTGTTGGGTTCTGATATGCCATCGCCCGAAGGGTCGCAAAAAGGCAATCATGTTTCCCTGTCTTTAACTTGTAGCAGTGCCGAAGAGATGAATATCTTTTTCAGCAAACTTTCTGCCGGCGGACAAGCTACACGCCCGCCCCATGATTTTTTTGCAGGAATGATTGCGGCCCTAACCGACAAATTTGGAATAAACTGGATATTGTATTTCGAAAAAAACTAATCAAAACCATTATGACAACTTCAAACAAAACAATCAAAAAAAGCGACAAGATTATTTATTGGGTAAGTACGTCCATATTAGCGCTGTTTATTTTACCCGGCATTTTCTTTCTGAACTCACCTATGGCTAAAGAAGGTACAGGGCATTTAGGCCTACCAAACTGGTTTGCCATGGAAGCAGGTATCGGTAGCTTTATAGGCGGTTTGATACTCATCATCCCTATGTGGAAACGCCTGAAAGAATGGGCCTATGTTGCACTGGGTATAGTGTACCTATCAGCCTTAATTGCTCACCTTTCGGTGGATGGCGTTCAACCAGGGTCATTCGCGCCGCTTATTACTTTTGGTATCTTACTGGTTTCGTATATTTACTATCACAAAATAACAGATTAACATTAACCTAAATCAACCGTCATGATTATCTTATACATTGTACTCGCAGTTATCGCCATCCCCTTTATATTGGCACTGTTTGGCGCGGATGGCTTTACCATCGAAAGTGATATCATTATCAATAAGCCAAAAAATGAAGTTTTTGATTATATCAAGCTTTTAAAAAATCAGGATAATTATAGTAAGTGGGTAATGACCGACCCCGGGATGAAAAAAGAATTTACCGGTACAGATGGCAACGTAGGTTTTATTTATGCCTGGGAAAGTGAGAATAAACAGGTTGGCCAGGGTGCACAAGAGATCATCAAGATAACCGAAGGTGAAAGTATTGATAACGAAGTACGTTTTATAAAACCTTTTACAGGCACATCATATACTACAATGGAAACAATGGCCATTACTCCCAACCAAACATCGGTAAAATGGATATTTAAAGGCACCAAAAATTATATGATGAAGGTAATGCACATCCTGTTCAACTTGCAAAAAGTATTGAAAAAAGATATGGATACCAGCCTGAACACATTGAAAACCGTTCTCGAAAAATAGTAAAGCTTTGATTACAATAGTGATCAGCTACGATAAAAAACAAGCAAATACATTTACATGGTTGAGGTATTTAAAACAAATGTTAAGCAAACGGAACAAGCGGCAGTGCTGGTAACAGCATTATCGCAACAGTTCCCTATGCATTACATTAACTTCGACCTGGATGATTGTGATAAGATATTACGTATTGAAGGCAACAGCATTTGTGTTAGCACAATTATCCAATTACTTCAATTGCAAGGCTATTTTTGCGAGCCATTGGCCTGATAATCAAGGTTGGCAGATGTAAATAAACTGTCAACCTTGCGTTATTAAAAATATAAATACCTGATAATCCAATTATTAAGGATATTTTTGCGGCAATGAAGAAAATTGTTGACTACAGAAAATTTTTAACTGTAACCGAAACGGCTACTTTAGCCGAACTAAAAAGCGTTTATCGCTCACTGATGAAAACCTGGCACCCCGATAAATTCCAGGATGAAGAACAGAAAACGGATGCCGAACATAAAAGCAAATACATTATTGAAGCCTACCACTTTTTGGTTAGCATAGCACCCGAAACCCGCGAGCAAACGCTGCCTGATTACATAACAACTACAACAACCTCGGCCATACTTGATTTTGAGTATAAACAGCAAACCTTATCAGTACAGTTTAGCGATGGTAATACTTACGAGTATTTTGATGTTCCAAAAGCAGTATATGTTAAATTGATAAACGCCGATTCGCCGGGCCGTTTTGCGCGCCGCCATATTTATAACGAGTATGTTTACCGCAGCGCAAGCAGGCTTGTAGCCAGCGAATAAAACCGGTAAGGTAACGTAACTTTAATAATACAAAGACGGCATGTCTCGATTTAAAGTTGTGTCCTAAAAACCAACGTTTCATATTGGGAGTTAATTTATTGCGAATTAATTTAATTTCTCACTACATTAACGGTTGTTAACACTAATTTACTTTCATGATAAAAGTTTTCGGATCAAAAGTAGGGAAAGAAGAGCTTGAACAGGTACAGGATTCGATAGATAATCAGTGGTTAGGTGCTGGCCCTAAAGTAAAAGAGTTTGAATACCTGTTTGGGTTAAAAATAAATAGCCCCAATTATATCATGATAGATAATGCCTCGAATGGCATGTTTATGGCAATTCAATTACTTAATTTACCTGTAGGCTCTGAAATTATTATACCAACCTTTACCTGGATATCTTGTGCGCACGCTATCAGGATGTGCGGCTGTATCCCTGTTTTTTGCGATGTTGATCTTCAAACTCAAAATGTTACCGCGGCTTTAATTGCCCCTTGTATCACAACCAAGACCAAAGCCATTATGGTGGTTCATTACGCCGGCCTTCCGGTTGATATGGACCCTATTATGCAATTCGGACTCCCTGTTATTGAAGATGCTGCCCACGCTGCCGATTCACTTTACAAAGGAAAACATTGTGGTACAATTGGTGATATGGGCGTATACAGTTACGATTCGATGAAAAACATCGCTATAGGTGAAGGAGGTGGCTTTACTTGTGTAGATAAACAAGTATTACAGAGGGCCTCAGTGATGAGGGGGTGTGGTTTAGCTACCCCCGCTTATGCACAGGCGGGCGTTCAAAACACCAGGTGGTGGGAACAAGAGGCCGAAGAGGTATCCATAAAAATGAAAGTATCTGATATAGCGGCAGGTTTTGGCCTGGCACAATTAAACAAGCTTGTACTCCTTCAAGCAAAAAGAAAACAGATATGGGACACCTATCAAAAAGAATTGGCAACAGTTGGAGATATTATATTACCTACGGATGCTCCTAAAGATGGCGGGTACAAGCATTCTTATTTTACTTTTTTAATAAAAACCAACTCGCGCGATGAACTTTCAAGGTATTTATATGAGCATGATATTTATACCACGTTAAGGTTTTACCCCTTGCACCTGATGAAAATTTACCGAACAGGGAAAAAACTTGAAAATGCTGAGCTATTAAAAGAAACTGCCTTAAATATCCCTCTACACCCCGATATGGATGATGATGACGTAACAAAGGTTATCGCTATCATAAAAAGCTTTTATAATGTTTAACTAAGCCTGGATTTCCCTATTCTGACCAGCGAAAAGTGACTCCCACAAAAAAGCCCTGTACCTAATAGGTACAGGGCTACACTATATTGAAATTTAAACCTAATTAAAAGCTGTAACGTAAGCCAAATTGCATTTGGTAACGTGATGTAAACAGGTCAACCTGGTAAGGTACTCCTGGGTCTGTAAATTTGTAGGTTGGATAAGCACCTACAAAACCGTTTGGTACAAAGGCTGGACCACCTGAAGCACCCGGCAATTTACTAACTGTAGTTAAACCAACGCTGGCTGTTGAATTGAATGTATTTGATGAGAAGTAATAGTGTCCCCAATCTTTGTTCAACAGGTTGGTCAGGTTGATGATATCAAAAGTAAATGTGATGATTTGTTTGTGTTTGGTACCAAAGTTAAAGTCCTGCGTAAAGCGGAAATCAAGATCAGTATTCCATGGTGTGCGAGCAGCATTACGCTCGGTAAACTGTCCACGGCGAGTTGTCAGGTAGCTATCGGCGTTAATAAAGTTATCAAAGGCTGTAGCTTGTGCCTGCTCTGCAGCGGTTGGTGTAGCCGGTGTATTGCTAAAGAAGTTAATAGTTTCGCCAACTTTAGGAATGTAAGCTACGTTAACCTGCTGGCCTGTACCATCAACAGTGGTGTTGTAGAAACCAAATGTGTATGGGTTACCCGATTGAGCGCTCAGGAAGAAGGTAAAATTAGATACCATGCTTTTGTTAGTACCCCAGGCTAACCTGTAGTTAACTGTTGATACGATGCGGTGACGAACATCAAAATTTGAGTAAGCAGCCTGCGGATCGTTAGGGTTACCTGCCTGGTTCAACTGCCAGTTAGATTCCATTGAGTTACGGATACCGTTGGTTACGTCTTTACTTTCGCCGTAGGTATAAGCTACGTTAGCATCTAAGCCAAAAGGGAAAGATTTTGCTACCTGGCCGGTTACGCTATAACGGTAACCTTTATTGGTATTTGACAGTAAGTAAGCATTGGTAAAGTTACCCGATGTGTTTTGTTTGATAAAAATAGGCTGTACGTGATCAACATCGTAAGGGTAATAAGTTACTTTATCAACTGTATTTACCTGTTGGAATTTCAGGTCGCGGATAACGTTTGTATAAATCCCTTCAACTGTAAATTTCCATTGATCGGCAGTTTTAAAGTCGAACGCTAAGTTGCTTCTCCAAACCTGTGGCATTTTAAAGTTGTTGTCAATCATATCCACCTGAGTTGCACCGCTTGCGCTGGTGTTAAAACCCTGGCTGTTTGCAAATGTTAAACCACCATTGCTTGGTGCTGCCACAGGCTGGCCGCCCGGAACAAATGCATTGGTATTATTTTTATCATAAGCACCGTAAGTTACACCGTTGTTATAAAACGCGTAACCAAACCATGCGAATGGAACACGGCCGGTAAATGATCCTGTACCACCACGGATGATAATGCTTTGATCGCCATTAACATCATAGTTAAATGATACGCGTGGGTTAATCTGAATATTACCTAAATAGTTATTGGTAATATCTTTTGGCAAAGTGTAAGTGTAAGTATTACCATAATTAGCATCAACACCGGCGCCGGTTGTTTTAGCGCTTAATGGTTGTTTTGTGGGTACATCAGCATAATCAAAACGGATACCTGCTGTAATTTTTAAATTATCAGTAGCCTGTATCTCATCCTGCGCATAAGCACTCAGCAGGTTTACGTTAAACTTAGCTGAAGGGTTAGCTAAGATATAATCGCGGGTGTTATTGGTATAGTTGTAATTTGTACGGTAACGTGTAGGGAAGTTACGTAAAAAGTTTTGGATACCTGTTTGAGCAGGGTCGCCAACAGTAGGGATATCTTTAGCGGTTGAGCCATAAGCAATACGGCCGTTCCAGGCATTTACAAAGTTGTAAGTAATATCGTAAAACTCGTTATGTGTACCAAAGGTAAAAGTGTTAATACCTTTAGTTAATGTTACGTTATCGGTAAACTCCATTGTTTTTTGGCGCATATCAAAAATAGCAGCCTCACGGTCGGTACCTAAAAATATGGTAGTACCCGGCGAGTTACCTGCAATCTCAATTTGCGGTAAAGCAGGGTTTGAGCTCGGGTCGCGATAATCGTGAACATTTGAATAACCTAACAATAAGCTATTGCTAAGGCTGCTGCCTAATTTTGATTTTAACTCACCAACAAACGATGTTGAGTTGTTATGCGAAGTATAATCAATACTACCAAAACGGAAGTTAGCACCATCGCGCTCTAAGTTTGAAGCAGTTGATATAATGGTGTTGTTACGCAGTGTTAACTGGTTTTTATCATTAATATTCCAATCTAAACGATTGAAAAACTTATTAGAGTTAGAAAATATGGTAGTATTGTCATACGTACCTGCATCATAACCGCTATATGATTTAAAAGCGGCTGCGATGGCTTGTGCATCAGTTATTGACAATATGGGATTAGCACCTGCCGAACCTGCACCACTAATAACAGGGTCTTGCCTGCGTGCAATCTCTTCGTTGGTAAAGAAGAATAATTTATCTTTTACTATCGGGAAACCTAAACGGAAACCGGCCTGGTAGTCATGAAATTCGCCTGGTTCGCTTGCGCCATCACCACCCGAAAGTACAGGTGCGTTGTTAGGGCCTACTAAACCTGCGTTACGGCCATAAGCAAATACCGAACCTGTTACTTTGTTGGTACCGCTACGGGTTACAGCGTTTATACTGCCACCTAATACGTTACCTATTTTAATATCATAAGGAGCAACAAAAACCTGAACATCCTGTATCGCGTCAAGCGAAACCGGACTGGTACGTGTACTGCTGCCTACCTGGCCCGATTGATTGGTTTGGCCACCTAATGATGGGCTGAAACCTATCGCATCGTTATTAATAGCACCATCAAGCGTTACGTTATTGTAACGAAAGTTAGTACCCTGGAATGAGTTGTTAGCACTTTGTGGCGTAATGCGGGTAATATCCTGCAGGTTACGGTTAATTGAAGGCATCCTTCTGATCTGGGCCTGGTTAACATTGGTACCTGCACCGTTTTTGGTAGCACCGCCTACTATGTTTACCGTTTTTAGTTCGGTAGTGGCATCTATCAGTTTAAAGTTATAGATGGCTGTACCTAAACTCAGGGTAACATCGGTTCTTTCATCTTTTTTGTATCCGATAAAAGTAGCTGTAATAATGTACGGGCCGCCCGGATTAACGTTTTGGATAGAATAACGACCATCGGCGTTGGTTTGCGCGCCGTAGCGTGTACCTGTGCTTGTATTTACTGCCGATACGGTTACGCCCGGTAATACAATGCCTTTCTGATCAACAATTTTTCCGCTGATCACCGCACTGGTCAGCTGCGCATTTGCTATACCGGCAATAGCGAGGAAGATACCGGTTAGAATGAATTTGTAGAGGTTTTTCATTTTTGTGCTTTAATTGAGCACAAAGGTTCGGTTACTGCATTAAGTATATGTTAATAGTAGATTATGTTTAGTTGCAATAAAAGTTAATTAAATATTAACAAATGTTGTTTTATGTAAATTTAATGTAAACAACTCTGATGAATTAAAGCAAGAATGGCCCCCGTTAATACGGGAGCCATTCTAAAAACAGTATCTTAACAGGTTAATAACCAAATATTTCTTTTAAACTCAGCTTGGTCAATTCTCCATATTTCTTTAAGTCGTCATCACTAACCCTTTTTTCTGATGCTACCACACAATAGGTGTATGGTTTATTTTTTAACACATCGGTGTGAAATTTCTTAACATCGGCCAAATTCATTTTTTCAATGCTATCAAAAGTGGCTTTACGTATATCATAATCAACACCACGGCGTTGGTTGGCCAGGTAATTAAACAATATAGCATCTTGGGTAATACGGTCTGTCTCTAATGATTTACGGATGTTATCCTTAGCTGCATCTAATACTTTTTCAGATTCCGGCATATCGGTCAACAGTTCGTTCATGCCTTTAATGGCTTCATTAAACTTGTCGGCCTGGGTACCTACATAAGCCTGCACGCTGTAACGGTCATCTTTTTTAGCAGGTGTTTGGTAAACCGCGTAAGTTGAATAAGCCAGTGCTTTAGATTCGCGAATGGTTTGGAACACAATACTGCTCATACCGCCACCAAAATAACCATTAAACAATTCAACAGTTGGTGTTTGCGTGTTATCATAGGCATTGGTATTTAATATCCAATCTATCTCGGCCTGTACCATATCAAAATTGGCAAACAATACTTTGTTTTGCGTTTGCGATATTTTAGTAAAGGTTTTACCTGCAGGGTATGGCTTAAAGTTAGCAACAGGCATTTGGTGTATGCCTGCAAGCTTTGTTGCCGCTACGGTAGCAGTTAACGGGCCATAATATAAAATGGTGTGCTTATAATTTGCCAGATCATGCAATATCGCTACCAGCTCGTCAGCAGTTACGGCATTCAGCTCATCATCGCTTAAAGCATAGTTGTACGGGTTGTTGGCACCATATTGAGCATAGCTTACCAGGCCGCTCATAATAGCGCCTTTATTTAGCTTGGCATTTTCGCGCGCCTTTTTCAAACGGACCTTTAAACCTGCTAAAGCTTTTTCATCGGCTTTGCAATTGGCAATCAGGTTTTCGTATAATTCAACTGTTTTACTGAAATTTTCTTGCAGGCCATTAAAGGTAACTGTGGTTATTTCGCCGCTTGCACCCAGGCTGTATGATGATGCCAATTTGTAAAATGCTTTACTCACATCGTCGGCTGTCATTTTATCTGTACCCAGGTATTGCAGGTATTGCGCTGCAAGGCTAAACAGTTTATTGTTCCAGGTACCCATATTATACCTGTAGTATAAACGGAACAGGCTATTATCCTTGTTTTGTACAGCAAGCAGATCAACAGGGCCAACTTTTGCTTTTTGGATATCTTTATTATAATCTAACCACACAGGAGCTATCCTGTTGGATGGAATTTCGCCTACCATTTTAAGGAATGGCGATTGCGCGTCGCGGTTTACCTCAACAGCGGTAATATGCGGCTTAACAACTTTTAAAATGTTTTTGTCTTCGCCCTGGTGTTTGTAAACAATAACAAAATTTTTGTCGCCAAGGTATTTATTCGCGAAAGCAATCACCTGCGCTTTTGTTATTTTAGACATATCGGCAACGTTAGCCACATCTGTGCGCCAGTCAATACCGGTAGTAAAATCGTCCATCAGGTTTGATGCACGCGAGTAGTAACCTTCATTACCTTGTATTTTGCTCTTCTTGGCATTGTTTACTATAGATGAGATCAGGTCATCAGCAAATTCACCCTTTTTCAGTTTCTCTATCTCTTCCAGCATCAAAGCTTTTACATCATCAAGCGATTGCCCTTTTATAGGGTTACCCTGCAGCAACAATACGCTATAATCTTTTAAGGTGTATGAAAATGCGCTTGCGCTTAGCAGTTTTTGTTTTTTGGTAAGATCAAGATCAAATAAGCCTGCTTTACCATTGGTTAACATATCGCCAACAAGGTTAAGTAACTGAGCATCGTGCGTAGCTGCTCCCGGGAAACGAAAAGCAATGGTAAGATTTTCGGGGTTAGGGCCATAAACATCACGTTGTACCGGCGCGGTTATTGGCTTCTCGGGTGCAAAAGTGTAAAGCGGAACCGGTTTAGTTTTCATATAACTAAACTTTTGGTCTATCTTTTTCACCATTACATCGGCATTAAAATCGCCCGACATGATGATACCCATATTATTAGGTACATAGTAGTTATAGTAATAATTACGTATCTCTTTTAACGATGGGTTTTTTAAGTGCTCAATAGTACCTATAGTAGTTTGCTTACCATAGTTGTTATTAGGGAACATGGCTTCAAACATGGCTTCCTGCACTTTGCGCGGGTCGTTATCCAAACCACGGTTCTTCTCTTCATAAACAGCTTCCAGTTCGGTGTGGAACAAGCGCAGCACCGGGGCACGAAAACGCTCTGCCTGCAGGGTAAGGTATTTATCAACCGCCGATGCCGGGATATCATCCGTATAAACGGTCTGCTCAAAGGAGGTAAAGGCATTGGTGCCCTGGCCACCCATTGATGCCATCATTTTATCATACTCATTAGCTATAGCGAATTTTGCTGCCTCGCCCGATGTTTTATCTATCTTCTCATATATCATCCTGCGCTTTGCAGTATCGATGGTTGAGTTGTATTGCTCATACAGTTCATCTATCTGGTCGAGCAATGGTTTTTCTTTGGCCCAATCCAACGAGCCATATTTGGTTGTTCCTTTAAACATCATGTGCTCCAGGTAGTGTGCCAAACCGGTGTGATTAGCCGGGTCGGTTTTGCTACCCGCCTTTACCGCGATGAACGATTGGATGCGCGGCTCTTTTGTAGTCGGACTTAAAATAACGGTAAGCCCGTTTTTTAATACATAGAAGCGCGAGTGTGTTGGATCGCCGGTAACATACTTGTAGGTGTAGCCTCCCGATGTGGCGGTTTTCCATACATAGGCGGTTTGTGCAAAGGCCCCGCCTATGCTCAAACTAATAAATAAAACAGCAGATAACAGTCTTTTAGTTTTCATTTAAAATAATTTAGCGTTTAAATATAAGGCTATAAGGCATTAAAGCCAAATGATATTGGGTATAAATAGATTTTTTTAATATACTAATTCTATATAATAAGTCACATATGGCATATTCATTTTTTCGTTAAACCTTTTATATTTAAAATAAAGTTTAATATTTTTACTTAAAGTGTCACATGCAAACAGCACCGGCAGAAAAGCAAACACGTAATTCAAATTCAATTGCCACAGAAAGCCTGGGACGAAAGGGTTTGACCATGCCTGCTGTGCCGGCTTTTCAAAAACAAGTAGCTGCCCCGCCGCCAGTGCAAAGAAAAGAAGATGTTGAGGTTATTAAAGGTGTACCTACAGGCATTAATACCCTTCCGGTACAACGGCAGGCGATTGATGTGGCGATTGAGGGGACCGAATACGGTGCAAATGCCGACACGTTAAAAACCACCGGATTGGGCAACTGTGTAGCCATAATAGCGTATGATGCCGCCAATCAGGGAGCGGTTATGATACACTACAACACCATGTATGCCATGGATGGCGAGGAGTATGACCCTGTATCAAGAAAGAGAGCATTTAAATATAAAGCATCAGAGTTTGATGCTGTTAAAGCCACATTAGCTGAAAAGCTAACAGAAAAGGTACCACAGGCAAATGTAAGGTATACAATTGCCATGGGCTTGGAGTGGTCTAACGTTGACCAACAAACACATACCTGGAAAGCACGCCATAATTTAATTATAGCTATGCAAACTGCATTTGGTGTTTCGCCAAAATTAGCGGCAAAAACGGTAACATTTACAGTTGCTAACTCAAGTTTGGTAGCAAGTTAAAAAAACGATATGGGCAACATTAACGCTAAACTAATGCCTTGCACCGGCAGCTATGGGATGTAAAATATCAAATACACGGGTTTCGTGCTTTAACAATAATTTAGTCTGAAAACCCTTTGTATCGGGCATAAAACAATGCTTATTTGCCAATGCCTTACTTTGCTGGCCTTTGGTTATCAGCTTCATTAACAGGGCATCAATAGCATTACCCAATGGATTATCAAAAATCATTTCAAAGGCCGACTTTATAAACGAACTTTTAACCGGCTTTGCCGATGACAGACGCATAATTTTATTGGGCAGATACTCGCCAGTCCAGGTATTGGCGGTATAAAACCTTTCGAACAGGGCATCTCCATGTAAGGGTATCAGGGTAACTATTTCTATGGCAGTATATAGCGTTTTTTCTGGCACCTCTAATTGCTCTTCATCAATGTAATAATGGGTACAAAAGTGATTTTGCTTAGCTCCAAAAAAACGGAGTTTTTTTATGATACTTATTAGTGATCGTGCAATCCACAATCGGTTTTTGGCTGTGATGATAAACAGTTGAATATCTTTATCTCCATTGATGAAGTTTTTAGATAAAGCGCCTGATACCGCAATACCGCGTATATATGGAAACTTGATAAGCACATTGCTCAGCTTACCGGCAAAATTCATCATCTCAATGGCCTTTTTGTTGCTGTTAACCCTACGGGTAATCAATAAGGGATCGTTCTTTAAGCTGTAAAATTTATCAAACCTATAAACCAATTCGTTTAATACTAAACACTGCAAAGTATCATCAAACTGGTATTGAGGGTACCTGTTTTTTAAGAACAGGTATATCTCCCTACCCATTAAGGGGTAATCAAACATATCAAAATATGCAAGGGCAGATATAATATCTTCTTTAATTTTAAACATGGCGTTTTACTATTATGCAGGGGGAAAGCAATATATACCTCAATGACGATGCAAAACATAAATTGGTTGCCAATACGCCTGATTACTTTGCCGGGATGCAATGGGATGCTCTTAGCCTAACCTGCCTACTACTACAAACTTTTCAAACACGGTTTCGGTATGGGGGGCGTCTTTTAACTCGTCGGTAAGGTCTTGTCCGGCCCAGTGTTCGTAGTGTTTTCCATTGCGCCACAGGCGGCTGTCGGTAACATCATAAATTAACCCCTTAAGGGCAACCCATATTTCGGGTTTATCCTGCCCGTTGCGCAAAGCAAGCTGACTTTTGGTATAAATGTGCAATTCGGACATGGCTAAACAAACATAGTAAACTATCCTTACAACCAAACATGCACTAATGGCTAATGAACCAATGAACGCTTTTTAAAATACTCAAAAAAAGCAATGTTCATTAGCAAAAGTACCAGCAGGTAAAAATGATCTTCAAGGGGTATGGTAGCAACACGGCTATGCAGGTTTTGCGCGTTATTGTACATTACTATGGGGATAGATGTTAAATAGCCATTTACCAGGTAAAACGGCAGTAAACAAACTGCGTAAGCTACATAAAACCTATTTAGCCATGGCGCTTTAAAAACAAAGCGTACCAAAACCAATGCAAAAAAAGTAAGCGCTAATGTAACAAAGGTGTACAGTTTATTGTAGTTAAAACTGCAGTTTAATAAAGCGTAAACTATTACAGCAGTTGTAATGGTATCTGCTACGGCTGCCGGTAGTTCCCATTTTACGTAGCGATTAAGGCAGGCATAAATAAATATACAGGCAAAGGGCACGGTTAAAAAAAACAGCACTTCTTCCAAGGGGAGTTGAAATATTTTGATGCCCAAAATGTAATCATCATTAAAACTCCAAACACCTTGCATGGTAAAAAACACATCCCATACTAAAAAGAACAGGCCGGTTATAGCCATACCCGGCCAAATAAATTTCCAGCATTTATAAAAGGCCACGCGCTTATCAAAACTGAGCAGCAGCGGGAACAGTATGGTTAAAAAATTAATGAGCAGGTAAGTGTACTTCATTTCAGTTCGGCTTGTTGTTTATGAAGAAACTCGTTCTGCTGGGCTGTACATTTTTTAGATTCGAGCAGAGTTTTTACAATATTGGCGGCTACCTGCTTATCGGCTGTAGCATAGTTTTTAGCGGCAAGCATGGCAAGCATTTCGTCGCGGTCTTCGGCTATGTGTTTGGCCATGCCTAAAAACGCAGGCAAATGGTACTCTACCGAAAAGCGTAGGTACCGGATCTCGATATTATGCGGATCGGCGGTGATGGCCTGCTGCATTATTCTTTGCCCCGAGTTGAGGTATTTTATTTTAGAATAGGGGTTCCAGGCATGTTTGCCCTTTAGTGATTCGAGTATACCCACATAACCCATAATTACCGGAGGTTTGACTTGGATTTTATTAAGCACGGTATAAAGCGAGTCGGTAGTTTTACTGCTGTTAATGGCTTGCAGTAATTTTTGGCGCAGTTGTTTTAGTTCGGGAGCCTCATCGGCTTTAGCCGAAAAAGTAAATAAGGCGAATAACAAAAAACTGCAGGTGCGTAATGCTACCACCTTTAAGGGGTAATTAAAAATCGACCTCATAATACACCTAATTTGAATGCTACAACAGCCCTGGCGTATAATACCATTTTTTGCACTCCCGGTATCCGTACCCGTTGTTGCATAATGGTACAGGCGGATGTAGCCTTTATCTTTTTAAACAGCGCCAGATAATACAGGTAAGCAATATAAACCCCCAGGCGCGTGCCTTTGGGCAATTGCTTTATCCCGGCAAGGGCATCGTCAAAATCGGTTTTTATATCAGCTTCTATTTGTTTTTTTTTCTTTTCGGCGAAATTAGCCAGATCAACCCCGGGGAAATAGGTGCGGCCACGCTCTTCAAAATCAGCTTTTACATCACGCAAAAAATTGATCTTTTGAAATGCCGAGCCTAAGCTTCGCGCATTGGGCAGCAAACTTTGATACCGTCTTTCATCGCCATCGGTAAATACCCTCAGGCACATCAGGCCAACTACTTCGGCCGAGCCATAAATGTATGCTTTAAAACTTGAGGTATTGTAAGTGTTGCGGTCAAGGTCCATTTCCATGGAGCATAAAAACGCGTCTGTTAACTCCCTTTCAATACCATACTCATTCACTACCAACTGGAACGATTGCAGCACCGGGTTTAAACTGATGCCCGCATCAATAGCAGCGAAGGTATCCCGGCGAAAACCAGCTATCAAGCCCTGCTTATCATGCTCATGGAAAGTATCAACTATCTCGTCAGCATAACGTACAAAACCGTAAATGGCGTAAATAGCATCGCGGTACCGCTTATCAAAAGCATGAATGCCATGGCTAAACGATGTACTGTATTTATTAGTAATGAGTTTGCTGCAGGCAAAGCTGGTATTATTATACAGATTGGTATTGATAGCCATTAATGCAAAAATCAATAAAATATTGTAAAGCTCATGTTTCGGCGCAATTTATTTAAGGGTTAGTTATGAATGCAAAAATGCTACAGGTAATTCAGCATTATTTATCCCGGTAAATTGCTTAATTTGCCCAACTCACATTATGCCTCATCCAAAAAACATTATCGTTATCGGTGCCGGTTTCGCCGGATTATCTGCCGCATCTGTTTTAGCCAAAGCAGGCCATAAAGTTACTATCATTGAGAAGAACGACCAGCCCGGCGGCCGTGCGCGGGTATGGCAAAAGGATGGCTTTACTTTTGATATGGGCCCATCATGGTATTGGATGCCCGATGTGTTCGAAAACTATTTCGCCCTTTTCGGGAAAAAGGTTTCGGATTATTATGACCTGAAACGCCTCGACCCTGGTTATCGTATTTTTTATGGTGAGGGGGATGAGGTGATGGACGTACCTGCTGATCGCGAAAAGCTGGATGAACTTTTCGAGCAAACCGAACTTGGCAGCAGCGAAGCGTTGGAGCATTTTTTAATACAGGCCAAGTATAAGTACGAAGTTGCCATGTGCGATTATGTTTTCCGCCCATCGCATTCTATTACCGAGTTTATTGATATCCGCCTTATCCGCGAAAGCCTGCGCATACAAATGCTAAGCAACATGCGCCGCCATGTACGCAAATACTTTAGCAACCAAAAATTGGTGAAAATGCTGGAGTTTCCGGTGTTGTTTTTAGGCGCTACCCCGCAAAATACTCCGGCCATGTACAGCCTGATGAACTATGCCGACCTGGTACTGGGCACATGGTACCCCATGGGCGGCATGAACCAGATAGTTAAAGCGATGGTAAATGTAGCAACAGAATTAGGTGTAGAGATAAAACTTGATACAGGCGTAACACAAATAAATGTTGACGGAAAAAAAGCGCATAGCGTTAACACAACAAACGGCACTTTTACAGCCGATCTTATAATTGCCGGTGCAGACTATCGCCATGTTGACCAGGATCTTGTTGAAAAGCAGCACCGCAACTATACCGAACAACATTGGGATAAACGGGTTATGTCGCCGTCAAGCTTATTGTATTTTATTGGGTTAGATAAAAAGCTGGATGGCATTGAGCACCATAACCTGTTTTTTGATGAAGATTTTGATGAACACGCTCACTATATCTACACCGATCCGCAATGGCCCGATAAGCCATTGTTCTATGTATCGTGCACATCAAAAACCGACAGCAGCGTTGCGCCCGAAGGATGCGAAAACCTGTTTTTTTTAATGCCTGTTGCCCCGGGGCTTGAGGATGACGAGACGATCCGCGAAAAATATTTTGATTTAATGATCGATCGCTTTGAGCGGGTAACCGGGCAAAGTATCTGCAATAACATCATTGTTAAACGGAGTTATGCACATAAGGATTTTGTAAACGATTATAACTCATTTAAAGGCAATGCTTACGGCTTAGCCAATACATTATCGCAAACGGCATTTTTTAAACCTGCCATGCGGGCAAAAAAAATAAAGAATATGTTGTACACCGGGCAGCTTACCGTACCCGGCCCGGGTGTACCGCCTGCAATTATATCGGGGCAGGTTGCGGCAAAAGAGGCATTGAAGATATTTAGTGGTAAGAAATAACAAAATTAACTTTGTAACTTAAGTGTTACAATCACTCGTCTGCGTCAGTTAGATATTTTAAAATTGCTTTATTCAACTTAGTTTTAAAAAATTAAAAACTAAGCTCGCTTTTTACTAATTTCGTTACACCTGTTTATACGCCGGAGCATATTTATACCATAAATGAACCAAATAATTACATTATTTGAATTACAATCAAAAAAATATGCTTCTGATATAGCCCTTAGTTTCCACGGGCAAAATTTCAGTTTCGACCAGATCAACCGAAAGGTTAATCAATTTGCCTGTTTTTTAATAAACGAGGGTGTACAAGTTGAAGACAGGATAGGTATAGCTATTGACCGCACACCCGAAATGCTCATTGTAATGCTGGGTATTTTGAAAGCAGGTGCAGCCTATGTACCGCTCGACCCGGAATACCCCCAAAAACGTATCGAGTATATGCTTACCGATTCGGCGGCAAAACTGCTCATCGTATCAGCAAAATACAAAGGTTTGTATAAATCCGGAGCAAGGGAATTAGCGGTAGAAGATACATGGCCCAAACTAAGCGATTATCCTGCCGAAAACATCGATCTTAAAGCCGGGCCCGATAACCTGGCTTATGTGCTGTATACCTCGGGCTCTACAGGTTTACCCAAGGGGGTACAAATTGAGCATCATAACTTATATAATTTGTTGCTTAGTGTTCAAAAATTCCCGGGGTTAAACCATAAGGATAAGCTTTTAGCAGTAACTACCATTTCTTTCGATATTTCTATCACTGAGTTATTTTTACCGTTAATTACCGGGGCGAGGCTTGTACTTACAGATTCGCAAACCACAAAAGATGGTGGCGCATTGCTGGATATCATCAGGAATGAGCGCATTACTTTTATACAGGCAACACCTGTTACCTATAAAATTATGCTCGAGGCCGGCTGGGATGAGCAATTGGACTTAAAGGTGACCAGTACAGGCGAACCTTTACCAAAAGACCTTGCCCTTAAACTTTTGCCAAAGTGTACAGCCCTGTTTAACATGTACGGCCCTACTGAAACCACCATATTTTCGACAGGGAAACAGATTAAAACAGGCGATGAACAGATAACCATTGGTAAGCCTGTTGACAATACAGCCATTTATATACTGGATGATAACCTGCAACAAGTAGCTGAAGGCGAGACCGGCGAAATATACATAGCAGGTGAAGGCGTTGCACGGGGATACTTTAACAAACCTGAACTTACTGCAGAACGTTTTTTGGATGACCCATTTGCTACTGAAACCGGAACACGTATGTACCGTACCGGCGATTTGGGCAAGGTACTACCTGATGGCGATATTTTTTGTTTCGGGCGTATTGATAACCAGGTAAAAATTCGTGGATACCGTATTGAATTAAGCGAGATAGAATTTATACTCAGTCAGCAAAAAAACATTAAGGAAGCGGTAGTGCTCTCTTTGAAAAACCGGGCCGGAGATCCACGCCTGGTTGCTTATGTTGTACCCCTGGCTGTTAAAGAAATTACAAAAGCTACCGAAATACAAAACTGGAAGGCCGCTTTAAAAGCCTCATTGCCAATATTTATGGTGCCTAATGATTTTGTTTTGCTGGATGCGCTGCCATTAACCGCGAACGGAAAAATTGACAGGAGTGCCCTACCTAATCCCGAAATTAATATTGATACCACTTTAAGCAGCTACCTGGCCCCCAGAACCAAATTAGAAAAATTGATAGCTGATATCTGGACTACCTGCTTAAAAATTGAAAACATTGGCCTGCACGATAACTTTTTTGAATTAGGCGGCCACTCGCTGGCGGCCGTGCAGGTAATTACACGCATAAAAAACGAAACCGGCAAACGCATACGCCTGGCCAATTTTTTTGAGTACCCTACCGTTGAGCAGTTAGCCATATTAATAGAGAATAATAAAAAACAGATACTTAACTCGTTAGTACCAATTAAGCCCGAGGGTACCAAAGTGCCTTTATATATTGTACATGGTAACGGCTCAACAGCATTTAAATTCATCAGTTTTGCGCAGCAAATGGATGCGGAACAGCCCGTGTTTGGCTTACAGGCAATAGGTATTGATGGATTTATTGAGCCGCTTGATAATATTAAAGATATAGCGGCATCATACATTTCAGAAATTATAGCACATAACCCTAACGGGCCCTATTGTTTATCGGGGTATTCATTCGGTGGGGTTATGGCTTTCGAGATGGCGCAACAATTAATGGCTATGGGTAAAACAGTAACCCTGCTGGCCATGTTTGAGGGCTATGTAATAAATAACTACCAGCTTAAACCGGGCATATATAAAACACTGCACCGCGTTTATACCCGGGCGCGCAAATTTATGTTTGGCTTTTACCTGCTGGCTGCCGAACCGAAAAGGACCATTGAATATAAATTAGAGACCCTGAAAATACGAATTAACCAAATGGCAGGGAAAAATCTGATGAAAGAAAACAAACCCGATGCCGACCTGGAGTTTATTGATAAAGTAGCAAAGGTTCATCAAAAGGCAGTTGCCAATTACCAACTCAGGCCATATAATGGAGATATCCATGTTTTTCGTGCAGAAAAACGATCTTTTTATATTGATGATTTTGTAAATTTAGGTTGGGTACCTTATGCACGCTCAGTAAAAATCCATGATATTGACGGCGAACATATGATCATTTTCGATGCGCCGCAAAACAAAAAGTTTGCCCGCTCACTTCAAGTAGTTATGGACGAGTGCAATAAAGGGTATACGTACCAACCTAAAACATAAAATCTACAGGTTTCGGCCAACTAAAAATGGCCCGCTTTAGGCGGGCCATTTTCTATATATTGAGTTTATTAGCTTCGGGCTTAATCTTCGTCGGCAAATACTAATTTTTTCGCACCGGTATCGTATGGTTTAAGGCTTTTCTTTAACAGCTTTCTGGCAACGTGTATACGTGTTTTAACTGTACCAATAGGTATATCCAGGTGGTCGGCTATTTCATGATATTTATGCCCTTCAAAATACATGGTAAAAGGCACATAATAATCATCAGGTAATTTACCCATGGCGCGGTTAATATCGTCCATCACAAATTTAGCCTCGCCCTGATTTTTTGTTGAGCTGTAAACCAGGTTTGGCGATGATATCTCGTCAGACTTAGTAACAAAAGTGCTCATTTTAACAAAACGACGGTAATTGTTAATGAACGTATTTTTCATGATGGTATACAACCATCCTTTTAAATTTGTTCCTTCTTTAAACTTATTATAATAAGTTATCGCTTTTAAAATGGTGTCTTGTACCAAATCATTAGCGTCGTCGGCATCATGTGTAAAGTGAAGCGCATATGACCTCAGCGAAGTTGCCTGACGGAGAACCATGGTGTTAAACTCAATCTTTGTCATGTTGTTAAAGTTTTGTGTTGAACTTTATACAAACACCTTACCGTTATCTGTCCGGCTATTATTTTAACAAAGATTATATGGCAAATTTTATCATATCACTATTACAAGGCACGTAAATACATCTTGGCGATATGTATTCAATGGACTAATTATGAGATAGTTATAATAAAATTAAAATATTTTGGAGTAAAATTTACATGATGGACTCTTGCAGCGATAGCGATAAATACGCCATTACACTATTCTGACTTTTTTTTAGGACAAGATGGATATTATAAAATATTTACCTCGCGCTCCAGCATAACGCCAAATTTACTGTACACACTGTCTATGATTTGCGACGACAATGCATACACCTCTTGCCCGGTAGCACCTCCGTGATTAACCAACACTAACGCCTGGTTTTTCCAGGTACCGGTATGGCCTACAACTTTACCTTTCCAGCCACATTGCTCTATCATCCAACCGGCGGCTAACTTCACTAACCCATCTCCACCCGGAAAGTTTACAATATCAGGGTATTTATTTTGAATAGGGTTAAAGGCATCGGCAGTAATAACAGGATTCTTAAAAAAGCTGCCTGCATTGCCTATAGTTGATGGGTCGGGCAGTTTAGATACGCGGATATGCGATACTACCTGCGATATATCTTTTATGGTGGGGTTGCTTATACCACGGTTAGCCAGTTCCTGCTCTATAGCGCCATAACGGGTATTAATATTGGGCGTTAACGATAAGGTAAACTTAACCGATACAATAATATACTCGCCTTTTTTTTGCTTAAACACACTTTCGCGGTAGCCAAACCGGCAATCGGCTTTGGTAAACGTTTTAAACTCGCCTGTGGCAATTTCAAAAGCACGGCAGGTATCAAATACATCCTTCAGTTCCACACCATACGCACCTATGTTTTGTATGGGCGATGCACCTACCGAACCGGGTATTAAACTCATATTCTCCACCCCGGCAAATTGCCAGCCTACACAGTAGTTTACAAAATCGTTCCATACCTCACCGGCACCGGCCTCAACAAAAACTTCATTATGGTTTATGCGATGCTCAATACTCCGTATGTTCATACGGATAACCAGTCCGTCAAAATCCTGAGTGAGCAATAAATTACTGCCGCCACCTAAAACCAGCCGTTCGGTAGTTTTCCACTGCGGGTCGAGGAATAATTCGGTCAGTTCATCTTCGTGTGCTATCTCAACAAAATAACGCGCCGATGCATCAATACCAAAAGTGTTAAAGTTTTTGAGCGATACGTTTTGATGGATCTGGAGCATTGGTATAAAGTTAATGAATTAACGGTTGCGATATGGGTTATCTATTTCGATGAGGTAATAATGATCGAGCGTTTTATAGCGCTCGCTTTGTTTTAAAAACTGTGGTGTTATCACCTCGTTAGGATAATTTTCGAAAGCTTTGATCATGCTAAATGAGATGCGCTCCTTTTGCAAATGTTTAAGCAAAGTATCTCCTATTAATACAACTTTGTTGCTTGTATGTTCAGCCATTACGCTGTCGAGCTGCTTAAACTCAACCGGGCGTTTGGTATAAAACTCAAATGAGTCGGGCACCTCGAAGCAAGCGATGACGCGTTTATTAGCCGGTATATTTGAATTGATGTATTGAGGTGCAGTTACTTCGCCGCGATAATACAGCAGTATACGGTAAACATCCGTTAGCAAATAAAAATTAACAAATATTGAAACATAACAGGTTAATAACATTAACCATTTTGCCCCTCTATACTTATAAAATGCACCCAAAAACCATCCTGTAAAGCATCCGTATAAAGGCATCAGGCTCAACATGCCAAACGGCCTGTAGATTATGAAAGCCAGTACAGTTACAACTATAATGAGCAATGCCATTACCACGTATTGTGCTATGGTAAAATACCTGTTCTTATTGGCAGCCAACACCTTCGCTACAAACGTAGCCGTAATCATCGCGAAGAATGGGAACAGTATATTGGTATAAAACGGCAATTGAAATTGCGATACCGAAAAGATAATCAGCATGGGCAAAGCGCCGGATAATACCATATACTCTGGCTGTTCAATTCCTTTAAATATTTTGCGGACGTTTAAAAATATACCTGCATACAACAAAAAGGTCCATGGTGCAAACGCCCAAAGCAGGGTATGTAAAAAAAAGAAGTAATCGTGATCGGGCCGGGCTATGTACCCGGTATTATTAAACCGCCCAAACTGGCTATCCCACAAAAACCATTTGATACCCGATACATTGGTATGCCCGAATACCACCTTTTCGGGATGAAGATCAAACTGAACGTACAGGGTATAAATTTCGGGCAGGATAAATAGCGCGACAAGCACCACGGCCATTAACCAGCGCCATTGTAGCAGGCCCTTAAAGTCGCGCTTAAAAACATAATCGCCAATAATGGCGAAACCTATCGGGATGAGCAGGTAGATACCTTTGGTCATCACCGCGCAGGCTGTAAATATGGACGCGACAAGCAATTGCCAAATATTAAATCGCTCTTTCAGATTAGCAAAATGGTAAACCCCTCCCATCAGCAAACCCATAATATAAGGCTCGGCACGCACATCCGTGTTCGACATGATGGCATGTTGGGCGGTAAGCAGTATCAGCGCGGCTATTAAACCTGTTTCAACACCATAAAATTTTTTGGCTAACAGGTAAGTATATCGTACCGAAACAAAATAGAATATGAGTGCCGGTAACTTGTAAGCTATGGTATTGGCACCAAAAATATTAAAGCTCAGGGCCACCATCCAAAACGGAAAGTGCGGCTTATCCAGCCAATCTTTGCCCCGGTACATCAAATCAATATAATTATGGTTTTGTACCATCGCTTTGGCAATGAGGCTGTACAAGGCCGGGTCGTTAGTAAAGAAAGTTGTTGCTATACCGGCAATATTGATAATTAGCGCCAATATAAATACAAGCAAAAACGGACGGTTTTTAGCCGATGTTAAATACTGATAACCAGAAACCGTATTGTGCTGTACCAAAAAAAAGGGTTTTATTCAGCTCCAAAAATAGCGGAAATAACGATATGATAGTGGGTGGGAAATGAAGATAAGTTAAGATGTGCCTGATGCAGGGTATCATTAAAATAAGTGATACTTTAGCAATAGCTATTTGTACCGATGAATAATGATTTAACAAGAACAGAACGGGATAATAAATTTCTATTATGTGGAATTATTTTTTCATTCATTTTTATTTTGCTTTGTTCATTTATCTTATCACCAATGGCTGTTGGTTTACCAAAATTATTTTATTCCAGGTTAATTACCTGGGTGGATATTTTGATACTCTACTTTTATGCGAGAAAAATTGAACATCGGAAGTATTTGTTATGGGCAGAAACCTGGTATGGCCCGGTATTTTACATCAAATGGTTGTTTCTATTATTCCTGCTCATTATATGTTGTGGTATAATTGCCCGGATACCCTCACTCTTTGGATTGCATGACAATGAAGCTATTGCACGAAGGGTAATGGCAATAGTAAAAAGCAACAACTTTACATTCGCTTTTACATTGATAACTGCCGGAGTTACCGAAGAATTGATATTTAGAGGGTATGTATTACCAAGGCTGGAGTTGCTTACTAAAAACCCGTATATATCGCTAATTATTACCTCGCTGTTATTTGCAGGCTTACATTATGGTTACCACAGTTTAAGCGAACTGTTATTCACCTTTTGTTTTGCAATAGTATGCGGGGCGCATTATCAAATTTATAAAAGCATCAGCACGCTTATCGTGTTTCATATATTAGTTGATCTTATCGCATTAAGCATTCATCATCCCCAATAATTATTTACCTGCTACTAAATTATCCGAAAAGAACTTGAGCACCTTTGTTTCAATTCGGTTAGCTATGCGGCTGGTGTGCGTACCATCGTAAATTTCAAAGCTATGGGCAATATGGTATTTGTTCAGTTCGGCATCCAGCACTTTAAGACTGGCAGCAATATCCGCATCTTTATTACCGGCATCAAAGGCGATGGCGTGGAGTTGTTTCAGGTTAGTGATGTATTGATCGAGTGTGGTAAGCGGCATATTCGCAGCCCATTTGCGCAGTATTTCTGCCTGCTTATCGCCAACAGGCATGTCAAAATATAAAGGTGGTTTATTAGGATTTGGCGACCAGGCCGCAGCCGAAGCGTACATGTATTTGAGGCTAAAACTTCCCTTTTTAAAAGCATCATAAGTAAAGTTGGTATCGGCCAAAAATTTCGGGTCGGACAGGTTGGTGTTACCCGCCAGTAACGAGCTTGGGCTTAGCAGGTAAATGCCCGAAAATACATCAGGATGGCGCTCCCCTATCCGCATGGTGCCATAACCGCCCATGGAGTGGCCTGCCAGCCCCCGGCTTTCTACCTTTGCAATGGTTCGGTAATGCGCATCAATGTACCCCACCAGGTCTTTCGCTACAAAGTCTTCCCAATCGCCGGTGGTGATGGAGTTGGAGTACATGCAGCCAAAAAATTTATTGTAAGCATTGGGCGTAACAATGATCATCTCTTTGGCTTCGCCGGAGGTAAACACTTTATCAAATATTGGCGGCAGGTTTGTCCAGTGTTTTGCAAAACCATAAAACTTCGCGTCATCATCGGTAAAACCATGCAGAAAATAAACTACCGGGTAATGTTTCGTTTTATTGGTATGATAGCTTGGCGGCAGATAGATGGAAACATACCGGTCAGCCGAGTCGCCAAGCAGGTTACCTTCAAGGTGTTTACCATGCACCCTAATGCGCTCAACCGAGCCTTTTAAAGCTATTTGAGTTTGCGCCTTTACGGTGATCGTAAAAAATAATGTAAGGGCGCAGATGGGTGCGAATAAAGCTACAGGGGCTTTTATATTTCTGATCATGGCAGGTTAATAATTGGTGCTGCAAATTATAAAAAACAGGGGAATTATTTGGATTTATGTTGACTCAACCTGTGCTGTGCTGGTCCGCTTTCTCTGCCCCGAGTGGTAAAGAGGGCATAAAAGAATTATTTTAACCGCTTCTCAAAACAAACGAAGCGCAAACCGGGCCTGAATACCAAACCTATTTCTCCCGCGAAAGTATAACCCACTTTAGGGAACAAAACCTGCGCGGCTTTATTTTGCAGGTTGGTATCAATACGTAAAATAGTAATACCACGCTCAACAGCCACCTGCTCAGCTTGCTGCAGCAAAGCGGCTGCTATGCCCAGGCCCCGGTATTTAGTATCTACCGCCAGGCGGTGCACAACAATGGCAGTTTCGGTAATATCTAAACCGGCATCTGCATACTCGGGGTATTGCTCGGTGGTAACGGCGGCGGCACCGGCAATTTCGCCATCAACATCGGCAACCCAAAGCTGGTCGAGTTCGATATCTTTTTGAAATGCTTCGGGATTGGGGTATTTATCATCCCACTGCAAATTTCCATCGGCCCGCATAAGGGGGACTATATTGCTGATAACCTGCATAATGCCGGGAATATCGGCAAGGATAGCTTTGCGGATGATCATTTATTGTGGATTAACAGGCGGCCTTTTTAAAACCTTCTCAAAATAAAAGTTTTTCAACTCAACTAAGCCCAGGCTTAAAATATCGCTTAGTGTATAATTAAGGTGTTTACGCAGGTGGTGGTAACCAAATATGATACCGGCAATGGTGGTGCAAAATGTAGCAATAACTACCCCGTAAACATGTTTTAAAAAGTAAATGGCCACCACAGCAACTACAATGTTTACAATACCCATCAGGATAACTTTATAGGTATTTATTTTAGGCTGGTTAATGATATCGAGTGTTACGCCGTTAAACCTGTCTATAGGGTAAAGTATGGCAATGAACATCATTACACGTAAAATATTGGAAGCTTCGCCACCTGTATATTGTTTACCGCCTAACAGCCAAACAGCAATATCGGCACCAAAAAAAGTAACTATAGCCACCGGAACAAATACCAGCGTTAGCATACCCGCATACTTTTTACTTACAAAAGTTAAGTGGTACATATTATTATTATTGTAAGCCGTAGCCATGGCGCTCATACCCGTGCCTACAAAACTGCGTAAAGGTATCTCAATGATCTCCATTAACCTGTTAGGGATAGTAAATATAGCCAATGCAGGTGCACCTAACATACCGTTTACAATAAAACCATTGGCCGCGCTTAAAAAATATGAACTAACTGTGCTTGAAAGACTGAACTTACCAAAAGTAAAAAGCTCGCGTGTTACTGCTTTGGTACGCTTAAACAATGTTATAAATTTAGAATAGCCAAATGCCATACATATAACACTGGTTAAGGTATTGGTGGCAAAGTTTGCACATAATATATTAAATACGGTTGCCTTATGTAATAGCGCCAAAATGCCAAAAACACCTATGGTGCTCCCGCTGTTTACAAGGCGCAACCAAAGTATGGTAAGGTAATCTTCATCGGCAACCAATATCCAAAAAGTAACATTAAACGGCAGCGAACTTAATACCGTAGCGCCAAACCATTGGATAACTATAATAACTTCTTCATTTTTTGTAAACGGCAAAAAGGGGATGGCCAGCAGGTTAAGCAATACCATTGCCAATGTTAGCCCTAAAGCCAAATACCAAACCGATCCTAATACGGCTGTAGCCCGCTCGGCCGGTGCTCCGGCGTAAAACTTTACGGTGGCAGTAGTGAGTAAGCCATTACGAATGGCATCGGCCAGGTTGTAGGTTAAAAAAAAGAAAAAGTAAATACCCATTTCGGGTTTACCCATGTTATGAGCAAGCAGGGCAATGGTAAGGATGCTAAAACCCGCGATAACGAAATTACCTGTAAGTGCAAGAATATGCTTGTTATTTAAACTTGACAACTTAGGGAATGGCATGGATAATAATTGTTTAAATATTTTACGAAAAACAGGATATAAAGGATTTACTATTGGTAATAATTTTTAAAATTACCTTATAAAATTGGCTTTACAAAAAAAGCCCCCGTTTACGCGGGGGCTTTTGGTATATTAATAACCGGATTATCTCCTGCGGCCAAATATGCGCAGTAGGTAAAGGAACAGGTTAACAAAATCAAGATAAAGTGTTAACGCACCTATTAAAGCATATTTTTTTGTCTCTGTTTGTCCGTGTTCTAATTCAGCCCCTATTTGTTTTAGCTTTTGTACGTCATAAGCGGTTAAGCCAACAAAAATAGCTACACCAATATAACTGATAATATAACTCAGTTGCTCGCTGTGTAAGAACCAGTTAACTAATGATGCAATGATCAGGCCCCATAACGCAACAATAAGTAATGAACCAAAGCTTGTCAGGTCTTGTTGTGTTGTGTATCCGGCAATAGCCATTGTTGCAAAAATTACAGCTGCGGTTATAAACACCCCTAATACCGAACCGCCTGTGTATACAAGCAATACTGAACTTAAACTAATACCCATACATGTTGCAAACGCTATAAATAGTACAGCAAGTACCGGGTACGACATTTTGTTTAACCCGAAGGACATAGCCAGTATAAACGCGAATGGCGAAAACATTACGATTAAGCCAAAACCTGTGCGTGCACCTGTTTGCAGATCGAACACCAAACTTAACAGACTTAGGTTGTTTGCAAACTCGTATGAGCAGAAAGCAGATATTGCCAACGCCACAAACATCCAGCTAAATACCCCTGCCAAAAATTTACGTGAGGATACTTTATCCAAATCCTCAACTTCTATTACGTTATCATAAACGTAGTTATCTCTCTTTATTTCCATTTTATTATAATTCTATTTTTTTGTGATATAAATATAAACGTAATTATTGCTGGTTTAGTAAGCCAAAAGTAAATTATTAATTCAAACGTTTTACCAGTTGCTCTTCAACTTTTTTAAATACCTGCAAGGGTTTCAGGGTGCGCCAGCTCAGGTCGTCCAACACGCCACCAAAGTTGATATAATAATCAATATTATTGGTCTTAAACTCATTGATCACATGCTCACGAAAATTGATACCCGCTATCCATCCATCCTCAACCTCCTGGAACCATTCCTCGTAATAACAATCGTCGCTCGAGTGGAAGTTCAGTACGTTCTCTCCAATAAGCACAAATTTGTTTATCCCTTCGTCTATCATTAACTCTATCAGTTCGCGCTTAAGCAGCATAATATCATTATCAATAGCATCGTTCCATTCGCCTATCAACTCAATAATAGTATAGCCACGCTCATAATCAACAAACAGTACTTTAAGGTACAGGGTGTTTGAACCGAACGAATCCCATTGCGGATGCAGCAAGTAATTGTACACCTGCTTATCAAATTCAAACTCGTTATACTCTACCGCGTAAAAAGGCGATTGCTCATCTTCCGATGCTATGTAATCATCCCGCCAGCGGTAATATGGTTCTATTTCATGCATTTACTATCCTTCATTTAATTATCGGGCAAACCCTTCGCTTCTTTGACTTACCCCGGCAACCAGCGTAGTGCAGTCGGCGTGAGTCAAACACCCTGTACCCGCACCGTAGCAACTATTCAAATCATTTGCACATTTACTTCCCTATCAAATAAAAATCAACCGCCTTCCGCACACTCCCATGTTCTTCTAACAATTGAGCTGCCAATGCTTCGTGTATCCCTGTGGCCTGCATAATCATTTTTGTACCCCTGTCAATCAGTTTATTGTTGGATAGCTGCATATCTACCATCTTATTACCTTTTACCCTGCCCAGCTGTATCATTACTGTAGTGCTTAGCATATTAAGTACCAGTTTTTGCGCGGTACCCGCCTTCATGCGGGTAGATCCGGTTACAAACTCGGGGCCTACTACAACTACAACAGGGTATTTGGCAACAGCGGCAACCGGGCTTCCCGAGTTACAAACGATACAGCCCGTAACGATATTATGCTGATTTGCCATTTGTAAGCCACCAATAACATAAGGTGTTGAGCCCGATGCGGCTATCCCAACCAAAACATCTTTATCATTTATGGCGTACTGCTGCAGATCGATCCAGGCTTGTTTGGTATCGTCTTCGGCAAACTCTACGGCTTTACGGATGGCGCCATCGCCACCTGCAATAATGCCTATTACCAAATCGAAGGGCACACCGTAAGTTGGCGGGCATTCAGACGCGTCAACAATACCGAGTCTGCCGCTGGTGCCTGCGCCAATGTAAAACAGGCGGCCGCCTGCCTTCATCTTTTCGGCCGTAATGGCTACCAGCTTTTCCAGTTGCGGTATAGCCTTTTCTATTGCCAACGGAACGGTTTTATCTTCTTTATTAATGCTATGCAGCAGTTGGGTAACCGGCATTTGCTCCAGGTTGGTATAATTCGAATCGCTTTCGGTTACTCTTTCCACGTTGATGGGGTTTAGCTATACAAAAATCGGCATTTTTATCAGATACCTCAAACACTCGGGCATAAAAATTATTGCCTGTTTGGCCACAATGCTTAAATTAGCCGTCGGGCATATGAACAAAAACATCCAGACATTTTTACGCACGCTTATGCTGCTCACCATTGGCAGCCTGATGGGGATATGGTCCATGCGCGGTAGTTTTGACGGCCCCCGTTTGGTTTTCAGCAAAGATGATAAGCTAGCGCGCGTGGCACGCTTAGTGCGCGAAAAATACGTGGACTCGGTAAATGCGGACAGCCTGGAGGGCGAAACCGTAAATCACTTTTTGCAAAACCTCGACCCGCACTCTGTTTACCTGCCCGCACAAAAAGCAACTTCCATAAACGAAACCCTTGATGGTGGTTTTGAAGGTATTGGTGTGGAGTACCTCCTCATTAATGACACCCTTTACGTAAGCCAGGTTGTAAAGGACGGTCCTGCTGCAAAAGCAGGCCTACGGTGTGGCGATAGGATAATTACCTTGAACAATAAGCCCTTTGCGGGGACCAGGCTCAACCAAACACGTATTAACAACGCCTTCCGCAGCGAGCAGAACACTGTGGTAGATATTGGTGTTTTACATGGCAATACCACGGCATTAAAAAAGATAAAGGTAAGCAGGGCAAGAATTGCACTAAGCAGTGTTGATGCCGCCTACATGGCCAATGCTACCACGGGTTACGTTAAACTGAGCAAATTTGCCGCCACTACCGATAAAGATTTTAAACAGGCACTAAAAGCATTACAGGCACAGGGCATGCAAAAGCTGGTGCTGGATCTGCGTAATAACGGCGGCGGCTACCTGAGCGCTGCTACCGCCATGGCCGATGAATTTTTACCTGCCGGGAAACTCATTATGTACACCCAGGGTGTACATGAGCCGCGTACAGATTACTTCTCCACCGATTCGGGCGCCTATCAAAATGGTAAGCTGGCTATCCTGATAAACGAATACTCTGCTTCGGCAAGCGAGATACTGGCCGGGGCCATGCAAGACCTTGACCGCGCTACCATTGTTGGCCGCCGCTCATTTGGCAAAGGTTTGGTGCAGGAGCAGTTTGCCTTTAAAGATGGCTCGGCCATTAACCTTACCATTGCCCGGTACTATACGCCATCGGGCAGGTCTATCCAAAAATCGTATAAGAACGGCGTTGATGAATACCATAACGAGCTAACCACCCGCATGAAAAAGGGCGAACTGTTCTCCGCGAAAAGCAATATGGACGACAGCCTTTTTCGTCAGCCATCAAAATTCCATACCGCCAACGGCCGTAAAGTGTTTAGCGGCGGCGGCATTATGCCAGATGTGTTTGTAGCGGCAGACATCCTGAGCAATACCCGCCTGTTTTACGAGCTGGGCACCCACCAGCTTTTTTTAGCCTACGCGCTGCAAAAAATGCAGGGCAGCCTGGCTAAATACACTACTTACGAAACCTTCAATAAAAACTACAGCGTAAGCGGCCGAGAGTTTAACGCCTTTATCATTTACGCTACCCAAACCCTTAAACAGATTGATCCGAAAGAAGCAGCCCGCTCGGCAAATGATATTAAGCTTTATATGAGAGCTACCGCTGCCAGGTTAAAATGGGGCGACGAAGCTTATTACAAAACACTGAACGCGGATGATGTGACCTTGAAGAAGGCGATGGAGGGGTTGTGATATCGGAGGTCGGAAGCTTGAGGTCAGCTGTCCTATCCCTGGTGAAAAGTCCACCCTCATTACCTGTTATGACATTACTATTACACCGTTAATACCTGTTCTGCAAAACGTATCAGTAATACCCACTTTTGTATAAATCCTGCCGGTTATAGCCCTGTACATTTGTTCAACAATTAAAAAACAGAACAATGTCAAAAACAATTTTAATAACAGGAGCTTCTCGCGGATTTGGTAAAATTTGGGCCGAAGCATTTTTAAAACGCGGCGATAAGGTAATAGCCACTGCCCGCAACTTAGCTACTTTAGATGACCTGGTACAACAATATGGGGATGCCATATTGCCCTTACAACTGGATGTTAACGATAGGGCTGCCGGTTTTGCTGCCGTACAAAAAGCCCGGGCTAAATTTGGTACTATTGATGTGCTGATTAACAATGCCGGTTATGGCTTATTCGGCACCATTGAAGAAACCAGCGAGCAGCAAGCCCGCGAGCAGATAGAAACCAATGTATTTGGTTTATTATGGATGACACAGGCCGTATTACCTATAATGCGCGAGCAAGGCTATGGCCACATTATACAGGTATCGAGCGTTTTGGGTATCACCACCTTGCCGGTACTGGGCATTTACAACGCGTCAAAATTTGCGGTGGAAGGCTTGAGCGAAACACTGGCTGCCGAGGTGAGCGGTTTTGGTATCAAAGTATCGCTGATAGAACCTAATGGTTTCAGCACTGATTGGGCAGGGGCATCTGCCGCTCAGGCTACCCCTATTACTGCTTATGATGGTGTGAAAGCCGCATTCCAGGCCGGGATGACAGATACTGATGCTTTTGGTAAACCTGAAGCAACTGTTGATGCCGTTTTAAAATTAGTAGATAGCGAAAACCCGCCACTGCGTTTATTTTTAGGCAAAGTAGCCTTGCCTTGGGTAAAACAGGTTTATGCCAATAAGTTAGCTACCTGGGAAGAATGGAACGATATAGCAACCGCCGCGCACGGCCACTAATTAAATGTAATTAAACTGACAATAGCATACTGAATACCAGTGTGCTATTGTTGTAATTTTGTATCGCGATGAAACATTTTAAAACTTTAAGCGAACTGCACCGCGAGTACGGTTTGGCGCCGCCAGAAAACCCTTTGATCAGTTTGCATAAATGCGCTAATAATTGCTCTTTGGGCAATAGCGAATTTACCGGCGATTTTTACATGATCGGTTTTAAAAAGCTGCGCTCGGGCGTGATCATGTATGGCCGCACCAAGTACGACCATGAAAATGGATCGATGTATTTTATCAAACCAAGGCAGGTAATAGAGTTTAAAGACCTATCGTTTGAAGAGGAAGGGTTTCTGATATACATTCATGAAGATTTTTTGAACGGGCATTTCCTGCATTCGGAGATCAAAAAGTATAACTACTTTGATTACGAAACTAACGAGGCGTTGCACCTGTCGCCCCGTGAAGATGATATCATGTGGGACCTGTATCGTAAAATAGAAACTGAATACCACAATAACCCCGATGAATACAGCCGGGATATTATACTAACCCATATCGATTCGATATTGAAATATGCACAGCGCTTTTACAAACGGCAATTTATTAACCGCGCTGAGCTATCGGGCAAAACCGTATCTAAATTCAACCGTGCTTTGGCTGAATATTTTGAGAAAGGCAAGCTGCAGGACCAGGGTTTGCCAACCGTAAATTTCATGGCAGACAAACTGAATATTTCGCCGCGCTATTTGAGTGATATGCTGAAGCAGGAAACGGGTAAAACCGCTATCGACCTGATCCACATTTACCTGGTTACCGAGGCCAAACACCTGCTTAAAACTGCCGACCGCTCGGTTGCCGAAATTGCTTACGCTTTGGGCTTTGAGAACCTGCCTTATTTTTCAAGGTTGTTTAAAAAGGAGGTGGGCCTGAGCCCCAATCAATTTAAAAAGCATGAGTTAAATTGATAAGTGGCATCAGCTATCATTCATTAACACATAAGCCGCACATTATTATCTTTGCCGGATACATAATACAACATTGAAAAAAAGAATACTGATAGTAGACGACCTGCACCCCATCTTCATCGAACAGGCCGAAGCATTGGGCTACCAATGCAATTACCAACCCCAGTTTACCTTGGCCGATACGTTGGAAATACTGGCCGATTATGAGGGCCTGATGGTTCGCTCCAAATTCCAGGTAGATAAGGCGGTATTTGATGCTGCTACCAGCCTGCAGTTTATTTGCCGCGCCGGGGCCGGTATGGATAATATTGACGAAGCGTATGCCGCTCAAAAGGGCATCCAATTGATAAACGCACCCGAAGGCAATAAAGATGCCGTTGGCGAGCATGTGATAGGCATGCTGCTTAGCCTGATGAATAACCTGAACCGCGCCGATGACGAGGTGCGCTCCGGCTTGTGGAAACGAGAGGCTAACCGCGGGCACGAGTTGAAAGGTAAAACCATTGGCATTGTTGGCTATGGTTTTATGGGCCAAAGCCTGGCGCGTAAGCTATCGGGGTTTGATGTGAATGTAATTGCTTATGATAAATACAAAACAGGCTTTAGCGACCGGTATGCACGCGAGGTAGCTATGGAAGAGATAGTAAAGCATAGTGATGTACTAAGCCTGCATATACCGCTCACCAACGAAACCAACTATTTGGTAGATGACGAATACCTGTTTCATTTTAAAAAACCTATCTTTTTGGTAAACACCTCACGCGGTAAAGTGGTGAAAACTCAAGCGGTGCTTAACGCGATAAAAAGCGGCAAAATATTGGGGGCCTGCCTGGATGTACTGGAAGTAGAAAAGTTCCCTGCATTGGGCGAACAGCCATGGTTTAATGAATTGAAAACATCAGGCAAAGTGATACTTAGCCCTCATGTTGCCGGCTGGACCTTTGACTCGTACCGCCGCATTAGCGAGGTAATGGCAGAAAAGTTAAAAGATTTGGAATTGTAAACATAAATCCATTATCTTCGTTCTACACTTAACAAGACTATGTAGGTAAACAGCCGATATAGTCTTGTTTGTTTTTAATGGGAACCGCTAATGTCCTTCTGTCGCGATAGGGGGGCTATTTTTTTTAAGGGGGTTCTAACAAAGTTTGTTTAATAGTATTAATAATTGTGCGTTATGGCAGATGTAGCTTACTACACCAAAGAAGGTTTAGAAAAATTAAAAGAAGAATTACAGTATTTAAAAACAACCGGCCGTTCTATCATTTCGAACGCGATAGCCGAAGCAAGAGATAAAGGCGATTTATCAGAAAACGCGGAGTACGATGCAGCTAAGGATGCACAAGGCCACCACGAACACAAGATATCGAAACTGGAAGAGGCCTTATCCAATGCACGTTTACTGGATGATACAAAGATCGATTTGAGCAAGGTAACTGCTTTGTCTATCGTAAAAATAAAAAACGCAAAAAATGGCGCTACCATGAGTTATCAATTGGTATCGGAAAGTGAAGCCGACCTTAAAGCAGGTAAAATTTCGGTAACATCGCCAATAGCCAAGGGCCTGTTAGGTAAAAAGGTTGGTCAAACTATAGAGATAACAGTACCTGCCGGTAAGATAGAATTTGAGATATTAGAAATATCACGATAATTATTGATGGATTGATTTATTGAATGATTGATTTAAAATAAATAATCATTCAATAGATCTTTCTTAACAATCAATAAATCACTCATTCAATAAATCAAAAATGGCCAGCATCTTCACCAAAATAGTTAACAGGGAAATACCTGCACATATCGTTGCGGAAACCAATGATTTTTTGGCCTTTTTAGATATCAGTCCGCTGGCTGTTGGCCATACATTGGTTATTCCTAAAAAGGAAGTTGATTACCTTTTCGACCTGGATGATGAAACTTATACCGGCTTACAGATATTCGCTAAAATAGTAGCAAAAGGAATAGAGAAAGCTATCCCTTGCGAGCGCATTGGTGTAACCGTCATCGGTTTGGAAGTACCGCACGCGCATATCCACCTGATACCTATCAATGGTATTAATGACATGAACTTCGCGAAACCCAAATTACAACTAAGCCAGAATGAATTGGCTGATATCGCAGCGAAGATTAAAGAAGCTTTGAGAAGCGAATAAAACAAATCCGAAATCGAACATCCTAAATCCGAAATCATTTCTTCTTCACCGCCCCGCTCACCCGCTCTGTATTATCCTTAACAAAAGCCGCCCAGCCACCCGCTTTCGATTTTTTGCCGCCACCGCCAATACTGGCGCTACCCTTTACGCTTATTTTTTGGAAAGCATGGCAAACCGCAACGGCAAGACCATCCGTAGCATCCAAAAATTGCGGTGTTTCTTTAAAGTTTAACAAAGTTTGCAACATGGCAGCAACCTGCTCTTTGGTAGCATTACCGTTGCCGGTGATGGATTGTTTTATTTTACGGGGAGCATACTCGGTGATTGGTAAGTTCCGCGAAAGCGCAGCGGCCATAGCTACGCCCTGTGCCCTGCCCAACTTGAGCATTACCTGTATGTTCTTCCCGTAAAACGGTGCTTCCAATGCCATGCAATCCGGGTGGTATTCATCTATCAGTGCAATGGTTTTTTCAAAGATGCGTTGCAGCTTTAAAGCATGGTCGTCCAAATGGTCAAGCTTGATAATGCCGAGGCTAACCAGCTCAACCTTTGGGCCTGTTTCTTTTACCAGGCCATAGCCCATTACAGCCGTACCGGGGTCTATCCCTAAAATAACACGTTCTTTAACATTGGGCTGCTGCATAGGCAAGTATAAGCAAAGCCTGCATTTTATTTAAAACAATTTACCAAAAGGCTGCTTTATTGCAATACTTGCGCTATTGTTATACCGCATTTTTGTAACATTGCAGAAAATTAACCTTGTTGACAGCCTCTACCAAAAAGTATCTTTCCTTAAGTATAAAAGTGGCAATTATTGCCATTGCTTATTGGTTTATATACCGCAGTGTGAGCAATAAAGGCGAGCTGAGCCAATTTAAAAACCTCCTTAACAATGTCAGCCGCGATAAGGTTATCGCTACACTATCTGCAGTATGTGTGCTCATGCTGATAAACTGGGTACTCGAAGCCATCAAGTGGAAATACCTTACCCGCCGCCTGCAGCGCATGAGCTTATGGCGCTCTATCGAAGCTGTTTTTTGCGGCCTTACATGGGCCATATTTACGCCAAACCGTTTAGGGGAGTATGGAGGCAGGGTATTATTCCTACCTCCCTCAAAACGCGGCTATGGCATTTTTACCATGGCTATAGGTTCGTTCGGACAAAACGTGGTAACTAACGTTGTTGGCGCTACAGCACTTATCTCGTTCGCGTTTGTGTACCTCCATTTAAATGCGGGTGTGTACGTATTGCTTACCCTTTTGGCCGCTGCTCTTGCTGCTGCCTTTATCATTTGCTTTTTTAATATCAGGTGGCTGGCTATTTTACTAAACAAGGTTAAGTTTTTGCATAAGTACGAGCGCTTCTTCAACATTATCCAAAAATATAAAACCCGCGAACTGGCAACCGTTATGTTGTATTGTGTTTCGCGTTTCGCGGTGTTCTCGTCCGAGTATTACCTGGTGATACACATGTTATTGCCTGAGTTACCAGCCGTGCCTATGCTCATCATGGTGTTCAATATGTTTTTCATCCAATCGGCCCTGCCAACGCTGGATGTGATAGACGTTGGCTTGCGCGGAATGACGGCAGCCACATTTTTTAGCTATATTACCACCCAAAAGATAGCCGTTATTGCCTGCGTATCTTCAATATGGTTTATCAATTTAATAGTACCCGCAATAGTAGGTTCAATATTTGTTTTAAAACTCAGGTTCTTTGATCGTAACGCTTAGTATCATATCGCTTTTTTGTACAGCCGTTTATTTGCTGTTATTGTGTTACCTCATCAGGGGCTGGGCCCGCCTGAAAACTTCCGTAGGGCGAAATAATGGAACCTTCACAACCAAAGTCACCATCCTGATAGCTGCCCGTAACGAGGAAAAAAAGATAGCCCTCACTATCGGAGATATTTTGGCCCAGGATTATCCCAAAGAACTTTTCGAGGTCATCATTGCCGACGATCACTCAACAGACCGTACTGCCGAGATCATCAGCAGTTACGCCGACAAGAAAGTACGCCTTTTACAACTCCGCGATGATAAGGCGCTTAATTCTTATAAAAAACGCGCCATTGCCGAAGCTATCAAACTATCAACCGGCGATTTTTTGGTTGCAACCGATGCCGATTGCCGAATGGGGCCACAATGGTTATCATCCATAGTAAACCATTATGAAACCGAAAATTTGGTGATGATATCTTCACCCGTTACTTATTTTGAAGAGCGCAGCCTTTTTGAATACATGCAAACGCTCGAATTTATGTACCTGATAGGTATCGGCGCTGCGTTCATTGGTAATGGAAAAGCATCAACCTGCAACGGCGCCAATTTTGCATATCGTAAGGATGTATTTAATGAAGTTGGCGGCTTCCAGGGTATTGACGATCTTGCATCGGGCGATGACGAATTATTGTTGCAAAAAGTAGCAGCTATATATCCCGACCGTATTGGTTTCCTCAAAAGCACTGAGGCCATTGTATATACAGATGCTAAACCCAATCTTAAGGAGTTTATGCAGCAACGTCGCCGCTGGGCTTCAAAGTCAACCAAATATAAAGATAAAAAGGTAGTTGCCTTTGTGGTTTGTATCTGGCTGTTCAACGTTTCGTTATTGTTGAATGCTTTGCTGGGTTTTTATAACACTGCGTTTTTTAAACTGTTACTGGTGCAGGTTGCCTTAAAGTATGCCTTCGAATTTATTTATCTATACCCTATTACCGCATTTTTCAAGCGCATCCGGCTCATTTCTCTGCTTATCATTATCATACCTGTTCATGCCATTTATTTTGTTTATGTGGGCATTATGGGCAATTCGCGCAGGTACAACTGGAAGGGCCGCAACGTGCGTTAAATAATGTTGCCTTTCGGGAAGTTGAGTATCAGATCAGGATCGGGGATATTTAATTTGTATTTCTCCATTTCCGAGTATTTACAAACACCGGGATAGTCGCCACGCATTCCTTCCATATCAAACATCAGTTGAAAATGCAGGTGCGGCGGCCATTGTCCGTTTTCGGTAGCATCGCCAAAATGGCCCAGTATTTCTCCCGCATCAACAGGTTTCTCTTCGTACAAACCTGATAAACTTTCGCGCGATAAATGCCCGTAAAGGCTATATAACTTTATACCATCTAAGTCGTGTTCAAGTATGATCGTGGGGCCATAATCGCCAAAATTGTTGTTATCCTGGTAACTGTGTACTTTACCGTCTATCGGCACATATACAGGTGTTCCGGCGTTGGACCAAATATCCACACCCAAATGTAAACGGCGTGGCTCATCGGTTGTATCAAATAAAGCGCTACGGCCGTAAATGGTACGGTACTCAAAGTATCCACCTATCCCGTAACGGGCATTATTTGAAGCAACTTTACGATCTATCCATGCCGAAAAGCGTTCAGTAACGGCCAGATCGGCAAGGGTTAATTCGCGGTTGTTTTCCGTAAAATCCAGTTGAAGCAGTCGGTCGGTACCTGCAACAAGATCAACCACTTTACCAATACGATCGGGGTTGGCAGCTATCCAGTTCGCTAATTGCACGTGCTTATCCATCGGCAACTATTCGTCGTCTTTCTGGCGCTCCTCTTTGCTTATCTTATCAAATATCTTATCCATGCGCTCAACATACTCGCTGGTATCATCAATAAAAAACTCCAGTTGAGGGATAATACGCACCTGATCTTTAATACGCGCACCAAGTTTATAACGGATTTCGGATGCGTGCAGCTTTATGGTTTTAAGCGCTTGCTGATTATCAATATTATTAAAAAAGCTTAGGAATATGCGCGCCAAAGCCAGATCGGGGGTTACCCTAACTTTGGTAATAGTTACAAGTGTGTTTGGCAAAAAGCTCATCCCCTCGCGCTGAAATATTAATGCCAGGTCTTCCTGTATTACTCCTGCAAATTTTTGTTGACGTTTTGATTCCATAGTGCGGTGATTTAGCGGGCGATAAATTTTCAAACACACGTTTAGTGGTGCTTGATACGATCGTCACAATAATAAAGATTATCCTGAACATTTAGTTTTCGAATACATAAAAAAGGTAATTAAAAAGATAATTAGTATAATTATGGCAATTATGCGTTTTAGCAAAAAAATACGTTATTAAAAACGTTTAACTTTAGTTTATACAATACTGATAGAATAAGTGAAAAGGCTTGGTTTTATAATTTTACTCTTAATAAGCTTCATAACTGCAAAAGCGCAAAGCGGCGATACGTACAGCTCGTTTAGCATTGGTGGTGGTTATGGTTCTACTACAGTGTACGATTATACCCTTGCCCCCATAGATAAATGGGCCGTTAACGGTACCTTAAGCTATAACATTACCCCATTTTTTACCCTTACGGGCGAATTGCAGGTAGGCCGGTTTGAAGGAGGCGACCTTACCGCTTTCAATATGAAGTATTTTCAAAACGTTTTTGCCGCGGCTATTTTACACGCCGATGTGCAAGCCGGCGAACTGATAGATTACTCGCGCAGCGATTTTTTATATGGCTTAAAAGATGTATACATGGGTACCGGTATCGGTTTTTTACAAAACTCCATCAACTTTATCCAGCCATTTTTTCCAAACTCAAATAACCAGTCGTTTTACCCTATTGTTATTTCGTCAACCAATGTATTGGTGCCTTTAACCTTAGGCTACGATTTCAAGATCTATAACGGTTATGATCAACCCCAGATACGTATCGATGTAAGCTATACATCCAACGCCGTTTTTGGGCAGGCTATTGATGGTTACATTACCGCTGCTCCTGTAAAGTTCTATTCGTACCTTTCGGTAGGCGTAAAATTCGGCTTTGGCCCTGCTAAATTATACCGTAAGCCTATCCGTTACTAATTCTGGGTAATTTTATTCCAAACCAATTGCCACTCGCTGTAATCGTCGGTTGCACTTTTCACTTTCTTTATGATCGCTATATATTGAGGATCAAAGTAAGCTGCTTCGGCTAAGCTTTTGATTCCGTTTTTCGGGTTAAACAAAGTTCCGGCAACGTAATCTTTTTCTCCATTTGCAGCACGTTTTTTATCAAACAACACAGTAGAGTTTACAAACTCTCCATGGGTTTTTTCGCCGGTAACATAAGGCACAAACCACTCGGTTGATTTTTTGATGGAGGAGCCCGAAGGTGAAACCATGCTGTAGTAATCAACCCCGGTAGCGCGTTTTAAAACAATAGCCAGTTTAATTAACGGTTCCAGATCATAAGCGTGGTAATGCAGAGCATCGCGCAGTTTAAAATCAACTCCCGAGCCATCAGCATATAAATTTACTTCTACCTGTTTTTTGATACCATCAACAACAAATTTTTGATAGCCGGCATCATCAATAGCATAAGCAATTTCGGCAATTACCTTTAAGCGATGTGAGTGCCAATTATTGTAACCGGTGGCTTTTTCGGGTTTAAAGGTTTTTATCTCCGCATCGGCAACCTGTTTAAACCAAGTAGTTATCAAAGCATTTTCTTCGGGCTTTAAATTAGCTTTTACCATATCATATGCTTCAATAGCATCATCCATATTGGTATCGTCAATCGGGTCGCCCCTTCCTTTGTTCACTTTTGCCCATGCGGTTAAATAACTCCTTAAATTTTGCAGGTAGCTTTTCTCATTCTCCACCTTATAGCAAATAGCCAGGGCATACATTTTACGCATATCGCGCAAAGCGGCAATAGTTGCTATTTTTTTAAGATGGCCCTGCAATAAGCCTTCCGTACGGATGGTATCTATCGGGTTCGGGTTTTCATTCACCGCCTGATCGGCCAGTTTAAGATAGCTGTCGTAGTATTTCTTCGCGTCGGCATCGGTACTTATCAAAGCTTTAAAGCTTTTTATGCCTTTATCGTTCAAGCCCACATACTGGGCCCTAGCCATAATAGCGCACAGCGCAAACACGGTAAAAAGGAATACTCTTTTCATTTCAGGTTATTTGGTGAACTGGTTAGAGGGGGCAAACCCTCAATGGTTTAATACAAAAGATTATCGTATGGATACCTTTTGGTATGGATATCTTTTGCGTAATGATACAGCATCGCCCTAAACTCATCAACGTTCTCCTTCTTTAGTGCCGATATAAATATCGCCGGGCTGTTATTTTTCGCCATCCAGCTGTGTTTAAAATCTTCCAGCGTCATTTTTATTTCGGGTTCACTCGGGTCAGCCGGTATTGGCTGATAAGCATCTATTTTATTGAATACCGTGATCATCTGCTTATCTATTACGCCAAGCTCTTTCAGCGTTTCATTAACCGTACGCATCTGGTCTTCAAAGTTAGGATGTGATACATCTACCACGTGGATCAGGATATCCGCCTCGCGCACTTCGTCCAACGTCGATTTAAAACACTCTACCAAATGGTGAGGCAATTTGCGGATGAACCCAACCGTATCTGATAGCAGGAAAGGCAAATTATCGATCACCACCTTACGCACCGTAGTATCCAGCGTAGCGAACAGCTTGTTCTCGGCAAATACTTCCGATTTGGATATCATGTTCATGATAGTTGATTTACCTACGTTGGTATACCCTACCAGCGCCGCACGGATGAGTTGCCCGCGGTTTTTACGCTGTGTTTCGTTTTGGCGGTCTATCAGTTTCAGTTTCTCTTTTAGCTGCGATATTTTGGTGAGGATGATACGCCTGTCCGTTTCTATCTGCGACTCCCCTGGCCCCCTCATACCAATACCACCCTTCTGGCGCTCTAAGTGAGTCCACAAGCGTGTTAAACGTGGCAACAGGTACTGCAACTGCGCAAGCTCCACCTGGCTGCGTGCCTGCGATGTTTGCGCCCTTGCAGCGAAGATGTCGAGGATGAGGTTATTCCTGTCCAATATCTTCACACCCAATTCATTCTCAATATTACGCAATTGCGAGGGCGACAGGCCATCGTCAAAAACAACAATGTCTATCTCTTCTGCCTTTACATAATCACGTATCTCTTCCAGCTTGCCCGTACCCACAAAGGTTGAGCGCTCCGGGCGCAGCATTTTCTGGGTAAAAGTCTTCACGGTAACACCGCCCGCCGTCATCACCAAAAACTCAAGCTCAGCCAAATATTCCTGTGCCATTTCGGCTGTCTCGCTGGGTGTAATTACACCCACAAGCACAGCGCGTTCCTGCTTCACAGCAGTATCATAAAATTTCTGTTTCATTAAATCGTATTCTGTTTACAAAGGTAAGCCTTTGTTTTTTATCATTTCCACAATCAAAAATCAAACCACATGGGTAAATATGGGTATATTTAAGATTCTTAACCGGGATTATCAAACTCTGAATTAAGCCACTCTATACTCGCTGGCGCAAGTCCCCATTATGGCTGAAAATTCCGCAGCATTAAGCCGGGAACACATGGGTATTTATGGGTATTTTCACATTTTATTTAACAGGCAATTTGCCTTTTTTTCGATTTTATCAATACAAATTTAAGGATTTTCATTTGCAAAAAAAGAAATGGCATTATAATATTACAAAAGAATATTCTATATATAGAGCGTTTCTTAATTTAAAGCACCCCAAAAATTAAACTCTTTAAGCGTAGTGATCCTACCCACAGCATCATTTTGAATGGCAACGATCATACCATGACTCAAGCCGCTAATAGCCCCATTCATCCTATCCATCTTTAATGATATATTTCCGCAGCCAATGGTATCGTTCCGAAGTATCTGATGTTTTAGCAAAATATTCAGGTCAATAAATTGATTATGAATATCATCAAGTTTCCTTTTTTGAGTATCATAAAAATATAACCTCACCAAGTCTTTCCGTTTAGTAATATTATTATTCCATTTACCTAATTCATTAACATACTCAAGCCAATATTTTTGCTTAACCTCCTCTTTGTAATTATATAAGCGACTATTATTTACAAGTAGGGCACTGTATACTCTCGAATCCATCCCCGAGGTAACATCTTCAAATATCTCTTTAGCAACCTTTCTTTCCGATTCGATCATACTCAACTTATAATTGTTATAGTTGGTTTTTGATTGAAAGTAAAAACTAATAAATGTCCCCACCACGCCTGTTAGGACAAAGCCAATGATCAGTAAAATTACTTTTTCATAAAATTCGCGATTTTGTTTGCCTTTATCGTTCCCGGTTGAATTTGCAGTGGCCATATATATAATATTAATTACATAAATATATATAATATACTATTCAAATAAAGTACAAAAAATCTCACAACCCGTTTACAAAATTCCTGTATCGCTGCTTCTGGATCTTCCTCGTTCCTAAAGTTCTGATCTATCAAAAAGCTATTAAAGCGTCCTGTATCTAAAAAAATGAAATATCGGATTTGATTATTTTTATCTCAAAGTCTCTCTTCCAGTAAAATGTTGTATCGAGTGTGTAAAATAATACCATCAGAACCAAACAGCCTGCAGCAAAAACATAAAGTGTTACCGATAACCATCTGTTAAATCTTACAGAAACAAATTTGTTTATGACAAGGAATATCAGTAAAACAATAACAAAATAAGTCGACAGGTCAAAAATAAATTCAAGGATAAAAAAATTGACAGCCATTGAGCTGCCCCTATTAGGGCCGGTGTAAAGTAGTGGAAATCCGGTTAAAACCGAATCCGGGCATCCACAACTTCGGCAAGAACAACTCTCGAAATAGCGAAAAATGACACCATTGCTAATGGGAGTACAAAATTCAGGATAAGCTTTTTTACTTGATTCACTATAGGTAAATATCTTTCCGATGCCCTAAATCAATTACATCAATCAGCAACATATGATCAAAAACCTCATAGATAACACGATAGTTACCAACCCTTATCCTATAACTATCCCGTCCCTTTAGCTTTTTATATCCATTAGGTCTTGGTTCATTTTCAAGATTATTAATAGCATCAATAATAGGCTCAGCAATTTTATCTGAAAGTTTATCAAGTTGCTTTATTGCTTTTTTAGATAAGCTAACAACATATTTAGGCATTTTTCGCTTTTCTTGATTTTAGGTAATCAGTAAAAAGCATTCGTGCGCCGTCGTCTTCCTTTTTTGCTTCGTCATACATACGAACATCATCGGCGTCTTCAAGCTCACTCACCAAAGCATTATAATCGTCAATCGGAAGAATTACAGCGGTTTTATGTCCCGCTTCGTCTACTATAAATTGGGTTTTCATAATATTGTTCTTATACAAATTTACTCATCCTTTATATCATATCCAAACCTCACAGCCCCTTCACAAACTCTCTTATCGCCGCTCCCGGGTCCTCTTCCTTCATAAAGTTCTCGCCTATTAAAAAGCCATTAAAGCCTGCGGCTTTCAACTGCTTAATAGTTTCGGTATTGCTAATGGCGCTTTCAGATATCTTTAAAAATTCCTGCGGGATATGCTCGTACAGATCGAATGAGGTTTGTACCGATACCGTAAAATCGGCCAGGTTGCGGTTGTTCACGCCAATGGCGGTCAGGTCGGGTGCTATGCTGCGCTGCAGTTCTTCCAGGTTATGCACTTCCAGCAATACGTTCAACCCTAAGCTTTTCGCGAAGCCTGACAGGTGCTTGATCTCAGCCGGTGTCAGTATCGCCGCGATGAGTAAAATAATATCCGCTCCCCAGGCTTTGGCTTCCAATAACTGGTACTCGTCTATCATAAAATCCTTGCGCAGCAACGGCACCTGGTTTACAGCGCGGGCAGCCAGCAGATCGGCCTTTTCACCCATAAAAAAGTCGGTATCGGTCAACACAGATATGGCCGAAGCCCCTGCCGCGGCATAGGCCGTGGTAACATCTTCAACCTGTACCTTATCGTTAATAATACCTTTTGAGGGCGATCTGCGTTTAAACTCGGCGATAATCCCCGTACGCTCCGGTGCCAGCAAAAAATTGCGGAAAGAATAGGTATCCCTACTGAATAATGGCGAAGCTTCCAGTTCTTTTACACTTACATTGGCTTTAGCCGCCGCTACCTCTGCCTTTTTATTGATTACTATTTTATCGAGTATGTTCATTGTAATAGACCGTCATTGCGAGGCACGAAGCAATCCTAAACTATGCATTAACGCCAATGCATGTTGGTTATCTGCCTATCGATGATTGCTTCGTACCTCGCAATGACGCATTTATTTTTATTTGTTATTTATCCAATTCGCCATCATTTCCTTACCATGCTCCGTCAGCACCGACTCCGGGTGGAACTGCACACCACGCACATCCAGTGTTTTATGGCTCAGTGCCATTATCGAGCCATCCTGCTCATCAATAGCTGTTACCTGTAAACTATCAGGTAAGCCATCTTTTGATACCACCCAGCTGTGGTAGCGGCCTACGTTAAACACATCCGGCAAGTCCTTAAACAATTGCTCCCCGCTATCGGTCACCTTAATTGGCGTGGCAATACCATGCATCGGGCGGCTCAGGTTATGCAGGCTCCCGCCGAAGGCTTCGGCAATGGCTTGCTGGCCTAAACACACACCAAAAATACTTTTGGTAACCGCATAGGTTTTTATCACATCAAGCAATAAGCCGGCTTCTTCGGGCACGCCCGGGCCCGGCGACAGGATGATCTTATCAAAAGCCTCCACATCGGCCAATTCAAATTTATCGTTCCTCCATACCTCGCACTCCAGGCCAAGCTCATTAACCAAATGCACCAAATTGTAGGTGAACGAATCGTAATTATCTATAATTAATATTTTCATGGTTCTGTTTAGTTGGCTATCTCAACAGGCGCGTTTATGGTTTCCGCCATTTCGAGCGCTTTGCGTAGGGCCGCTATTTTGTTATTTACTTCGTTCTTTTCGTTTTCGGCAATCGAATCAGCTACTACACCTGCACCTGCCTGGTAATGCAGCACATTGTTCTTGCTCAAAAACGAGCGTATCATTATGGCATGGTTAAAATCACCGTTGAAACCCAAATAGCCTATGGCACCGCTGTAAAAACTGCGTTTGGTCTTTTCATTTTCATCGATAATTTCCATCGCGCGGAATTTAGGCGCACCGCTCAGCGTTCCTGCCGGGAAGGTATCTGCCACAATTTTGAACGATGACACACCCTCTTTCAGTTTACCACTTACGTGGGATACCAAATGGATCAGGTGCGAGTAATACTGCACTTCGCGGAAAGCCTGCACATGTACACCCTCGCAATGCCTGCTCAGGTCATTGCGGGCGAGGTCAACCAACATCACGTGTTCGGCCGCTTCCTTCGGGTCATTCTGTAAGGTAATCGCTTGTTTCACATCATTTTCGTCATCGCCGGTACGTTTTATGGTACCCGCTATCGGGAAGATGCTTGCCGTGCGGTTTTTAATGGTGATCTGCGCCTCGGGCGATGAACCGAAGATCCTGAAATTGCCATAATCAAAGTAAAACAGGTACGGCGACGGGTTGATCGATCTTAGCGCCCTATACACATTAAACTCATCACCCAAAAACGGTTTTGAGAATGCCCTTGACGGTACAATCTGGAACACATCGCCACGGAAAATATGTTTCTTCATCTTCTCCACCATATCCATAAACTCCTGGTCTGTCAGGTTTGATGTTTCGGGGCCGTTGCTTTCAAAACTGTACTCCGGGAAGTTTTTATTTTTGATGAGGTACTCTACTTTCTCCAGGCCTTCGTCCGTTGCCTCGCCGTACTGGTTCTGGAAAATATACAGCTCATTCTTAAAATGATCTATCGCGATGATGTAGCGATACACATGGTACTGCATCGTTGGAATAGCTGTAGGGCTATCTTCAACCTTTTTCAATTTGATAGTTTCAAAATGCTCCACCGCCTCATGTGTAAAATAACCGAACAAGCCGTTCGATATCATTTTCAGTTTGGTGTCCTCGCTTTCAAAGGCTTTAATAAAACCCTCTACTTCATCTATCAGGTCGAAGCTTCCTTCGGCGCTGGTTTCAACCCGGCCATCGGGATATTTCTTTTTTAGTTCACCTTCATTCAGTACCAACCCGGCTATCGGCTCGCAGCAAACGTAACTCATGCTGTTCTCTCTGCTATGATAGTCCGAGCTTTCCAGCAGCAGCGTGTTCGGAAACACATCGCGCAGGCGCAGGTATATGCTTACCGGGGTAGTGGTATCGGCCAGTAGCTTTTTGTATGTAGTGTTTAATTTATATGTTGTCATTTATTTTTTGTGCTGTATCCTAAAGTGTATAAAACAGAAAAATCCGGTCAATTGGGAATTGCCGGATCTTCTATTAGGTTTAAAATTGTTAGTTGGCCATATGGTCAATAACATTCCCGGCTACCATTTTACATGGCGCCACCAGCTTTGGCTATGGGTGTTTTTGAACATTGTGGATGCAAATTTAGAAACATTTTTGAATAAACAAATTAATTATAAAAATAATTAAGTGTCAAACTTACACTAAATATTGGTATTTACCCTATAAAATCTATAGGAAAGTACGTTTTTAGCTTAACTACCTATTAATGGCCTGTGGCTTTGCACAATAGCGGCAATAACAACAATCAGTGCCAGTCCGTAAAATATCGCTACAGCGCGGTGCTTACCTTCGGGCACTAATATTTTCTTTGAGCGGCTGTGGCCAACTGTTACCAATATCATTGCAAATATCATCATTGATATGTGTTCAACAGTCCAGTAGCGCAAGTCGGGATCTTTCATCGTTTCTTTGGCAAACTTTACTAAAGGGCTCAGGAAATACAGTATCAATCCAAACAATATTTGGGTATGAAAAGCGATCATCGAAAACAGGTTCACCTTGCGGTTTCCGTCTGTATAAGGCTTTTTGCCAAGCCAGCCATACAAGGCCTGCAGTATCGCCACCAAAACCATAACCAATACCACATACCTGAAACCGGAATGCAGCATTTTAACTAAGCCATAGAAATCCATATCTAGCGTTTTTTTATTGTGCGAATATACAAGAAAATTATTGCGTGCTTTATGTAGGGAAGCTAAACTTACCCATTAATACTGCCGGGTTTTTACCTATGGTAAGCGGGTTGCCACATAAAGCCTCATTACCCAATAAGGCAAATAAAATAGCCTCTTTCGCATCAGGCGGAATGCCCAACTTATCGGTTTTATTAATTGAGATACCGGGCAGTAATTTTTCCAACTGCTGTATCACAAAAGGGTTGCGTCCACCGCCACCGCTAATAAACAGCTGAACGCCAGCACCATAACTCAACACTGCCTTTGCAATAACATGAGCGGTAAAAGCACTGAGGGTAGCAATGATATTTTTAGCCTCAATATGCGCAGTATCTGATTGCTGCCTTGCTTTTCCAAGGTACTCAAGGTTAAATAATTCGGGGCCTGTAGTTTTCGGCAATTCTTCTTTAAAAAACGGGTGTGCTAAAAGCGCGTTCAATAAAGGATGATTCACTTGGCCGCTAAAAGCAATTTCAGAGTTCTTGTCGTAATCGCGGTCAAAATATTTTTTGCAGGCAGCATCTATCAACGTATTCCCCGGGCCTATATCACTACACATTACCCTACGCCCATCACCATCTGCAGGCAAATAGGTAAAATTGCTGATGCCGCCTATATTCATTAACACCCTGTCTTCTCCCCGTTTGCTGCCCAAAATATAATCGCCGTAAAGGGCTAGCGGTGCGCCCTCGCCACCTGCAGCAAGGTGCTTTTGCCTGAAATCGCTAATGGTTAATATCCCTGTCTTCACCGCAATATGGTCGCCATCACCAATTTGCAAGGTACTGTTCGGATACTTATCCTGCCCATGCAAACGTTGTGGCGCATGATAAATGGTTTGGCCATGACTGGCAATATAATCAACCTCATCTTTTCCAACTGCCCAGCTTTTTAATGCTTCATTAACCAGGCGGCCATGGTAATCCCCTATGTATTCATTCAGCATGCACAGCTTTTCAAGATCGACTGTTTTACGTGCAAATACCTGCCTCACCTCGTACTTAAAATCGTTGTTATAATCTACAGTTTTAAATTCCAGCAGTTCGAAAGTAGTTTTTAAACCATTCCCGCTAAATTTACAAAGTGCGATATCCAAACCATCCAGCGATGTGCCCGACATGAGGCCCACACCAATGCGCTTTTGTTTTTGTGCCGTTTTAAATAATGTTTCGAGGTTGACGTTCATCCATCCAAATATAAAAAATTAGTGCGCGCAGTAATCATGACTTAAAAAATGTTAGTTTTAGATTACCGTTTTACAAACCGTTAATGACCATACAATCTAATAAACGCCTGCTCTCGCTCGATGTATTTCGCGGTATTACTGTTGCTGCCATGATATTGGTAAATAACCCCGGCGATTGGGGCCATATTTATGCTCCAATTGAACACTCGGAGTGGAACGGCTGTACCCCTGCTGATCTTATTTTTCCTTTCTTCCTGTTCATTGTTGGCGTATCTATTGTATACGCTATGGAAAGTAAAAAGGCCGATACAGCCCTGCATAAAAAATTAGCACAGGGTGTATTAAGGCGGGCATTTATTTTGCTGTTCTTAGGTTTACTTTTTTCTGGATTTCCATATTATGATCTACACACTATTCGCCTTACGGGAGTTTTACAACGCATAGCGCTTGTATTTGCAGCTTGTGGCCTCATCTATATTTACACCGGTAGAAAAACACAGTTATGGTTATTCTTTATCTTCTTGATAGCTTATTACCTTATCATAAATTTTGTGCCCGTACCCGGTTTCGGGCCAGCCAACCTCGAAGCTAAAACCAACCTTGGTGCCTGGCTCGACAGGACAGTATTAGGCGAGGCCCACCTCTGGAAAGAATCGAAAGTATGGGACCCGGAAGGCTTACTGGGTACATTGCCTTCGGCAGCTACAGGTTTATTCGGCATATTAATGGGTACCTGGCTAAAACGCACAGACCGAAATGATACGGTTAAAGTTGCATGGATGTTTGGTGTTGGTGCACTGGCTATTTTGGCCGGGGTAGTTTGGGGCAGGTTCTTCCCCATTAATAAATCGTTATGGACAAGCTCATACGTGCTTTATACCGGTGGATGGGCAACCATTGCCTTAGCCTTGCTATACTGGATAACCGATGTGCGGAGCTATAAAAAATTCACAACACCTTTTGTAGCTTACGGCGTGAACGCTATTGTAGTTTACTTTTTTTCGCAACTGATGGCCCGCTCTATGAATATGATACCTGCTACCCTAAACGGAAAAAGCACCAGTTTAAAAGGTTATCTGTACGAGAGTTTTTTTGCGCCTTACTTTTCGCCCATAAACGCGTCACTCGCTTTCGGCTTGGCATTGGTACTTTTCTGGTTAGGTATTTTGATGATAATGTACAAAAAGAACATCATTATTAAAGTTTAGTTATCGCACCAGGGTAATTACCCCGGCTTCGTGCACCAGCGACCTATCATAAGTATTCGTTCCGTTAAAAACCCAATAATAGCTGCCTAACGGTACCGGCTTGCCTTTATAAGTACCATCCCAGGTGGTAGTGATATCTGTGGATGAGAATACTTCTTTGCCATAGCGGTTAAATATTTTCAAACTTTTAAAAGCGCCATAGCCTTTTATGCTGATGCTAAAATTATCATTAACGCCGTCACTGTTCGGGGTAAAAGTATTTGAGCCTGTAACTACCGGAGGAGGAGGAGGATAAACAAACACAAATACGGGGATAACGGTATAACAGCCATATTTTGATGTCGCTTTAATATAATATGAACCTGTATAATGCATGTTTTCAAAATCTTCTATCGGATTTTTTAACAGCACATCATAGTAATACGAATATGTTAGTTCCGGGTCATGTGTAAATGTTTCAGACAGATCAACCGGGGTGGGATATGTAACTGGCTTGGGGTTAGTAACCTTTACAATAGGATTGCTGATAATAACTTTTATGGGCAATATATTTGAACACCCATATGGATTGGCCCCTTTGATATAATATGTACCATTGGTTACAGCACTGGGGTTTGGCAAAAAATTCAGGCCATCCGGATCTGTATAGTAGGTGTATATCAGGTTCGCATCGCTGCCCTGTGTTACCTTCGCGGCAGTAAGGTCATACGTTGGTTTATCGGGGCATTGTCCAACCGAATCGAGCAGGACAAAATTAAAAGGCGCATTGATAGCGTTGATGGTGGCCGTCATGGTAACGGGGCAGCCCAGGCCGGCATACGGTATCATTTGTAAACCTATTACTGTTTTATCGGGCGGTACGGGGTTTAGTGTAAAAGGGTTACCCGTAGCTAATAACTTACTAAAATCTGCGTTATACCAATTATATTCACTGTAACCTCCAGGAGCATATAGCTTTGTCCCTTTTTGATCGATACAATAGTTATTACCTGTAATGGAAGAGCCACAAGGTTCGCTCACATCTAAATAAGCGTAACCAAAATGCCCTCCGGGTTGGCAACACCGTGCAGTAAATTCCAACCTGATGGTTTTGCCGGCATAGCCACGCAAATTTATACTTGATGATGTCCAACCTTTATAATAAACAATACCTCCGGGCATAGCCTTTGGTGGAGGAACTACCGAAGCTTCAAAGCCTGGTAAACTTGCGCCCGAGTTAAATGAAAAAGAAGCGCAGGTAATGTACTGGTTTGCTTCTACATCGTATATCTGTGCCGAAAAGAGTGGCTTTTTAGTATCCGGAGAATGCGTTAAATCGTCTTTTGAGGCTACATCTTGCAAAACTGCTGCCCAATTATAAAAAATAGTATAATCAGTTTGATTGGCAGGAACCACAAAAGTATATGATATGCGTTCGGCTATGCCGGGAGTTTCATTATTACCTAATTGTACAGAGTAATTACTACCGTTAGGGCACAACCTGGGGAAACCACCATATTGATCATTACCAGGATTGTTCGCTTTGCTGAATATCTGCTGCCTGCCTATAGTTGGTACAGAATTGGTGTGGGTTAAGCTTAATGAGCCATCATCGCGCGAAACTGTGCCATAATAGCATTCCCAGCCTGTAAAGTCGCCTTTCTCAAAACCAATATTAGGCGGGCACGTTTGTGCTGCCGCTTTTAGCGTAACAAATAAAATGAACAGCAACAGGTACTTATTCATCATAGTTTAGCAATAATAGGTTAAAGATCAGTACAGCAATTATATACTAATATACGGTTATATTATGTGTATAGTTGCCAAACAAATTATTATTAAACAACTTACAAAGTATTGAGGTATAACTATAAAAACTAAAAATTATTGCACAAAAAAAATCCTGCATAATTGCAGGATTTTAAAGTTTTCAGTAAGAATATTTAAACGATTATTGCTCGTTGATGATGGTTCTGATAACGCGGCCATCAGGTGCCATAATTACTTTGGCAATAGCGTTGTTTTCATCTTTCAGGCTTAGTTTGTAAGAAACCCTTCCTTTTTCAACTATCTGGTCAGCTTCTTTTACTTCCAACTCTGGGAAGTTCTTTTTTACGCCACCAAATACATCAGCAGGAATGCTTGTTAAAGGTAAACCAAATTGTTGTGATACAATTTTACCGTTTTGATCGTAAACTACCTCGTGTGCAAATTTCTCTACGCTAAATGTAGCTTTAAATTGTTTGCCGTCTTTCTCCCAATCTACTTTAGAAAGGTTAGGGTACTTTGCAGAAAAATCCTGGTTGATATCAGCAGGTAAGTCTTGTGCACCTATATATTGCGCTTTTGCATAAAATCCAAATCCTAAAGAGAATACAGAAATTAGAATTAGTAACTTTTTCATAATGATAATGATTTAATTATTTTAATACATTAATTTCAATAGCAAAGGTACTTAATTATATTATTATCAAAAAATTATTTTAATTTATGTAAATATTTTAAATAAACATCCAAATGATTACAATTTTTTAAATACCTTTTGGTATTACAGTAATATTTTATCAAATTTTCAACATTATGACGCATTATCCTATCAATAGTTTAACTGATTGACTTTAATTTTAATACATTTTATGTAACATTTATATAAACTAAGGTCAAAAAATCATTAATATACCTTTCGGTATTTAAATAAACAGAAATAATACCTTTCGGTATTTAGACAAGCAAAAAAAGAGGGAGAATATTATCCTCCCTCTTTTAAATATGGTTGCGTGTATATTATAAGTAAGACTGTAACAGGTTGCTTCTTGACGTGTGGCGTAGGCGTTGTAATGCCTTATCTTTTATCTGGCGAACACGCTCGCGGGTAAGATTATATTTCTCGCCTATCTCTTCTAACGATAACGGGTAGTTATTACCTAACCCGAAGAACAATACAATAACTTCGCGCTCACGCTCAGCTAATGTTACTAACGAACGCATGATCTCTTGCGATAGCGATTCGTCCATCAGGAAATCATCAGTACCCGGCTCGTTATTTTGCAATACATCTAACAATGTATTCTCTTCGCCCTGTACAAACGGTGCATCCATTGATACATGGCGGCCAGAGTTACTTAGCGAATCTGATATTTTATCTTCGGTAGTTTCCAATATATCAGCCAGCTCAGCTTGCGATGGCTCACGCTCATACTGCTGCTCTAACTTTGAAAAAGCCTGGCGTATTTTGTTTAACGAACCTATTTGGTTTAAAGGCAAACGCACAATACGAGATTGCTCGGCTACAGCCGAAAGGATAGACTGACGGATCCACCATACGGCGTATGATATAAATTTAAAGCCCTTGGTTTCATCAAAACGTTTTGCCGCTTTGATAAGGCCCAGGTTACCTTCATTAATTAAATCGCCAAGGGTTAAGCCCTGGTTTTGATATTGTTTAGCAACAGACACAACAAAACGGAGGTTAGTTTTGGTTAAACGCTCTAAAGCGGCCTGATCTCCCTCCCTGATTTTTTGTGCCAGAATAACCTCTTCATCAGCGGTTATCAAATCTACTTTGCCAATCTCGGTCAGGTATTTATCAAGCGACTGAGATTCGCGGTTAGTAATGGATTGGGAAATTTTGAGTTGTCTCATTTTTTAAAATATATTGAATAAAAGCATCCGGCTACGATTGCTGTACAATGTAGTCAATTACTTTGTGTATACGTACACTAACAGAAAAATTATATTTTAATTGCAAATTAAATTTATAACTGTTGTTATTTGACACAATACTGAATAACCGCATAATTAATTTAACGGATGCCGGCATTTATCGTGTCTGCTTGAAGTTAAACCAATACAGAGCGATATTGTTTCGAGGCGCAAAGGTATGCTTATTTAAATTAAAATACAACACTCATTATTAAGCCTCTGCAGCAACTGATTTAAATGTTAATAACAGGTCCGCTTAACTTATCGGTACCTTTCCACTGATAATGGTTTTGGCCAATCAAATGATACAAAATTGAATCCGGCCGGCCTATAACAAAAAAGCTCCCCCGGTTACAGGGAAGCTTCTCAAAAAAAAATCACAATTAATCCTTTATGGTTTTAACCCATATTTATCGCTAAACTTTTTATACAACTGCTTGTGCAGGTTATCCATGTTAATGTTACGGCCTTGTATAAAGGCTGTGGTTACATCAAGCGTTATCATATCCAAAGCATCACCGGGTGAAATGAACAGGTTAGCATCTTTGCCAACTTCTAAGCTTCCGGTAGTTTTATCAATACCTAATATTTTGGCGTTGTTCAGCGTTATCATACTCAGCGCCTGTTCTTTGGTTAAGCCATAGCCTACTGCCTGGCCCGCCTCAAATGGCAGGTTACGCTGGCGCCAAAAACCAATCCCTGTTAAACCGTATAATACACCTGCATCCTGCAATATTTTTGGCATTTTGTATGGCAGGTACACATCATCGTCGTCTTTTGATGGCAATGCCTGGGTTTCTTTTATGATTACGGGCACATTGTTTTCCTTTAACACATCGGCAACCATATAAGCCTCTTTACCCCCCACAAGTACCATTTGCAGGTTGTATTTTTTAGCGAATGCAATGGCCTGCAAAATTTCCTTTGTACCATCGGCATTAACAAATAGCTTTTTAGTACCGTTAAATAATCCGGCCATAGCTGCAAAACGTAAATTTGCTACCGGCTGTTTTACTTCGGCATAAGCTTTTGCTTGCGCGAAGTAAGAATCCAAAGCATCCAATGCTTTTTGCGCGCGCTCTGCGGGTGTTTCTGTTGTTGCACCGGCAACAGGTAAACCACGGCCACCGCCCCTGCGGCCACCTCTTGATGATGCGGGCCAGGTTAGGTGTAAACCAATATCGCTTTTGTAAGCAGCATCTTCCCAGTTCCAGGCATCCAGCTGCACTACGGATGACTGGCCCGAAATGGTACCGCCTTCGGGTGTTGGCTGTGCCAGTAAAACCCCGTTCGAACGTACTGTAGGTATTACTTTCGAATCAGTGTTATAAGCTATCAGTGAACGTACATTAGGGTTCATATCGCCGGTTTCAGTATCATCTACCGTACCGCGTGCACCTTCTTCAATCTCCACCAAACCTAAGGTAGTTATAGGGCATATAAAGCCCGGATATAGTTGTTTGCCTGTAGCATCAATAACCTGTGCCCCTGCAATTGCCGGGGCGGCACCCGTGCCTACCGCAGTAATTTTACCTTTATCAAAAGCTATATAACCCTTATCTATTACCTGGCCATTACCAATATGTATGGTAGCGCCTGTTATTATAATTGCAGCACTTTGCGGCTTAGCAGGCGAAATAGTAGCCTGCCCATAGGTAAGGATAGTGCCCAGCAATAATCCTCCTAAACTTAAAAATATTTTTTTCATGATGTTACTGCTAAGTATTATTGTTTACCACTGCTTTGGGTTCCTAAACCTGATACAAAATCAGCCTGCTCATCTTCGGTAGTTTCGCACTCGTACTGCGGACGGCGGCGACCACCTGCGGCACCTGCGCGCTGCGTAGCAGAACCACTGCCTTTGGCATCTATCATTTTTTGAATCAGCCTTGCTTCTTCTATCTTCATCGCTTTTTGCTTGGCAGCATCCTGCGAAAGATCCCAATATGGCACACCATCAACATAGGTTTTCTCAGCAACAGCGTAAATAGATAAAGGATCGGCCGACCAGAGTACGATATCTGCATCTTTACCGGCTTTAATACTGCCAACCTTATTATCAATATGCAACATTTTGGCAGGGTTAAGGGTTACCAGTTTCAGAGCCTCCTCTTCGCTCATGTTGCCATAAGTTACCGCTTTACCGGCTTCCTGGTTCAGGCGACGGGCCATTTCAGCATCATCAGAGTTAAAGCCGGTTACCAGGCCAACTTCGTGCATCAGTTTTCCGTTGTACGGGATAGCTTCGGCAACCTCATTTTTATAGGCCCACCAATCTGAGAAGGTAGAGCCTGCAATGTTATGCGCTTTCATTTTATCAGCAACTTTATAACCTTCCAAAATGTGAGTAAAGGTGTTGATACGGAAGCCCATTGAATCTGCCACGTGAATGAGCATATTGATCTCGCTTTGTACATAAGAGTGGCAGGTGATAAAACGTTTGTTATCCAGAATTTCAGCAAGAGCCTCCAGTTGCAGATCGCGGCGAACATTGCTGCCTTTTACCGCACGTGCCGCTTTATACTCTTTAGCACGCTGAAAAGCATCAACATAAACCTGTTCAACGCCCATACGTGTTTGCGGGAAGCGTACATAAGTAGCGCCAAACTGAACAGGGTTATTACTGCCTTTCACGTTTTCGCCCAAGGCAAATTTGATATAGCCATCGGCTCCTTCAAATTTCAACTCTTCGGGTGCCATGCCCCAGCGGTGCTTAATAATTTGCAGCTGGCCACCTATCGGGTTTGCAGATCCGTGCAGGATATGTGATGTGGTAACACCACCTGCCAACTGCCTGTACAGATCAATATCCTCAGAGTTGATCACATCGGCTGTACGTACCTCGGCAGTAACCGAGTGTGTACCTTCGTTAACGCCACCGCTTAAAGCAATGTGCGAGTGCTCATCAACAATACCTGCCGAAATATGCTTGCCTGTAGCGTCGATAACTTTGGCAGTACCGGCTGCAAGGTTTTTACCTACAGCTTTTATTTTACCGTTCTCTATCAGTACATCGGTGTTTTTAAGGATACCGTCTTTCTCGTTTGTCCAAACTGTGGCGTTTTTAAATAATACGGTTTCGGCCTTAGGTATCTCGGCGTTACCAAAAGCGGTAAACGGATAAATTACAGGGCCTACATTGGTATTGGTTTTTGCCGCTGTAGCAGCACCACCGCCACGACCACCAAAGCCGCCACCGCCGGCAGCGGCCGGACCGGTATATGTTGCCACCCAGCCCGTAGAAGAACCATCGGGCAGTGTAGCAAAGCCTTTTAAGGTAACCGGCGATAAGGATGTGATGTATCCGTTTAAACGAATTGTACCTACAGGGTTACCCTTCAAATCAAAGTACATGCTAACACCATCACCTGCGCGGGTAAATGTACCTGTGGTACGTGTGCTGTCAACCCCGGTATGTAACGCCGAAAGTGTATAACTGCCCGGGGTTCCGCTTACATTTAAAGTAATGTTATTTAAACCGGCGCCGGTTAAATTATATGCGCCACGCAGATCGGATATCCCTAATTTGCCTACTACATATTGGCGGCCTTCAACCCAGTTCTCATAAATAACGTTATCCTTTTTGAACAGGTTATCAGAAGTAATGATAAAGTTTGCCATTTTGCCCGGGGCTAATGTGCCTACCTTATCGGCTACACCCAGCATTTCGGCAGGGATAGCAGTTAATGCATTCAGGGCTTGTTTTTCGGTCAATCCAAAATCAATAGCTTTTTGCAGGTTAGCCCAAAAGGTGCCCGTATTATCTAAACCATATGTAGTTAGGGCAAATTTAATACCTGCTTTTTCTAAAGTAGCGGGGTTAGTTGGCGCCAGCTCCCACTCTTTCATTTGCTCGTAGCTAATGTTACGGGCGTCTATCGGGTCTTCAACATCATACGGCGCAGGGAAAGTAAGCGGAATAATAAAACTGCTGCCCGTGGCTTTCATCTCATTCAAACGCTGGTACTCTGTACCGTCTGTTTTATAAATATATTGCTTGCCAAACTCTTTACCTATTTTGGCGGCACGCATTACGCTTAAGGGATCGGTAACTTCAAATACCTGTGGCAGGCTTTGTGTTTTATTAAACTCATCTAAAGAGATATTATACTCCTCTTTTTGATTTTTATACCATTGCGCATCATAATAAGTTTGGCGTAGCAGCGCTATACTACCCATTAATGATGACGGATAATTTGTTGCAGCAGTACCCTTGCTAAAAGAGTAGTGCGCCGCTGCCTGGTCGTTCAATATCACAAAGTTATCGCGCTCATCGCCTAAGGTAACAGCCATTGATGTACCGCGCGCAATACCATCATGTATCAATGATTGTACGGTACCAAAGCCAATCTTTTTCAATTCGGCAGCTTTTGCAGCATCAACATGGAATACTGCCTTGGCGCTCATCTCCGCCTTTATTGCTTCGTTCCAGCCATAGGGGCCTGCCTTAGTTGATACTGGTACCTGCGTACGGCCAAAGCCACCGGTAGCGGCTCCGCCGGCACCAAAAGCGGCACGTGCTGCATCGGGCACACCATAAGTGGTGTAAGCATCAATAAGGCTTGGGTAAATAAATTTGCCTTTCAAATCAACGGTAACATATCCTTTTGGGATGGCAATTGCAGCACCTACGGCTTCAATTACCCTGTCTTTAATTAAAAGTGTTCCGTTAGTAATGGTTTGATCGGCACTAACTACTATGGTAGCGTTAGTGAAAGCATATTGCCCTGGTCGTACATCCCAAGCGCCATTTACCGGGAAGGTTTGCTGCGCTTGCGCGAAGTGAACGAATAGCAGGGCAATGCAGAAAGGTAAAAGTTTCTTCATTGTGGGTCAGTTTTTGTGTGCCATAAATATATTTAATTATTTACCGGGGCGCAGTTATTGCCACACCTTTGTTACCAAATTTTGAAAGAATTATGAGGTTTGCAATACGCATATTATATCTACAGGATTAGTAGGAAAGCGTATATCTACGGTATTTATGTATTGCGTATAGCCACAATATTGATTAAAAAAATAATATGATTGGCTCTTTAATAAAAAAATCGCAACGGGATCCAATTAAAAATTCAATGCTTAATATCATTTTAATGGTTTTTTAATAATTAAGTATTTATACGCATGGATAAAAAAACACTTGATATGTATAAAAAGGATGCATAATTTTATAAAAACCAATAACCTTCAAATCACATCACTATATTTTTTAACCAACAATTAATTAATACATGCGTACAAATTTATCCTTATAATATTCCTTATTAGCGTGCAGTTTATCTGTGCAGTAAATATTTTAACGTATAGCATTTTCCGTTACCCGGTATGATCTATGTTGAAGCTGTGCGACCCATGATAAAGCACCTGAGTACCCGGATAAGTTTGGATAAAAAAACTGCATGTTCCGTTGTCGCATATCATGGAAACAAAACAAAAAAATATTGATAGCGATGCCCGCTTCCGTAAGCTGATAGAAAACAGCTTTTCGGGAATAACTTTATTGAACCGCGACCTGGATATTATTTACCGCAGCCCGTCAGCCGAGCGCATTAATGGCTGGAATATGGCCGAACGTGTTAAAAATACAACAAAGGACCTAACCCACCCTGACGACAGGGAGCAACTTATACTACTTTTAAATGAAGTGTTAGATAGCCCCGGCCTTAGTAAAACAGGTTGTTTCAGATCATTACATTTTAGTGGCCATTACATTTGGTTGGAATGTGTTTATACCAACATGTTTAATGAGCCTGAGATAAATGCAATTGTGTGCAATTTTATTGATGTTACTGAGCGTAAACTTGCTGAAATTGAAGTACAGAAAAAAACAAGCCAGGTACAGTATTTATTAGAAAGTATTACTGATGGCTTTGCATCGTTAGATGAAAACCTGTGTTACACTTATGTTAACACGGCTATTGAGAATATGGTTGGCATGAAGAGCGAAAACCTCATCGGCAGAAATATTTGGGAGATATTTCCCGACGCAGTAGGTTCGGCAACATACCACGCGATACAAAAAGCATTCACCGAAAAAATATATGTCAGCAATGAAGACCATTACGAGCCTTTAAATCTGTGGCAGGAAAACCGGATATACCCATCGGGCAATGGCATATCACTCTTTATAAGAAATATCACCTCACAAAAAAACCAAGAACTGCAAAGAGAATTATTAAGCCTGGCTGTAACTCAGTCATTAAAAGAAAAAAACAATATTCTGGAAAGTATTGGCGATGCATTTTTTGCTGTTGATGAAAACTGGATAGTTACCTATTGGAACAACATGGCCGAAAAGGTTTTACAAACACCCAAAAGCAACATTATTAATAAAATGCTTTGGGATGTATTTAAAGACGCCATAGGTTCAGTTTCTTACAATAATTACCACGAGGCCATTGCAACAAACCAAGCCGTTCATTTTGAAGACCATTATGAACGCTTAAATAAATGGTACGAGGTAAGCGCTTACCCTTCAGGTAAAGGCTTGTCGGTTTATTTTAAAGATATTACAGAACGCAAAGTATCTGAAATACTATTAAAGGAACTAAATAACGATCTTAAAAAACAAACTAAAGAACTGGCTACATCAAATGCCGAGCTTGAGCAGTTTGCTTACGTGGCATCACATGATCTGCAAGAGCCCTTGCGTATGATTACCGGCTTTTTGAGTCAGATAGAAAGAAGGTACAGCGACAAACTTGACAGCAAGGGCAGGCAGTATATTCATTTTGCTGTGGACGGCGCCAAACGTATGCGGGAGATCATTCTTGACCTGCTTGAGTTTTCAAGGGTGGGACGGGTAGAGGATAGCATTGAGCCAACAGATACCAACAAATTGCTGAACGACATCATATCGTTATACCATAAAAAGATAGCTGATAAAAAGGCGGTTATACAATATGATAATTTGCCAACCATAAACACCTACAAAGTACCGTTAAGGCAGGTTTTTCAAAACCTGGTAAGCAACGCGTTAAAGTACCAGCAAGCGGGTAACGTGCCTGTAATAAAAATCAATTATACCCAAACTTCAAAATATTATACTTTTTCGGTACAAGATAACGGGATAGGTATCGATGCTGAATATTTCGATACGATATTTATCATATTCCAGCGCCTGCACAATAAAGAAATTTACTCGGGCACGGGGATGGGCCTGGCCGTAACAAAAAAAATAGTAGAAAACCTGGGTGGGAAGATCTGGCTCGAATCTGAACCGGGAAAAGGGAGCACATTTTATTTTAATATCTTAAAAAAATAAACTCATGAAATCAATTCACATTTTATTAGTTGAAGACAATGAAGGCGATATTTTATTAACTATTGAAGCTTTAGAGGATAGCAAGATAACCAATAAGATAAGTGTGATACGCGATGGAAAGGAAGCGATTGATTTTTTTGAAAATGTGACGGATAAAGAGCAAGTACCCGACCTGGTTCTATTAGATATTAACCTGCCTAAAAAAAGCGGGCATGAGGTATTACGGTACATCAAAAAAAGCGAAAGACATAACCAGGTGCCCGTAATTATGCTCACTACATCATCATCAGAGCGCGATATTCTATCGGCATATAAGCACTATGCCAATTGTTACATCACCAAACCGATAGACGTGTCTGAATTTATGAACGCGATAGCTAAAATTGAAGATTTCTGGATCAATATTGTATCTATCCCAACCCAAACCGAACATGTTAGGCGATAAAAAAGATGACCGGATATTGGTTATTGAGGATAACCCCGGCGATTTTGCTTTGGTTGAAGATTTTTTATCTGAAAAGATGCATTTTCCTGTGATAACACATTGTGAAACTTATGAGAACGCGAGGGTAATGTTATCGGACAGGAAAAACGCCTTTGACGTTGTATTACTTGATCTGACATTGCCTGATAAAACAGGCGAAGAACTGATAAAAAGTATAGTTGAGGTAGCGGCCGATGTACCGGTTATTGTGTTAACGGGTTACACCGATCTTAACTTTGGTATCAGGTCATTATCGTGGGGCATCATCGATTATATATTGAAAGATGAATTAACATCTTTATCACTATATAAAAGCATCATCTACAGCCTGGAGCGTAAAAGATCGCTCATCTCACTATCTGCTCACATAAAAGCCATCGAAGAACAAAACCAAAAAATGCGCGAAATATCATGGATGCAATCGCATGTGATAAGGGCGCCACTTGCCCGCATGATGGGCCTGATGTACCTGATAAAAGCTAATACAGATGAAATGGAACAGGTAGTTGATTACCTCTTCCAATCTGCTAATGAATTGGACGATGTGATAAAAAGCATCACTGCCATATCTAAAACAAGTATAGGTAAGTAATTACAAATTCTTATTCACTATCCGGGTCATCGGTACCTTCTAAAGTATCCTCTTTTTTGCCCTTGCCTAAACGTATTTTAGGTTTATCCTGTGTGCCAGTAATGGTAAGGGGGATACCTATGATACCTAATGGCGGTAAACCCAGCCTGAACTGGATATTCAATCTTTTATCAAAGCTTACCTGCCCCTCAAACCGGGCCCTGAAACCTGCCATACGCAGTTTGGTGCGTTCAATGGTAATGATATTTTTAGCGATGGTGGTTTTAATGGCTACCTTGCTTACATCGGGGTTGCGGCTAATACTATCACGGTTGGTTGATTTGGCTATGGAGCCCATCAGTTTAAAGCCATGCATTTTTATTTGCTTTGCCGATAGCTCGCCGCCGCCCTTTAGTGATGAGTACACAGGCTGCATATTGGCATTAAGCCTGCCGCTTAAGTTATAATCCAGCGATATGAGGCCTTCGGCATGCGCTGCCGAGGTTACCATATCGTGAAACAGTTTAATGTGGTTATAGGCCTTCTTTATATCAAAATCATTCGCGCTGATATGGTAGTTAAAATACGCTGTATTTGGTGTAGCATTGGTATAGGCTGCATCCATAGCCACAGGCGAACCTATCAGGTTAAAGCCGGTTTGTTTTAATGTAATATTGCCGTTGTTTACCGTCATCTGGCTTTTGGCATCATTGAGGGTCAGATCCTGGTATTTCAGCTTTTTAACATCGGCAGTAAAATTTAGGTCGAGGTTTTTGGGTACGATGATAACGCCAGTTGTGGTTGATGAACCCGCGGCCGAAGGCGATCCCGCGAAAGCCATAAAATCGTCAACAACAATTTGATTACTGCTCAAATTAAAATCGCCTTTTAATACCGATCCGGGTTTTAACGCGTAGCTGATCACATTTGATAAAGCGCCGTTTAGTACGATTACCGAGTTGCCGTAATTAGCCGTAAAAGAATCGAACTTCATTTTATCCTGCTCAAAGCTAAATACTCCCCTGTTGATGAGGAATGGCTTAGGGAACAGATCGGAGGTTAAAGCCACATCTTTTACACTCAACTTGCCCGAGTTTTGAAGCTTATCATACCGCTTGGCCAGTACATCGCTTTGCTTGCCTTTAAAGGCCAGGTTGGCGGCTATTTTGCCATTTACGTTATAGCCCTTAACAGCGAATACTTTATATATTTTACCAATGTTAAGCATACCATGCGCGCTCACGTTGTAATCCACATCGGCAAAGTTGTGCAGTTCTGCTTTCAGCATAAAAGGTTCGTTCTCAAAACTAAACGAGATGGGTTTTACCGAAATATTTGTGCCGTTTAAAGTACCTGTACGGTTGGTTATACTGGTGTTTACCTGTATATTATGTATAGGGTGCGGATAGTATTTGGTTTGGATGCTACCATCCTTCAAACTAATATTAGCTACCGTTGCCGGGAATTTCTTTTTCGCGGGAAGGTATTTGCCATTGGTTTTAATATCGGCAAACAGGTTACCTTTCAGGTCTATGCTATCCAAAGGGTAAAACTGTTTTAGCTCGGCCAGGTTAAACTTACTTTTCAATTCGGCATCTACCGGAAAATCGGCAGCGTTACTCATTTTAAAATACCCCCTGATGTAATTATCCAGCGCGGTAATATTCAGGTTATCCATTGCCATGCTAATGTGCCTGTAATTGTTATCGGGGCAGGCAGCATTAAAATTAAAGCTGATGTTTTGTATGGCCTGCGGCAGCGAAGCGTATTTAAAGTAACCATTTTTAAATGACGACTGTACCGTAAACTTGGGTATGCTGGTAATTACGGTATCAATCTTTCTCAACCCCACATGCTCAATGCCTGTAGCATATTTACCTTGGGCAAGCAAATGCAGCGTGTACCTGCCTTTTACCTCAAAAGGTTTTATACCAAAAGCCCGGTTCCATTTTTCGAGGTCTATCTCGGTATTTATCTTAGCATAAATATCTGGCGTTTTAAAACCCTTAACCCGCATTACCGAACTGAAATAATCTTTACCGATATTAAAGTAGATCGAGTCCAGATTAACCAATAAACTATCAGGGCTCAACCCCGGCACTTTTATATCCAGGTTAACAAACAGGTTTTTTACCGGCGCCGGCGCTTTATTGCTTGATACATAACCATCGCGCACTTTAAAGTTCATGCTCAGGTTGGGCATGGTATTGGTTTTGGCCAGGTACTTCCCTTTTAGCTCCACCTTTATGTTACCAATACCATCAATATCGGTTTGGGCTATCATTTTTTGGTAAACTGCCGGTAGCGCGGTAAAAATATCTTTCAAATGGCTATCATGCGAATCCACCTTAAAGTCCATATCATAACCATCCTTAATAAAAGCAAACTTACCTGTAAACTGCACAGGCAGGCGGTTGATCAACAGGTCGTTTTTTTGAAATATAAACGCGAGCGATTTGGTATTGATTTTGGTTACCAGATCGGCATTTACCTTTTTTGATAAAATGTATGCCTTGTTTGCATAAAAAAAATCGAGCGAGCCTATCTCGGTATGGGTATGCAGGTCGAATACATCTTTGCTCAGATCGCCGCTGCCGGTATAGTTAAAATCTCGGGCCTCTACCTGCATCGGTAACGACATGTCATCATACACCAAACGGCTTTTTTCTATCAGTATCTTTTCAATCCCTAATGATGCGCTGCCTGTATCCGCTTTGGCATTTGTTTGCGGCGCCCCGGGTTTATAGATATTATAATTGCCCCTACCGCTCTTATCTGTTTCAATATTGATAAAGGCATTGCTAAGGTATATTTTATTGATGTTGATCTTACTTTTAAAAACCGAAGAAAGATCGATACCTAATGATATTTCGTTGGCAGATACCAGTGTATCCACTTCAAATGGCGCACTCCCCTTCAGCACCACATTATCCAGCGTTAATGTCAATTCCGGAAAGTGCTTAAAAAAAGATAAGCCTGTTCCTGTAAAGGCTATCTTACCGTTAATATTGCTATTGGCCCAAACATTTATTTTTTGTGTGATGGCTTTTGGGAACAATACCGGCAATAAAAACATCAGCAGCAATAAACTACCCAGGGTTATTCCGGTAATTTTCAGGATTTTTAGCAGTATCCTTTTAACAGGGAAATTCATAAAACGTGATAAGGGTTGTAGCGGCAAATATACTTCAAGCTAATTTATGAAATGATAAAGCATAAAAAAAGCATAAACATGTTACGGTTTTGTATACGGATATCCTTTATACATTTGCATTGCCATGAGCGATATTTTAGGACAAGCCATTTATAAACATTACCACAAATTATCCCGGCAAAAGCTTTGGATAAATAACCGTTACGGCCCCAGAGAAGAAATGCCCCTTGGTACTTACTTCAGAACGGAAGATGACATGCCCGATATGGAGTGGCTTGCCCTGAATGAATGCCGCGGCAAGGTGCTTGATATTGGTGCTGCCGCAGGTTGCCATAGCCTGATATTACAGGAGCGGCGTATGGATGTTACTGCAATGGATATATCGCCACTTGCTGTTGATGTGATGAAGGAACAAGGGATTAAAAAAGCTGTTTTGGCCGATATCTTTTCTTATAACCAGGGTAAGTTTGATACTTTATTGTTATTGATGAACGGGATAGGGCTTGCCGGCACTATCATTAAATTAAAGCAGCTGCTGCTCCATTTAACTACACTGCTCAACCCCGGCGGGCAAATACTATTCGACTCGTCGGACATAGCTTACCTGTATGAAGGCCAATTGCCCCAAACCGGCTATTATGGTGAGATATGGTACCAATACGAATATGGCAGGCAGAAAACAGAATGGTTTCAATGGCTTTACGTTGATGAAGCCACCATGCAAGCTATTGCCACAGAAACAGGCTTTAAAATGGATGTTTTATTAGAAGACGAATTTGGCCAATATTTAACGAGGTTAACCCTTGTTTAAGCCCATTTTAAGCAACAATTAAACATTTTCGCATATATTACCGTATAATCCACACAATTAGGATTAATTACACTATTGAGGACATTATATGGGTTTATTTTACAAAGCTTTATTTACTTGTATTGTTTTTATTGGCGTAATAACCGGCACTACCTACAGCCAACAAAAGGATATTGACAGCCTTACGCACATTTTATCAAAAAAATCGATTAACGATACCAATAAAGTTAACCTGTTAAACCAAATAGCGTTTGATTATTATGGTGTAAATATTAGCCAGCTCAAAGCTTATGCTAGCCAGGCGTTACAGTTATCGCTCAAACTAAAATTTAGCAATGGCGAAGCATTTGCCTACAAAAACATTGGCCTGGGTTACATGGGCAGTAACGCAAACCCATTGGCATTAATATACTTCGATAAATCGTTAGCCATTTTTAAAAAGCTGGGCGATAGCGTTAATAGCGCCAAAATTTTAAATAATATGGGCTATTACTATGGCCGCATAAAAGATAACGAGCAAGAGCTCAATTACCTGCTCCAGGCATTCGGGCAGATAAAACGATCAAATAAAATTGCTATCAAAGCAACCATATTGGGTAACATTGGCAACAGCTATGAGGCAGCAAACAAACCCGACTCGGCACTTGCCTATTACCAAAGGGCCATGGCCGATTTTGTAAGCACTAAGCAAAATAACATCCCTATATCGGCATACTGTAACCTGGTTTCGGCTCATCTCAAACTAAATAAGCTTAACCAGGCTACTTATTACGCTAATAAAATGATGAACATTTTAGCCGGCCCCGTCAATTACAGGCCCAAAGACCTGGCTATGGTTTACTTAACCTTAGGGCAGCTTAGTTTTCAACTCAAAAATTACGATAAATCACGGGGATATTTTAACCGCAGTTTAAATATTGGCAACCAGATTGGTAACCCCGAAACCATTACGGGGGTTTATCATGGCTATTACCTTATCGATTCGGTAAAGGGGAATTACTTATCGGCTTTAAAAAACTACCACCAGTATGTTCGGCTAAACGACAGTTTAATGAATGTTACCAAAAGCAGGGTGCTGTCATTATACGAAGTAAAATCAGACCTGCAAAAGAGGGCGGATGAAAACGAGCGACTGAAAATAGAACAAGAAAAAAATCAAGCCATTATTATCCACCAAAACACTACAGAAATTATATTAATAGTAGGGCTGGTTATTATTGCTATAGGCTTAATTTACCTCATCAGTATTAATAAGCAAGTGAAACACCAAAGCACTATTATTAACCGGCAAAACAAAATACTCGAAAGTAATAATTTAGTTAAGGATAAGCTATTTTCGGTTATCTCGCATGATCTGCGCAGCCCTATTACACAAGTTATTGGCTTACTAAATTTGTGGGAACAAGGCGAAATGAAACACCACGAAATGACGGAGTTAACGCCTATAGTAAAAAACAGGATCATACAAACGCTCGACCTGCTCGATAACCTGCTGATATGGTCGAACAACCAGCTGCAGGGCTTTAAATTTAAAGCACTGCCTTTTGAGTTAGATAAAGTGATAAACAATATTATACAACACCTGAAACCAATTATCACTCAAAAAGCGCTTAATGTTGAAAATATGGTTGAACCGGGTACTATTGTTCGTGCCGATAGCGAGATGATAAAAATTGTGTTGCGCAACCTAATTTCAAACGCTATAAAATTCACGCCTGCCAATGGGTCCATAAAAGTTAAAAGCAAGTTTGAGAACGGCTTTGTAGTGATAGCTGTTGAAGATACAGGTATTGGAATAAAAGAAAAAGACATGGCCAAGATATTTTCGTTCACCAGCCATACTACCCTGGGTACTGATGATGAAAAAGGCACAGGCATGGGGTTAAAGATATGTAAAGATTTTATTGACCTGAACAATGGCAATATCCGTATGGAAAGCAAAGAAAATGAGGGCAGCACCTTTTATGTTTCTATCCCGCAAAATATAATGGGATTGTGACGCATTATGGTACCCTAACTGTTACCGTATCGTCTTCAAGCCGGGCAATTAGTTTATCCATGTTTTTTTGAAAGGTCTCATCGGTTTTAACACTGTTTAGGTACCTCACAATTTCCTTTCTCCGGGATGGAGTTAAGGCATCAAATTTTACAAGCAAGCCTTTTTGTTGTAACTGAACGATAAGCGCCTGCGGTACGGGATGCTCCCTTTCGGGATCGGTAGTATCCTGTGCAATAATAAATGCAGCCGTATCGCCAACATTTGCTTTGGCACCTTTTAATGTTATCATGTTTACAAACAGGCGGTATGGCCCGTTTTTTACCGGCACCAGGGATTTGGTGAACTCAAACCCATTTACCGTACCCATTATCCTGATGTAACCTTTAACAGCCTTAAGCTCAGTTGTAATTTCGCCTGGCACATCAACGGCAAAATTGATCCCTGTTTTATAAATTGTGGCCTTGAATGAATATTTCTTTACGCCCGGCATCCTGCAACAAATTACCCGTTAGCCAGTTCTATCCAAACAGGGCCATGGTCGCTTGATTTTTCCCAGCCGCGCACATGCCTGTCAACCCCGGCAGCAAGCAGGCGCGTATCAGCCTGGGGGCTTAATAAAAAATGGTCTATCCGCAAGCCTGCGTTGCGGCCGTAGGCATCCCTAAAATAATCCCAAAAAGTGTAGATCGTTTCGGTGGGATATAGTTTACGTATCGCGTCCGTCCAGCCCTGGGCCATCAGCGTTTTAAAAGCCTGCCGCGTTTCGGGCCTGAAGAGCGCGTCATTAACCCAACGTTCAGGCTTATACACATCAGCTTCGGTGGGCATTACATTATAATCGCCGCAAAGCACTACAGGTATACCTCGATCAAAAAGGCCACGGGCATGCGCGGTAAACCGTTCAAACCATTGTAACTTATAATCAAACTTGGGGCCGGGGGCCGGGTTGCCGTTGGGCAGGTATAAGCATCCTACCACAATACCATTTACCAATGCCTCAATATAACGGCTGTGCGTATCATCCGGGTCGCTGGGAAGGCCGCGCCTTAATTCTTTAATTTCTGTTTTGGATAAGATGGCAACCCCGTTCCAGCTTTTTTGCCCGTGCCATATGGCCTGGTACCCTGCATCGTTAATAGCCTGCAGCGGAAATTTCTCATCGGGCGCCTTCAATTCCTGCAGGCAAACAACATCGGGTGCCGTTTCCTGTAGCCAGCGGAGCAATACAGGCAACCGCCCGTTCACACCGTTTACATTATAGGTAGCTATTTTCATTTACCGGATTTACAACCAAAATAAGAATAACATTTATATCAGCCAATTGTGCTGCCGGGTTTTGGTAAAATAGAAAAGCCCGGCTAAACCAGACTTTTCTATTAATAAACCGGATGCAGTTTAATCTATCACCAGGCTTTTTTCTTCAGCGCCGTTATTAAATTCAGCGCGTTTTTTGGCATCGGGAATATTGGTATGTGTTACCTTGATATTACCGGTACGGTCGCCGGCTACGTTAACAAACAGATCGGTAGGGTCAACACTTTTTATACCATCCAAAATAATATTATTACTATTTTCAATATTGATAAGATGCTTGCGATCGGTAATTTGCAGGGTAATATTTTTCAGCTTGATGTCCTTAGCTTCAATCAGATCAACACCCATATCGGCTTTAATGGTCACGTTTTCAATGTTAATATTTTTGATGCTCATTTCGGGCAAGCCGCGCACCATTATGGCTTTTTTAGCTCCATTGCACGACACATTGTTTACATAAAAGTTTCTGAACTGTGGTGTTCCCTCATTTACTGCAGGTATCTCTGCTTTTTGCAGGGTTGATGCAGCCTTAGTCATGTAATACATATCAAACAATATAGCCTCGTTAACAATATTACGCATGCTGATGTTTTTGATGTAGATGTTTTCGACTATGCCGCCCCTGCCGCGTACGGTTTTAAAACGCAGACCAATATCAGTACCAACAAAAGTACAATCGGTAACAAACAGGTTGCGGGCACCGCCGCTCATTTCGCTGCCAATAACAAAGCCGCCGTGTGCGCGGTAAACTATGTTGTTGCGCACCACTACATTTTCGGTTGGTTTACCGCGTTTACGGCCATCAGCATCACGGCCCGATTTAATACAGATGCCATCATCCCCGGCATCAAAAGTACTGCCTTCCAACAATACGTTTTTGCACGATTCAAGATCTATGCCATCACCATTTTGCGCGTTAGCCGGGTTTTTTACACGTACGTTCCTGATCGTCATATCCTCGCAAAGTATGGTATGCATACACCAGTTTGCCGAGTTTTGAAAGGTAGAACCTGTTAGCAATACCTTTTTACAATTGGTAAGCACCAACATATTAGGGCGGTAAAAATCCTTATAAACTGCATAATCATTTATGGTTTTACCGGCTTGCAAATTACCTACATCCTTTATTTTACTGGCTTTCTCAAAATTTTCAGACGGGTACCATGACCTGCCATCGGCCGAAACCACACCGCCCGATGCTACTTTAGCCTTCCATTCATTTTCGGTCAGCCTGTCTTTACCAATGGCGCGCCATACCTCGCCGTTGCCATCAAATATACCTTCGCCGGTTATGGCAATGTTAGTGAGGTTGGTACCCGCTATCGGCGATTCATTCCTTGCCGCGGGGCGGCCCTCATAGTTACCTTCAATTAAAGCGTATTTACTTTTATCGCCGGTAAACAATACCAGGGCAGCACGATCAACATGCAGGTTTACATTGCTTTTTAATACAATTGGGCCGGTTAGCCACAAGCCCTGTGTGATGAGTACTACCCCGCCGCCTTTTGCACTGCAGGCTGTAATGGCATCGTTAATGCTTTTGGTGTTGAGCGTAAGCCCATCCGGCTTAGCCCCGTATTTTACAATCTTGAAGGTATCTTTTTTAAAGGTGGGCACCAATGCTTTTGGCAAGTTGCTCCACGAGTAGGGTTTTGTTTGTGCTGATGCCTGTAGCGCGCCAAGGCTTAAAAAAGCAAGCGCAATGAGTTTGTTAAATCGCATTATTAAATATATTTTGGTAGATATTTGGCTTTATTGGCGGTGTCAAAAAAATCACGAAAGGAAAAATGTGTACTGATTGCCTTTTTAATATTCCGACGTACCTTAATGATAACAAGGTTAACTGTTTTACAGCCATAAACGAAATTGCAGCTGTAAATAATTTATGCAATCGTTCCCATTCAGATTAAACTATTGTAAATAAATTGATGCTATATTTGTAACGGCCGGTTTTGGTTTACACCTTGCGGGATGTTTATTTGATCAGTACAAAGCATGTTTCAGCCAATAACGATAAAAGATATTGCCAAAGCGCTCGGATTATCAACATCCACCGTATCGCGTGCCCTTACAGACCGTTACGAGATCAGCGCCGAAACCAAAAAACTGGTGCTCGAATATGCCGAGAAGATAGGCTATCAGCCCAACCCCATCGCGCAAAGCTTAAAAGAGCGCCGCAGCCATTCTATTGGTGTAGTGGTGGCCGAGGTAGCCAATAACTACTTCTCGCAAGCCATAAACGGTATCGAATCCATCGCTTATAACCGTGGTTACCACGTTATTATTACCCAAACCCATGAGTCGTTTGACCGTGAGGTAGTGAACGTACAGCACATGGCATCGCGCGGGGTGGATGGTTTGCTCATCTCACTCTCATCCGAAACTCAAAACCTCAGCCACATTAAATACCTGCACGAAAAAGGCCTGCCTATGGTGTTTTTTGACAGGGTGGCAAATGAGATAGAGACCCATAAGGTGATAGCCAATAATTACCAGGGGGCTTTTGATGCTACAGAGCACCTCATCAAATCGGGCTCGCGTAAAATAGCGCACCTTACCAGCTCGCCCAACCTGTCTATCACGGCCGAAAGGTTTGATGGCTACCGCGCGGCGCTGGCGCAATACAACGTACCCTTTAACCCGGCTTACCTGCTGCATTGCGAGCATGGCGGCATGATACAGGCCGAAGTGGAGCTTGCCGTAACGCAACTGCTCGCCCTTGCCGACAGGCCCGATGCTATACTGATAGCCTCCGACCGACTCAGCGCGGGTTGCCTCAGCTCCTTAAAAATGCACGGCATCAAAGTACCAACCGATATTGCCATCGCGGGCTTTACCAACAGCGACGTGGCCGACCTGTTCAACCCGGCCATGACCACCATACGCCAGCCCGCCTTCAAAATAGGCCAGATAGCCACCGAAATGCTCATCAGCCTCATCGAATCCAAACACCCCGTAACCGAGTTTGAAACCCGCATGCTGGATGCCGAACTTGTTGTGAGGGAATCATCAGGCGCTGCCCTTTAATGTGCAAATGAGTAAATGTGCGGATGTGCAAATGCCTTGCTGCTTGCTATTCACGCCTAACCACCAAGTCATGCCGTCCCGACTTAAGTTGGGATCGGTACCCCATCAGACAGGTGACCACGCGACACATAACCCGCCAAGCCTCACCATCACGTCATTGCGAGGAACGAAGCAAACTCTACGCGACAGTCACGCGCGACAGGTAACCCGCCAAGCCTCTAAAATTATGTCATTTCGAACGAGCCCCTTCGGCTCGGAGAAACCTTTACTAAGCGACATTCACGCCGGACATATCACCCACCAAGCCTGAACCCCTCGCCCGCCGTAGCTTTAGCGAAGGATGGAATTACAAATTTCGCAACACCACACCCACAACTTGGGTATTTTCCTTGGGTATTCTTGGTGTTTTTAAGAAAATCCGCTTACTCTATTATGAAATTTGTAATTTTACTATCGCTTCTGTCAGGAGACAACCACGGCCCACCACTCACATAATCAACCAATGACCAATCAACCATTATTATCAATTTTGCAACACCGCACCCAATACCTGAGTATTTTCCTTGGGTATTCTTGGGTATTCTTGGGTATTTTTAGGTAAATTGGCTTTCTCAATTATGAGATTTATAATTTTATTATCGTTTTTGTAAAGAGATAATCAACCCACCTAATCATCTTTTGTGGTGACAAATTAACTAAGCCCGTCGCGGGGTAAACCGAAAAATTGAAAAACCATCCTCCTGACAAACCCAAAACGGACGCTACGGACTAAAAACTCCCCGAAACCACAGCAGGCCCCGGCACTCGATATAAGATACGAAATTTTGGTGGGATTTGCAAAAAAGGAGGGAAATGTAATGAATGATAACACCGACCATAAGCTGAGTAGTCGCATTGGTTAAGTTTGCACCAAATACACTTTGGCAATAAATTTATTGCCAAAAAACTTGACAATAGAAATTTTGTTACTATCTTTGGCAATAGATTTATTGTCAAATGAAAAATAGTTTAGGAAATCCAGCGAGGGGCGATGGCTTTTACGATCGGTCCAAAGAAATAAAAAAGATTTATCGCGTTTTAGAAACCGGCGCAAGTATATATTTAGCGGCACCGCGCCGTGTTGGCAAAACTTCCATTTTAAAGCACTTGGAGGAATTTCCACAGGAAGGCTATCATTTTATTTATGTAATAACAGAATCGGTAGATGATCCAAATGAGTTTTTTAAAGTAATTTTTGAAGAAGTCATTAAAAGTGATGTGATTAAAAAGATTGAGCAACTTTCTTCGGCAATTACAAGCGCGATAGCAGGTTTAATGGGTATAGTAAAAAAAGTAGGGCCTGTTGAACTAAGAGAGAAAGAAGATGTAAATTATTATGATGCCTTTGTAGAATTGCTCTCACATATTAAAAAGGAGCATGGTCAGGTTATTATAATGATCGATGAGTTCCCCCAAACTATTCAAAACATTTTCGACAAACATGATAAAATAACAGCTGCCAACTTCATTCTAAAAAATCGCGAATTAAGACACAATAAACATGCACTTGATAAAGTCAGTTTTATATATACCGGCTCTGTGTCGTTGTTTCCTATGATTCAAAAAGTGATAGAGTTAACATCCATTAACGATGTACGAACGGTGGATGTACATCCATTAGATTACGACGATGCCAAAGACTTTATTAGTAAACTAATGGACAATGAAGAGTTTACACTTGATAATGACATGATTGATTATGTTTTGGAAAGAGTAAAGTGGTTAATTCCATTCCATTTGCAGCTCATTCAACAAGAAATTGTAGACGTATATGAATCAACCAATAATCCTATTGATAAAGCGGCCATCGATCAGGCATACGATCAAATAGTACACTCAAGGAATAAACCTCAGTTTGAGCCCTATTTTTCGAGGTTAACCAAGATATTTAAAGACAGCGAGTACGGTTTTGTACTCGAAGTACTAACATATGTAGCCAACAATGATGTGATTGATAACATGGTATTGAGTGACAAAAGTGTAAAGCATAACATTGAAGACACTAAAAATATTTTGGACATATTAGAGGGCGATGGCTATCTGTTTAAACAAGATGATGCATATCGTTATACCTCTCCCATACTTCAGTCATGGTGCAAAAAACACATTTGTAAATAATGGAAAGCAAGATATATAACCCGGCAGGCCAACCAAAGGAATGGTTGATAGAACACTTTGTAGTACGTACAAATGTATTTGAAAAGCTATTTAAAGATCTGCAAAGTGGTAAAATGCAATACCCGGAGCAGCATTACTTAATACAAGGGCAACGCGGTATGGGTAAAACCACCTTATTGCTGCGCTTAAAATACGAAATAGAAAAAACGCCTAAGTTGAATGCGTGGTTGGTACCTGTTTTTTTTAACGAAGAATCTTACGATTTAACAACGTTATCAAACCTTTGGGAAAAGCTGTTAAAATACCTGGATAACCTATGGCAAACAGGTGGCGAGTATTATAAACGTACCGACGAGTTTGTTGGTACTGCCGATTATGAAAAAAGCTGTTACGCATTATTGGTCAGCATACTCAATAAGGAGAAAAAAAAGCTGGTTATCTTTTTCGACAACTTTGGGCAGTTGTTCTTGGATAATCTAAGCGACAAAGAACAACATCGTTTTCGGGAAATTCTGATGAATTGCAACGACATCAGGATAATTGGAGCATCGGCCGTAGTATTGCACGATTTACACGACTACTCAAAACCATTCTTCGAGTTTTTCAGGATCATTACGCTTGAAGGATTAAATAAAGATGAAACTTTTCAGCTGATCACAAAACTTCAGGATAAATCAGAAAAGAAAATAAACCTCGAAAAAAACAAAGCCAAAATTGAAACGCTTGCCATTTTAACAGGTGGGGTAATACGCACCATTATGTTATTGTACGAAGTTATTTTAACTGATGAAGATGGCACCGCCCTGCGTGACCTTGATAATATACTCGACCGCATTACTCCCCTCTTTAAACACCGCATTGAAGACCTGCCAGCACAGCAACGGAAGATAATTGATGTAATAGCAAAAAAATGGGACGCTGTTAGCACCAAAGAAATCGCCGAAAATATTCGTGAGAATGGGCAGCCCATGCCAACCAAACTTATATCGGCCCAGTTGCAACAACTCGAAAAAAACAATGTGATTGAGAAAAAGCAAACCAATACCAAAAACCATCTCTATCAATTAAAAGAACGTTTTTTCAACATCTGGTACCTGATGCGTAATGGCGACAGAATGGACAAGTGCCGCGTTGTTTGGTTGACAAGGTTTTTGGAAAGTTGGTATGATGATGAAGCGAGTATAGGAGATTTTATTAAAAGACATGTCAAATTATTGAGATCTGGCAAATATGATCCACTATCCGCTTTAAAACTTGCAGAAGCTTGGACAAATTCATCCAAAATAGACTTGAAAAACCAAGCATTGTTGATAAAAGAAACGGCTGAAATTTTAAATGAAGATCAAAAAAAATCATTACCTCGGGTAAGTTTAGAAAAGTTAATTGAGGCCGTAAAGCTTTTACGGGAGAAAAAAGCACAGGAAGCTTTAGCGTTGTTGCAATCGGTTGATCAAAAATCTGATAAAGTAAATCAATTAATAGTATTATGTTATTTGGATTTAAATCATCCACAAAAAGCCTTAGATATTTTAAATTTAATTCCTTCATCTTCTTCGGAAATATTTAAACCTTATTTATCTGGTTGGTGTTATCTAATATTAGGAAGCCCTAATAAAGCATACAAACTTTTTGAACATGCTTTTGAAAAAGAAATAAACAAAAAGAGGAAGGGTGTAATTGCTGGAGCTATTGGCAGTTTATATAAATCTATAGCTAACGATAATGAAAATGCTTTAAAATACTATAGTCTAGCTTTACAACACGATAATAAAAATGTGTATAGCGATATCATAGATGTATATACTATAAATGAAGACTATGAAAATCTTGAAAAATATTTGTTAAAAGCTATTAATTCCGGAAAAATTGAATTTGAAAAAGATTTAATAGAGTTGTATTTATTTAGATATAAAGATTATAAAAAGGCAGCCAATCAGATTACCAAAGGATTAAAAACCAAGATCGCCGATGGCGACTTCCTATTCTACAAGGCTTGTCTTTCTTATTTTCACTTTCATGATAATGGGTTTGAAAAATTATTTCTTGATGCTAAAAAAGAACTATTGCAAAGTGGAAATTCAATGGGTGCGAATTACAAGCGGGTAATTATCATTCTCTCATTTTTATACATCGATATCAAGAGCAAAGACAAAGCGCTTAAAATAGTTAATGAATTAGACCATACAAATGGGATTGAACACCTTTTAAAATCAATTATATATATATGGGCTAATAATGCTACCGATGCCTTTAAAATAATAAAGAAGTATTTAACAACAGCATCAAGACAGGAACTTGAATTTAACAACAATTTGCTAGAACTATTAATTCTTCTTCTTCTTACAAAAAAACAATACCATTTCACCCTAACCCTATTCGAAAAAGAAGACCTAAATTTTAAAGATAGATTCAAACCCATCTACTACGCTTTAATGCACCACATGAAAGATGAATACCCTAACGAGTATTTAAAAATGGGCGATGAATTGAAGCAACCCGTTGCAGATGTATTGAAACGAATTGAAGAAATGGCAGTTGAGTATGCTTAGTTATTCTTCAGCCCCTCGCTGGCGCACGCGTGCCGCGTGTGCCTATGCTCCATCCAAAAGCACTGCCCTAACTTCACCCCGCTCCCGCAAGCGTCCTCGCTTGTGGTATCAAAGCGCCAGGTAACCGCAGCTATTACTTGTTCGCGTTCCGCGTGTGCCTTAAACCCTCACTTCTTCTGCCACCTCAAAATCCTCCTCCCCGCAACAATAGCCACAACAATACCAAAAATAACAGTCAACACTATAGCGCTAAAATATTGGCCCATAGGCATACCGTAGTGCCCGTTATGCGGCAGGTTAGGGCAAATGGCAAAGCACAGATAGCCTATGGGTATAAAGGCCAGGTAGCCGCCAACAATCCCGGTAAAAATGGCAACTAAAAAAGCTACCGTACCCTGCAGGTCGGCGTCCCGCTTATGTTTTTTAATATAGTACAACACGTAATAGCCAATGCCGGTTAAAACAAAGGGAGCCAAAAGAAAAAGCCAGCCAAGAGGTTTCATGCTTAGGTTTAACTTTAATACCCGTCAGGCTTAAAGGTAACCCCGGGTAAGCTATCGCTCGTAACTATCACTTAGTAAAGTTTTCTCCCTTTGGTCGAAATGACACGGAAGAAAATCCCCCGCTGTTCGAAGCTTCCAAACTTCGAACCACTATGCCTGTAGTCTCCGACTACCTTATGCACCATCCAAAAGCACTGCCCTAACTTCACCAAAAATTCGGCATCGTACGGTTCGGCAACCACCGTCCCAACTTCACTCACAACCGCAGTAGAAGCGTACGCAGCCGAGAGTTTCTTTGGTTACTTTCTTTGACGGCCAAAGAAAGTAACATTCTATGCGCCCTGCTTTAACGCCAATACCGTCAAACTACCTACCGCACCAATGCTTCGAGTGCCTCAGCATAACAGCCCGCGATTTAGAGTTCATCCAATAACTCATCCGCGTCCCTCGCTTCAAGCTTACCTGTTAAAACTAAGTTCAACTCGGCAACAGCTTCTTTCAAGTCATCCATCAAAGTAGTCTTTTCTTCAGGAATATAGTTGAATGAATTTTCCATATTTGAATTTACAAATTCCGCTGCAAACATTCAACCAAATAAAATTGTTAAATTAGCAACAAGGCAAAACCGTAAATTTCGCCAAACAACAATTACAAAATATTTTCACTAATTTATACCAACATTTTACAGTAAATTTCACTGTTAAATACAATTATTATTGATTTTTATGCCGATTTATTAAAAATTTATATTCATTATTGATTTTTAGTTCTTTATTTTTAAAAAACTTCTTCATAAATTACGTTTTTTAAAACAACACACCCAAATTAACAACAAACGAAAGGGATAATTAATGCAGGAGTCGGCTTATTTTACCAAATACACCCCAACACCAAACACCTGGGACGAAATGTTTGGTGCAGATGCCCAAATTCGCGACCATTACCAAAAGGTTATCCAGTACCTCGGCGCCGAATCCATCGAAGAACTGAATAAAAAGGAAGACCTTGCCAAGCGCCTCTTTATGAGCCAGGGCATCACCTTCACCGTATACAGCGGCGATGAGGGCATCGAAAAGATATTCCCCTTCGATATCATCCCCCGCATCATCACCGGCGATGAGTGGGCCTTTGTAGAAAAAGGGATCAAGCAGCGCCTTGAGGTGCTCAACCTGTTTTTAAAGGATGTGTACAGCAACCAGTTCATCATAAAAGACGGCATCGTTCCGGCAGATATTATATACTCATGCCCGCATTTCCTGCGCGAAATGTATAACGTAAAGGTACCCTATGATATTTACGTACACGTAGCCGGGATCGACCTCATCCGCGATTACGATGGCACTTTTTACGTGTTGGAAGATAACCTGCGCACACCATCGGGCGTAAGCTACATGCTCGAAAACCGCGAGATAACCAAACGCTTATTCCCCGACCTGCTGCCACAGTGCGGCGTTCGCAGCGTAACCGAGTATCCCAATATTTTATATAAAAACCTGTTGAGTTTGTCGCCAAGGCAAATTCCAAATCCTACTATAGTTTTACTCAGCCCGGGTATATACAATTCTGCCTACTTTGAACATACTACCCTGGCACGCCTGATGGGGGTTGAGTTAGTGGAGGGCCGCGACCTGGTGGTGGACAATCATAAAGTGTTTATGAAGACCACCACCGGCCTCCAACAAGTTGACGTAATTTACCGCCGGGTGGATGATGAATTTTTGGATCCGCTGGTATTTAACCCAAGCAGTGTTTTGGGCGTAGCCGGTATTATGGGTGCCTACCGCAAAGGCAACGTAGCCATTGTAAACGCCATAGGCAACGGTGTAGCCGATGATAAGGCCATTTACAGCTACGTGCCCGAAATGATCAAATATTATTTGAACGAAGAACCCATCCTAAAAAACGTACCTACCTATCAGTTGGGCAACCCGGAAGAAGCCGAATACGTGTTTGGCAACCTCAACAAAATGGTAGTAAAGCGCACCAACGGATCGGGCGGTTACGGCATGCTGATGGGCCATGCGGCCACACAGCAGGAAATGGACGAGTACAAAGCCGAGATAATAAAAAACCCGCGCGATTTTATTGCCCAGCCCACCATCAGCCTATCGGCAGCGCCATGCTACATGCAGGGCAAGCTTACCCCACGCAGGATAGATTTACGCCCCTACGCACTGGTTGGCCCCGATGGTATTGAAATTGTACCCGGCGGCTTAACGCGTGTTGCTTTGCGCGAGGGCAGCCTGGTGGTAAACAGTAGCCAGGGCGGCGGCAGTAAAGATACCTGGGTATTAATTTAATTGTTTAGATTGCATTTGGATACACATATATGTTAAGTAGAGTTGCATCAAGTTTATATTGGATGAGCCGTTACATTGAGCGCAGCGATGGTTTGCTGCGCATGTTAAAGATCAATTACGCATCATCGCAGGATACCATACAAACCTTTACCTGGGAACCCGTTATCCGGATATTTGCCGGCCTCCGCAATGCGGATGAGATTGCCGCCCTGGGTAATGATAGCCGCTCGGTACTAAAATACATGGTGCTGGATAGGGAAAACCCTAACAGCATCCTCAACATTATTACGCTTGCGCGCGAAAATGCCCGCGGCGTTCAGGAATTGATCAGTAAAGATCTGTGGCAATCCCTCAATGAGTATTACCATACCGTGCGCGGGCAAAACATCGCTTTCCTTTTGGAGAAGGATGACCCCATTACCGCTATGGATATCCTCATAAAACAAGGCATGCTTTACTACGGCACCCTCGAAATTACCATGGAGCGCGGCGAGGGCCGTGGATTTATCAACATAGGTAAATTTTTGGAGCGGGGCATACAGTCGGTTGATATTTTGGATACCAAATTTGGTTCGATAGATGATAATCCCAACCTGCTCACCGATACCAGTTACTGGAAGCACCTGCTCCTTTCGCTTGGCGGGTATGAGATATACCTTAAAACCTACCGCCAGGGTTTCGAAGCCGAAAACGTGCTGGAGCAGGTAGTGTTAAACAATGATTTCCCCCGCTCGGTGCTCTATTCGGTAAACCATATACAGCGGTATTTTGATAAGCTGAAGCACGAAAGCAATATGCCCGAGTTTCGCGATCTGTCGTTCCTTATCGGCCGTTTACAAAGTAGTATCAAATACAGTTCGGTAAAAACCATCAGGCAGGATGGCCTGCACGATTACCTCACCAACATCCGCAGCGAGCTGTTTAAAATAGGCGATGCATTAAATAAACATTATTTTGCATATTCATAAATAGCGTTATACATTTAGCGCCAGTATAAAAACACTAATATGCCCGAGTTTAAAATACAGCACGTTACTAAATATACTTACGATAGCCCCGTTCGCGATAGCGCCAACCAGGTCATTTTGTACCCCATACAGGATGATTACCAGGAGGTGATAAAACACGATATCAAGATCACAGGTGAGCCTTTTGTTGATGTACATATTGATTATTATGGTAACGAGGTAGGCAGTTTTACGCATACCGAATCGCATACTAAACTCGAGATATCATCAAAAATGCTGGTGATAACAAAGCACCGCATGTACCCTATTGATGATATGTTTGCCGATCAGCAATGGAGTGATCTGCGCCTTTTAAACCACCAGGTACCTTTTATTGATTTTTTACGCCAGGAATATTTTGAAGGTTTAGATGAGTTAAAAGCTATCATCGAATCGCAAAAGATAGCTAACGAAACGCCTTACCAACTGGCTATGCGTTTCTGCAAATATGTTTACGAAAATTTCGACTATATAAAAGGTGTAACCACCGTAGAGACCACTCTTGATGAGATATGGAAAATTAAAGCCGGCGTTTGCCAGGATTTTGCCCACATCCTGATGGAAATGCTCCGCATGGTAAACATACCCGCGCGTTATGTTAGTGGCTACATATGTACTTCAAAGGCCACCATGCGTGGCGAAGGCGCTACCCACGCCTGGGCCGAAGCCTACATACCCAACTACGGGTGGCTGGGTTTAGATCCTACCAATAACATCATCGCTAATGAAAACCACGTGCGCTTAGCCGTTGGCCGTAATTTTAGCGATTGCTCGCCCGTAAAAGGTGTATATAAAGGCGCCGCCGGCCATACGCTTGAAGTAGCCGTATCTGTAGGCAACCCCGACGATGACCACATGGAAGAATACGAACACGATATTCACCACCATGATGCACCCATACCAAAACCCGCCAACGTACCCAAAAATAGCTACCGCCAGTATATGGAGATGATGCAACAACAGCAGCAACAACAACAGTGATCAGTAAAAGCAGCTTTAGGAAGGACATAGTTTTTATAAACCAATGCAAAAAATAAAAGCGATAGTTCTTGTATTCCTGCTAAATGTTTATGTTGTGCAGGTGCTGGCCCAAACCGCTGCCATTATTCCTGTTAGTTTAAAATGTGAACTACGTGCCAACCCATTAGGAATTGACTTACCTAACCCATGTTTAAGCTACATTTTAAAAGCTGCCTCCAACACTAAAGGTAGCCGTCAAACGGCCTATCAAATTTGGGTTTCAGGCTCATCTGATTTTAAAGCTGCTGCTGAGCTATGGGATTCAAAAAAGGTTGTGAGCAGCCAAATGGCTTATATTATTTATACAGGCAAAGCGCTCATATCAAACCAAAAATGCTGGTGGAAGGTTCGCGTCTGGGATCAAAATGGAAAAGTATCTGCCTGGAGCAAAACAGCAACCTGGACGATGGGCATCATGGCCCCCAACGATTGGCAAGCTAAATGGATAAGTGCCAACGGGGCCGATAAATATGCTTTGCCATCAGTTGGTTATAAATCAAAAGATATGAAGACCGACAGTAATGAACAGTGGGTTCAGGTCGATCTCGGCAAATGGCAAGCCTTTGACGAAGTAAAACTATTTCCAACATTTTTTTCCGATCGCGCAGGTTATGCTTTCCCACTTAGGTTTAAGGTGGAGTGCGCCAACGAACCAACATTTAAAACCCCGGTTTTGGTTGGCAATAAAACGGGAGCCGATGTACGCAATCCGGGGTACTCACCCATTCATGTTTATAACACAGCACATGCCAGAGGTAGGTATATCCGGTTAACGGTAACTAAAAACCCCAAAGTGGGAGCTAATTATACGTTTTCCTTACGGCAGATAGAAGTCATTTCATCCGGCAAAAATATAGCCGCCGGTAAAGCCATTGAAACAATGGATAGTGATGAAACAAATGGCTTTACAAAGAATAACTTAACTGATGGGCTGGAAGATCATTCAACCTTTCCAAATTATTCTTCGATGCAGTTGCATAAGGAATTTGAAGTAAAGCCCACCCTGGTTAGGGCAGTGATCAACATCAGCGGATTATCCGAATATGAATTGACCATTAATGGCAATAAAATAGGCAATTACCTGCTCACCCCCGGCTGGACAGACTACCGGAAAACTATTTTATATGATACCTACGATGTAACTGACCAACTTAAAGGTGGTAATAATACCATTGGCATAATTTTAGGAAACAGCGTTTACAATATACAGCCCGATACCTTGCGCTACGTTAAATTCATTACTACGTTTGGGCCGGCAAAAGCCAGGGCACAATTACTTTTGGAATATGCGGATGGTTCCGCTAAAACTATTGTGACTGATAAGAGTTGGTGGGTTTCGCCGGGGCCTATCACTTATTCCAACCTGTATGGTGGCGAAGACTACGATGCTAACCTTGAGCCAAAATGGGTAAGTGCCATCGAAACCGATGGGCCGGGTGGGGTATTGAAAGGATTATCCGCTGCTGCGCCCCCCATCAGAGCGATCGATACCATCAAAGCGGTCAAAATCACCAAAATAAAAGACAACCTTTGGATATACGATTTTGGGCAAAATGCCTCCATGATGCCGCTATTAACCATAAACGGACCAAAGGGATCGTATGTCCGGATGATCCCTTCTGAATTACTTGGTAAAAATGGATTGGCAGACCGTACCTCGGCAACACAGAGTGGCGTAAGGCCGGCCTGGTGGCAATATACCCTGAGCGGCAATAGCAACGAAAAGTATTTTCCAAAGTTTTTTTACCAGGGGGCACGCTACCTTCAGGTGGAATTATACCCGGCCAAAAGCAATACTGAACTGCCTAAAGTAGAGCAATTAGCCGATGTGATCGTACATTCCTCATCAACACCTATTGGCAGTTTTGAGTGCTCAAACCCTTTGTTCAACCAAATTTACACTTTGGTAAGGTGGGCACAGCGTAGCAATATGATGAGTTTAATGACGGATTGCCCGCAGCGCGAAAAAATGGGCTGGCTGGAAGAAAATCATTTGAATGGCCCTGCATTGCGCTATAATTTTGATATGGCGCCATTGTTTGGCAAGGTTATGAACGATATGGCAGATGCCCAGTTGGATAATGGTTTGATCCCAAACATAGCGCCCGAATATTTTATCGCCGGTTCGCCCGCTCTGAGTAATGCTATGCGCAACTCGCCCGAATGGGGCAGCTCTTTCATTATTGTGCCTTGGCAGCAATATCTGTTCTCGGGAGATATCTCGCTGTTGCAACGTTATTATGACCGGATGAAACGCTTCACCGCTTTTCTGTCAAAGGAAGCCAAAGATCATATTATCTATACCGGCCTTGGCGATTGGTACGATATTGGGCCAAAAGAACCCTGGGGCTCGCAGCTTACACCGGTACAGTTTACAGCTACAGCTATTTATTATTATGATAACTGGATAATGTATAACATTGCAAAACAGTTAGGTAAAGGAGCAGATGCCATAGCTTTTAAACAGGAGGCTGACTTGATTAAAATAGCTTTCAATAAAATGTTCTACCATCCCGAAACGGGGCTTTATGCTACCGGCTCGCAAACTACCTGTGCCATGCCTTTGTTTTTTAATATTGTTGAACCGCAAAACAGGCAAAAATTATTAGATGTATTAGTGGCTGATATACAAGCACGCAATAATAGTTTTACATCGGGCGAGGTGGGTTACCGCTTTTTGCTGAGAGCCCTTGCCGATGGCGGAAGATCGGATGTGGTGTATGCCATGAACAACCAAAGCGATAAACCGGGATATGGCTACCAGATCAAAATGGGAGCTACAAGCCTCACTGAAAAATGGAATGCCGGTGTAGGTAGTTTCGGTTCACAAAACCACTTTATGTCGGGCCAAATTAACGAATGGTTTTTTAACGATTTAGTCGGCATCAGCCCTGATCAAAGCGGGCCTGGTTTCCGTAAATTTAACATCAAACCGGTGTTTCTGCAGGGTTTGGATTGGGTAAAAGGTTCATATGCATCTATAAGCGGTAATATTAACTGCCAATGGAAGCGAAGCGCTAATTATATTACATTAACTGTAACTGTTCCGGCCAATACAAGTGCAACGGTTTATTTATCTAAAGATATTATTAAAACCATCGGTTCCGGCCAATATCAATTTACTGTAAAACAATAAAAAGAAACTATTTACCTAAATGGCAGGTTGGGTTAATACTTCGCTATCATCTGCTGGACCGCTAAACTTAAGCGAAATTATTATACCTGATCTTACCTCTGATATTAAGATCTATCCTACTTCCTCTTCTTCCAGCCACCACCGCCTTTGCCTTTATTGCGGCGGTTAAAGTTACCTCCACCACCGCCAGCGCTCATCGGCTTAAACACGGGCTTCTCGCCAAATTGCTCGGGTAGCTCAGTTTCGGGTACGGGGCGGCCTATCATGGTTTCTATGGCTGCCAGTTTGCGCTGGTCGCGCTCGTTAACTAAAGTAATGGCTGTGCCTGTTGTTGCGGCGCGTGCAGTACGGCCAATACGGTGGATATAATCTTCCGGGTCGCCGGGAACATCGTAGTTGATCACCAGGTCTATCCCCTCCACATCAATACCGCGCGATAGCACATCGGTACCTACCAAAACCTGCAGTTTGCGGTTTTTAAAGTCGAGCAAAATATCTTCGCGCTCATTCTGTTTCAGATCGGAGTGGAAAGCCATTACAGATATCTTCAGGCCCTTTAGCACCTTGAAAACCTCTTTCACTTTATCCTTCATCCCACAAAAAATGATCACGCTGGTATAGGTTGAACCTTTTAGTAACGATTCTATCAAAGGTGTTTTCTGGCTGTCAAAAACCTTATATATCTGCTGATCTATCCCCACGGCAGGCTGCGATATGGCCAGGCTGATCTGCTCCGGCTCGTGCAAAATTGATTTAGCCAGTTTTAATATGCGCTGTGGCATGGTTGCCGAAAACAGCAATGTTTGCCTTTTTTCGGGTAAAAAACTGATGATGCGCATAATATCATCCATAAAACCCATGTCGAGCATACGGTCGGCCTCATCTAACACCAGGTGCTTCAGGTCTTTCAGTTTCATTTTGCCGCTGGCCAAATGTGCCAGTAACCGGCCCGGAGTAGCAATTAGTATATTGGCATCATGCTCAATACCTTTACGTTGCTGCTCGTATACCATACCATCGCCGCCACCAAAAATAGCAATGCTGGTAACGCCGGTAAAGTAACCCAGGCCTTGTACCTGCTGATCAATCTGTTGGGCCAGCTCGCGCGTAGGGGCCAGGATAAGCGTATCGATCTTAGGGTTATGTAATTTGCTGATATGATGTATTACAGGCAGCAGGTAAGCCGCGGTTTTACCGGTACCTGTTTGGGCGCAAGCGATGATATCCTTGCCTGATAATATAATGGGGATAGCTTCGGCCTGTACAGGCGTTGGGGTATTGAAACCCATGCTGGTTATCCCTTCAAATAAATGTTCGTTGAAATTAAAATCTGCGAAAGTCAATGTTGTGAAGCGTAATTAAATATTTGCAAGGTAGGGTTTTTATTTGGTTGATGGAAAATGTGTGAGGTAAAATGGAAGATGTGGCAATTGGGTGGCTATTTTAGTCATTGAGGATGTGGGTGACGGGGCCCGCGTTAGGGATAGGAAGGGTTTAGTGCGCAGCACCGTAGCGAAGCGAAGCCCTGTATAGCCCGACCCGCAGGGAAACGCCCATAGCCAAAATACTGAACTTGTTAAAGTATGAGCAAAACATACCCCACACCACGGGATGCAACCTATTAAAAATAATAATATATTGCGCCATAAACCTCAATGCCATGTATTTATTGAAACCCTTTCGCAAGCTTATAAAAGCCGTATTGCCGGCAGTTTTATTTGGGATGTTGAGCGGCACCGCATTAGCGCAAAGCGCCGACAAGTTTTTCCCGAAAAGTGATTTGATGCCTATCGGATCATACTATTACCCCGAGCAATGGCCGCATGAATACTGGGCACGCGATATTAAGAAGATGGCCGAAGTGGGTTTTGACTTTACGCATTTTGGCGAGTTTGCCTGGGCCTTTATTGAACCCGAAGAAGGTAAGTTTGATTTTGCATGGCTGGATGAGGCTGTTGAGCTGGCACACAAAAACGGTGTGCGGGTAATTATGTGCACCTCATCGCCAACGCCACCGGCGTGGCTGGCTATCAAACATCCCGAAATATTGATGGTAAATGAACTGGGCGTAACCATGCAACATGGCTCAAGGCAGCACATTAGCTGGAGCAGCCCGGTGTACAGGGAGTATGTAAGCAAAATGGTAACCGCCGTTGCCAAACACTATGCCAATGATAAACGCATTTGGGGTTGGCAGCTGGATAACGAACCATCGCACTACGGCCAGTATGATTATAGCCCTGCCGCGCAGGAAAGCTTTCGCCGGTGGGTGAAGAATAAATATCAAAATATTGATACGCTCAACAAAGTTTGGGGCACCGCTTTCTGGAGTATCCGCTACAGCAGTTTTGACCAGATACGCATACCGAACCCAAAAGAACTGATAGCGCAGCCAAGTCCGCATGCCGTATTGGATTTCAAACGTTTCTCATCCGACGAGGTAACCGACTTTTTGGGTTTGCAATATAACATCCTGCGCAAATACATACAGCCTGAACAATGGATAACCACCAACCTGATGCCCGAGCATACCCCGGTTGACCCAACCCGCATGACCAACCTTGACTTTGTAACTTATACCAAATACCTGGTTGCAGGTTACGATAAGGGTATAGGCCCGCAAGGTTTCAGGATGGGATCGCCAACGAGTATAGCTTACGCGAATGACCTGTTCCGATCTATTAACGGCACAACGGGTGTAATGGAGCTGCAGCCAGGCCAGGTAAACTGGGGCAAGTTTAACCCGCAGCCTATGCCCGGCGTGGTACGCATGTGGATATGGCATGCCTTTGCCGGCGGCAATAAATTTGTTTGTAACTATCGCTTTAAAGAACCGCTTACCGGCGGTGAGCAATACCATTACGGTATTATTGGCCCCGATGGCGTTACGCCAAGCACCAGCGGTTTGGAGTATATTAAGGTAATAAAAGAGCTAAAATCGATTAAGCCATATTACCAGCCTGACGCTAAAATGCCAAAGGCTTACCAGGTAAAACAGGCAGCGGTAATATTTAGCCCCGATAACCGCTGGGAACAGGATAACCAGCCACAAACTTACCAGTGGGATTACGAGAGCCACCTGATGCGTTACTACGGCGCGCTGAAAGAGTTTGGTGCCCCGGTTGATGTGATAACTGAAGCTAAAGATTTTTCGAAATACCCTGTGCTGATTGCACCCGCTTACGAACTATTGGATGCCAAACTGGTTGAACGCTGGACCAAATATGTGGAGAACGGCGGCCATTTGGTATTAACCAGCCGCACCGGCCAAAAAGACCGCAACGGCAAACTGTGGGAAATGAAATGGGCCGAGCCTGTTTATAACCTGATAGGTGCCAAAATACCTTTTTACGACCTGATGCCCGATAGTGTACAAGGCACCGTAAAAATGAACATGAAAACCTACCGCTGGAATACCTGGGGCGATATACTGGACCCTAACCCCGGCACCGAAACATGGGCAACATATACTAACCAGTTTTACGCGGGCCGCGCCGCTGTAATTAACCGCAAACTGGGCAAGGGTACCGTAACCTTTGTTGGCCCCGATACACACGATGGGGCGCTCGAAAAAGATGTGCTTAAAATGGTATACAGCCAGGCTGGCATAGCCACCGGTAACCTGCCGCAAGGTGTTATCATAGAATGGCGCGATGGCTTTTGGGTGGGCGTAAATTACGGGCCAAAAGCTTACCAGGTACCCATCCCGGCAACGGCAAAAATACTGATAGGCAGCCGAACGCTCAATACAGCGAGTGTGGTGGTTTGGAAGGAGTAAAATTCAAAAAGCTATAAACAGGGGTCATGCTGAACTTGATTTTTTTAGATAATAAAATGAAGATACTTTATATCAAATCATGCTTAGTGCTTGCTTTGGCGCTTACAAGTTTTGGCACCTTGGCCCAAACCCGCCAAACGGTACTGTTCAATGCTGATTGGAAGTTTCACAAAGGTGATACTTTGGGTGCAGATAAACCCCTATTTAACGATGCTGCATGGCGCAAGCTCGATCTGCCACACGATTGGAGCATTGAAGGGCCTTTTGATGAGAAATGGGCCAGCGCTACCGGATATTTGCCCGCAGGCATAGGCTGGTACCGCAAAACATTCGATCTGAAGCCTGCAATGCAAGGCAAAAACATATACCTCTACTTTGATGGCGTTTATAACAATAGCGAGGTATGGATAAACGGGCATTACTTAGGTAAGCGCCCCAACGGTTTTGTTTCTTTTGAGTACGATATCACTAAGTATCTTAACCCAAATGGAAAAAACACCGTTGCCGTAAAGTGCGACCATAGCCAGTTTGGCGATTCGCGCTGGTACACCGGTTCGGGCATATACCGTAATGTTTACCTTGTAGCAACACCAGCAACCCGCATTGATAACTGGGGTGTTGTTTTTACTCATGGCGCTATTCAACCCAACTTTGTTCGCGGCAATGTCAATGTATCGTTTACAAATACTTCTAACAAGCTGGCTGCTGTTACTGTTAATACAGTATTGCGCGATCCCGAAGGCAGGTTAATAGCGAAAGGCGATGTATCGCATATTATAGCCGCGCCCGGCGAGCATCTCAACAAAAATTTGCCTTTATCTATCAGCAGTCCGCAGTTGTGGTCGGTTGATCATCCTGCGCTATATACCTTAGCAGTAAGCATTTCAATTGAGGGTAAAGTAAAAGATATTATTATACAAAAGGTAGGTATACGCTCCGCGGTTTTTGATGCCAATAAAGGTTTTGCCCTTAACGGGAAAAGCATGAAGCTGAAAGGCGTTTGTATACACGACGACGCGGGGAACTTTGGTGTTGCTGTGCCCGAAGCCGTTTGGGCACGCAGGCTTCACAATTTAAAAGAAGCAGGCGTAAATTCTATCCGCCTGAGCCATAACCCTCATGCAGACTACCTGTATGACCTTTGCGACCGGATGGGTTTACTGGTGATGGACGAAGCCTTTGATGAATGGGAACTAGGTAAAAATAAATGGATAGCGGGTTGGAACGAAGGAAAGCCCGGTCAGGACGGTTATCACGAGTATTTTAAAGATTGGGCCGACCGCGATCTTGCCGACATGATCAAACGCGACCGCAACCACCCTTCCATTATTTTGTGGAGCATTGGTAACGAGATTGATTATCCCAACGATCCATACACCCACCAGGTTTTAAATACCGGTCGTAATCCACAGATATATGGCAAAGGTTACACACCCGATCATCCTTCGGCAGATAATTTAACACGGATAGCAAAACACCTGGTAGCTGTGGTAAAACAAAACGATACCAGCCGCCCTGTTACCGCGGCACTGGCTGGGGTAGTAATGTCAAACGAGGTAGGTTACCCGGAAGTGCTTGATGTGGTAGGATATAATTACCAGGAGTTTCGTTACCCGGAAGATCATGCCAAATATCCCAACAGGATAATTTACGGTAGCGAAAACGGCATGAACGCCGAAGCCTGGAAAGCTGTTACCGACAACGACTATATAGCCGGACAATACCTCTGGACGGGCATTGACTACCTCGGCGAAGCCAGGAAATGGCCTGCGCGAAGCAGCACGCCCGGCTTACTTGATCTTGCCGGGTTTAAAAAGCCTGAGTTTTACTACCGCCAGAGTTTATGGAGTGATAAGCCAATGGTGTATATCGGCACAAGCGAAATACCCCGGAGAGAAGGCCGGGAAAACCATAATGCCGAACCAACCTGGAACTGGCCGGAGGGAAAGCAGGTACGTGTAAGCTGTTTCACCAACTGCAATGAGGCCGAGCTTTTTATTAACGGAACATCATTGGGTAAAAAAACAATGACAGGTGTTACCAGTCATATTTTAACGTGGGACGTTACTTATGCCCCCGGAGAGTTATCAGTTAAAGCATATAACAATGGCGTTGTTGTTAGCACATACAAACTGGTTACTTCCGGAGAGCCCTACGCACTTAAAATTATTGATGACAATAATGATTATAGCCCGTTACTTTGGCAGCGTACAATTGCCGTGGTTGATAAAAATGGCAATATTGTGTACAATGCAAATAACGAGATCAGTGTTGACATTACAGGTTACGCTAAGCTACTCGGCCTGGAAAGTGGCGACAATTTAAGCCATGAAGACTACAAGGCAAATAAGCGCCGGGTTTTCCATGGTAAATTAATAGCTTATATTAACGCTGACCCGAGAGTGGAAATGATGATCCGTTTTAATTCTCCGGGCTTAAAACCGATTGAAATAAACCGGCTGAAATAAATGGCATAAGTCGAGACGTTTTTGATTGGTTTTTTTGGAAATGGGATTGATTAACAGTTTTTTATTTCTTTACCGGCTTTTTAGCTGTAACTGTAGCTGCTATCCGGTAAGTGTACGATAGTAAGAAATAGCGTTTCAATATCTGGCTTTGGTAATCGGTAACGGAGTTGCCGTCGGCATAACGGTACGAGCTGATGTTTTGATTTAACAAGTCATATACCGATAACCTGATCTCGCCACGGTCGCGGTACTGAAATTGCCTGGCTATGGCGAAATTTAACAAATTGCTGCTTTTTTGGAAGCCTGATGAAACCAGCGGATTGTAGTTGAAGTTATAGTTCCCCTCAATCGTCATGTGTTTTATTGCACGTATAGATATAGGTACATCAAGGCTTTGGGTAACATATTTTAAGGTATTGTAAGTTACATTTTGGTATGATGTTATATTAGGGCTGATGCTGTATGTTGGCGTTATATCGAATTTATTGTTCCAGTTTAAGGTGAACTGCTGATTGTACGACAAGTACAACCTGTTTTGATAGCCTTGCAAATTATTTACCTGGAAAAAATCATGATCCAGGTTAATGCTTACCCTGCTGTTAAATTTAAATTGCCAGTCGTTTATCTTTTTATAGCTCTTACCTATGCTCATGCCGGCATAGGTATAATACCTGCCATCTTTATTCACATTTTTAGAAACAGTTGCACCAACAGGGCTTACTGTACGCTCATTAAAAATACTATTCTCATACACGCTAATGCTTGCATAAAAATTTGTGTTCAGCATTTTTTCGGTTTGGTACTTGTAATAACTGAAATAAATATTGTGCGTGCGTGTAGCTTGAAGATCGGGGTTACCTACACGGCTATATAGCTGGCTGTAAACGGTAGTTTGCGGCAGCAGGTCGTTTATGCTTGGCTGGTCAACATACTCGCTATAATCAACAGAAAAGCTTTCTGTATTAAACCTGAAGGCAGGGAGCAGGTAAAGAGACCTGCGGTTAATATCGGCTATATTACGGTTAAATTTGTTGTTGGTTTGCATCAGTTGCACACCCAGGTTTACCGATAACCTGGCTTGCTTGGTAAGCTGATAGGTAAGTTCGGGGCGCAAAGTTTCGGTAAATTGCTGCCGTTCCAGGTTATGGCTCAGGCTATCAATATAACCATCGTACTGGCCGGTGCTCAGGTTTTCGTTAAATGTCATCAGCCTCCCTGTGTTTTGATTATATTTACCTGTTAACTCTACGCTGCCGGTTAACTTTTTAGAGAAAGGGTAACGATAAGTTATACCCAGGCTACCATCGGCAGTGTTGTTAATATTATTGCCTAACCTATACAGGTTACTTGATGCTATAGCGCTGCTATAGGATATAAAGTTATTGCTTGAGTAATCAAAACTTTTACCCGGCCTGATATTGAGGTTGTGGTTTATGTTTAGCGATTCGCCTTTTTTATGCAACTTGCGGTAATAGCTGAACGACTGCTGAAACTGCAGGTTATTGCTGTTATTGCTCCCGCCGGACGAAGACGAATTGAGCTGGGGCAATACGTTTGAGTAGCTGCTGCTAATACCCGAGTTACCCGAGTTTGAATTACTAAAATTAAGCCTGGGGTTGTACCTCAGGTTAAAAACAGTATCCGGCTTCCATTCAACCAGCGCGCTAAAGGCATGATTGTTTGTACTGGAGTGGCCTTCATAGCTACCCGATGAGCTAATGGTATCTGTTAAAAACTGCTGATTGAATGATGACGATTTACTTACATTTGATGTATAACTGTAAAAATACAGGAAATTCAGTTTTAGTTTTTTACCATAATCGGTATTAATGTTCAGCCCGCCGGAGCCTACAGTTTGTATGCCGCCACCGTAATTTCTGCCACCGGTAGCTACGCTGCCATTATACAAGGCATCGCTGCCGCTGCGGTTAAAGCCACCTTGCGATGTGAGTTCCTGGTTGCTGAAGCCTGTACGGTTAAGGTTATTACCTATACCTATCAAACTCACTTGCAGCGTATCCCTGAATACACTGTATATCAACCCTGCATCGTACCGGTCTTCTGTACCTATGCCTGCTTTAATTTTACCGATGGTACTCTTTTTAATAGCCGATTTTAATTTAAGGTTGATGATCTTTTCCACTTTCGAGTCGGGTACAATATGGTCAGGGTCGTTTTCACGGTCATCATACACCTGTACCTTATCAATAAGGCTGGCATCCAGGTTGCGCGACGCGATTTTAGGGTCGTTGGCAAAAAACTGTTTTCCATCTATCAATAGTTTGTTAACCTTTTTACCATTAACCGTGATGGTGCCATCCATATCAACCTGTATGCCCGGGAGCTTTTTCAACAGCTCTTCAACTACCGCGTTAGGTGGTGTTTTAAAGGCCTCCGCATTAAACTCGATGGTATCCTTTCGCATTACAACGGGGCTGGCTTCGGCATTTATGTTTACCTGGTTCAGGCTGCCTTTGCTGGCCAGTTTAATTTCACCAAAATCAACTTCAACACCTTTCTCCAAAGTAAAAGTTTTGCGGAAATTTTTATAGCCCACAAATGATACCACCAGTTTCAAGCGTTTATCAGATGGTAGTTTGTGCAAAGCAAAGGCTCCCCCTTTAATACTCAGCGTATATGATACTAATGACGAATCCTTAAGATCAAGTGTTGCCACGGTGGCAAATTCAAGTGGCTCGTTGGTGAGCGAGTCAACAATTCTGCCTTTAATATCGGCTTTATTTTGCGCGTATCCTGCCAGGGCAAAAAGCAGCAGCATGCCCGCGAGGGTTATTATTCGGTTCATGGTTGTGATAAGGTGGTATAAGGTTATTTATTGGTGCAAGGTATATATTATACGTGATTAGGTATTGTTAAATATTGTTATATAATGTTAGCAGTTGTTAAAAGGATGATAAAGGCATATAAATTCCATAAATCCGTTACTTTTCTTTGCGCAAGTACACGTTGCCATTAGCGGCGTTTATCACGATCATTCGGCCCCCGCCATTTACGTTACCCGTGTAACGGCTTTTTACCAAAGGGAACGCTGGCCTCTGCTTAACCATGTTCAGATCGGAATAGAGGTTGCCGTATCCTGCATCAACCTGTATGGTTGCTTTTGCCTCTTGCGGTAACGATATATCTACATCGCCATGTGTAGTTATAATATTTAAAAGCGGGGTATCTTCAAGACTGTCAAATTGTGCATTAGATTGTTGGAGGTGCGATATGATGATCTTTTCTGTTCCGCCTATCCTGTGTCCATTTATTCCTTCGGATAAGGTTAACGGTCCGCTGATATGATCAAATGTGATCACAGGTGCGGTACCTTCAACCTCCAAACCGTTGCTGAGGTTTTTGAACGACATTTTTGCACCTAACTCGCTGATCACAAAAACTACTTTAAGCTTGATGTTTTTAGGCACCAATACTTTGTAGTGCCCAAATTTTAAACCTGTGGTGTAAGGTATGGTCAGACTTAGTCCAAATACGCCGGGTTCATTCGTTAGTACCCTATAATGTACCAGATTATCGCTGGGTAACAGGCCGCTTGATGCTAACGAAAAGCCCGGCAAAACAACAGCCGGTTTTGATGCCACAGGGTCGGCTTCTATCACAATATCATCACCATCATAGCCTTCAAAGTTTGCTGTGGCCTCCTGAACATCAATAACAATTAATTCTTTCCCCTTCACGTGAAATTTTGCCAGGTGCGATTCAACCAACGGTTGTTCCCTTTTTGGATTATAATTTACAGTGGTTTGGAAGGTTTGCCCGAAAGCCGCTGTAAAGCCAAAAATTATAGTGAGTAGCGTAACTATCCTTTTCATGGCATTATTCTTTTTTTAGGTAAATGGTTCCATAACTGCTGTTAATAATGGTATTAACCTTCCCATTATTTAACGAGATGCTTTTTAAGGCTAATGCCCTGTGGTAAAATCTTTTATAATCAATCATAAACTCTTCAGATACATCCTGGGCCTTAACATCAAGGTTGGAGTACGCTTTTCCGTAATCTGATGAAAAAATAAAATTAGCTTTTGCATCTGCCGGTATTGAAAGCTCAATATCACTATTAGTTGTACCTACAATATAGGTACGATGGTGCGGTTCGCCATTTATTATTACCGGGGCATCGGTCCATTTCACATCGGATATGATCACCTTGCCCGTTGCCCGGCTCCCCTGGTGCCAGCCGCCGCCCTGTACCACAAAATTGGTTACATTATGCACCTCTACTGATGCAAGGGTACCTTCAATATCAATGCTATTGATGTTATTTACGGTTATTTTTCCATTAATAAGGTTCATATCCGTCCGTATAAATAAAATAATGCTTTTAGGTACCCTGATGGATAATTTGCTAAAATTACCCGGCGGTATGTTAATGCTCAGGCCCGATGTATCTTCGCGCATGCTGGGCTTAATAATATTATCTTCTTTGGGGCGGCCGGGTAATATTATCTCGTCAAGGCCTGCGGCAGCAGCAGGTTTAACACCCGTTACCGATGGTACGGCCTCGATAATGATCTCGTCGCCATCATAACCAATAATATCTGCCGATACCTGGTCAATCCTAAGGTAAACAGGTTCATCACTGCGGTTAAGCTTAGCCCTGAACTGTGATGTCTGCGCAAAGCTCAAGCTGTAAGCGCAGATAAAAAAGCATATGGTGATAGATATTTTCATAGTCAGTTTAGTTCAGGAAGCTTTCAATACCTGCCTTAATTTTATTCTGCATACCGGGGTTAGTAGTTTTATCATCCAGCAAGGCAATCATTTGTGGTATGGCTTGTCGCGATTTAGTATCGATGAGCAGATCAACTATCGATGATTTTATCAACTCATCATTTTGATGGCTCAGCAAACTTATCAGCACCGCCTGCACATTTGCACGGCTTGCCAGGGGACGCAATGCATCTAAAATGGTTAAGCGCACGTTAGGGCTTGGGTCTTCGCGCAGTGCAAGCCCCAGCCGGCGCAAATCGGCATCGGTTAAGTTACCCTTACCGGTCATTTTCATTACCGCGCCAATCCGTTCTGAGGCGTAAACCGACCGCAGTTCCAATGCCAACGCGGAGTTATCTATTACAGAGTCCTTTTTAACAGGCTGTTGCTGTGGCGCTTTTGCAACAACTTTTTCGGGAGTGGGCTGCTGCTTTACAACCTGCACCTGTTGTATAGGTTGCGGTATTGTTGTTGCAGGCTGCTTAACATATACTGTTTTATACTCCACTACCGGTGCAGGCATGCCAGTAAACCTGCCGCCAACGAAAGCTAAAATGCATGCCGCAACTGCGGCTACGGCTTTTAACCAATTAGTGTTTATCTGTACAACTTTTGCCGTTTTTGATGGTGTGGCCAATTTTTCATTCTGCAGCATGGCAAAAAACTGTGTATCCATGGTATCGCTCATGGGTTTGCTTTCTGCTTCGTTGCCTATCATGTTCCAAACGGCGCGCATTTCTTCTGCTTCTTTTTTCAAAGCCGGGTCTTGCACAAAACATGCTTCGAGCACCTGCATATCAGCGGGCGCTATCTCGCCGCTCGTGTAATCGGCTAACAGCCTTTCTGTTTCTTCTCTTTTCATGCTATTTTAAAATAAGCTTCACGTAAACTGTTTATGGCCCTGAATGCCCTTGTTTTAATTACCCCTACCGAGCAATTATTTATTTCGGCTATCTCATCATACTTCATCCCTAAAAACCTGCTCATCACCAGTACTTCGCGGTACTGTTCGGGTAGCAGTTTTAATGCCTGCAACATGGCCTGGTGCTCATCGTTCACCAGGGTGTAGGCTTCATCTGTTTGATAGCTGGCGTGTGCTGCATCCATTTTTACTTGTTCTTTAAAATCCTGGTATTGTATGTTTTTAGCTATGCTGTAAACCCATATCCTAAAGTTATTGCCTTCTGTATACGATTGCCGGTACTTTATAACCCGGTAAAAAACCTGCTGTACGCAATCTTCACTCTTTTCCTGATCGTTATAATTCTTATACATAAAAAACTGGTATAATTTCTTTTTATACCGCTCGTAAAGAATAGCTGCCTTATCAAGGTCGTTCTTTTTAACACACAGCATTAAAGACTCATCAGTCATTCTTTATCTCTTTTTATTTAACAGTATCACAAACGGAACAAAAGGTTACATCAACCCTAAAATATTTTTCGCAAAGCGGTCAGTTTATAAATGGCAGTTCCGGATATTTATACAATATCCATTAAACTTACTGTACTATTAAAGTAGTACAGTACAAGTATAGAAAGTACTTTTCATATTTCAAAATTTTAGCAACAAAAGGGCACAAAAAAAGGAGCTTTGCCGCTCCTTGTACTTTACAATGGTATTTTTAGTTTGGACTTAAAACTTCTTCTTTATCCTTAAACCGCGATACAGCGAACATCACCACGGCTGATATGAGAATAAGCAGCAGGTAGCTGTAGCTTAAGTTACGCTCATCCCTGGCGGGAAAAAGATTGACCACACCATAGCTTAAAAAAGATATGATAACATAATTAAGCCCGCCGGTAAGGCCGCCCGCTATTCCGGCATTTTTAGGGAATTTGCCCAGGCAAAAAGCGAAGTAATTATTGAATGTAAACCCAGCCGATACATGAATAATAAACGCGAAGAACAGCAGCGAATAAATATTGGATACAAATTGCAGGCTTACCAGCATAACAGCTATAAATACGAATTGTATAAACAGGTTAACCAATAAACGTTTATAAAACGAGTGCTTAATGGTGGCTTTACCGATAAAGCCACCTGTCATCCAGGCAAAACCAAGGAATAGCGAACTGTAGCCGGTAACTACCGGCGAAAGATTTAAATGATGCTGGATAATGAAAGGGCCAGTCATGTTATAGATCATTACCATACCATAGGCAGTACCCAGCATAACAATACCTAAGGTAAATGATGCCGTAGTTAGCATTTTTTTATACAAAAGAACTACTCTTTTTAATTTAAATGGCGTGCGCACAGGCAATGTTTCGCCGCCATACATGTACTCGAGCACCAGGATAATAAATGCCAGGCCCGCAAGGAAATAGAAATTAGATTGCCAGCCAAAAGCCTTTTGCAGGTACCCGCCAAAAAACGGCGCTACTATTGGCCCTGCCGACCAGATGATAGAGAGCATGCTGAGGTAATGTTTCAGCTTTTCTCCCGTGAATACATCAACAAAATAAGCGCGCTTACCAACCATAATAAGCCCTACGGCAAAGCCATGCACCACACGCATACCGCAAATCAGGTACAGGTTGGTGCTTGTCGCGATAACTAAGCTGGCTACTACAAAAATTAACAGCGCTGCTAAACCAGCTTTATAGCGGCCATAGCTATCTAAAAAGCTGCCCAAAAAAAGCTGCGATACGCCATAACTGATCAAAAATAAACTGAGGGTTAGTTGTATGCTTACACCGCTCACATGCAGGTCGCCGGCCATTGCGGGCAGCGAGGGCAAATAGATATCGGTAGCAAAACCTGATAAGGGAATTAACGCAAATGCGATGGCCGTAGCCATACCCGGGTGTTTCTGTTCCATGGTGGCGCAAAAGTGTTACTAATTGATTTTGATAAGAACATTTTACTGTAAAAATTTCCCAGGTGGGAAATTGCAGCCATACATCTAACACCAGCCGGTTCGGTATCATCCCCACATACCCGATCAGTGATATGCCTGAAACCTTGCCGGTGGTGCTTTGATGGCATTTACCTTACTTTTCTGCAATAAATAATAAAAACTGATTATGCAGATAGTGCATGTTATCGGCAATATGATAAGGCGCAAAGGCTTTAGCCACGGTATCTTCAACAACTTGCCTGTCGTTGTGGTTCATGGCTGCCGCGGCAGGTCCGGTGCTCATAAAACAGTTAACACCTTCACCTAAGCTCCTGAACAATGCCGGGCATGGTACTTTAGCCGTATGTACCACTTTTAAACCAATTTTATTGCAAATGCCCTCAATCCGGCCATCTTCAGATAAGGCAAACGGACCAGGCGTACCTGCAGGTGGTGGCGGTAATAAATAGCCTATGGCTTTTAGTATGTTGGTAGCATCACTCATTTCCGGTTTATCCCAGATACCTATTACCAGCTTACCGCCAGGTTTTAACACACGCTTTGCTTCAGCTAATGCGTTTTCAAAATTTCCGGCGTATTGAAACGAGTTAAAACCCGCTACTACATCAAACCTATCAACAGTAAATGGCATTGTTTCCAGGTCTGCTTCCATAAAATTATTCCGTGGGTTGCGCAATCGTGCTACCTGTAATAAACCGGGAGCCGCATCAATACCGCTTACCTGCGCACCGGCTTTTATGGCAATACTGCTAAATAAACCCGATCCGCAACCTGCATCCAGTAAGGTAGTATTATCTTTTATGTTTAATTGTTTTAAGGCCTCCCTGTACATGGGTAAAAACGAAGGCTCAAAATAAGCCGACCAATTTTGCGGTGCTACACTCCACAATTTTCCTTGCACTGCTTTTGTGCTCATAATAATTCGATTTAGATATTTAAAAATTAACAGGCGCAAAATTACAGCCGCGCTAAAAACCGGGGTATGCTAAAAAGTCCAGAAAATCGACTAAAAAGTTCAGGCCAATACAGGCTGTTTTATAGAGGCCGGTGTGGTACCGAAACGCTGGCGGAACGCGCGGCCAAAATGCGACGGGTTTTCAAAACCGCTCTCAAAAGCTACCTCGCTTACTGTTTTATCAGTATTGATCAACAGGTTTTTAGCATGAGAGAGTCTTTTTTCGAGCAGCCACTTGCCGGGTGTGGTATAAAATTGTTTTTGAAAATCGCGCTTAAAGGCTGATAGGCTACGGTTGCTCAATTGTGCAAATTCTTCGAGTTTTAAATTGAAACTATAGTTGCTATCCATTACGCGCTGTAATGATACGGCCTGCGGCTCATTCATTAATGAGCAAAAATAAGAGAGCATTTCGGCATTGCCTGAGTTGCCTGCAATGATCAATATCAGCTCTTTGAATTTTAATTCGATAAGTGAGCGGTCAGGCTCCTGCCCGTTACTGAACATGGGCATCATCGACTGGTAAAAAGCATGCACAGCAGCATCGCTTTCCAACTCAATCACAGGTTCGTACTTTTTGCCCGGCTTGTAAATGGGTGATTCTTTGCTCTTCAACACATCGCAAATAAAATCATCCGGAACAAAAAACATCACCAGGCAAAAGGTAGCATCAAAAAACTGCTCCATAATGCAGGCACCCTTACGTACAAATACACAGCTGCCTTCGTTTAGCTCATAACTGCCATGCGCCGTGTGCCACATTTTGCGGCCCTCCATTACATATACAATGTAATTATGCTGGCTCCATGCATCCTGGTATTTTGATTTTAGCGGGCAATTATACAAAGCCATTAAACTATCGCCGCAACGAAACTGGCGGTAAAAATCGGGATTCTCTAACTTTTTGTTGTATATATTGATCATGGAGATTGCGCAGCAAAAGTAAATATTTTCCTAAAAAAAGAAAAATACTACAGATGTAACACACTGTAAATGTGAATTTAACCCTAATAACCAATACTCGCATCCTCGCCACGCGGGTCGGCGCCGCCCTGGTAACCTTTTTTTGTTTTCACAATGGCATCCACACGGCCAATAGAACCGCGCGGTGTTATTTTGTATCCTTTGGCACTTAGTTTTTGCAGGGCCTGTTCTGTTAATACACCCTTTTCTACCTCTACCTGGTCGGGTAGCCATTGGCTGTGAAAACGAGGTGTGGCAACGGCCTCTTGTATCGGTTTATTAAACGCTACCACATTCAATATGGCTTGGAAAACCGAGGTAATAATGGTAGATCCCCCCGGCGTACCTACCACCATAAACAGTTTTCCCTTTTTAGTGATAATGGCAGGCGTCATCGAACTCAGCATCCGCTTATTTGGTTTAATAGCGTTGGCTTCGCCACCTATCAGGCCATACATATTGGGTGTTCCCGGCTTAACCGAAAAATCATCCATCTCATCATTCAGTAAAAAGCCCGCGCCCTTTACAAATACAAACGAGCCATAACTGTTGTTGAGCGTTGTGGTGATCGATACCGCGTTACCATCCTTATCAACTATAGAAAAATGGGTGGTTTCTTCATGTTCCTTTTTTGGGATAGCGCCTGCTGCAACCTCGCTGCTGGGTGTTGCCTTATCCCATGTAAAGGTGCTCATGCGTTTGTTTTGATAAGCTGTGCTTAACAATGTTTTTTGAGGCACTTTATAAAAATCGGGATCGCCCAGGTGGGTGGCCCTGTCGGCATATACGCGGCGCTCGGCTTCTACCATTACCTGTACGGTAGAATCTGCATTAACGCCCCAGCGCGTCAAAGGATAAGGCGCTACCGAGTGCAGCAATTGCACCAAACCAATACCCCCGCTTGATGGAGGCGGCATGGTAATAATGCCGTAACCTTTGTATTTACCTGTAACGGGCCTGCGCCAAACTGCCCGGTAATTTTGCAAGTCTTTTTTTGTGATGATACCCTTCCCGCGGTTCATTTCTTTTACCAGGCTATCCGCAACAGCGCCACTGTAAAAACCGGCACGTCCATGATCGCGGATGAGTCTTAAAGTACGCGCCAGTTCAGGTTGAGTAAATATGTCACCCTCTTTCCAATCCGCATCTTTTACCAAAGCGGTACCTAAAGGGTTATATTGAACGAATGTTGTTTTGTTACGGTTAAAATCTGCAGCCTGCCTCGCGGTAAGCGGGTAGCCTTTTTCTGCAAGGTCAATTGCAGGTTGGAGTAGCTTGCGCCAGCTTAATTTGCCATAGCGGCCATGTGCCTGCACCATACCGGCAACACTTCCCGGCACACCGGCAGCTTTTTGGCCAAACAAACTCATTTTGGTAATGGCATTGCCGCTACTATCCAGGTACATATCACGCGTAGCCAGTTCAGGTGCTTTCTCGCGAAAATCAAGCGTGGCTGTTTTACCCTTCCCGCTGCGGTAAACCATAAATCCGCCGCCGCCAATATTCCCGGCAACGGGGTAAACTACCGCTAATGCAAACTGTACTGCAACCGCAGCATCAACAGCGTTGCCTCCTTTTTTCAATATAGCTACCCCTGCCTTTGCAGCCTCGGGTTTCGCACATACCACAACGCCACGCTTATAATATTTTTCGGGGGTAGTAATTTGTGCTGTGGCTGTATATTCCACAAACATCAGCAAGGCAAAAAACAGGTATAGCTTTTTCATCAATAATAAAATGGGGGTATGTTACAAATATATGCGCCGGAGCGCATATATTTTAGTAACTCATTTACAATTAATGTTTTGTGGCTAAGTATTGTTGTATACTATTCCCTTTAAGGGTAATATCCATGTGGGCGCCACTATCTATACGTAAAGGCTTATATGCGGCTACCTGGCAATGATTAAATTTAACTGTCGGGCTATCCAATAGTGAGTATGATAATTGTGCTATATTTTTGGCGTATTTTACCATAACCTGTGCCTCGCCTTTGGCAATCAGGTTTAATTGTTCTGTTTGCAAATGGTTTATGCTCATTGAGGTTCCGTCTAAAGCAACAATATTCATTTGTTTTAAATTGAACGACCCATCGGTATGGTACTGTGCAAATTCGGTCCTGATATATTCAACATCTTTATTTAAGTATAAACAAAGTAAGCCGTTGTTACCGGTACCACTAATGTTCTCTACATGCTTTTTTCTGAAGAAGGAAATATATAAGGTATCTTTAACTACACTGGTTTTAAAAAGGCTTTCGTAATATTTATTAACCTTGGCCAACTGTTTTCCGGCATGGTCTCCACGAATATCAATATCGCGTTCCTGCGAATACACGGAACGGTAATCGCCATGCTCAAAATCGCCTGATGTAATCTGCCCGCTAACCACTACGTATTTGCATTGCGGCAATGGCAGGGTAACATACGCTTCAGCGTTCGCATATTCATCTGCCGGGCGCTGTGCCTGGGGTATTAAATTACCTGCTAAATACTGCTCTTTCATAAGCCAGTTATAGGCAAAAAGTGTTGTTGGTATCGCAATAAAAAACACGATCAATAATTTTGTACTTGTTTTCATACTCAATAATATCTTAATGGTTGTCCATATTCTTTTTAAACTCATCAAAGCGGGCCTGTAGCTCATCGGGGGCAATATCCAGCATGTTCATCTTGCGGAACAGCAGCGGAAGCTCTTCTGTTAAAAACTGTTGCTTGCGCGATGCCTTTATCTTTTTAGCCGAATCCTTAGCTACATACAAACCCATGCCTCGTTTGGTATAAACAATTTCCTGCTGCTGCAGGTACTCAAATGTGCGCATCACAGTGTTGGGGTTTACTTCCAGCATTACTGCAAGCTCACGCACTGAGGGTATCTTTTCATCCTCTTTCCATTCTTTAAGCTGTATCTTATCGCACACATAATCTGCTATCTGCAGGTATATGGCTTGCGTATTGTTAAACTCCATACTATATCAGTGTTTTTTCTCTAAGCTTAACCCAGGTAAGCAGCCAAAAGAACGGTACCATCATAAAAAACAACAACGCGAATATAAACTGCTGCCATGCGGGCAACACAGCCTGCCACACGAGTGGATTATTTATGTGCTCGGTGTTGCGGGCATAAAACTGTACCGGCATAAAAATGCCGCTGCCTGTAACATTAAAATTATTGGGGGGCAACAGAACCTTTTTTGGAGCCGAGGTAATTGTTACAGGTTGCTGAGTACTGCCTTTGGGCGGATATATAGTTTTAGTATTGGTTTGGGTAGCATAATCGGGTGGGTTGGGTATAAATCCTTTGGGGAGCACATTGGGCTGAAGATGGTTTTTATAGAGCTGCTCTTGCAGCTTGTCGTTCAATGCAACGGTTCCAAACAAAACAGCGCATACCAATACCGCTGTTTTAACAAAGGCTAAACGCCTGAATAAGGTTGAGCAAAACATTACAAAGGCCTGCAGCATAAAATACAACATCAGCACGATTAGTATTTTACCTTCGGAGGGTGACAGGTTCCATAGTGGCGCCAGATCGCCTTTTATTTCGGTATGATAATAATAAGCCGCAAACATTACCGGGTAAGTTAACAGCGTATATACCACCGGGAAAATAACCAGGCTGTAAATAATGGCCACAAGTATTTTCTCAAAAGCCGATGCGGGGAGCATTAACGCGCTCAGGGCGGTACGCTTATCGGTAAACCGACTCAAAATGGTTGATGTAAAAATTGATGATGATAACAGCAGCCCGATAGTAAAAAACATCTCCTGGTTATTGGGGCTGCTGCTGGAGGTAAAATAAAACAACCCTTCAATACCCATCATGGCTAATAAGCCCAACACATAAAGCTTACGGTTTTCTACCCATTGCATTTTAAACAGGTACCAAATTCTATTGATCGACATATCTTAGTTATTAAATAATTGAACAATTTGTTGTTTGTTGCTGAGCACGGCATTAAAAAACATTTCCATATCCAGGCGCGATGGCTCTTCTTTTTTGTTTAGCGCCACTACAGCATAGCCTTTTAAGCCGCCTTCGCTGTATATTACTTCGCCGGCTTCATTCAAAGTCATGGCTTGTTTAAATACCAGTTTTTCGGTAATGCGGTCAACGGGCTCGTGCACAATGATGTTCTTATCCTTCAGGATAAGTACGTGGTCTATCAGGCTATCCAGGTCGCGCACCTGGTGGGTACTGATGATCATGGTTTGATCGGGCCGGATACAACCGGCTATAATTTTACGGAACTGTTTTTTTGATGGGATATCCAATCCGTTTGTTGGCTCATCCATGAGCAATACCTTAGCATTGGTAGCCAGCGCGAAGCTGATCATCACCTTCTTTTGCTCGCCATGGCTAAGGCTTTGCAGGTTACCGGTATCGGGTATTTCAAACTCTTTTGCAAAACGGTAAAACATATCCCTATCAAAAGCCGGGTAAAAGGGAGCATAGGTATTTAAGTAACCGGCAAGGTTTACACGTGGTATGTAAAACTCTTCGGGTAATAAAAACACCTGTTGTAAAAACGAAACGTTGCGTTTGGAAGGGACCTGGCCCAGCACATGGCATTGGCCCTTATTGGCAAAAAGCAAACCGCAAATATTATACAGCAAACTGCTTTTTCCTGCGCCGTTTTGCCCCAGTAAACCATAAATATGGCCTTGCTTAAGTTCAAGGTTCAGATCCTGCAGTACCGGCTCGGCCTTTTTGTAGCCAAAGGTTAAATTATCAAATATGATCATAATTCAATCTGTTTTACTGTACTACTTAAATAGTACAGTACAATTGTAAAAATTAGATCTGATATTTCAAAATTTTGAATGAAAATATTTTTTTATGGAGGATAAAATGATGGGCATCTATCTGCCATATATCAAAGTAAAATCGACACATAACGTTCAAAATCGTTATATCTCCATGAATGTAAGGTTGTTATAAAGAAGCTAAAAAACTTTTTAAAATACCCACTTTTACCCCCTGCCACTTGTCAGCGGGTCATGCTGAACTTGTTTCAGCACCCCATCAGAAGGGTGTGCGAGTGACGAATAGTTTATGACTTAGCAAGTGGGGTGCCGAAATAAATCCGGCATGACTGGTTATACAATACCCACATTTACCCCCTGTTTTCAGCCATCAAGCAAGCCCGAGTTATCTTTCAAATTAACGCCGGATAACTGCAACCTGAAAGCCTCCTGTACCAAATAGAATATCTTTTGGGCCGCCTGGTCAAAAGGCAAACCCTCGGGGCGGATATTGGATACACAGTTACGCATCTCGTCGGTAAGTCCGGGTTGCGGGTTATAAGTAAGATAAGCACCAATACTATCTGCCGAGCTTAAGCCTGGCCGCTCTCCTATCAACATAATACAAAGCTGGGCTTGCAGGCCATGAGCTATATGATCGCTCAGACCAACACGCGCCTGTTCGGCAAGGCAGATAGGCGACAGTTTGTATCTGAGCAAAGGGAGCAAAGCATCCAGCAAGGGTATCGCGTTCTCATTTATCGCTGTTGCCGAAAGGCCGTCTGCAATAATAATGCAGATATCGCAGGGGTAGGCGCTTTCGTTAATGAGCAGTACCGAAGCATCATCCAAAAGGCGGCCATAGTCGGGCCGTTGCAGGTATTGATGCCTATTTTCGGCCTGGCTGTGGAGTTTTAACCTAGGCAAACCAAATGTTTTTATACTTTCCAATAACCCATCTACATCCAAAACAGAATACACCGCATCGCGGGCATGTGCATGCGCCAGCTTAAACTCCAGCGATTGCTTGAGCGGTATACTGCTACCCACCCTGCCCATGGCAATGCGCGCTGCTGTAAATTCCTTAAGCGACTCCCAGGGGTCGGTTATTTTTTTGGATAGGTCTTTCATTTTGTTTTTAAATCCCCTCTTGAGAGGGGGCGCGTTGGGTTTGTGTCACCGCAGGGTTGTGTTAGCGAATAACACACCCCTTGCCCCTCTCAAGAGGGGGAGCCTCACACACATTCCATTTTACTAAATCAAATCCGAAATCAAAACAAGTGTTCAATCAGTTTACTCATATTTTGCGTATGCGCCAGTTTGCCTTGCACATCAGTAATACCCTGTTTCAATAACCAGGCTGCAAACTCCGGGGCAGGGCGCAGGCCCAGCACCTTGCGCAAGTACAAAGCATCATGAAACGAGGTTGACTGATAACTCAGCATAATATCATCAGATCCGGGTATGCCCATCACAAAATTGCAGCCCGCAACGCCAAGCAGGGTGAGCAGGTTGTCCATATCGTCCGAATCCGCCTCGGCGTGGTTGGTATAACATACATCAACACCCATGGGCAGGCCCAAAAGCTTACCACAAAAATGGTCTTCCAACGCCGCACGGATAATTTGCTTGCCATCGTACAAATACTCCGGGCCAATAAATCCTACCACGGTGTTTACCAGCAGCGGGTTATATTTTCGCGCCACAGCGTAAGCCCTTGCCTCGCAGGTTTGCTGGTCGATGCCATGGTGCGCATTTGCCGATAGCGCACTACCCTGCCCCGTTTCAAAATACATTACATTGTTGCCAACGGTCCCACGGTTTAGAGATAGTGTGGCATCATAAGCCTCGTCCAGTATTTTCAAATCAATACCAAAACTCGCGTTACTTTTTTGCGTTCCCGCGATGGACTGAAAACACAGATCAACAGGTGCGCCGCTGTTAATTAAACCTATCGTGGTAGTAACATGGCTCAGCACACAGGATTGAGTTGGGATGTCAAACTGCAACCTTAAAGTATCTATCAGGTTGAGCAGGTTAGTTACGGCGGCGGGGCTATCTGTTGCCGGGTTTATGCCTATAACCGCATCGCCGCTGCCATATAGTAAACCATCTATCATACTGGCGGCTATCCCTTTGGGGTCGTCGGTGGGGTGATTGGGCTGCAGGCGGGTAGAGAAGTGTCCACGCAAGCCTATCGTATTTCTAAACCGGGTAATTACTGCACACTTTTTGGCTACGGCAATCAGGTCCTGGTTACGCATCAGTTTGGATACGGCGGCCGTCATTTCGGGCGTGATGGCCCATTTCAATCCTTCTAATATTTTGCCATCGGCTTCATCACTTAGCAGCCAATCGCGTAGCTCGCCTATGGTTAAATGGCTAATAGGTTCAAAGGCTGCGGCATCATGGCTGTCAATTATTAGTCGCGTAACTTCATCGTCCTCATAAGGCACTAAAGCTTCATTCAAAAAGTTTTTGAGGGGTATATCTGCCAACGTCATTTGGGCGGCAACACGCTCTTCGTAGCTATCGGCGCATATCCCGGCAAGGGCATCACCTGTACGAAAAGGTGTAGCTTTGGCCATCACGTCTTTCAAATCGCGGAAGCTGTAAACCTTATTGCGGATGGTATGCTGGTATGCCATGTTATTCTATCATTACGGCTGCCTGCTCCAACAAAACATCATCGGTTATCTTCATTTTGTGCTTACCTGTCAGCACCAGCAAAATAAGGGCAGCGGCAAGGCCGCCGAAAAAGATATAGCTTACCGTTATGTTATAATAGACGATAGCCACCAAACATACGGCTGAAAGAACTAATGCCACTGCCGGAAAAATGGGGTAAAATGGCGAAGTAAAGGGCCGTTTCAGATCAGGCTCCTTACGGCGAAGAACGAACACGCTGGCCATACTCATCAGGTACATTACAATGGCGCCCAGGGCAGATAATACAATGACCGGGTTGATCACGGTATCGGGCTTATCAGCAAACTTATTTGCGATATACAAAGTAATAAATGTAACCAGGCCGCCTGCAATTAAAGCCCAATGCGGCGTTTTAAATTTGCGGTTAATACCTGATAGCCCGCGCGGTAAATAACCGCTCCTGGCCATAGCAAACACCTGCCTTGATGATGCCAGTACCATACCATGGAATGATGCTACCAAACCAAATAAACCAATGCTTACAAAGGCTTTGGTAAAGCTGCTGCCTTTACCCAAAACAATGGCGATGGCGTCGGGCAGCGGACTGGTGGTGGTGCTTAGTGTATGCCAATTTGTTATGCCGCCGGTTAATATCATCACACCCAAAGCCAGCAAGGTTAAGGTTACGATGGCGGATATATAACCTTTCGGGATATTTTTTGAAGGATCTTTTACCTCTTCGGCTACTTGTGCCACACCCTCGATACCCAAATACAGCCACACGGCAAAAGGCAGCCCGGCAAATATACCGGCCCAGCCAAAAGGCATCGGGTCGGCAATGTAGTTAGCCAATTTAAAGTGCGGAGCTATGATGCCCGAGAAAACCAATAATTCGGCAACAGCCAAAACGGTAATAAAAACAGAAAACGCTGCCGACTCTTTAACCCCTAATATATTGATAATAATAAATACGATGTTAAAGCCCACAGCCGATTCAAGCACCGGAACAGCCGGGTACAAAAAGTGCAGGTAACTCCCCAGCGCAAAAGCGATGGCCGGGGTAGCCAGCAAAAAATCAATAAGGGTGGCGTACCCGGCAATTAACCCGCCAAAGGGCCCCATAGCACAGTAAGCATACGCAAACGCGCCGCCCGCATGTGGTATAGATGTAGTGAGTTCGGTATAGCTAAAAATGAAAGCGATGTACATTACCGTAACGATAATGGTTGCGATAAGCAGGCCAATGGTACCCGATACGCCCCAGCCTAAATTCCAGCCAAAGTACTCGCCGGATATTACCAAGCCTACGGCAATGGCCCATAAATGTATAGGTTTAAGTGTACGTTTTAAGGTTTCGGCAGCGGACATTGTTTAACGTTATTTTTCCGCTTTAAGATAGGCAAAATTATTATGAATATGGCTACATTTAAATAAGTTTCTGTGTTGCTTTAACGTATCATTGATGTTAAATATTTATTATGTTAAAAAGCTACCCGTTTAATTATAAATAATATTTTTACTTTTACGAGATATATAAATCACATAAGGTTATTAACCCTGATGTTTAAACATTATAAATGAAGAAAGCTTTACACTTTATTTTATTTTTCATTATTTTGATAACGAGTTCGGTTACTATGGCTCAAACCAATGTGAGCGGCAATATCACATCAAATACTATTTGGACCAAGGCAGGCAGTCCGTATATTCTTACCGGTAACGTAGGTGTGCCCGCCGCTTACACACTCACCATCGAACCTGGTGTAACTGTTCAGCGTAACACAAACTACCAAATCTTATTGAACGGTGCGATGATCTGTAATGGGTCGGCTACAGACAGCATAGTTTTTAGTAGTGGGTCCGGTGTTTATTTGGGGTCTACATTAGTTTATCCGGGAGCCTATTTTGTACAATTTCAAAAGAGTAATTTAAGCGCTTCAAGCTTTAGGTTTGTGAGTTTTCACAATCAAAATGTAAGCGCAAGCAATATTCAGGTCGGCGATGAAAGCGAGTTTGCACAAACCTCGCCCAAAAATTCGGGTACACTTAAAATATCCCGCTCTAATTTAAGCAATGGTTGGACAATAACTAAAGGGTACCAGGCAGCTAATAGCTTAAATATTGATAGTTCATTAATGATATCAGCAACGGTAATTGGCTACTATCCTCTTTCGGAAAGAATAAACATCAGTAATACAAGAATTTTTAATTCAAAAATAACATCCGATTCTTATAATTTGGGGATCGGATTCAACAATTGTTATCTAAGGAATATCACTTTTACTGTAAACTGCTGTGGTGCTAATTTCAGCTTTAATAATTGCCAGGTCGAAGATTCGAATATCACTAACGCAGGCGAGCAGAGTAATCCCGTATCAATTACAAATTCTGTATTTTTAAATACCATCATAAATACCATAAGTTTCACTTACAATATAGTTAATTCAAAGTTCATTATTACCAAACCCATTTCAAACAGGTTATATTTCTCGGCATCAAACTATGTGATCATAGCGGGTAATTGTAATATGACAAATTCTGAGGTCATAAACTATACCTTGAGCCCTGTTGGTGCAATATTGATAAATAGCAGTAGCGCTACAGTTAACATAAGCAATAACACGTTCAAAAACCTGAATGATGGTGTTTATGTATATAATTTCAATAGTATAGCGGCTATTAAAAACAATAATTTCATCAATACAGCCAGCTATAATATATTAAATTACAGTGTCAAGAACTTTTCCATCACAAATAATTACTTCCAGCTAAAGGCTGGTAAAACCATCGATGATATGATCTTCGACAGTAACGATGATCTGCATTATGGTACCGTTACCTATACGCCTGTTGCAACCGGATTTATAAGTAATACAACCATCTCAAGTCCTGTCAATGTTGTTAAAGCATCGCGCAACGGCCAGGTTTTGGTTACCTGGAATAAAAACAAAGAGACTAATCTTAAAAACTATAAAGTATACTGGGGCTATGTAAACAATTTCACATATGCTAATTCGGCAACTATAGCTGCAACCGATACATCATACACTATTTCTGGTGCTTCTTTAACCGACTCTATTGCGGTAACAGCACTTAATACAAGTTCAACGGGGGTTAATGATCAACTCAACGGCTACGAATCCTGGTATTCATACGCTATTTCAGCCCCTCCGGCTATTACTGCATTTACCCCTGCCACTGCCGCAACCGGTACAACAATTACAATAACCGGAACCGATTTTACAGGCACAACGGCGGTAAAGTTTGGTGGAACAGCAGCTACCTCATTCACCGTTGTATCACCTACAACCATTACCGCTGTAGTAGCAGCAGGTGCCTCAGGTAGTGTATCGGTCACAAATTCGGTCGGTACAGGGATATTAGCCGGGTTTACTTATATTCCGCAGCCTACCATTAGTAGCTTTACACCTTTGTCAAGCATTTCAGGAGCTATAGTTACTATAACCGGCACTAACTTTACTAATGCATCATCAGTTAAATTTGGCGGCACTAATGCTACATCGTTTAATATAGTTTCGGCTACAAGCATTACGGCAGTTGTCGCGACCGGCACAAGCGGCAACGTGTCGGTTACCACACCGGGGGGTACGGCGAACCTGGCCGGATTTGTTTTTTTACCTGCACCCACTATAACATCTTTCACTCCAACCGCAGCAGGAGGCGCTTCAACGGTTACAATTACAGGCACTAATTTTACTGGTGTAACAGCGGTAAGCATTGGTGGGGTTGCTGCAACTTCATACTCTGTTGTATCATCAACAAGTATAACAGCTGTGGTAAGCACCTCTGCTACAAACGGGAATGTAGTTGTTACCACAACAGGCGGCACTGCAAGTCTTGCTGGCTTTACTTTCCTACCCGGGCCAACAATAACGGCATTTACACCAACAACCGGAATAATTGGCACAACGGTTACTATAACAGGTACTAATTTTACGGGCGTAACCGCAGTAAAATTTGGTGGGACAAACGCAACATCATTTACTGTTAATTCGGCAACAAGTATTACAGCTACTGTTGGTAGTGCAGTATCAGGTAGTATAACCGTTACTACACCAAACGGTACCGGCACACTGGCAGGTTTCACTTTTATACCCGCTCCAACTATTTCATCTTTTAGTGCCAATACTGTTCCTGCCGGTACAACAGAAACCCTTATTGGAACGGGTTTTACAGGAGCAACAGCGGTAAGTTTTGGCGGAGTGCCCGCTGTATCGTTCAGTATTATTTCTTCAACAGCTATTTCGGCAGTAGTAGGGCCGGGCGGGGCAAGCGGCAATATTTCGGTAACAACACCAGGTGGTACAGGTACTATTGGTGGTTTTGTTTTTGTACCTGCTCCCATCATCACATCATTTACCCCTACCTCTGCAAGTACAGGCACCACCGTCACTATTACAGGTAATTATATAAGCGGTACTTCGGCAGTAAGCTTTGGCGGCGTGCCTGCCTCCTCATTTTTAGTAACATCATTTACCACAATGACCGCAGTTGTTGGCGCAGGGGCAAGCGGAAATTTAACAGTTACTACCAATGGCGGTACAGTAAGTTCACCAGGCTTTGTGTATCTGCCTACGCCGGTGGTCACGTCCTTTTCTCCGGCTACGGCTATCGCCGGAACATTGGTCACCATAACCGGCACTAACTTTACCGGCGCAACCGGGGTAACTTTCGGAGGTACTCCGGCGGCATCGTTTACGGTAAATTCAGCAACAAATATCACAGCTGTAGTGGGTGCGGGCAATACAGGGAATATAGCTGTATCCAATGCAAATGGTTTGGGCAGCTCTGTCGGTTTTGTATATGTGCCGGTACCTGTTATATCTGCAGGTGGTCCAACTACTTTTATTACCGGCGGTAATGTGGTTTTATCGGCTACTCCAGGTACAGGTTATAGTTATCAATGGATAAAAGATGGCGCCAATATCATCGGTGCAACAAATTCAACATATACAGCAACACAAAGTGGATCCTATAAAGTAAGTATATTGGCAAATACGACCAACCAGGTATCATTGCCTATAGTAGTTACTTCGGTGTTTGGATTACCCGTCAACAATTTTAGAATAACCAATACCAGCGCAACCTGCAAAGGATCGAACAATGGTACCATAACTATTTTGGCAACGCAACGCTTAAGCTATACTGCCACCGCAACATTGAACGGTACAAGTGTAGCATTACCTTTTACCGACTCATTGAGAGTATCAGGTTTACCTGCCGGGAGTTACAACATTTGTATTACCGTAGCGGGACAACCTACCTACCAGCAGTGTTTCACGGCTGTAGTTAGCGAACCTAAAGACCTTTCAGTGTACGTGGCAAATATAAAGGCAGGTAACCAGGTGGTGATCAGCATGGGCGGTGGCTCAAGCTATAATATCAGTCTTAACGGAACAGTAACCACTACAACAAACAGCCAGGTAACATTATCACTCTCCAAAGGATTGAATACCATTTTGGTATCCACCGACAAGGCTTGCCAGGGCGTCATCGAAAAAAATATCACAGTGTCCGATGAAGCTTTGATTTACCCTAATCCGTTCGATAATATATTGAATTTGAGTTTAGGCAATAGCATAGTTAAAACAGCCGCGGTGAATATTTACAGTACAGATGGCAAAGTAGCATTTACTACAAAGTATAATAATGTTGTTGGTTCGATACCGCTTAACCTTTCGGGTTTAAAGGCCGGCCTTTACGTTTTAAAATTATCGACCGATAGCACAGACTCAGTATTCAAAATAATAAAAAGATAAAATGAACAAGCATATTATAAGATCACTTTCATTTCTGCTTTTATTATTCGTAATAACAAGTTGCGACAAAAAAAACACCATAGCCCCCGATCCGGGTAAAGCGGGGCTGAGTTTCCCTGCCCAAAATTCGGCTTGCACTACCGGTACCGTTTTGACCGCTACACAAAGCTCAATTACTTTTACATGGGTGGCGGCAGAAAACACCGACTCATACGAAATAACGATAAAGAATTTGCTGACCAACTCGGTAATTACCCAGACCATCAACGTCAACCAAATTGCTGTTACCCTACTTCGTAATACACCTTATTCATGGTATGTTACTTCAAAGTCGAACGATACGGGCGTTACCAAAGTAAGCGATGTATGGAAATTCTATAACTCCGGGCCGGCAATCATCTCGCATCCGCCATTTCCGGCTGATGGGGTTTCACCTGTATTCGGATCAAACATAACGACCGCAGCTGGCACGGTCAATATCAGTTGGCTTGGCAGCGATGCAGACAATGACATTGCAGGTTACGATGTTTATTTCGGAACGGCCACTACACCACCGTTACTACAGGCAAATGTTACGGCTATGGTTTTGAATAATGTAACAGTAACACCAGGTGCAACCTATTATTGGAAGATAGTTACAAAGGACATATCGGGCAACACTTCTGATTCAGGCGTGTTTCAGTTTAAGGTAAATTGAGCTATATTTGTCAATGCGATCACTCAAAATAAGTTTTGTTGCCTTGATATTAATATTTGGTAGTGCATATACTCAGGCCCAGCCGGTATTACCTGCAAGTAACGCTATCGATAAAATAACCAATGCTTACATCGGTGTAAAAAACGCGCTGGTTGAAAGTGATGGCGGCCAGGCGCAACTAAGGGCAAAGCTTTTGCTTAAAGAATTATCTGCTAACCCTGAGCAAAGGTTAAAACCTGAACAAAAAGTGCAATGGGCTGCTTTTGCAGATAAATTAAAATTCGATACCAGGCATATCAGCGAAACTACTGTTGTAGCCCATCAGCGTGAGCATTTTGGTACCCTGTCAAAAAACATGTTCGCGGTATTAAAAAAATTGAAGCTTAATACCCTCACGGTTTACGAGCAATATTGCCCCATGAAAAAACAGATGTGGATAAGCGAAACCGCGGCCATACGTAACCCTTACTACGGTAAGCAAATGCTGGAATGCGGCACCACCCGCGAAACTTTATAATTATTTAAAAATAACAATGGCGCGAGATATAGTAATCGCGCTTGCTTGATTTGAATACGATATCTAACGATATCTCGTGCGAGCCATAGCCGTATGAGCCTAATTTATTTAATGAGTAATCGTAAGCATAGCCTATCCTAAAATCAGGACCAAGATAAAACTCAACCATACCTACCAAAGCGCTTGATGAACGCAGGCCCGATTGCAGGTTATTTTTAAAAGCATCCAACCCGGTACGGAAAGTGCCACCTATCCAAAACTTTTCGCTCATCAAAACAAAAGTGTTTACATCAATACTTGTAGGTGCACCTTGTGCTTCTTTTATCATAATAGAAGGCTTAATTTTTGTATCATCATTCAGGCTGAATAACGCGCCTACAGTAAGGTATTTATGCGGCTTTGGCACCACAAGCATCAAACTTTCTGACGTTGCCGGCGGGTGCATGTACTGTGCCAAAAGGTTATCTACTGAAAACCCCGCAAAAAAATTATCGGTAGTATATAATACCCCTATCCGGGCATCAGGTAATGATGTACTTTGAAAAGTAGTGGGAATATTCATATCACCACTTTGTGTTGCATTTAGCTTTGTACCATCAAGGCCGGTTTGCAACATCCCAAAACCTAAACCAAATGAAAGCCATGACTTATCATCGCCCCTGCCAAACTGGATGCGGTAGGATGCATTGGCATAACCTGATGTATAGCTTTGCGCCCCAAGCTGATCATGGTTAACCATCAGGCCCAAGCCTACCGCGCCATCAAGTACGGCAACATCGGCAGCACCTGCATAAGTTAGTGGCGCGCCTGTCAGGCCTGTCCATTGCGAACGGCAAAAGCTGTGTAATTGCAAATCTTGCTTGTAACCCGCGTAGGCAGGGTTCAAGTATATCCCGTTAAAAACGTACTGACTAAACTGTGCATCCTGCTGTGCTTTGGCGCTTTGCAGCAAAAAAAACAGAACCCCAAATGCTAATATCCTCTTCATCGTTCTTAATGGTTTACATGCGTTTGCGTAACAGGGTAACATACCCTTTATAAGTTTCGGTATCTCCGGATGGGTTTTTGGCAGTTAAAACATAGTAATAGGTACCATCTAATAATCCTTCCCCTGTCCACTCGTTATTATAGTTCTTCTTTTCGTACACGTGGTTGCCCCAGCGGTTAATAATAACCAGTTCGTTTTCGGTATACTGGTTAAGGCCGGGGATGATGAAAGTATCATTTACCCCATCGCCGTTAGGCGTAAACACATTGGGTACCATTAAGCCTGATATTTGCTGCGTATCGGTATCATCATTGTTGGCCAATACCGGATCGCGCTCTTTACCGCTTACATGTACCGTACTGGTAATTGCCCCTGCCTTTAATATCTTAACCAAAGCACTAATACTTACCGATTGCCCGCCGGCTAATTGCGGAACATACCAGGTAAAAATATTGCTAACCGGATCATACGAATAATTGCCTATAGTAACTTGTTTTAGGGGTGGCAGCCCTCTTAATATTGAAGGAAGCGGGTACCTTAACACTACCTGGTGGCCGGTTAATACGCTATGGTTTTTTATGGTAATACCATATTCAAATGTTTCGCCCAAACGTGCCAGCTTGTTTGATGAATGTATGGTTACACCCAGATCAACTACCGTATCGGGCTTTGGCGCAACCGGCGTAACAATGATCAATGCCCCGTCTGAAAGGGTTGAAGAACAGCCTTCGGCATTGTAGGCTATCACAGTATAAATACCGGCCTGGCCCGTGGTATAATTTTTACCAACCGCGCCTGGTATAGCTACCCCGTTTTTATACCATTGATATGCAGGAGCAATATTTTTTCCGGCATTCAGGGTAATGGTTTTACCTGCAGTTATGGTATATACAACAGCAAAGCTTTGCACGGAGCCACCGCCCGCCTGCGAAAAGGCGAGGGTGGCTGCCAGCAAAAGCAGTACACTGTTACAAATAATTTTATACCAATAACGCATGCAAACGTTTATTACAGGTTACATACGCATTAATTGGACCCTATAGTAGGTTTAACCGGGATAGGATCAACCGTAATGCTTTGTGTAGCTGTTGCAGAGCATCCCGAGTTTAAGGTGTAACTTATAATAACACCCATATTAACTGATCCGCTGGCTGCCTCAGACAATGTATATGTATTGCTTGTTGCACCCGGAATATTTGTACCGTTCTTTGTCCATTGGTAGGTATAGGTATAAGCTGCAGGGTTTGATGGCGTTGCTGTAAGCACAATTGAGCTTTGGTTGTTGGCACAAATAGTGTTGTTAGCTACTGATGTTGTTATGGTGGCAGTTATAGGCGGCAATACATAAATTTTAAAAACATCAGACATTGGCGATGTACAACCATTAGCATTAACTGTAACCAATTGGTAGCTGTAATAACCTGCGCCACTTGGTGTTTCGGTGTAGGTGCGTGTGGTTGTTGTGGTTAAATGCGCCACACCGGCTGCATCCAGTTTATACCATTGGTAGGCCGGATAATCAACCCCTGCATTTTGCGGACCAACAATAGAAATGCCCTGGCTTGAACAGATAATTTTATCGGCAGTACCTGTTGGAGGCGGTGCGGACGTGGGATCGCTGGCCTGGGCCATTACAAAATGCGTTATCGCGACAAATAATAAAGTGAAGACAATGCGAAGTGAGTTGATGTTTTTCATAGTAGTTTTTGTTTTTTATAGGTGCGTTTTTATATTGTTTTTTATGGCGATGTTACGTTGGGTTTTGACGGTACGGGGTTAATGGTTACTGTTATGCTTTTAGCTGCCGATATACAGCCTGTAACTTTATTTTGAGCAGTTACGGTATAGGTACCGCTTACTGTTATAGCCTGCGCGTTAGTGGTTGAAACCACGTTGTTGGATGCATCTTTAAATACGTAGGTGTAGGTGGCAGCATCATAACCGCTTATGGCATTGGTAAGGTTATAAACCGCGCACGAGGATGGTGCCGCTGTTACTGTTAGCACCGGGTTAGGATTAAGCGTTACCGCGATATCATGATGATAGATGGGTGCGAACACCACATCATCCATTGCAAAATCATTACCGCTGGCGGCGGTATTCTGGTTAATTAACCCGATGGTTGCCGTGGTGCTGCTGCCGGAGTTCCAGGTGGTGGTAAAGTTTTGCCATACACCGGTTGTTGTACTCAATTGAATAGTAGTACCCAATGGCGAGCCATTAATAGAAAAATTTAGCTGGCCGGGGCTGGCCGGGTGGGCCGACGCGAACCAAACTGAAAAAAGATAGTTAGTATTTGGCGCAACAGTAATATTCTCGCTCCATACGGTAACATTGGCTACTGATGCCCCATTTATTACCATCATTTTACCGCTATTGTTCGAGGTGGTATGATCATAGAACGATGAAAAACCACTATGTACATTATTGGGGTCTTTGGTTATAGCGTATGTGCCTTCCGGGTATAGCAACGAATTATTCTGCGCGCCGGGTGGCACAACGTAACTGCTGGTAAAACCGGTATTACCCGATGTGAATGTACCGTTCACTACCTTGTTATTGGTATAATCGATAGTCTCCCACCAATAGTTACCAGAGGCTGTAACGTTAATACTTTGCGTGGTAGCCCCTGTGCTCCATTTATAATTTGTTAAACCGGTTGTGGCATTGAGGGTTACGCTGCTACCACACAAGGTAGTATCGAAGAAAAAAGCGTAACGTTTTATCCCTGTATGCGAGGAAGATACAAAAGCACTTATAAACAGCCACAATGCTACTAAAAGCATTGTTTTAGCTGTAAATAAAGCTTTGTAAAGTTTCTTCATGCCTGCCTATTGCCGTTTAGTGTGTCCCTATCATGTAAAAAATGATTTACATGATAGGGATATACTCCTTTTTACGGAATTTTAGGCCGTTAGGTTATGCTTTATTGATAAAAAAACTCAATTAATTTTCGCCTTAATTAAAAATTAACACGTGTTAAATAATAATTACTAATTTAATTGAAAGTCAGATTAATACATTATCTTACAATGAAATACGAAATAATACTTAATCAATAATTAAGCAATAAATAGTATACCAGCCAGAAGGTAGCAGGTATGTTACACACCCAATTTATAAGGTACTTAACACCTTAAATTCGGTACGCCTGTTTTGCTGGCGCCCGGCTGGGTTGTCTCTTCCATCGGGGAATGTATTGGGTTGAATAGGCCTTGTTTTGCCGTAACCCTTGGCAAATATACGATCGGCATTAATACCCTTAGATATAATATAATCAACACAAGCCTGTGCACGCTCTTGCGAGAGGTTCATATTATAAACATCGGTGCCAAAAGAATCCGTATGCGAACTAAGTTCAACCTTTATTTTAGGGTTATCATTCAAAATTGCTACCAAATCATTTAAAACAATCTGCGACTCGAGCCTTAGCGTTGCTTTATTGAAATCATAAAAAACATTCTTAATTACGATAGCCTTATTCAACTGGAAACTTTGCTGGCATACGGTAGGATTGTATAATGTATCTGATTTTGCAAGCGTAATAGCCGGAATAGGGATATTTTTTGTGAAATAACCTGGTTTTTCCAGCTTAAGGATATATGATCGTTTAACCGAAAGCTTAAATGAGTATTGCGCAGAACGGGTAGTGCTCATCGAATCAATAGTAACCTTTGTTACCGAATCAACAAGGCTTACTTTGGCATCGCGCAGGGGTTTATTTGTTGCGCAATCAATAACCAAACCTGTTAGCAGCGGCGCATAATAATACACCTTAAATAAGTTAAGGCAACACTCCGATTCCCTGTCCGAACTTAAATAAACGGCATTATCATCCTTTTCATCAGGGTAATAGTACAAGTCGTCCTTTGTAGAATTAAAAGGGTAACCCAGGTTTCTTGGGGTATCCCATTGTGTTCCGGTATTAAAACTTTCAAACAAGTCAAATCCACCCATGCCTGTTAGTCCTTTGGTACTATACACCAGTTTATGATCACGGGGGTTGTAAAATGGAGCCTGCTCATCCTCAGTGGTATTTATTTTGTTGCCCAGATTAACCGCGTTAACGGCCTGCCCATCAGCCCCAAGGTCGCTCATCCAAATATCAGTTCCGCCAAGGCCACCGGGTTTATTGGATGCATAATATAAATGCTTACCATCACCCGTTACAAATGGCTGCATCGAGTTATAGCCATCAGCGTTTACTTCGGTATTCAGCTTTTGTGGTGTACTCCATTTTTTATTCGCATACCTGCTTAAATATATCGCAATAGCTGGTTTATTACCATCGGCATGCCAAATGGTTAAATACATGAGCTTACCGGTTGTATCTAAAGAAGGCGTACTGTACTGCAAACCGGGTTTTAAACCCAACTCAAAATCAACCTTGGTTACGTATGACGAGTTATCTTTATTACGTACGTATATCTGGTTAATATGCTTGCTGCTTGCCGTTGTTGTACGCGATGAGGTAAAGTAAAACTGGTTGTTGTTTATACTGATACCAAAATCGCCTGCATCAGCATTTAAGTGCCCGGCCATTTTAACAACTTTTATCAGTTCGGGGTGGGCCAATTGTTGTTTGGCAAACATAGCATCCTGCAATTCTTTTTCTGCCAATTTGATGAATTCTGTATTAGCGGTGCTTGCTTTTATAAATGCCTGTAACTGGGTAATCGCTTCATCATAATGGTTGTTTGAGCGCAGGCATACGGCATACCAAAATCGTGCGAGCGGATAGGTTTGTTCGTACTTTTCGGTCACCTGTTTATACCAGCCTTCGGCCTGTACATAGTTATGATATAAGCGGTACGATTCGGCCAAACGGTAGCTCAATTGCCCCATTTGCTGTTCTTGTTGTTTCTTGGTGAGCCTGCTCGAAAAGTAAGGTACCGCAGTACCTGCAGATGATGTGCTTTTCTCCTGCATGGCTTTATCATAGTAATATGCTGCAGTATAGTAGTCTTTACTTTTATAGGCTTTATCGCCCATGTCTTTATAGGCTTTTACCTGCCCTAAAGCGATGTTTGTAACAAAAATAAAAAGTACTAAGCTTAGCGTTTTCATCATTAGTATCAGAACCTTGGGCATACTTGTTCGCGACTGGCAAGCCGGTGCGTAAATACATAGCTAAGCGATATCTCGTAGCCGCCCTGGCGGTTAATTGCCGATTGTAAAAGTGAGTTATTAAAATCATAACTCATACCAATGATCATATTTTTTAGATGAAATCCTGTATTGGCTACCATAGCATCATTTACCCGGTACATTCCACCTAAAATAAAGCTATAATTTTCATGCAATTTAAACTCTACGTTCATACCCCCGGCAATGATATTATTTTTTTGCTGCCCAATGTATATGGCATGCGGGGTAATATCAGCAAAGTTTGCGGCCCTTATGCGTGCACCGCCATGTATAGTGTAACGGAAAGGTATGGCACCCGCAAGACCATCACTGGCTGTCTGGCTTTTTGTAGGCGTGAGGTGCGAAGCGCTTACACCGGCAAACAAATTCACTTTACTTGCCGGGTCGCCATCATAATAAAAAACTCCGGCGTTGGCATCAAACAAAGTACCGTTCGTAGCCGACAGGTTATCGGCAGTTTGAATGGTAGGATCGTAACCCAGGCCAGGTGTGTATTGATCATCAAACTGTAGTTTACTGGCATCAATACTGCGGTTAATTATACCCGCCTGTAAGCCAAAGTTTATTTTTTGATACCCTGTTTGTGAAAAGGCTATCTGGTAAGCAAAAGATGCATATCCTGCAAAATAATTGTACCCGGCACTGCCCGCGCTCTGGTTTATCATATTAAAACCCAATGCTACTTTGTCCGATGTGCGGAAATCGCCCGAAACGGCAGCGGTTTTGTAACCATTGCTTATGCCTGTCCATTGATCTTTAACGTTGGCAGTAAAACGCATATCACCATCTACTACACCTGTTAAAGCAGGGTTAAGCCATAGCGGGTAAGCATAATATTGTGAAAAGTGCGGGTCAACCTGTGCATAAACCTTGTTTACGCAAATAGCCAACAGCAGTATACAATTGATGAGTATTAATTTTTTCACTTCAGTAAAGTTATTGTTCCTTTTTTGCTCACCTCATGCCCGTTCAGCATTTCGGCCTTTAAATAGTAAACATATACCCCAACAGGTTCTTTTGTACCTTTAAATGTACCATCCCAGCCGGTGCTGGCGTCGGTTGATGTAAACAGCAACTCCCCCCACTGACTGTATACGTAGAACTTCAAATTTTTGATGCTTTGGCTGCGTACATATATAAAATCATTTTTACCATCGCCGTTAGGTGTAAAGGCATTAGGTACATATATCTCATCCGTTTGGCTTATGGCATTGCCTGCAGCAGCTCCGGCGGCGCTAACCTGGCATGCGGTGCTGCCAACGGCACTCACCAAAATGTTTACTGCCTGGTTTAACTGTAACCCTGTTACAGTATGGGTTAGGTTACCGTTTGCACTATTAAACGTAATGCCATTGTCAAGGCTTACTAAATAACTTACTGCTCCGTTAACTGCCGGCCATTTAAAAGTAACGCTCGAACCGGTTGTGGCATCAACCGTTACAACAGGAACTGCCAGGGGTTGCAGTACTTGCGCCAGTACCAACTCGCGACTGGCAGAAATACAACCTGTTACACCGTTTGTGGCATCTACATAATATTTTGTATCGGCAATGAGCGATGGGATTGTAAAAGTAGTACCTGTATATATGGAGCTCCCTCCCGTTGGGGTAGTATACCAGTTTATGGTAGTATTAGAATTGCTTGTTGCTGATAGCGTAACGCTCAAGCCCGGGCATGTTGACGCTCCCTGAACAGTTATTACATCGGCAGCAAAAATATTTATAACTACCGGTGTGCGTGTGGTAGAGTTACAGCCTGCAATGTTAACACCTTCGGCGTAATATGTAGTAGTAGCAAACAGGCCGGGTGTGGTAAAGCTGGTGCCCGTATATACGGGTGTTCCGCCGGTGGCAGCAGTGTACCAGTTGTAAACATAGCCTGCCTGCGGGCTTAATACATTTACCGTAGCTGATGAGCCATTACAAGTACTCAGCGTAGTATTATCTAACACAGGGGCAGCTGGTGGCGGAATGATATTGATCTGCACGGTTGACGAAGCGCTTGCGCATGAACCGTTGGAGTTTTCAATATATAACGTTGCAGGCGCGTAAATTGGCGGGCTTATGTAGGTAATACCTGTAAAAAGCAGGTTGGTTTTAGCAGCGGAATCATACCACCTATACGTCATGCCTGCCTGCGCGTTAATGATTGTAAATGTTGCTATACTGCCGGGACATATAGTTGTGGATGTTGGCGCCAGTATCGGCGATAATGGCAATGGTGTAATGTGCATGGCAACAGCGTTACTTACCAAAGGTGTAGCGCATGAACCTGATACCGCTATGCGGCGGTAATGCGTGGTTACATTTATTGCTGCAGGCGTGTAATCCTTTGATGTTGCGCCGGCTATGTCAATATAGTTGGTACTATCTGTAGATAATTGCCATTGATAGGTATAGCCACCGTTGCCACCGGTAGGTGTAGAGCCTGTAATAGTGGCAGGGCTGCCTACAATACAAAAAGAGGTAACTGTTGGTGCCGTGATCAGATTATTTGCAACCATTGGCAAAATATTGATAATAACCACATTACTATAAACCGGAACTGTACATATACCGGCACTTACCAAACGACGGTAAAATGTAGTTACCGATATGGCAAGCGGGTCATAATCCTTTGATGTAGCACCGTTTATATCTGTAAAATTAACCGCATCTGTTGATATCTGCCATTGGTAAGTATAAAGGCCATTTCCCCCGTTTGGTAAATTGCCGGTAATAACCGTGGGGTCGCCATTTAAACAAAAACTGTTAATAGCGGGCGGGGTGATGATGTTATTGGTCACGCCCGAAAGTATGTTGATGCTGATAGCTGCACTTATTGACGGAACGGTACAGCTGCCCAATACAATACGGCGATAATAGGTAGTGGTAGAAAGTACGCCCGGGCTGTAATCGATACCATTGGCACCTGATATATCAGTAAAAGTAACATTGTCTGTTGATAGCTGCCATTGATAAACAAAGCCGCCTATTCCACCTGTTGGCGTACTGCCTTTTATGGTAGCCGGACTACCGGTATTACAAAACACCGTTACGGCAGGAGATGTAATGGTATTATTACTGATAGGGGCTGTAGTTAAAACGGTAACAGAGTAAAATGAATCATATGATGCTACACCGCCGATGGTAACTTTACGTCTGATATCATAAATAATATTACTGCTTGTGTTGTTTACCAACAAGGTTGGCGGGTAATCGGCTGTGTTGTTAACACCGGGAGCAGTAACCCAGGCACCACCCTGTAAAACCTCCCATGCAAAACTATCCGGAACGGCCGAAACCACATCGCCTTTTATTACGATGGAAGCGCCGGAACATATGGTAATTGGCTGAGCCGTAAAGAAAAATCCGCCGGCATTTTTTTCCATACTATACCCGCTTCCCAAACCATCAGGTTTATTTACCGCACGCAGCAATGCCACGTTGGCAAACAAAAAATGGGGAAAACTAAGAAGAATGATAAACGTGGTGTGTTTAATCTTTTTATTCATGCTTCACTAAATTAAGGTCCATAAATTAAAACCCTCTTCAGCATTATTATGACCTTTATACGGAGGCAATTATAAAAGGTTACAAACCAATATATTCTCTTGTAATTTCCGGTATGAATATTTTTTGAAACTAAAGGCAAATAAGTTTCGTAAAAGAAACTTAACACGTAATTAACACATGTTAATAAACATAGGGGAATAGCATTAGGGTGCATCAGCTATAAAAATGCTTAATGGCAGTATTAAAAAAGCCTGGCACTTATTAACAAATGTTAACAGCCAATTATTCTACCAATTTAATTATTGCGTGTAAGGAAAATATGCGCCATCTAAATGAAACAAACAAAAATTATACACAATTATATAAAATTAATTAACCTGCCATTTAAATGGAGCTATTTAGTGCAGAACAAAAAGTAATACTTTTAGGTGATTTTGAATTTATATGCTATACGTTAAACAATGGCGATAAAGTTTTTTCGCATACCCGCTTGTTGAATATCATCATGGCAGATTATAGTAATCAAAACCTGCACAAACACCTTTCGGCGCTTGTTCCTTACCTGCCCTTTTTATTTATACAGCGAAAAATAAGATTAAGTATTGTTTTTATGAAAGACGGGCAACGCATCCGTGCCATATCTTATGCTGATTTTATTACCATTTGCAAAGCTTTTGTTAAAGCCGATGAAGCAGGCCTGCTTGATTCCAAATTCTTTTTGGCAGCTATTTTAAGCAGGCGTTTTTTACATTATGATACAGAGCAACAACTATCAAAAACCAACATAACAACCTAAACTTAATACCTGCCTAAACCATGACAAGCACAACAACCTACAAAGTAAACCGCAAAGTAATAGTGCTGCTCACAAGCGATGATCAGAATAATTACTTCTTCCAAAACAATACACAAATGCAGTACCTGCATGTTAACTCAACGTCTAAAATATTCCCGTCGTTATTTACCTACCAACCGGGCACCATTATTATTGATTGCGATTACCTGCAAAACGAAGTACAAGACCTGGTGAGGCGAATACGTACAAACCCCTTTTACAATAAATTAAAAATATGCTGCCTTAAACAAACTCAAAACCACAAGGCAGATGAACAGCTAAAAATTATAGGTGTCGATTTTTTATTATACAGAACAAGTTCCGCTTTGAGCAGCTAACAAAAAAGCCCCGGGAATATATCCCCGGAGCACCCAGCTCAATCAAAACTAAACTTACTTATCAAACAACTTTAGTTTAACACCAAACTCGAAAGTGTTGTTGGCATAAACACTTAAAGGGCCTGTATTATTGGTGTAGGCTGCCAATATATCCATGTTAGTGAGGTTAAGGCCAAAAGCAAGTGTAAAACTCTTATTAGTGTGGTACATGCCGCCAAAATTGATGTGATAATCATTCATTGTCATCTGCGCACCGGCATCAACAATATTATCAAAACCTTTTACTCCCCTAAAAACAACCTTAGGCTCAATGGTGAAATTACTGATGCCGTTATCAATATGTGCTTTGTAGCTTACCGCCGAAAAAAATGTTGAACGGTCAACCTCCAGGTTATTATTGGCATCATTTGTAAAAAACATGCTTTTCAAATTCGGTAGTGCTGCCTGCAGGTTCCATTTCTGACTGGTATAAGCTACTCCAAAATCACCATCTACATATATATTTCGCTGGTTAAAATTCTGCACCGAGCCATCGCCCTGGTCGCCGTTTACCTTGGTATAATCAATATAGGTATTGTTTATACCAAATGATATACCGAAGCTCAATTTATCATCATTCGCGTTAAGCGGCAAATGGTAAGCATAGGTACCCATTACGCGTGTACGGTTTATCAAACCCGCGTTATCGCCATTTACGCTCAGGCCCAGGCCTACCCTATTACCTGAATTATAATCGGCTGTAAAATTCTGTAATTTGGGCCCTCCCGGTACGGTTGTCCATTGTTGCTGATAGCCCAGGTTCAGGTTTAATCCCTGTTCAATACCGGCCATAGCCGGATTTGCCATATATTGGTTTTGATAATACATGGTTTGCATGCCGCTTAACTGTGCCATTGCCTGTTGGCTGCTAATGGTAATGGCTATCACCACTACTATCATTAAACCATTTATCTGTTTATTTAACTTCTTCACTTTTTTTGACTTTAAAGTTTTAACTTCTTTCTATCTTCTCCTTATAATCGTAACAAAACCTTTTATCGGGCTATCGCCGGTACCCAGGTCTACCACATAATAATAAGTACCCTCTGCCAGTGGCGAGCCCTGGAAGGTTCCGCTCCAATCATTAGTATATGTGTTTTTGGTATATACTATCCGGCCGGCCCTATCGTAAATGGTAACCTTATTGTTTGGATATGATTGGATATCTTTTACTACCCAGGTATCATTTCTACCATCTCCATCAGGCGATAGGATATTGTTTGGTGCAATAGCTGAAGGAGCTGTTGCTCGGTGGATAGTCAGGGTATAAGTTAGCTTGGTTATACCATCCTGTGCCGTTGTAAATATGCTGATAATATTATCGCCAAACAGCAAATTGAGCGTAATACCCTGCGCGTTTGCAGCCGGTTGCCCGTTCACCAATATGGTTGCTGTAGCGTCGGTCAATGTCGGCGTAAGCGCTATCTGGCTGATAGTGTTATCTACCAATGCAGTATAAGTGTATGTTCCCTGAGCAAATGCAGGCGTTAACGTACCGGAGCTGATAGCCAGGTTGGCCAATGTAGCGATAGCCGATGGCGCACGTGTTACCGTTACCGTATATGTAGCTGTAAGCCCGCTTTGCGCAGTTGAAACAACTGTAATAGCATTAGCACCAACCGTAAGCGGAATACTACCCGAAGCAACACCACTTACTACCGAAACACCATTTACTTTTACAGTTGTTGTAGCATCTATAGTGGTTGGTGTAAGCGTTATTGATGTTACCGCGTTAGCTACTGCTGCAGTGTATGCTGTAGTAGCGCTTGCAAATACCGGCGATAATGTACCCGAGCCTAGTGTTAAACTTGCCAGGTTAGGGTTAGCTGCCAACGTTACTGTCATAGTACCCGTCACATAGCTAATAGCATAATTTGGTGATGCTGCACCCGTTGCCGTGATAGGATAATTACCTACCGGCGATGCCGTTACCGCTGTAGTGGTTACCGTTGGTTGCGCAGTTAAGCTCGCATTGGTATCGCCACTTACAAAACCGGCATATGTAACGGTTAAAGCAGGATTTACAGTTCCCTGCGATTTGGTTTGGTTAGCCGCGGTTATGGTTAATGGTGCCGGGCTTACTGTTAACGTACCTGCTGTGTAAGTAATGGTATAGTTGCTACCCGCCGCACCCGATACCGTGATAGGGTAAGTACCCACCACGCTACCAGTTACAGCTGTAGTAACTGCTGTGGGTTGTGTGGTTAAGCTGGCATTGCTATCGCCATTTACAAAGCCGGTGTAGGTTACGCCCAATGCCGGGTTAACTGCTCCGTACACTTTGCCGGTACTGGTTCCTGCAATATTTAACGTTGCCGGGGTTATCGTAAAGGCGGTGCTGTTTGCCGATGCCTGTGCAAAGGTATAGTTAGCTGCAGTTAAACCTGAGCCTGTTACCGCGTATGTGCCAACCGGACTGCCTGTAACAGCGGTAGTAGCAAAACTCATTGCACCCGTAGTTGCCGATGCCTGTGTATCGCCACCAACAAAGCCTGTTATGGTACCTGTGATGGTTGGATTAGCAGCTCCATAAACTTTGGTTGCAGGTGTTGCGGTATACGTTAATACACCAGCCGTAATAACACCCGTAGTGTTTGGCACATAGCTAACGCTATAATTGTTGCCACTGTTACCATCGTTAATAACCAAACCTGCCGGCGTAAGGGTTTTACCTATGCCTACTGCCGCGCTGTTAAAGGTTTGCGTTGGCGCAGTTGCGATAAGGTCGCCGCTTACAAGTGTGCCAACAGCTGGTACACCCACCGAAGCTGTAGTATTGTTGTATGCCTTGGTATCTGCTACAGCCGTCACCGTAACACCCTTAGCGGTGATAATACCTGTAGTATTGGTTACATAGTTAATGTTATAATTAGCTCCGCTGTTACCATCGTTTATAATCAGGCCCGATGCTGTAAGTATTTTACCTGTACCCACATTCCCGCTATTAAATATTTGTGTTGGCGTTGTCGCGATGGCATCACCGCTCACCAATCCGGTTACAACAGGTATACCTGCCGAAGCCGTAGTCTTATCGTAAACCTTTGTACTGGTTTGCGCGGTTACCGTCGCGGTTACCGCAGTTATCACACCCGTAGTATTGTTTACATAGCTGATACTGTAGTTGCTTCCGCCATTACCATCATTGATCACTAAACCTGAAGGAACTAACGTTTTGCCACTACCTGCATTTACGTTGCTGAACACTTCTGTCGGAGCAGTACCCACAACATCGCCGCTTATCAATCCGGTTACAACCGGAATACCTGCCGAAACTGCCGTCTTATCGTAAACCTTGGTACTGGTTTGGGCAGTTACAGTAGCGCTTGCCGTGGTTATTACGCCGGTAGTGCTATTTACATAGTTGATAGTATAGTTAGCGCCGCTATTACCGTCGTTAATTACCAGGCCAGATGGCGTTAATGTTTTGCCTGTACCCACATTCGCATTTGCAAATACCTGGGTTGGGCTTGTTGCGATAACATCGCCGCTCAATAATCCGGTAACAACCGGCAGTACCGATGAAGCTGTCGTTTTATCATAAACCTTGGTACTGGTTTGGGCAGTTACGGTTGCCGTTGCCGTGGTGATTACACCCGCAGTACTGTTCACATAGCTAATGCTGTAATTTGCTCCACCATTACCGTCGTTAATAACGAGGCCTGATGGCGTTAGTGTTTTTCCTGTACCCACAGCCAGAGTATTGTATACCTGTACAGGCGCGGTTGCCACAGCATCGCCACTTAATAAACCTGTAACCACAGGCGCGGTTGCAGAAGCGGTTGTTTTATCGTAAGCCTTAGTTGCCGCTTGCGCAGTTACGGTTGCTGTTGCTGCGGTAATTACACCTGTTGTATTATTTACATAAGTGATATTATAATTACCGCCGCTGTTACCGTCGTTAATCACTAATCCCGAAGGTGTAAGTATTTTACCGGTACCCGAATTGGCTGTATTGTATACCTGAACAGGAGCGGTGCTTACTACGTCGCCGCTAATTAACCCTGTTACTACCGGTACAGTTGCCGAAGCGGTTGTCCTGTCATAACCCTTAGTGGCAGTTTGGGCTGTTACTGTTGCAGTAGCCTTGGTAATAACACCTGTGGTGTTATTCACGTAACTTACAATATAGTTTGCACCACCATTGCCATCGGTAATTACCAGGCCCGATGGGGTTAGTGTTTTAGCTGTTCCCACATTGGCATTGGTAAATAACTGGGTTGGCGCGGTTGCAACTACATCGCCGCTTATCAAACCGGTAACTACAGGTGATACAGAAGACGTTGTTAATTTGTTATAAGTCCTGGTATCCGTTTGCGCGGTTACTGTGGCTGGCGCTGCAGTGATAACACCTGTAGTATTGTTTACATAGCTAATTGAATAGTTGCTTCCGCTGTTACCATCATTAATAACAAGACCCGATGCGGTTAGCGTTTTACCTGTTCCAACGTTGGCGTTATTAAACACCTGTGCAGGAGCCGTTGCTACAACATCGCCGCTTATTAAACCTGTAACAACCGGAGCCACTGCCGAAGTTGCAGTTCTGTTGTACGTTTTAGTATCGGTTTGCGCGGTTACTGTAGCGGTTGCAGTTGTGATAATACCGGCTGTGCTGTTCACATAACTGATGGTGTAGTTTGCACCGCTATTGCCATCATTAATAACAAGGCCAGATGCGGTTAAGGTTTTGCCTGTACCCACATTCACGCTGTTAAACACCTGCACAGGCGCAGTTGCAATAACATCACCACTTAATAAACCTGTAACAACCGGGGCAACCGAAGATACTGTAGTTTTATTGTAGGTTTTTGTATCGGCCTGTGCGGTTACTGTAGCTGTTGCTGATGTGATTACCCCTGTAGTATTGGCTACGTAACTAATATTATAGTTACCTCCGCTATTACCATCTGTGATCACTAAACCTGATGCAGTTAAAGTTTTTGCTGTGCCTACGTTGGCAGTATTAAATGTTTGCGTTGGTGCAGTTCCCACAACGTCGCCGCTTATCAAGCCTGTAACTACAGGAGCAATATTTGATGCAGTTGTCCTGTCATAAGCTTTGGTATCAGTTTGTGCAGTTACTGTCGCGGTGGCTTTTGTTATAGCACCGGTAACATTGTTTACATAGCTGATACTGTAGTTATTTCCACTATTACCATCGGTGATCACCAAACCTGATGGGGTTAAGATTTTACCTGTCCCTGCATTTGCATTGTTGTAAGCTTGTGTTGGTGCTGTACCCACAACATCGCCACTTATCAATCCGGTAACCACAGGTGATACCGAAGATGCAGCTGTCCTGTTATACGTCCTGGTATCAGTTTGCGCGGTTACTGTGGCTGTTGCTGCAGTGATAACACCTGTTGTATTATTTACATAGCTAATGGTATAGTTATTCCCACTGTTACCATCGGTAATTACCAGGCCTGATGGCGTGAGTGTTTTTGCTGTACCCGCATTGGCGTTTGCAAATGCCTGCGTTGGCGCAGTGCCCACAACGTCGCCGCTTACCAAGCCTGTAACAACGGGTGCCACCGATGACGCTGTCGTTTTGTTATATGCTTTGGTATCGGTTTGCGCGGTTACCGTTGCAGTAGCAACAGTAATAATGCCCGACGTACTGTTTACGTAGCTAATAGTGTAGTTATTCCCACTGTTACCATCGGTAATTACCAAGCCCGAAGGACTCAGTGTTTTGCCGGTACCAACATTGGCGTTGGCGTAAACCTGCGTTGGTGCAGTACCAACAACATCACCCGTTGCCAGGCCGGTTACCACCGGAGTTCCTGCCGATGCAGTTGTTTTATCGTAAGTTTTGGTGCCTGCCTGCGCGGTTACCGTTGCGGTTGCCACGGTAATAACACCTGTAGCATTATTTACATAGCTAATGGTATAGTTGTTCCCGCTATTGCCGTCGGTAATTACCAGACCGGATGCTGTGATGGTTTTGCCCGTGCCCACATTAGCGCTACTAAAAGCTTGTGTTGGTGCAGTACCAACAACATCACCGCTTATCAGGCCCGTTACTACCGGCGCTACCGAAGATGCGGTGGTCTTATCATACGTTCTTGTGTCGGTTTGCGCGGTCACAGTTGCTGTTGCTACCGTGATAACACCCGTAGTGTTATTTGTGTAAGTGATGTTATAGTTGCCACCACTGTTACCATCCGTAATTACCAATCCCGATGGCGTTATGGTTTTACCAGTACCCACATTGGCATTGGCAAAAGCCTGTACCGGTGCAGTACCAATCACGTCGGTTCCTTGTAATGCTCCTACTAACGGACTTACCGATGATGTTGTTGCTCTGTTATACACCCTGGTATCTGTTTGCGCGGTTACCGTTACACTTGCCTTGCTAATGTTCGCATTGGTTGATGCCGTTGTTCCTGCAAGGGTATAATTGGCCGAAGCCCCGCCGCTAATACTAATGCCTGTTACGTTCACGGTTTTGCCATTACCAACGTTCTTATCGCCAAAAGCAGCAGTATAAGTAGTGGTAAAGGTATCGCTGTTAACACGATTATCACTCAGGGTTACAGTTGCAGTGTTACTACCGTCGTATGTTTTGTTTGTTCCGGTTGCCGTCACCGTTAAGGTAGCTTGCCCAACCACAATATTACCACCCGCATAAGTAATGTTATAGTTACTTGTAGAGAAGCCATTAGCGCCTACAGCCGCGCTGGGTACCGCCGTTGCTGTATTGGTAGCAACCGGGGCTGTTGCCGCGGCACCTGTTCCGTAGGTAATGGTAACCGAACTGATGGTATTGCTGTTTTGCAAGCTACCGCTTGTAATTGAGTATGCAGTTGAGCCTGTACCGCTGGTTAATGTACTGCCATAAGTTTTATTAGCCGTACTTGCCGTAATGGTCAGATTATATTTACTAACTGTACTCGACGGAATTATCGTCGATGCGCTCGAAGCGCCTGAACTGGTCATTACTACGCTACCAGAATAGTTCCCTGCATTGTTGGCACTTGATAATCTTACATAAACAGGTGTTGAAGAAATTGTACCCGCCGCTCCTATAACTACAGTTGATGTAAAAGTAGTGTTATCAGCACTTACCTCGAACCCTGACGGTGGCGTAACGGTAATACCTGCCGTCATATCCGTACCCGATATATTAAAGCTATCGGATGATGATGCCGTACCAAATGTCCCGGTAAACGCGGATAGGTTACCTGTAACAGTTATTGCAGGCGTAGGCGTTGCTGTTACAACAATGTTTCCATAAGCATAGCTAAAGTTGTAATTTGATGCGCTAAAAGTACCGCCGGTGGCTGCAGATATTTGCACCTGTCCGGTATAAGTACCTACAGCATCGCTCGCTGCCGCACCTGTACCGTAAGTAACTGTGACACTGCCAATAGTTTCACTACCTGCAAGTCCCGCCGAGCTGAACGATGTAAAGCCCGTACCACTGGTTAATGTATTTCCAAATACTTTGCTAACATTGGCTGCGGTAATAAGCACAGTTGTTTTGGCAACCGTACCGTTATAAGCTAAATAAGTAATATTGTAGTTTGATGCCAGGAAACCGCCAGAGCCTGTAGCTGCCGAAGGTGTAACCACATAAGTGCTACCTGCGGCTGTTGTTGCCGATAAGCCTGCTGCATTGGGCGTAAGCGTAACTCCATCCAATACTTCACCCGAGGCTAAAGTGCCTGATACCGAAAAATTAGTAGTAACCGGGCCTGCAGTTAAAGCAACGCCATATTTTTTTGTCGGGCCGGTTGCCGTAACAGTTATTGCTCTTGTAGTTACTGTGCCGTTATAAGCAGCATAAGTGATGTTATAGTTGCTTGCCGCGAAGCCGCCTGTACCCGTTGCCGCCGATGGCGTTACAACATACGATGAACCTACGGCTGTGGCTGCTGATAAGCCTGCCGCATCGGGAGTTAAAGTAACCCCGGTAACTGCTTCGCCACTTGCAGGCGTACCCGTTACCGAAAAATTGGTAGTGCTGGTTCCTGCACTCAAAGCTGTACCATAGCTTTTAGCCGGGCCGGTTGCTGTAATGGTAAGTGCTGTTGTAGCAACTATGCCGTTATAAGCAGTATAAGTGATATTATAGTTACTCGCTAAGAAACCGCCTGTACCTGTCGCCGCACTCGGTGCTACCGTGTAGGCTGAACCTGCCGAAGTACTTGCAGATAAACCTGCTGCATCAGGTGTTAATGTTACGCTGTTTATTGCTTCACTTCCCACCAAAGTACCGGTGACAGAAAAATTGGTAGCGCTGACGCCTGTGATTAAAGCTGTACCGTATGTTTTAGCCGGGCCGGTTGCTATTACCGTAATACTTGGTTTGCTAACCGTGCCGTTATAAGCAGTATAGGTAATATTATAGTTGGATGCCGAAAATCCTCCGGTGCCTGTAGCTGCCGAGGGGGTTACAACATAAGCAGAACCCGCCGAAGTAGTAGCAGATAAGCCTGCCGCATCAGGCGTTAAGGTTACACTGTTTATTGCCTCGCTTCCTACCAAAGTACCACTTACATTAAAGTTAGCGCTGCTGCTACCTGCCGCTAATGCTGTACCATACGTTTTGCCCGGTCCGGTTGCTGAAACAGTAATATTGGGTTTACTAACTGTACCGTTGTAAGTGGTATAAGTAATGCTATAGTTTGATGCCGAGAAACCACCTGTACCTGTTGCAGCCGATGGTGTTACCGTATATGACGACCCACCCGCGGTTGAAGCCGATAGACCGGCAGCATCAGGGGTTAAAGTAACACTTGTCAACGCTTCTCCGCTGGCAGGTGTGCCTGTAACCGTAAAGTTGGTAGTGCTTGCTCCTGCTGTTAACGCTGTACCATATGTTTTAGACGGGCCGGTGGCCGTAACTGTTAGTGCCGCTGCCGATACCGTCCCATTAAACGGTGTATAAGTAATGTTATAGTTGCTCGCTGAGAAACCACCTGTACCTGTTGCCGCGCTCGGAGTAACCACATAGGCAGATGTTGCCGCTGTAGTTGCTGATAAGCCTGCTGCATCTGGCGTTAAAGTAACACTGGTTAATGCCTCGCCGCTGGCAGGTGTCCCGGTAACGGTAAAGTTAGTGGTGCTTGCACCTGCTGTTAACGCTGTACCATATGTTTTAGACGGGCCGGTGGCCGTAACTGTTAGTGCCGCTGCGGATACCGTCCCATTAAACGGTGTATAAGTAATGTTATAGTTGCTCGCTGAGAAACCACCTGTCCCTGTCGCCGCACTCGGAGTAACCACATAGGCAGATGTTGCCGCTGTAGTGGCTGATAAACCCGCTGCATCTGGCGTTAAAGTAACACTGGTTAATGCTTCGCCACTGGCAGGTGTCCCGGTAACGGTAAAGTTAGTGGTACTCGCGCCTGCTGTTAAAGATGTACCATAAGCTTTTGAGGGACCAGTAGCTGTTACCGTTAACGGTATTGTCGATACTGTTCCGCTGAATGGTGTATAAGTAATATTGTAGTTTGATGCTGAGAAACCACCTGTACCTGTTGCCGCGCTCGGAGTAACCACATAAGCAGATGTTGCCGCTGTAGTTGCGGATAAACCTGCCGCATCCGGGGTAAGTGTAACACTGGTCAATGCCTCGCCGCTGGCAGGTGTCCCGGTAACAGTAAAATTAGTGGTGCTTGCACCTGCTGTTAAAGCTGTACCGTAGGATTTAGCCGGGCCGGTGGCCGTAACTGTTAGTGCCGCTGCCGATACCGTCCCATTAAACGGTGCATAAGTAATGTTATAGTTGCTCGCTGAGAAACCACCTGTACCTGTTGCCGCGCTCGGAGTAACCACATAAGCAGATGTTGCCGCTGTAGTGGCTGATAAGCCTGCCGCATCAGGGGTAAGTGTAATGCTTGTCAACGCTTCACCACTTGCAGGTGTCCCGGTAACGGTAAAGTTAGTGGTACTCGCTCCTGCTGTTAAAGATGTACCGTAGGCTTTTGAAGGACCGGTGGCTGTTACCGTCAATGGGATCTGGCCAACAATAATATTACCCGTTGCATAGGTAATTACATAATTGCTTGTTAAAAACCCGTTTGCACCTACCGCTGCTGATGGTGTTACTTGTCCGGTATAGGTCGTGGCGGCATCGTTTGCGGCTGCGCCTGTACCGTACGCAATAGTTACCGAACTAATGGTGTTGCTGTTTTTTAATGTGCCGCTCGATAATGAATATGCTGTTGAACCGGTAGCACCTGTAATAGCCGTTCCGTATGTTTTGTTGGCATTTGTAGCTGTAATAGTAATTGGCGCGCCGCTTACTGTGCTCGATACCGTTGCCACATTTGCATTGGTAGCACCACTGCTGCTCAATACCACATTACCCGAATAGAAAGTGGTGGCCGCGGTTGATGTTAACCTGATATAAACCGGTGTTGAAGTGATGGTTCCGGCGGCGCCAATAGTTACTGTTGATGCAAAAGTAGTATTATCCGCACTAACCTCGAAGCCCGTTGGCGGAGTGACCAGGATACCCGCCGTCATGTTTGTACCCGATACATTGAATGTGCCCGAGGCTGATGCAGTACCGTATGTAGTGCTTAAAGCAGATAAAGTACCTGTTGATGATATACTTGGGGTAGCAGTTGAAACCACTGTACCTGTAAACTTAACATCATCTAAACTAAACGTACCCGAAGAAGCGTTGCCTGCCGAAAAACCGTATATGCGGAAAGTAACCGCGCCGGTTAAATTGGTAAAATTACTACCCAATGTTACGCTGCTGCCCGACTGGGAGGCAGAGCTGGTATTGGTATTGGTAAATATGCCGCCCGATGTGGTTATCACACCATTGGAGCTGTTAGCTGTCAGGTCGGTTGCAAAATTATCGCCACCCGCATCGCTGCGCACACTGTATTGCCCCGGTCCCGATGCGCTTGAACGCTGTACGGTAAATGAAAGGCCTGTTAGCGATAAGTTGTAGTTAGATGCCGGTGTTACGGTAACAGAAAAGTATTTGGTAAGATCGATGCTTGTAGCAGTTGTCCAGGTATTAGCATTAAAACGGCCTGCAGCACTTGTAGCTGCCGCCCCGGTTATGGCAAATGATCCCAAAGTTACATTATCAACTAATGGAACCTGTGTAGGGTCGGGCGATACGCCCGATGCTGAAGCAAAATCATAATTTGCCGTAAAGTTTGTTGCTGCAAGTGTTGCTGTAGATGTACTTACGGATGCACTGCTGCTTGCCGCTCCGGCACTAACTGCTTTCACCCTAAAATAATAGGTAGTACCGGTAGTTAACCCTGTTATTGTGGCATTGGTTGATGTAGTAGAAACACTGCCGTAGCCAGATACAATTGAATTGAATCCGGCATCGGTAGCCACATCATAAGTATAACTTGCAGCGCCTGATCCTGCCGTCCAATCTACATTGAAGCTTGTTGCGTTAACACCTGCTACGCCCGTTAACGTTGGCGCTACCGGCAAGGTGGTAAAGCTAAGACCGGCATCGGCAGTTGATCCTGCGGCATTTATGCCCTTCACCCTATAATAATAAGTAGTACCCGCGGTTAAGCCGGTAAAGCTGTATGTGGCGGTAACGCTACCGGTATTGGCAGCTACTGTCGCGTTGGTTGTCGCTCCGGCCGATGTACCGCTGCCGCTGCTTACTGTAGCCGCACTTACCGAGCTGGTCTCGAAGGTAACCGTTGTACTGGCTCCATTGTCGTTAATGGTACCGTTCAACGTGGCTGATGTTGTACCAATACTACTTGCGGCGGCTGTAACCGCCGTTGGTGCGTTAGCTACGGTTACGTTTATGGTATATGTTTTTGTAGAAGCATCCTGGGCAGTTACTACAACGCTTATGCTATTAGCCCCTGCACTAAGTGATATATTACCCGAAGCTGCCCCGCTGGTTACGGCTACTGTATTTACTTTAACCGTGGCATTTGCATCGGCCACCGTTGGCGTAACTGTAATACTTGAGGTGTTTAACGGTGTCAATACTGTATAACTTGTAGTTCCTGCCGCAAATGTTGGTGATAAGCTGAAGCCGCCACTAACCGATAGTGAAGACAGGTCGGCATTTGATGATAAACCCGCGGCAGTTGTACCTGTAGCTGATGAAATAGCCGACTGGTTGATCGGAGTAATTGACTGATCCTGCGAAACGGTGTATATGGTGTAAGCTGTTGATGGGGTTAAACCTGTTATAGTTTTTGTTGCATCAGTAGATGCATAGCGCACAACAAACGAACCTGATGCAGCAGCCGGGTTGTTGTTCCCGTCTTGCCCGGCTAAAACCTGCGCAACGGTTGTTGGCGCAGTACCCCCCGTAGTTGGGATGGCTACATAATATGTTTTCCCCGGGATATTCAGGTTGCTTGTCAGATCGAGCGATGAACTAAGGGGATTGCTCACTTTAGGATAAGTTGACGTATTAACCGGTGCAGCAGACGCCGTTACCGTACCCCCCACGGCAAGGTCATTACCTGTTACGTTACCAAATCCAAAAGTTCCGCCGGTGCCCGTAGCTCCCCAGCAATATAAGCGGAAAGTAATGGTTTTACCTGAGGCTACATTTTGTAGCGCAGTTATTGTGGATAGAGGTATCTGTGTTTGAGCAGTACCAGTGTTTGCAACACCCGTAGAAAAAGTAAAAATATTACCGATAGTAACCCCTGTTGTAGCAAAACCATCAAGGCTGTATTTCCAGATAAAACTTGATGGCCCTGTAGCTGATTTCCTAAAGTTCACATCAATTGAGTTCAAATTTACGTTATAGCCCGATGACGCGTTTACAGTAAACTGGAGATATTTATTTACTGCAACTGCATCTGTAGAGTCGCCGTTTGCTGTAAAATTAGTTGCATTAAAAGTACTCCCTGTGACACTTCCTACATTAAGCGAACCACGCGAAATAGTTACCGCGCTGTTTAAATTAGCAGCAACCGATGTGGGGGTATTAGATGTTTGCGTACCCGCCTGGTTAATAAAATCCCAGGCAAGCATCGTATTCGTTGCCATCACAAGTGGATTGGCCACAGGTGCACCGGTAGTAAGATAAGTTTCGGCCCCGGCAATACCATTATACTCAATTACTTCGGCTGTGTACGTTACATTGGATGCCAGGCCTGTTATGTTAACCGATGACCCGGCACCATTATAAACACAATAAAAACCTGAAGTACTTATCTGGCTACCCGACCCGTAAGCTGTATTGGGGTTATAAGTAGTATTTGCCGCCGGTGCCTGAATAGTGGTAGTACTTGTGGCTTTTAAAAATACAACACGTGCCGTGCCGTTACCATTGGTCCAGCTTAGCGTAGCGCTTGTTGAAGTAAGGTTTGTAAAAACAAGGTTAGATGCCTGTACGGTTGGCGCGGCGGCCCATACCGTTGCCGGTAAAATAAATGCAATACAAAGAATGAGCGGGAGTAAAAGTTTTTTCATGTACTATCAGTTAATCAATAATTTAATCAATACAGGGGGAGCAAATATACAGCGCGACAAGGCCCCGCATATTAACACAATGTTAATTCTTACAACAACGAAACGCTATGCACACAAAAAATATCTGAATTATGATCAGCGCACTACACTACAACCTGGTTGTCATTTAAAACCAAACATTTTTTTTGAAACCATTTGCAATACCCAATAAGGCAGCTGTATGAGCATACAGCCATTTACACGATCGGGGCAATAACATTCAAAAACAGGGTGTCAAATACACTTTAACCAAGAAGTAAAATGCCTTGCAAACTAATTAAAATAAATTATTTTTGCAAAAATAGTTGCCTGATAATTAACAAACTACAATGCTTTTTTTTTAAAACTTCAGCATTAATAATAATTTACAAAAGCAACGGTTGTTAAATCCTATTAATTTTTTTACTGTTTTGTGTAACAGTTTAATTTATTAGGTGTCTAATAATTAAAACCTCATGAGTTGGGAGGGATTTAAAAAATAATTTAACTTTGATACTTATAATGGCAAGTACAAGTAAAGGTACTTGCCAAGCCTTACTCACTCCCAACGTAAAAAACTGACCAATTACCGATTCATTTTTAATTTTGTAAAGTATAAATATTTGTAATACTGCACGTATGACGATAAAATACATCCCTGTTTTTGTTAAAAACATTGAAGACGGGGTTAGTTTTTTTAAAAACAAACTTGGTTGCACCACAATGGATATAATGATACTGAATAACACAGCATATCAGCTTATGCAAATTAACGGTATATGCCTTGCTCTTACCGTTGACGAAACCAACAGTGGGGCCAAAACACGTGTAATATTTAACAGCGATGATTGCCTTAAAGATTATCACAATTTAAAGAGCACAGGTATAGCTTTCAATACCCCCCCGCAATATTTGCCAATAGGACTTGCGGCAGAATTTAATGATGACTACGGTAACGAATATGTGTTATTGGAAGAAAGAAACTATAACGACCTATAATTTTAAATTATGGATTACAGTAAAACATTAACCAACAACAATAAAATATTATGCGAAACCAGGGAGCATCGTTATCAGATACAGTGTACTGATGATTTTACGCTTAAGTTTGCACTAAGCGGAAACGAAGTGTACCGGCTGGGCAGGCGTGAGCTATCCATTTATCCCGATTCATTTTTGATACTGAATAAAGGCACACAATACACAAGCAAAATAGATAGCCAAACTCCTGTAGAAGTTTTCTCGATCGCATATGATCAGAATTTTTTGAATGACTTTAATAATGCTTATGCCAATACCGATAGCAGTTTGCTAGATAACCCCGTGGCGCTGCAAACCGATTTTAATGAAACTATATACCCTTTTAAAGGTGATATGAAATTTAACATAACTCATTTAAAAAACAATATAGAACGTGGCTTACAGGATGAGTTGCTTATTAACGAGTACCTGCACCACTCGCTGATAAATTATCACCGTATTTACCAGAGTGAAATTTTTAATAAATCAGAAAAATTAGCATTCACCAATAAAAAAACACGTGTTGAAATAATGAGGCGTTTAAACTCGGCCAAAGAGTACATGTATACAAATTATAATAAAAATGTATTACTTGAAGATCTGGCCCAGCATTCATGCTTATCAGTAAACCATTTATTACGTACATTTAAACAAGCGTTCAACTCATCGCCGCACCAGTTTTTAACGCAATTACGTTTGCAACGTGCTCAATTATTGTTACGCGGTACGGAGTACTCCATAAACGACATTGTTTGTATGGTAGGATTTGAATGTCCAAGTTCATTTATCAGGCTGTTTAAAAACAAGTACAAAACAACCCCAATGAAATTCAGAAAGTTAGCGGCTTAACCGGTTTAGCATTTTCAATTACACAAAGCAGTTGGCTTTTCACTTTTTAGTAGCTGCCAATTACATTTCCCTCATACCACCGATCAATAAAAAAAGCCGTATCATTATTAAATGATACGGCTTTACTATTTTACAATTTGTAGCTTACTGAGTTATAGTTAGCGTAAAAGTTTTATAGTTTGGATTTGCCGGTACACTACTATTACCAAGCAAAGTTAAAACTACGGTTTTGCTACCCGTTGCCGGGAATGTAGCCAAAGGCGTAATTGTAATGGTTGCAGAGCTTGAGTTAGCCGGGATAGTAGCTTTACCCACTGTTCCGCTAATTGAATAATCTGTTCCCATAACACCTGTGCTTGTAGTGGCAATTTCATAGTTAACCTCAGTAGGTGTAGATACCTGTGGGCCTACCAACTGTACCAATACAGCCGATCCTGTTGTAACACTCTTTTTAACAGAACCCGTAATAGGTGAAAACTCAACTACAGTTGGACCCGTGTAAAGGTTTGCACGGTCTTTCATACAACCGGTAAAAACATTCGCTATGCTAAATAGCACCGCTACTATGTATATATATTTTATCTTTTTCATCGTATTTGTTTTAGTTGTAACCAAAATTGTTTCCGCCAAGATTCGGGTTATTTGTTACCTCTGTTGTAGGTATTTTAGATAATAACCTGTAATCAGTGTATGGAATAGTCGATGTTGGGGTTGCATTAGCAGGCAAAGTTGTTGTTGATTTATTGATAGCAGAACCTGTACGCAACAGATCGAACCAGCGCTGTCCTTCATAAGCTAACTCAATGCGTCTTTCGTTAAAAACACTTGTAAAAGTAGCCGGTACTATTGGCAGGTTTGCACGCTGGCGAATTTTATTCAAATCGCCTTGAGCTATTAATATTGATGCGGCAGTACCTAATTGAACACCCGCTTCAGCCCTGTTCAAATACAATTCCGACACGCGCAAAAGCTTATTGTTATCAACAGATGCCGCTTTTTGAGCAGGATATTTTTGATTCCAAAAAATAGCTTCAGATCCTTTTGTAATAGCAAAAAGTAAATCTTTTCTAACATCACCTGCTTCATAAGCAGCAAGAAGGTTTGCCTGCGGAGCAGCATCGCCATAGCCAGCACCACCTGTTGATGGTATGCCACCAAACGTACTACGTGTATAAATTGAACTTAAACCATCAGAACCTAAGGTTTCAGTGGCTTCGTAGTTTAATTCAAATAAAGACTCAGGAGAAACCGCTGTACCAGAGTACCAGATTGATTTGTAAGCATCTGATTTTTGTTGCGTAGTGGCAGCAAGGCCGGCATCTACAAATGTTCCAACACCAGAAGATAAAGCATTTGTTGCATTATCCATACAAGCTTGCCATTCGCCCAAGTAAAGGTTAACACGCGAAAGTAAAGCGTAAGCGGCAGCCTTGTTACCACGTTTAACCCCATCAATAGATGTTGCAGGGAATAAACCTATAGCGGCATTCAAATCACTTTTCACCTGATCGTACACTGCAACAGTTGTTGCTCTTACAGGGTATTTAATGTCATCAGGGTAACTTTGTACATAATTTAACATGATTGGAACACCGCCTTTATCCTGACCGGCCACAACAAAGCGCGGATTATATGAGTAGGTTTTCACCAAATCAAAATAAGCCATAGCACGTAAAAAATATGCTTCGCCTTTTATTTGCTTTTTCCTCGCGTCAGACAGATCTGTAACCAGATCAGCATATTTTAATGTACCATTACATTTATTTATAATCAAATATGCGTTTTGCCAGATGTTAATAACAGCAGAATTAAGGTTATTGGATTCGCTAACAAAACGGTTTGAATTACTGTTTACGATACGCATGTTATCCGATAAAACTTCGGGCACTACAAATAAATCACGACCGTAGTATGCCGCCAACTGCATGGTTTCGTAGGCGCTATTTAACATAGCCTCAACACCTGCACCTTGTGTTACTACTTTCTCGGCCGCAACTGAGTTTTTAGGCGTGGTTTCAAGCGTTTTTTTGCAACCGAAAGCTAACATTCCTGTTATCAGAATCGGTATGATATATATTTTTTTCATCTATCTTTTTTTAATTAAAATCCAACATTAATACCCAGTGTATAATTTTTAGACTGAGGATAGGTTCCAAAATCACCTGTCAATAGTGTTTCAGGATCTATACCACGGTATTTTGTTATTGTAGCCAGGTTAACACCCTGGGCGTATACTTTAACACTACGTATTTTAGCTTTGCTCAATAACGATTTTGGAAGATCGTAGCTTAAAGTGATGTTTTTCAGCCTGATGTATGATGCATCTTCAACAAACCTGTTTGATGTAGCATATTGCGATGAAGCAGTAATACCACTTACAATTACCGTACCGCCAGAGTATGGTTTCGGGATATCAGTGATCTGGCCAGGAGTTGTCCAGCGACGTAAGTTATCAGCATATTGGTTACGATCAGTTGTTGAACCACTTCTTTCAAAGAATGTCCTGTCAGAGTTTAATGCGTAGTTACCTAAGCTAAACTGGAAGAAAGCACTTAAAGTTAAACCTTTGTAAGAAAAGTTATTACCCAAACCACCTACAAAACGGGGGTTTCTATCTCCCCAGTAAGCGCGGTCAGTAGCGGCGTTCAATGTATAAGTTATGTTGCCGTTACCATCATAAAACATGGCGCGTCCATCGGCAGGGTTAACACCTGCTGAGTTGTAAGTATAAAACTGGCCAACAGGTAAACCTACTGTATAAGTATAATCACCGGCTAAAATTGTTTGTCCGTTTGGTAATTCTTCTAACTTGTTACGGTTAAACGCAAGATTAAAATCTGTTGTCCATTTAAAGCCATTTTTTAAAGCAAAGTTGATAGAGCTCACTTGAATTTCGTACCCTTCGTTGCTTATTTTACCAGCATTCTGAGTAATTGTTGCGAAGCCCGATGTTAACGGTAATGCAGCAGCAGTTAACTGGTCATTTGTAACTTTACGATAAATACCTATTGAACCGGCTAACCTTGAATTAAATAATGAGAATTCTACAGCAATATCTGTTGTGGCTGATTTTTCCCACCTTAATTGTGAGTTACCTAAGGTATTATTCAAACCGGTTGATAATAGACCATTATTTAAATAATCACCTGCTTTTACATATAATGATTTAGAATCATAGTTACCTAAAGCACCTTGGTTACCTGTGATACCATAACTTGCACGTATTTTCAAATCATCCAAAAAGGTAAATTTTTTCATGAAAGGCTCCTCGCTGATACGGTAAGAAACCGCTGCTGCAGGAAACCATCCAAAAGAATTATCAGTACCAAAACGTGATGAACCATCATAACGCGCTGTAACCGATGCGTAATACTTTTGTTTGTAGTTATAATCTAATTTGCCAAAATAACCGGCAGTACGGTAGTTGGTAAATGTTTGCAAAGTTGAGAATGGAACCGAACCACTTGATATTTGAGTAAACAAATACAAAGGAAAGTTTTGCGATTCTTCTGTTAATGTAGTGGTAACAACACTTCTATAGTTAAAACCGGCCAATGCAGTTATATTATGGTTTTTCGCTATAGTTTTAGTATAAGTTAATACTTCATCATTCTGGAAGTTTGTTACTTGATTCTCAAATGCAGTAACATCACCATTTGATGCCTTGCCATCACCAAAACGAGGATCCAAATAGTTAATTTCATTACCCAGGTAGTAATCTAAGCCAAAACTTGACCTGATTGATAATTCAGGTAAAATATAATATTTAAGCGCTCCGCTACCGGTAAATTGTTTTGTAACGTTTGTATTTTTATTAAACTCGGCCAATTGTACAACATTATAGCCATCGTAAGCACCCGGCAAGTTGGTGTTATAGCTGCCATCGGCATTATAAATAGGATTGTTTGGTGCTTGCAACTGACCAATACGACTCAAGTTAGCAAATGCACCAGCACCTGAAAATGTACGCTGATTTACAGTTGCTAAATTGATAGATGTACTGATTTCCAATTTTTTGGTTGGCTGGTGATCTAAATTGATCTTTAAACTTCCGCGGCTAAAATCAGTTGCAATAACCTGTCCATCTTGTGCGTTATAATTTGCACCGATATAAAATTGCGTATTCTGATTACCGCCACGTACATTACCCTCGTAGTTGGTTGTTCTGCCTTTTTGTGATACAGCTTTAAGCCAGTCATAAGTAGGTACACTAGCTACTGATCCGTAAGGCGCAACATAGGTATTATAATAACTTGTATATTGTGTTGAAGTGTATCCGTAACGGTTACCGTAAGCCTCTAAAGATAACTGAGCATATTCTGGCCCTGTTAAAAGCTGCGGGTTTTTAAGAAAATCATTATACCCAATATATGAGCTTACGTTTAATTGAGTTGCACCGTTTTTACCACGTTTGGTAGTAATTACCACAACACCATTTGCAGCCTGTGCACCATAAATTGCAGCGGCAGAAGCATCCTTTAATACTGTAATGCTTTCAATATCATCAGGGTTTAAAGATGCCAGCGCATTAGAGCTTGTGGTACCTCTTGTTTGATCACCCGATGTTACCTGAACGTTGTCAATTACATATAATGGGCTGTTAGCCGCAGATGCGGTACTTAACGATCCCGCGCCACGTACACGAACATCAATAGCCGAGCCTGGTATACCGCTGGTAGAAGAAACTTGCACACCCGGGATGCGACCTTGCAAAGCCCTGTCAACACTTTGTAATGGCAGGTCTTCTATCTCTTTACCTCCAATGGTTGCAGTAGATCCGGTAACGTCTTTTTTAGACTGAACAATACCAAAACCTGATGATACAACAACTTCCTGTAGTTGGTTTGCCAGTGGCTCAAGCACTACAGCGAGGCTTGTTTTGCTGCCTACAACAACAGTTTTTGATCCATAACCGATATAAGAGAATAACAATGATGTTGAACCTGGTGTCATTTCAACTGAAAAGTTACCAGAACCATCTGTTTGTGAACCGGTTGAAGCACCTTGAACTTTTACGGATACTCCAGGCAGAGGCAGTCCGTCATCGGCACCTGTAACCTTGCCGGTAATTTTTCTGTTTTGAGCATACACACTTGTAAATGCACCAAAACATACTAATAAAAAAATAAGTAATTTTTGTTTCATGTTAATTAATTTAGAGTCAGTTTGTTAATTTTCTCTTGATGCCAGATTAAGTTTTAATCCATTTGGAAATGGTCATGGCGAGTGCGTGGCGGGTTTTTTAGAAGTCATGTTAATGGGTTAATCAATAAAAAAATAGTGCTGCCTTATTAGCAATAGGGCTAATTACAATCTTAGCCAATATCACCTTATTTAAATATGCAAAAATCACCATTATGGCAAATTTTGCATATCTGACATTAATTCAACAAAAATTTATTTTGAGGCCCTACTATCCGGGCAATTAGTTTTTTGCATACCTGGCCTTAACAATCATTATATACAAAATATCATGGTACTGCCTGCTACGCATTGCATCCTGGATATAGCTAAAGCGATTACGGGGTCGGAAATTCCAGATTAGTGGCGCTGATAATAGCCGCCGCCGGCTGAACGATAATTCAATAGGTAAAGTTCTACCTCATCCTACCCTTTATGGCAAAACCCTTCCAAAACGGAAGGGTTTTTTTAATCCCTACACAGCCATATAATATATAAAGTATTAATAATCAATAATTTAATAACAATCTTATTCAACTGGCATTTACTTGGCAAGGTGCTCCGAAATCTTATTAAAATGGATACTATACTCACTATCGCCTACGTCGCCATCTTCATGGTTTTCTTTTGGCTCTTTTTTAAATCCGTTAACTACTTCGAAAACATCTGATCATGATCGCACTATTCATTGTTGCAGTGGCCGTGTTCATTTACATGATCTACGTACTGCTTAAACCTGAAAAATTTTAACCTATGAACACCGAATTACTCGGGGTAGTGGCCATGTATGCGGTCACCATCCTTTTAGCCATCCCGCTTGGAAAGTATATTGCCAGGGTATTTAATGGCGAAAAAACATGGCTCAACTTTTTTGCCCCGCTGGAGCGGCTCATTTTTAAACTAAGCGGCATCAATCCCGAAAAAGAGATGAACTGGAAACAGCATTTAAAAGCGCTGCTTACCATTAATGTATTGTGGTTATTTTATGCCTTTTTCTGCCTGTTGTTTCAAAGCCATTTACCGCTTAACCCTGATGGCAACCCAAGCCAAACACCCGATCTGGCTTTTAATACAGCCATCAGTTTTATTACTAATACTAACCTGCAGGATTACTCGGGCGAGAGCGGCGCTACGTACTATACGCAACTATTCGTATTTACTTTTTTACACTTTGTTAGTGCCGCCACAGGCATTGCCGCCATGATGGTAGTGTTTAAAGCCATGAAAGATAAGGTGACCGATAAGTTGGGTAACTTTTGGGATTTCTTTATCAAATCCATCACCCGCATATTATTACCTATCAGTTTTGTAGTTGCTGTTATATTAGCATTTAACGGCACGCCAACCAGCTATAAAGGCAAAGAAACAGTGATAACTTTACAAGGCGATACCACACATGTATCTCGCGGGCCGGCTGCCGGTATGATAGCCATTAAACAAGTAGGTACAAATGGTGGTGGTTGGTTCGGTGCAAACTCTGCCCACCCACTTGAAAACCCGAACTATTTAACTAATATGGTCGAAAATATCAGCATTTTACTAATACCTATGGCTTTAGTATTTGCATTGGGTTTTTACCTCAACAGGCGCAAGCTATCATGGGTTATTTATGGTGTGATGACGGCGGGCTTTCTCACCATGCTGTTATTGTCCATCAATGCCGAAACAGGTGGCAGCCCGGCCCTGGCGCACATGGGCGTTACACAAGCCACCGGATCAATGGAAGGCAAAGAGGTTCGTTTCGGCCCTGCTGCTTCAGCTTACTGGGGAATCACTACAACGGTAACGTCAAACGGTTCGGTTAATGCCATGCATGATAGCATGATGCCGATATCGGGCATGGGCCAAATGTTCGATATGATGATCAACGCGTTTTATGGGGGTGTTGGCGTAGGTTACTTAAACTTCTACATCTTCATTATTATCGCGGTATTTATATCGGGTTTAATGGTAGGGAGAACACCCGAGTTTATGGGCCGAAAGATAGAGGCCCGCGAAATGAAGATCGCATCGCTTATCGCTTTATTGCATCCTTTCCTGATACTGGTGGGTACTGCTACGGCATGTTATTTTTTAGTGCACTTCCCTAATATCAACTGGGCCGAAAAGCCTTCGGCATGGTTGGCTAACCCAACCTTTCACGGATTTAGCGAAATGCTGTACCAATTCACGTCAAGTTCCGCCAATAACGGATCGGGTTACGAAGGCCTGGGCGATAACTCAATCTTCTGGAATGTTGGCGCGGGTATCGTCATGTTCATCGGCAGGTTTTTACCCATCATCGGCCCGGTAGCTATCGCAGGTTTGTTGGCAGGCAAAAAGTTTATACCCGAATCGGCAGGTACGCTTAAAAGCGATAGCATAACCTTTGGACTGATGATATTTGCTGTGATATTAATTGTTGCTGCGCTATCATTCTTCCCTGCACTGGCGCTCGGCCCAATTGCCGAACACGTTTCTATTAAATAAATAAGACAATGAAATCAACCTCAAATACATTATTCCAGGGCGACCAGGTGAAAGATGCGCTAAAGCAATCGCTCATCAAACTTGATCCCCGCATATTGGTGCGCAACCCCGTAATGTTTACGGTAGAGATAGGCACTGCGGTAATGGCCATCGTTACCATATACTCGCTATCAAATGGCAGCCAGGGCCACTTTGGTTATAACTTCACCATTTTTATGGTGCTGCTGTTAACTGTACTCTTCGCTAATTTTGCCGAGGCCATTGCCGAAGCACGTGGCAAGGCACAAGCCGAAAGCTTGCGCAAAACCCGCGAAGAAACACCTGCACGCTTACTGGTTAACGGCAGGGAAGAAAAGGTAATGTCATCACAACTAAAAAAAGGCGATGTGTTTATCTGCGAAACGGGTGATAATATCCCTACCGATGGCGAGATCATTGAAGGTATAGCTACGATAGATGAATCGGCCATTACCGGCGAGTCTGCCCCGGTTATCCGGGAGTCGGGTGGCGATAAATCATCGGTAACAGGTGGCACCAAAGTCTTATCCGACAAGATAAAAGTAATGGTAACCACCCAACCCGGCGAAAGCTTTTTGGATAAGATGATCGCATTGGTTGAAGGTGCATCGCGCCAAAAAACCCCGAACGAAATAGCGTTGACCATCCTTCTGGCAGGCTTTACGCTCATCTTCGTTATTGTATGCGTTACCCTGCAACCCTTTGCCCAATATGCAAACACGCCTATCACCATAGCCGCTTTCATTTCTTTATTTGTGTGTTTGATACCAACTACAATCGGTGGCCTGTTATCGGCCATTGGTATTGCGGGTATGGACAGGGCTTTGCGCGCAAACGTGATCACCAAATCGGGCAGGGCGGTTGAAACTGCAGGCGATCTGGATACGCTTTTGCTGGATAAAACCGGCACCATCACCATCGGCAACCGTAAAGCCACCAACTTTTACCCGGCTAATGGTGTTGATGTGAACGCCTTTACAAAAGCCTGCATTTTAAGCTCGCTGGCTGATGAAACTCCCGAAGGTAAATCGATTGTTGAACTTGCCGAGCAGTCTATCGGGATGGCAGCTATCAAAGCACCAAAAGATTCGGTGTTTATCAAATTTACTGCCGAAACCCGCTCGAGCGGATTAGATACGCCTGATGGCCTGCGCATCCGTAAAGGTGCTTTCGATTCCATTCGCAACATCGCTAAAAAAGCAGGCAACCTATTCCCTGCCGAAACTGAAGAGCAGGTACGTAATATCTCATCAAACGGAGGTACGCCATTAGTGGTATCCGAAAATGAACAGATATTAGGTGTGATAGAATTGCAGGATATTATTAAACCCGGCATAGCCGAGCGTTTTGAGCGCCTGCGCAAAATGGGGGTTAAAACCGTAATGGTAACCGGCGATAACCCACTTACCGCGAAATTTATTGCCGAAAAGGCCGGTGTTGATGATTTTATTGCCGAAGCTAAGCCCGAAGATAAAATGAACTACATAAAAAAAGAGCAGCAAGGCGGCAAACTTGTAGCCATGATGGGCGACGGAACCAACGATGCCCCAGCCCTGGCCCAGGCCGATGTTGGCGTAGCCATGAACAGCGGTACCCAAGCCGCCAAAGAAGCCGGTAATATGGTTGACCTGGATAACGACCCAACCAAACTGATCGAGATTGTGGAGATAGGCAAGCAGTTACTGATGACACGCGGTACACTCACCACCTTCTCTATCGCTAATGATGTGGCTAAGTATTTCGCCATTGTTCCGGCGTTGTTTATGGTGTCAATTCCAGCGTTAAAAACTTTGAATATCATGGCCCTGCACAGCCCGCAATCGGCTATCCTTTCGGCAGTGATATTCAATGCCATTATTATTCCGTTACTGATACCATTGGCTTTGCGCGGTGTAGCCTATAAACCTATAGGTGCAAGCGCCTTGTTACGCCGCAACCTGTTTATTTATGGCCTTGGCGGGGTCATCATTCCGTTCATCGGCATCAAACTGATAGATCTGGTTGTAGGTACATTAATTTAATTAAACGTATTGTGATGTGCCCGTATATAAACCCGGCAAAATATCAATATCTAAATATTCAGAAAATGAAAACGCATTTTTTTCAATCATTAAAACTCACCCTTATACTTATCGTATTGGCAGGTGGTGTATATCCTTTGCTTATTTCGGCTATCGGTAAGTTAACCCCCGGTGGTGGCGATGGCCAAGAGATCAAGGTAAATGGTAAGGTAGTTGGCTTTGCTAATGTTGGCCAAAAGTTTACTAAAGACGAGTACTTCTGGTCGCGCCCGTCGGCTGTTAATTATGCCGCCGACGGTTCTGCCGGATCGAACAAAGGCCCCAACAACCCCGATTACTTAAAGGATGTTGAAGGCCGTATTCAAAACTTTTTAAAGCATAACCCGGATGTAACACGGGCGCAAATTCCGGCGGAGTTGGTTACCGCATCAGGTAGTGGTTTAGATCCCGATCTATCGCCCGAAGGTGCAAAGGTTCAGATCGCACGTATCGCTAAAATACGCAACCTATCTGCTGATAAAGTTGCTGCTTTGGTTAACGCGCATACCGAGCAGCCTTTATGGGGTGTGTTCGGCCCATCAAAAATAAACGTACTAAAGCTGAATGTGGCTTTGGATCAATTGAGGAAATAAGTAGCAAAGAGTATGAACAGATTAACGTTGAATTATAGTTTGTTTGATGTTGATTGATAAGTGAGTTATCGGTTCATGATGTATAGGGGGTGGCAACATCCCCTATCATCAGTTTAAAATGAGCCACAAATAAACAGATATGGATGATCCTAAAGAACGGTCGGTTGAGCATTTTCTCGAACTGATCAAACGATCAAAACGGGGTAAGTTTAAAATATACATTGGCATGAGCGCCGGTGTAGGTAAAACTTACCGCATGCTGTTAGAAGCACAGGCTTTGCTACGCAACAATATCGATGTGAAGATAGGCTATGTTGAAACACATAAGCGTGTTGAGACTGAAGCGCAATTGCAGGGCTTGCCTGTGATTGCCCGCCGTAAGTTGTTTTACAAGGGGAAAGAGTTAGAAGAAATGGATCTGAAAGCCATCATCAACATCCATCCCGAAGTTGTGATAGTTGACGAGCTTGCCCATACCAACATTGAAGGCAGCACCAATGAAAAACGCTGGCAAGATGTGATAGCGCTATTGAATGCAGGTATTAATGTGATCAGCGCCATTAACATCCAACATATTGAGAGCCTGAACGAAGAGGTAGAAAAGATAACCGGCGTAGCCATAAAAGAACGCGTACCCGACCGCATCCTCGAACTGGCCGACGAGGTTGTAAATATTGACCTTACGGCAGATGAACTGATAGACCGCCTAAAGGCAGGTAAAATATACGATGCTAAAAAGGTGCCATTGGCACTCAACAACTTTTTCCAGTGGGAGCGTATTTTGCAATTGCGCGAACTGGCTTTGAAAGAAGTAGCCCACCAGGTGGAGCGTAAAATATCCATCGAAGTACCGCAAAATATCAAACTGAGGCCGGAACTTTTTTTGGCCTGCATCAGCACTAATGATACTTCAGCAAAGGTCATCATCCGTAAAACTGCAAGGCTGGCATCGTACTATCGCTCCAAATGGTATGTGCTATATGTGCAAACCGATAATGAGAGCAGCGATAAGATCAACCTGGCATCACAGCGCTACCTCATCAACAATTTTAAACTGGCTACCGAGTTGGGCGCCGAGCTGCTTAAAGTTAAAAGTAACAACATTGCCAAAACCATTTGGGCTACCGCCGAGCAATACAACATTACCACCATTTGTATTGGCACGCCGCAATTCAAGTTTTACCAGTTGGTTTTAAAAACAGCCGTATTTACCCAACTACTTAACAAAATAGCCAAAACACCTATTGATATTGTAATCCTATCATAACCATGAGCATTAAAAATAAACTCCGCACCGGTATCAGTTTTTTGTTTTTACTGGCGCTACTATGTTCGGGCTTTGCGGTGTATTACCTGCAACAGCTATCCAACGATTCGCGTGCTATCCTGAAGGATAATTACCGTACCCTCGTTTATACCAAAAACATCAGCAGCTTGCTGGATGCCCCGCCGGCTTTAAAACCCAACCGCTTAAAAGACATTCAAACTAACCTGACGCAACAGGAACATAACATTACCGAAAAAGGTGAAAAAGAACTTACCGACTCGCTGCAACAGTTCTTTAATCAATACCAAACCGCGCAGGTAAACCCGGCTGCACAACAAGCCCTTAGTATAAAAATGCGCGATGCCATTAGCGGTATCATGACGATGAACATGAACGCCATCCAGCAAAAAGATAAAAAGGCTGCCGATACTTCGAGCCGTGCTTTGATCATTATCGGTTTGTTGGGTTCGTTTTGTTTTTTGATAGGCTTTACATTTATGATCAACTTTCCGGGATATATCGCTACACCAATTCGCGAATTAACCCAAAGCATTTTGCAGATAGCCAATAAAAACTACAGCAAGAGGCTAATGTTTAATTCGGACGACGAGTATGGCGAATTGTCAACCGCCTTTAACCAGATGGCTAAAAAATTAAGCGAGTATGAAACCAGTAACCTGGCGAATATACTGTTCGAGAAAAGGCGTATTGAAACCATCATCAATGCAATGCATGATGCTTTAATAGGCTTTGATGATAAACAAATTATCATTTTTGTGAATGAGGTGGCTTGTAACCTGATTGGTTTGCCCGAGGATAAATTAGTTGGCCAATTTGCACCACACATTGCCGATGAGAACGACCTGCTGCGCAATATGCTCATTACCGAAAACAAAAAGATGAAGATATATGCCGATGATCAGGAAAGTTATTTTACCAAAGAAGTTTTGGAGGTAACAAATGAGGATAAATTTATAGGTAAGGTGATCATCCTGAAAAACATTACCGAGTTTCAGCAATTGGATGAAGCCAAAACCAATTTTATAGCTACCATATCGCACGAGTTAAAAACGCCTATATCGTCCATTAAAATGAGCCTGAAACTGTTGGAAGATAACCGCGTTGGCGAAGTAAACACCGAGCAACGTGCCCTGTTAGAAAACATTGAGGATGATACCAAACGGTTACTCCTCATCACCGGCGAATTGTTGGATATGGGCCAGTTAGAAACCGGTAAAATACAACTCAACTTTGGCAGCACCCATCCCAAAAACATAGTAGACTATGCGGTTAAAGCCGTTAAATTTATTGCCGACCAACGCCAGGTAAGCATCAGCATTAAATGTGATGACAACCTGCCCAATGTTCGTGCTGATCTGGATAAATCGACATGGGTATTGATCAACCTGCTATCAAACGCGATAAAGTACAGCCGCGAGGGAACAACTGTTGAACTATTGGTGAGTAAAAACAAGGGGGATACCATTACCTTCACCGTTACCGACCATGGCCAGGGTATCGAACAAAAATACCTCTCCAAAATATTCGACCGCTACTTTAAGATCCCCGGTGCCAGCGCAGATCAATCGGGCACGGGTTTGGGCCTGGCCATAGCCAAAGATTTTATTGAGGCCCAGCAAGGTAAAATAAGCGTACACAGCGAAATGGGCGAAGGTAGTAGCTTTCAGTTTTTATTACCAATGGGATAAAACACGTTACAGGTTTGGGTAAACTCCCTTAAATAGCAATTATTACTTGTTGCTTACCTTTTTCCAGGTCAGGGTTTGGTAACCGTAGCTATAGGGTCGCCAACTTCGTGCCCGGCAGCAGCTTTAAAATCAAACCCCAACAGTTTTGATATGGTTTGGGCTAATTGCTTATGATAGGTTGTAGTGCTATTCGTCATTTCGCCACCTGCAGGTGTATCGGGCCCTACTATGGCAAACCATGTTTGTTCAGAGTGCACTACTTTGGCACCATGATCACGCCATGCTTCTATACTTGTATCGCCTCTGCCATGGTCGCAGGTAATTAAAAGTGTAGTTTTGTTTTTATAGAAAGGGTCTGATTGGATGTATTCCCACAACTGTTTAATAAATTCGTCCTGTTGGTGTATACGATCCAGATAATACTGGTAATTACCGTCATGCGCCATATCGTCAACCTCATCAAGGCCTATATACAATGCACGCGGTTTAAACTGCTTCATATATTCCTTTCCAAATTCGCAGGTTAAAAAATCAATACGGGTTGAGTCGCCAAGGTAATGCGGCGCTTTGCATTGTATTTCATTTAAATACGCTAAGCGTGCATTAATACCCGGCACATCCAGGTTTTTATACCCGTAATTAACCAACAAGCCCGAGCGTTCCACATTAAATATTTGATGGAATCTTTCCCACGATGCAAATGCGGCAACCTTATTTTCAAAGCCTTTTTGTTTATTTAAAAACTCAAACAGGTTCATATTAGGGTTAGTAATTGCATCGTTGGTATTCATCCTCGGGTCGGCAAAGCCGGTCACTATTTCATTATAACCCGGGTATGAAAAGTGAAACGGGTTGGCCACCTCATCTTTACTACCCAAATCCCTGTTACCATAAAACTGGCCTTGCTTTACCAGCGCCGACCAAAAGAAAGGAGTTAGCAGCAACCTGCGCTCAGCAGCAGTTTTTGCCCAATATTTTGTGCGTGTCGCTTGCTTATCCTGGGTATACTTTGAGTTTACCAGGGCAGAATCAGCACCGCGGTAAACTTCCTGCCAGCGAAAGCCATCAAGCGTTACTATTACTACATTTTCAGTTTTGTGCTGTTGAGCAAATAACTGCGAGGCAATTACCAAAGCCAAAATTGTAAGGGATATGTTTTTCATATAAAGTGCAAATACTGCACTCACGATAGTTTCCGGATTGGAAGGTAATTGTGCCATGTTTTAAGTTTATTACAAATAAAACAGATAGCTATTACCTTATTGTTAAGTGATATTCTTCTTTTCAATAAGTCTTATTACTTTTCTGTCGCCCGGTAAAACATAAAGTTAATATAAGTAAAACCTGTTGGTGCCTCCGCCGGCGGGAAGGGGGAATTGTAAGAAATTTTTTGGGGCTTCTGAATTCTGATGAGTTACTCATTGTTTAAATATGAGCTTTTGAGTTTATGATATAAAAAACTCCTGCTGCATAGTTGACCAACTATTTCACACGCGGCACGCGTGCGCCAGCACGGGGGCGGTAAATAAATACCAACAGTTTTAGTGCACTACCCCTCGCTACCGCAAGCGTCCCCGCTTGTGGACTGAGGCAAGTAATAATTAGGCAGTTAAAACATCAACAAATCCTTTTGTACCGCAATAGTCCCTTGCACTGCTGTATAAATATTCATAATCATTTTCAACAAAACCGGCTATTAACGGGTTATTATGAATGTAATCTATTTTCTGTTGTATCACTGCTGCACTCCATAATTCAATAGGTTTATTATGCTGCTGCCAAAACTGATTTTTAGTATTATTTGAATTTGCTGCACCTGCTTTTTTGAACGAATTTAATAACCACTCACGCCGGCTTTCCTGCATATTCTCTTCGATCAAAGCTATCAATTTTCTTGATGTGACAGATTTAAAACCTCCTATCAGTTCATCCGGTTTAATTAAGTTTGACCTGAAAACCAAATGCACGTGGCTCGGCATTATGCACCATGAATAAATTTCCATCCCTTTCTCCTTAACACAATAATTCAGGTTATCTGTAAGGCAATCAAAATATATGCGCCTTACAAATACATCAACCCAAAAAACCGTAGCAAAACTTACAAAATATAAACCTTCCGGGTTATGAAATTTATAGTTGCGGCTCATTGGTTTAATGTTAACTATAGTCCTACTAACCTACTCGCTACTTAGCATGTTTACCACAAGCGGGGACGCTTGCGGTAGCGGGGGGGAGTCAAATATGATCGTTCCAATACCTACATTGCCATTTCCGTAAGCATCGCCCGATGCAATGTAAACCGATGGGGTCATACCCGCGTACCCGCCACCTAATGATATTGGCAATGATGTTCCGCTATTTTGGTACCATCCGTAAATGGCCAGATGTACTCCGGCAGCAATATCATTTGCATTTGATGTTTGCTGTACTAAACCAATATCTGACCATGCTCCCTGATTAGCAAATGTGGTATTACTGAGCAATCCATATCCCAATCCACTTGCATTACCGTTCGAGTAAAGACTTGGTGTTACATTAGTAAGTATATTACCATAAGCACTCCCCCCTCCTGTAACATGCAACATTGTGGCAGGAGTGGTTGTACCAATGCCAAAATTCCCATTATATAATGCCGTAAATAATGCGTTACCTTGAGCATTTCCTACTCTCAGGGCTTGATCTGTCGCGTTATTACCGCCCGAAGTGTAGAAGTGGGTAGCATAAGCACCATTTGATTTTGTTGCGGTTAAAAATTCACCCTCAACAGTTTCGCCTGCAAGGTAAATCGGCGAAAGGCCCGCGGCACCAAGCACATGTAACCGGCCACCTGTAGGCAGTGTGCCAATACCAAAGTTTCCACCACCTGTAAAAGTGGCCATCGTATTTTCTGTATTTGTTCCCGCATCCCACGAGCGTAATTGAAATAAGGCATTGTCTTTATATAACGAATTGTTAGGAGATGCGTACCACCTGAATTGACCCGGATAGCTTACACCCGAAATTCCGTAATAGTTATGAGCCAGCGTTTGCTGAAAAATATTTGTTGCTGCTCCGCCTACTCCCAATGATAAAGCGCCCGAGAAACTACCATTGCCAATAACATCCAGCATAAGACCTGATGCCGGGCTGGTTGTACCTATGCCAACCGGACCGGTTGACGGCCATGGATCCGTATTTTGAGCATAAGAAAAATTCAGGAAAATTAATCCTGATAGGAAGCTGAGCCAAAGTTTTTTCATAAGGTGGATAGGTTGCCGTTTTTTACGTTATTGTTTCTCCAAAAGTTCTAAGCGCTGCTCCAGCTTTTTTAGCCGTTCTTCCTGTGATGCTTTTAATTCCCTGATCTCTTTTTCCTTTTCGATCAGGTACAAGGTCAGCTCCTCCACTTTTTTAACCAGCAGGCCATTGATCTCACCCAGGTTCAGGCCGTCTTTTTTAACTTCGGCAGCCAATGGGATTTCGGGGAGGTGATGGTTTTTGTTTACATAGTCGCCCAATTCTTTTAGCGGTATTAAGGCATAATCCTTTTCGAAAACATAATCGGGCCAATCGGCCTGTAACATAACGGTCATTTGCTCGGCTATGGCGTTACCACCTACTGCGAAATTATAGCCGGTGGGTACACGGCTTGCATTTACAGCCACCGTACCGTTTGTAAATACATAAAAGTTGTTATTAGAGTTAATAGCTTTGTTTGATACGCCGGTATTAAATCCTGTTATCTGAATAATACCATTATCACTCCCCGGGTTGCCGTAGCTATTCACTCCGCTGCCGCTATGCTTTATTACCAGTGCAGGATAATCTATACCATAGGCGTCTCCGTTTTTTATTAAGGTGAGGGCGGTATTAAACTTATCGCCTCCCGTACCCATTATTGTGTTTGTATTTACCTCAAGATTGGCATTTGGCGTTTTTGTGCCAATGCCTACCCGTCCACCGAAGGGATTTATTGAAATATCCGACCAGGCAGTGAGTGTGTTATTATGTGCGCCTATTGTTGCTGTTCCGTCTAGTAATCCAACTACAAGCCGGTCTCCTGACGCCGCACCAAAATTTGCTGTAATCCAATCGTTATAACCAGTGCCGCTATTATTAGAGTTCACCTGCAATTTAACATTGGGCCCCGTTGCACCGATACCTAAATTGCCATTTTGCAATAAGGTAATCCTGGTATTATACTGTGAGCCATTATAATCACCAAAAGTTAATTTACCAGGGCCCCAGGAAGGACCTGTGGGAAAGTAAACACTGTGTTCATAAGGCCCTCCGCCCATATCCGTGCCTAAGCCCATATATGCTTGCGAATCGGCATCCAGCCCATATACCTGCAGCCGGGGACCATTTGAAAATGCCCCGCCGATCATTATAGCAGGCTGTAGTTGGGATGTTTTTTGAACCTGAAGACCTGCGCCGGGGTTGTTAGTCCCGATGCCTACATTGCCTCCATTCGGATTTAGCAGTAGGGGGTAATTTAAAGCCAAATTACTTCTGTCTGTCGACTGTATCCACCCCTGTCCTAAAACACCATTAGAACCAAAATCAAGTACTGAACCATATCCGCCGGTAACACCTAACCGCATTACACCTGTTTGTGTTGTCCCTGAGCTTGCCGGAAAACCGGTTGCTCCATCGGTATGGAACTTTAACCCGGGTGCTATTGTGCCAATTCCCACATTACCGGGCTGTGTTATTACCATTCGTGTTGTTTGAGCATCACTGCCTATAACATTGCCCCCGCTGCCTGTTTGGAAAGAAAATCCGCCATTCACATCAAGGCTGTTTGCTATGGTTGTTTGCAGGTAAATGTTACCACTGCCTGCCCATTTAAAAAATTTCATGTATGGTGTATACACATTTCCATCACCAAAAACCACATGCCCGGGATTACCTCCGGTTGATCCGGTTATGTCAAACTTATCTATCGGCAAAGCTGTATTTATCCCAATATTACCTAATTCATTAGTGATCAATATGGGATTGATTGTTAAGGGTGTAATTTCGGTAACGCCGCTCGGGGCATTTGCAGAATATGTATTTGTAATAAGCTGAGTTGCATTGCCACCACCCAGCATACATGATTTTACCGCTATTGCCGTATAGTTATTTGTTAATAAATAAAAATCCATACCGTTACCCGAGTTGGTATAAGCATGTAGGGAGTACCGGCCTGCACTGGTACTGCCCATCGTAGTTTGATCTATTTTTAAACCGTTTCTATTGGATATATAAAACGTAGTTTCTCCGGTAGAGAATGACTCCCATGCTCCCCCTAATACATCAACTTTTAACTTATGTAAATTACCTGCTGAACTTTCAGGTAAACTACCCAAATAAATATATAATGGTATAGATGGGTTAGAAACAACTTCAGTATTATACTGAGCTTTTACCTGGGAAATAACAAGGCATTAGCAATGCCAGTATGAATGTTTTTTTCATGTTAATAATAAGGACCTATGGAAAAGGAAAACCTGTGTCTGACCTGGGGAAAGCAGTCTTCAACAAACTCAAAAAATATATTGCACAATCTTTAAGTTATGTAAATATTAGGTTTATAAATAATAAAAACAAATTTCTATAAATATTTTATTACATGTTAAATATTATGATCCTAATGACATTTTTGGATTGTCATTTTTTAGCGTGTCGATCAAAATAAACAATGTATCCTTATTTATATATATTTAACTTTTCATCAATAAGTAGTCGCGTCATAATCAATATTCAGTATATAATCTTATTAAGTTGAGGCACTCACCCAATTAATGTATTTCCAATAAGTTAATTCAATTTTCTACTTCACCCCAACGGCCGGCGGTTATTCGATCCAATATCGATTTGCTCCTGTCCGGATCAGCGTGTAACGCGTCGGTATTGCCTGTCGCGATATAGCCGGGTGCAATGCCGTTCACATTTACACCTTTTGATGCCCACTTGTTAGCAAAAGCTTTGGTTAAGCTGCAATAGCGCCCTTACTGGCTGAACCTGTTTAATGAATGATTTCAAGTGACTAACTTATTTAATTGAACCGCTATATCTGTACATGATCAACCATCACCATTATAGGTGATGGTATTTATGGCATCGTATTGTTCCAATGTTTGTTTCAATTGCGCCTTTATCTGCTTTACCAATACTCTTGGCCCAAGTACCCTCATTTTGGCCCCAAAGCCTAATAATTCTCGCTCCAACTCAAAATTCAGTATTACTTTAATGCTGAATATCTTACCGGTCTCATCTTCACTCAACAGCTTTTGGGTATGGTGCAAAGGCTTGGTTACCACATAGGGCGCATTAGCCGCATCTATCCAGAACACCACCTCACAGTCGCGCTGGCCGGGAGATTTGGTTACCCCGATGCAATTATCATAATAAGTAGCCAGGTTAAGCTCAGTATTCTCCCGGTAAGGTTCATCGTGCTCTTCTACGGCATGTATCCTGTCCAGGGCCAAATTCATAATGTGCGCATTGCGCTTGTGCTGCATCCCTAAAACAAACCAGCGGTTTCGGTATTCCTTAAGCAGGTATCCGCTAAAGCAAAACGTGCTGGCTTCTCTGGCTTTGAAGGATTGATAAGTAATGTAAATCGTTTTCTTCGCCACAATTGCCTTACGGATCACCTCTATCCATTCCAACCCTTTCAGATTATCGTTCTTCTCAAAGTCGATCACAGGTGTGCTTTGTGTTTTCTGGCTGTATATCTTATCCTCCAGCTTGCTCACCATCTCGTTCAGGTCCGTAAAGTGGTTAAAACCCTTAAACTGCTTCAACAAGCCCGATACCTCGCTCAGTACCTGCATATCCTGCTGGTTCAGCGGACTATTGGTAATGCTGTAATTCTTGTCGCTGTAGATGTAGTATTTCTTATCTACCACCACAATGGGCGCCTCATAACCCAGTTTATTGCTGCGCATCATTTCCATATCGGCCTGTACAGTGCGACGGCTCACGCCGGTATCTATCCCCTGGTATTCATAAATGGCATCACTGCAGGCATCTATCAGATCATCCAGCGTCCACTTCCGGCGACGGTTTTGCAGGCACTGGTCAATGGTACGGTAGCGGATTAGTGCATTGCGGTTAACAGGCATGGTTTGATGTCGGATTTACGAATTACGATATCGGATTTGTTTGTGATTTCGAGACTTTCCATTTTTTAAATCCGAAATCGAACATCCGACATCCGAAATTAAAAATTATTTCCCACTGCGCAAATACACTGCGCACATACCATATTTCTTTGTATCATTATATCAATTCAACCATCCTATGGAAAAGGAAAAAATAACCAACAACGAACTCAAGCCCTCGGCATCAACGACGTCGAGATACTCGTCAGCTTTAGCCGCGTGGCTAACGGACTGCTCAAGCACGGCGTAATGGATAAACCTGCCATCCTCGCCAACCTCGAAGCTCTCATTGCCGACCCTATGCCCTACGCCCTCAAAAAAGGCGGCAAGTTTAAAAACCTGGCCGAAAGCGTCATCAACCTCCGTAAAGAGGGCCGCTTCGTCAAGCAGGAACGCAGCACCTTCGCGCTCAAGCAGGAGATCGCCCATTTCCCCGTATGGGGATTGGAGCATATCGAAGTTGGCGCCCTTGCCCAGATGCGTACCGCCATACAGCTGCCCATAGCTGTTGCCGGCGCTTTGATGCCCGATGCTCACCAGGGTTACGGCCTGCCCATTGGCGGCGTGCTGGCTACCACGGCCAATACCATCATCCCCTTCGCGGTGGGTGTGGATATTGCCTGCCGTATGTGCCTCAGCATTTTCGATCTGCCTGCCGCGATGATAGATACCCAAACCGACAAGTTGCAACAGCTGTTGCTGGATAATACCTATTTCGGTATGGGATGCACCACCAAAAGCTACTTTGATAGCTCCCTGTTCGATAGTAAAACCTGGGGCGAAACCAAGGTCATCCGCTCGCTCAAGGATAAGGCTTACGCCCAGCTCGGTACCAGCGGCACCGGCAACCACTTTGTAGAGTGGGGCGAACTAACCATTGCCGAAGGCGCCCTACCCAACATCCCGGCGGGTAACTACCTGGCTTTGCTGTCGCACTCGGGCTCCCGTGGTTTTGGTGGCTCGGTGGCCGACCATTACAGCCGTATAGCCATGAGCAAAACCAAACTCCCTGCCGAAGCCAAACATTTGGCCTGGCTCGACCTCGACAAAGACGAGGGCCAGGAGTACTGGATAGCCATGAACCTTGCCGGCGAGTACGCCAGTGCCAACCACCACGAGATACACAACAAAATAGCCCGTGCCCTTGGCCTGCAGCCCGCCATGCGGATCGAAAACCACCACAACTTTGCCTGGCGCGAGCACCTTGCCGACGGCACCGAAGTAATGGTACACCGCAAAGGCGCTACCCCGGCCGGCGAAGGCGTGCTGGGCATCATCCCCGGCAGCATGAGCACACCCGGTTTTGTAGTGCGCGGTAAGGGCGATGCCAGCAGCATCAACTCGGCAAGCCACGGCGCGGGCCGACTGATGAGCCGTAGTGCCGCCTTCAAAACGCTGGATAAGGCCGCCATTGCCGCCAACCTTATCGACAAGCGCATTACCCTGATGGGCAGCGACGTTGACGAGGCGCCCATGGCCTACAAAGACATCCATACCGTAATGGCCGCGCAAGCCGGCCTGGTAGAAGTGCTCGCCCAATTCAACCCCCGCATCGTCCGCATGGCAGATGCGAAGGAGAAGCCCGAGGATTGACCCGCCGCCCTGTAT
>NZ_JAHXPQ010000008.1 GCF_019391655.1 Mucilaginibacter rivuli | reverse complement strand
TTTTGAGGTCAAATTTCAAACTGCCCTTTCAACCTTTCCAATCTTTCAACTATCAGGTTGATCTTCTCTTCTTCGCTTTTAACGATGCGTTGTTTGAGATAGAACGTACATATCAGGAACCAGCTTAGCGTTAAGGTATAAACTACTATTTTACCAATGATAGTTGCATCTTGCAGTACTTCTAAAAAGTAAAGTGTTAACCCTACGCTTAGCAGCATCACGTAAGTATAATACAGGTTACCATACAACCTGGCGCGATTTTTTTGGTATTGTTTTAAGTCTTCGAGGTATTCGGTAGGACTGCTTGTAGCATCGCGTTTGTGGATGATGCGGTAATCCCTTATCATCATCAGCACATATAATAACATAGTTAGCACCATAATAAACAGGCCAACGTACGTTACCCACGATTGAAATACCGAGAAAAACAATACTGCAAAGCTGTTCACTAAGGCAACTATCATCGCAACAATTCCCCACATCAGCTTACGGCTAAGGCCGCTTATCCCTTTCTTCACTTGTTTCAGTGCCTCATCCACCGAAAGCTGGTCGTTAACAGGCTGTGCCTGCCATACCGACATGATATGCTCAAAGTCTTTCATAGTGGTTGTATAAGTCGGTTAACTTTTGTTTGATACGATATATTTTAACCCGCAGATTGCCTTCGGATATGCCGGATATGTCTGCTATCTCGGGGTAGGGCAGTTCATCTAACACCATGGTAATGATAATTCTTTCTGATTCTTCCAATTTAGATATGCACTTGTATAACAAGGCTACCTGCTCATTCTTCTCACTAAATTCCTCTTGCTTTGTTTCGGCCAGTAATGGTGTAATCTCTTCTTTACCCTGTCGCTTTTCCGATCGCAGGTAAGTTAAACATGTATTAACGGCGATACGGTATATCCAGGTAGATATCATGGCCTGATTTCTAAACTTATCCAGGTTTTGCCACACTTTCAAAAAAGTTTCCTGTAGCAGGTCGTTAGCGGCATCATCATCGCCGGTATAACCATAGCATAAATGGAATATCTTTTTTGAATTAGCTTCGAATACCTTTTTAAAGAGCTCCTCTTTGGCCACTTAGCAGATGTTTTTTAAATTTTAGATGCACTAATATAACAAATGTTACAGTATTAAATCGTGTTTATACAACCAGGGCAGGCGGGCAACGGCTTCATCAACCAATGTGTCAAACTCCTGGTTATAGTCAAACTGCAAGTCTTCATGCAATTTTACAATGGCTTTCTTTGTTTTTTCGAGTTGTTTTACCAGGATAAGGCGTAGTGGTTTGTGCGATGTGCGCCTGTCAATATACTCCACATAGTTCCGACAAAAGGAGAGCAGTAATTCAACCTCAACCTGTTTTGATCCTGTAAATTTGATGTACTTATTAATGAGCTTTAATGTTTTGCGCAAGGCTTTGGTAGCGGTATAGCTATGCGATGGTACCTGGCTCATAGCCAGCCCAATATCATGCTTAAAGTTCTCAGCGAAAGCTAGCTCATCATCAGCATCGAAGAGTAAATAAGCCAGCAGTTCTTTGTTCTCTTTTTTATAACGGGCCATGCGCAGGCAAAGCTCAATGGCTTGCTTATCGTTAAGCTGGGCAAGCTCTTTTTTTATCTCCTGCAGGCTGTATTGTTTAATGCTCATATTAATTTCAGCAAAATAGTGATTATCGCTCATGTGGGAAGATGAATTTGTCAGGAAATTTTTCAACCTTGCTAATATCCCCGGCTTTGAACGATTCATACCCACTAAACACGTCGAATTGAAATTTTGTTATATTTTAGTACTTTCAAAATTAACATGACCAAAAACAAACTAACCCTTTATATTTTCGTGGCATTGGTTGCCGGCGTTATTGCCGGTTACGTTTACAATATAACCATCATTAAGCCCTTTAATGATAAGATAGCCGCAGCTGAAACAACCATCCGGAGTTTGGATAATCAAATAATATCTTTAAAAGATACTACGGTAGCCCAATACAAAGCGCTTAAAACAGAGAAGGCGGCACAGCAAAAACTTAAAAAAGAAGCAGACGGTAAACGTGAGGATAAACTTGAAGGTTTTACCATCATCAGTGATATATTTTTGCGCCTGATAAAAATGATAGTAGCGCCATTGGTGTTTACCACACTGGTAGTTGGGGTTGCCAAGGTTGGCGATATCAGCGCGGTAGGGCGTATTGGCGGTAAAACTATGCTTTGGTTTATCACCGCTACGCTGGTTTCGTTGCTGTTGGGTATGCTACTGGTTAATATTTACCAACCCGGCAGCCATATGAATATCCCTTTGCCCGATAGCCATTTAGGTACGGATATTAAAAAGTCAGCTTTATCCTTACGGGATTTTGTCGGCCATGTTGTTCCGCGCAGCTTTATCGAGTCGATGGCGAATAATGAGATACTGCAGATCGTGGTGTTCGCGATATTCTTCGGTATTGCAACTGCAGCCGTTGGAGAGCAGGGTAAGATCATTATCAAGGCCATGGATGCCATTGCCCATGTGATCATGAAAATCACCAACTACGTAATGAAGTTGGCCCCATTTGCAGTATTTGGCGCCATTACAGCCATTGTAGCTAAACAAGGGTTGGGTATCATATCAACATATGCGGTGTTTATTGGCGAGTTTTATTCGGGCTTATTGATCCTGTGGCTTATCATCATATTCGCGGGTTATGTGTTCCTGAAAAAGCGTGCCTTTACCTTGGTAAGCAGCATAAAAGACGCCATGATCATTGCTTTCAGTACCTCAACCAGCGAAGCAGCTTACCCCCGTGTATTGATTGAATTAGAGCGTTTTGGCTGTAAGGATAAGATAGTAAGTTTTGTATTGCCTTTAGGGTATTCCTTTAACCTGGATGGCTCTATGATGTATATGACCTTCGCTTCACTATTCATCGCGCAAGCTTATAATATTCATTTACCAATGGGCCAGCAACTTACCATGTTGCTGATACTGATGCTCACCAGTAAGGGTGTAGCCGGTGTACCACGGGCATCATTAGTAGTAATTGCAGGTACTATAGCCACTTTCAATATTCCTGAAGCTGGGTTAGCCTTGTTGATAGGTATTGATCCGTTATTAGACATGGGCCGTTCTGCAACCAACGTACTGGGTAATGCAATGGCAACGGCAGTAGTAAACAAGTGGGAGGGAGAGGAAGGCTAATCACCTACACATAAGTGATGTTTTCATCCAATATCAAGTCCTCATACCTGAACCTGCGGAGTAATTGGGCCGTGGCTACCACATCCTTTTGGCAATAGGTACAAATACGTTCAAGCGCGTTCTCTACCCAGTATACATGGCCAACCTGGCTGCCATCTATATCGTCTTTCGGGGTGGGAATATTAAATATTTCGGTAAGCAGGTTTAACGAGGTGTAGCTTTTATAATCGCCAAACTTCCAAAGTTCCATCGTATCCAGGTGGCCTACTTCCCAGGGCTTTTTACCGGCAATCTGTAATTGATCGGGTATAGCTATCCCATTGATCATCATGCGCCTGCACAGGTACGGAAAATCAAACTCTTTGCCATTGTGGGCACACAACAACAAGGTTTTAGGCTGTTTCTTTAGTAAGATGCAAAATTGTTTCAGCAAAACAGTTTCATCATGGTCGGCGAAGGATTTTATACGCAGCCCTATAGTATCTCCAGGAGTAAATATACCTACCGATATACAGATGATCTTACCAAACTCGGCCCAGATGCCCGCACGCTCGTAAAACTCATCGGGTGTTTCATCTTTACGCTGGTATTGGGTTTTGGCAGCCCAAAGTTTTTGTAAACCGTCCGGTACCTTATCAAACTGTGGGTATTGTGGTACAGTTTCAATATCTAAAACCAATACATTTTGCAGGTCTATCTGTTCAAGCATGGTTAAAAATAAAACAAAATTCTGTTTTCTGTACCAAATCCTAACTAAATCGTCAGTTTGTTTTAACCTAATGTATCAGGCTGCCGTATAATAGGTTATGTGGCACTTTAATTGCTGCAATTTAAATATGAAAATGATCATCCCGATATTTCAAAGCTGGGGCAGGTTGCTTTTACAACATCCAAAAATTTGTTTGTTGAGCAATCGTTGAAAGCCATATAATTCGGATACATCTGTCCGTGGGTGGATAGATATGCTCTTTTCTACAATATCATCACACCGGGCTTATTTAGCACCGGCAATTTAATAAAGTTAGAGTCTACAATACTTTCAGGTAAAAAGATAAATTTCTTATCATAAATGTGACCATCAATATAGTAGCTGAGCCAATACTCATTGGTTAGCCCGAAGGTTTCTTCGTCAATTGGTTCAATTAACGTATAACCACCGCTTAATATAACAGGGAACATGTGGCGCAGGGTAGAGGTTTTTACCTGTTCGCCATTTTTTTCGCCATAGCCCCGCGATGTGATGAGTACATTATCTATAGCTTGCTTTTTCAGGTTGATGAGGTAAACGTACCATATTTTGCTTTCAATATTTTCACGTTCCAGTGCAACGGCAACGGCAATATCTTCAACAGTATTATCGGGAAGGTCTTTTTTCATTAATTGCTCTTGTTCTTTTTAACGGCTTTTTTTTAACCGTTTTTTTGAGAGCAGGTTTTAATTTTATTGCATTTTGAATGCTGGCAAATTGCTGCGACAAAAAAGACGGGTTATTTACCTCCAAAGTTGTCAAAATTTGACCATTTATATCATATAAAAGTATACTTTTTACCTTCAATTCACTTAGTGTGGCCATTGTGGTGTCCGTCAGTATAATATGGAACTTGTTGGAGTGAAATTTAGGATTGTCAATATACTGGGTGCCATTATCAATCAACTGAGCAGAAAAGTTTAAGCTTGTATCTGCTGCTGATAAAAAAACTACTTTAGCTGCTTTGGCCGAGGTACTATTGGTATATATAAAATCAAGTGTGTAAGTTGGTTTAGCCGTGCCTGTTCCAACTTGTTCTGTAAGTATAGATAAGCTTTCGTAACTATCGCCGGTACGGTTATAGGTGTAAAAATCACCCGTTTTAACGCTTTTTACATTTCCGTTGATTAACTGTTTAGTGCTGTATTGGGCAAATGTACTATTCCCAATAAAAAGCATATTCAATACAATAAGTATTTTGTATGATGTATTTAAAACCTTGGGCATATTGGAGCTTTTGAAGAGTTTGAGCCTAATTTATAAATAACAGATACTTCGAAAGTTTGCGGACTAAAACCAAAACTGGTGGAAGAGGGTATCCCGTAGTCCAACCCAATGCTTATCTTGCGGTAATCTGCTCCGATATATGGGATAAAAGAATTGTGTAAGCGTTGCCACAGGCCAACGTATAAACCTAATATTTCGTTGTTAGGGTATAGTTTCAAGCCGTACGCGGCACCGTAAATAGCATCAGTTGCATCAGCCTGCTGGTTATAATAGCCACTAAATAAAACTGATGATACATCGTTGAATATAAACTCGCCGCCTCCGTGTAAAACCATGCGCATGGGTACGATTGCCCCATCTGCATAGTAAACGGTTTCGTTAGGCTTGGTGATATGGTACAGCGATGCTCCTGCATAGAAGTTAGCTTTATCAAAATGCGCTGCGTATAATAAACCGGCATTTAAATCAAAGTACTGGCTTTTGCCGCCCGCGTTGCCAAATGTAGAACCGGGCATAGAGAGGTCGAACCCTTTGCCATTAAATTGCGATGCAAATGATAGCTGTGAGTAATCCAGATATTTATCAGTATAGTTGAATTGTACGCCTAAACCAAGCGTTTGCGCACCCTGGTAGTCAAGGCTTTTATGGTATGCTGTTGAAAAGGATAAATAATTACTGTGAAGCGCCCCGGCCACAGATCGTTCAAATACGCCGGATAAACCAATTGAGAATACATCGTACTCATCAATGCGGTCTTTCATCAATTTAGTATCAATAAAAACGCTGGTGCTGTTATAGTTATAGCCTACATTCCACCATTGCTGCCTTTCGTTAAGGCCCACACGCATGTCACCATCAAAAAAGCCGGTGTTTGCAGGGTTATAACTTAAAGGCGAAGCATAGTATTGAGAAAATGTAGGATCCTGTGCTTTAGCGATAACGCAAATGCAACAGGCCACCATCGTTATAATAAAGCACTTTCTCATTTTAATAGCAGTGTATTGCCCGACCGGTGAACCAGGTTGTCTGTATAATCGTATCCTTCGGCCATCCAGGTATAGGTTTCAAGGAACATAGTGCCTTTAAACAAGCCATCCCAACCTTTATCAATACTCAGGTCGTTAGTTTGATATACCAGGTTACCCCATTTGTTATATATTTTGAAAATCGTAAACTTTTTAATCGCAATAAGGAAAGGAAACAACCTGTTGTTAGTCCCCTGGGTTGGCGTAAAAGCTGTTGGTACTTTAATATCGGGCAGGTCGGCCACAATTACATCTAAAGGCTTAATGGTATAACAACCGTATTTGTTGGTTCCTTTTATATAGTATGTACCATTGTCGTTAATATTCTTGTAGTTTGGCAATGGGATGGTACCGTTAGCATCTTTCCAATACGTAAACTTCAAATCCGGCGAACTGCCTTTTGTTATTGCAGCCAAAGTAATATCTGTTGTGCCGGGCTTGTATATTTTATGAGGCTCAGTTAATATTACTACCGGCAAATTGTGTACAGTAACCAATACCGGCTTAACCACTTCACAACCAAATGATGTTGTTGCTTTAATATAATAAATACCGCTATCTGCAACAGCAGTGGGGCTTGGTAGAGGGGTAGTGGCGGCTGCATCTTTCCAGTAGGTGTATTTTGCCACATCGGTGCTGCCTGCTGTTACGGCCGCTTTGGTAATGTCAACAGTTTCGGGTATGCAAACAAAAGGAGGGTCGGTTACCACCAAAACAGGTAAGGGGTTATTGGCTGCGGTAACGGGTTGAATAATCTGGCAACCGTTATTGTTAACTGCTTTTATATAATATATACCTGCAGGTACAGCAGTAGGCGGATCTGTTAACGCTACGGTGGCGTTTGCATCTTTCCAGTAAGTTAAAGTCAGGTTCGGGTCGCTTCCTTGTGTAACAGCCGCAGGTGTAATATCAATTGTGCCGGGGTAACATACGTGTGGCGGGTTTGTAATAGTTAACACCGGTAACGGATAATGGCTTAATGTAACCGGTTTTACAGTAGAACAACCTAACTGATTTGTGCCTTTTATATAATAAGTTGTAACAGTGGCTTGTGCTGGGTTATTTAATGGTACAGTAGCGTTTGCATCTGTCCAATAAGTTAAAGTCAGGTTCGGGTCGCTGCCTTGCGTAATATACGCAGGTGTAATATCAACCGTGCCCGGATAGCATACCGGCGTAGGGTTGGTTATATTTAATACCGGCGGTGAATAGTAGCTTAACGTAATTGGTTTGATAACAGAACACCCTAACTGGCTTGTGCCTTTTATATAATAAACACCGGCAACAGTTAGCTGGGCTGCATTAGTTAATGGTACGGTAGCGTTCGCGTCTTTCCAATACGTGTAAGTTAAAGCGTACGATGCTGTTTTAACGTATGCGGCCGGGGTAATATCTGTAGGTGTACCCGGGCAGCTTAATGGAGGGTTTGTAACCGTGAAATTAGGTATTTGATTAATAAATACATTTACGGGCATAAGTTCTGAGCAGCCGGAAGGGGAAGCCGCCTGTATATAATATTTACCTGATGCCGTAACTGATTCGGGATTGGTTAGGGTAACCGTGGCTGTGGAGTCTCTCCAATAGCTGTATATCAGGTTTGCATCACTACCCGCTGTAATTGCCGGGGCTGTTAGATCAACCGTAGTTTGTGTACAACTGCCCGGCGGATCGGTAATTTTAAACGTAATGGCAGGCCGGGCATGTACGGTAGCAACAACACTATTAGTACACCCAAACCCCACGTAAGGGAAAACATCCAATACATATTGCGTAAGATCGGGCGGTGGGGGGGATAGTACCAGGCTACGGCTGGTAGAGTCTATTAACACAGATTTATCCGCGTTATACCATTTGTATTTTGCAAAACCGGCGGGGCCGTTAAGTACCGCGGTTGTTGAGCCGATGCAATAATCGGTACCCATAACTAATGATGAGCAATTACTTTGTACATCAATATAAGCATATCCAAAATGCCCGCCCGCTGTACAATCGGCAGTTGTAAATTCTAACCTGATCTGTTTTCCCTGGTAACCGGCAAGGCTTAGGGTTACCGGAGTCCAGTCTTTATAAAGTACATCGCCTGTTCCGAGCTTAAAGCCGGGTAAATTGGCAGTTGCCACATAATCAAAAGATCCGCAGGTGATATAGGTATTGCTGGCTATGTCTAAAACTTTGGCGGTAAACCTTGGTTGTTGATCAGCCGAGTGCTTTGGATCTTCCAGTACAATAGCGTATTGATAAGTGATCTGATAATCGGCGGCATTTTGAGGTACAGTAAATGTGTACGTTACACGTTCTGCCTGTGCGCCGGTGCCGCTATTTCCTAATTTTATGCAATATTTACTACCATCGGGTGGGGTTATTGCAAAACCTCCATATAAGTCTTTTAATGAAGATTTAGGAACTATGGCATGTTGAGAGCTATTGGGGTTTACCACGCCGCCCATTGTAATTACGTTTTTTCCGCCGGGATTTGTGGTGTTACCAACGTAACATTGCCAACCGGTAAACGTACCCGTTTCAAAATCAATATTCACAGGACATTGGGCATGTACGCTGTTAAAACAAAATAGTGCAAGGACTAAGGCAATAAGATATGCTTTTTTATAGCATGAGGAATGTTGTGTAAAGCTTTGCAAGCAAATATTATTAAATTGAACTAATAGTTTAAAAATAACAGGGCGCAGTTTGTAACTGCATACTACCTGTAAAATTAATTATGTTTAATGATATATACGCAAAAAAGCATATATTTTATTATATGTTAATACAAAATATACACTTATAAACTAGAAATTACTTTTTCTTAGCTGCTTTTTTAGCTGCAGGTTTCTTTTTAGCAGGGGCTACTTTTGCCGGAGCGGCTTTTTTAGCGCCAAAACGTCCCGGTTTTTTAGGTTCCTTTTCGGCTATTTCTGCCAGTGCCTTGCAGTCTTCAAAAGTCAAGGTATTAGGGTCCTTATCTTTAGGTATTTTGAGGTTAAGCTTACCAAACTCAATGTAGGGCCCCCAGCGGCCGTTCAATATCTTCACATCAGGGTCTTCTTCAAAAACCTTGATCAATCGTTCAGCGTCGCGTTTACGCTTCGCTTCAATGATCTCTATCGCCTGTGTTTCGGTAACATCATGCGGGTCAAGTTCTTTAGGTAAAGAGTAAAAAGCGCTGTTATGGCGTATATAAGGGCCAAATTTACCAATGGCTACCGTCATATCTTTTTCCTCGTAAAAACCTACCTTCTTTGGCAGCCTGAACAGGTTCATGGCTTCTTCTAAAGTGATGGTCTCTATCATTTGTCCTGCACGCAGGCTTGCATAAGCAGGTTTTACGGTGTTGCCACCTTCTTCTTTGCTCTCGCTTTCGCCTAACTGTACAAACGGGCCGTAGCGGCCAATGCGTACCGATACAGCTTTGCCGCTTACCGGGTCAATACCCAGGTCGCGTTCGCCGGTTGCACGTTCAGCTGTTTCTTTTGTGCTCTCCACTTCAACATGGAAAGGCGTGTAAAAACTGCGGATCATGTCTGTCCACTCGGTTAAGCCTTGTGCTATCTCATCAAATTGTTTTTCAACCTTGGCGGTGAAGTGATAATCAACAATTCCCTTAAAGTGCTGCACCAAAAAGTCATTCACTACGGCACCAATATCGGTAGGGAATAATTTTGACTTTTCGGCACCTGTATTTTCCGTTTTGGTTTCTTTTGTAATGGCTCCGTTTTGTAGCACTAAGGTGCGGTAAGCCCTCACTTTGCCTTCACGGTCTTCCTTAACTACATACCCACGGTTTTGCACAGTAGAAATAGTAGGAGCGTAGGTTGATGGTCGGCCTATGCCTAATTCTTCTAATTTCTTTACTAAGCTTGCCTCGGTATAGCGTGCTGCCGGGCGCGAAAAACGCTCCGTAGCGGTCATATCCCGTAAGGTAAGCACCTGGCCTTGCGCCAATGGTGGCAGCATGGCGTTATCGCCATCTTCTGATAGCTCAGTTTCCTCATCCTCATCTTTCGATTCGAGGTATACTTTTAAAAAGCCGTCAAACTTCATTACCTCGCCGTTGGCAATCAAGTCTTCGCTGCGGGTTGATATGTCGATCTTAGCGGTTGTCTTTTCAAACTGTGCCTCGCTCATCTGGGATGCTATTGCACGCTTCCATATCAGCTCGTATAAGCGACGTTCTGACGCGTCGCCGTCGGTGGTGTGGTTCTCAAAGAAGGTTGGCCTGATGGCTTCGTGAGCCTCTTGAGCTCCTGCCGATTTAGTTTTGTATTTACGTACCTGGTGGTATTTATCGCCATAGGCAGATATGATCTGCTTGCGCGATGCTTCGAGGGCGGTATCCGACAGGTTTACCGAATCGGTACGCATATAGGTGATCTTACCATACTCATACAGCTTTTGTGCCAGCTGCATGGTGCGCGATACGGAGTAGCCTAATTTACGACTGGCCTCTTGTTGTAATGTTGATGTAGTGAAGGGTGCTGCCGGGCTGCGTTTTGTAGGCCTTGTCTCCAAACTCTTTATAGCGAAGTTGGCAGCAATACAATCCGTCAAAAATTTCTCCGCGTCTTCCTGTTTGCTGAAACGTTCAGATAGTTCCGCTTTGAAAGCTTCTTTACCCTTGCCAAATATGGCAACGATACGGAATGCAGCTTCGGAGCTGAACTTGTTGATCTCACGTTCGCGGTCAACTATCAGCCTCACTGCTACTGATTGTACGCGGCCTGCCGAAAGTGATGGTTTAACCTTCTTCCATAAAACAGGGGAGAGCTCAAAACCTACCAGCCTATCTAAAACGCGGCGGGCCTGTTGGGCATATACTAAGTTGTAATCTATTTTACGAGGGTTTTGAATAGCTTTTTCGATAGCGCCTTTGGTGATCTCGTGGAAAACGATACGTTTTGTGGTGGCATCCTTTAATCCTAAAGTATCAAACAAGTGCCACGATATGGCTTCTCCCTCGCGGTCCTCATCGGATGCGAGCCATACCATTTCGGCCTCCTTAGCTAATTTCTTTAACTCGCTAACCACCTGCTTTTTATCGGCAGGTACCTCGTATTTTTGTTCGAAATTTTTGTTGATGTCGATCGCGTCTTCCGATTTGACAAGATCGCGGATGTGGCCGTAACTCGACTTAACAGTAAAATCTTTTCCAAGATATCCCTCTATGGTTTTGGCTTTCGCCGGAGACTCTACGATGAGTAAGTTTTTAGCCATTTATCAAGTTTTTTTGCAAATAAAGCATAAAGAATGTGAAACACAAACTTTAAATTGGGTTATTAAGTTATAAAGTTATTAGGTTATTGGGTTGTTTGTTGAATAAATTAATGCAAAGCCGCCATGAAAATAGGAACTTCATAACACAATAACCCAATAACTATAATGCCGGGATCAAATCAAAAATCCGCCACCTAAAAGATCGTTCCCCTCATAAAAAACTGCCGATTGCCCCGGGGCTATTCCCGATACTTTATGATGAAAATCAACTTTCATATGATCGCCTATCTGAACGATATTGCTCAGCATACCGGCATCTTTATATCTTATTTTGGTAGTAGCCTCAAGTGGCTCAGTAATAGACGCGTATTTTATGAGATTAAGGTTACGCACCCATGCCTCGCCGCGCTCTAAGTCTTCTGCTTTACCTAATACCACGGTATTGCTTTCGGGTAATATCTGGGTAACAAACATGGGTTCGCCCAAAGCAATGCCCAAGCCCTTACGTTGCCCAATGGTGTAAAAAGGGTAGCCCTGATGTTTACCTACAACGGTACCATCGGTCAAAACATAATTTCCACCTGCTACTTTTTCTTCCAAATCGCCAACTTTATGGCGCAGGAAAGCGCGGTAATCATTATCGGGTACAAAGCATATTTCGTAGCTTTCGCTTTTGTTGGCTAATTCAAGTTGGCCCATATCTTTGGCCATCTGCCTTATTTCCGCTTTAGCGAAACTGCCCAAAGGGAAATGCGTGCGCGCCAGGTTTTGTTGCGATACCCCCCATAGCACGTATGATTGGTCTTTGTTTTCGTCCTTACCTTTTGATATTACATACCTGCCGTTATCATGCTGGCGGATGTTGGCGTAATGGCCTGTTGCAATAAACTCGCAATCAAGCTTATCTGCCCGTTTAAGTAAAGCTTCCCATTTAATGTGGGTATTGCATAACACGCATGGGTTAGGTGTGCGGCCCGCAAGGTACTCGTCAACAAAATTGTCGATAACAAAATCGCCGAACTCGCTACGGATATCCAGGATGTAATGGGGGAAACCATAACCCACGGCTAATGCGCGTGCATCGTTGATGCTATCCAAACTGCAGCAGCCTGTCTCTTTGGTGTTGGTACCCGATGAGGCATAGTCCCATGTTTTCATGGTGAGGCCAATAACCTCATAGCCCTGCTCGTGCAGCATTACCGCTGCTACCGAACTATCAACCCCGCCACTCATGGCCACTAAAATTCTACCGTGCTTGCTCATTGTATTATGGTGCAAAAGTAGTTATTTAAAACAGTGTATTAGTCAGGTTAAGGTAAATTGAATTTGAATGAGAATTGGGGGGCGTCCGTAAGATATACTATCAGGTCTTAGCGGTTTTAAAAGGGGAATGTAAGATTTTTTGGTGATTTTGTTTTGTAACTATAGATTAATTTATATTGTTATTCAAATACTTGTGTTTGTTACTTAACTAAATACTTTAAATCTTCTGTCAAATCTTCAACAGTAGTAATGCTTGATAATTCAGACAGTTTAAAGCATGTTCTCTTACCATGTTGTATGGCTTTAAGCAGCTCGGCCGATAGGTTTGCTGTACCCCATCCCGCAACTTTAAACACTTCGGGCAGGTATTCTGCCATACCTAAAAGGTAACTGCCGCCATCTCTTGTCGGGCCTAAAACGGTATCAAAATGATCGAGCTGCCGGAACGCTAAACGGATGATCCGCTCATCCAGATCAAGGCAATCACTGCCGATGATCACCACATGCTCATAACCTAAATTGAACAATTCTTTAAAAGCAGCGTCAACCCGTAATGACATGGTAGCACCGGTTTGCAATTTTTTTTGGTACACATCATCCGGCCATGCATCATTAGTTACAGCTTCCCTGTCATAATATAAAAATTTATCAACGCTTAGTGCCTTGGTTATCTGCCGTGCATGCGCCAGCATCTGATGATATACTTCGAGCGCTATCTCATCGCCAATGGTTTGTGCCAGTCTTTTTTTTACGCGCCCAAGATCTGGGTTTTTGATAAAAATAATGATCGCTGTTTTTTTCATGGCGTTAGTTGAAACATGCTAAATATACTGCTTATTACTGTAATGGCCCAATAATTATACAATGTAAACCGTTTTAATATTAACAAACTCATGGATACCGACCATGCCCAATTCACGCCCGTAGCCTGATTGTTTGATGCCCCCGAAAGGCAGCCTCGGGTCTGATTTTACCGAAGCATTTACAAAACAGGAACCCGCTTCTATTTGCGTGGCGGCAATATGTTCCCCTCTTTTGCTGTTTGTAGTGAAGACAGCACCTCCTAAACCAAATTGACTGTCGTTAGCTATCCTGATAGCGTCCACCTCGTCATGTGCCCTTATAATAGCCGCAACAGGGCCAAAAAGCTCTTCATCATAGGCAGGCATGCCCTTTTTTACTTTGGTTAAGATGGTTGGCTGGTAAAAGGCATCAGGCCCTTTGACCACTTCGCCGCCTAAAATACATTTAGCGCCAAGTTTAATGGATTTTTTAACCTGTTTGTGCAATTCATCACGTAAGTCAACCCGGGCCTGCGGGCCAACATCTGTTGCTGCTAATAGCGGATCGCCGGTTACTTTAGCTTTCATTTTTTCGAGGAATAACCGGGTAAACTCTTTTTCTACCGCTTTAACAACAATAAACCGTTTTGCTGCAATACAGCTTTGCCCACTGTTTATCAGGCGGCTGTTCACGCAAGTTTCGGCGGCATGTTCCAGGTCGGCATCTTCCAAAATAATATAGGCATCGCTGCCACCAAGTTCTAATACTGTTTTCTTTAACAGGGATCCCGCTTTTTGAGCCACCTGTATGCCCGCGTTGGTACTTCCCGTTAAGGTAACCGCTTTTATCAATGGGTTTTCAATTACTTTATTTACCTGCGCGCTGCTGATCATCAGTGTTTGAAACACATGATCGGGAAAACCTGCCTCCTTTACAATATCTTCAATAGCCAAAGCGCAACCCGGTACGTTTGATGCGTGTTTTAATACACCGCAATTACCCGCAGCAAGGGCAGGGGCCAAAAAACGGAAAACCTGCCAGAATGGGAAGTTCCAGGGCATAACAGCCAGCACAATACCAATGGGTTGAAAAGTAACATAGCTTTTAGTGGCTTCGGTTTTTACCTGCTGGTCTTTTAAAAAGGCGGCGCCATGGCTTGCATAATAGAGGCATACATCGGCGCACTTTTCAATTTCAGCAATACCTTGCTTTATGGGCTTGCCCATTTCAATTGCCATTAAGGTAGCAAGTTCATTTTTGCGGTTAAGTAATACGGCATGCATTTGTTTAAGCAGGCGGCTGCGTTCTGTAAATGAGCTCTCTTTCCAATCGAGCCAGGCCTGGTGTGTTTGTGCAATTTTTTGTGCCGACTGTTTGTTATTATGCAGCTTGTATTTTGTTATCTTTTCTCCGTTTAGCGGATTAACAGAAAATATGTTCATAGCGGTTTAATTGATGAATAATAAAGAAAAACTTAAAAAAGTTTTAACTCCGTAAAATTATCCCTTTTAAGCATTGAAAATAGTTAAAATCAATATGCTTTTTGAGGTTGGTGTAGTGTTTACACAATAATTTTTTATCATTTTTTTATTGATTTTGAGTTAAATTTAAATCAATTCAATATAATCTTATTATTACTTAAAAATACAGTAAAAGTGTTTCATTGTATTGATATTAAAGTTTTTAGTATTGATATTTGAATTAACCTTAATGATAATAAACTATGCGATTTAAATTAACCTTCGAACAAAAAATACAAGGGTTTGCCGTATTAATTATCGGTTTAGCCGGAGTTGTAAATTATTTTATCTAACCAATTAGAAACCTTGAAACGAAAGAGTGATCACCATAGGGTGGCCACTCTTTTTTTGTTTATAATAATATTATTTGTGGAAAGGGGCTACTGTTTGCATCTGCAAATAAAAATTAATATGAAACCCATAAAAACCTTATTTCTGCTTGCAAGCCTGCTTATTGTTATGCCTGCCTACGCTCAAAAAGCAACGCTTACAGATGCTTGCTCAAATAAACACATGACCCTTGCCTACAATGAGTTTACCGATGCACCTTTTCCGGAGGTATCCAAACTACCTCATGATCTGGCCATACTGGTAAAATCCAAGCAGGTCGATTTTGTATCGCCCATGGAAAAATATCATCGTGAACAGGCCAGAGTGTTAGATACATCTGTTTTCGATTTGATATACCCGAAATGGAGACAGTTCAGCACTGCTGAAAAACGTAAGTTTATGGAACAACAAAGACTGTCCAATGGGGTTAGGGCCGATTCATTGCATAAATTGAGCCTGGCTGCAAAGCAATTGGTTTATGTAGTAAATAATACCGGTAAAGAAATAAAGATAGGTGTGCAGGACTTTAGCTTTATATGTATCCTGGAAGCTGTTGATCTGGATAATAAATGGAAGCCAGTGCAATATTGGCGCTACAGTAAATGTGGCAATAGTTACATTACCAAACATATTTTGCCGGGTAAAGCACTGGCATTTATTGCAGATGATGTTAGCATTGGTAATTACCAAACCAAACTAAGGTATAAGCTTTTAGGCCCCGATAAGTTTTATTACAGTAATGAGTTTAATGGCCGTATTGATTACTGCCGTTTTACCGAAGACGAATATGAGAAAGGTGGCTACAAGCTGGAAACATTCCAAACCCGTGAGTTTAGCTTTGGGGAGCGATAAGCCTTTTGATATGTATAATGTCATAAAACAGCCCCGGGCTGTTTTATGATTTTTGCATTACGTAAAAATCAATTGATATCTGTCTATTTGTATTGGCTGCAAAACTTTCAGCAGTTCATACATGAAAAATATTAAACTCAGCATACTCGATCAATCCACCATAAGCAAAGGCGGGCGAGCTATCGATGCCATACAACAAACAGTACAACTGGTTCAAAAAGCCGAAGAGTGCGGATATCATCGTTTTTGGGTATCAGAGCACCATAACCTGGCCAGCATAGCTGGTTCGGCACCCGAAGTGTTGATAGCCCATTTGGCTGCGGTTACCAAACAGATACGCCTTGGCTCGGGCGGTATTATGCTGCCTAACCATAGCTCGCTTAAAGTGGCCGAAAACTTCAGGCTGCTGGAAACCATGGCACCGGGGCGTATTGACCTGGGTATTGGCCGCGCGCCGGGTGGCGACAGGATAACAGCATCATTACTTAACCCGGGCAACCGTTTTAAGGAAGAAGATTACATACAACAGGTAAACGAACTGCAGTTGTATTTTAACGACCAGGTGCAAACGCAATTTGGAGTAGTTAAGGCTATTCCTGTTGTGTATGATGAACCACCCATCTGGATGCTTACTTCGAGCGGAAGCAGTGCTGTTACCGCCGCGGATATGGGTTTAGGGTTGGCCTTCGCGCAATTTATATCAGCCGCAGGTGTAAAACAGGCCATTGCTACGTACAGGCAAAATTTTGTACCATCTGATATATTCCCGAAGCCGGAAGTGATCATCGCTATTTGGGTGCTTTGCGCGGATACCGAGGAAAAAGCTAATGAGCTGAAGCAATCTTTACTGCACGTATTTTTACAAATGGAAAAAGGCGAGGTGCGCACAGGCATGCCACCTTATGATGAGATAAAAGACTACCCATACACCATACAAGACCGCATGCGCATGGATGCCAACAGCAAGCGCCTTATTGCAGGCACTCCCGAACAAGTGAAACAGCAAATTATTGAGCTTGCAGAAGATTGCGATGCCGATGAAATTATGGCCGCGGCTATTACCTTTGCTCCTGAAGACAAAGTTCGTTCGTTTGAATTATTGGCGGATGTTTTTGCTTTGAAACAGGTTGAGCAGCCTTTTCAATCGTAACCTATTTTGGGTAACTATAGTCGTCAGGATAGGGGAAACCAGTTTTTGTTAATGCGGCAGCGTCTGCATTGGCGGCTATCGATGGTTTCGTCCCATTTATGCAACCGGATTTGGTAAAGTAGTTTTAATAAACATTTCATAGTGGTTTATAGTACCTCTTAGTGCTTATCATGTAAACGTTGGTACAGGTCCTCAAAAAAGACTTTCGTATATAAAGCTTAAACCCTAATTTTAGCCGCTCAATAAAGAAGGTAGATTTGATCGTCTATTTTTCTGAATAAAAGATATACATATGAAAGTTTTAAAATTTGGCGGTACATCGGTAGGCAGTCCCGAAAGGATGAAGAAATTACTGGATATTGTTAACCCGGCACAAAGGCAGATCGTTGTACTATCGGCAGTTTCGGGCACAACCAATAGCCTGGTTGAAATAGCGAACGCATATTTAACCGATAATAAGGCTAAGGCAAGCACCTTAATAGCCGCGCTGAAAACTAAATACGAAACTTTTATACAGGAGTTGTTTGATAAGGACGAGTATTTGCAAATGGGTAAAGAGGTAATAACTTACCATTTTGACCTGCTGGCAGCTTTAGCTAATGATTTGTTTACACCCGTAGAGGAAAAGATCATTTTGGCCCAGGGCGAGTTACTGTCAACCACGCTGTACCATATTTATTTGAAGCAAATTGGTGTACCATCGGTACTGTTGCCCGCCCTTGATTTTATGAAAGTTGATGGCGATCATGAGCCCATGGTTGATTACCTCACCGAGCATATCACACCGCTGCTGCAGCAGTACCCTGATAATAAACTGTTCATTACACAAGGCTACATCTGCCGCAACTCCTTTGGCGAAATTGATAACCTACGCCGTGGCGGCAGCGATTATACGGCGTCGCTGATAGGAGCAGGCATACGTGCTGAAGAAGTACAGATCTGGACGGATATTGACGGTATGCATAATAATGATCCGCGGATTGTTAAAGGCACTAAGCCAATCGCGCAGCTATCGTTTGATGAAGCTGCCGAGTTGGCCTACTTTGGCGCAAAGATATTGCACCCGCAAAGTGTTTTCCCGGCACAGCGGTATAAAATACCGGTAAGGCTGTTAAATACCATGGAGCCTTCGGCCGCAGGTACACTTATCAGTAGTACTACAGATAAAGGTGCAATAAAATCCATCGCCGCTAAGGATAACATTACCGCTATCAAAATACAATCGAGCCGGATGTTGCTGGCCTATGGTTTTTTACGCCGCGTATTCGAGGTGTTTGAACGCTATAAAACACCTATCGATATGATCACCACATCAGAAGTGGCCGTTTCGGTAACTATTGATGATACCACTTACCTGGGCGAGATAACCAGAGAACTGAACGACTTTGGCTCGGTTGAGGTTGATGTTAACCAGTCGATAGTTTGTATAGTAGGCGATTTTGGTACCGAAACGCATGGCTACGCCGCCCGGGTGATTGAATCGGTAAAACATTTACCTTTGCGCATGATATCATACGGTGGCAGCGCGTATAACATCTCCATCCTGGTAAAAACAGGCGATAAGGTAGAGGCATTGCGCAGTTTGCACAGCCGTTTATTTTAATATAGTTGTTGGTTATTGGGTTATTGAGTTGTTAATCACTTCAATATTATTTTTATCCGGTAACCTAATAACTAACAACCTAACAACCCAATAACTCAAATTCGATGTTCAATATCAATACCCTTACACGTTTTCAGCAATTAGAAACACCTTTTTATTATTATGATCTTGATCTGCTTGGCAAAACCCTTGAGGCTTGCCGTGCGGCATCGGCGCAGTATAATTTTCATGTGCATTATGCCATGAAAGCCAATTTTAACCCGAAGGTGATCGATATGGTGCAGTCGTATGGTTTTGGTGCCGATTGTGTAAGCGGTGGCGAAGTTAAGGCTGCCATTGATCATGGTTTTGATAAGGGAAAAGTTGTGTTTGCCGGTGTTGGTAAATCTGACAAAGAAATAAACGAAGCGCTTGATCGTGGTATATTCTGCTTCAATGTGGAGTCGGTGCAGGAGCTGGGTATCATTAACGATCTGGCTAAAGCCAAAAATAAAGTTGCCGGTGTTGCCATCCGCATTAACCCTAATGTTGATGCCCATACCCACCATTTTATCACCACTGGTTTAGAAGAAAATAAATTTGGTGTAAACACCTGGGAGTTACCTGCGGTAGTTGAGGCTTTAAAAGAATGCACCAATCTTGAATTTTTAGGTGTACACTTCCATATCGGTTCACAAATTACCGATTTGGGCGTTTACAAAAACCTGTGTGTGCGTGTAAACGAACTGCAGCAATGGTTCCAGGATCATGGCTTGCCAATAAAGGTGCTAAACCTTGGTGGTGGGTTAGGGGTTGACTATTATAACCCTGATACAAACGCCATATGTGATTTTGCAGCCTATTTTAAAGTTTTTAATGATTTTTTAGATATTAAGCCACATCAGGAAGTTCACTTTGAACTGGGCCGTGCCTTGGTAGCGCAATCGGCCTCGTTAGTATCGCGCGTGCTGTATGTAAAAAACGGTATCAACAAAAATTTTCTGATACTGGATGCCGGAATGACCGAATTGATCCGCCCGATGTTATACCAGGCATATCATCAGATAGAGAATTTGAGTCGGAAGTCAGAAGTCGTAAGTCAGAAGTCGGACATTGACTCAGGACTCAAGACTCAAGACTTAGCGATCAAGTACGACGTTGTAGGCCCCATTTGCGAAAGCACAGATTGTTTCCGTAAAGATGTTGAGCTGCCCGAATCAAAAAGGGGAGACCTTATTGTAGTGCGCACCGCCGGTGCTTATGGCGAGGTAATGGCATCGGGCTATAACCTGCGCGAGCGAGTGGCAAGTGTGTATGCTGAGTGATCAGAAACTATAGCCAAGGCCAAATGTAATCCCTGATAAATTCTGTACCTGGAAAACGATTTGCAATTGGTCAACCTGTGCAAATAAAGCGCCGGCATAACACATTCTGCCTGTATTTACTATGCTTGAATAAGCACTGCCCGAACTTGCCAGGTTTGTAAATTCGTGGCTGCCGAATACCGTGCCCAAAAACAAACGGTACCCATATTTGATAGCCTGATCATTCTCCCTGTGCCAGATAATTTCGGTAGTTAAGCCTCCTGTAAATAGTGATGTGCTGGCATCAGTATAAAAGTTTGGCGTGTTTTTAATACTTTTTCTAAAATCGGGGTACGATCCAAACTCCTTACTAAATGCTGCCTCAAAGCCAATAAACCTGTAATCTATTCGGCCTTCAGTAAAATAAGCATTGGCAGAAAAGTGAAGCCCAAACCCGGAGAAGTACTTGAAATCAAAATATCCAGGTTCATTCTCTTTAATCGAATTGTTGTAATACTCACCTAAAAAGCCATAACCGCCATAGGCAATATTAAAATGCTTAAATGTATTTGCCCTGCTGTAGGCTACTTCGCCAATTGTAATGGCGTCATTGGCATTGGTGCCACCGGATACTTTCAGTTTCGCTGAAATGGAATTGGCCGATTTAATCGAATCGGCAGCCATGGGTTTAAACTGGTAATTGATATCAGTTTTATAAAGCGCGGGCTCGTAAAGGTGGTTATTACAGGCAGTAAACAAAACGAGCACAATTAATACATTGAGCCACAATATTTTTTTCATGGGAGCGGTTGGTTTACCTAAGATACTTTGTTTTGAGAAATAAAGTGAAAATATTGAATTTAATTATTAAATTTATATCAACTCTAATAATCTGTTGATGATTGTTTTTTAAAAGATGTATTTCTTTGAGAATTTATAAAATAAAAATATCAAAAGCCGGTTCTTTAAATGGCGCTGTGTTTTTATCATTTGTTAACAAACAAATGATATTGCTTTTATGTTAGTTTAATGGTTACCCTTTACCTTTATAATAATAAAATAATAGCATATGAGATCTTTAAATTTGTTTATGCTGATCAGAACGATCAAAAAGGCGCTTTTTTTAAGAAGCATGCGCTCTTCGTTCATGCACTGATCTGAATTTATTATTTCTTTTTCTGTTTGATTTTAAATTAAAATTTAGAGTTTAGGGCCTTATTCACTTTTGCCCAAACTTTTAATGAGTTCTGCTATCGAAAATAATAATCTTAACAAGGCCCTTTTTGGTGATGATTTTACATGGGGAGTTTCTGTAGCCTCAGCGCAAATTGAAGGTGCCCATGATGTTGATGGCCGGGGTCAATCTATCTGGGATGTTTTTGCAGACACCAAGGGTAAAATACTCAATAATGATAACGCCCGCATCGCCAGCGATTTTTATAACCGCTACCGTGAGGATATCCTGCTTATTAAACAATTAAACATTCCTAACTTTAGGTTTTCTATTGCCTGGCCACGCATAATGCCAAAAGGCACCGGCGAGGTTAATAAAGCCGGGATAGATTTTTACAATAAAGTAATTGACTTTTGTCTGGAGCAAGGTGTTGAACCCTGGATAACTGTATATCATTGGGATCTGCCTTTTGAACTTGAAATACGCGGTGGCTGGACCAACCGCGAAATTGTAAACTGGTTTAGTGATTACGTGCGCGTTTGCGCCCAGAGCTTTGGCGACCGCGTAAAGCACTGGATGGTAATGAACGAACCTGCAGTATTTACAGGGGCGGGTTATTTTTTAGGTATTCATGCCCCGGGGCGTACAGGCATCCGTAATTTTTTACCTGCTGTGCACCACGCCGTTTTATGTATGGCAGCAGGCGGGCGCATATTACGTGAGTTACTGCCGCAAGCGCAAATTGGTACTACATTTTCCTGCTCACATATTGAGCCTTACTCGCAAAAGCCGCGTGATGTTGCGGCCGCTAAACGTGCCGATGCTTTTATTAACCGTTTGTTTATCGAAGCGGTATCGGGTATGGGTTACCCGAATGAGGTAAAAGTATTCAGCGAGATTAAACATTTTATTAAACCCGGCGACGAGGAGTTGATGAAGTTTGATTTTGATTTTATCGGCATACAAAACTATACCCGCGAAATTGTAAAGGCTTCCTTTTTTGTACCCTATATTGGCGCTAAACTTGTAAAAGCTAAAAAACGTGGCGTACCCGAAACCGCGATGGGATGGGAGATATATCCTGATGCCATTTACGAAGTGATCAAAAAATTCTGCGCTTACCCAAGCGTTAAAAAACTTATCATCACCGAGAACGGCGCCGCTTTCCCGGATGAGGTTGTTGATAATAAAGTAAACGATCCGCAACGCCTTGAATACCTGCAACAACACATTGCCCAGGTATTAAGAGCCAAAAACGAAGGCTGCAATGTAAAAGGTTATTTTGTATGGACCTTAATGGATAATTTTGAATGGGCCGAAGGCTACCACGCGCGTTTTGGCATTATCCACATTGATTTTAAAACATTGCAGCGTACCATAAAAGAATCAGGTTTATGGTACGGGAGGTTTTTGAAATAGGCAAGCTTATTATACATTACTACGCTGATTGCTTCGAGCGTCCTATCTTATCGGCCAGTTCATCAACCCAGCCTAACAGATATGGCTCGCTGCCGCCAATGCGTATCCAGTTGCCGTCAATGTCTTTAGCAATAACCAAATGTAAGGAATCATCAATCGAGTTAAATTGGTAAGTCTCCGGGTATGGCGACTCTGGTAATACGCTTACAATGCCATCAATATTATCGTCACTTCCGGTTAATGTGGTTTCAAACGTTTTCATATACTTTTTTGTATTTGGTTTGAGTATTAACATGGGATAGTGTTTTCTGTTTGGTATAATCTGCGAAGTGCAGATTATTTAATCAACAGGTAATAATTATTTAAACAAGAACAGTTAAGCGTTATACATAACTGCAACATCAGCAGTTGCGGGCTATTTTTATTGCCTGCAGTTTACAGAAAAGGTTGGCTTAGGTTATTATATTTGTGCTGATACACCACAACCATTTGAATCCTGATATCTTAAAAAAGCTCGTTATTACGCCCATGCCTTACGGTAAATACAAGGGCACGCTGATATGTAACTTGCCCGTACATTACTTAGAGTGGATGTACACCCAGGGTTTCCCACCGGGTAATTTGGGGATGCTGCTGCACACCATACACGAGATAAAGATCAATGGATTGGAATACCTGCTCCTCCCTATAAAACGTGGCCAGGTTTAATAAACCTAATGGGTTAAAAGCCGTCATACCAAATATGAAACTGAAATGATGAAAGCGGCTGTAAGGTATACAACCATCATTCGACTAAAAACGTAAATTGCATTAAGAATCAAAAAAATCATGAAGAACCTAAGTTTGTTTTTATTGGCGATAGTATTTTATGGATGCGTTAACGCGCAGGATCATTCGATAGCCAAACTACCCGAACCCAAGCCTAATGAAAAGTTAGCCACCTTTGCAGGAGGCTGTTTCTGGGCTATGACAGAGGCCATGCGCGAATTAAAGGGCGTTAACCAGGTTATAGCAGGATATGCCGGTGGAACAGTTAAAAACCCTACCTACGAGCAGGTATGCGAAAAGAATACAGGCCATGCCGAATCGGTGCAGATCTACTACGACCCGAAAGTAATTACTTACCAGCAATTGGTGCATGCGTTTTTATACGCGCATAATCCAACAGAGCTGAATTATCAAGGCCCGGATGAAGGTGATGATTATCGCTCTGAAATTTGGTACCGCACACCCGAAGAAAAGGCTATTGTAATGGATGAGATCAAAAAAGTAAATGCAACCAAGCATTATAACGCGGCCATTGTTACCAAAGTTGAACCGTATAAAGTATTATACGCCGCCGAAGTTTACCACCAGGGATATTATCGCATACACCCTGAAAGCGGCTATATACAAGGTGTATCGGTACCAAAAGTAATGAAAATGCGCGCCGCGGTACCCGATTTGTTGAAGCCGGAGTTTAAGAAATAAAGCCCCCTAACCCCCTGAAGGGGGAACTAAGAGTTTGCTACAGATAAAAACTAAAAAAGCGCTTGGTGAAAATCACCAAGCGCTTTTTTTAAAGCTTTTCAATTCCCCCTTCAGGGGGGTAGGGGGCTAAGTAGGATGCAGCCTGCGGCCCGTGGTTAAACAGCAGGTCAACTATGCTCAAATTCTCTAAAAAGCCACATCGTTCTTCAAAAAGCTGGAAGTATGGTTTTTGGCCGGTTGTTATTGGCTTTTTAGGATCGAGCGATGCGCGTAGGTCTGCCATGTCAGGATAGGCTGGCATATATTCTTCGGTAAATTTTAAGTTTGCCTTTATCTTAACCTGTTTTAAAATAGTGTTAAATAACTGCTCGTTAAAATCGAACAGGTATTCAAATCGCTTTTCGTAAAAGGGGGCGTAATCATCCTCGTAAAATTCAAAATATGTTGAGCGGCGGTAGCAATTTTGCAGGCTCATCCAGTGCAGTCGCTGCCATTTAAAATCATAACTTATTTTAACATCTTTAACTTTGGTGTGCGTTTTAGATCCTTTTACCACCGGAACAGTTAAAGGCAGCAACCCATCAGGCGAATAAATATGCGCACGGTTACGGTAGCTTTGCTTTACCAAATGCTCTTCGTGCTCAATTAAAATATTGGCTTTGTGTTTGTTGAGCTGGATAAAATACTCAACAGGGGGTAAATAAAACATTGGTAAAACAGCACCTGCTTCGGTCATATATATTTTTTATGTTTGTGGTCGCGAATTTTGCAAAAATAATGATTAAAAAAGGGCTTTCAGGTTTAGTTATATTCTTTTTGTACCTATTATCGCTGCTGCCCTTTTGGATACTGTATCTCATAGCCGATTTCCTGTTCATAATTCTTTATTACGTTCCCGGTTATCGCCGCAAGGTAGTGCATGATAACCTGGCCAATTCTTTTCCCGAAAAAAGCGACGAAGAGATAAAACGAATAGCTAAAAGGTATTACCATTACATGGCCGACCTGATGGTGGAAACCATTAAAATGCTTTCCATATCCGAAAAGCAGGTGCTGAAAAGGATGCACCTCACTAACCCGGAACTTGTTGAAAAATACTACAAAGAGGGCAGGAGCATGTTTGCCGCGGTAGGCCATTATTGCAACTGGGAGTTGTGCGTGTTGCGCTTCAGCCTGATACCACAGTATAAAAAAATAATGGTATATAAACCGTTGAACAACAAAGAGTCGGATACGTATTACAAAAAAATGCGCGGCCGTTTTGGTGTTTTATTAGTGCCGATGCGAAATACGTTGCGTAAGTTAGTGGAGTTGAAAAATGAACTGACATTTACTGTATTGGCCTCAGACCAGGCACCTGTGAAGCACGAGGCACAATACTTTACACAATTTTTAAACCAGCCAACTGCCTTTTTTATGGGTGCCGAAAAAATGGGAACCATGTTTAACAGCGTTGTTTTATTTGGCGATGTGAAATATTTGAAACGTGGCTATTATGAGTATACCTTTGTGCCTTTGGCCGATAAACCAAAAGAAACCAACCCTAACGAAATAACAGAACTATATGTTAAACACCTTGAAGATATGATAAAGCGCGAACCCGAGTTTTGGCTATGGTCGCACAGAAGGTGGAAATATATGCCGGAGGATATGAACAGATGAGCCAGCCCAAAGTAGCCATTGTTATTTTAAACTGGAACGGTAAAAAATACCTCCATGATTTTTTGCCGTCGGTAATGGCATCAACTTATACCAATTTTGAAGTTGTGGTTGGCGATAATGCATCTACGGATGATTCTGTTGAGTTTTTAAGAACTACTTACCCGGATATAGCCATTATACAAAACGATGCGAACTACGGCTTTACAGGTGGTTATAATCGCGTACTGAAACAAGTTAAAGCCGACTACTATATTTTATTGAACTCGGATATTGAAGTGGTGCCGGGATGGATGGAGCCTGTGATCGCATTGATGGAAACCGACCATCTGATAGCCGCGGCTGCTCCTAAAATAAAATCATTCCGCCAAAAAACGCATTTTGAGCATGCAGGTGCTGCAGGAGGGTTTATAGATCATTTTGGATACCCGTTTTGCCAGGGCCGTATATTTTTTGACATTGAGGAGGACAGGGGTCAGTATAATGTTTCGCACGAGGTATTTTGGGCATCGGGTGCGGCCCTGTTCATCAAAAAGAAATACTGGGATGAGTGCGGTGGTTTTGACGACCGCTTTTTTGCCCACATGGAAGAGATAGACCTGTGCTGGCGCTTAAAGAATAAGGGGCTGAAAGTGATGTACTGCGCCGAATCGGAAGTATACCACGTTGGTGGCGGTACGCTGAATGCGGAGAACCCATTTAAAACGTATCTCAATTTCCGCAATAACCTTATCCTGTTAAAAAAGAACCTTCCCTTTGGGCGGGCCTGTTTTATTATCCCGGTAAGGATTTGCTTTGATTTTATCGCTTTACTGCGCTTTTTGAGTGAGGGCAAACGCAAAGATGCCTGGGCAGTGAGCCGGGCGCACCAGAGTTTTTTGGTGCGGTTGTTTAACAAAAGCATTACTTCAGTAAAATCGCGGTACCGCAATTATAACCTTCACGGGATGTACAAAAAGAGCGTTATCATCGCTTTCTTCGCCAAAGGCAAAAAGCATTTTACTGATCTTGATCCTTCGGATTTCCTTTAACCAGCTTTGATGTCTTTTTAACAGCCGCGGCCTTTTTAATTTCCTGTTCTGCACCTTCGGGGAAGGATAACTGGATATCATTTTTTCCGTGCGGTATTTCGATGCCTTCTTTGGCAAACCGGGCATATATTTCACTTAGTACGCTGCTTTTCAGGCTTAGCCATGTGCTTAGGTCTGATGCCCAGAAAAACATCCTGAAATCAATTGAACTCTCGCTGAAGTTATGAAGGTATACCGATGGCTTTGGCAGTTTCATGATGTCATCGTGAGTATCAATGATATGATGTAAAATTTCCTGCACTTTGGTTACATCGCTACCATACTCAACACGGATAATGAGTTCTATACGCCTGTTGTTATCGCTCAACGTCCAGTTAACTACGTGTTGTGATATCAGGTCGCCATTAGGAACGATGAGTTCAGAGCCATCGCCACATGATATTTTACTGGAGCGGATACCGATCTCTATTATCGTACCCGATTTATTGGCTACTTCTATCACATCGCCAACCTGTATGGGTTTTTCAAAAGCAAGGATAATACCCGACACTAAATTGTTTACTAAATTCTGTAAACCAAAACCGATACCTACGCCCAATGCACCAATAATTAAAGTTACCTGGCTTAACGGTATGCCTGCCGCGTTTATCGCGATAAAGAAGCCGATGATAAATATGGTTAAACGGATAAGCAGGATTGAAGAGCGCGTTTTTTTAGCCTCGGGTGTAAGCTTGGTTTGTTGCGCGGTAAAATCGTAAAAATAGCTGATAATGCGCGCCAGTATGCCCGATACCCATATTACAAATACAAATACAAGTATACTTTTAAAAGTAAAAGCTGTTGAACTAACCTGGTGGTTGTTTAAAAAATCGGATATGTTATCATATAAATAATCATCAATAACCAGGTTTTTAGCCAGCGCCACTAACCAAAGTAACGCGGTAATATTTACAATAGCATCTTTGAACTTCTTTTGCAATACTTTAAACTCCAGGTATGATGCTACGCTGGTGTTATCCGTTTTTTTATTGGCTTCCAGTTGCAAAAACAAACCCTCCATTAATATTTGCACTAACAAATAAAAACCCATGGCCAGGCAAAGGTTAAACACGGCCATGCTACCCGCTATTTTACTTATACTAAACCTGCCCGCTACATTCAATAAAAACGCGACAGACTGTACAAATACAAATATTTTGATGGCGATGGAAAGGTAGGGCGGGTAACCATCGGGTTTGCGTTTAAGGTATTTTAACAATTGGAAAGCTGCGTAAATTGCCCATATTGATAATAATAAAAGCAGTATACGCTCAATATTAGTGGTCAATATCATCAGCCCGCTGATGCTGAATATTACCACCAAAACCATGAGTACCTGCCAAAATTTGAATAACGGTTTTGGCCAGTTGGTTTTAATTAATGAACCTATTGATGCCATCATGATGATGAGCATCGTTTGCGTGAATATTAGCGCGGGGTGATCATAAAAATAGGGTGCGATAAGCGCGAATACCGCTACTGTAGTTAAGTAGGGGTGTTTTACGATATAATGAGTTTGATCGAAAGCGGTTTTGTAATTTTCATTAACCCGGGCTAACTTGCTTTTGCTGGAATATATCCAGGCAAAAAAGCCTATAAGTAAAAGTATGCTGCCCAGGTGCCCGTAGTAATTGGTTTTATTGATAAAAAAATACTTGTAAAGCTTACTGTTGAGCGCGTACGTTTTAACAACAGCAGTATCTAACCGGGCAGAGCTGTTTTTTTTGTGCATATCCCAGATAAATCCGTATTCGTTTTCGAGGGCGTTCAGGGTAAAATCGTGTATCTTGTCGTCTATACGGTTATCCAGATCGATAAGCAAAATAGAAAGCGATGAAACACGGTTAGCCATTATCCCGATACGTATAACCGCTTTCTGGCTCGCCGAATCTAATCTGTCCCATTTTTTTCTGAGGGCGTATATCTGCAAGGCAATTTTAATCTGCAGTACACTATCCTGGGGTTCGGTATCAAAGGTTGTGTCTTTATTAAATTGCGTAATGCATTGGCGGGTGGTGTCCAGCTTATCGCTATAGGTGTTCAGCCGGTCTTGCCATTCTTTGGTTTGCTCGCCTACATGATCGATCAGATCACGGATGGTGACAAGATAACCCATTGTGTTGGAGTTGTTAATAGTGGTTTTCATCAAAGCCATGCGGCGCTCCAATGTCCCCAGGCGCTGGCTTATTTCCAATGTATCAAAGCCATGGTCCAGATCGGTCATTTTATCATTATATCCGCTGGTATAAGTATCTATCTTATCGAGCAAATCGTTTACCACACCATCAGAATGTTTAAACGAGCGTATGATGGCGCTACGCTTTAAAATAGCCCTACGGGTAGAGTCTTTTACCGAAAGTTGCTTTTTGGCTTTAACAATTGTAGCAGGTTTTATAATTTTTACGGTATCTGCCTGTTGTGCGCAACTGTTTTCAGCTGCCGTAAACAGGAGCAAGGCAGTGAAACATAAACATATCAGTTTAAAAAAGTTGCGCATAATGGATTTTATTGTTTTATAATGTGTTCAACACCAAGGCGGTACGAGTCCATACCAAACCCCGCTATAACGCCTTTGCAGTTAGCAGCCAGCATGGAATGGTGGCGGAACTCCTCGCGTTTGTACACGTTAGATATATGCACCTCTATTACAGGAGCTTTAATGCCGGATATGGCATCGGCAATAGCGATAGAGGTATGTGTGTAAGCACCTGCATTCATAATGATGCCGTTGTATGTAAACCCAATTTCGTGCAATTTGTTTATCAGTTCGCCCTCAACGTTACTTTGGTAGTAATCAATTTGAATGTCAGGATATTGTGCGCGCAGTTCTTTTAAATAATCTTCAAAAGTAGCGCTGCCATAAATAGACGGCTCGCGAACGCCGAGTAAGTTTAGGTTTGGTCCGTTGATAATTTGTATCTTCATCAGTTCAAACATAATCATAAATCAGCAAATTTGGATTGGCAGGCGGCAAAAAAGGGTTTTCGTTCGTATTTAAAGCTGGAGCGCTCACTATCCAATAACTCGGTAGAGGCATACCTTGGCGATTTAGATAAACTGATACAATTTGCTGAAAGCAAGGAAACTAAACTCAAACCCGACACGATATCACACCAAAACCTGAGCGAGTTTATTGCCTGGGTAAATGAGTTGGGTATGATATCATCCACACAGGCGCGCATTATATCAGGCATTAAAGGTTTTTACCGATACCTGCTGCTGGATAACCAGATCCAAACCGACCCATCCGAACTGATTGAAGGCCCCAAGCTTACCCGCAAACTACCCGATACATTGAGCCTTGCCGATATTGATAAGCTGATAGCCGCCATCGACCTATCCAAACCCGAAGGTATGCGCAACAAAGCCATACTGGAGGTTTTATACAGTTGCGGCTTACGTGTAACGGAATTAACAACACTGCGTATTTCAAACCTTTATCTGGAAATTAACTTTATTAAGATAGTAGGTAAAGGCAACAAAGAACGGTTGGTCCCCATAGGCGGCGAAGCCATACAGTTTTTAAAGCTGTGGCTGAACGAAGTGCGGGTACACATCCCGATACAAAACGGGGAAGAAGATATCGTTTTCCTGAATCGCCGGGGTAAAGGCTTATCGCGTGTTTATGTATTTACCATGATAAAAGACCTTGCCGAAAAAATAGGTCTGAAGAAAAGTATTAGCCCGCATACGTTTCGCCACTCATTTGCCACTCATTTGATTGAAGGCGGCGCCGACCTGCGCGCCATACAGGAAATGCTGGGGCATGAAAGTATTACTACGACTGAAATTTATACGCATTTGGATAGGGAGTATTTAAAGAGTGTAATTATTAGCCATCATCCGCGGAGTTCGGGGAGGAAAAATCAATAAAAAGCTAAATCGACATATCATGACCAAAAACACTATTAATGCCATTAAATGGTCGATTATTACATTAACGATGTTTAGTTTATTTTTTTGGCTTATTCCGGTAGACATATATGCTGCTGGTCTGTACTTCTTCGTAATTGTGGGTGCAGTCGGTTTAACATATTCGTTTTTCAAAATGATTTCCTTCATATTAAGGGTAATAAACGAAAGAAAAAGCGTTGCTTTTGAGGAAAAAGGAATACGGAATATAGGTGGTATGCTTTTTGTTTCATGCTTAGTTGTGTTTTTTTTATCAGCTATTCTGTTTCTTATTCGCGAAATTCAAATTGAGGATAATGAATTAACCCAGTATGGTGTTGTTACAACAGGTACAATTACAAATGGCAAGATGATGGCAACTCGCAAAATGGATTTAAGTTATATTATAGTAGGTTTTGCTAAAAAAAGCGGAGACTCAGCTTTTGTCACAACATCAATCTCTAAAGGGGAGTTCAACAACTATTATCGTGGGCAAACTGTATTACTAATTTATTCAACAAGATACCCAACTATATTTAAGACATTTTTCAATTTCAAAGAACTTGATGAATACGAGAAAAACAATAATCGAAAATAGTAGTTTATTCACCGCATTGATTAGAAGAATATAGAAATTATTTACTATAAATTCGCTTTTATCATCCTATCTTTCCCCCGCATATCCTGCCGTAACTCAATGTTTTTAAAGCCTTTACCGGCTAACAATTCAATGGTTTCTTTGCCCAGGTTTTCGTTTATCTCAAAAAATAGCAGGCCATTTGGCTCAAGGTGCTGCAGGGCGAAGTCTGCTATAACACGGTAAAATATTAGCGGGTCATTATCAGGAACAAAAAGCGCGTTATGTGGCTCATGGTTCAGCACGTTGGTGTGCATCTCTAATTGCTCATGTTCGGTAACATAGGGTGGGTTGCTAATGATGATAGAGTTGCGGGTTGCGAGTTGTGGGTTATGAGTTGGGTTTAGTATATCTGCCTCAATAAACTGCACCTCAACCTCATTCAATTCAGCGTTTTGTTTCGCGGTTTGTAAAGCTATGGCTGATATATCTACGCTGGTTACCTGGGTTTGAGGCAGGTGCTTTTTTAGTGCGATAGGTATACAACCACTGCCGGTGCCAATGTCTAAAATACTATCAAACTTTTGACTTTTAACTTTTAACTTTTGACTTTCAGATAACACCCATTCCACCAATTCCTCCGTTTCAGGGCGGGGGATAAGTACTGACGGGTTTACTTTAAAGGGCAATCCGTAAAATTCGGTATGGCCTAAAATATATTGTACCGGTTCGCCGGTTTGTAGTTTTTGGATGATCTGCTGAAATTTTTGAACGGTGGCTTCATCCAGCTTCTCATCCGGGAAGGCATGCAGTTTAGCTTTTGATGTTTGCAATATATCGCTCAATACCAGGTATTTTATCGAATCAATCTCGTCCTTATCATAAACGGCGGATAAGCTTTCGGTAAATAGTTGCAAGGCATCGCTGATTATCATCCTGCAAAGAAACATAAATTATACCTTTGCAAAAATGGCGGAACATCATTTATACATGCAGCGTGCGCTGGAACTTGCCCGTTTGGGTGCAGGGTCGGTTAGTCCTAACCCTATGGTGGGCGCTATTATTGTACATAACGGCCGCATTATTGGCGAAGGCTATCATGAGCGTTACGGACAGGCACATGCCGAAGTTAACGCGGTGAACGATGCTTTAGCCAAATACACCAATGCTGAAGAATTGCTGAAACACTCCACCATTTACGTTACGCTGGAACCCTGTGCACATTATGGCAAAACGCCGCCTTGTGCCGATCTCATTATCAAACACGGCATCCCTAATGTAATAGTTGGTTGCCGCGACCCGTTCGATCAAGTAAATGGTAAGGGTATAGAGAAGCTAATTGCAGCAGGAGTGGGGGTGATTTTGGGTGTGATGGAAGAGGAATGTCTCGATCTGAACAAGCGCTTTTTTACCCGCGTTAAAAAACAACGCCCCTATATCATTTTAAAATGGGCCGAAACCGCAGATGGCTTTTTCGCGCCTGATGATGGCAGTCAGTTTTGGATAACCGGTGATCTGGCTAAACGCCTGGTACACCAATGGCGCAGCGAGGAAGATGCCATACTTGTAGGTAAGAATACAGCCCTAATAGACAACCCGCAACTGAATGTGCGGTATGGTTCGGGCAAGTCGCCAAAGCGGGTAGTGATAGACCGTAACCTTGATTTGCCGAAGCATTTGAATGTGTTCGACAAGTCGGTTGAAACGATTGTTTTTAATGCCATAAAAATGGAAGTGGATGATAATATCAAATACATATCCCTGGAAGATTTTGACAATTTTGTACCGCAGTATATTTTGTTCCAGTTGTATCTGCAGGATATCCAATCTATAATTATTGAGGGCGGCGCCAAAACCTTGCAGTCCTTTATTGATGCCGGGTTATGGGATGAAGCCCGTGTTTTTATCGGAAATATTAAATTAAATAATGGTATTAAATCTCCTGTTATACAAGGAGATATAGTGAGTTCAGATAGCTTAGGTGAAGATAGCCTCCGTATAATAACACCCTATGCTGTTTGAGGATACCTATCGCACCATAGCTGAACCTGCAAAAGGCGAGTTTAAAGACAGAGGTAGCAAGTTTATGGCTTTTGCTTACCCGATTGCTTCCGAGGCTGATATTAAACCCATCCTTAATAAACTAAGGGCCGAGCATAGCAAAGCAAACCACCATTGCTGGGCCATGCGGCTCAGTCCCGATCGGTCGATATTCAGGGTAAACGATGATGGAGAGCCTTCAGGTACCGCCAGCAGGCCGATATTGAACACCTTATTATCGCATAATTTAACCAATGTGCTTGTGGTGGTAGTTCGCTATTTTGGCGGGACGCTATTGGGTGTGCCCGGATTAATTAACGCCTATAAGACTGCAGTCGAAGGGGCGATTAAATCTGCCACTGTTATTGAGAAGGTGGTTTGCGATATGTACAGCATTCAATTCGAGTATGCTTTGATGAATGAGGTGATGCGGGTGATAAAGCAGGAGAACTTAGAAGTATTGAAACAGATGATGGAGGATGGCTGTGAGGTACATGTTGGGGTGAGGAAGAGTGCTGTGGAGAGGGTGGTGCCGGTTCTTCAAAATATAAATGGGGTGAAATTATCCTGGGTAGGGTAATGGTTTGCTATTTAACCACAGCGTTAACAGAGGTTGAAGACACAGAGTTTTGCGCCTGACTCTGTGTAACTCCGCGTAATTTCTCTGTGACCTCTGTGGATAAAAAATGGAAATAGATATAACCCCATCATCCTAAACATCTTACCAAAATAACCCACGCTTTTTGCCGTTTTTAATTCGCCGTTGCGGCATATTTGTGTATTTTAGGCGTGTATGCAATCCTTCGAAATCAATAAGGCCGATCTTGAACGTATCCACCAGGCGCTGGCGGGCGATGATGCGGAACTGAAAACGGTTCTGGAGGATTATCATGCTTCGGAAATTGCCATTATTTTTGAGAAGCTAACGCAGGAAGAGCGCGAGCGCATTATCAATGTGCTACCTGTTGACGAAGCTTCGGATGTAATATCCGAGATGGATGAGGAGCATCACCCCGAAGATATTTTATTCAAGCTCGACCCGGAAAAGCGTTCGGATATCATCGAAGAGCTGGATTATGACGACGCGACCGACATCATATCGCAATTAGAGGAGCACGAGCAGCACGAGATATTAAAGGATGTTGATGAGGAGGATGCCACCGAAATACGATCGCTGTTAAACTACGACGAGGATACCGCAGGCGGTTTGATGAACACCGACATCATCAAGGTGAACATCCACATGGATAAAAAACAGGCGTTAGATGAAATTATCCATCAATCCGAAGAGATGGAAGAGTTTTACACCATTTACGTGGTGGATGACCGCGACACGTTAAAAGGTATCCTCTCGATAAAAGACGTGATCAAATCGCGCGTTGACGCCCATGTGGCCGACCTCGTAAAAACAGATCATATTTACGTAAAGGCCGATATGGATCAGGAGGATGTGGCGAAGCTATTCTCGCAATACAACCTGAACAGTATCCCCGTTGTAGATGATTACATGAGGCTTTTGGGCCGCATTACTGTTGATGATATCATCGACGTAATGGAAGAAGAAAATACCGAGGATATCTTAAAGATCAGCGGTGTATCTGAAGATGAAGAATTGAGCGGTAATTGGCAAGACGCGATAAAAAGCCGTTTACCATGGCTGATTATCAACCTCGGTACGGCGTTTATGGCGGCCTCAGTAATACGGGGCTTTGATTCTACATTGGCTAAGTTGAGCATCATTTCAGCATACATGACCATTATTGCCGGTATGGGCGGTAATGCGGCAACACAAGCCTTGGCGGTAACGGTAAGGCGTATATCCCTGAATGACCTGAACGATAAACAGGCACGTGAAACGGTTTTAAAAGAGTTTTTAGTTGGGATGATAAACGGAGCATGTAACGGGGTGATCGTATTTTGCGTAGCATTGTTTTACGATCAGAATCCTATGCTGGGCGTGGTATTGTTTTTAGCAATGACGGGTAATCTCATCATTGCTGGCTTAACAGGTGCTTCAATACCTTTATTGTTGAAACGTGTAGGTATAGACCCTGCCGTAGCATCGTCTATTATCATTACCACATTTACAGATTGTTTTGGTTTCTTTTTGCCGCTGTATTTGGCATCGAAACTTTTATTGTAAATTTGAAGCTTTAAATAGGAACTACTATGACCGAAGTTAGACACAACTGGACGCAAGAAGAAATATCCGAAATATATTATAGCCCTTTATTGGATCTTGTTTACCGCGCGGCAACTATTCACCGCGAGAATAAGGATTACTCCGAAGTGCAGATCAGCTCGCTGATATCAATAAAAACAGGCGGTTGCCCTGAAGATTGCGCTTACTGTCCGCAGGCGGCCCGTTACAATACCGGTGTTGATGTGCATGCCATTATGCCCAAGGATGAAGTAATCGCTGCTGCTGAGAAAGCTAAAGCAGGTGGTGCATCACGTTTATGCATGGGTGCTGCCTGGCGCGAGGTGCGCGATAACCGCGACTTTGATAAGGTGATTGACATGGTGAAGGCTGTTAACAGCCTTGATATGGAGGTTTGCTGTACCCTGGGTATGCTTACCGAAAGCCAGGCGCAACGCTTAGCCGATGCCGGTTTATATGCTTACAACCATAATTTAGATACATCGGAAGATGATTACAAACGTATCATCACCACGCGTACTTATGATGAGCGTTTACAAACATTAGATAACGTGCGCAAAGCTCATATATCGGTTTGTAGTGGTGGAATCATAGGTTTAGGTGAAACCGATGCTGATCGTATATCCATGCTGCGCACATTGTCAAACCTGCCGCAACATCCGGAGTCGGTGCCTATCAACGCGCTTGTCCCTGTAAAAGGAACACCATTGGCCGACCAGCCTCGTGTTTCGGTTTGGGATATGGTGAGGATGATAGCTACCACAAAGATCGTAATGCCTAAATCGGTAGTACGTCTTTCTGCTGGCCGTACCGAAATGAGCACCGTTGAGCAGGCCTTCTGCTTTATGGCAGGTGCCAACTCCATATTTGCCGGTGAGAAATTGCTGACCACTCCAAATCCAAGCTTTAGCGATGATATGGCCATGCTGGAACTTTTGGGATTGAAACCGCGTGAGGCATTCAAGAATGGCAGGCCAGGGAAAAAAGTGGAAGAGGCTGTAGAAGCTAATTAATTTCCACCATATCTTTATGATAAATTAGATTTGACAACTTTTTAAAAGTTGTCAAATCTTAACAAAGCATACACCATCACGTCTTTGCGAGGCACGAAGCAATCTTCGATAGGTATGTCGGCTATATACATTGGCGCCAATGCATAGTTTAGGATAACTTTGTTCCTAACAATGGGCGGCTTTTGAAAAGATTCGGTAATTTATACACTAACACCCATCAAACCCCGCCAGGCCCATTTAGTTAAGCGGTTAAAACCACCCCAACTATCTACAAATTCAATAACGCCAGCTAAGCCAATATCGGTAAACTTGTATTTGTAATTTTTAAAAGCTTGCTTGTAAACCGCGTTAGTATTTTCTAACCCAATACGCTGATAGATCTCGCGCCGAACATATAGCGTTCGTACAAAATAGATATTGAACAGTATAACAAAGCTGTAAACCGTCCGCCGGATGTAACCTGCTTTATCCGTGTACCGTTTCAGCATGTTTTTAGTGAAGTAGATGTGTCGGCCCTCTTCTATACTGTGCAAGTCGAACACTTTTTTGAGTACGAGGTAGGAGTCGGGATGTCTACGGCTTTGGTCGCCATAAGTATCAGTCACCAGTTCAACAGCAAGGCTGCCCATAAACAGAAAATCTACTGGCAGGTATTTGGCGGTAAACAAGCCAATAAATTTATGGATGCGCGTTGGTTTAATAGGTTGTCCATTCAACTTTTGTATAGCCTGCGCAAACATTTCCTGGTGGCGGTACTCTTCTATCAATTCGCGGATCAGGAAGCGGTATTCCACGCTTTCGGGTTGCAGCGTTAAAATGTATTTACTCATAAACAGGCAAAACAAACCTTCGCCCCATGCGTAGGAGTACAGTACCTGTACCATCTCGTGCCGGCCCAGATCCAGTTTTTGTTCAGCGCTAAGCAAATTATATAAGGGCAAGCCGTGTAGCGAGGTTAATTGCGCAGGCAGGTAAACTTCGGCAGGTTTTATATCCTCGTGCCAGGGTACATAAGTTTCGGGCAGCAGCGGCCGCTCTTTGCTTATTTTAATGAGGCGCTCAATTTCCTGGTCGTTCATAACATAATAACGTTCAATTTACCTGTTTGGTTGTACAGTTTCAAACTAATCGGTTGTAGCCATAAAATTGTTAAAAATAAAGTATCTCTTCATCTTTAATTGCTAAAAATATTAGTAAATTTGAATTGATATGAATGAGGAAAGGATAAGGGAAAAACTGTCAATTTTGGCCGACGCGGCTAAATATGATGTGTCATGCGCGTCGAGTGGGAGCAAGCGGAAGAATGATAACGGCGGACTTGGTAATGCCAGCAACGGTATTTGCCATACATACACGCAAGATGGGCGCTGCGTATCACTGTTAAAAATATTGCTCACCAATCATTGTGTTTTCGATTGCGCATATTGCGTGTCGCGTAAAAGCAACGATATCAAAAGGGCAGCATTTACGGTGCAGGAAGTAGTAGAACTGACTATTAATTTTTATCGTCGAAATTATATCGAAGGATTATTTTTGAGTTCGGGCATATTTAAAGATGCTGATTATACCATGGAGCGCCTGGTACGTATCGCAAAAAAGTTAAGAACTGAACACAAGTTTAACGGCTATATTCATCTCAAAACCATCCCTGGCGCCAGTGATGACCTGATGTATGAAGCCGGGCTCTATGCCGACAGGTTAAGCGTTAACCTTGAAATGCCTACAAAAGCAGGGTTAAAGCTTTTAGCTCCGGATAAAAACCGTAACGACATGCTAAAGCCAATGGGCTTTTTAAAGAATGAACTGATACAATTTAAAGAAGAAAAGAAGCTGTTTAAAAGTACACCCATGTTTGCACCGGCAGGGCAAAGCACACAAATGGTAATAGGTGCAACGCCCGAGAACGACCGGCAGGTGCTGGTTACCGCCAATCATTTTTATAAAACTTATAATATGAAGCGGGTGTATTATTCGGGATATGTACCGATAAGCAATGATAAGCGCCTGCCGGGTTTAAATACCGAAGTACCCATGGTGCGCGAGAACAGGCTTTACCAGGCCGATTGGCTGATGCGCTTTTATGGCTTTAAGGTAAACGAGATTGTAAATGATGATGTGCCGCACCTTGATCTGGATATCGATCCCAAGCTGGGTTGGGCAATACGAAATATGGAAACCTTCCCGATAGATATCAACAAAGCCGACCTGCGCCTGATATTGCGTGTGCCGGGAATAGGCCTTACCTCGGCCGCGAAGATTGTGGCGGCCCGTAAGTTTGGAAAACTTAATTGGGAGCATTTAAAACGCATGGGCGTGGCGGTAAACAGGGCAAGGTATTTTGTGATATGCAGCAGCAGCGGGTTTGAGCGGCGCGACCTGACGGGAACCAGGATCAAGCAGTTTATATTGGCCGAATCATCAAGCAAGTATCTTAAAAATAAACCCAACCAGTTAAGCCTGTTTTAGAAATGACCACCCTTTTTTACGATGGCAGCTTTGAGGGGCTGCTTACCGCTGTTTTTGATATTTATACGCACAAACTGGGTTTGGTTAAGCTTAAACTGAACGGTGCCTATGATACCGCTTTGTTTGGCAGCGAAATGACGGTGGTAACGGATGAGGCTAAAGCAAAGCGGGTACTTAAAGGGTTGAGTGATAAATTAACGTCAGGTGGCTTGCAGCGGCTGTATGCTGCATACCTTTCGGAGATAAAGGAAGAAGATAACCCGGTAGTAGGGTACATAAGGTATGTATTCGACAGCGACCGGTCAATAGAAGAGAACTATGGTAATAAGTATGTGAGGCGGGTATCAGAGATAGTACGGATGGTTAGGCGCGAAAAGCATAGGATGGAGGCGTTTATCCGGTTTCAGAAACTAAACGATGGTACATTTTATGCCACGGTGGAGCCGGACTTTAATGTACTGCCACTTATATTACGTCATTTTAAAAATCGTTATGCCGATCAGAAATGGATAATTTATGATACACTTCGGGCTTATGGTTTATATTACGATCAGCACAGGGTAGAGTATGTAACTTTTGATTTTAATACACAAAACAATAATGGTCTTGTATCACAATATGACAGTGATGAAGGTATTTATCAGTTGTTATGGAAAGATTATTTTAAAAGCGTGAACATTGCGGCGCGTAAAAATACCAAACTACATTTAAGGCATGTACCAAAACGATATTGGAAGAATTTAACAGAGAAATTGTAGGTGGGGTAACTCCTGTTTAACATTAACTTTTTATGGATTTTATATAAAATATGAGTTTTTTGAATATGAATTTGGACTTGGATTTTAAAAAGTGTGAGTTATTAAAATGTTGATAACTACGATAAAGGTTAGCGAACGCTCAAACTGACTGATAGTTATGTGCGACACTCAAAGTTGATAACTATACCAAAACGGTTGATAAACGGGTTGATAAATAGCCGCATTTTTTTCTTGTAGAATGCACCCCGGCATACTATCTTAGAATCATCAAGAACGACGTACTTTGACAGCCTGGCAGAAAATCAGAAATTGAATCGGGTAAACCTTCGGGGGAGCTAAAGATCAAGGGATGTTTTCAAATCATATCAGAAACAGCGGTTGCAAAACATGACTGTGGAAATGTGACGCTAATAAAGGCATTACAACTACGTTGCAGAACTCCACGGAGGGAAACAACAAAAAGGAGTAAGAGATCGCAGATCGCAAAGCTTGCAAGGGCTACGAAAGATCGGATCGAGGTTAATTACACAAAACTTGATAACCTATGGGGAGCTACGGCAAACCAAAGGATGAAACGGAAGTCAACTCGAAAGATGCGGCTTCCGTTTTCGTTTTTATAGGGTTTTGTAATTTAATATCTTGTCATTTCGAGCGACAACGAGGGGAATACTTTACGAAATGTTATTGGCGCCAATGCATAGCACTACACTCATTTTGTAAAGATTTCTCACTATCGTTCGAAATGACAGATTTTGTTTTACGCCAAATTTCTGCCTGCATTAACAATACCGTACACAGTCCTAACAACTAATTTGTTATACACTGCGTAAAACTTATCATCAGGTGGGAGTGTGTTAAGCTGTTGTAAGGCAAAGTGTTGTAATATTACCAATGGTAATACCACTTTTTCGCGTATGGCAATTGATTTGCGTTCAACCGGGTATTCCTGCATCAACACATCACTATCCGTTAATGATAATAACAGTTCGCGGGTTAAATCAAATTCAGCTTTAAGTTTTTTCCAGAAATCACCAAATGTAGGGTCGTCAACAAGGTAGGCAGTGATGCGGAAATCTGATTTCGACATCGACATCATACAGTTATCTATCATCGTTTTAAAGAAACCCGATTGCTTGTACAATTCTTTTAAGCCATTCCAGCTACCGGCATCTTTCATTTGCTGCAGTGCGGTACCCACGCCATAAAAGCCCGGTATATTTTGTTTTAACTGGCTCCATGATGTTACAAAGCTGATGGCACGCAAATCTTCCAGTTTTAACTCGCTGCCGGCGTTACGCTTAGTCGGACGACTGCTGATGTTGATGTTGGACAGTAATTTAAGCGGGCTCATTTTTTCCAGGTATTTGAGGAATAATGGGTGCTCGCGCAATTCCATAAACGCAACGTGGCTTATTTCGGCCAATTTAGATATCAATTCTTTGTGCTCGTCGTCTATCAGGTCTTTACTGTCAGGGTTTAGCGCCGATACAATACCCGCGTTAATCAGCTGCTCCATGTTAAAGCGCGCCGTATCGAATGATCCGTATTGTGAACTTACTGTTTGCCCCTGTACCGTCAACTGGATATGATCATTAGCTATCTCTTTACCCATTGACGAGTAAAATTTGTGCGTTTTACCACCACCGCGTGCAGGTGGGCCGCCACGGCCGTCAAAAAATGCCAATTGGATACCGTACTCATTCGCTTTGGCTGTTAATTCAACCTTGGCTTTGTATATAGACCAGTTGGCCATCAGGTAACCGCCATCTTTCGTACTATCCGAGAAACCAAGCATTATGGTTTGCTTATTTCCGCGTCGTTGTAAATGTTCTTTGTAGAAAGGGTGAGTGTACAGGCGTTCCATTACCTGCGCTGCAACGGTCAGGTCGTTTACGGTTTCAAATAATGGCATAAAATCAACGCTCAGGCTCTCTTTTTTCCATCCCGACCATAAAAACAGGTTCATCAACTGCAAAATATCCGATGCCTGCTGGCAATTGCTGATGATAAAACGCTGGCAAGCCTTTTCGCCACTTGCGGTCTGTATCTCTTTCATCAGGCGGATTGTACCTAATGTATCTTTTACCATCGCGTCCGCGTCATCGAGCGGGTTGTAATTTATTTCGGTAAACTGTATAGCTTTTAGCTTATCTTCTTCGCCCAGGTCAAAATAATCGGGTTTAACCAGGTTTTTCAACGAACTGTTTTCTATGCAGTATTTATGTACGCTGCGCAGCACACGGCTATCCTGGCGGATATCTAATGTTGCAAAATGGCAGCCGAAAAGTTTTACTTTACAAACAAGGCTATCTACCAACTCAACAAACAACGAGTAATGGTCGCTTATTAAAACATCTTTTACAATAGCAAGCTGTTTTAATATTTCGGCTTGCAAATTTTGAGGTTTAGGACTGTTAAAAGCGTCTTCATAAAATATTTTTTCGAGCGCTTCCATCGCCTGGTTTACACCGCGGAAGGTAATGCGCTTTTTAAGCGTACGGAACTCGCGGTAATAACACCTGAACAATGCTTTACGCAAATGCGCGGCAACGGCCTCGGTGCTTTGTACGGTTACGTTAGGGTTACCGTCACGATCGCCACCCGGCCAAAAGCCAAGTTCAATGGCGCGGTGGCCGCCATTAGCGTTCAGATCGAACTCATCATCTAAACTTGATTGTATAGCACCTGCGGCGAAATAGAATATGTTTTCCAAAAACCAGGCAAGACTAACAGCCTCATCAACCGGCGTTGGCGATGTTTTATTAAAGAAAGGTGTTTTACCTAATTGCTGTAACAGCAGGTTGATAGAGTTAATATCATCATGCTTTAAAGCTTCGCTCAGATCTGTCATAATACCCAAAACCGGGCCAGGGTAAAATTGGGTAGGGTGGGCGGTAAGTACCAACCTTAACGAAAAATTTTCCAACTTTTCGGCAATGGTTTTGCGCATCTGGTCGCGTGCGGTAGCTTGCTGCACAAGGCCTTTCACCGTGCCCCCCTCTTCGGTATAGCTCAGTTTGTTAAAAGCCGCGTCTTCAATCGAATCAAATAATACTACCTGGCGCTCAATGTATTGTATAAAACGGAAAAGTCGGTTAAGACGCTCTTCGCGGTCGATATCGGGTACATACTTTTCAAAAAAACTCTTGATGATCTCCAGGGGCGATAGCTGCTCGGCCGCTCCCTGCTCACAATGCGAGCTGAAAAATGGCAACAATATCCCGGTATCTTTTACCTGGTAAAAAGGCAAGGTTAAAAACAGACTGTTATATAACTCAAAACGTGTAACAACCTCCTGGTTAAAAGCGGTTTCTTTTTGGCTGAGTTTTGAAACTTGGGTCATGCTGTAGCGATAGTAGTTTGGTTGAAAATTAGTCGGTTTTTTACACTATTTGTAACAAAGGCTGAAAATAGTTAAAAAACTTTAAAATTTATTGAATTGAAGATAATTTCTACCAAAGTAATATACTTTACTGCCCAAAATACAATATTCATATTATTTGCCCGCCTGTTTGCAGTAACCTATATTCGTACGATCGTTCCGCATGAGAAAACAAACCCGAGCAATACAGAACTTTTTATACAGCCAATATTTTTCTGATGGCCTCCGTATATCACTTGGGGTATTACTGCCATCGCTTGTGTTTGTAAAGTTTGATATGCTGGAAACCGGCTTAACGTTATCATTAGGCGCGCTTTGTGCCAGTGGTGCGGATAATCCAGGCCCCGTATTTCATAAACGTAACGGGATGCTTATTTGCAATCTGTTAATGTTTGCCGTTGCCATTATTACCGGTTTTGCACGGATGAATGTATACACGCTTGGTATCGAGATCGTTATGCTGGCTTTCATTTTCTCCATGCTAAATGTTTATGGTAATAGGGCGGCGTCAATAGGCACATCTTGTCTGCTCATTATGGTGCTCATGATGGATAAGGAGCTTGCACCATCAGAGGTATTAGGCTATAGTGCTACTATACTTGCAGGCGGGGCCTGGTATATGGTAATGAGCATTACATTTTTCAGCATCAGGCCGTACCGCGCGGCGCAGCAGGCTCTGGGCGAAAATATCCTTGATGTATCAAAATTTTTGAGGTTAAAGGCTAATTTTTACCTTCCGGGGATAGATATTGAAGATAACTATCATAAGGTAATATTGCAGCAGGTGCATGTAAGCCATAACCAGGATGCCGTTAGGGAGTTGCTTTTTAAAAGCAGGCTTGCCGTAAAAGAATCTACCAATGCCAGCCGCTTGCTCATACTTACCTTTGTTGACGCCGTAGATATGTTTGAAGCCATGATGGCCACGCATTATGATTATGCTGAACTGCACGCGAAATTTGAGCCCACAGGCATATTGGAAGAGATGGGCCGCGCCATTGTACATATTGCCGATGAACTGGATAATATAGGTGCTGCCGTACAATCCAATTCGCGTTACCATCATTTGGTTGACCTTAATCCCGAATTGGAGCGCCTTAAAATAAGGATAGATGCCATTGGGGCAACTCATAAAGAAATAAGCACACTCGCACTTAAAAAAATACTCATCAACCTGCGTAACCTAAACCAGCAGATGATCAATATTCATAAATATAACAATTCCCAATCGGTGGTATTGTTGGAGAATAAGAGCGATGTTGAATACTCTAAATTTGTAAGCCGTCAGGAATACGATCCGCAGATATATCTGGATAACCTGGCCCTTAGCTCATCCATCTTCAGGCATTCTATGCGGGTTGCTTTGGTATGCCTGGCCGGGTTTATAACGGCTAAAACCATTTCGCACGGCCATCACAGTTACTGGATATTGCTAACCATTATCGTGATACTGAAACCGGGTTTCAGTTTAACCAAGCAACGCAACTATCAGCGTTTACTGGGCACCATTGCAGGTGGTTTGCTGGGTGTTTTAATACTCGGTTTTATTCCGGATAATACAGCACTGTTCATCATTCTTACTGTACTGATGGTAGGTGCCTACAGCTTCCAGCGCGTTAACTATATTGTAAGCGTTATCCTGATGACGCCTTATATTCTAATTCTATTTAAGTTTTTAGGGATAGGGAACGTGGTTCAGGAGCGTATTGCCGATACCGCCATTGGCTCGGCACTGGCCTTTGTTTCGAGCTATCTTATTTTACCTACCTGGGAGTTTTACCAGATACGCGAATACCTGGGCGATGTGCTCGATGCTAATATCAACTACCTGTTAAAAGTTGCCGAAACATTATCGGGAAAGCAGGTTAATATTACCGAGTACAAACTGGTGCGCAAGGATATTTACGTAAAATCGGCCAACCTTTCGGCGGCTTTTGAACGGATGACATCCGAACCTAAAAAGCAGCAAAAGCACTTAAAGGATATCCACAAGTTTGTGGTGCTAAACCATATCCTTACCTCATATATTGGTACTATTGCCTCATCATTGTTAAATAAGGGGGTTGATGCCGTACATCCCGAAAACGTGAAACTTACCAAGCGTTCTATCAATATCCTGCACGAAACACTCAAAAAGGTGCAACAAAGGAGTGATGAAGTACCTAAGTTAGGCAACACGCCAACTGTTACCCCCACCGAAACGACAATGGATTCGCACCTGCTGAAAGAGCAACTGGAGTTTATCACTAAAGTAAGTACCGATATCGCCAAGATCACAGATGCGATATTGGAATAATTGCTACCTACAATAACTCCGTAGCTAAATTAGCCAACTCACTGCGCTCTCCTTTCTGTAAAGTAATATGCGCGTACAGCGGATGGCTCTTTGCCTTATCTATCAAATAAGAAAGTCCGTTACTTTCAGCATCCAAATAAGGCGTATCAATCTGGTAAATATCACCTGTAAAAACAAATTTGCTGTGTTCGCCCGCCCGGGATATGATGGTCTTTATCTCGTGAGGGGTAAGATTTTGAGCCTCATCAACAATAAAAAATATCTTGGTAAGCGTGCGTCCACGGATAAATGCCAGCGGCGCTATAGCTATTTTATCGTTGGTTACCAGTTCATCAATTTTGCCCTGCATCTTTTCATCATCGGCAAACTGGTCTTTTATAAACTTCAGGTTATCCCATATAGGGGCCATGTATGGGTCTATTTTCGATTTTACATCGCCGGGTAAAAAGCCAATGTCTTTATTGCTTAAAGGCACTATAGGGCGCGTAACATATATCTGCCTGAAGTTTTTGCGTTGCTCTAAAGCGCTTGCTAATGCCAGCAGCGTTTTACCCGTACCCGCATTACCTTGTATGCTTACCAGTTTAATGTTAGGGTTAAGCAAAGCATGTATGGCGAATGATTGCTCAATGTTTTTAGGGCTGATGTTAAAAACAGGTTGCTCCACAACTTCTTCCAGTTGTTGGGTTTGACCGTTATAAAATGCCGGTACAGATTTGCGCTTGCCATGCAAAATATAAAAATTATTGTTCTGCAATTCGCCTTCAATATCGGCGGCGGGTAAGGTGCCTGTTTTTGTAAAGCCGGTAAGTACTTTATCATCAACTTTATTAATGATGGCTTTACCGGTATAGAGTTGGTCGAGATTTTTAATTTTACCGGTTTCGTAATCTTCGGCATGCAGGTCAAGGGCTTTGGCTTTAAGGCGCAGGCATATATCTTTTGATACCAGTATAACCTTTTTATCCGGGTTATCATATTGAAGGCTCAGTGCCGAGTTCAATATGCGGTTATCCATCTTATCGTTACCAAAAATCTCTTCGGCATCCGCATGGATCTTTTTATCAATGATAACTTTAAAATGTCCCTTGTTTTCACCTTCCAACGGCAGCCAATGACTGATAAGGTTACTTTTAGAAAAATCATCCATCAGGCGGATAAAGCTGCGGGCTTCAAAATTGCGTGTTTCGTTGCCGTTCTTCATGTTATCCAGTTCTTCTAACACCTGGATAGGGATGGCTACATCATGTTCCTGAAAGTTATTAAATGCATCGTGGTCGTATAATATAACTGATGTATCGAGCACAAATATTTTGCGCCTGCCTTTTTTAGCCTCTTTTAACATGAGGATAAAATTATAAAATTAAGTTAAAAGCAATTGGAAATGTGGAGAGAATTAGGATTGTTATAAAATAGAAAACGGAAGCCGCCTCTTTCGATTTGATCTTCCGTTTTCCAACTCCGGGTTTGCCGTAGCTTTCCCAAAGCGCCAAGCCTTTTGTGTTTTTGACCATGATCCGATATTTCGTAGCTCTTGCAAGCTTTGCTATCTGCAATCTCTTACCAAAATCATTTCTCGACTCCGTAAAGCTTTCGGAATGATTCCCGTAATACCTTTCTTTAGCATCACATCAGTTTTGAGTTTTTTCCTTTCGGTTTCTGCTCATTTTTTGTTGCGATTTGATTCCCTCCATTGTTCTTTAGGTCTTCCTTAGATTTCCCCGATTCAATTTCTGGTTATCTGCCAGGCTGTCAAATTACGTCGTTCTTGTTGATTTAAATGTAGGTTGATATTTGTTATCAGGCAAATAAAAAGTACTGCTTTTTATAAACAGGTTGTTAACCGTAAATAGCTACTTATCAACAGGTTGTGTGAAAAATAAAATGCTCGCAGATTGTCTGTTGCAAGTTTTGGATAGTTTAAGGTATGTTATTAACATTTGTCAAAATCAACACTTTATTAGAATTATGATAAAATGGCGTGCAATAAAATTTCCGGTTTTGTCATTTTGTTAAAATTACATTGAAAATGCTAAGGGCCGTAATATGCTTTTGGGCGCTTGTACCATACTTAGATTTAGCCGAAATTTTACGCTAAAAAATTCCCTGTAAAATATTTATTGTTAGTTTTGTTGCATAACAACAAATCAAACGATACAAAAGAATGAGAAAATTAAGTTTAGCCCTGGCAATATTAGTAGGAGCGTGGTCTGTACAATCATGTACCGAAGGCAGAGGCACTTCAACGGCTGTTAAAACTAAAGTTGATATTAACGGGTTGGCATTTATCCGTGGCGCACACGAAGGTGGTTTAACTGAAATTGCGGCATCACAACTTGCTAAGAAAAACTCAACCAATGCAGAGATCACCGGTTTTGCCGATATGATGTTGAAAGACCATGCTGAACTGCAAAAAGCAGTAGATGAACTGGCAGAAAGCAAATTTGTTATCATCAGAGATTCTGTTAGTCATGATCATAAAGTTATATTGGATAGTTTGGCTAAAAAAACAGGTGCTGAGTTTGATAAAGAATACATAAAAATGATGGTTGAAGACCATACCGAAGCTGAAGAACTATTTAAATGGAACGAAAAAAGCAACTATCCTGAAATTAGGGAAGTAGTTGAAAAAGGCCTTCCTGTAGTTAAAAAGCACCTGGAAGAAGCTAAAAAAATAGCTGCAGGCATAAAATAGTTAACACATTTAACGTGTAGATAGCGATGGGTTGATAACTCATCGCTATTTTTTTGTGCCTACATTTCGTTAGGTAATTCAGACAGTTTTGCCAAGTTTTTAGTGCAAAATGCTACGCTGTTAACAAATGTTTATAAGCGTTATTATTCCTTGATTTTTAGGCTTTTGGCTATGTTTTGGCACGGTTTTAACAATTATGGCAACGTATTTGCCTTAGTGTTACCGATCTAAAAAAAAGAAAGATCACAATTCAAACTAAAACTAATATTATGAAAAATTCAACAAAATGGTTAGCATCAGCTTTTGCAGCAGCTTCCCTAATGTTCGCATCAAATGTTAAAGCACAAACCACCAGTGCCGATTCTAAAAACGTATGGCGTTTAGGTATTGGTGTTGAAGCCGGTGTCCCAACAGGAGATTTAAATAACTTCTCAAGCTTTAGCCTTGGTGGCACAGCACGCTTACAATATGATGGCCAAAGTAACCTTTCGTACACACTTACATCAGGTTATTATAATGTATTTGCCAAAAAAGTAGGTACAATTACCCCGAGCGATCTGGGCATTGTTCCGCTTAAAGCCGGTTTAAAAGTTTACCCGACCAGCAATATTTACATAAGTGGCGAGGTTGGCGCAGGTTTTGAAACAAACTATGCTAAAAATACAAAACTGATAGTTTCGCCGGGTATAGGTTATGCGGGTAATCAAGGTTTAGATGTTGGCTTACGTTACGAAAACTTTTCGGGACAGAACAATAACTATGGCTTTGTAGGCTTACGCGTAGCTTACGGCTTTAAATTGTAATAAATTTAACTTAATTGCAAAAGGGTCATCAGTTATGATGGCCCTTTTTTTTGCCCGGTTTTTCCAATAGTTTTTAAATATTACATCATTTAAACATAGATATGATCAATATCATGCTAATTGCGTGTACTAAGCTGATAAATATTTTATAATTTTATTCCGTGCAACAATACCTGTTATTTATAGATACCGAAACCAGCGGTCTACCTAAAAACTGGAACTTACCTTATAGCGATGATAAAAATTGGCCTCATGCGGTACAGATATCATGGATAATTTACACCAGCGACCAGGTTGAGGTTAAACGCGAAGATCATTATATTAAGGATGACGATTTTGAAATAAATAACGAGGCCTTTAAAATACATGGCATTACCCGCAGTTTTTTAAACATGCATGGGGTGTATCGTAAAGATGTATTGAGCTCGTTAGCTGATGATCTGAATAAATATCAGCCATTGGTGGTGGGCCATTTTGTAGAGCTGGATTTTCATATCACCGGTGCTGATTTTTACCGTACAGGCATAAGCCAGCCTATGGATAGTTTACAAATGTATTGTACTATGTTGGGTACTACCAATTTTTTAAGGAACCCGCAAACACGGTATCTTAAGTTAAATCAATTGTATAGTTTGTTGTTCAACAGGCAATTATCAAATCATCATAATGCGATGGTTGATGCATTGGCTACTGCCGAGTGCTTTTTTGAGTTAGTGCGTATGGGTAGTATTGATGATGATAAAATTGCCAGGCAACAGGTAGAAAGGTTAAGAACGAATAAGCCAAAGCTGCAAAGCGGTTGCGGCATACCAGCTGTAGTTTTATTTATACTTACCATTTTAATTGCGCATTGGTTATGATAAACAGGGTAGAGTTTTTAAAAAGATCGGAGCCTTTTAATTTATTGCCCGATGAGGTAATAATGGAGGTGGCAGAGCAACTGCAGGAGATCAGGTACAGTAAAGATACTGTAATATACCAGCAAGAGATATCAAAAATGCGCGGTGTTGATATTATTGCCGAAGGCGAGTATGAGTCGTTTTTTTACGATAGTACACAAACCAAACGGCAGATAGAGATACACGGTCCGGGTTACTGCTATGGTGGCATATCGGTATTGCTTAACCGTAAGCAGAGTATCCGTACTGTTATTGCCAAAAAGGGCACAACAGTTTACTTTTTACACAGGCGATATTTCAGATCATTAATTAAAGCGTACGAAGACTTTTTTCAGTACTTTACATCAGAGTTTGGCAGGCACATGCTCAATGATGAGTTCGCTCATTTTTTTAAGCGCCCGGCAACTTTCGAAGAAAGCTATGTGGCGTCCGAACAACTGTATTCACGCAAAATAGACAGCATTGAGTACCGCGATATCATATCATGCCATGCCGATGCGCCTATTTACGAGGCCGCCCGTAAAATGGCAGCTAATAAAACCAGCTGTATCTTTATTAATGATGGCGGCAATAAAATAATAGGTTACGTTACCGATATTACCCTACGGGATAATGTGACCGCGAAAGCTGGCAATGCCAACGATCCGGTGAAGAATATTATGGATAACCCTATCGTTTCTATCGATTCGGACGCATACGTGTACGAGGCTATATTGATGATGTTCCGCACCAAAACGCGTTACCTGTTAATTAAGCAAGATGGCGATTTTGTAGGCTTTATCAGCCGCAGCAAATTATTGAGCGACCAGGCGCAATCGCCAATGGTATTTATACAATCGGTTAAACTGGCCCTATCTGTAAATGAATTGAAACGTAAATGGGAATCGGTGCCGCAAATGGTAACCCAGTTACTGGGTCGTGGCGTAAATGCCGAAATTGTGAACCAGGTAATAACTACCGTTGCCGATACCATTGCCCAAAAAGTAATTGAAAGCGTTATTGAAGAGCTGGGCGCTCCGCCGGCCAAATTTGTATTTATGGTTTTAGGCAGCGAGGGCCGTAAAGAGCAAACATTTAAAACCGACCAGGATAACGCTATTATTTATGAAGACAAGGCTAACGAACACCGCGAAGAAGTGAGGGAGTATTTTCTCGAGTTTGCCCGTATCGTATCTGATAAACTCAACTTTATTGGCTTTGTGTATTGCGAAGGCGGCTTTATGGCGCAGAACCCCGAGTGGACGCATTCATTATCCTACTGGAAACGTAATTACATGAGTTGGATGGCAGAATCCGTTCCCGAAAGTGTGATCAAGTTCTCTACTTTTTTTGATTGCCGCTCTATTTATGGTGATGAATCGATAATGACGGAACTGAAAGAGTTTTTAGATGAGGAGCTCAAAAAACCTATGGAAAAACTGTTCTTCCACATGGCAAAAAACGCTTTACAGTATGAGCCGCCTCTAACTTTCTTTAAAAATATTAAAACGTTTACAAAAGGCTCACAAGAGGTTTTTGATATCAAACGCACTATGACACCTATTGTTGATCTGGCGCGCGTGTACGCCCTTAAAAACCATATTTTTGAGGTAAATACAGGCGAGCGCTTAAAGGCTCTCAAAGCGAAAGGCGTATTTACTGAAACCGCTTACCTGGAACTCATACAATCGTACTATTACCTCATGGGAATGCGCCTGCGCAAGCAATCGGCCCAGATCATGCATGATAAAACCGCGCCCGATAATTACATTGACCCGGACACACTGACTAAAATTGAGCGTGTTACCTTAAAAGAGATATTCAAAACCATAGAAGGTTTCCAAACTAAGATCAGGATGGAGTTTACGGGGAGTTTGTTGGGATAGGTTTTTTGATGTGCAAATTAAAAACAGCAAACTGTTATTAGAAGCTAATCAATAAAGCTAAATAACAGTAACTTTATCTGAGCAATTTTTCTAACTCGTTAAGGGTACCGCTATCGCTTGGTTTCTTCGCGTCATGATTTACAGTTTCGCCCACACGGTTTATTATCATATAACGCGGAATGGTATTAATTGAAAACTGTTTACTAACTACGGCCGACTGTTCAAAGTCGAGAAAGTAATTTTCGCCTTCAATATTTTTTGCAGCTATCAACCGTTTCCAATCATTTGTGTTGGGTGAGCTTAAGCAAACATATAAGAAAACTATGTTTTCTCCGGCGAGTTGTTCACGTAATTTTTTGGAAAACTCCATTTCGGCAATACAGGGTCCGCACCATGTTGCCCAAAAATCAACATAAATTGCTTTACCATTGTATTTTTTAATTATCGTGTTAAACAACTCCAATCCCTTTAAATTATCAGGTATGTAAATGATTGATTTTGGAGATAGCTTACTGCCATTTAAAACTTCATCCTGCTTTTGGTAGGCCGATAGAAAGCTATTTTTAAACGTAACATTTTTAACAGTAGCCTTATAGCTGTTTAAGTTTGGTTTAATGTACGCAAACTGCCTGCTATCAATTAACTTGTATAATGTAATTGTGGCAAAAAGGTCGCGTTGGTAGGTATCCTTTAGCTGTAAAAAGAAATCAAAATCCGATAAATTATGTTCAAGCGTTGCAAAGTAATCGTTCACATTACGCCCCATCAGGTTTAAAAATCTGTCGCTCTCTTTTTTATTTAACTGTTTTGTTGTGTCGGCTTTTTTTAAGAGTAAGTCGCGGTCAGCAGCAGTTAACCCGCTGCCATTGTCCAGTATATATTTCGCAAATTCGGTTTCTTTAAAATAAGGGCTTTTACCTTTTACGCTTTTTAAAAGCAGCGAATGATAATCATGAATGAAGTCTTTATAAAAACTGTTACCTAAAGCCCCAGGGTTATTAATGTTAAGATGTATCGCTTTGCCAAAATCCAGTAATATTGAGTCGGTCGTTTTATCAGGAGGCATTAAGTTGATAAAATTATGTGCGGCGGAGTATATTAAATTATTGGTAACCTGCTGTTTTACAAATGGGTTAGTATTGTGTGTTTTAAAATAGCCGGTATTGAAATTTAGGATATTGTTATAGTTACTTAATACAATTTGCCCAACTTTATGGTAATCTGCGCCCGGAGACTGTTTAGATAAAGGAATATAATAACGCAGATCCGGCTTATCAAGCGCGCGCAGGTAATCCTGGTACTGATTGTTTTCAGTAGCAACATCCCCTTTGAAACTTACGGTAAAATCTCCCGTTGCTGTAAATGTGCATGTTAGCTGCATAGCTTGGCCGGGCCGTGCAAAAAACGAAGTATATTTTACACCATCTATTGCTTTGCCATTATATGTTATTATCCTGCTCAGGTTAATTTCCTGGCAATAGTTAATTTGCATGTTCAAATCAAAATTTCCTTTAGTATCAGTAATAACAGGAACCAGAACTTTATTGCCCGATAGCATATCATCGTATTCAAAGCATAAAGCGTTTGGCTTTACTTTATCACCAAGGTATTTTACATTACCCCTAATGGTAATATTTTGATAGCAAAAACCATCAGTAGTTAAAGCCAATAAAATAAAAAACAGAACAGCTTTGATATAAGTTTTATAAGAACGTTTCATTTGTGGCTTAGGTTGATGCAGTTAAACTTAGAAAGGTTTATTATAGACAAGTCGCAAATGTAATGGCAATGGTTGCAGGCTCCGGATCAAATTAATAGGACGTGTATTTACAATCAGTTCTTTAAAAACATCTCCGCGACAGCGATATCCTCCGGAAACGTAACTTTAATATTAGTATAAGTGCCTTCAATAATATTAATATCAACGCCCGACAATTCTACAACACTGGCATCATCAGTAAAAGCGGTGTTGTATTCTTGTTCGTAGGCTTTTTTTAGGATGGGCGATTGAAAGGTCTGCGGAGTTTGTACCAGGTATATCTCATCCCGCAGCAACGCGGCCGATCTGTTGTTTTTCAGTTGCCGGATAGAATCGCGACTTTGTACGGCAACAATGGCATTACCGTGTTCTGCAGCATAATTAAAAGAAGCATCTATTACAGCAATAGGTGTTAATGGCCTTACTGCATCGTGTACCGCAATTATCGAATCGCTTTTTATAAGTGCCAAACCATTTTTAACCGACTGGAAGCGGGTATCGCCACCATTAGCTAAATGGTGAGGTATCCTAAAGTCGTGTTCTATGCACAGCTCTTTCCAGTATTGGTGCTGGTTGGGGTGGAGTACCACAATGATGGTGGGGCTGGTTTCACTGTTATAAAAAGCCGCTATGGTATACATCATCAAAGGCTTCCCATTCAGCAATAAAAATTGTTTCGGAACAGCGCTTTTCATCCTGCTGCCCGAGCCACCGGCAACTATAATGGCGTAATTTTTTTGAGTATTTAGTATTGAGTAGTTAGTAGTTAGATCCACAACAGTGCGTTAAATAGTTATGATAAGCATTAGAAGCAAAATGGGTGTTATTTCATAAAAATATGAAATAACACCCATAAAATGCAAGTCTATGTACTAATTACTAACTACTTAAATTAGTAACATCGCATCGCCGTAGCTATAAAATCGGTATTTTTCTTTTATAGCAACTTCGTAAGCGTTCATTACATTTTCGTAACCGCCAAATGCGCAAATCATCATCAATAAAGTTGATTCGGGCGTGTGGAAATTGGTGATCATCGAGTTGGCAATGCTAAAATCATACGGCGGGAAGATGAACTTGCTTGTCCAGTCGTTAGCAGCTTTCAGTGTTCTGTTTGCCGATACTGCCGATTCGATAGTGCGCATTGATGTTGTACCCACAGCGCAAATACGGCGTTTTTCTTCGATAGCTTTATTTACAATATCAGCTTGTTTTTGCTCAATGATAAATTGCTCCGAATCCATTTTGTGCTTGGTCAAATCTTCAACCTCAACCGGGCGGAAAGTGCCTAAACCAACATGTAGTGTAACTTCGGCAAACTCAATACCTTTTAATTCAAGGCGTTTCATCAGTTCACGGCTAAAGTGTAAACCGGCAGTAGGGGCAGCCACAGCACCTTCGTTTTTAGCAAAAATGGTTTGGTAGCGTTCTTTATCTTCTTCGGTAGCTTTACGTTTAATGTATTTTGGGAGCGGTGTTTCACCCAATATCTCCACATTGCGGCGGAACTCTTCATCCGTGCCATCAAACAAAAAGCGTATGGTACGGCCACGCGATGTGGTATTATCAACAACCTCTGCAATAAGCAGATCGTCATCACCAAAGTAAAGTTTGTTGCCTACGCGTATTTTACGGGCCGGATCAACCAATACGTCCCAAAGGCGCAATTCTTTGTTTAATTCGCGCAATAAAAATACTTCTATAGTAGCACCTGTTTTCTCTTTATTGCCATATAAGCGGGCAGGGAAAACTTTGGTGTTATTCAATATCATTACGTCCTTATCATCAAAGTAACCAAGCACATCTTTAAAAATTTTATGCTCAATTTTACCTGAATCACGGTGTAATACCATTAAGCGCGATTCGTCGCGGGCTTCAACAGGCGAATGTGCTATTAACGATTCCGGTAAATTGAATTTAAATTGAGATAATTTCATATTTTAAGAAAAGAATTTTAGGGCGCAAATGTACAAATTTATTTTTTAATATGTATTTCAACAATTTTACCCTTATTTAATTTCTTCGCCCTGTTCACCCTTCTTCTTTAACTCATCGGTAAGCTCAGGGTTGCTGTCATTTTTGTCTTTATAATTACGCCAGATAAGAAAGATGATAATAATTACAGCAACAACGATAACAGGTATGATAATGGGATTTTCCATAACATGCGTTTTTTGTGAAATAATTTAATTCAGGGATATTTAGGTCAGTTTTACAATAAGACTAAATTAACCATAATGTTTTCTTTTATTAGTAAAAAGCCAAAAAGCCATAATCATTAGGATAGAACAGGATGCCATACTTATTGTAAAATGAATATCTTCGCCAGTGGCATTGAGCCTGTTAAAAACCAATTATCAACTATTATGAAAAAGCTGCATAGTTATGTAATTGCTGCGTTATTACTGTTTATAACCGGCAATTTATTGGCGCAATCACAATTTTATAATGTAAAAAAGTACGGAGCCAAAGGCGATGGCATCGCGTTGGATACGAAAGCTATTGAAAAGGCTATTGACGCGGCATCTAAAGCAGGTGGCGGCACAGTTTATTTTCCGGCAGGTAATTATGCATCGGTAACTATTCATTTAAAAAGTAATATCGCTTTGTACCTTGATCAGGGAGCAGTTTTAGTAGCCGCCGAAACTTCGCCAACAGCGCAGTATGATCTGCCCGAAAAAAACGATAACGAAATTTACCAGGATTATGGCCATAGCCATTTTAACAACAGCCTGATAGTTGGTGTAAATCTCGAAAATATTTCGATTATGGGTCCAGGTAAAATATGGGGTAAAGGTTTACTCCGCACATCAAAAAAAGACCCTAAGGACGAGAATGGCCACGGAAACAAAACCATCAGCCTTAAATTGTGCCGTAACATAATATTAAAAGATTTTACGGTTGAGCATGGTGGCTGGTTTGTTTTGCTCCTTACCGGAGATGATAATGTAACCATCGATAACCTGAAAATGGATACCAACCGCGATGGTATGGACATTATATCGTGCCGTGGTGTACGCGTATCAAATTGCTTTGTTAACTCGCCCGAGGATGATGGGATATGCCTGAAAAGTGATTACTCGTTAAACTATGCCCGCGCTACCGAAAACGTAACCATTACAAACTGCCAGGTTTCGGGTTTTGATGAAGGTTCAATGCTTGATGGTACCTTTAAGCGCGACCCAAATGCCGTAATGAAAGGTAAGCCTATCGGCCGCATTAAATTTGGTACAGAGTCAAACGGTGGGTATAAAAATGTAACCATCAGTAATTGCGTGTTCGATTACTGCCGTGGGCTGGCATTAGAAACTGTTGACGGCGCTTTGCTGGAAGATGTAACCATTACCAACATAACCATGCGCGATATTGTTAACGCACCAATATTTATCCGCTTGGGGGCACGTATGCGCGGCCCTGCCGGCACACCAATAGGAGAGTGTCGCCGAATCATTATCAGCAATATTGTTGGTTATAATATCGACCCTGCACAAGGTGCTTTAATTGTAGGTTTACCCGGCCACCAGATACAAGATCTTACTTTGGATAATATTCGTTTTTATTACAAAGGGGGCGGCACAAAAGAGCAAGCCGCAAGGCAGGTGCCCGAGTTGGAAAAAGGCTACCCCGAGCCTTCAAGCTTTGGCACTACACCGGCATACGGTTTCTTTATCCGCAACGTAAAGGATCTGAAGGTTAGCAATGTTGAAACTAACCTGATAAATGATGATCAACGCCCGGCTTATATATTGGATAATGTTAACGGTGCTGATTTTCAGCATATCCGCTCACAAAAAGCGGCAGGGGTGCCAACGTTTATTTTAAATAAGGTAACTAACTTTAATATTTTTAATACCGAACAAGTACCAAACACCAAACTGGCCAATGCCGACGGAAAAGAACTGTAAGTTTTATGATGCGCTGTTCTTTTAAATTGAAAATAGCCATATTTACGTCAGTGTTGTTTAACAGGCAAACACATATTAATTTAACTATAAAAAGCTCATCTGTTTTATGAAGAAAGTCTTTCTTGTACTATCCTTATTAATACCATTTGGTTTATGTGCTTTGGCGCAAAGCAAAGCAAAAGCTCCTGCGGGTATTTCACCTGCAGCAATGACGCACGGCGAAGCCGTTTACAAACTATACTGCCTGTCATGCCACCAGGCCGATGGGGGCGGTGCGCCAAACATGAACCCTCCACTCGTAAAAACATCATACATAAAAGGCGATAAGGCAAAACTGATAAAAGTTATATTGAACGGTTTTCCTGTACCTGTTGATATCGATGGTCAGTCATACTCAAACGTAATGGCACCACATAACTTTTTAAAAGACCAGGAAATTGCCGATGTGCTCACCTACGTACGTAACAGCTTTGGTAACAAAGGTACTGCCATTACCGCTGCGCAGGTTAAAGCCGTTAGGGCTAAAAAATAAACAAAGGGCAAATTAAATTTTGCCCTTTGTTTTACTATCAGCTCGTAAAATGCGTTATACTATCTTATTTATTTTGCTGACTACCTGTATCACCCGGCAGGCTATCGGGCAATCAAATGCCCGCAAATGGGGTGATTGGCAAACTTGGGGCGATCAGCAAAACGGTACTTATACAAACCCGGTATTACCATCGGATTACAGCGATATTGATTGTATCCGCGTAGGTGCCGATTATTATGCTATTTCATCAACCTTTCAGTTTTCGCCGGGTGTAGTTATCCTGCACTCAAAAGATCTGGTAAACTGGAGTATTTCGGGCCACGTAGTAACCGATCTGAACCAGATAAGCCCCGAAATGAATTGGGATAAAATGCTGAACCGCTACGGCAAAGGTATTTGGGCAGGTGCTATCCGCTACCATAATAATAAGTTTTGGGTTTATTTCGGTACGCCGGATGAGGGTTATTTTATGAGCTCTGCTAAAAACATCAGCGGCCCATGGGAGCCATTACATGCGGTATTAGCCGAAAAAGGTTGGGATGATTGCTGCCCGTTTTGGGATGATGATGGCCAGGGTTACTTTATCGGTACAAACTATGCCGATGCGTACAAAATACATTTGTTTAAGCTAACTGCCGATGGGCGTGACCTGGTAAAAGAATCGGATAAGGTAATACACCAATCCCGCGGAAGCGAAGCCAACAAACTCTATAAAATTAATGGCTGGTATTACCACTTTTTCAGCGAAGTAAAACCTGAAGGGCGTGTGGTGATGATGGAGCGTTCAAAAAACATTTGGGGGCCTTATGGTGAAGTAAAACAGCTCAACCATGCCGAAAAGCAGTTTAACGAACCTAACCAGGGGGGTATTGTTGATACCCAAAATGGCGACTGGTATTTTTATACCCATCACGGCACCGGCGATTGGTCGGGCAGGGTAAACAGCTTATTGCCCGTTACATGGATAGATGGCTGGCCAATTATTGGCGAAGTAGGAGCCGATGGTATTGGCCGCATGCAATGGTCGGGAAAAATGCCGGTAAAAGGCACAACTACTGTTACACCACAAAGCAGTGATGAATTTAACGAAAAAGCCTTGCCGCCGCAATGGGAATGGAACTACCAACCCCGCGCTGATAAATGGTCATTAGCACAAAGGCCGGGGTGGTTAAGGCTAAGCGCTTTTAAACCTATCGAGGCCGATAACTTGCTAAAGGCAGGTAATACCATAACGCAACGTGTATTGCGCACCAGCAATAACCAGGTAATAACCAGGCTTGATATTACTGCCATGGCCGATGGTGAAAAAGCCGGCCTTTGCCACTTTAACAATCCGCAACATTATTCCACCTTAACGATAAGCTGCAATGGTAGCATAAAAACACTCGAATTTAAGGCTAACGGCATACCCACCGTAACAGGACCTGCGGTTACAGGCAATATGTTATGGTTACGCTCAACATGGGGGCTTGATGGCTTGAGCCAGTACGCCTATAGTTTGGATGGAAAGAATTATACCGATTTTGGCACACCATATCAACTGGCCTGGGGCTCATACCGGGGCGATCGTGTAGGTATCTTCAATTACAATAACAAGGCCGATACCGGGTACATTGATGTCGATTTTTTCCATTATGATTATAGCCATAATCAACCTCTGTCATTTAAATGATAACAAAACGTAATAATTTGATCGTTTTGTTTAGTAAAGTGAATTTGTGTAAGGGTGGGCAGTACCTCCTTACCTGCAAAATCTTTAATTACCTTTAACCAAAACCTGCCATTAACAAAGCTCATTTCCACATCCGTAAAATCCAAAAAGGTTTTGGTTAAAGGGTGTTGAAATTTGTAGAACGCCTCCTTTCCGCTAAACAGGATGGTAGTATATAATGCCAGTTCATCATCAGCGTGGCTATTCAAAAATTGCTGTTCCGATGGAGTAAAGAGCATATCCCACATATCACGCCTTACACCGCCAATAGTCTCAATATCCAGCCCTACCGAAAATATTTTACCGGTAGCAGCCACAACCGCGCCTGCCATCTGTTTTGAGTGGCTAATGGAGCCAACAATACCCTCGGGCCATAGCGGTTCCCTGCTTTCGCCAACTAAAATTTCGCCATCGGCAATGCCTGCTTTATTCAGTGCTTGTTTGGCACAAAAGCGCCCGGTGCTGAAGTGTTTTATTCGCTGTTCGGCCGAGTGCTCAATTAATGCTTTTTCGCGCGCTGTTAACACCTCATCACCGTTAAAAGTTGTGGTAAAATGCTGGTAAAAGTGCGGGGATAAAAGCTGAAGATCAACAAACATTGATCAAATATAATCAGTGATCAATTATCAGCCTACAGAAACCTGCTTTATTTAAAAGCCGCTTTTAAAATACCGGCTAAACGTAAACCTGCAATGCCTATCTGCTTTTCTATTACGGGCGCATTATGGTCAATATAAGCCTGTGATATAGTGGCATTCTGAAAAGTATAAACATTGGTGTTTAAATAAGCTCTTGATTGTGTTAGCCAGGCCATTACATCAACTTTTTGTATAGCGGCTATTTGTGCGGGTGTATAGGTGCTATTTGCTTTAATGCAATCGGCAAGTTTTATTTTTTTGTTGTAGATGATATCGCCATCCCATACATGGTGTAAATTATTATTTGGTTTACCGAGGAAAGAAACGGTGGCTTTATTCCCTCCAAGGTCGGTACCATAACCAACATGTAATGGCTGGTGCAGATCGCCCATTAAGTGGAACAGGATAAGCAGGTCGCGTTTTACTGTATCAGCAGTAAGGGTTGCTTTATGCATTAACGCCGTTATAACCCGGTTTAGCTGAAACGCAGCATCACTGCCATGTGTTTTGTAAACCGCTCCCTTATCAATATTAACAAAGTGCCAGCTTTTCATGTAGCCCAGTGAAGCATCACCACGCACATCGTCCATCCAGGTAGCAGCCTGCTCAATATTATAGCTGTTTAAAGCTTGTAGTATTTTAGCTTTGGTAGCCGCATCCAGGTAATTAAAAGCTACTTCGGCTACCATTTGGTGGCCCGCTTTGCCCCATGCAAACACATTGTTAATTGAAGCAGTGAGCGAAATAACCAAAAGAAATGCAATGGTGATTGATCTTTTCATGATTACTGATAAGGTTAGGTTTATTGAAATAAAAATAGGGTTTATTATTTAATAAACCCTATTGCAAATAATATTAAATCTTATAAATCCTTACTTCTGCATCACCATAACGCCATTCATTAACATGGTACTGCCGCCGTTGGCAACAATGTTATATACCTTTTGTACACCTTCGCCTTGTTCGCTTTTTTGCAATACGGTATAGGTTTCATATTTACCGGTAACATCATTTAAACAAAGCACTTGCTGGCCAATGGTAATTTCGCCCATTTTTGCGCTGCCTTGTTTGGTTAGCATAGGGTGGTTAGGTGTGGCTTTCAGTACTTTAGTGTTTAACGCTACATTAATGCCCTCGCTTGTTTTTAACTCTTTTGCAGAGATAAGCACCAGTTGCGTTAAAGCATAGTTTTTAGCTTCGTGGGTAGTGAGTTCTTTTACCTTGGTGATGGATGGCTTGTTTGTAGCCGGGTCAATAATAGTGATCTCATCACCGCTCTTCACATCCTTAAGGAGCTTTTTGGCCCCATTGCTCATGGTTACTTCTTCATCGCCCGGGAAACAGATATCATTACCATATGTAGCCGATTCTTCTTTCATATCCTTGCCGCCGTTCAATACTTTATATTGCTGGAAACTCAACTCTCTCGACAGGATATAAGATAGTTTAAGAATAAAATTCTTCTCCACTTTATTGATGTTATCAATATCGTTAAAGTATTTATCCCAAACTTTTCCATCGGCAGTAAAGTCGGGTACCAAAGCCTGGTAGCGTTTGCCGGTTTCGCTCGTATAAAATACCATCAGGCCAATTTCCTGTAAGCCTTGCTTCGCGATTAGCTTGTACAGGTCGATACGTTTTTTCAAACCATCGCTGCCGGTAATAAAATAGGGCTTGCGGCCCTCATAGCGGTCAAGCACATAAGCGTTATCAAATTTAACGTAGGTGTCCTTATCCAGGTCGGTAATGGTATAAGTTAATGCCTTGTTGTATTCATCCAGTGTTAACGGACGTGGGGTAGGCGTGGTTTGTGCCCGGCTAAAGTTTATGATTGAAAATAAGATTGCTGTAAGTAGTAGTTTGCGCATTGGGTAAAAATATATATTTCATGCCGAATTTATTTCGGCACCCCACATGCTAAGTTACAAACTATGCTTGAACTATATGTATGATGGGGTGCTGAAACGAGTTCAGCATGACAGCTCTTTTTAAGTGATATTATGATAATTGTTTAAAAGCTTCTGCAAATGCCTGCATTTCATCCATACGGCCAATGCTTACACGGCACCAGTCTTTACCGTTAAATTTCCAGTTACGAATACCTACACCACGCTTCATCATTTCCTGCACAAATTGCTTCCCGTCCATTTTTAACGGGAACATCACAAAGTTGGTTGATGATGGGATATATTCGTAGCCTTCGGCTTTCAATACGCTATATAAGTATTCCTTAGAGGCTAAAGTTTTTGCAAGGGCATCTTTTAAAAAGTCTTCTTCACGGTATCCCGCAATAGCGGCGGCAATAGTTGTAGCCGAGATATTAAATGCACCCGGCGTGTAAATTGATAATTTATCAACAGTATCCGGCTGTGCAATAATATAACCCAAACGCAAACCCGCGAAACCGTAAAGTTTGGAGAAGGTACGTGCCACAATAACATTATTGCCTGCTTTTACGCAGCCTATCATGGTCGCTGCCTTTACATCCGGCATATAATCAATATATGCCTCATCAATAAATACGGTAACTTTTTTAGATACGCGCTCGCAAAATGCTTTCAACTTTTCGGTATCCAATACGGTAGCTGTAGGGTTGTTGGGGTTGCAAATATAAACCAGGCCGGTATTGTCGGTAATTTTTGCTTCCATAGCATCCAGATCAAGCTTATAATCGGCTGTTAAAGGCACCTTTACCCATTTGCCTTCAAAAAGCTGTGCATGCGATGGCAGGTCATCATAAGATGGGTCGCCGGTGATGATCTCTTTACCACCTTTGCTGTAATACATGGCAGCGGCAAGTAATAGTGGGGTCGATCCGGAGTCACATAAAACGTTGTCGCGTGTTACACCTTCGTAGTCACATATCTTTTTAACCAGGTCGCCTAGCTGCTGGAAAGGGTATTGGTATCCGGTATCAATCGCATCGGTCAAAGCTTTTTTCGCCGCCGCTGATGGGCCGAAGGGGTTTTCATTGGCAAGCAAACGCGCTTTCATTGGGCCCGGAGGGGCGCTTAAAATAGCGGTCTGGTCGGTAACGCGTTTAAATGGTGCTACGGCTTTTACTTTTGCGGGCATTGCCGACAGCTTCCCAACTGTCCCCGAAAGGAAAGCCAGTCCCCCGGCCATTAATGCGCTGGATTTGATCCAGTTTCTGCGATTGAGTGAATTTGACATGATCCTATAGTTTTTTTCGTTAGTTAATGTTCGTTGTCTATTTATTTACCGGATAACTTACACGCTGCTCAGTTATGCGCCCGTGTACTGCTGTAATCACGCTCCGTGCCGACTCAAACGCCCCTGCCATCCATGCGTTCAGGTAGGTGAGGTGTTCGCCTGCAAAGTATACGTTCTTATCAGGTTTTAACAGTACAGGGTATTGGTTTTTGCGTGTCTCGCTGCTGTAAACCGCCCAGCCACCCAGGCTGTGCTTTGTTTTATGCCAGCTTACCGAAAATGAGTTTTCAAATTCGGCATCATATTGCGGGTGTATCAAGCGGCCTTTTTGTAAAGCCAGCTTCTCGCGATCAGCATAACTTAAATCACCTGTCCGAACCGCTTTCTCATTAAAATTATAATACCCTATCAGGATGCCTTTTTTACTTAAGTAATCGTATGATGGGTAGAATATCTGCGTCAGATCGTTATTGGTATGGGTAATACCGCCATAAATGTGGTCATCCTCTTCCCAAAAGCGGCGCTTAAATTGCATGCCTATCTTACCCGTTTGCATATAGCTGATATAGTCTATAGCGCGGCTTACATCGCCCGAAAAGTTATTGTTTACATTGCTTAATACAGGTAGTGGCAACGTGCAGATGCATAAGTCGCCTTGTAAGGCATGTTCACCCAAAGCATCCTTATAAATTACCCTCACACCTTCCGGCAGGTTGGTAATATTGGTTACCTCGGCGCCAAGTTTCATCATCGTCGCAACTTTGCTTTGTAAGGCTTTGGCTATCATATCCATACCACCTACAGCCTGGAACATGGTCATCTGTAACTCGTAGGTGTATTCGGCAACATTATAAAAATCAGGGTCGAGCAAGCCGGAATGTATCATATCCGCCAACTTGTGCGCTTCGGATACTTTGCCCGGTTTATCACCAGCCCCCGGCGATTCCGCATAACCCCGCCGCGCTGATGCTTTGTACAGCTTATCCGGGTCAAGGCCGCCTTCGGCCATAAGGTATTCTATTACCTTTTGTGCATCCTCTTTGGTTAAAGCGGCATCAAGGTTACCATGATCCATGCTTTTGGCCAGCATTTCGGCCATATAACCACGGGTATCATTATGCACTTCGCGGGCACGCACCTTTTTGTTAGACAAAGGTCCTTTACCTTCGGCAAAATAATAAGCGCCTTCATTAACATTATTATATACCTGGATAGGTACGCCGAGCTCCTTGCAATAGTGCATTGTAAGCTCGTGATGGTGCGGTATGCGAGATGGCCCCGCGTTAAAATACAAGCCATCATCAAATTTGGCAGTAGTGGTTGGTTTATCAGTTTCGGTATTGATGCTGCCATTGCGTATGCTCCAACAACGCCCGCCTGCACGTTCGCGGGCTTCCAGTATGGTGCATTTGTAACCTAATTTGGATAGTTCGTAAGCGCAGGTCATCCCGGCAAGGCCGCCTCCTAAAATAATAATATGTTTGCCATCGCCACTACCTGTAAGGTTAAACGAATAAGTAGGGGCTGGGCGCAGCATCCCCAATGCCATCATAGCCGGGTAAGTGCCACCCGCAAGCATGGCACCTTTACTTAAAAAGCTGCGTCTGGATATAGTTTTCAAGCGTAACTTATTGTGAGGTAAGATTTAATGTTAATTTAAAGATAGTCTTTTTTGTAATTTATAAAAAGCGAGGCTCCTGTTTTTAAGGAAATGATAATTTGATGTGAGCTAATTGTTAACGACTTTCATTTATTAAACAATCAAAGTGTTATAATTTATGAAATTTTTAATTCACCTATAAAATCGATTGATTTTGTAGTATTTAGCTTAACCAGCCGCAGATGTAATAGAATTTTATATAACTTTCGGATAAAGTAATTTTTTAAATGAATATCAATTTTTCACCATTTCCTGTTCTTAAAACCAACCGCGTTACTTTGCGTGAGTTGGTTTTTGATGATGCTCAACAAATAATGCTGCTGCGTAGCGATCCACAGGTCAATAAATTTCTTGGAAGGGTGCCGGCTATTACGATGGATGATGCTTATGCTTTTATTGAGAAGATAGGTAAAGCCATAATAGATAACAGGAGTATGTATTGGGCCATTAATTTAAATAATGATAATACCCTGGTAGGCACCATTTGCCTTTGGAACTTAAACTACGAACTCGATATGGCCGAGATAGGATTTGAGTTGAATACCACTTTCCAGGGAAAAGGAATTATGGCAGAGGCGATAAAGCAAGTTATTGATTATGGCTTCGGGCAAATGGAGTTAAAAGTAATTACAGCCTTGACCGTTAAGGAGAATGAGCGATCAATAAATACACTGCTAAAGCATAGATTTTTATTAGATGCCGATCATAGTTTTGTAACTGAGTCTGAAGCTGATGGATTGCTGGTTTATTACCTGGCAAATTACTGATTTCTTTATAGGTTAACTCCTGATATTTTTGATAAGATTTTATCTGTCAGGATATTATTATAACTTTATCATAATCATCTGTCTGTTCTGTATGCAAGCTGCCCACACCGATAAGAGCCGCTCTGTGGCCTCAAAAGGTAGTGCCAATAACAATACTGGCGCCATGGGTACAAGTATGCCCGCTGTGCCGGCTATGCAACAAAAAGATATCGGACCTGATAAAAAGCAGGAATATAGCCTGCAGCCTGAAGTAAACAGCGTCCCTGCACAATTAGTACGATTTGATTTGGCCGCAATCCCACCTGTTCAAAAGAAGGCAAACAATACCGGCCTGCCTGATAATTTGAAAAGCGGTATTGAGAACCTTTCGGGCTTTTCTATGGACGATACCAGGGTGCACTATAACTCATCAAAACCTGCACAACTAAACGCCTATGCTTATGCGCAAGGCAATAATATACACGTAGCCCCTGGCCAGGAAAAACACGTTGCACACGAAGCCTGGCATGTGGTACAGCAAAAGCAAGGGCGGGTACAAGCCACCATGCAAATGAAGGCCGGCGTTGCTGTTAATGATGACAAAGGATTGGAAAACGAGGCGGATGTGATGGGGGCGAAGGCGTTATCAACAACTACACAATTGCAAAATAAGTTCAATGCTCCTGTAAACTCGCCGGTAGTGACGCAACTGCGCCTTGATACAGATCTCCTAAGCGCAAAAGTAAGGGTAGCCATCGCCGGGGAAACTCATCATGAAATACCTGAAGATGAAGAGCTTGCGGCTTGGAACAGAATAGGTATCAAGGTTAATTATGAGGAAGAAACTATCCCGCTTAATGCCGGTGCGCCTAAACTAAATGAAACTCCCGATCCACCTGAGTTACGACTTTCGTTTGCCTATGCTGCAATGATGGACCGGGTAAGTCCTTACCTTACCGAGATGGCCAAACCTGGCAAAAAAGCTGTTGAGATGGGTGAAACTGCCTATGTGTTAAATTACCTGATGCCAATATTACGGAAAGCGTTAAACGATCATAGCGAAGAACCTGCCGTAGAGGCGTTGAAGGAGGTAAGGGCTGTAATAAAAGGAAACAAGCTTGCATTAGTGCAGGCTGAGGAGGTTTTAAGAGTTAGCCTGGCAAAAAAGATACTGAGGGAACTGGCCACTGTAGAAAAAGCCGTTACCAAGATACATGCCACTACCGGATTTAGGGGTATACCATTGGCAGAAGGGCCCCTCAGAATGGCGCGAAGTAAGGAAATGTATGAACGGATAGTGAATGTTTCCGGGTCCCTGGATAAAACTATATATAAAGTAGGTAATGATCATGCGATAGACATGCGGGGGGTAAAGCCGGCCGCCGGTGTGGTAGTGTTAGAGAAGGCAGCATATAAAACTGAATATCAACTTGTATCTGCTGTAGGTCCGGCCTCAGCTGCAGCACCAAAAGTAAGCGCGGCAGCTTCAAGCCCGGCCAAGCCCCCTGCTAGTGCGCCGGCTCCATTAAAACCCGGCCCAATGGCGGCGCCTGTTCAATCACCAGCAGCATCATCGGGCGCATCACTGCCAGCACCAAAGGGTAACGTGGTGCCAAAGGCACCGTTATCACCATTGGGCAGCGCAGCACCTGTTCTTGTATTACCGGCGCCAGCTTCAGCCAGTGGCCCTGTGAGCTTGCCTGCACGCTCGCCCGCCGCGCTGCCGTCTGCCTCTGTTGAAAAGCCGAAGAAAAGGAAGAAACGGGCGGAACCAGCCGCAGCATCAGCCGCCGCTGCTTCATCAGTTGCACCCGCAAAAAGTACTGCAGATATAAAAATGGAACGGCTGCTCACAATCTTTAATGCAGCGCCTGAGGTTGTAAAAAAAGCAAAGGGATATGTTGCGATAAACGGTGAGATCATGTCTTATTATGTGAATCACAATCCAGAAGAGGTAATAACCAATATCAGTAAAATTCTGACCAAGCGCGGAAGCTGGGGTTGGGGTCGTGACGATGCAACGCAAAAGCTTTATAATGATCTGGCAGCAGAGATAAAGGCAGTTTGATGCATGTACCTATAAATGTTTTAAGCCATTCTTTTTTTGGATATATTTTCAGGTAATTGCATACGGGTGCACGCGTGTGCATAATTATCCCTCATATCTTCAACCATCCTGTGATACTCATACGCGCCTTATTACAGAGCAATACCTCGTGTTCTAACTCGCTGCTTTTAAAAAATACGCTTTTTCCGTTCATGGGCGATATGAGTTGTTCCACGCCATTTTGGTGTATGCACAGCTCGCCGCCATCAACAGCTAGCCAATTAACGTTAAGATACATCACCATACTGTATTGCCTGCTGCTGTTGCTTTTAAACTGATCAAGGTGTTTTTTGTAAAAGCTGCCTATTTCGTATAAGGTATAATGAAATTCGTAGCCGGTAATACCAGTGTAGCAGGTACGGTTCAGATGAGATACAAAGCTGTCCATCAGGTCGAAAAACGTGTTTTCTGTAGCATTGTTGTGTGCACGGTCAAGCCAGTATATTTTGTCGCCCCTTACCAGCGTATTTAATACAGCGAGTGTTTCATTGCCTGTTCCGGCATTATTCAGTTTTCCACCAAAGTATAAGTTTTGCAGGTTAGCGGCCAGGCTCAAGGCCAGTGCATCTTTCAAAAAGGTTTCTGATATGCCAATATTATCCGCTATAAAACTATTTATCAGTTCATCAAAACTATTGTTCAATATTCACGCCGCACTTAATGTACAAGGCCGCTGTTGGTGAAGGTAGCTTTAATTATCTGTAATAAACACTAAGGTTATTTGGCCTCTACGTCGTTCCAATATTGGATCACATCAAAATTATCAAGTACCTGTTGTTTAGCACACCATTTACAATGGCGATGTTTAATACTCATTTGGCTCCAATTGTGAAAACCCAACCGGCAAAACATTAGTTTAAAGGCTCTCATTTCTTGTGTTTTTAATAGTAGATTGCTTTTCATGGGTAGATGCATAGCAATTAATTAGTGCAAGCCAGGTAAATGAGTACTATAATTACGAGTAGCAAACCAAATACTTCTTTATAAGGTTTGTTTGTTGATGCTGTGTTTTTGATCATAAGGCAAAGGTTAGATGTTGATTGAGTAACGTTGTTGATTGCTACAAATTTACAGCTATGCCCTTGGTCGTTAATCAGTGAAAACACCGTACTTTATCAGTATTTTAACGGGATGGATAGAATTTTACGTTAAACGATATGTGTACAAATACGCATCTGTAGTGAAAAGAGTGTTACTATTGCTATAGAGAGGATAAGAAAGCAGTAACATCAATAACCCATTTTTGGGAATACATTTTCAGGTAATCTTCGTGCCCTGCAAGAGGAAATAATTGAAGTTGTTTAGGGCTATGCAGGTTTTGGTAAATATCCTCGATTTCTTTATAGGATACTTTGTCGTCTTTTTGCCCGTACATCAATAATACAGGGCATTTGATGTTTTTAGCATATTGAATAGGATTATGGCCAAAAGCGTTAAAGTTATTTTGTACCCCACCCCAAAATACCAGTAGATTAGCCATAGGAAAACTTGGAATATGCATGGGTTTAAAACGCGCCTGTACAGTTTTGAGCATCGAACCAAACGGGCATTCAATTATTATTCCTTTTACGTCTAATTGTGAATCATTCAAGCATTTCATTATGGCTGCTGCACCCATTGATGTACCGAAAAGAATAATATTTTTCTCTCCAGTGTTCTTAATATAGTCAAAAGCAGTTTTAACTTCGAGGCTTTCAAAAAAACCTATAGTTGTTTGGTTGCCCTCAGAGCCGCCGGAGCCCATAAAATCGACAAGTAAAGTATTGTAACCCAAATTAAGGAACACATCCGCTTCTTTTATAGATCCGGATTTGTCTCCGCTATATCCGTGAAATAAAATTACTGTGCCTATAGGTTTTTCGGCCTTGATGTACCAGCATTCAATCCGTTTGTTACTTTTTAATATGATGGATTCGTATGGTTTATCAGGTAGCCATTTATTCTTTGGCCGAGGGTTATTTATTCCAAATAATAATGTCGTTATCTTATCCGAAACTGAAAGATGAGCTGCGTCTTTTGTTTTTGAGCTTGCAGAAGTGTCAAAATGTGTAAACTTATAAGCATGAAAACAGGCAATTATATTCATCAAGATAAATATAATCATCAAAATAAATAATGATTTTTTTAATGCCCGTCTGTGCTTTAATTCCATTAATGCCTCATAAAATTACCCTAAATATAGAATAATAAATATGAGGCATTATTAAATCTTGTTATTCGCCATCATAAGCTTTCTCCAGATCGGCAATAACTATCTTGTTCATTTTCATCATTGCCTCCATTACGCGGTTGGCTTTTACACGGTCGGTGTCACCCAAAAGCCTGCCCAATGCCGTTGGTACTATTTGCCAGGTCAGGCCAAATTTATCATCGAGCCAGCCGCAACGGTTTGGTTTGCCGCCATCGCCTAATTTATTCCAAAGCATATCAACTTCTTCCTGTGTTTCGCAGTTGATGAAAAATGATGTGGCCGGACTAAACTTTGCGAACGGCCCCGCGCTGAACAGGATAAATTCTTGCCCGTAAATACGCACTGTTGCCGACTTGAACGCGCCCGCGCCGCCAAAGCCTTGTTTGCTTACTACTTCAAAATCGGTAAAAACCGAAGTGTAAAATTCCAGCGCTTCTTCAACGCGGTCTTCAAACCATAAAAACGGAACTATCTTTTGCATGATCTTGTTGTTTAGTGTGGTACAAACTTAGGTTCAGCAAGTTAATTAAAAAAGGGATGATCCCGTCATTTATCGGGGTGAATTGCGCATGCCTGTTATTATCTGTACATGAACAAAATTACTATATTGTGCTTTGTTGAATAAAATATAATGTACTGATGAAGATAAACGCACAACGGTTAAGCCAGCATTTTACCCAAATGAGCCTGATCGGTAAAATAGGAGAGACGGGTACTTGTCGCCCCGCACACTCACCCGAAGAAAAACAAGCCTTTGAACTTGCAGCAAGCTGGATGCAGGCAGCAGGCATGCAAACGCATATAGATAACTTTGGTAATTTGATAGGCAGGCTGGATGGCAGCAAACCCGAACTACCGGTACTAATGCTCGGCTCACACCTGGATTCGCAACCTTATGGCGGCCGTTTTGATGGCGTTGCTGGAGTGCTATGTGCCATAGAGGCCATTACTACCTTAGTCGAGAATGGCATTAAACCCGAGCGTAGCATTGAGATCGTTTCCTTTGCCGATGAAGAAGGCTGGCGCTTTAAAAAGGGATTATTTGGCTCTAAAGGTATTTTAGGGATGCTGGAAGAAGGCGACCTGCAGCGTGCCGACAAAGACGGTATAACCCGCGAGCAGGCGCTTATTAGTTTTGGTTGTGACCCAACGAAGCTCAAAGAATCAGAGTATGCGGCTAACAGCATTTACTGCTTTTTGGAATTACATATTGAACAAGGCCCCGTGCTGGATTGGGGCAATAAACCCATCGGTATTGTTACCGGTATAGCAGGGCCACTATGGCTTACGGTAAAGCTGAAAGGTATGGCCGGGCATACAGGCTCGGTACCTATGCCTTTACGTAAGGATGCTTTATTAGGCGCGGCGAAAGTAATTGTAGGTTTAAATGATATTGTAACTCAGGTACCTGGTGCACCAACAGTAGGTACAGTGGCAACCATCGATGTTTTCCCGGCTTCACGGAATATCATTGCCGAAGAGGTAGTATTTACACTCGACCTGCGCGATATTGACCTGGAACGCCGTAACAACTACGAGAAACAAGTACGCGACCTCATATCGGCTACAGCCGAACAGCACCAATTAACTTACGAGATATCCGTTGATACCATGAGCGAGCCCCGATATTGCGCACCATGGATAAAAGACATTATCCGTGGTGAATGTGAAACCTTGGGTGTTGACGCTCCCGAACTGATGAGCGGCCCTTTTCATGATGCGCTGGCCTTATCTTATGCTTGCGACTACGGAATGATATTTATACGCTGTAAAGATGGCATCAGCCATAACCCTCTGGAGTTTTCATCTGATGAAGACCTTGCCCTGGGTACCGAAATATTATACGGCACCGTTTTAAAAGTGCTTGATAAACAGTAGTAATAGAGCCCCTCATAAACAAAGGGGCTCTCTTTTTTTTGCCTCCCCGATAAAAAAATGCAATCGGTTTCTTTTTTTGATTTAAGTATTGGTTTTTGCGGTTTTATATATATTATTGTAATAATTATATAACCTATTTTACTATGAAAAACCTTGCTTTGCCCGGGCGCATCCTGCGTTCCGGTAGGGCTGTACTATCGCTTTTTGGCGGTGGTACGGCACCTTAGTACCTGTTACCTATACCATAGGGTTCAACTAATTCAATCAACAACCAAACAACCATTTATGAGAAATTCTACTTTTTTAAAACGCTGTCAATTATTGCTGATGGCACTTTTATTCGCCTGGCAGGCCCAGGCACAAACCCCGGCCTTTCCCGGCGCTATGGGTTTTGGGCGCTTTGCCCAGGGGCCACGCGCGGCATCCACGCGCGAGGTTTATATCGTTACCAACCTTAACGATAGCGGCACCGGCTCATTCAGAGATGCCGTAAGCAAATCGGGCCGTATTATTGTATTCGCTGTAGGCGGTATCATTAAACTCACTACAGATGTAGCTGTAGCATCAAACTGTATCATTGCGGGCCAAACAGCTCCCGGCGATGGTATTGTGCTGTTCAATAAAGGCGTTAGCTTTACCGGTGCCGATAATACCATTTGCCGCTACCTGCGGATAAGGTTGGGCGCTACAGGTAACTCGGGCAATGATGCCTGCGGATTGGCACATGGCGCCAATATCATCTTCGATCACATGTCTGTTTCATGGGGTATGGATGAAGATTTTTCTATTAACTGGGATAACAAAGGCAACGCGCCCGATAATATTACCATACAAAACTCTATTATAGGCCAGGGCTTGTTCAGGGAAAACCACTCTGCAGGTGGTTTAATTCAAACCCCCGATGGCGGTAAGGTTAGCTTGTTACAAAACCTGTACATCAGTAATAAAACCCGTAACCCTAAAGTAAAGGGCATTAACGAGTTTGTAAACAATGTTGTTTATGACTGGGGTAACGGTAACCGTTTAGATCAGGATTTTAACTATGGCTGGGCAGGCGACGCTTATATTATGGGCGGCTCTGATGGCGTATCGCAGGTTAACGTTATTAACAACTATTTTTGCGGCGGCCCTTTAACGCCACCAAGTAAAACCACGCCATTCTCGCGCGGAACAGGAACCTTCAATATCTATGGTGCTGGTAACTATTTTGATAATAACAAGAACGGAATTTTAGATGGTGCTGTAGTTCCGTTTGATACCGTAGGTTATCCGGGCATATCGGGCAGTGCGTTTAAGCAACAGCCTTTTGCTTATCCAACGGCCTATCCCATCATGACGGCAGCACAAGCCTATCAGCATGTGATAGACAGTGTTGGCGCCATATTTCCGCGCCGCGACCAGGTTGATAATTTTATGCTTGATGAGGTGAGCTCAAAAGGTACCAAGGGCCTTTACGTTTACCGCGAAACCGATATGCCCTTGGCCAACGGTGGTTTGGGCAACGTGTTTAGCGCCCCGGCTGCATTAGATAGCGATGCCGACGGCATACCAGATGCCTGGGAAGATGCCCACGGGCTCAATAAAAACAGCAAGGCCGATGCAGTAGCTTTCAGTACCGAAGACCCCCGATACCTTAACATCGAAATGTATGTGAACTCGCTGGTTGGTACTATACCCGCGCTGTTTATCAAGCCGCCAACCGCGCTGGCTTTAACGGCCACATCATCAGAAACACCGACACCAAACAGCTCGGTTAAACTAACCTGGGCCGATAACTCTGATAATGAAGATAATTTTGTAGTGGAACGTTCAACTAACGGCACTACATATACCGATATTTTTCACCCGGCGGCTAACGCCCTTACTTATACCGATAATGCAGGTTTGTTACCTAACACCACCTATTATTATCGTGTTAAGGCAGTAAACGCTACCGATGCTTCGTCATATACTGCCGCGGTATCCATCACTACACCGCCCATACCATCGGCGCCTGCGGTTACAGCAAACCCTAACCCAACCAATGGTTTCCAATACGCGGCCTTAACATCGGGCAAGTTAGCTCTAAAATGGACTGGTAGCAGTAACACCGTAACATTCTCGGTTTATTTGGGTACCGATCCTAATACACTTACCAAACAGGCTGATGTAGCCTACGCTGCGGCCCCAACATACACCACGGTGGTACTTAATGATAACACCACCTACTACTGGCGTGTTGATGCTACAAACGCTAAAGGTGTAGCAACAGGCACGGTGTGGAACTTCCGTACGCCGCCTGTTATCCCGCAAGGTTTAGTTGGCTATTACGCTTTTGACGAGGCTATAAATGCAGGTACAAGCCAGGTAACCGACTCTACCGCTTATGCCAATACCGGTACCATTGGTTTAGATGCCGATAGCCATAATGTGCGTGTAACCGGTAAACTGAAAAACGGGCTAGATTTTTCTTCTGCCGATCCGAACATTTACGTGGTACGTATCCCTAACCAGGATCAGCTATATTTAGATAAAAGCTCATTCTCTGTTTCTTTTTGGATGAAGGCTCCTGCAGCATTGCTTCCGCAGGATAATAATACCAGCGCTTACCTGTTGTGCAAAGGTTCTATTACTAAAAACACCACAACCGGGGCTTTAGGTAAACGTTTTGATATCGAGTTTAAAAACAAACAAATTCGTTTTGCCATTGATGATGATAACGATGCAGGCGGCGGCGGTAAGGATGAGTTACAGGTGAACGGTATACCTTTCTTTACCAATAACTGGGTGCACGTAGTTGTTGTGCGCGATGTAACCAATAAAAAGCTGTTAATGTACATGAACGGTGCACAGGTAGGCACAGTGGCCATTACTAAAGCTAACTCAGGCATTGGCGAGGCCAGTGCGTTAGCTTTAGGTAATATTGGAGAATTGGAATTTTTAGCGGCCACCAATAAACCTGCGCCTTATAAAGGCATGCTCGACGAAGTGAGGATTTACAACTACGTACTTTCTACTTCCGAAATTACCGCCCTTTCGAGTGTTAAAAACACCCAGTCCATAGCCTTTACAGCGATAGATGCCAAAAAGGTTCACGATGCGGATTTTGCACCTGTTGTAAGTGCTACATCGGGCTTGCCTGTAACATTAAGCAGTTCTAACACCAGCGTCGCTACTATTGTAGCTGGTAAAGTACACATTGTAGCTGCCGGTACAGCAAACATTATAGCTGCCCAGGGTGGCGATGCTTCATATTACGCAGCAGCATCGGTTAGCCAAACACTTACCGTTAGCAAGTACGATCAAACCATCACCTTTAACACCCTGCCGGTAAGGACAGTAGGCGATACCGCTTTTAACGCGGGCGCTATTACAAATTCGGGCCTGGTACTGGCATATAGCAGTTCAGATACATCTGTTGCTAAGGTACTTAACGGCATTATCCAAATTAAAGGTGCAGGTACAGTGTTAATCACAGCATCGCAAGCTGGCGACAGTACATTTAACGCTGCCGCGGATGTAAGCCAACAATTAACTGTCAACAAAAAGGAGCAAGGCATCACGTTTAACGCCTTACCGGTAAAAACTGTTGGCGATGCCGATTTTAACGCTGGCGCTACTGTAAGTTCTGGTTTGGTTTTGGTGTATTCAAGTTCGGATACCACGGTAGCTGCTATTGTTAATGGCCTTATCCACATTAATGGTGTCGGTACAGCAACCATTACAGCCTCGCAAACAGGCAATGCGGTGTATAACCCTGCTGCCGATGTAAATCAGCAACTTACTGTCAACAAAAAGGAGCAAACCATTACCTTTAATGCATTGCCGGTTAAAATCTTTGGCGACTCTACATTTAACGCCGGTGCTACAGCAAGTTCAGGTCTGGCATTGGTGTATTCAAGTTCGGATACCACCGTAGCTACTATCGTTAATGGCCTTATCCACATTAATGGTGCCGGTACAGCAACTATTACAGCCTCGCAAACAGGCAATGCGGTGTATAACCCTGCTGCCGATGTAAATCAGCAACTTACTGTCAACAAAAAGGAGCAAGGCATCACGTTTAACGCCTTACCGGTAAAAACTATTGGCGATGCCGATTTTAACGCTGGCGCTACAGCAAGTTCTGGTTTGGCTTTGGTGTACTCAAGTTCGGATACCACTGTAGCCACTATTGTTAACGGGCTTATCCACATTAAGGCCGCAGGTACAGCAACCATTACAGCCTCGCAAACAGGCAATGCGATGTATAACCCTGCTGCCGATGTAAGTCAGCAACTTACTGTAAACAAAAAAACACAGACCATTACATTCAACGCCTTACCGGCTAAAACCCTTGGCGATGCTGATCTTTTGCTTTCGGCAACAGCCAGTTCCGGTTTACCTGTAACCTATAGCAGCAGTAATACTCAGGTTGCAACTATAGTGAATGGTGCCGTGCATATCACCGGTGCTGGTACTACGCAAATTACTGCCACGCAAGCTGGTAATGCGGAATATTCAAGCGCTTTTGCAAGCCAGGCTTATACCGTAAGTGGTTTAAATTTAGTTGTACAAGCTTTGGATGGCGATAACGGACAGGTAAACAATAACAATAGCAAGCCATACCTCAAAATTGTGAATAACGATTTGGTTGCTGTTGCTTATAACCAGCTTACACTACGTTACTGGTTTACTGCCGAAAACTTTGCAGGAATAAACACCTGGATCGACTATGCCCAAATTGGTGGTAATAATATTGTGATGAAGTACGTTGCTTCTGATTTGCCGCGTAACGGCGCATTGGGATACATTGAGTACAGTTTCACAAACAATACTATGCTTGCGCCTAATACTAATTCCGGGCCTATCCAGTCACGCTTTGCCAATAAGGATTGGGCCAATTTATCAGAGTCCGATGATTATTCGTACCAGGGCAACCCGGGTAATTATACCGCCAACCCGCATATTACACTTTACCGCAACGGTCAGTTGATATACGGTCAGGAGCCTGCAGTTATCCCGCCAGTAACCAAAGTAAATGTATCTTACCAAAGCCAAAACTCAGGTAACAATACCATCAGTACTTACCTTGCTGTAAATAATACCGGCAATACATCATTAAACTATGCCGATGTTAAAGTAAGGTACTGGTTTACCAAAGAGGGAACGGCCGGCTTGAATTACTTTATTGATTATGCTAAATTGGGCAGTAACCTGGTGAGCGGCAAATTCGTATCGTTATCACCGGCGCTTACGAATGCCGATAGCTATTTTGAACTTTCGTTCAATCCGTCGGCAGGTGTGTTAAGCCCATTGAGCAACACAGGTAATGTGCAGTACCGTTTAGCTAAAACCGATTGGTCGGCATTTAATACAAGTAATGATTACTCGTATGCTGCCCGTACTTCGGCCATGCAGGAGAATAGCCACATTACCGTTTACTACCAGGGACAACTAATATATGGCACAGAACCCGCCCCGGTATCATTCAGCTCTTTCGCAGCAAATACAGCTTTGTATACTTCGGCAGGGCAGGACAACTATAGCCCGGCTATAGTTTTGCCGGAGAACGTTGTGTTGTATCCTAACCCATTAACGGGCAAACAGTTCTCACTTAAACTCACTGCCGACCTGTTGAATAAGAACATTGATCTGAAGATAATAGACTCCTTTGGCAGGATACTTCAAACCAATTCTTACCGCAGTAATGATGGTGTGTTGAATGTTTTATTGAACGGGCAATACGCCCCAGGCGTTTACTTTGTCACAATCAATAATCAATCTTCTATACGGTTCTTAATTAACCGTTAAAATTTAAACGGCTTACAGTTACCTGTAAGCCGTTTTTAATTTTGCGACTAAATGATATAAGGTTTAGACGGGAATGATGTAAAATAAAAAAGCCTTCGAAAGAAGGCTTTTTTATTTTGTGACCCCTCAGGGATTCGAACCCTGGACCCAATGATTAAGAGTCATTTGCTCTACCAGCTGAGCTAAGGAGTCGTTATTTTAAGGACAGCAAATAAACGGTTTTTTAACAGAAAGTCAATTTTTAGCAGAAAGCTTAAAGCAAAAAGTGCAAAGCTTTTATCTTTTTGGCTTTCTGCTTTAAGCTTTTCGCTCAAATGGCTATGCTAAAGCATACATTTCCTCACGCTGCTTTTTTACGGCTTCGCTGTTAATGTATTCATCATAAGTCATTAATTTATCAATTACACCGGCTGGGGTGAGCTCGATAATGCGGGTAGCTACGGTTTCGGTAAGCTCATGGTCACTCGATGTGAACAGGATAGTCCCCCTAAAGTCCTGCATGCCGTTATTCAACGCCGTGATAGATTCCAAATCAAGGTGATTGGTAGGCTCATCAAACAACAATACGTTAGCTTGTTGCAGCATCATGCGGCTAAACATGCAGCGCATTTTTTCGCCACCGCTTAATACGTTGCTCTTTTTCAAAACTTCCTCTCCCGAGAATAGCATCCTACCCAAAAAGCCACGGATAAACTGGTCGTCCTGGTCGCCTTCGCTGTATTCGCGCAGCCAATCTATCAGGTTTTCGTCTTTACCTTTAAAGTATTCAGCATTATCAACAGGTATATCGGCAGCCTTAATGGTTACGCCCCATTTAAAGTCGCCTTTAAAATCCTTGTCGCGGCCCATTAATATATTGTAGAAAGCGGTAGTGGCTAAACTGTTTTGCGACAGGATCGCGATCTTATCGCCCTTATTTACCATCAGCCTGATATCGCTGAACAGTACTTCGCCATTAAGGCTTTTGCTCAAACCTTCAACCTGTAATATCTGGTCGCCGGCTTCACGGCCAAGGTTATTAAATATAATTCCAGGGTATTTACGGTTAGATGGTTGTATCTCGTCCAGGTTGATCTTATCCAATGCCTTTTTACGGCTGGTTGCCTGTTTTGATTTTGAGGCATTCGCGCTAAAGCGGCGGATGAAATCCTGCAACTCTTTAACCTTATCTTCCAGCTTTTTATTCTGATCCGAGCGTTGTTTCAAAGCTAACTGACTCGATTGATACCAGAACGTGTAGTTACCGGTATAAATGGTCATTTTACTAAAGTCAATATCAACAATGTGCGTACACACGGTGTCTAAAAAGTGCCTGTCGTGCGATACTACCAATACAATGGCTTCATATCCCGCCAGGAAATCTTCTAACCATGCAATGGTATTGATGTCCAAATCGTTGGTAGGCTCATCAAGTAATAAAATATCAGGTTTGCCAAACAGGGCTTGTGCCAATAATACACGTACTTTTTGGTTACCGTCAAGCTCTTTTAACAGCTTATAGTGGTGTTCTTCCTTAATGCCAAGGTTACTCAATATGGTGGCTGCGTTGCTCTCTGCATTCCACCCGTCCATCTCCGCGAAAAGGTTTTCCAGTTCGCCGGCACGTTCGCCATCAGCATCGGTAAAATCTTCTTTCAGGTATATGGCATCTTTTTCCTTCATTATGGCGTATAACTCTTTATAGCCTATCATTACAGTTTCGATAACCGGAAAGTCGTCAAACTCGTAGTGATTTTGCCTTAAAACAGCCATACGTTCGCCCGGCGAAAAACTGTACGAACCACTGGTAGGGTCAATTTCGCCCGAGAGGATCTTTAAAAAAGTTGATTTGCCGGCACCGTTAGCACCAATAATGCCATAACAGTTGCCTTGTGTAAACTTTAAATTTACATCCTCGAAAAGTGTGCGTTTACCATAACGCAACGAAAGATTAGAAACTGTAATCATGCCGCAAAGGTACGCTTTTTGTGGCAAAAATATATTTGAAAGCCTAAAGCTTTTATAAACCAATTGTAAAATATAATAGGGTTAAGTATATTTACTTACCTGTAATACCTATGGAAACCATTAAAGACCAGCAGGAGCTTTTATTGCATATATCCGAAACCATCGGTAAAAGCAAAGTGCTCAAGCTGACGGATATTTTGTATAACCGTAACTTCGCTATCAGCAACCTGGTACCGATCACTTTTCACCCGAAACGGGAGATCGCTTTCCGTGCTGCTTGGTTATTGGAGAACCTCATCTTATCAAATCCTGCTAAATATGTAAATGATATTGAGCAGATATGTGAAGCCTTTCCTAAAGTGACAAACAAAAGCTGTTTAAGGCACTACACCAAGACTATTATGCACCTTACTGCACCACAAGCCGATAAGCTTGTTAAAAGCAAGCTGTGTACAATTGATATGGAGCAGGTTATTGAGCGTTGTTTTGAATTGATCATTGATAAAAACTCTCCGGTGGCAGTAAAAGCTTTCTCGAGCCAGGTGCTGTTTAACCTTCGTTGCCGACATAACTGGATAGCCGAAGTACTAACCGACCAGATCAAAATTATGATGGACGGCGGCGAACCTGCCATTAAAGCCAAAGGCCGTAAATTATTAAGTTATTTGGTTTGCGATTAATCCGTTGTCATATTCAAGGCACTTTCATAAATTTATGCTCCCGGTAAATTAATGGAAAACATCAAGGATAAACAGCAGCTTTCGGAGCTCATATCACGTAGTTTAGGTAAGATCAGGATATTGGAACTGACCGATAGGCTACACTATAGCCCTGAATTTGATGTTGCCAACCTTATTGCGATAACATTTTCCCCTCAAAAGGAAGTGGCCTTTAGGGCTACGTGGTTATTGGAGAACTTGTTTTTGCTCCAGCCGGATAAATACATAAGCTGTGTGGATGAGTTGGTCGTTAAATTTCCTTTATTAAAGAACGAAGGCAGCCTGCGCCATTATCTCCGGATATTTATTTTATTAACCGATAAAAAGGCGGAGAAACAGATCGCTCAAAAAATTGTGGCTGTAGATTTTAACGAGGTAATAAGCCGCTGTTTTGATATGCTGATAGACGATGAATCGCCAATAGCGCTAAAGGTTTTTGCTATGGAATTGCTGTACAACCTGCGCCATCGAGAGGATTGGATAAAAGATATTTTAATTAGCCAGATCCAGATATTGATGGATGGGGGCGGACCCGCCATCCGGGCGCGTGGTAAATCTATATGGTCTAAGCTAAAACGCTGATCAGCTTTTATACTCGAAAGACAAAGCGCCCGAAGGGCAATTCTGCACTGTTTGCACAATATCTTCAGTGCTGCCATTCTCCATCACCACCCATGGCCTGCGCCTTGGATTAAAAACCTGTATCAGGCTACGCGCGCATTTTGCACTGTGGATACATTTTTCCGGTTGCCAAAAAACAGTGATATCGTTGTTGCTGTATTTTTTGTTTAAACTGCTCATATTACCAATGATTGATTTATTGATTGAGTGATTTATGGTTAAAATTACAAAAACAATCTATCATTCAACAAATCAATCATTCTAAAATTTAGATCACGGATGGTTAGATGCTGCTATTTGGGGGTGGTTCAGCTTAGCTTCTATAGCCGATGAACTGTTATTGGCGTAGGTGCCGTATGCATTTACCAAAACACCCTTCAACCCGTATTTTTCAGACTCGATACCGTAAACTATCGACATGTCCGACGGGTTGGTAACGCCCTCAAAACGATAAAACTCCTTTATCTCAAAATCATCGGCATACATCTGTATGCTCTGGTCGTTAGCATTTACGGTGTCTTCGTCCAGTGTCAGGTTTGCGGTATAACCGCGTTTGTTCAGGTCGGCCAGGGCATCAACCATAGTTTCATAACTTTTCATAGCGTATATATTAAAAAAGGTTATTCAGTTTAATATGAATAACCTTTAATAACGCTGCTTGTTTTAGGCGGCCCAATATTTTGTTTGAGATAAAAGGGGCATACAATAAAAAAGGTTACCCGTTTACAGGTAACCTTCTACTATTCAGATATTGGACAACACGACCAATCAATTAATTAACTTTATCCTGAGCAGCTAATGCAGCCTTCTTCCATTGAGCAGGTTGGGCCGGCCGGTATCTCATCAATAATGGCCTCAACATGTTCCGGTATAACGGGTTCCATATTTTTACCGCCCTGGTTCTCTACAGTAAATTTAACCGCTTGTGATGCCGCTTGTGTGCGCAGGTAATACATGCCCGTTTTTAAACCTTTCTTCCATGCGTAGAAGTGCATCGAAGTCAACTTAGAAGCATTAGGCGAACTAACAAACAGGTTTAGCGATTGCGACTGGCAGATATAAGCGCCACGGTCGGCAGCCATATCAATAATGGTACGCATCTTAATTTCCCATACGGTTTTGTACAGGTCCTTCATATCCTGAGGAATTTCAGGGATATCTTGTATCGAACCGTTAGCGCTGATGATCTGGTTCTTCATATCATTGTTCCAAAGGCCCATGTTCACTAAATCGCGCAACAAGTATTTGTTTACAATAACAAACTCACCACTTAATACACGGCGGGTATAAATGTTTGAGGTATAAGGCTCAAAGCACTCGTTGTTACCCAATATTTGCGATGTTGAAGCTGTAGGCATTGGTGCAACCAATAAAGAGTTACGTACACCGTGGTTCATTACGTCGCTTCGCAAATCATCCCAGTTCCAGCGGCCGCTGTCAGGCGTAACGTTCCACAGATCGAACTGGAACTGTCCTTTAGATAAAGGCGAACCTTTAAAGGTTTCGTAAGCACCGTCTTTTATGGCCAGGTCTTTCGAAGCCGTCATAGCCGCGAAGTAAATGGTCTCGAATATCTCTTTGTTCAGTTGTTTAGCTTCTTCGCTTTCAAACGGTAAACGCAGGCGGATAAAGGCATCTGCCAAACCTTGCACACCTAAACCGATAGGGCGGTGGCGGAAGTTTGAATTGCTGGCCTCAACAACAGGGTAATAGTTATGGTCGATGATCTTGTTCAGGTTCAAAGTCACCTGGTAAGTCACTTCGTACAGTTTTTGGTGATCGAACACACCTGCAGTAACATATTTAGGCAATGCTAACGATGCAAGGTTACATACCGCGATCTCATCTGCCGAAGTATACTCGATGATCTCGGTACACAGGTTCGAACTTTTTATAGTACCTAAGTTTTGTTGGTTAGATTTTCCGTTGGCTGCATCCTTGTACAATAGGTATGGCGTACCGGTTTCAACCTGGGCATCTAAAATGGCAAACCAAAGCTCCTGCGCTTTAATGGTTTTGCGGGCACGGCCTTCTTTTTCGTATTTGGTGTACAGGGCTTCAAACTCTTTACCCCAGCAATCTGCCAATCCCGGTGCTTCATGCGGGCAGAACAGGCTCCACTCACCATCAGCTTCAACGCGCTCCATAAACAAATCGCATATCCAAAGGGCGTAAAACAGATCGCGGGCGCGCATTTCTTCTTTACCGTGGTTTTTACGCAGGTCTAAAAACTCAAATATATCCGCATGCCAAGGCTCTAAATATATCGCGAAAGCGCCTTTACGCTTACCTCCGCCCTGGTCAACATAACGTGCGGTATCATTAAATACCTTCAGCATTGGGATGATACCGTTGCTGGTACCGTTTGTACCGCTGATATATGAGCCTGTAGCACGTACATTATGCACACTAAGGCCTATACCGCCTGCACTTTGCGATATTTTAGCTGTTTGTTTTAAAGTATCATATATACCATCAATGCTGTCATCTTTCATGGCTAATAAAAAGCACGATGACATTTGTGGTTTAGGTGTACCTGCATTGAATAGGGTAGGTGTAGCGTGGGTAAACCAACGCTCGCTCATCAGGTTATAAGTTTTGATAACGCTGTCGATATCGCCTTTGTGAATACCTACCGATACGCGCATAAATAAATGCTGCGGGCGTTCGGCTATTTTGCCATCAAGCTTTAACAGATATGATTTTTCGAGGGTCTTAAATCCGAAATAATCAAAACCAAAGTCACGGTCGTAAATAATCGAGCTATCTAACTCTTCAGCATTAGCTTCTATCACATCCCAAACATCATCGGCAATTAACGAAGCGTTTTTTCCGGTCTTAGGGTCAACGTAAGTATGCAGCAAACGCATCGTTTCCGAGAACGATTTCAGCGTGTTCTTATGTAAATTTGATACCGCTATTCGCGATGCCAATAACGCGTAATCAGGGTGTTTGGTGGTTAACGAAGCCGCGGTCTCAGCAGCAAGGTTATCCAGCTCCGATGTGGTTACACCGTCAAACAAGCCCTCAATTACCTTTTGGGCAACGTCTATCGGGTCTACCAATGTTGCATTTAAACTATAGCACAGTTTCTCAATCCTGGCTGTTATCTTATCAAATTTTACGGATTCTTTTTTTCCGTCGCGTTTTATTACAAACATTGAGACCCTCCTTTTATTCCCTTACGGGAACGATTAATTTATTATTGTTGATTGATTATTTACTTATTCTTAAAGTTTCGGCTTAAAAGTCTTCATCCATTGAGAACGACTGGCTCTTCGCATCCGATGATAAAACGCCGCTCTTTTGGTAATCGCCAACCCGTTTTTCAAAGAAGTTGGTTTTGCCTTGCAGCGATATCATTTCCATAAAATCGAACGGGTTAGTGGCGTTGTACAGCTTATCATACCCTAATTCGCCTAACCACCTGTCGGCTACAAATTCAATATATTGGCTCATCAGCTTAGCATTCATCCCGATCAATGAAACAGGTAAAGCCTCGCTGATAAACTCTTTTTCTATTTCCACAGCATCAGCAATAATGCCTGTTACTGCTTCCTGCGATAGCTTGTTTTTCAACATACCGTACAATAAGCATGCAAATTCGCAGTGCATACCCTCATCGCGCGATATTAATTCGTTACTAAAGGTCAATCCCGGCATTAAACCGCGTTTTTTTAACCAGAATATCGAGCAAAAGCTACCCGAGAAGAAAATACCCTCAACAGCGGCAAAAGCAACCAGGCGTTCTGCAAACGTTCCGTTCTCTATCCACTTTAATGCCCATTCGCCTTTCTTTTTAACACAAGGCACGGTCTCGATAGCGTGGAACAAACGATTTTTTTCGGTAGTATCCTTAATATAGGTATCAATAAGCAACGCGTAAGTTTCGCTGTGAATATTCTCCATCATGATCTGGAATCCATAAAAACAACGCGCTTCGGGCAATTGCACCTCGCTCATAAAGTTCACTGCAAGGTTTTCGTTAACAATACCATCACTTGCCGCGAAGAATGCCAGGATATGCGAAATGAAATGGCGCTCACCATCGTTCATGGCATTCCAGTCTTTCATATCATCGCCCAAGTCAATTTCTTCGGCTGTCCAAAAACTGGCTTCGTGCTTTTTATACATCTCCCATATTTTGGGATAATTAATGGGCAGAATAACAAAGCGGTCTTTGTTTTCTCTCAGCAGTAATTCTTGTTCGTTATCCATAGTATTGTATTGTCCCCATTAAAAATTTAACCCGATCTTACAAAAGACGACAAGCCATTATCCCTTATTTTTTGCAGACAAGGGGACTATCTTAATTTTATAAAACTTTATACGTGAAGCCCTGATATGATCTTTTTTGATGTTGTAAGATTTGCAAAGTAATCCGCTGTTTTTGAATTACATAAGGTCATTGCGACCTATTTTGACAAATCCTGAAAGATCCCTAAAAGAACTAAACCAAAGTTAAGGCAATAGCGTATTGTTAGTATGCGATAGTTATACACAACAGGGGGTACTTTTCAACAATCTGTAAGCAAAATGTGACGTTTGCAGCCCAGTTTTTGGCAATGTGCTTACGCCGATATAGAAAGGGAAATGTTTATAAAATTTACGATTACAAAACCATGACTTAACAAGGCTTGTTAAACAGCGTTTTTGTTATGTACCTGTTTGTGTATAGTTAACCACATTTCGTATTTTTTCATCAAGTTCTTGCACAGCCTTTTCCATCATTAGCAGGTACTCTTTGCCAGGTTTGTAATTGCTATGTCTGATCAGATCCATCAAGCCCATTATTGAAGCTACAGGACGACGATACTCATGCGATTGTATATTTGCAATATTTCGTAACGACTCATTTTGCGTTGATATTTCGGCAAGGTGGTTTTTGCGTTCATTGATATTCGATGCTGTGAGTGCAACACCAAAAATCAGCCCATTTTGATCGCGTACGGGCTCAAAGCTCATTTGCCACCAGATAGAACCTTTTTTGCCATAATGCATTAAAAACTCGTTATTGATACTCTTACCTTTAAATGCACGTTTAAAGCAGGTCAAAAAATCATTTTGTAAAGCCGGGCTTACATATTTTATCATATCCTGGCCTATTTCTAAAGTTCTTTCAGATAGTTTTTTCACAACTGCATCGGTTGCCTTATTAAAATCGAGCACCTTTATATCCTTATCTAATAATACATGGCATGATTCAGAACTATCAAAAAATGCACGTAGCTTTCTTTCCGAAGCATCTATCTTTTCTTTTTGGAATTTTAATGCGATATTATATTGTTTAATGAGTTTTAAGTTTACATCCAGGTCAATTACCCGGATTACCTGTTTTGAGAGTATTTCCAGCATTTCTGATTGCTGTTTGGTGAAAACATGCGGTTTGTGATCTAAAACACATAAAGTGCCAATATGATAACCCGATGTTGTTATTAATGGCGCGCCTGCATAAAAACGAATAGCATCTTTGCCCGTAATACCGGGATTGTTGACAAGGCGTCCATCCAATAATGTATCAGGTATGGCTAATACCTGCTCGTCAGCGGCCATTTGCTTGCAAAATAAGCTTTCATGGCCCGTGCTGCTAATGGGCTCTTCTTTTTTATTCTTGATCCATTGTATATTACTATCCAGTAACGTTATCATGGCAATAGGTGTATCGCACAATGCCGATGCCAGGCTCACCAATTCGTTCAGGTCTTTGTTTTTGTCAAAATCAAACTGCTCAAATTGTTTTACCGTATCAGGTTTTTTGAGCTCGGGGTTCTGCATTTAGGGATAGATTGAGTATAGATAGTATTTGCTAACGGCATATTACACTATAAAAATAGTATTTATACGCGGTTTTTACAGGAAACTACGCAAAAAAGACATTTTAAGTTTAACTGCTAGGCATTTTCTGTATTTGAAATACATTGTTTGTATGTTTTAGGTTTATTAGGCATAGGATCAATATGATGCCATGCACTTTGGTGCATAGTCTCACAAAATAATTGTAATTAACCATTCCGAATAGTTTTTTAGCTTTACCGCATCAATAGCCAATAATAATGAGACCACGCATCCTTATAACCTTGTGCCTGTTAACTATATGCCGTGTGGCATTTGCGCAAAATGCTGTTATCCCCGATTATGTTGCCGATCCATCGGTGTCATATTTTGATGGGACTTATTATATGTACGCTACATCGGATATCAATCATGGCCTTGCCCAAATGGGGCCTCCGGTGGTATGGAAATCAAAAGACCTTGTGAATTGGAGTTATAAGGGTACGCTGTTCAGTAACATTGATTTTAATAAGGCATACACCTATACCGATGCTAAAGGCGCACAAAAAACAGGTTATTTCCGTTACTGGGCACCGGGTAAAGTATTAAAAAGGAATAACCAATACTACCTGTATGCCACTATTGTAAAGCCCGATGAAACTATGGGCACTTACCTTTTATTAGCAGATAAACCCGAAGGCCCTTTCAGGTTTAATGGTGGTACCGGTGTTTATTATAACCAACCCGAAAAAGCCGCCGAAGAAGCTAAACCTGTAGCACCTGATATTGATGGTGATGTATTTGCGGATGATGACGGCTCGGCCTATGTTGTATGGCGTCGCAGGAATGCCGCTAAGCTTAACGCAGACTGGGCGGCTATGGCAGGCGAAAAGGTTAGCATCCTTACCAAACGTGGGGGGTACTCCGAAGGCCCGTTCATGTTTAAGCGTAACGGCCTTTATTATTATGTGTACACCTTATCGGGCAATGCAAATTATTGTTATGCTTATATGATGAGTAAAAACCCGTTAGGCCCTTATACCGCGCCTGCCGGTACTGATATCATCCTGCGTTCAGATATAAAAACAAGGGTTTGGGGGCCAGGCCATGGTAATGTATTACATATTCCGGAAACGGATAATTACCTGTTCTTTTATTTGGAATATGGCAACGGCGGTACAACCCGCCTGGTTTATGCAAATAAGATGGAGTTTAACGCCGATGGTACCATTAAGCCTATACAGGTAAATCTGGATGGTACTGCCGCAATGTTTAAAAGCACAGCACCGGCAACTGTTAAACCTGTTGGTGTAAACGCATCAGGTTCAAGAGAAGATAGATTGATCAAGGTAGCTATTGATACTGCTTTGGATAAACTGCAAACTATGGCATCGCGCTACAGCGGCCTTGATGTGGTAAATACAGAGCGTATATCAACAGCTAAGCCCGAAAATGCTTTTGATGGTTTAAACAGCACTTATTGGATGGCTAACGTTACCGATACGCAACCCTGGATACAGGCAGACCTGGGCGCAGTTAAAAATATAAAATCGGTTGACTTGTTCTTTGTTGAATCAACCCTGGGCCATACCTGGAAGTTAGAGGCATCAAAAGATGGTAAAACATGGCAAACAGTTAAAACGCAATCGGCGCCGGTACTGATGTCGCCCGAAAGTGCGGGTAAAATAGGACAAGCCCGTTACCTCAAGCTTACCATACTATCAGGTGCGCCGGGCTTATGGGAGATAAAGATATATTAAGCCCTTAATTCACCTTTAGCGAAACTGTAACACTTTTACCAAAAACAACTTGTTGGTTTATATCTTGTGGTTTTGTATTCCACAGGCACTCTCTTACCGTTAGTGTTTGGCTTGCCGCATTTAATGATATGAGTTGGAAAGATAACAGGGTTTCATCTTTAGCTGAGTACTTGCCTTTCATTGGCGAATCAACACGGAAGGTATTCAGGCTAATATCATTATCCGGGCCTGTATAAGTATAAAACTCGTTCCAGTTACTGTTGCCATGAAAGTAAGCTTTGATATTTGAGTGTAGTTTTAAAAACTTAACCCATCCACGCTGTTCAATATCAGTTGTGCCACCATCGCCTTTAGCATTATAGCTCTCTTTGTAATATTCCGTTGTAAGATTTTCAAATTTGGCTTCAGCATTAATATCGTGAGGTGGTTGAGGATTAGTAAAATGCTTGGCCTCGCAGGTTGGCTGATCATGTGTAAATATTATTACAGGCATACTTTTAGGTACAATAGCCAGATCGCGTTCCATCCATATCCGTTCTGCAGAATCAGGCCAAAGGGTAATAAACATCATGTGTATGCCTTGTATATCGTGCGAGTAATTGATCTTATCTTTCGCATAATTATATTTCACGTTAGTCATAGGCACTTTAGGCTTCAGCATCAGGTTGTATATTTTAACCATACTTGTAGGATCGGTTAAAGGCTTCATTGCTTTATGAAAACCTATTGCGTTTGATATATCGTGATTGCCCGGTACAACAAGCAATCCGGCTGGTTTGCCATCGTGTCCTTTAAGTGTGATACTTTTGATGTAATCATATTCAAATTGCCCCCATGATGCTGCAGCACTCTGAATAGGCACTTCCTGCCGGTTGGCTATATCGCCTGTTTGTACCACATAGTCTACGGCTCCAATGGTACGGCCACCGCCAACTCCACCATCTTGCGGCAAGGTAAGGCCGGGCAGACTGTTTATCTGCTTTATCATCGCAGCGTTTACTTTGTATCCCGCTACAGCGGTGTCGCCCCTGAAATTGGGTCTGCTGATGCCGTAGTGAGCATCCGAAGAAAAAACCATGTTAATTACAACGGGCTTTTTTACACTTTGCCCAAACGTAGTTTGAGGTACATAAATAATTACGAATAAAAGACAGAGACTTTTAAATGTATTTAAAATAGAGATGACTGGTGAAGTTTTCGATATATTCATTGTGAGGATAAAGTCACAAAAATACACCCCTTAAAATTAAATTTAAGTTAATAACATGTTATGAATAGGTGTATGATAAGTTTGTTACGGCTGCTCGTCGGGTGTGTTTTTCCTGTAAAACCAATAAACGGCCGCGCCTAAACACGTACCTATTAACAGGATGATAAACAGTGTAGCAAATGAGATGTTGATACAATCGCTATCGTATGGTGGGCCAGGGCCAAAGTAGGGGTTCTTATCCCAAAAGAACAGCCACATCAGGAATACAAATGTCCAGAGTACAAATATACCGATCAGCACGTAAGTGAGGTTCTTTTTATATGGCCAGGTTTCGCCGTTATTTTTAACACCGAAAAAAAGTATTAAACCTCCTATAACAAGCACCGCAATTAACGATAGGTTGACGATCAATAATATTTCACCATAAACAGGCAGTATAGCGTGACCGCAAGGGCTCGTTGTGATATGCTCCCAAAAATCACGGAAAGAAGGCTTTTGGTTATTTCTGAATGTATCCACCTTGGTTGTATCTATTATTGCAAACTTATAAATAAGTTCGTTCTTTAGCTCACCTGTTGTATTATCATCGCCAATATATTTTATGGCAACACCGGCAAGTGCATTTGCCAAAACAAAATCATATTTGCCGTTCAGTGTTTTATCATCATCAAACCATATGGTAAGCGGCGCTTTACCCTCATTTACCTTAATATACGCTGCCGATACATCATCATTATAATAAACTGCAGAATCGGCATATTGCTTTTGTATATCGGTATAGGTTATTGTAGGAGGGCTTGCTTTAGCTTTTTTATTCCATATCGACCCATAATAAGGTATGCCGAGGATAAACTTATTGGCCAGTATGCCCGATCCCAAATAGGTATTAAAACAGTTTTTTATACTGTAAGTACCCAGGCTTGTTAAGGTTGACATTGGCCCCGGCGCGTTTGGTACCTGCGTGAAATCTATAATGAAGTGCTTTACAACAGGAGCAAGGGTATTCAGATCATAAGCTGCAAACTTGTCATTAGCCGGAACGTTTATGCTGATACTAAAGTCTTGGGCCTTTTTCTTATACTTTCCATCAATTGCATTAATAAATTGTACAAATAGTGTTTTTGCACTTGAATTAACTCCTGTAAAGTTAATATTTATGCCATCTGCTTTTTTTATTTTCAATAACCTTTCCGATTGATTGATAAATGTATCTCTGCCGGCTTTGCTGGTTAATATGGTATTTGTTGTTGTTGCATTAGTATAAAAAGACAGTACCACATTGAGATGATGCTTTTTGGCACTGTCGATAATAGTATGATTTTTTCCTAAACTAAGCGGCCATCCATCTGCGTTTATTGCATACACAAGCGTTGTAATGAGTTTGTAGTTTATCGCATCAAACTTTATAGGAGCGTTGTAATCATAAAAGCCCAATACTTCCTTTTTTTGGCCTATGGTAAATTTCCTTACAATAAGTGAGTCTTTGTTTGCAGTATATATGGTATCGAATAAGGGTGCTTTGATCAGCTTTCGCAGTATATTGATCTTTTGCTGCATGGCATCTGTAACCGCCAATGGCTGGTCTTTTGGGGGAGGGGGGGGGATAACAACTTTGGGCGTATCTTTTTTTGCTGTGATTTTTTTGTTTATGGCATCAATTTGCTGCTGGATCAATTTAACTGCATTATCATACTTGTCTAATTTTTGGAGGTGCACATTTACATCCTGTTTATTAGCCTCGTAGCTTATCGAGTCGGCAGTGTATTGTTTATTAATAGCCTCAAGTAATGCCCTTACATCAGCCATTTGAGTGTTAATATCTTTTACAACAGGGGCGGCCGCAATCGAGTCGTTAATAATATAGCTATGTATCAGGTTTTCTATACGTATCTTCTCATTATTCCTGAATCTGAAGGGTTTTATTAGTTTAGCTAATAAAGCGGCTATATTCTTCTTATCCTGTGCAGCTTTTTTAGCAGCATCAGCAATTTTTTTGGCATCTGCTTTGGCCTTTGCATCGGCTGCCGCTTTTTTTGCCGCATTTATTTGGGCTATGGCTTTAGCTTTTATATCGGCTGCTGCTTTTTTAGTACTGTCAATTTGAGTTTGTTGATAAAGTACCGGTATTTTATCGGCAGGCGAAAAAGAGATATGAATAAGTATAATTGCCCATAAAGAAATAAATAGTATTAAGGGTTTACCCATGGTTTTGCCTGTGTCAAAATTTTATATAAAGGTTCAAAAAAAATATTTAAATGATATTTTTTTTTTAACCTTTTATTCGTAACGTTACTGAAGATTAGTGATTAAGGAGCGCATTAGTAGATATTTTATTCGTGTTTAATTTACTTAATTATAAATTAATCTTTCCCCGATTATAAATATAATTAATTTCAAGAGATACCCCCATTCTGAAATATATACATGTTTTGGCTTGGGTAATATTAAAATTATAAATAAAAATGATTTACGAATCGTTATCGTGCTTAACAGATGAGATAAATCAGTATTTCAAAAATAAGCTTAAAACGGCCGAAGATGCGGTTGTATTATCGGGCATTATAAACCAGGATGGCACTGTAGCCATTCAGGGCGAAAATAAAATTGTAGTAACACTTGTAAACGTTGAGAAAGAAGTATTAGGCTCGGGTACACCCGGACGATTGGCCGGTAACATAGGTACAAGCCAATCGGCACCGCTTAATATAAACCTGTACGTGTTGTTTTCGGCTTATTTTAAAACCGGGAATTATAGTGAGGCACTCAGGTTTTTATCGTTTGTTGTGGCTTATTTTCAGTATAAGAATGTTTTTACACAGGCTAATACACCAAAACTGGATGCCGGTATTGATAAATTGATTTTTGAAATGGCCAGTATATCGCCTGAGCAATTAAATAACATATGGGCATCATTAGGTGCCAAGTATATGCCATCGGTAGTTTATAAAATGAGGATGTTAACTTTTGATGAGTCGATAATAAAAGAATACAGGCCGGTTATTTCTGATGTTAATGGAAACAGCGGTGTATAAGTGCTATATATAAACCTATGAGATTTGCTTTTGACATATTAACCCAGGTGAAGTTTAGCCACAGCTATTTTTCGGATGGCGTGTTTGCTGGCCTGGATGTGAATATGGATATAGCCACAAAAAAAATGATGGATAACCTGGGCCTGATGTATAAGCCTTTTAAAGGAGGATTCTATATTTTGTTCGACAGGCATATTGTAAGTACCGAACGCAAACGGGAAGATGTACTTACAGAAAAGGTGATATTTAATTTTACACTGGAGCTTAAAGATCCGTTATTTTATAATTACACCGCCAACTTACCCCAGCAGATAGATAAATCTATTTACTATTTCCGCAACTCGTTAAAAACAACACCCGGTGTGGCAAACCCTTTACATAACGATGAGTTTGTTAACGAAAAGGATGTGGTTAACCTGTCAGACAAGAGGCATCATTTCTTTAAAAAACCATTCGCTAAACTTAGCATACTTGTTCACCCGGAGCTTGAAACACATTACGCTATTAATTTTGATGTGCGCCAAACGTACTGGCGGTATATTTTAGTGAGCGATTATTTGCACAAGCTAAGCAACCCCGCTATAATTGACGATAAAGACGGTAATATTTTTGGTGAGCAGTTTGACCTGGAACTGCCCGATACAAAAAGAGTCCGTGGTTTTGTATCAGCAAATAAAATGGCATTGAGCCAACGGCAGGCTAAAATGTTCCGCCTGGTCGAAAATTATGAAACCGGTGCTGCAAAACATAAAGATGTAATAGGGGCATTGCCTTATCCGGACGTAAGGTCAATATCGCGCCTATCAGTAAACAACACAAACCCAGCTAACTATTCAGACATTTTTATACATTAAAACAACTTAAACAACATGGCAGATTACAAAACCCCGGGCGTCTACATTGTAGAGCAAAACGCCTTCCCAAATTCGGCAGTAGCGGTAGAGACCGCAGTGCCGGTGTTCATCGGCTACACTGAAACAGCCGCATTTAATAATAACTCTTTACTTAACAAGCCAACACGTATTACGTCGTTTGCCGAGTATTTGGAAAGATTTGGCCCGGGGGCAAAGCCGTACAAACCGGTTTACACCGTTCATAAGGTTTTAGATGCTACCGCTATCGCCGCACTACAAGATCCTGCGAAAACAACAGCAACAGAAGTAGCAGCTAATGCAGCCGATAAAACAAAGGCAGATCATTTATTGGTGCTTAAAAACGAACAGTTGTATATTACCCCACCGGCACAACAACTTTACCTTTACAACAGCATCCGTTTATTTTATGATAATGGGGGCAGCGTTTGTTATATTTTACCGGTAGGTACTTACAGTGCTGCCGATGCTACTTTTAAAGTAAAAGCCGATGAAATTGCTGCTGCATTGGAGTTGCTGAAGAAAGAAGAAGAACCTACTTTGGTTTTATCTCCTGACGCGATATCATTAGGTGCTGATGCTTATAATACAGTATATACCTCTATACTGGATCATTGCAAATACATGCAAAGCCGTTTTGGTATTTTTGATTTAGCTCAACAGTCGGGTACTGTTGAAACAAAAGATATTGTTGACCCTTTTAGAGATAAAATAGGCATCAATAACCTAAACTATGGTGCTGCTTATTACCCATGGTTAAAAACCGCGGTTGTTACTGCTGATGAGATTGGCTTTGAAAACCTTGCCGGCGATGATCTGGCTACCTTGTTACCGGCTATTGAAACAGATGCACTGGCAATCATCGCTAAATATGCAAAAGATAGCGTGGCGCCAACACAAGATGATGTTGATAAAGCAAAAGCAGCTATGGATGCTGCAGTTACCGCTGCCAATGGAAAACCTGCGGATGATCCGTTATCAGTAACTGCTGCTGCCGATACAAAAGCATACAACGATCTTAAATCTGCTTTAGCTAACTGGCCAACTACACAAGGTGTAATAAAAAGCAATTACAATAAAGCCTTGAAAGCTGCCAGCCCAACTTTTGTTGCGTTGATGGACAAGATCAGGCTGATGATGAACGAATTGCCGCCAAGCGGTGCAATGGCCGGTATCTATACCGCTGTTGATACCAACAGGGGGGTTTGGAAAGCGCCTGCAAACGTTTCGGTAAATATGGTTAACGCGCCATCAGTAAATGTAACCAGCAAACAGCAGGAAAATCTGAATGTTGACGTTCAGGCAGGTAAATCAATCAACGTTATCAGGGCGTTCCCTGGTGTTGGTACCTTAGTTTGGGGTGGCCGTACGCTGGATGGCAACAGCCAGGACTGGCGCTACATCAACGTTCGCCGTACGCTCATCATGATAGAGCAATCATTAAAATTAGCTTCACGCGCTTATGTATTTGAGCCAAATGATGCCAATACCTGGATCACCGTAAAAAGCATGTTCGATAACTTTTTAACCAACCTATGGAAACAAGGCGCCCTTGCCGGTGCAGTGCCGGAGCAGGCTTATAATGTTTCGGTAGGCTTAGGATCGACCATGACAGGTAATGATATACTCGACGGAAAAATGCTGATCACCGTAAAAGTGGCCATCGTTCGCCCTGCTGAGTTTATCGAGATCACATTCCAGCAACAAATGCAACAATCATAATCAACCAAGTAACAAAATTTATCACTAAATCTTAAAAACATACAATTATGGCAGATGATGGATCAGCCCAATCAGCGGCAACGTGGCCTTTAGTTAAATTTTCATTCCAGGTAAAATGGGATGACAAGGAATTAATATTCCAGGAAGTAACAGGCCTTTCTTCAGAAACACAGGTAATTGAATACCGTGGCGGCAGCAGCAAAGTTTACTCGACAGTTAAAATGCCGGGTATACAAAAATTTGGAAATATTACTTTGAAGAAAGGTATTTTCAAAGGCGATACTGCACTATGGGATAATTACAACCTGATCAAAATGAACACCATTAAACGTTCAACAATTTTGATCAGCCTGCTTGATGAAACCAACGCGGTTGCCATGAGCTGGACGCTGTTAAACGCGTTCCCATGCAAAATTACGGTAACCGATATGAAATCGGACGCGAACGAAGTTGCTGTTGAAACAATGGAACTTGCGCACGAAGGTTTAACTATTAAAAAATAATAGCTGATGGCGTCAGATTACCCGTTATTGGGCCTTTTCTTTGAAGTGAAAGTGCTTAATATAAAAGGAATAGGCGCAGACGGCGAAGGTAGTTTCCAGGAAGTGACCGGCCTTAGTTTTAAGGTTGGTAGTAAGGACATGGAAGAAGGTGGCGAAAATAGGTTCATACATAAATTTCCGCTACAACCCAAGTACGATAACCTGGTATTAAAAAGGGGGATGCTGATAGGCTCCCCCCTTATTCAATGGGCTACAGATGCCGTAAGCAATTTTAAGTTCGAGCCAAAAACTGTGGTTGTAAAACTCAACAACTTAGTTTATTCTGATGCCAAAAAAGAGCCTACATTTAAAACCGTGGCAACATGGAATATTGTGAATGCCTACCCGGTATCGTTAAAGGTATCCGATTTTAAGGCGCAGGAGAACTCCATCGTATTAGAGACACTGGAGTTGAGTTATGATTATTTTACTTTAAGTAACTAAAATGCCGATAGAGATAAGAGAATTGAAGATAAGGGTTACTGTTGACGATAACGTGAAAAAGAAAAACGGTTTAGACGTTAAGGACATTGACGCATTAACTAACAGGATTGTGAAGGAATGTGTAGATAAAGTGATGGCCAAATTAAACAATTTAACAGAGAGGTAATATGCAAAACCTTGTTAAGTTAAATATTGCTGCTTATGAAGATCCCGCTTGTGTAGCGAAAAAAAAAGGTGAGATAAATGCCTTTATTAACCCGTCTACCTATAAGCGTAACTATAAATCTATTTACGAAACAACCAAAGAGGTAGAAGGTACCGCACCAACGCAGGTTTTTAAACGTATTGGTGAAAGCGACCTTAACCTGAGTTTTTTTGTTGATGGAACGGGCGTTGTACCGCTCGAAAAAAAGTATAAAACGGTTGATGCCTATATCGATAACTTTACCAACCTGGTGTACGGGTTTAAAGGTAATATTCACCGGCCTTATTACCTGCTGGTAACCTGGGGTAAGCTCAAGTTTAAAGGCGTATGCTCAAATCTTGATGTTACCTATAGCTTGTTTACCCCCGAAGGTAATGCCCTGCGGGCCACCATTGATATTGTACTTACCGAAAGTATCGATTATAAAACCAAGGCAAAAGAAGCTGCAAAATCATCTCCCGACCTTACGCATATGCGTGTGGTGAAAGCCGGCGATACCTTACCGTTAATGACTTACCGCATTTATGGCGACAGCTCGCATTATGTAGAGGTAGCAAGGAGGAATAATTTGAGTAGTTTTAGTGCCATAAAGCCCGGCGATGTTTTGTATTTTCACCCACTTGCATCAAAAAACTAAGCCATGCCTACTCCATCTCCGGTTGATAAAGCAGAAATAATCGTCACCCTTTCAATAACAATAGGCGGCAGTCCTATCCCTGATTATTATCCTGTAATATCTGTTAACATCAGTCACGAAGTAAATAAGATCTCATACGCGGAATTGGTTTTTGCTGATGGTGATATGGAGAAGGGAACTTTTCCCATCAGCGACAGCGCGAACTTTGCACCCGGTGGCGAACTTGAAATTAAAGCCGGTTATGGTGATGAGGCCGATCAGTCGATATTTAAAGGCCTCATCGTTAAACAAGGTATACAGATATCATTGTCAGGTTATCATGTAGTTCTTACGTGCAAGCATAAGGCAGTGCAGATGACTTATGTTAAAAAGGAACAGGAGTATTCGGCATCTACAGATAGTAGTATCATTAATACCATTGTAGGGACATACGGACTTAGTGCTACTGTAAAAAGCACCTCCGTTACACAAGAGTTCGTATTTCAAAAACTCGCTACAGACTGGGATTTTATCTTATCAAGGGCAGAGTTTTATGGTTATATCATCACGCTTGACGGGGATGCTATCACCATTGCTGAACCCAAAGTAGACGGGGCCGCTGTATTGCGTGTAGCCATGGGCGAGTCGATCAATAATTTTACAGCCGAGCTTAGTGCAGAAAAGCAAGCTACAAGCATAACAGCTTCTGCCTGGGATCCCAAAAACCTCGCGCTTTTAACGGTTACCGCGGCAGAGCCAACAGTAAATACACAGGGTAATTTAACGCCTAAACAACTATCGGGAAAGTTGAGCCAGGCTGCAATGGCACTAAACTCAAATACCCCTATGGCCAATGATGAGCTACAGGCATGGGCCGATGGTAGTTTGTTAAGGATGCGTTTAGGATCGATAAAAGGTGAAGTAAGTTTCCAGGGCAGTGCATTGGTAAAGCCGGGAACAATACTTGAACTCGATGGCGTAGGTGAACGTTATAATGGCAGTGCCTTTGTTACCGCCGTTAACCATTTAATAGAAGAAGGGACCTGGTTAACCACAACTAAATTTGGTTTGGATAGCATTCCCATTGCCGAGAAACCTAATTTTTCGTATCCGGTTGCTGCGGGGCAGTTACCTGCCATACATGGTTTGCAGGTTGGTACAGTTAAAAAACTTTTTGACGACCCTGACGGGCAGTACCGCATACAGGTTACACTCTCATCAAACGCGTCAACACAAACAGGTGTATGGGCGCGTATGGCTAACTTTTATTCATCGTCAAGTATTGGTGCTACCTTTTTACCCGAAGTTGGCGATGAGGTTGTTGTTGGTTTTTTAGAAAGCAATCCACGTTACCCGGTAATATTAGGCTCGCTATACAGCAGCGGCAGGCAAATACCTACGCCGCCGGCCGATAATAATAATTACATTAAAGCCATCCTTACCAAAAGCAAGCTGAAGGTTAGCTTTGATGACGAAAAGAAAATAACTAAAATTGAAACCCCCGGTAATAACTCTATCACGCTGAGTGATGATGCAAAATCGATCGAGATCGTTGATCAGAATGGCAATTCCATTAAAATGACATCGTCGGGAATTGATATCACCAGCGGTAAAGATATCAACCTCAAGGCAACCGGTAACATTACGCTTAACGCAACCGGTAAATTGAATTTGCAGGCCACGCAGGATACCGCGATAACCGGGATGAATGTTACGGCAACCGCCCAAATGGGTATTACTGCCAAAGGGAACGCCACTGCCGAATTATCGGCCTCGGGGCAAACCACTGTTAAAGGTGGTATAGTAATGATAAACTAAAATTGATAAGAATATGGGAATGATGGCCGCCCGATTAACCGATATGCATGTTTGCCCAATGGTAACACCGGGCGTACCTCCAATACCACACGTTGGCGGGCCAATTATAGGCCCCGGCGCACCAACGGTACTGATAGGGAAGTTACCCGCATGTGTAATGGGCGATAACGCGGTTTGTGTAGGCCCGCCCGATTCAATTATAAAAGGATCGGCTACGGTAATGATTTGCGGTAAACCGGCGGTACGTATGGGCGATAGCACGGCACATGGTGGTTCTATCGTATTGGGCTGCCCAACGGTATTAATAGGGGGATAGCGGCAAATGGCAGATATTGTAAAATCGTTTTTAGGCACAGGGTGGTCTTTCCCGCCAACTTTTTTAAAGGGCCCGGCGCAGGCGCTCATGGTATCAGAAGAGCAGGATATTTATCAAAGTATCTACATCATATTGAGCACAACACCGGGCGAACGCATTATGCAACCCGAGTTTGGCTGCGATTTGAACAGGCTGGCCTTTGAGATAAACGATTCTACGCTTATCGCAACCTTTGACCACCTGATTTACAATGCCTTACTGAATTTTGAGCCGCGGGTAAACTACCTTGATACCCAGATACTCGACCGTACCGAACTTGATGGCGTGCTGCATTTGCAGGTAAACTTTACTATTATAAGCACCAATACACGGCACAATATTGTGTATCCGTTCTACTTACAGGGTGAGGGTACCAATGTTTCTGCTTAATACCATATTGTAAAATGTATATTGATCTGTCAACTTTAAATGAAGGTATCACGCAGGATAAAAGGCGATTGCAAGCCCTTGCGCCCGATTTTATTGATATTGACGAACGCGATACGGATGAACTTTTAAAACTGATGACCCAATTTTCGGCACAGTTTAATTACTATAATGAAAGTAATACCATAGCCGGAAACTGGGAAGACTTTTTTAAATCGGATGTAAGGGTGTTGTTGGTTTTGATCACCAAATTCAACATGTTTGCTTATATAGATCAGTTTTCGGCATTCGAAAATAAACTGTTTACTGCTAAAAGCGATAAGGCATTATGCATGGCCTTGAAGGACCTGTTCAACTTTGTAATGGACGCCCTTAATATGCTTAACGACCTGCGTAACAGGCTGGTTTTAGCGGCAGATGGCAGTAAGATAATTGATGATGTAAATAGTGTAGTGAAAAGTTTTAACCTGGAAAGCTTAAAACTGATAGAATATAACAAGGAAGCCACTGCTAAATTTAAACAGGATTTTAAAATAAGCTATCCGGAATACCTTTCGCGCTTAAAACTGGAAGAAACGCCAGCTGATATTTTTGATAACGGGCAAAGCACTAATGAACGTATATTAAATGCGCTACCGGCTATAAAAGCAATATTTTTAGATTTGGGTACCAAGTTTAACGGCTTGTTGGGTGTAGCTACTTTTTATTATAAAAACAGGGACCTGCTTTCTAAAAAAGATGGCCAGTCATCCGGAGAAGCAGATCCATTTGGACAATACCAGCCACATATGGCGCTATGTATTGCATTTTTAGAGCTATACTCGGCTTTGCAAAAGCGGTTAAACCTCACCACTAAAAAACACCTGGACCTTTATTATAAAAGAATACTTGGCCTTGAGTTAAAACAACCTGTGCCTGATGAAGTGCATGTTGTTTTTGAAAAGGATGATGCATCGCCGGATGTGTCTTTATTGGCAGGAGAGGAGTTGTTGGCAAAAGTGCCGGATAGTATTGAGCAGGCAGTTTTTGCGCTTACTAAACCAACACTCATCACCGCGGCTCAAATAGCCGAATTAAAAACTTTGGTATTAGCCACCCACGAGCAAATAAGGAACGAGTTTGGCATTGTAAGCGAAGTGGAGGTTTACGATGGGGCATACCCATTCATTTCTGCAGCTGCATATCTTAAAAGTAAGATCCCGACAAAAACATGGCCTGTATTTGGCGAAGATCAGGAACTTTTAGCCGATGTGGACCGGACCATGAGGATGAGCACCCTGGGGGTATTAATATCATCGCCGGTATTGTATCAGCCGGAAGGGCGGCGAACCATATTATTTAGTATTTATCTTGATGATGCCTCATATGAAGGCCTGATGGATTATTTTACCAATTATTCGAAGGTTAATAAAAAAGATACCATGGCGGTTAGCCATCAATTGCTATCGGATGCTTTTATAATTAATTATACAGATACCAAAGGCTGGAAAAGAATAGAAAAATATAGTGCCTTTTTAGATGTTGCAGAACGTAAACTGGATATTGAGATACACATTAACAATTCGGATGAGTTTATTGATGTGTATAACCCCATTGTACATGGCGAAGATTATGATACAGAATGGCCAATTTTCAGGTTGTTGCTAAATACCTATTCTGTAAATAATCCTTTTACCTATTTGCGCAAAGTTAAAATGCAACGCATCACTATTATTGCCGACGTAAGAGGGAGCAGAGCTGTAAAGCTGCAAAATAGCGTAGGGCCTGTTAGCGCGGTAAGTACAAGCCAGATATTCGGCCCCATGCCTTCGGTTGGGTCATATATTGATATCAAAAGTTCAAACATTTTTAATAAGTACACAAAAACGTTTTGCATCAGGCTTGATTGGGTTGATCTGCCTAAAGAAGTTGGAGGATGGGAAACCTATTACCGGGCATACAATAACAAGGTCACAAACAAATCGTTCCAGATAAAGCTGAGCACGCTTAACGATGGGAAATTTGTTCCTAAACTAATACAGCAACAGCAAATGGCCCTGTTTGAAAGTGATGATGACGGCACTTTAAAAAACACCACACAATTACAGGATATTGATATGAAGCGGCTTTTTTTTAATAAGAAACCGCTTTTGGATAAACAAGATATAGTATCTGATAAAAACTTTACTGAAGGGGCTTTAAGGCTTGAACTGGTTGCACCTAAAGACGCTTTTGGTCACAGGCTATTTGCCCAGATATTCCCGGAAGTGGTGGTGTATAATGCCAAACATTCAAAAAAGCTCGAATTGCCTAATCAGCCTTATATACCTTCCATACGATCACTAAGTATTGATTATGTTTTGGAAGACTCTGAAGTGTTGGTGGTTAAAGATAAAAAGGCTGCAGATAATGACCTGAAATTGTTTCACATTTACCCTTTTGGGCATGTACAGCTATATCCCGGTAAAACACAAGCACCTTATAGTTTAATTCCTGATTTCGATCAGAACAATAACCTTTTTATAGGTTTAACCGGTGTAAAGCCGGGGCAGGTGCTATCTATGCTCTTTCAGTTAGACGAGAAGAATTTTTCTAAACTCGCAGAAACCAAAACCCAATGGAGTTATTTAGATAATAATGATTGGGTAGATTTTGCTGAAGAGGATGTTTTATACGATGCAACCAACAATTTTATTAATACCGGTATTATCGAAATAAGGTTACCAGATGGCTTTAAAACCGGCAATACCATATTGTCATCCGGCTTATATTGGTTAAGGGCATCATCAAAAAATAATATTAAATCAAGCATCAGGGGTATTTATACACAGGCTGCACGTGCAACCCGTATAGTGAGCGATACTTCGTCTGTGCTGAATTTGCCGCAGGGCAGTGTAAAAATATTTAAACGGAAAATTCTGGGTATTCAGAGCATTACTCAGCCATTTCCTTCATTTGGTGGTAAAACTGCCGAAACAGATGTGCAATATTATACCCGCGTAAGCGAAAGGTTAAGGCATGGCCAAAGGCTTTTAACAAACAGGGATATTGAGCTGTCTATACTGCAGCAGTTCCCGGAGATATTTATGGCCAAATGTATTGATCCTAAGCAATACAGCCAGGAATATATAGAAAAATACCGCCCGGGCTTAAGAGTAATACTTGTACCATTAGAACAAACAAATGGCCTTTTCACTACAGAACGCCCCGGTGTTAATTTAGATGTAAGGTACCGCGTTAATAAGTTTTTAGAAAGATCAACGCCATCATTTTTAAACATACAGGTTAAAAGCCCGGTTTATGAAACCATAAAGGTGATATGTGCCGTGAAATTTAAATACGATGGCGGTATAACAGATACCGGCATGAATATGGGCAAACTGAATGATGATATAAAACGGTTTTTATGCCCGTGGTTATTTGAGCAGGGTGCCGAGTTTAAAATAGGTTCCGGCATTTACATGGTAGAGCTGCTTAACTTTATCCGTAATCTGCCGTATATTACCGAGATCTCAGATTTTTCGCTTGCTCATTTTTATTTTGATGAAGAAATAGATAGCGAAGGGATAAAAGCGCGTGTTAATTACTCGTATAAAGATAACGTTTATATAAAAGGCTCTTTGCCGCAATCTGTGTTGGTGCCTAACAAAAATCATCTCATTACATTAATTGGCACTAATGATAATAGTGATACCAAAAAAATTGGGATAAGCGAGTTTGCCATAATGGACGAACTGCTGGTTGATGAGGACGATAGTGTTGATGTAATAATGGAGGCAGAGCCCACACATGATATAAAAGCCGATAATGATCTGGATTTTTTTGACCTCGTAGTATCTCATAATTTAGATTAACAGAAAATGGAAAATAAAACAAACAAAGTTTCTGGCAGAGAAAAGGTATTAACCTATTTTAAAAACGGGCAAATACCAACAGAAAAACATTATTCTGATTTGATCAACTCGATGATCCATAAAGAGGATGATGGATTTTCTAAGGATGACCTGAACGGGTTTAAAATATATTCGGACGATAAGTACAATAAGCTGGTTTCTTTTTACCAGGATAGCGATGCCACCAATCCATTTTTTACCATATCAAAAGATAAACCTACCCCGGATAGCCTTAAAATGCAATCTTTTGAACAATCAAAGCTTGATAACGCAGATGATGTAGGCGTTTTCTTTCATGCAAATGGCAATTTGGGTATTGGCAAAAAAGCGGAAGAACAATACAAAGCTGATGTTGATGGCTTTGTTGCCATGAAAGGTCGCATAGGTACGTACCCTACCAAGGTTTCAAGTGTAAACGCTGATGGTAAATGGTATACCATTATTGATGGACTGCAAAATGCCCAGGCTTTTGAAATTATGGCACGTACCGGTAAAAAGGCAACAGGTAAACTGGCTATTATGCATGCAATTGCATTAAGTATTGCCGGAAAACGCGGCGGAAAGATACACAGGAGAAATGCTTACTTTGGCTTTTTTTGGAATAAAATAAATTTGCGTTGGGTAGGCGATTTTAAAGGCTATTCCCTTCAAATTAAAACAAACTCTCATTATGGCGATGGTGTGAAAATATATTTTACAGTAGCACAATTATGGGATGATAAACTATTTTTGAGTGAAGATTATTATTATACCGATAACCCACACAAATGAGCGGTTCCATTTTTGACGATATAAGTGACGGACGTGAGGTATCGCTTGATTTTGATTCGCTCAGAAATTACGGGATCGAACTTATTCAAAAATTGGCCGGCGATACCTGGACGGATTATAACTTACATGATCCGGGTGTAACCATATTAGAAGCCCTCTGTTATGCAATAACAGACCTTGCCTATCAAACGGACTTTGATATAACCGATTTATTGTCGGATCAGAAGGGAGATATTCATTACCGGGCAAACTCGTTTTTTGATAAGCAAAAGATATTAACTACCAACCCTGTAACCGTAACCGATTATCGCAAAGTAATTATTGATGAGGTTGATGAGGTTGAAAATGCCTGGGTAACACCGCTAACTTCGGAAAATGCCGTAAATGCCATAAGCGGGCTATATAAAATTGTAGTACAGTTAACAGACAGAGTTGCAAAAGGATGGACGGGCGATAACGCTGCTAAAAAGAAGATTATAAATTCGGTAAAAGCAAGTTTTGTAAAAAGCCGGAACCTTTGCGAAGATGTTGCCGATATTACCATATTAAAACCCGTTAAATTAAGCATAAAGGCCGAAATACAGATAGATGCCATTGTGGTTCCGGAGGTGGCGCTTGCAAATATTTATGATGTATTGCAAAAAGCAGTTAACCGCCCCATAAAATATTCCATTGAAAGGGAATTATTGCAAAAAGGATATACGATTGATGAAATTTATACCGGCCCGGCATTAAAGAACGGAATAATTACCGATACCGACCTGAAGGAAAGGCAGCTGGTTATTGATGCTAACGACCTGATACAGACCATATCGGGTGTGCAGGGTGTGCTTTTTACCAAAAGCCTGGTAATTGCACGCGATGGTACAGACAATTACACCAAGAAGCTTAAACTTGATGAAACCGAGGTGGCTTTTATAACCATTGATACAGACCAACCTTTTGACATCAGTTTAATAGTTGATAAATACCGGATAGCTATACGGAAAAACTTACTGAAAGATATTTATCAGAATATAGTTAAAACGGGAAACAAGGCCTTTGTTCAATCGCTCCAAAAAGTTGAACAAATAAAAGGTACTTATCGTGATGCTACAACTTACTATTCAATACAAAACTATTTCCCTTACGTGTACGGCATTGGGCCCGGTGGTTTGCCCAGCACAGCTACCGTTGAAAGAAAAGCACAAGCAAAGCAATTAAAAGGTTATTTGATGCTTTTTGAGCAAGTTTTGGCAAACTACCAGGCACAGGTGCATAAAGTAGATAAATTATTTTCTAACGAAAAAGATAATCTGCAAAGCTATTTCACAAACACGTTATACAATGTACCGGGGGCCAATTCCATCATTGCGGGTTATAATAAAAAAGAGTATCCGAAAGATGGTGATGGTTGGAACAAATTTAAAGCCGACCCCGATAACGACTACGTAGCGGCATTAAATACAACAACAGAGCCCGATTACGTGCGCACAGACCGCAAAAACCGGATGACCGATCACTTAATGGCACGGTTTAATGAGGTGCCCGTAGTGTACCCGGTTACGCTGTATGCAATGCTTTACCATAACAGCAGGAAGACAGAGCGGATCACATCCGAAATTATATGGAAGAGTTCTGTTTTGCGTGATTTTGATAAGATTAACTATAACCGTATAAGGGGTGTAAACTACCTTGTGGCTAATGATGATGAATATAACTTCTCATCAAAAATGCGTAAGCTGCTGTACATCATTAATAAAAACAAACATTCGCTAACATCCGTATTTGATCCAGGAAGGGTAAAATTTGAGATGCGCCCTGATAAAGGCAACGCCGGCAACGGGGCAGAGACGCATGTAGTTGACGAAACTGCATGGAACCCCGAAATGCAAAAATTAACGCTGAGTAAACAAGAGTTTGCCCAGCTTAAAAAAGATGGTAAAATAGATGTGTACGAGCCAAAATATTCGGGCTCATTTGTTTTTCCTAATAAAGATATATCAGTACTAAAGTATGCCATTAATATTAACAACTATCGCATAGCGCAGGAAGCTAATGGGGCGTACATGCTATTGTACAAAGCGCCTACTGAAGAACGTTGGAGTATATTAAGCCGGTTTTCGGGAGGTGCAGTGCCTACAGTGGAGATGCTTGAAAGTTTAACCAAATACCTGATCGGGATCAGCACCGGTTCTGAAGGTTTTTATTTAATAGAGCATATACTGTTAAGACCCGATCCCGATATTAAAGTATATGGGTTTAATTTTTACGATAAGGATAACAATATCATATTTGAGAATGGCCCGTGGTTAACTTTTGGTGAGCGCGAACAAGCCATAAAAAGATTACTTCAGTACGATGCAGGTAAAGGTTTCAGAATAGCACAGAAGAACAGGGAAATGGCGGCAGCAAATGTATCGCAATTAAATAATGCTGTGTTGTGGAACAAAAATACCGGTGAGTTGAGCATTGATAAAATTGACTTCGATAAAACTGATATTGATCGAATAGCTGGTCTTGTTAAAGATGCCGAAATGTATTTGAAACAGGCTGAAGGCTTAGTAAAAAGCGCCGGTGCTGTACATGGACAGGAGCATGTTAAACATAGCCATGTTACAAAAGATAACATACATATTGCGCAAAGTAATTTGAGCATTGCTGTCCGCATCTGTAAAGAAATAAAGCTTTTGGCAGGTATTGCCGACAACCTCCGAAAAGCTGATGATATCAGGTTTTCGGTTAATAGCAGGGTTAAGGCGCTTAATGATTATAGCAGCGCGCTTAATGATTATTGGGACGCGCTTGATAGTCTGTTAATTACGGCAAAGCACCAGCAATATCTTGCTGATAGCAATGCTGTGACGATAAATAATCACCTCATTGAGTCTTTATCCCAAATAGGTAAAATGAGAAATTATACGGGCGATAAATATACTAACCTTGCACAGTTGTTTAATAGTATCAAGGCCTATGGTACAAAATCATACCCACGTTTAAAAATGTTGATCAAAGGGGATGGCAGCAACACCATTAACGAAGATTTTTTCAGCTTTACCATTAGTGTTATTTTTCCGGAATGGCCTGCGCGTTTCCAGGATACAGGTTTTAAAGCTTGTGTAGAAAGCCTGTTTAAATATCATGCGCCTGCAAATATTAAGATCAATATAAAGTGGTTAAGTATAAAAAAAATGAAACGTTTTGAGCCGCTTTACTCCACCTGGAAACAAAACCTGCTTACCAACAATAACAATTATGGAGCCCAGCATATTATCGCCTTTTTATTAAAAGAGGATGAACAGTAAGATCCGATATGCAGCATATTATCCAATATCAGCTTTTTGATGTAGCGTACACCAACGCAGGCAAATCTTATGATCTGCAAAGTAAGATAAGCGATATTTTTAATAATACGTTGATGGGCGAAATGGAGCGGTTATTTGACAGGCTGGTGCCGGAGGATACTGTTTTATCATTAAGTGAGGTTAGCCTGGATATTGGCAGCATAACGTATGGCATGTTGGATTACCAACTTGTTGATAGAGTGATTGCAGCGCTTGAACATGAAATTAAATACAGGCTTACTTTAGGGCAGGGAACACAAAGCGAACCATCCGCCGGGGAGGAGCAGATTAAAAGTTTGAATACCAGCTATGCCGATCTGCTCGAATATTTCTTGCTAAGCGGTACTATGCCATGGTGGGCTACCGGCGACCTGATGCTCGACCCCTTAAAGGTAATGGAGTTGCTTTTGGTGCAGGATGCCGTAGTGTTAAAGCAACTGATACTAAGGGTAGGGCAGTACAGCTATGTAAGGCAGCGATTGGTAAACCAGTTTTCGAGCCGGGTTATACGCCGCATTATTACTTTACTTGAACCTGCCGAGGCTGAATTTATTTTTGATTACCATGCAAGCGCTGTTAAGGTGCACAATGAAAATAAGCTGGTAGAAAATGCTCCTTCCGGCGATTTTGAAAAGGCGCTATGGCTTTTTATATTAACTTATTTGTTGGTTGACAGGGGCGGCTTTTTCAATCAGAAAATGTTTGTTAAGTCTACCTTAACACAAATGGCCCATTATTATAACCGGGATTACGGCCAACTGCTTTCATTACTTAATATCGCTTTAAATAACAATAAATTGCTGCTTGCCGGGCAAAATGGCAACCTCGCCCTAATTATAGATGAATTATTTTTAGAAGATGCTGATGCGAGGTATCCCGGTAAGGAGGAATATTTTATAAATGCCGGTAATGATGCAGGTAACCCTGCCGAACAGCGGGTTGAGTTAATAAGGCATTACCTGGCCTTTGGCAGCCTACCCTGGTGGGCAGAGCCTTATACAGCCGATGATATTGTTAACTTGTTTATTGACTTGGTAAAAACATCACCGGCCAGGTTGAGGCACATTATTGTAACCACCGGTCAAAATGACGAAGTACGTAAACGGATAGTATCTGTTTTTAATGATGAAGCAATTGCCGCAGTGGTGAAGTTGTTAGAACCTGCAAATGCAGCCTTCATTATAAATTATGTTACCGAAGCACAAGAGCTGCATGTAAAAAAAGCTGTTGTAAAAACAGATAGTAAAGACTTTAAAAAAGCGGTCTGGAAATTTGTACTCGATTTTTTATTGCTTGAGCGCGGGTCTGAATTTAACCAGCGGATGTTCCTGCAAAGCAATATCAGGAAACTTGCCGGCCATTATAACATCCGCTACAGCGATATGCTATCGTACTTTGTACAAAGCATAAGTCAGCAGCACCAGGGAAGCATTCAGCACGCGCCACTATTTAAAATGCTGGCTGTGCTGTTACACGAGGACCGGGATGCGCCTTTGTCCTTGAATGAACTGATAACAGGAGCAGACCTTACTGATAGCACCATGGCATCGCGGAAGCAAATTGAAGAGAATCAGCGTGTTATTGTGTTGAAGGATGTTTTGCTGCATTGGTTAAGATACGGCAACATTCCATGGTGGGCTAAGGAATATTTTGGCTGGGCGCCTGTTAAAATGTTCGAAATGTTGTTTGCTGAATCACCAACGGATGCAGCATTGTTGTTGAAGTTTGCCGCTACTTCGGCAAGCATACAGCAAAGAATATTGTACCAGCTAACACCACAAGTCATCATCAATATATTAAAACTATACCCTAACGGGGATGAGGCGGTTAAACTTTACCAATACATTACCGAAGCGTTGGCTGCTCTTACAAAAATTAAGCAGCCCTACCTTGCCGAGGTAGAAAAACAGGTATTACATATATTTTGGAATACGTTTAGTCAAGGCGGTTACACCACGTTTGACAGTGTCGCATTTATACACGCTGTTACGCAATATCTATCGCGTAAGTACAATGTGCAGCCTGCTGCAACTTTAAATGCTTTAAAACAGCGCATAAGCACAACAGAAGGGGCGATGTATACCCATGTACTGAATGAATTGTCAGGGGACACCTTTATTTCCGATGAAAGCCTGTTAGCAATGGGCAATAGTAGTGATGATGTTTATTTGCTTATCAGTAAATATCTAGATGAGCAAAATATTACTACAAATAACATTGCCAATGCGGTATTTGAAATTCTAAAATACTTTTTAACCAATAATAAGTTACCAACTCAATTTAAGGGCACAAACCCGGCCTATGTTAACGCGGTAATTAAGCAACTGCTTGATTTTCTGAATAAAGACAATGCGGCACAACTAAAACAATTGCTCGAAAATGAAAACAGGCATGACTTATATAAACTAATTGAAACAGAAAAAACCGGTGCCCAGATCGAGGGCGGTATTGAGCAATTGATTAGCGCTTATCTGGATGAAAAAAGGGCCGCCACCGCAGATACACCAGGCAATGAGGCCTTACGCGTGCTGGAATACTTCCTCATCAACGCTAAGTTACCTGATTATTTAAATAGCGTTAGTATAAACTTGTCAATAAGGCAGTTATTGGTTTTTTTAAACTACCATAACAGGTCTGGATTAAGCAGTTTACTGCAAAAAGGTGGCCACTCGGCCACAGCAAGGATGCTATTGCATAACGTATTTACCTCGCCTGCAAACACAGCCGAACAGAACGTAGTGGCAACGTTAAAAGCGTATTTTGAGCATGATGTATTGGCGTATATAAAACAGGTATCACAAAGCGGTACAGATATAGCTACAAATACCAGCCTGGCAGACTTACTCAAACCATATTTCACCCGGCCAGAAAGCAATAGCAGCTTTATTATCGCTTTGTTAAAACAAACGGCTATTAACCGGTATGTCGCCATCAATTATAGTGACGATGTTGTATTTAAACTGTTAACCTACCAAACTACACTAATTGGCGGACAAGAGAATGTGGAATGGATTAAACAATTGCAGCAGTTTTTTAATGTTAACTTTACTGATACGCTGTTGCGCGACAGGTTTAATATCTTGTTAAGGGAATTTAATTTGCAGATACTTAGCGGTACTATCACAGCTAAAACACCAGATGAATATATAAAAGCCTTGTTTAGCTTTATATCGTCTGTTAATAATTCATTGCTGGCCGAGGTTGCAAAAATATTGTCGGATGTTGGCAGTAACAGTATCTTAGCTACCAGGTTGCCTTTGTTGCTGCAAACCTTACAAACACAGCAACGGATTGATAAAGCTATAGAGGATGTTAAGCAAGAACTGAACAAGGCCGATGAAGAGGCGGTAAAACAAATTACCAATACTATAAATAATGATGACCCGGTAACAGGTATTGATACGGAAGAAGATAAACCGCGTAATTCAAAGGATACCATTTATATTAATAATGCCGGGCTTGTTATATTGAACCCGTTTATTGCTACTTATTTTATCCGTTTGGGTATGATGCAGGAAGGCAAGTTTGTGGATACAGAAACGCAGCATCGGGCAGTGCATTTATTGCAATACCTTGTTAACGGGGCAACGCACACACCCGAGCATGAATTGGTGCTCAATAAAATATTGTGCAATGTGCCCATAGCCGAGCCTATACCTATTGAGATCACGATAACGGAGAATGAGAAACAGGTATCAGAAGATTTATTGAAAGCCGTAACCAACCGTTGGGAAAAAATGCAAAATACGGGTATTCAAAGTTTTCAGGCTTCGTTTTTACAACGTGATGGCGCGCTTAATTTTAAAGATGACGCCTGGAACCTCCGTGTAGAACAGCGGGGATACGATGTTTTACTGCAAACATTACCATGGAATATCGGGATGATAAAAACACCGTGGATGGATCACTTTTTATATGTTGAATGGACATGAGCACAATAGAGAATAACGCTGCCGCACTTACCGCTCAAATGCAATGGTTAGCCAATGTAATTGATACCCGTATGCAATTATACTGGCAGCGCGATTGCAGTTTTACAAGTATTGCCGAGGTGCCGGTTCCATCGCTGGATGACGAATCTGTATTTAGTAGTATTGTTAAGCACTACCAGATGGATATTGCCGAACGGCTAACATTGCTAATGGCACTTGTACCGCATGTTCAGCCACACTTGCTTGATGTTTTTTTTGTTAAGAATGCTGATTATGATCGGGCCTTTACAGAGTTTGGTGGTGTTAAGGGGCAAAACCATAATGGCTTTATACCTACCGGCGAAACCATTGCTTTTTTATTGGCTCCGAATGACCTGCAACAGCGCTTTGTGTTATATGATATCTTTTCGGAAGATCATTTTTTTGGCAAATTTAATATCTTAAAACTGGAGAACATACATTCGGGTGAGCCTTTATTAAGCGGTGTGCTGCGTATCTCGTCCGAGTATTTGAATTTGTTAACCACCGGGCAAAGCTACAAGCCCGATTACAGTGTGAATTTCCCTGCTAAACGTATAGCTACAAACCTGAATTGGGAAGACCTTGTACTTGACCATGATACGCTTGACGAGGTAATGGAAATTCAGGATTGGATAACGCACGGCAATACTTTGCTTAAAGACTGGGGTCTTGATAAAAAAATCAAGCCCGGCTACCGTACCTTATTTTATGGCCCGCCGGGTACAGGTAAAACATTAACGGCAAGTTTATTAGGTAAAGCTACCGGTTTGGATGTTTACCGGATAGATCTATCAATGGTGGTGTCAAAATACATTGGTGAAACCGAAAAAAACCTGGCCAATATATTTGATCAGGCTGAAAACAAGAGCTGGATATTGTTTTTTGATGAAGCCGATGCCTTATTCGGTAAACGCACGCAGGCAAGTAGCTCTAACGACAGGCATGCCAACCAGGAGGTATCATACCTGCTGCAGCGGGTTGAAGATTTTCCCGGGGTGGTAATATTGGCTACAAATATAAAGGCTAACCTTGATGATGCCTTTAGTCGCCGTTTTCAATCGATGATCCACTTTGCCATGCCGGGGCCTGCACAGCGAAAAATCCTGTGGAAACAAGCATTTTCCAGCAAAACAGTTTGCGATGTGGCATTAGACCAAAAAATGCCCGAAATTGCTACAAAATACGAAATGGCTGGCGGCGCTATTATTAACGTGGTAAGATATGCCTCGCTTATGGCCATAAAACGCGGCAACAACGAGTTAAGGTATGATGATGTGATGAATGGCATTCGTAAAGAGTTCCGTAAAGACGGCAAAACAGCATAGTTATTATGAGCATAGTAGACAATGTAAGGATCCAGCGTTTTCATCAAAGCCGTATTGAGGATTTTGGTGAGGAAAGCATACAAGCGCTCGGCTGGAAAAACTTTCACAGTCAGCAGGCTCGTTTTGAAATGCTGGAAGGTATAGGCGATATGAATGATTGCTCGGTACTTGATGTAGGTTGCGGCCATGGCGACCTGCGCGCTTATCTTGATGATAAATACCCTAAAATGCGTTATATGGGTATCGATAACATGGAAGTGTTTTTAGATATAGCAATATCACGCTACGCGCATTTGCCCGATACTGTTTTCTTTTTAGGAGATTGCTATAATGCTGAATTGCCCCGTATGGATTATGTACTGGCAAGCGGCAGCCTGATATACCATAGCAGCCATCCGGATTTTATCTATAACATCATTACTAAACTGTTTATTACCTGCCGGGTGGCGTTCGGGTTTAACCTGTTGAGCAGGGTAGAGGTACCCGAAGGTATTTTGGTAGCACATAACCCACAGGTAATATTGGAGCACTGCCGTACACTTACCAGTAATGTAGTAATGCACCAGGGTTATATTGATGATGATTTTACGATATGGATGTATAAGTAGCGGGATAACGCGTCTGCTAAAACTGAACGTTCCCTCTTCTTCTCCTTGCCCTTACCGGCATAGCATTGTAAGCTGTTTGCAGCCTTACTAACTGTGCACGTTCCAGGTTAAGCCTAACTAAGTGACCACCGGCAACGCCGGCCGGGTCATTTGCCCTTGCCGCTATAGATGTTTGTAGTTGTGCTATCGTATCCAGCATTCCCTGGCGGCTTCTCGAATTAATTGTTGCTGTTACATCTTGCCTTAAACGGGCGTTGCCGCCTCTGCTTCTTTCGGCCGGTGTACCTACATCTTTCATTAATATAAGCCGCTGCACTGTTGATAGCGAGTTGCTTATCGCTTTCATCTGCACAGCTTTGGCACCCATCACATCAGCCTCGTTCTCCAGGCCTTTGTCGTCATTAACGGCAACGCCTTCTTTCATTTGCAGGGTAGGCTGTACACGCCCTTGTTTTTGCTGTACCACATGCCAGGCCTCGTGGGGCAAGTGTTTTTCCTGGCCTGATGCAACGTGTATATCTGTACCCTGAGCATAAGCATGTGCGTTTAATTGCGCCGGTTTTGACGAATTATAATGTACCTTAACATCATCCATTGCGTAACCCGACAGGCTTTCAACACCCGATTTCAAATTATCGGGTAGCCCGGTATTATTCTTTTTTTTTTGAACAGGTAATTCTTCTTCGGCAGCCGCCAACTGAACAGTTTTCATTTGTGCAGGTTCTTCCTCTTCTTCACCTTTTAGTTGTGCTGTGAATTTACCTTGAACCGGCTCTTCTTCTTCAGGGCCTTTTAGTTGAGTAGTGAATTTACCTTGTACAGGCTCTTCTTCCTCTGCACCTTGCAGTTGTGTTGTAAACTTACCCTGAACCGGCTCTTCCTCTTCGGGACCTTTTAGTTGAGTAGTGAATTTACCTTGTACAGGTTCTTCTTCCTCTGCACCTTGCAGTTGTGTTGTAAGCTTGCCCTGAACCGGCTCTTCCTCTTCGGGGCCTTTAAGCTGTGTTGTAAATTTACCTTGTAAAGGCTCTTCTTCTTCAGGGCCTTTTAATTGCGCTACAAATTTGCCTTGCACTGGTTTTTCTTCTTCTACCGGCCCTTGTCTTTGGATGGGTACAGCGGGCATTTTTATGCCACCGGCAGCAGTATCAATAGTGTTTGACCTTGATGCAGGTTGCTTTTCGTATGAAAATGTTTTCATATACAGATAAGATTGAAGTAGAGAGCTTTAGCATAAAGCTAATTATTATTTACGCAATACGCAAAAAATAATTATCAACCACTTATATGCAGGCTAAATTATAGGTAGGTTAGCCCACGCGGCGTTTTTCCGTTATAATAAAACGGTCTGAATTTATCTGCGGCAAGCGCACAATTTGCTGATATGGCGGTGCAGTTAATATTACCAAATATGGTGGCTATGGCCGTATCGGCTGCATCGCGTCCGGTGGCAATTTTAACCATCCCGTTTAAAGGAGCCAGCTTTGTAGCGTCAAATAATACCCACTCGCCGCCTAAAAAAGCTTCGAAACAGGCATGGAAATCAGGCGGTGTAAGCATGTATGAGTACCCGGTAAAATACCTTGCCGGGATAGAGAGTGCCCTGCATAAGGCAATGCCTAAATGCGCGAAATCGCGGCAAACGCCAGCCTGCTCAGTAACGGTATCATAAGCCGAAGTTTCAGAATTGGTCGAGCCGCTTAAATACTCCACGTTCTCATATATCCAATTGGTTAAGGTCAGTACCTTTTCGAAAGCGTTTTTTATCTTCCCGAAACGGCTGTTGGCAAAGCGGTATAGTTTATCCGACTGGCAATACCTGCTTGGCGATAGATAGGGCAAAACAAAGGGGGGTAATTGCATAACAGGTACATCCTTGAGCAGTTTTCCTTCCGTTTTTTTGAAAGTTGTATCAATCAGCGCGTTATAAGTAATGTTTATTGTTGCAGCTTCGGGCACTTCAAAACGGATATACCTGTTCTCGCCCTGTAGGGTAATTAACTCTTCTATTTCAATATAAGGATCAATTTTAAATGACTCCGACAATATCGCCTGAGATTTTGACCGGGTTGCATGGATATTTAAAATTATGGTTGATGACGATATTACTTCATAAGTTAGGTTTGCAGAAACATTTAACTTCATGCTTTTTTTCGTTTTTTGGCCGTTTTATTCAGTTTTATTAACGCAGAGTCCATCCAATGGTTTGAAATGTTTTTTAGAGCCGATTTAAGGGCTTTATCCCATTGTGTTGAAACCTGGTTAAGGTCTTCTTCCTCATAATGGTATTCAACCAGGTCAAAACTGTTGTTTTTATATAAGGCCACATCGATCGGAAAATCAACATCAGCAGCGCTTATCCGGGTTGAATCGAACGAAACAAAGGCAGCTTTAAGCGCCAGTTTCAGGCTCGTGTTTTTTTTGAGTACACGGTTCAATATGGCTTTGCCCTGGGCCGCGTTACCTATAATTACATAAGGCGCGCCTTCGCCCAACTCTACCCAGTTACCTTCCGGATACAGCAAAAATAGCTTATGTTCTTCGTCATCGCGCAGTTGTCCGCCAATAATGGTATTGAGGTTAAATTTAAACCCGGCATGTTCTAATGATTCTCTGTCTTCTTCGGCAACGCGCTTTACCTGTTCGCCAAAGGCGTTAACGGCTTTAAACATTTTGTTGTAATCGTCAATGCCTTCTTCCAGCACTTCCTGGAAATACACAATCGCTTTATCACGCACGGAGCGCAGGCCGCTAGTCATGATGAAAAGCGAACAATTATCTTTCTGGAAAGTATATATCTTTTTTTTGGTGGTTACATCTGTACCCGAAGTAATGCGTGTATCGGCAACGGCAACCAGCCCTTTTTGTACTTTGATGCCTAAGCAATAAGTCATAATTGTAGTTGTAAAATAAGGAGCTGCAAAGTAAATTAATTAATCCGGCTTTAGCGGGATTAATGTATTAAAATGCATTTTAAGATTAAGCTTATATACCTTGTTAATCCAAAACAGCCTTCAACTCCGCTGCCGAGTAATTAACCGATTTTAAGGTTTTATTATCAGCCGTTCTGTAAACCAGGTACAGGCCATCAATCTCTTTATAATGGCAATCTACATCGCTTTTGGCTTTGTAGTGCGCAATTGTAGCTTCAGCTTCGTCAATGGTTTTGCAGGCCTTGCTCATGTTAGACCGGTGTACCTCGTTAAACAGGTCGGCAAATTTTTCACCTAATCCAAATTCAAGTATCGCCCCGGCCAATACATATTGCAGATCGCAAAGTGCATCGGCTACTTCAACTATATCATTGTCTTTTATTGCCTGTTGCAGTTCTTCAAGCTCTTCGGCTAACAATGCCACCCTTAAGTCGCAACGTTGCGGCGAGGGGATGGCTGGGGCATCAATTATTGGGTGTTTAAATGTGCTGTGAAACTCCGCTACTTTATTCAGGGCATTGGTATCTTTCATTATTATCAACTAAATGTGGTGGTTTAAAAATAGCTAAATAAACCAAGTATCAAACTCTTTTTTAATAATAGGTGCGGGCTATTTTGCAAAGCCAGAATATGTCATAGAGGCTGTAAGGTATAAAACAAGCTTGTTTAAGTAATCCAGGTTTTTTGTTTGATCTTCCCTGTATATGATATAGAGCATAATCAGGGTAGATCCATATACATGCGATGAAAACATCATGTTTGCACCATTAGCAGATACAAGGTATCTTTCATAATTACCCCATACAGGTTCAATAACGTCTTGGTTTTTAGTGTCTTTAAACCATATTTTACTGTCAATATAGCTCTGATATGTTGATGTTGCAAGTGCGGCCGCTTTTTCGGGGCTTGCACAGTTCCATGGGCAAACAGCATAGGTTATCCCGTCTATACTTGAATTTTTATACCATCCGTTCGGGTCGCCTGTAAACATTCCGCCACGCGGCATGGTAATGGCTATGCCTGTTTTAAAATCCTGGTACACATCAAGCATCGTAGTTGAGGTAGCAACCTTCATCTCAATAAGATCTTTCCTCAATTTAACTGCTTTATTTTCAGGTAAGTTAGCCAGGATCTGGTCAATGGTAGCAGTGTATACTTTTGAAATAGAGTTTGTCCCATTTACAATGGTATTAGCTTTAGCCTCATTTTCCATTTTATAACGCTGTTGCTGGTTAGTTGCGTTATAGTCTACCGTAGTGGTATTCATCAGGTTTACCTGGAATGGGAGCGATGATGGTTTCCTGTCGGTTGAGAACAACAGTTGAGGTACGTAAACACTTGCCGGCATAGCCCAGTTAATGAGCGAAGCGCCACCGTATAATCCGCCATCGGCAACACCTATCACCTTACCTTGTGATGTAAGTATAGGGGCGCCGGATTGGCCCGGCTGCAAGGTAGAGCCAATACGTATGATCTGAACATCGGGTAATGGGTAGCCCTGATTTGTAAGGTCGATCTTTACCTGTTTACTGGTTTCATTTAATATACTGTTTAGTGTAGGCGTTGTTTCGCGCGTTAATGCAAAATCAACCTTATTACCTTGTATGGCGTAAACCCCATGTGGAAACCCCCACACGTAATAAGTAAGCTCAGAGTTAGGATCGACCCGCTCCAGTGAAAGTGGCGATAGGTTTAAACTGGTACTTAAGCGAAGTAATGCCAGATCTGCCTTTAATATTACCCTTTCAATAGTCGCATCAACAAAGTTATTGTCTTTATAAACAGTGATCTTTGATACACCTGCCACCGCATGCAATGCTGTAACTATATAAAGTGGATTATAATAACACCAGCCTGTTGCAGTGCCATTTACTACCTGCCCCTTATTGTTGGTAAACACCGTTTTTACTTTTACCACCGATTGCGAACTGACCAGGTGGCTTTGAGAAAAACCATAGGTTATGGTAATTAAAAAAAGAACAAGGTATAAAAGTGCTTTTTTCATCATGCTTATCGTTTTTCCAATTCACAAAATAAACCAGACAACGTATTTACGACCGCTTTTTGCTGATCGGGATTAAGTGTCATCAGTTCCTGGGCCAAGCTTGCCGTGAGCTCATTTTTTTTCCATGCATCAAGGTCTGTACCCAGCTTGCATAACTGAGTATCCTTTTGGGTTTTCATATTGCATATAACAGTATTCAGTTTATTAATAATACTGAATCTTTGTTCATTGTCTGTAACGTTTTGTTCGATAACTGTTGTTAATGAACTAATAACAGATATATTTAAGGATAACAGGTGCTTTTTATAATCGGCCCAGTTTTTATTATACGGATCGGTATCCAGGTCATTACATAAACTACGCACCTGCTCTGTACTAAAAAGGTTCGATTGCAGTATCTTGCCGGCGTCTGTTATTGGCCCTACTGCACCCGTGCTTGGGTTAATACCCAACCGCTGGTAGGCTACCAGTTTGCGTGCATAATCTTCGCTGTAACCGGCATCTGTCCATTGCTTAACGTTTGCTGATACAGTTGGTGTAAAAACTTCGTGCGTTCTGATATACATACCCGATATGATACCAACCAAAACCGCCAAACCAAACCAGCCAGCCCGCAAAGCAGTAAATAATCTGTTTTCTTCTATTTTTTGGTATTCTTCGTTGCCAATTCCGGTAAAGCTTTGTTTATCAAAACCGAGAAAAGCACCCAGGATAGCCGTCATAGCACCCATGATCACCTTAACAACTTCCGACACGGATAAGCCCATTATTATGCCTAATAATAAACCCATTCCTATTCCTGATAATATGGTCGCTCTTTTTATGCTCTTAAAAAGCTTTTGATCATTTTCTTCCATGTTTACAATAATAACTATTTAAACCGACAGATATTTAAATAGATAAGTGTAAAAATGGACTTTTATACCTTATAGTTATCAATCAATAAATAATTATACTATCAGTAAATTAAATAACTATTCAAGCAAATCGCAGCTGTAATTTAACAAAAAAACCCGGCGTTTACAGCACGGGGTTTTTCTGTTGTTATAAAGTTCTATTTTTTCTTCTTATTTTTTATCGTATCGGCAGGATTAAATACCAACGCAAAGGGCTGTATATTAGCAAACACGTGGCTTATGGTATCAGGGCTAAGTGTTGGCGTGCCCGGGTTATTGCTATGGCATGTAAAGCACGATTGTGTTGGCGATTGGAAATAAGTTTCCATGGTGCTGTTTGCCAACACGCTGGTACCAATTGTTATACCGGGGCTAACAGTTCCGGCATAGCCATAGCCGGTTGGCGCAGTGCCATTAGGTGTCCATACAGCACCTATCAGCAGGTAGTTGGCCCTTACATCGCCTTTTGCCAACATGCCGTGAATAGCGTTGTTAATTGATAGGATCTCACTGTTAGATGCTGCCGATGTGGTATCCTGCTGGTTACTATAAGCTCCTGCAGCGCTTTGGCTGCCCCATGGCATAGTTCTTAAGGTATTGCTTGCACTGATGGTGTGTGTGGGCTGGGCAAAAAGCGTATCCGTATTTGGCCCGTTTACTATGCTTGGGTCGTTAGTGGTAATGTATGATTGGTTGGGTACAGTATCCGCAGCGTTTGCAGTAAACAACCAGCCTGTACCGCCATCCTGCGGTACATTAACGGTGTCTTTTTTGGTGTTAAGATAAGAGTATGCTGCATTTGGCGTATTGTTTTGATGCTCAAATGTTGACCATATCATTTCGGGATGGCCGGCAACGCTGCCTGCTATATGCATCCCAACTAAAGCTACCCTCAGCGTGGTGTCGCCTTTAGGTACCCACATCGTATCCGCCGAATTGGTTTTAGCATATTTTGGTACGGTAGCCGTCATCAACACATAATTGCTTGAATCGGCCGCCAGGGTACTTGCCTCAACCCACGATGATTTTATTTCGATAGCCAATGCATTTGGGTGCGGTAAAATAACATGATGCAATAGGGCATAGGCGTAAATCAAGTCCCTGTCTGCAGCTGTAGTAGGGAATTTTTTACGCATTGACGGATCGCTTTTTGCCAGGTTAAGGTATTCGGCATACACATCATTTACCAATGTTAAATAGTATACCAGCGAACCCGATTGCGACATCAGGGCATCACCTGTAGCTTGTCCTTCTTCCGAATCTATAACGTTGCCTTGGGCATCAAGAAATATTGACTTTTTACCCAGTAAAAAGCGGTGCACAAAGTGCCCGGGGTTATTTGAGTGTTGAATAACAGCCTGCGGATGTGTAATGGTTTTACCTGCTTTATCTACAAAAGTAAAAGCATGAGCTGCTGTTGCAATAATATGATCAACTTCAACGATGTTGCCGGTAGCGTCTTTCACAGTTTCTTTTGGTTGTGATTTTTCGATCTCAAAGAACCTGCCTTTTTTGTCTTTTACAACAGGTAAGCGGTTGGGGCCAAATTTTGAAATATGCCCGTTCATTTTTACCGGCGCACCTGCCGCAGGCTGTATCAGGTAACGGTTACCGGCCGAATCGGGCGGGGTAACATTATAAAACTCAGGCGATGTAAGTACAAGGCCACTTTTAACAGGCGATGTAGCCCATAAAAACATCCTTTCGCTCCATTTATAAAAATCACAATTGTTTTGGTGCGGAAAAGCAACACTGTTGGCTGGTGTTACCAGGCCATTTAATGTTACCTGGTTGCCGGCAAACCAGGTTTTAAAGGTGTCGGCACTCAATGTACACGATGCATAAACATCTTGCGGGAGCCCGCCCTTTACCGCGGAATGCTGTGTGCTGCATTTCCATAAGGTAAATCCCAATAGCAATACAAATGCAATAAGCTTGATTGATCTTTTCATTTTTAGTTAAGGTTGGTTTTTTGAGTAATGGTTAAATATATATTATAGGTCAGTTAATAAAATACAAAAATGTTATTTGCTAATAAGTTGATTTTGTCGTTATGTGATATCGGTTAACTAATAGCTATTTTAAGTGTAATATTTTATTTATCAGTTTGTTATGTGGTTTTTATACGGCAATACAAGATAGGGTGTTTGGTTTAATAATATCATATTTAATTTAAATATGCGTATATATACGTGTGGGAATACTTGTGGGTAAGGTTGTATTTACACCTGTCAGGACGGTGCAGGATGATAAGGCTGGTTTATAGCTATAATTTAGCATTTCAATAAAACCGCTGATCAGAACAATCTGTAATAATAATGATAGGTAACACGGAAATGTTAGCACATACGTTACAGTTGCTGGCTGTTAAATAAGCTTATTTTACCTATAATTGTCGAACCAATATTATCAATATACATGAAGAATAAACTATCTATCGCACTGTTGGCATTTTCAACCTTGCTGGCTACTGCAGCAATGGCAACAGAAAATGGGCCTAAACGTTATAACATTGCCGAGCATGGTGCAGTTGGCGATGGCACCACCCTTAATACCAAAGCTATACAAGCTGTTATTGACGAATGCGCTAAAAAAGGAGGAGGGACGGTGGTAATACCTAAAGGCGCGTTTTTAAGCGGTGCTATATTTTTGAAACCGGGTGTTAATCTGGAGATACAACAAGATGGTATATTACGCGGATCGCAAAATATTGAAGATTATCCAAAATCAATGCGCCGTATAGAGGGCCACTCAGAGCCATGGCGCGCCGCCCTGGTAAATGGCGACAAGGTGGATCACCTGCACATTACCGGCAAAGGTATGCTTGATGGTAACGGCGAGCCTTACTGGAAATTGTTTTACAGCCGCCGCAGTGCCGACCGTACAACAACTAACCTGAGTGTTGAGCGCCCGCAGCTTACTTTTATTCAAAACTCAAAAGACGTGTTGATACAGGGTATCACTTTCCATAACTCCGGTTTCTGGAACCTGCACCTGTACCGCGACCAGCAGGTTACCGTAGACAATTGCCGTTTTGAAGCCCCGCATGGTGCCGTGCCTAACGATCATGCACCAAGTTCTGATGGTATAGATGTGGACAGCTCGCAGGATATTACCATTACCAAATGTTCGTTTTCGGTTGGGGATGATGATATTGCTTTAAAAGGATCAAAAGGCCCTTTTGCCATGCAGGATAAAGATAGTCCGCCGGTAGAGCGTATTCATATTTACGATTGTGTATTTGAAGCAGGCGGTGGTATAATGACTTGCGGGAGCGAGGCTACCATTGTGCGCGATGTGGATATTAAACGTTGCACCACCACCGGCCCAACCGTATTACGCTTAAAACTGCGCCCCGATACCCCACAGCAATACGAAAACATCAGCCTTGATGATATCACTATTAACGGCCCGGGAGTAGTTATCCTGAGCGTAGCGCCATGGACACAATATTTTGACCTGAAAGGGCAGGCGCCGCCAACATCGTTGGTGCGTAACATTAAATTATCAAACATTAAAGGCACCGGCGGATCGCTGGGTATTGTTAAGGGTAATGATGGTACTACATTTGAGGATATTACTTTAAAAAACTTTAACGTAACCCTAAAGAATGCTGATTACGATGTAAGCAAATTTAAAGCCCCTAAGCTTGATAACGTAGTTATTAATGGCACCTCAGTAAAAGCACCTCAATCATCAACAGCTAAATAGCTACATACATTACTCCAATTTATAAGGCCCGTCACCCAAAATGGCGGGCTTTGTTGTTTTCTGCTTTTTAATAAATCAAAATCATTAAGCAACCCTCAGGTTATTCTTTGCGTAATGTTGATGTAATTGATTCAATGAGCTGCTCCCCGCTGCTGATATGATCATCGTAATTTTTAATAACCAATTGCATCTAAAGCAAATAACCAGTCACATTATAATTAATGGTAAACCTTTATTCCACCATAAAAGAAAGTAACCTGTACCGAAAAATAGAGGTGAACGAGTTGCTCTTTGTTGAGTATACCTGTTCAAAAAAGGTTAGCCAGTTCGGTATTTGGTCAGATAATAACTATTTCGCCTTTATATCATCGGGCAAGAAGATCTGGCGCTCCATCTATAACTCTTACGAAGTTGCCGATGGCGATATCATCTTTGTGAAAAAAGGGGCCAACCTTACCCATGCATTTTTTGACGATGAGTTTTGTGCCACGTTCGTTTTTATACCTGATGATTTTATCAGGACGTTCCTGAAACGGAATGTTAATCTGCTTGAAGGCCCGGTTAGCGATGTTGCTACTCAGGATGCTGTATTGCGGGTACAACCTGATGAGTTGTTGAAAAACTATTGCCAATCTGTCCATTCCTTTTTATCGATGTCCGAAGAGCCTAATAAGCAATTACTATCGTTAAAATTCGATGAGCTTTTGCTGAGCCTGTTTGCAAACGAACGACATAAGCATCTCACAGATTATTTTGTATCCCTGTGCCGCAATCCGCACGATCATATGAGCCGGATAATGGAGGCAAATTTTGCATATAACCTAAAGCTTGAAGAACTGGCACAACTTTGCAATATGAGTTTATCTGCCTTCAAAAATGCTTTTAAACAGCAATATAATACCACACCAGCGTTGTGGCTCAAAAATAAAAAGCTTGACCTTGCGCTAAGCCATATCATTACATCTGATATGACAGTGAGCCAGGTAGCATTTGAATGCGGTTTTGAAGATCCTTCGCATTTCATCAGGGTGTTTAAAGAAAAGTATGATCTGACGCCACTGCAATACAGGCAAAATCACACACAATTAGCATATGCATTTTAACCTTAAAGTCGATTTATTGAACCTTTTAGTCTATCCGGCCAACGTTACCCCCGATACCTTTGCTGATATTATTTACAATTATTAAGATGAAAAAATCAAAATCAGTATTATCAGTAAAATTCAGTTCGAAACACAGCGCGGATAACCTTATGACTATTTGCCAAAACGACCTGGAGCAATTCAAAAAAGTTCCGGGGCTAATTCAAAAATACTACATCGTAGAAGAATCTACAGGAGCGTTAAGCGGGATCTACCTGTTTGAAAACAGGGAACAACGGACGGCCTTTTTAGAATCCGACCTGGCAAAAGGCATCCCGGAAAGGTACGGTGTAATACCTGAAACTTTACGCATTGAGCAGTTCGATACCGCTATTACAATGAATATAGTAGCGGCATAACATCAAAGAACGGTTTACCCGTTAAGCCGTTCTTTGTTTAAATAAATAAGTAAATAATAAACCAACACAGTATTTTTTTATCTAAATCTATAATAACAATGAAACAATTTAACATGATCCTTATTGGCGCTTTTGCCATAATGATCGCATCATCTTGCAAAAAACAAGGAACAGTTACACCCAACAATGGTACAACTCAACCGGTTATTGATAACATCGGCATAGTTGTAAATAATCAAAACACAACAGCTCCACGAAAAGTAAAGTATGTGCTTTATACGGACCAAAACTTCTCGACAGATTCCAAACTCATCACCTTCAGGTTGTTTATGCAAAGGCCCAACAATACTACCGTTTGGGATTCTATACTTCCGCCAATGAAAGTTAAGGATATCCCTAAAAGCCTGCACAAAATAGTTGTAGAACGCTTAGTGCCCGGTAATGATCCTTCAACACTTAAAGTCGGCTTTGAATACACTATTCAGGATGTTGGTTATTCCTGGTTCTTTGATGTGATCAATGCCGGCGAAACTTTCAAAGAGGTTAATTACAGTTTTAAATAAGCTATTGTCCGAGATCCCGTGTGCCATCCGGAAGATAATAAATATATCAGTTTTTGCATAGCCCGGATTATACTGGGCTATGTTTTTTTATGGCCTGATAAGTGCATTTCGGGCTTTACTTTTTAGCCGCGGTAAGGTTAAACCATGCTAAAAAGTTATCCATACCGGTTCCAAAGCTGCCTTTCCATTTGGTAATATATTCATCCCAGGTCCTGGTTTGCCCGTCAAAATTCTTCTTCTTAATCAACTGGTCTGGCATATTAAGGCCTGTTGCATCCGTTACTATGGGGTGGTCGGGGTCTATGAGTTTTACATCACTACTTTCAGGAGTAGTTATGTTAAATACAATAAATAAGCTGCTACCTACAAAAGTTACAGGTGCTGCCGCCATGCGGGTTTTTATTGCCGCTAATTTTGGCTGCAGCGCTGCCATAGCCAATTTTATATTACCGCGGCTTCCCGGGTTGTTGTAGGCCGCGGTAAAATTAACCAGATCGGTGGCATCAATATCATAGCCCGTTAGACGGTTGGCGCGGCTGCTGTCTTTCATATCATGCTCTATCCGTTTAAAGAACCGTTTGAAAATCCCGGCGCCTTCAAGCGCGAATTGCTCCGTGCTTTTTGTATAGGTGCCTATTTTGATATCCATTACGCACTTTTTGTCCCGTTCTTCTAAGGGTTTATTCCGTTCGTTTTCCCAGCCCACTGTATCAATACACAAAACTTCCTGGTTGTCTGCCGGCCAGGGTATCTCTTTGGCCAAAACCACCCAACTGGGGTTACCTTCAATTTTTACGGCATGCAGCTTGTCGGCTTTTACACCGGCCAGCTTATCAATAACCTTGTGGCTCCCGGGCAAAACATTATCAAGGCCCAGGGCAACGCGGTTGTTATATGTAAAAGCCTCCCGTTCTGATGATAGCTTTATCCTGTATTGCCCGCTCATGGATGGCTGGTTAGGTTTGGTACCAGCCAACTGTGCCACTTTAACAGCAGGCGCAATAATCGGGTTACTTTTTGATTTCATCTGCCCGACACCTGTAGCTGCCGATAGTGCTTTACTACCCATTACATCGGCTTCGTGCTCAAGTCCGGCATCATCATTAACAGGTACGCTGGCTTTCATTTGTTTGGTGGGCTTAACGCGGCCCTGTGCCTGTTGTACCACATGCCATGCCTCGTGGGGGAGGTGCTTTTCCTGCCCGGGGCCTATATGTATATCTGTACCCTGTGCGTAAGCATGGGCATTTAATTGGGCTGGTTTTGATGAGTTATAATGCACCCGTGTATCGTCCATTGGCATACCCGACAGGTGTTCGATGCCCGACTTTAAATTATCAGGCAGGCCGGTTTTATTCTCCTTTTTCTGGATAGCCTCCTCATCAGGTACACCTTGTTTTTGAGCTATGGGAACAGCCGGCATAGTGCGACTATTAATACCAGCCTGGGCATGGTTGCTATCTTCGGTGTTTTTTTTAACCCGGGTGTTTTGCATATTAACTACATGAAAGCGTGCAGGTTAAAACTACCAATAATATTTTAATAAATATGATATAAAAATAATCAAACAATTTTTGAGGATTAAAAAAGGGGAAGAGTAATCTCGATTAGGTTGAACAAAAAAGGCCGACATTAATGTCAGCCTTTTTGTCGATTTAATTTTGAGTACCCAGGGCGGGAATCGAACCCGCACGCCTTTGACGGGCACAGGATTTTAAGTCCTGCGTGTCTACCAGTTCCACCACCTGGGCAGGTTTTCACCTTTTATAAAAAATCCCTTCTGCTGGTCAGAAAGGATTTAGAGCGAAAGACGAGATTCGAACTCGCGACCCCGACCTTGGCAAGGTCGTGCTCTACCAACTGAGCTACTTTCGCATATATTTTGAGATGTTGGTATCAATCTCAGCTTCCCTTGGCTTAGGTTGTGATAACCTGTTTCGCTGTTGGGAGTGCAAATATAGACAGAATTGAAAAACCTCCAAATACTTTTTCTAAAAAAAATGAAAAAAGTATCAATTTAAATACCACAGCGGCGGTAATTAACTAAGCAACAGTAAGTTTATGTTGTGATAATTTTTTCACTTTTTTTTTATGAAAGTTTACTTGGTGATCTTTTTAACTTTAATAGCACTTGGGCCTTTTAAACCGGGTTCGGTTTCAAAACTTACTTTGTCGCCTTCGCCTATTGGTTCTTCCAGGGCTTTTATGTGCACAAAAATGCTTTCCTGCGAAACAGAATCCTGTATAAAGCCAAAACCTTTGCTTTCGTTAAAAAATGTTACCGTTCCTTTTCTGTTCGGATCCTCAGGTGCCATGGCTTCCTGTTTGGGTACAGATATCTGTATATCTTCAACAGATACAACCTTTTTCTTTTTAGTTTCATCCGGCGGGGTGGAGGTAATATTGCCGTTCTCATCTAAATAAGCCATCATATCCTCAAGGCTCTTGCCTTTGGTGCCGTTAGCCTTTCTTTCTTCCGCCTTCTCGCGCTTATCTTGTTGCTTTTTGGATTTCTTTTTTTCCCGCTCTTTTTTGTTGTACGTTTCTACTGATTTAGCCATTTATGAATATACGATTTTAATTTTGGTATTAACGCAAAGCTAACCTTTTTTAATGATACTATACTTTTCCACAATAGCGCCTTGTTAAGCCGGGCATTTACCATTCAATATTTTTAATTGTGTCGGCAACAATATCGCCCTCAAAACCACGGCTCATGGCATACTGCTGTAATTTGTATTGGCGCTTAAAGCCTTCTTTTTCTGTTACCGTGGCGGCTTTTTTTTGTAGCATATGTTTTAGCGTTGCCTGGTACTCATCACCATCAATAGTAAGCAATGCTTTCCTGATGAGTACATCGGGCACTTTTTTAAATTTTAGGGCTTGTTTTATTTTTATCCGGCCCCAGCCTTTCTGGTTAAATTTGCTTTTCGCGAAGGTTTTGGCAAAGCGCTCTTCGTTTAAAAAGTTGTTCTCAATAAGGGTGGATATAATTTGCTCAACATCTTTTGGGTACAGGCCCCAATCGTATAATTTGTTGCGTACCTCTTGCTGGGCACGCTCCTGGTAGGCGCAATAATGTTCGGCTTTGGCAAGGCCAACTTTTGGGTCGGTAATTTTAACGGGCTTAATTTCAACATCCATCCAAACCAAATTTCGTTAAAATTCTTGTATCACAATAAATATCTTCAAATTCGCATACATGCCAGCTATTCATTATACCATCAGCAAAATACAGCATATTATTGGTGCCAGCGGTAAACTTATTACCGATACACCAATAACTAACCTTTTAACAGACAGTCGTAAAATTAACAATCCAGGGGCATCGGTATTTTTCGCGCTGAGCGACAGGAGGGACGGCCACACCTTTATACCCGAAGTATATAAGGCAGGGGTACACAACTTTGTGGTTAAGCACCTGCCCGATGATGTTGCGGCATACCCTAAAGCAAATTTTCTGGTAGTAAGCAATGTGTTAAAGGCCCTGCAAAAACTGGCTGCACAGCACCGTAAAGCATTTGATCTGGAAATAATTGGCGTAACGGGCAGTAACGGAAAAACCATTGTAAAGGAGTGGTTATACCAGTTGCTTTGCCCCGATAAAAAGATAGTGCGTAACCCTAAAAGCTATAACTCACAAATAGGGGTGGCGCTTTCTGTATGGCAGATAGAGGAGCAGCATAATCTGGGTATTTTTGAGGCGGGCATATCAACCACGCACGAGATGGAACAGCTGGAACACATGATAAAGCCTACAGTTGGGGTGCTTACACACATAGGTACTGCGCATAATGAAGGTTTTAAAGATGATGCCGAAAAGCTCACCGAAAAACTCAAACTGTTTACGCACAGTAACCTGCTAGTTTATCAGTATGATGACCTGGCGGCATATAAAGGTAAAGTGCCCGGTAAGCGCCATTTTACCTGGAGCCGGAAATTTAACCAGGCCGACCTGTATGTGTTCAGCGAAACTGTGATAGCTAAAAAGTATTATCTGCGGGCAAAGTTTAAAGATACGGAGATAGAGTGCCTGGTACCTTTTGTGGATGAAGCATCGATAGAAAATGCCATTAGCTGTTGGGCGACACTTTTAGCCTTGGATTATGACCCCGTAGTTATTGACGACCGCATGGAGCGCCTTGTGCCTGTAAGTATGCGCATGGAACTTAAACAGGGCATTAATGATTGTTCTATCATCGACGATTCTTACAACTCGGATATACAGTCGTTAGAGATTGCCTTAAACTTTTTGAATCAGCAAAATCAGCACCCTAAGCGCACGCTTATCTTATCGGATATTTTTCAATCGGGTTTAGAGCAGGACGTGTTGTATAAACAGGTAGCCAACCTTGTAAAAGAAAAAAAGACGGACAAAATTATAGGCGTAGGTAAAGCCATAAGCGAGCACCGGGCTTTGTTTAAAACTACCGAAAGTGTATTTTTTGATGATACAGATACCTTGCTTGAGCAATTATCACAGCTTAATTTTAATAACGAAACTATCCTGATAAAGGGCTCGCGTAGTTTTGAGTTTGAGCGCCTAAGTAAAGCCCTTGTACAAAAAGCGCACGAAACCGTGCTCGAAATAAACCTCAACGCGTTGCAAAACAACCTGAACCATTATAAAGCAAAACTGAACCCCGGCGTAAAGTTAATGGCAATGGTTAAAGCATTTAGCTATGGCAGCGGTAGTTTTGAGGTAGCCAATATGCTGCAGTTTAACAAAGTAGATTATTTGGCCGTGGCATTTATTGATGAAGGCGTAAGCTTACGCGATGCCGGCATTAACCTGCCCATTATGGTGCTCAACCCTGAACCCTCTGCTTATGATAAGATGGTGGCGTTTAACCTTGAGCCCGAAATATACAGCTATAAACTGCTCGATGATTTTATAAAGTTTGCACAGCAAAAAAATATAGCTGCATATCCTATTCATATTAAAATAGACACGGGGATGCGCCGCCTTGGTTTTGAGGAGTTTGAAATTGAGCATCTATGCGATGTGTTGAAAGATAATAAATATGTTCATGTACAATCCATATTCTCGCACCTGGCGGGTAGCGATGCTGACATTCATGATACTTTTACCCTGTTGCAGCTTGATTTATTCACGAAAATATACCGGCAGATAGAAAACAGCCTTAGCTATACAGTAATAAAACATATTGCCAATACATCTGCAATTACACGCTGGCCAGTAGCGCAAATGGACATGGTAAGGCTGGGTATAGGCCTTTACGGGATAGATGGGGCCATAAAGGAAGAGCCATCGCCGCTGCAGACCGTAGCTTCATTAAAAACGAGTATAGCACAAATAAAGCATGTTAAAGCAGGCGAAACGATTGGCTATAACCGCAACGGTAGTTTGCCGGAAGATGGCAAAATAGCCACTGTACGTATTGGTTATGCCGATGGTTATTTACGCGCGTTTGGTAACGGCGCAGGTAAAATGCTGGTGAACGGTACGCTGGCACCCACTGTAGGTAATGTATCTATGGATATGTGTATGATAGACATTACGGGTGCTATTGGCGTTAAGGAAGGGGATGAGGTAGTTGTTTTTAATGAAGAGTACCGGATAGAAGAACTGGCTAAACAGATAGGTACCATACCCTACGAAATATTAACAAATGTTTCGCAACGGGTAAAAAGGGTGTATTTTTACGAGTAATTAGCAAATTGCCATGAACAGGATATTTCGCGCCCTTATCAATTACTTTATTAAAGGTTTCCTGATCGTTATTCCGTTAGGAGTAGCAATTTACCTGATATTCTGGGCTGTGGCGAGTGTTGATAACGCGCTAAATGTAAGTAACCTGCTGCTAATTGAGGGTAAACATATTTACATACCCGGTTTGGGTATTTTGCTGGTATTACTGGTGCTGTTACTGTCTGGCATTGTAGTAACAAGCATTATTACCGAACCGATAAAGCTATGGTTTAACCGCTGGATAAACCGCCTGCCGTTGTTCAAATTTTTGTACAGCTCTATTAAAGACCTTACCGAGGCCTTTGTAGGCGATGAGAAGAAATTTAACGAGCCTGTGTTGGTAGAGGTAAATGAGTTTGGGTTAAAAAAAATCGGGTTCCTTACCCAAAAGGACCTGAGTAAACTGGGTTTACCTAATGATGTGGCTGTTTATTTCCCGTACTCGTATTCTTTCGCCGGGCAAGTGGTTATCGTTTCTGCCGATAAGGTGAAACCTATTGACAAGAGCGCTGCCGATATGATGAAGTTTGTGATATCTGGTGGAGTGAGTGGGTTGTAAGAATTAAAAACAGGCAGTTTAACTATTAACCTCTAAAAAATATATTGGTCTTAAAGGAAGCAGATTTTTTTGTTTGTCATCCATTCTGCTGTAATATTCTGTCCACAATTCAATAAATCTTTCAAAATCTATCAATTCGATATGTTTACCCATTGTTCTCGCCTCGTTTTTTGCAGGTGAAGAAAAATCTCCACTGGTTACAAATATTCCCACATCCGAATCTCTTTTCATAGTTCCGGCTAACCGTTGTATATCGTCAGATGGAACTGTACTTGTCGGCCGGTGTTTGACCTGTACCACCATACGAGGCGGTTTAGTTCCTAATGGGTCATTATATGCAATAATATCTATTCCTCCATCTTTTCCTTTATTTGCCGTGTGGGAAATATGATAACCCATTGCAGACAATAAAGCGGCAACCCAGATCCTGAAATTCGTAAGGGTTTTTATTTAAAACATGTTGTCTTAAACCTTCGTATGCTTTTCCTTCATAATCGTTAAGTAATGCAATTTGTTGCTGTTCAATATTTAATTCAGAATCACCTTTAATGTCAATTACTTCTTTTAATGACTCGTCAACTTGTTGTTGACTTTTCCAAATTTTATACCCTTTGCTTGAAGCTTCTAACACGCCCTCGGGACCTAATTTTATAGCTTGTTCACCATCTGGAGTTAAAATCCATATTCCTTTACTCTTTTGCAAGAAGCCTGTTTTTATACAGTCAATGCTAAAAAATGCTAAAATAGATTCCCACCTAATGTAACCTGTTTTTTCATAACGTTCAGTCTCCCATTCTGTAAATGAAACCGTTTCACGTATTCTATTTACAACCTCCACGTTTCGCATTTTGCCACCAGCATCTTTTAAAATCTTAAAAGTGGCAAAAAGTACTTTTGCTGCAAGTTTTCGTGATGGAGATAATTCTTTAGCCATTTTTTAATGATTGTAGGATTTAGTTTAATATAATAATAGATATCGATCAACACGCCGTATAATACTCTTCCTTCTCCGTCGTATGTATTCTGATCACACCAGATAATGCCAGGTTAACAATAATACGCTGTGCGCCTTTACGGCTCAGTTTGCTCAGGTCGCAGTATTCTTTGATGTTGATGCGGGGGTTAACATCAAGGTATTTTAGCAGGGCTGTTTCTTTTTCGGAGTAGGCTATCATCACACCTTCATTTGCTGATGATTGCTTCAACACATCTACCACTATTTTGCTGGCCAATACGCTTTTATCTTTTACACGGATGTACACCCACCATTTACCATCTTCTGCAAGGGCGTAGTGGGGTTTTTCCTGGCTTGGGGCTATGTCTACCACCAATACCAGTTTATCATCCACATAGATCTCTTCGAATGTAGGCTCCAGGGCAGGACGGGCGTACAGGTGTGCCGCACGGGTGATCATGTAGCGCTCCTCATCTTCAGATTTTACGCCTTTTATCGTACCGTCATCATACACGCCTATTAAAAGCCGGCCACCCTTGTTATTGGCAAATGAAACCATAGTGCGGGCAATTTTCTCACAACTGGTAATGGTTTTCTTAAAATCGAGCGATACACCTTCACCTTCTAATATCTGCCTTTTAATATTCATTGGTACCTGTTTAATTCTGTTCTGCCGGTATTGGGTACGAATTAAATATCTGCATCCAACGCTCCGGGTTTGTTATCTGTGTAAAGCCAAACTGCTCGTATAAGCCATGCGCATCGGCTGTAGCCAAACTCCACCTGCGCATACCCTGTAACTCCGGGTGCTGCATAATGGTTTGCATTAGCCATTTTGAAAGTCCGGCCCCACGGTAATCATCTAAAACAAACACATCGGCAAGGTAGCCAAACGTGGCCTTATCGGTTATCATCCGCGCAAAGCCAATTTGCTTTTTATCGTGGTAAACGCCAAAGCACATCGAATTAGCTATAGCGCGCTCCAGTTTTTCTTTCGGGATACCTTTTGCCCAATACGAGTCTTCGTTTAAATATTTATAAATCACATCAATATCCAGCAGGCCCTTATCTGTTGAGATGAGGAAGCCCTTCTTTATAAAAACGTCATCGTTCATTATAACTTTAGTCATTGTGTCATTAGGTCACTAATCATTCGGCTTTCGACATTGTTTAGCCATTGAAAAATGACTTAATGATCAATGACCCAATGACCAGATCAATACGCTATTGTTTTATTCTCGCCCGCATATAAATTACGGATATATACTTCATTTATTATCGAAACGCAATGGAGGCCGTCTTTATCATACATTTCCACAGGGTATGCCTTAACAAATTTGCCTACGGTATTCAATATCTCTTCAGCCTCTTTAATGTCTTCTTCGGTAATGTTAATTTTGAAATACAGGTTAGTTCGCCCGGGTTTAAGGTACTGTATCTCGGCCGATTTTAGCCAAACCCGAACGGTATAACCCCGGTGCCTCAACGCCTGGTGGAAAAGCAGCGCGTAAAACGGATCGGCAGCCGAAAAAATGGTGCCGCCAAAAATAGAATTGTTAAAGTTTTTGTTGAAAATGCTTTTGCTCACCTTTACGCTGACGCCCATAAAGCCCTTTTCGAACTTTTGCACCCATATCCGCTGAACGAACAACGGGGGGTACAAACGCATGGCCCACTTTAACACTTTTTCTGAAACTACCATCAGGAATAAATATCAGGATAATGTGTGAATGTGCAAATGTGCGAATGTGCAAATGGGTTAACTATCTTTCCACAAACCGAGCGATTTGCACATTAAAACTCCACTTTCCAAATCACTACTTCTTTATCATCACTCACAGAAAGCAATTTTGTACCCTCATCATACCAGCCCAGTTTGTTGATGGACAAACGGTGAATAGGAAACCCCTTTTCGCGGCTGATATTTTTATATAGTTTAAAATCATCTGAACCCCATATCTTGATGCTCTTATCCATGCTGGCAGTAGCAAAATAAGGCTCGGTAGGATGGAAAGCGATATGGTTAACGGCAAATAAGTGTGCCGGGATATTTTTGACCTCATTATAGGTAACGGCATCCCATATCTTTACCTGCGCATCGCGGGCGCCTGATGCTAAATAACTGCCATCCGGGGCGTAAGCCAGTGTGAAGACCGACATGGTATGCCCCGTGATTTCTTTTATCAGTGTATAATCTTCAAGATCGTAAATTTTGATGCTGTTATCGCGGCAGCCAAAGGCCACTTGTTTTTCGTTTGGCGATATGGCAATACAACGCACGGTATCATGCGAAACTTTGATGGTGTGCAGTAGCTGCAGCGTTTCTAAGCTCCATACAGACACTGTGCCGTCTTCGGATGCGATGAGTAGTTCCTTTTTATGTCGAACTGACTTGATGTCAAACACGGGCGCCTTATGCGTTCTGAGCGGTGCTATGAGTTGCTGTTTGATAAAATCGAATACCAAAACCTCACCGCTGCGCAAGCCCGTAAACAATAATGGAAAGCCAACAGGCCCATGCACCGCATAAATGGATGTAGGTACCGGGAACATTACTTTGATGAAAGTATTATCCTTTAAATTCCATTCTACCAAGCCTTTGTCGTTACCGCCGGTAAACAGTATTCCCGGTTTCTGCGAAAGCTCCAGTGTGAAGATGGGGTTGCTATGTCCCGATAATTCGGTTATTTTCTCGACGTTCATTTTTTAATTTCTCTATCACGCCATTGCGAGGAACGAAGCAATCCTAAACTATTTATTCGTTTAGGCATGTCGTCTACATATCTATCGAAGATTGTATCGTGCCTCCGCAATGACGCGTTTGTTATTTCGCCGCTTCATAATCATAAACCTCCTTTGAAATCCACGCGATCACCGATTCGCGGGTAACAAGGTCGGCAGATGAATTATTTACAAAAATAGCGATAGCTAAATGTTTTCCGTTTGGTAGCGTTATCACTCCAACGTCATTTGTGGCGGCGGCGATGCCTTTATCGTTAGTGCTGCTGCGGCCTGTTTTGTGTGCTACCATTGTTCCGGCGGGCAATAAACCTTTTATCTGATTAGGCCCGGTGCTGGTGGCCTGCATAATTTGCCAAAGGTAGGCGTGGCTTGTTTTAGACAGGAAATTTGGCTTCATGGCTATATCCAACAAACGTATCATCTCTTTTGCAGTAGTCCAGTTGGTAAACTGCACATCCCATGCCTGTGCCATTTGGTATTCTGTAGCTTTTACAGCTATTTTACTGATACCGAAGCTGTGCATATAATCGTCCACCACATCAGTACCGCCCAATACTTTCAACAATATATCACAGGCATCATTATCACTCAGTGATACCATGTAACTCAATAACTCTTTTACCGATACATCAACATTTCCTTCCGGGAATTTATCGCGCAGGGGGCTATAGGTTTCAGGCAGATCGCTTTTGCTGATGTGGATAAGCGAATCAAGCTTTAACCGGCCATCGTCAACCGCGTTTAAAACCGTTATCGCTATCGGGAACTTCATTACGCTTTGCATAGGTAAATGAAGGTTACCGTTGTAGGAGAGGGTATCCTGACCTTCAAGCACCATCATAGCAAAGCCTACCGTGCCGTTGGCTTGTTTGGCGATATCCTGTACCCTTAACCGCAATGAATCTGATTTCGATTGCGCGCGAACACTTAACGCAATTGATATGGAGATAACGAATAGTAGAAATGACTTATACATTGACAGATGGTTATTTCAGTATTCTACACCACGGCATTGCGAGGTACGAAGCAATCCTAAATTATACATATCGCATACTGTTCTATCGAGGATTGCTTCGTACCTCGCAATGACGTAATTTTTTAGCTGGTTATCTATGCCTCGACTCTAAATTTTTGGCAATAACGTCCAGACTCAAATTCTTCTCACGCAGCAAAACCAACAGGTGGAAAACAAGATCTGAAGCTTCGTTAATCAGGTCGGTTTCTGTTTCGGCCAGGGCGGCTATTACTGTTTCAACACCTTCTTCGCCAACCTTTTGGGCAATCTTGTTCAGGCCTTTTTTACGCAGCTTGTTAACGTAAGATTCTTCTGACGGATTGTCATACCTGTTGTTTATAACATTCTGTAATTCAAATATAAAGTTTTGATTATATGAAGTTTTAAAACAACTGCGATCGCCGGTATGGCATGTAGGGCCATCGGCCTTAACTTTAATGAGCAGGGTATCATTATCACAATCAAGCGCGATGCTTTTTACATGCAAAAAGTTGTTGCTGGTTTCGCCTTTTGTCCACAGCCTGTTTTTGGTGCGCGAGAAAAAAGTAACGATGTTTTCGGCAACGGTTTTATCATAAGCTTCCCGGTTCATGTAGCCCAGCATTAGCACCTCAAGCGTTTGCTCATCCTGTATTACTACCGGAACCAAGCCGTTTGTTTTATCAAAATCAATATTCATATTCTATTTTCTTGCTCGTCTTTGCGAGGTACGAAGCAATCTCTGCGCGACAGGTCTCCGATAAGCATCATCGACTTGCGTGTGTAGGGGTTGCTTCGCTATCGCTCGCAATGACGTTTTTTATTATATTCTAACTTCAATCCCTTTATCTTTCAATATTCCTTTCAGATCAGGTATCAATATCTCACCATAATGAAACACCGATGCTGCCAAAGCCGCATCTACATTAGCCTGTTCAAACACATCCACAAAGTGCTGCACGTTGCCTGCACCGCCAGAAGCGATCACCGGGATATGTACAGCATTATTAATGGTTTTTAGGAATGTGCAATCAAAGCCTGCCTTTGTACCATCATGATCCATTGATGTCAGCAATATCTCGCCTGCACCACGGCTTTCGGCTTCAAGTATCCAGTCGAATGTTTCTTTTTCTGTCGGGATACGGCCACCGTTCAGGTAAACTATATTTTTTCCATCGGTATGGCGTGTATCAACAGCCACTACCACAAACTGAACACCAAATGCACCCGCTAATTCATCAATCAAACCCGGTGTACGTACCGCTGCTGAGTTAATGGATACTTTATCCGCCCCGGCGTTTAAAAGCGCGTCGGCGTCAGCTATTGAGTTGATACCGCCACCTATTGTAAAAGGGATATTGATGTTTCGGGCAACGGCTTTAACCAGCTCTACCAAAGTTTTGCGGCGTTCGTGTGTAGCGGTAATATCCAAAAAAACCAACTCATCCGCACCTTGCTGCGAGTATTGCCAGGCCAATTCAACCGGGTCGCCGGCATCACGCAGATCAACAAAGTTGACGCCCTTTACCGTACGGCCATCTTTAACGTCTAAACAAGGGATTATTCTTTTAGCTAACATAAGTTTACTATCACGTCATTGCGAGGTACGAAGCAATCCTCGATAGAAAGGTCTGCGATATGCATAGTTTAGGATTGCTTCGTGCCTCGCAATGACGGTTATTATATAGAGACTAACGACTGTAAATTCCAGTCTTTTATCTCATCAATCGATATTTTATTCTCGTAAATAGCTTTGCCAACTACACACGATTCTACTTTGATCTTGTTCAAAGCCTCAATATCCGCCATTGAGCTTACACCACCCGAAGCGATCAGTTTAATGAAAGGAGAGTGGTCAAGCAGTTTTTCGTAAAGTTCAATACCCGCGCCGCCCAGCTTACCGTCTTTGCTGATATCTGTACATAAAAAGCGGTAGAAGCCTAAACGCAGGCATTTATCAACGTAATCCATTAGTTTAATAGGCGAGCTTTCCATCCAGCCTGAGTATTTTATTACCTCGTCTAACACATCGATAGCTACAACTACACGGTCTAATGTTTGGTTGTTTTTTGAAAGTGACTTGCTCAACTCTTCTAAGAAATCAGGATTAGTTATGGCTTGTGTACCCACAATAACGCGGTGGATACCTGCATCCAATAACTCTTTAACTTTTTCAACACTGCGAACGCCGCCACCATACTGCACCTTCATATCCGTTTTACGAATAATATCGTAAAGGTATTGTTGATTGCTGAAATCGCCTTTAGCGCCGTTAAGGTCGATAATGTGGATAAAGTCGGTGCCGTGGCTTTGGTACTTGTCTATCATTTCCTCAAGCGTAACCTCATAATTGGTTACATCATCGTAATTACCTTCGCGCAGGCGAACTACTTTTTTATCGAGAATATCTATTGCGGGGATTATGTACATGGTTATGTTTTAAAGGTTTGCAAAGTTAGTTAAAAGTTGTTCGCCAAATGCACCCGATTTTTCGGGGTGAAACTGAACGCCGTAAAAATTATTTTTAACTATTGATGCTGAGAATTTCAAACTATAATCTGTTGATGCTAAAGTGTATGCATCGTTAAACTCAATAAAGTAAGAGTGCACAAAATAAAAGTGGGCGCCTTGCGGGATGCCTTTAAACAGCAGGTTCTCACTTTCGTGGTAAACACGGTTCCAGCCGGTGTGGGGTACTTTATATTCGGCGCTATCGGCAAAACGCAGGGTCTTTACCGGGATAATATCAAGCAGGTTTGAATCGCCTTCTTCTGAGTAGGAAGTGATCAGCTGCATACCCACACAAATACCCAGTGTAGGTTTTTCAAGTGCTTTTATTTTAGGAACCAAACCGGTAGACACCAATTTATTCATAGCCGCGCCGGCGTGTCCAACACCCGGGATAATGTAGCGGTCGTATTGCTCAAAATCAGCCTCGGTATGTATCATACCATAGCTAATGCCCAGCCTGTCCAAAGCCGAAGTGAGTGAGAATATATTGCCTGCGCCGTAATAAACTATACCTATCATATTTGATTAGAATCAAGAATCGAGAATCAAGATGCAAGACACCTATCTCAATCCAATACATATTTTCAAGAGTCTAGATTCCTGCATCTTGACTCTTGATTCTATTTTATAATACTCCTTTAGTTGAAGGCAGCACCATATTATTCACATCTCTGCGTACAGCCATTTTAATGGCTTTGGCGAAGGCTTTAAATATGGCCTCTATCTTATGGTGTTCGTTTTGACCTTCTGCTTTGATATTGAGGTTGCATTTTGCCGCGTCGGAGAATGATTTGAAGAAATGGTAGAACATTTCCGTCGGCATTTCGCCTATCTTTTCGCGCTTAAACTCGGCATCCCAAACTATCCAGTTGCGTCCACCAAAATCAATAGCAACCTGAGCCAGGCAATCGTCCATCGGTAAACAGAAACCGTAACGCTCAATACCACGTTTATCGCCTAAAACGGTTAAAAACGCTTCGCCTAAAGCAATGCCGGTATCTTCGATGGTGTGATGCTCATCAATATGCAGATCGCCTTTGGCAATAACTTCCAGGTCGATGCTGCCGTGGCGGGCTATCTGATCGAGCATGTGATCAAAAAAATGTAAACCTGTAGATACCTTCGCATCACCGCTGCCATCCAGATTGATCTTGATCTCGATATCAGTTTCTTTGGTTTTTCGGGTATGCTCAGTAGTGCGCTCGCCGAGTTTTAAAAACTCGTATATCTTTTTCCAGTCGGTTGTTTCTAAAGCTACAGTCGCTTTTACAACAGCTTGTTGCTCATCGGTAAACTCGCCGCCACCTAAATTGCTGCTGTTATTTATCCAGATGGCTTTTGCACCTAAATTTTTTGCCAGTAAAACATCATTCAGTCGGTCGCCAATGGTGAACGAGTTGGCGAGGTCGTAAACTTCGGCATCAAAGTATTTACCTAACAATGCTGTACCCGGTTTCCGGGTAGGGGCGTTATCTTTAGCAAAAGTACGGTCGATGATATAATCACTAAACACCACACCCTCATTCGCCAATGTATTGATAACAAAGTTTTGTACCGGCCAAAAGGTATCTTCGGGATAAACCGATGTGCCTAAACCATCCTGGTTGGTTACCATTACCAGTTCAAAATCAAGCTCTTTAGCTATTTTAGGCAGGTATTGCAACATGGCAGGGTAAAACTCCAGCTTACCGAACGAGTCGATCTGTTCATCTGCAGGCTCGGTTATCAGGGTGCCATCACGGTCAATAAAAAGTATGCGTTTAAGTTTGTTCATTTTGCGTGGCAAAAATATTAAATAATGTTGACGGACAGTAGGATATATCGATTATCTGAACGTTTTTACAGCTTCTAACAATATGCTGTTCTCCAATGGTGTACCTACGGTTATACGCAGGCAGCCTTCGCATAATTCCACTTTCGATCGGTCGCGCACAATAATACCGCGCTCAACCAAGTGATTATAAATACCCTTTGCATCGGTTGTTTTAGCTAAGATAAAATTAGCATCTGATGGGTAAATATCCAGTACAAAGTCTAGTTCTTTTAATCCTAATACCAAATTATCACGCTCAGTTAAGGTTTGTTTTATCCAATCGTTCACCTGCTCCACATTTTGCAAGGCCTCTAAAACCAATTGCTGTGTTGCCTCGTTAATGTTGTAAGGTGGCTTAACGCGATTCATCACCTCGATGATCTCCTCGCTGGCAAAGGCCATTCCTAAACGTAAACCGGCCAAACCCCATGCTTTGGATAGGGTTTGTAAAACAACTAAATTAGCGTACTCAGTTAACTCCTGTATAAAAGTTTTTTGGCGACTGAAATTGATATACGCCTCATCTACAACTACTAAACCGTTAAAATTAGCCAGCAGGGTTTCAATATCCGCACGGTTAATAGAGTTACCCGTTGGGTTATTGGGCGAGCAAACAAATATCATTTTGGTATGCTCATCAATGGCCTCGGCAATACCTTCCAGGTTCAACTGATACTCAGGTGTTAACGGTACACGTTTGATTGTCACATCGTTAATATTTGCCGAAACCTCGTACATGCCATACGTTGGCGGTACCAGTATCACATTATCAATACCCGGTTCGCAAAAACTGCGGAACAAGATATCGATAGCCTCGTCGCTGCCATTACCTAAAAATATGTTGCGTACCGGTAGGCCCTTTATCTCCATCAAACGCTTTTTAACGGCGTATTGCATTGGGTCGGGGTAGCGGTTGTATTGTTGCTCCAGCGGCGAGCCGAATGCGTTTTCGTTGGCATCAAGGTATACGCTCGCCTCACCCTGAAACTCATCGCGTGCGGAAGAGTAGGGTTTGAGGGTTTTGATGTTTTGTCTGATAATATTGTTTATACTAAACATTGTTTTTATCGCTTTATATCATTGGCAGCGATAGCGTGGCAATCTCTGAGAAAGGTATACGACATGCATTGTTTGCTACATGCCTCAGTGATTGCTTCGTGCCTCGCAATGACATAGTTTGTTATTGCTATTTATTCATTCTCAACGTCACCGCGTTCTTATGGGCATGCAGCCCTTCCAATTCGGCTAATATTTCTACACTTGGCCCGATGTTTTGGATGCCATCGGGCGTAATATGCTGGAAAGTTATCTTTTTCACAAAGGAATCAACTGATACACCTGAATATGCCCTTGCATAAGCACTTGTGGGTAGTGTGTGATTTGTTCCCGATGCATAATCGCCGACGCTTTCAGGCGTCAGGTTCCCTAAAAATACTGAACCCGCATTGATAATATCGCCTGTTATTTGATTCCAGTTTTCTGTTGCCAGGATCAAGTGCTCCGGTGCGTACAGGTTACTGAATTGCATTGCTTGTTTTAAATCATCTGCTAATACCGCGTACGAGTTTTCAATTGCCTTCGTGGCTATTTCGGCCCTTGGCAATATGGGTAACTGTTTTTCTAAAGCAGCTAAAGTAGCATCAATAATGTTTTGTGATGTTGCCACTAAAACAGCCTGACTATCAATACCGTGTTCGGCCTGTGCTAACAGGTCGGCGGCAACAAACTCCGGGTTACTGGTATCATCAGCTATCACCAATACTTCCGAAGGGCCTGCAGGCATATCAATGGCGCAGGTAGTGGTTGATTGTATGATAGTTTTAGCTTTGGTTACAAACTGGTTACCCGGGCCAAATATTTTATCCACTGCGGGAATACTTTCGGTACCGTAAGCCATAGCGGCAACAGCCTGTGAACCTCCCGCAAGGTAAATCCTTTCAATGCCCAGCAATTGAGCCACATAGGCTATAAAGGCATTCACCTTACCGTTTTTTTGCGGCGGCGAGCAAACAACTATCTGGTGGCAACCGGCAATTTGTGCGGGTATGCCTAACATTAAAAACGTGCTTGGTAAAACAGCCGTTCCACCTGGTATATATAAACCTACCCGCTCAATTGGCCTTAACTCGCGCCAGCAGGTTACCCCGGGCATGGTTTCAACCTTATCCTCAGTTTTTAGCTGCGTTTGGTGGAATTTTTTGATGTTATTATAAGCCGTTTGCAAAGCTGCTTTTTGCTCAGGCGCAAGCGTAGAGGCTAAACCGGCCAGTTCGGCTTTATCAAGGTAGAGTTTATTCAAAACAACCTTATCAAACTTTTCGGCATAGTCTATCAAAGCCTTGTCGCCATGTTTGCGCACGTTGGCTATCACATCCTCTACAACCGTGCGTATCTCATTCGCCGGGTCAACGTTACGTTGAACGAGTTGTTTGAGTTGCTGTAAACTTAAATCCCTATACTTAAATGTTTTCATTCCAGATATTCAATTCACCCTTCAGGGGGTTAGGGGGCTACGTAATTATCTTCTCTATCGGCATCACAACAATACCTTGTGCGCCGGCTTGTTTTAGTTTACTTATTTTCTCCCAAAAATCACGTTCCTGTATTACGGTGTGTACGGCCACCCAATCCGGTTCGGCCAATGGTACTACTGATGGGCTTTTTACACCTGGTAGTAGGTCTACAACTTTTTGCAGGTTTTCTTTGGCAACATTCAATACTACATATTTGGTTTCTTTAGCACGCAATACCGATTGTATGCGTTCTATCAGTTCCTGTATCAGGTCAGCGTTCTCAATATTCTTATTGCCAATAAGTATCGCTTCCGATTTCATTACATCAGCAAAAGGTTTTAAACCATTGCTTTTTAGTGTGCCACCTGTTGATACGATATCAAATATCGCATCGCTTAAACCCAAACCCGGTGATATTTCTACCGAACCGGATATCATGCGGATATCCGACTTAATGTTATTGTCAGCTAAAAACTTACCCAAAATAGCAGGGTAGGATGTAGCGATGGCCTTACCGTTTAGGTCAGTCAGCGTTTTAATATCGCTGTCGTTTTGTACGGCTATCTTTAAAGTGCATTTTCCAAAACCCAGGCGTTGCAGGTAATCTACATCAACCTCGGTTTCTTCTATCATGTTTTCGCCCACAATGCCAATATCGGCAATGCCATCCTGTACGTATTCGGGGATATCGTCATCGCGTAAAAAAAGTATCTCCAAAGGGAAATTTGATACAGGCGATATTAACGAGCTTTTATAGTTTTCGAAGTTTAAACCACAATTTTTTAGCAGCTCAACAGATTTTTCATTCAGGCGGCCCGACTTTTGGATCGCTATTTTAAGTGTCTTCACAAAATTTGAATTAAGGGTAGTAATAAGGATGAACAGGTATTAAAATTAACATACAGATATGCGGATCGTTACTTTGTACGATGATGCAGATGCAGTTGATGTATGTTAAAACCTTTCATTTATTGGAGGTAAGTTGCTGCAAATATAGGGATATATTAGAAAAATCAAATAGAACTCTATTTTCTTGATGCCTGACTCTGGATTCTTGCTTCTATTCAGGTTTACATCTGATCCCTCACCTCCAACAAAAAGCTCTTAATGCTTTCCAGCGAGGCGATAACACTTTGGTTCTCTTTTGTGCCTTCCAGGTTCTGTTTCAGGTAATCTTTAGCGCCTTGCAGGGTATAGCCCTTGTCGTTAATAAGGTTGAAGATGATTTTCAGGTTTTCGATATCCTCGTTAGTAAAGTAGCGGTTTCCCTTTTTGTTCTTTTTGGGTTGAAGAATATCAAATTCCTTTTCGTAAAAACGCAGCAGCGACTGGTTTACATCAAACATGGCCGCAACCTCGCCCATGGTATAGTACATTTTAGATATTTCGCGTTCTTTGTAAGGCATATGCAAATTTAAGTCTTTAGTCGATAGTCTGTAGTCTTGAGTCAAAAATATTTTATCGAAACCGGCTCAAGACTCCCGACTCAAGACTTTCGACTTTCCTACTAAAAACTATCTTTGCATTTTATAATAAAATACCATGACCGCTTCAGAAATACGCCAGGCTTATTTAGATTTTTTTGCTTCCAAACAACATACCATCGTTCCCTCGGCACCCATTGTGGTAAAGAACGACCCTACGTTGATGTTTACCAACGCAGGCATGAACCAGTTTAAGGATGTGTTTTTGGGCGAGGCGGCAGCGGTTAGTCCCCGTGTGGCTGATACGCAGCGTTGTTTGCGGGTGTCGGGCAAGCATAATGATCTGGAAGAGGTGGGTATTGATACCTATCACCATACCATGTTCGAGATGCTTGGTAACTGGAGTTTTGGCGACTACTTTAAAAAAGAAGCCATTGCCTGGAGCTGGGAGCTATTGACCGAGGTTTATAAGCTTGATAAAGACCGCCTGTACGTATCGTACTTTGAAGGTGACGAAAAAGAAGGTTTAGCGCCTGATACCGAAACGCTTGAACTGTGGAAACAATACGTAGCCGCCGACCATATTGTTAAAGGAAACAAAAAAGATAATTTTTGGGAAATGGGCGAAACCGGCCCCTGCGGCCCGTGTACCGAGATACATTTTGACAGCCGACCCGATGCTGAAAGGAAACAAGTAGATGGCGCAAGCCTGGTTAACGGCGACAGCGACCAGGTGATTGAGATATGGAACAACGTATTTATGCAGTTTAACCGCTTAAAAGACGGCAGCCTGCAGCCATTGCCTGCCAAACACGTGGATACCGGTATGGGTTTTGAGCGTTTGGTGCGGGTGATACAAGGTAAGCGGTCGAATTATGATACGGATGTTTTCCAACCGATCATTCAATTCATCGCCGAAAAAAGTGGTATCCCTTACGGCAAAGAAGAAAGAACCGATATTGCCATGCGCGTTATGGCCGATCATATCCGTGCCATTAGCTTTGCTATTGCGGATGGGCAATTGCCTGCGAGTAATAAGGCAGGTTATGTGATCCGCCGGATATTACGCCGTGCGGTAAGGTATTCTTACCAGACTTTGAACTTTAAGGAACCCTTCTTAAACCAGTTGGTGCCTTTGTTGGCTAAACAGTTTGATGGGGTTTTTACTGAACTGGTAGAGCAGAAAGATTTTGTGCAAAAGGTTGTTTTGGAAGAAGAGACAGCATTTTTGAGGACCTTGGAAAAGGGTTTAACATTATTTGAAGACTTTTTTGTTGAGGAACTCAAGACTCGCGAATATATAAGTAACTATGACGGCCATAAAGATATCGTGGATGGGCGTTTTGCATTTGAACTATCCGATACCTATGGATTTCCTATCGATCTAACTGAACTAATGGCTCGTGAAAAGGGATGGACTGTTGACCTTGACGGTTACGAGGCTGCTCTCCACCAACAAAAACAACGCTCTAAATTGGCATCAGCAGTTAACGCGGGCGATTGGGTGGTTTTGCGTAATGGCGATACCCGCTTTGAGGGGTATGATGAAATGATGATAGACCGTGTAGAGATATTGCGGTATCGCAAGGTGAGTACACAAGGTAAAGAACAATATCATATCGTGCTGGACAGGACTCCTTTTTATCCCGAAGGTGGTGGCCAGATAGGCGATAAGGGCCAGTTGGTAAGTGAATGGTATAATGAACAAACAGGTCCGCTTGTGTTTGATGTGACCGATACGAAAAAGGAGAACGGCCTTATCATTCACGTAGCTACGCCAATGCCAACTTATACCCCCGAAGGGGTTGAGCAAGCGGGGCGTTTGCCAAACCCTGTGCCACGCACTTATATGGCCTATGCAAACCCTATGCGCCAATACACAAATGCTAACCACTCAGCCACTCACTTGCTGAATGGAGCCTTAAGGCAAATACTGGGCGATCATATCAGTCAGAAAGGCTCGTTGGTTACACCGGAGTACCTGCGTTTTGATTTCTCGCATTTCAGCAAGATCAGCGACAGCGACCTGGAAGCTATTGAGCGTACGGTAAACCAAAAGGTACGCGAGTGTATCCCACTAAAAGAAGAACGCAACGTTTTTTATCGCGATGCTATTGAAAGGGGCGTTACCGCTGCTTTTGGGGAAAAATATGGCGATTGGGTACGGGTGATCACGTTCGATTCTAATTTTAGTCAGGAGTTATGTGGTGGTACACACGTAAAAAATACAGGAGAGATCGGTTTCTTCAAGATCATATCCGAAAGCGCCGTTGCCGCAGGTGTTCGCCGCATAGAGGCCCTTACCAGCGTTTTTGCAGAAAATTATATCAGTGAACAGTTTGCCGCGCTTAATGGTGTTAAAGCGGCGTTGAAAAATCCGGCCAACGTAGTTAAAAGTGTGGAAGACTTGGTAGAAGAGAACGCGAAGCTTAAAAAAGCACAAGGCAAGGCTTTAATGCAACAGGCTTCGGGTTTAAAGCAAGGCCTTGCAGATAAAGCTCAAAGCATAAACGGCATCAACTTTATCGCCGAAAGGGTGGACCTGCCCAATGCCGACACGGTTAAAAATTTAGCTTACAGCATTAAGGATATTGTTACCGATATGTTGCTGGTATTGGCAGCCGAGTTTGATGGCAAGCCAAGCCTGACAGTTATGCTATCTGAAAACTTAGTGAAAGATAAAGGTTTAGATGCCGGCAAGATAGTGCGCGAACTGGCTAAAGAGATACAGGGCGGCGGCGGCGGCCAGCCTTTTTATGCAACAGCAGGTGGTAAAGATGCGAGCGGTTTAGACAGGGCCCTGGAAAAAGCGAAAAGTTTTATACCATAATTTAGATTTGACAGCTTTTTAAATTTGTCAAATCTATCAAATGCAAAAAAGCCATCCTGGTATTCGGGATGGCTTTTTGCATGGTAATCATAGTTAATATTTAGTCGCCATGGCCGTGGCCTTTACCATTGCCATGTTTATCACCCTTGTCTTGGTGCTTGTCATATTTCTGCTCTTGTTTTTCGTATTTCTTTTCCTCTTTGTAATATTCTTTTTCCTGTTTGTTCGGTTTACCATGATATTTCGGGTCGCGCGAATCGCGAATGATGGTTTGTTTACCTTTCCATCCTTTATATTTACCATATTCAACCCTGTCCTGGTTATAGTTAAGGTAGGGACGTGGCCTGTTTACAACTACTTTATAGCCTGAATACAGGTCATAATTAGCATACCTGCCGGGTAAGTTAGCCGCGTATATCCATCTGCCGTTGCTTAAATAAATAAACTGATGGGTTGATACACTATAATAGCTTTCTACATCGGGCAGGTAATAATAATCGGCCCTGTCATAACCAACAGGCCCCCATGTAGGCTGTGAGCCTATATTAACACTAATGCTCAGTTGGGCTTTAGTTTGTGTAATGCCTGCTGCAATGAATAGCGCCATGGCGGCAAGTACTATTTTAACTTTTTTCATGTTATAAATTTTAGTTATTTAACACTATTAATTCAATATTTATGCCGAAATATGTGGCTCCGTTATTGATAAACGGGAATAAGCTTATATTTGACACCTGTAATAGTCCGGAGTTTAACCGGAACGATTTTTTAGAATGACAAATACCCCGGTTTCGAACATTGAAAAATATGAGTTGGTTGTTGGTTTAGAGGTGCATGCCCAGCTATCAACCAATACCAAAATATTTTCGTCAGACTCATCTGCATTTGGTGGTGGGCCCAATACACACATCAGCCCGGTATCTGTTGGGCATCCCGGTACTTTGCCGCGTACAAATACCAAAGCGGTAGAATATGCTGTTAAACTGGGCCTGGCTGTTGGCAGCAAGATCAGTTTAAATAACCACTTTGCCCGGAAAAATTACTTTTATGCCGATCTGCCGAAAGGCTACCAGATAAGCCAGGATATTGAGCCGATATGTGTTGGTGGTGCTGTTGAGGTGCGCCTTAAAAGCGGCGAAGTAAAAAACATCGCTATCCACCACATCCATATGGAAGAAGATGCAGGCAAAAGCATGCACGACCAGGACAGCACGCAATCATTCATCGACCTGAACAGGGCAGGGGTACCTTTGCTCGAAATTGTATCAGAACCCGATTTGAAAAGCGCCGAAGAAGCGCAGCAATACCTGACCGAGTTGCGTAAGCTGGTACGATACCTTGACATTTGCGATGGCAATATGGAAGAAGGCAGTATGCGCTGCGATGCCAATATTTCGGTACGGTTAAAGGGCACCACAACTTTAGGCAACCGCTGCGAGGTGAAAAACCTGAACTCGATACGTAATGTTCAACGCGCCATCGATCATGAGTTTTTGCGCCAGGTTAGCGTTATTGAGGCCGGCGGAAGAATAGATCAGAATACGCTTGATTTTGATGCCCATACCGGCGAAACATCAGTACTGCGCTCAAAAGAAATGGCGAATGATTATCGTTACTTCCCTGATCCGGATTTGCCACCTTTGGTACTTACCCAAAGTTATATTGATAATATACGTAAGGAAATGCCGGCTTTGCCGACAGAATTGTATATGAAATATACTACCGAATTGGGTTTATCATCATACGATGCATTGGTAATTACTGCTGATAAAGATGTGGTGAATTATTTTGAATCGCTGATAAAGCAAACCAGCCACTATAAATCGGCTGCAAACTGGTTAATGGGTACTGTAAAATCATACCTGAATGAAAACAGTATCAGCATTCAGGATTTCAAATTAAGTACAGCTCAGTTAGCTGGCCTTATCGCGTTGGTAGATAGCGGTAAGGTAAGTAATTCGGTAGCCGCACATAAAATATTCCCGGTACTGGTAGGCCACCCTGAAAAAACTGCTGAACAGGTAGCCAATGAGCAGAACCTGATAATTGAAGAAGGTGGTGTAGATGTAACATTGTTCATCAAAACAGCGCTTGCTAATCATCCCGATAAGGTAAAAGAATACCATAATGGAAAAAAAGGCGTTTTAGGCCTGTTTATGGGCGATATAATGAAGCTGTCAAAAGGGAAAATTGATCCCAAAAAAACTAACCAATTATTAATTGAAGTGTTAGAATCAACCAAATGAAAACAAGAGTAGTACTTTCAGTTATTATATCATTTTCGATTGCTTTAACCGCTTGTCGCGATAAAAACTCTTTCACTATTAGCGGAAAGGTGGAGCACCCGGGCAAAATTAAAACAGCGTTTCTTTTAAAAACAGATAGCACGCAATCGGGCAGCATGACGATAATCGATTCTGTAGCATTAACTGATGGGGAGTTTTCATTTAAACGTAACGTTGCCGACCCCCAGTTTTACGAAGTTTTATTAGGTAGTTTCCCGATAAACCTGATCGCGAGGAACGGAGAGGATATCAATATAAAAATTGAAGGAAAAGATACTACCGGTGCCTATGAAATATACGGATCGGAGGATTCTGAAAAAATGCGCACCTATAACAAAATAATGGCCGGTTATAGTAAAGTTACTAAAACTATAAACGATGAGTTTAGCGCAAAATATAAAACAGCTAAAAATAAAGCTGACTCTGACGCTTTAATAGCCTTTTATTATCCGCGTTTTGAAAAAAACATGGATGCAAGCAGTGCCGAGGTACTGAAATTTATGAATGAAAATGAAACCTCGCTGGCCGCCTTTTATGCATCGCAGGCTTTAGACAGGTTTAAGTATGAGCAGCAGTTGGTTGCTTATGCAGATTTTGTTAAAGGAAAGTTTCCGGGTAATGCTACTGTTAACTTTTTTGTTAAGACGATGATGGAGATCAAGCCTATTTCGGTAGGGCATGTTGCGCCAGATTTTACGCTTATTGATAGTGATAATAAACTTGTTAAACTGTCTGATTATAAAGGCAAATACATTATGTTGGATTTTTGGGCATCATGGTGCGCGCCATGCCGCAAAGAAAATCCTAATGTTGTTAAATTGTATGCTAAATTTAAAGATAAAGGTTTAAATATTTTAAGTATCAGCCTTGATGTTGAGCGTAAACCATGGCTTGAGGCTGTAGCTGCCGATAAGTTAACATGGCGCCATGCATCGGAGTTTCAACGCTTTGATGGCCCGGTTGAAAAGCTGTATAAAATTGAAGCCATTCCCTCAAATTTCATCATTGATCCTAAAGGTATAATTGTGGCAAAAAACATCACAGGCAAGCAACTTGAAGATTTTTTTAATAAAACGTTCAGTAAGTAGTAGCTGTACGTTAAATTAATGTGACCATTAACAATTTGTTAATATTGACTTAATCTTTTGCTATCTTTAAGGTTATACATTTACTGAAAAAAACAACCTTATGAGCAATCCAAAACAAAAAATCCTGATAGTTGATGATGAACCGGATATTTTGGAGTTGATAGAATATAACTTAAAGAAAGAAGGATACCAGGTATATACTGCCCATAATGGCCAGGAAGCTGTATCCGAAGCTAAAAAAGCCCTTCCAGACCTGATCATACTTGATATTATGATGCCTAAGATGGATGGAATAGAAGCCTGCCGTATTATGCGCACCATGCCCGAGTTTAAAAATACCTTTATGGTTTTTTTAACCGCCCGCAGCGAAGAGTACTCAGAAATTGCAGGTTTTAATGTGGGTGCCGATGATTATATAGCTAAACCGATAAAGCCACGCGCTTTGGTTAGCCGCATTAACGCTATACTACGCCGCAACTCGCCAACTGAAGAAGTATCTGACAATAAACTGGAAATTGGCGATCTGGTGATTGACCGCGAAGCATACCTTGTTTTTCAGGGTGGCGAAAAAGTAGTACTGGCCAAAAAAGAATTTGAATTGTTGTACCTGCTGGCATCAAAACCAGGTAAAGTATACACCCGCGAGGTTATCCTGAAAAACATATGGGAAGACAGCGTGGTGGTAACCAACCGTACCATTGATGTACACATACGCAAACTACGCGAAAAACTGGGCGAAACTTATGTATCTACCGTAAAAGGGGTGGGATATAAGTTTGAGCTACATTAATTTTTGATTTCGAATTTCGGATTTTCAATTTCGAATTTATTATTGAAGGCATTATCGTTTTTAAACAGATAATGCCTTCTTTTTTTAAAATGATTTCTGCCAAAAGGCAAATCCGAAATCGAAAATTCGAAATTCGACATCTTTCTGCGATATTTGCAGCGAAATGAAGATACCCAAGTTCCAGGATCTTATCCTGTTCGAAAATCCTGATATCATTGTTGTAAACAAACCACCTTTTATCAGTTCGCTTGATGAGCGTGAAGGTGGAGAGATCAATATGCTGCGTTTAGCCAAGGCTTACAGTGCGGATGCACAAATATGCCACCGCCTGGATAAAGAAACCTCAGGCGCGCTTATTATAGCTAAAAACCCCGAAGCTTACCGTTTGGTATCCATGCAGTTTGAGCGCCGCAAGGTGAAGAAGATATACCATGCCATTATTGAGGGTACACATACCTTTGATGATCTTACAATTGATTTGCCCATACTAAACGCAGGCAAAGGTAATGTAACCATTAGCAGGCAGGAAGGTAAAAAGGCCGAAACGCATTTTCAATCACTAAAATACTTTAAGCATTATACCTTGGTAGAGTGCCGCCCGGTAACAGGCCGTATGCACCAGATCCGTATCCACCTGGCTACACAGCGTGCATCAATAGCGGGGGATGAAATGTATAAAGGAGAGCCTGTTTTTTTATCCAAAATTAAACGAGGCTACCGCATTGGTAAAGACCAGGAAGAACTGCCCATTATGAAGCGCTTTGCCCTGCATGCTTATGAAGTAACGTTTAAGATAGATGAAAGCAATGAAGTCACTATCCACGCACCTTATCCAAAGGATTTTGATACGTTGCTGAAGCTGCTGGAGAAGTTTGATAGTTAGATACGATTTTAACGTAATTAAAACCGTATCCCCGCACTAATACTTCCCGTCCACATGCGGGTACTTAAATTGTACCCGTTAAATATGCTTTCTTTATCAAATACAGGCAGTGCAGTGTATTCAAAACGCAGATCGCAAAAGGGGCGCATGCGTTTTTGCCTGTTCCCGCCAAATTGCAAACCAGCTACCGGGCTCAGGTTAAGTTTACGAACATTATCGAGATTATAATCTGCCGAGCCTACGCTGCCGTCTTTATTATGATATAACTGTGTTACCCCGGTTTTGATAGCTAAGGCCGGTGCAATACCGCCATACACCAGGTATGAGAACCTTGATTTTGGCCCCATTAAATTATATTGTACTAATAAGGGTAACGCTATATAATCAATTTTATACCGGTAATAATTATACTCGCCCTCAACACTGCTCGAGCTCCCGCTGCTAAAAGTACCATAACCAACACGATAGGCTGCCCCCCGTGCATTGTACAATAACTCGGTGGCTATTGAAAAGGATTTGCTGATGGGATAGTCGGCAGTTACACCAGCTATAATACTTACACGAAAGTATTTTGTATAATTCTCAAAAAAACGGCTGCTCGAGGTGAGCTTTGAATATGGATCAAATGGTGCAACATCATTGGTGAATGACGACAGGTTAACGCCACCTTTAACGCTTAAATGTATTTTTTTTATAATTTGTTTTTGCGCGATGGCATTAACAACCGGCAATAAAGCCAGCAAAACTAAAGGCAATGCTCTTTTTATCATAACAGGTAAATTGGTTTGATAAAAATAAGTATTTAATAATAAATAGATTAAAGGTTATTTTTTCTTCTTTTTTGCATCCAGATAATCCTGTCTTATTTTAATGAGATCAATAGGGGCACAGTCAGTAATGAGTTGCGCTGCGATAGTTAAAGGTATTTCATCGGCATTTTTAAAGTTGATACAACCTTTCTGAAATTTTGCTTTGGGAAGTAGGTTAACATACTTTTCATGTAAAGGCGCATTCATGTACATGGGTAATACATGCAGGCTCATATATTCTTTAGGCGCTGCCAGGCCGTATTTAAACGAGCCACGATCGTTATACAATATCATTTCTTTGCCCATCATCGTGCCAACAACCGCTTCAACACTTGGGTCGTTCTTTATGATGATCTCATGTAACGCTTTCAACAAGGGCTGGCGGATCGGGTCTTTTTGGTCAAGGTGTTCTGCTATGGTCATGCCTGATTAGTTTTTACGTACAGTTGTGTCTGGCTTAATAAACCTCTTATAAGCATCCGGGTATTTTTCATCATCAAGATATATTTGCACAACTCCTGCTTTTGCTGCATCGCCATACATGCTGGTAGCCTTAGCGTCTTTCAGTACATTTATTGATTTAATAGATTTGGGCTCAATTTTATCTATACTGTCGATGCCAATATTTATCCTGATGGTTTGATTGTGCGTATATATTAAAACTAAAGGTTTTGTCAGGATGCTACTACGGCTTGGTGCACAAATCCTGATCGTTACTGGCGGGCCACCCGCATCAGCGGTAACCGAGAGTTTTGGAGGATTTTCAAACTGCGCATTCGCTATTTTGCAAAAAAGCAGAAAGAAAAATATCAGCAGAAAAGGTTTCATATCTTATGATCGGTAATACCAAGATACACAATTTTTAAGAAGTAACTAAAACCTCAATCCGCCACCTATGGCCAAGGTCCACATGCCGGTACGTAAATTATAACCGTTGCTTTCGGTCCGGTTAAATACCGGTAAGGTAGCGTATTCCATTCTGATATCTAAGAAAGGCATACGTGGCGCATCATGGTTCCATGCTATTTTAAGGCCTGCTATCGGGCTAATATTAAATCCGTTCACATTATACAAAATGCCTTTTTTAGTAGTGCTGCTGGCATCTGCCGCATCGCCGGTATAATAATTATAATTGGTTCGCGATTTTACCAGTATCGCGGGAGCTATGCCGCCATACAAAAAGTAGGTGGAATTATCCTGGCCAACTGATATTTTGTATTGCAAAAGCAAGGGTGCCTCTACGTAATCGATCTGGAAATTATATCGGTCATACGCGGTAATAGCATTGCCGTATTCATCAGTATCGTAAACATTGGGGTTTTCTATCTGGTACGCTCCGCCACGGCCATTGTATAATAATTCGGTAGCAAATGACAGTTTATTATTTATGGGGTAATCAACCGTAATACCAAACAGGCAGGTTAAACGGATAAAGTTTTGCGCGCCAACGTACGGGCTGTTGTCATAAGTTGCCGAATGCTGATCAAAAACACCCACATCGCGCGTAAAGCCTGATAAGTTAAGTCCGGCCTTTAAACCGATACGGACACGGGGCTGATCAATATACTGTGCCTTAACAGTTATACATGAGATAAAAATTGCAGATAAAAGGAGCAAGGGCCTCTTCATGATACTAAGGTTTATATGGTGATAGACGATAGTAATATATAAAGGTGTCAAAAATTATTAAAAATTTGGGATGGGTTAAATTATTTATTATCACGCAACTGGCTTATTGATTCGTAGATAGTATATAAGAACAACATGGGGAACCATAGTAATTAGTTTATGAATAAGGATAATCCATAGCCATACCATTAATCGAAATTAAGCAATCCCCAACGTACCAGCCAAAGTCTTCTCTTACATCAAAATTTCTAAATTTTAACGTCCATGATTTTTTGCTTTCATCGATTGGAGCAATTACTGAATAATGGCCAAATGAATAAAGAGTTGACATTGAAAGTTGGATGTTGCCGCCAACACCACCGAACCGTTTGGACTCAATAATCTCTCGCAAAGGATAAAATGGGGAACGCCAATAATCTGAATTGAAAGAGTTTTCAAATTGTTCTAACCTTTTTAAAATTAATTCCTCGAACTTTTTTTTAGCATCACTATTCCCTAATAAAAACCATTTTAGATTGGTTGTTGAACCATGTTGGATCGTAATGTCATAATCATTTATAAATTCGTTTTGTTTAATAACTCCGATAAAAGGTTCTTTGCTAACGGGGCAAAATCCCCAAATAGAAACTTCTGCAAGTCTTGATTTTTCTATTGTATAATGTTTTAAAATGTCTTTACACTTACTTAAAATACTATCATGAGACGGTAAAATACCCTCGACTTTAGATCGACCAAGATTGTCAAGGATAACGCTCAAAGTTGAATATGTGTTAAATGCGGTGAAGGAACTGCCAGCGTAGGCAAATCCAAACGAAGATTTAAAATAAACTTCTTGAATAGGGGTCGTTAAATCTCTGACTCTTATTGGTAATTCCAATACTTTAGAACCTTCCAACGTTAATGTATCTTTCCCGTCAGATATTTGAGAATCGGCAGCAGTCCAAATAGTCGGATGTGTTTTATTTTCGAGATTCAACCAAGATGCAATAAGTGTCATGTGATATTTTCTATAATTCAAAAAAACAATAAGCCATATAAGATCAGCTACTTAACATAAATTGGCCATTGTAACGGTATTTACCGTAAGGCGTACAGATGCTAACTCACAAGCTCTAAATACAGCCGAGAGTTTGTTCTATCTTTACGAATTTCTGATCTCAGACTCCGTCTTTTACATCTTACCCCACAATCCTCAACTTGGCAAACTTTAACAGCAACTGTTTCTGCCCAACTTCTTTAAAAAATATGGTGGCCTTAACATCTGGTTTGGTTTCCATGCTTACTACTTTACCAAAGCCAAATCGCTCGTGCTCTACTTCCATACCTACCTGCAGGTTACTGGTATCGCTTGGCGCGAAGCCTGCCGATGGCACGTGTGCTTTTGCCAGTATGCTGGTGGTTTTAACCTTTGGCGCAATAGCTGGTTTGGGCTTGCTAAAGGTATCCTTACTGGCCCAGGCGCTGCGCTCATCATCAAAGAAAGGGTTACCGGTGGGTTGCTTTTTAGCGGTAAAATCAAGCTCGAGGTATTGAGCGTCAATCTCATCCAAAAAGCGGCTTGGCTCGCAGTTAATGAGCGTGCCAAACTTAAAGCGCGATGTAGCGTAGCTGATGGTAAGCTTGCTTTCGGCGCGGGTAACGGCCACGTAAAACAGGCGGCGCTCTTCTTCCAGGTCGCTACGCGAGTTCAGGCTCATTTGCGAGGGGAACAAGTTCTCCTCCAGGCCCACCACGTATACATGCGGAAACTCCAAACCCTTACTGGAGTGTATCGTCATTAAGGATACGGTATCGGCATCTTTCTTTTTATCGTTATCGTCGTTGGTGAGCAGGGCAATATCCTGCATAAATACATCCAGGCCTTTTTCTTCAATATCTTCGCGCTCGCTAAATTCTTTAATACCGTTTAGCAACTCCTGTATGTTTTCGTAACGGTTCAATCCTTCTACAGATTTATCCTCGTACAGATCTTTTAATATGCCGCAGTGTTGCGCGATATGCAGGGCGGCATCATATGCGTTCAGGTTCTTTGTGATCACCTGGAAGCTTTGTATCATGGTAACAAAAGGATATATCACCGAGTTGATACGGCCATCCAGGTAAGTTTGCCCATCGCTCATGATCTCCCAAACCGACTTATCTTTTTCGCCGGCGGTGATGATGATACGGTCGAGCGAAGTATCGCCAATACCACGTTTGGGATAGTTGATAACACGCTTTAAGGCTTCTTCATCACTTGGGTTAAACGTTAAGCGGAAGTAGGCTATCAGGTCTTTAATTTCTTTACGCTGATAAAAGGAGAGCCCCCCGTATATTTTGTAGGGGATGTTGAGTTTGCGCAAACCTTCCTCCATCGATCGTGATTGTGCGTTGGTACGATACAAAATGGCAAAATCTTTCCATTTCATACTCTTATTAGCACGCTCCTGCATAATGGATTCGGCAGTTACCTTACCTTCTTCATTATCACTAAATGCACGCACGATCTTGATCTTGTCACCCTGATCTTTTTCGCTGAAAACATTCTTTTTAAGCTGTTCTTTGTTATTGGATATGATGCTGTTGGCAACATTCACAATGTTTTGGGTAGAACGGTAATTCTGCTCCAGTTTAAATACTTTCAGGTCGGGATAATCCTTTTCAAAATTGAGTATGTTCTGGATGTTTGCACCACGAAAGGCGTATATACTCTGCGCATCATCGCCTACCACGCAGATATTCTCGTTAATGGAAGCCAGTTTTTTCACAATAAGGTACTGCGAAAAGTTGGTATCCTGATACTCGTCCACCATCAGATACTTAAACTTGTTTTGATATTTGTACAGCACATCGGGGTGAAGTTTTAGCAACTCATTGGTTTTGTACAGCAAGTCATCAAAATCCATAGCTCCCGCGCGGAAACAGCGGTTGGTATATGCTTCAAATATTTTACCCAATAAACCGCGGCCGCTTGAATGATCATCGGCCTGTATGGCTTCATTCTGCTGGTACTCCTGTGCCGATATCAGGTTGTTTTTTGACGCTGATATACGATTAAGCACAAAATTGATATTATACAGCTTATCATCCAGATTCATTTCCTTAACAATGGCGCGCAGTACACTTTTGCTATCATCGGTATCGTAAATGGTAAAGTTGTTGGGATAACCAATCTTATCAGCCTCTACACGCAGTATCTTGGCAAATACCGAGTGGAAGGTTCCCATCCAGATATTTTTGGCCTCGGGCCCTGCGGCATGCATAATACGCTCGCGCATTTCGCGCGCGGCTTTGTTGGTAAATGTAAGTACCAGTATGTTGAATGAATCGACACCCTTGCTGATCAGGTGTGCCACCCTGTATGTAATAACCCTTGTTTTACCTGAACCCGCGCCCGCGATGATCATTACCGGCCCTTCGGTTTGTAATACCGCGTCTCGTTGCGAAGGATTTAATCCCTTTAAATAATCCAAAACTTTCTCCTCTTTTCTATGTCTGCGAAATTAGCGTTTTACGTGCAAAGAGCATAGGGCAAAGCGCACAGAGTATTGCACATTTTTAGGCATGTGTGGATAAACTGCATTGCTACGAATGCACTAAAATACAATAGCGGGTTAGTGTTTTTTGCCAGTAAACTTACTGGCAGTTTTGCATAATAAATTGATCAGCACCACGGTTGCCTAATTCTTTAGCCCTTGTAAAATCAGCACAGGCATCCGCTTTTTTACCAACTTCTATTTCAACCCGGCCACGGTTAATAAAAGCAACAGAGTAATTAGGGCTGAGGGCTATGGCTTTGTTGAGATCTTGTAAGGCACCTGCATAATCTTTTTGTATTCTCTTTGTATTCCCCCGGTTGTTATAAGCACTTGCAAAATTAGGGTTTATGCTTATTGCATTAGTGAAATTGGCAATAGCATCCGTAAGGCTGTTTTCCTTGGCACTTTGAATGCCTTTTGCATTGAATGAATTGGCTTCGGCAATACTTTTTGAATCAACCGCTGGTATGCTCGTTAATGTATTAACAGGCGCATTAGCTACGGGGGGCAGCACGGTACCTGGCGACAAAACATTTATCAATGAATCGGCACAGCGATTGCCCATTTGGTGCGCTTTTGTAAGGTCGTCCATAGCTTCCACCTTTTTATCGAGATTCATTTCGGCAATGCCTTTGTTAATGTATGCATCAGATAACGAGGAGTTTAATTCGATGGCGCGACTGCAATCTTCCACCGCCTTTTTATACTCTTTTATCTTGTTGCGGGCCATGCCACGTTTCAGCCATGCATTGGCATCTTTAGGTGCCAGATCTATAACCGCGTTTAAGTTTTTGATACAACCTTTATAATCACCGAAACGATACTTGGCATTGGCTGCATTGTATTGACTTCCTATAAATTGCGGTTCAAGGTTAACGGCATCGTTAAAATCGTCGATAGCTTCTTTTAGCTGGTTTAATTTTTCTTTAACCAATCCGCGGTTGTTATAGGGTGATGCATACCTGTTATCAATGCTTATCGACTGGTCAAAGTACTTTAAAGCTTCATCATACTTTCCGGCATGTAAAGCTGCAAGCCCTAAATTATTGTAATTTGTGGCCTGTGAATTACGCGAAGTGGTCATGATCCGCTCGGCAGCGGTAACTGAACCTGAGGGTGCGAGCACAGATCGCTGTCCCTGATCGATCCGGCTTTGGCATAAAGCGATATTGGCAGTTAATAAAACAGAGGGTAATATTATCAATAACTTATTCATAATTGGGAGTTGTTGGTTTAGTGCAACCAATATACATGTTATTATGAAACAGATATTATTTTATTACTGCTAATGTTATAGCCTGTTAAACCAACCTTTTCGCCAAAATATAAACACCTGCGTACCTGTTATCAGCACCATGGCCACCCAGCAAATAATGTATCCGTACGGGCTACTTAGTTCGGGCAGGTTGTAGGGGAGTACCTTATTGGTAACAGGGTCAACATGGGCGAAGTTCATGCCGTAAACGCCCGCTATAAAGGTGATAGGTATAAATATGGCCGAAATAATGGTGAGTACTTTCATGATCTCGTTCATGCGATTGCTCACCAGCGACAGGTAAACATCAATAACCCCCGAAGTGATCTCTTTATAGCTTTCTATCATATCAATGATCTGGATACAGTGGTCGTATGCATCGCGCAGAAAAACCTTTACTTCCGGGCTAATGAGTGTGTATTCCTCACGTATCATGTCGTTTATCTTATCCCGCTCCGGCCATATGGCACGGCGCAACACGATCATGGTACGCTTCATTTTTTGCGCATCGTACATAATGCTTTTATCAGGTTTGTCATACACGCGCTCTTCAATATTTTCCAGCAGATCGCCAATGGTGTTCAATACGCTAAAATAGATATCAAAAATGGTATCCATCATGGCATAACATAGGTATGCCGGGCCGGCAATACGTATCAAGCCCTTGCCCGACTTCATCCTTTTTACTACCGGCTCAAAAATATTATTATAATCCTCCTGGAAACTTATCACCAAGTTATCTTTTACAAGGTATGATACCTGGCAATTGCTAACCTCATCGTCTTTATAAGTAATGAGCCTGCTTGTCGCGAAGAAGTAACTGTCGTAATCATCAATTTTAGGGCGTTGATGCGTGTTTACAATATCTTCCAGCACCAGTGCATTAATACCGAAATGTTTGCCTATCTCTTCTATCAGTCCCTCATCGCCAAGGCCATTTATTTGCAGCCAGTGGGTATGTGTTTTGCAATGATCAAGCTGCTTAAGTATGCTTTCGAAGGTTTGCCCATCACTTTCTTCTACTTCATCTTTATTGTACGAGTATAATTTAAGTACAGGCTTAAGTGCGTTCTCATCAATATGTATGGCACCGGGACTGTCGCCAATATTACCGTATTTTTTATCGCTCTTTATTTTTAGCCTTTTAACTTTTGCCATTATCCAATTCGTATGTTTAAAGATATTGATTTATTAGTTTTAAATGCTGATCAAACGTTTCATCAGCAGATCGGTTTGCTTGTCATTCCCCAGCATAAAATAGTGGCTATCAAAAACCTCAAAGCCATTGCGCCTGTAAAAGCGGATAGCGTTGCTATTGTTTTCCCATACGCCAAGCCATATGTATTTTAGTTGTTTGCTTTGCGCCATACTGACTGCAAAATCCAGCATTTGCTGACCTATCTGCTTGCCTTGATGTTCGGCTAAAACATATATGCGCTCTATCTCAACAGCTTCGCTATCTTTAAACTCTGTTTGCGCCCCGGCATAATTTAATTTGAGGTAAGCAATTATATCATCCTCGTCCACAACAAAATAAAAATCAGAATCGGTATTGTTTATCTCTGTTGTAATCCTGTTTATAGTTAAAAAGGAATCGCAATAGATCTTTATATCCTCTGCTTTATTTAAATGAGCAAAGGCATACAAAAAGGTTTTGGTGGTGATTTGTAAAAGTGTATCCGCTTCGGATAGTTCAACTTTCCGGATCTTCATAATATTCAGTTTGCAAATTTTTGTGCCATTCTTATACCCAGCACCCATGTACCATTGGTACCAAAATGAATAATATCTTTCGGGTATTTTGTATTCTTATCGTTGGCACGCAGGCTCAAATCGTCTGTAAAAACTACTATCGCGTTTTTAATTGCCCATGGCGTAGCGGAGTGTTGGTCAACATCGTGCTCCGCTTTACGTACCAGGTCGCGGTCGGCACCGGTATTTGGCGGGGGCAGCACATAGCCATAAACAAAGGGCATTTTAGGCGTTTTATATTGCTGGCGCACCCTGCTGATAAAATGACTTAAATTTTTTGCGTAGTTTAAACTGGCGCTATCAATTTTTATTGCATCGTTTTCGCCCTGCTGCCAAAGCATACCTTTAATAACAGGCATGTAACCCATTTTACGTAAGGCGTTCAGGCCCGAGTCAATAGTTTGTACAAACACTTTAAACTGCTGGCCCCAATGTGCGGTATCGGCGGCGTCTTTTCCGGGATTCCATTGGTTGTAAAGGTTGGTGCCGCTGTGCGCGTGTTTTATAATAGCAATATGTTTGTTATGGTCATATAAACGTATCTTATTCGAAAATCCTAATTCGGGGCCAAACCTATCGGCCGATTCTGAAGCTTGCCTGAGCGGCATCCATGTTAATGCAGGTTTTCCCGAATTTAAATGCGGTTTCCCGGAATGGAAGAGTAGTATGGTAGTATCAAATTTCATGGTATCGGCCATGTTGGCCATATAACCTTGCCCTGTAGCGTTTGATTGCCCGCCAATAAGATACACACTTATTTTACCATGTTTTTGGGCAAATGCAATTTGGGCGGATATCAATCCGAGCGATAGCATCAAAAATATACAACGGTTCATAATTGTTGCTAAAGTAGCAAATTGTAAAATAATGCTGAAAGAGATTGTTTTAACGCCTGCCCAGGCGTTCGCAGTCAATTAAATGATATAGCTGCTGCGATACATATTTGATAGTGCTATCGGCGTATTTGGTTGAAGATATATATGGTGCAGCGCCGGCGCCTTTAAATGTATATAGGCTGCTATTCATTTTCTGGCTTATACAAGTAGAGTCAACCAGGTAACTTCCATACTGCATAGTTGCGGTATATGGGCTTGCGATACCCGATTTATAAGGTACGCCGGTATCATTAGAACCGTGAACCATAATTAACGATACGGATTTATTAGGTATCCAGTTCAAATTTAATATAGCGCCCGATAAACTGATGATGCCGGTTATTTTTGACGAATAAGGCGCGGTATTGCTGTTGCCTTCAATCCCGTTAAGGTTAACTAAAACATCAGCATCAGCAATTGAGGTAAATTCTGCAGGGTTGGTTAAATAACCCATTTGTAAAGCTATTGCCGCGCCCGAAGCCTCGCCGGCTATAAATATTTGCGCGGTATCAATACGGTAAGGGTTGCCTTGCTCAACAGCGGTTTGCTTAAAATAACGCACAGCGGCTTTAGCATCTTGCACTGCACGGGTTTGCGCGCTTATCACATCAATATCGCCGTTTGTACCTATGCCCAGCCGGTAATCAATACTGGCGGTAACGTAACCCCGTTTAGCAAATGACTGGCAAAATTTATTGGGCCATGCATCCGTGCGGGTACCCGATGTAAAACCACCACCATGACAATAAATAATAAGCGGCCTACGGGCCAGCGTATCTGCCGATGGCAGGTTAATGAGCATTTGCAGCGTTTGCAGCTTGCCTTTATAATCAGCAGCCTGGCCAAAAGGTATTGTGGTGGTGGTATAGGTAAATGTTTCGGTAGTGAACCTGTTTGCCGGGCATACAAATTGAGTGTTAACCGGCGGCGGCGTACTTTTATTGCAACCTATCATCACAATAGTAAAAAACATACCTGCGGTAAATACAGAAAGTAGTTGTTTTGACATAGGTTGTGTTAGTTGATGTGGTTTAGACTATTACTATTACGGATGGTTTAATAAAAGGTTATTTATTTGGAGTGAAAATATTTGCGTCATACTATTTTGTGTAAATATTATCCACCAGCGCAAACATTTAGGCGTGCTTTTGTATTTCATATGTTTAAAAATCACAAAGTGGATAAAATGGATCAAAACATACAAGAGCAAATTAAAATTGAAGGCATGGGTGCAATTGTGCAACCCAATGGCGTACATTTCAGGGTATGGGCACCAAATGCAACTGAAGTATTTGTAACCGGTAGTTTTAATAAGTGGAATAACCAGGCTAATAAGCTTGACAGGGAAGATAATGGATACTGGGCCGGGTTGGTAGAAAATGCCAAAAATGGTGATGAATACAAATATCTGCTAAAAACACCATCAGGCGATCTGTCCCGTAATGATCCTTATGCAAGGGTGCTAACCAATTCGGTGGGCAATTCATTGGTATATGATCATACTGCCTTTGACTGGGGAGATGCAGGATATGATATGCCTACCTGGAACAAGCTGGTGATATATGAATTGCATACAGGTACCTTTAATGTAAAGGAAGAAGGCAAACCCGGCGATATGTACGGTGTTATTGAAAAGCTGCCATACCTGCGCGACCTGGGTATTAACGCCATCGAAATTATGCCACCATTTGAATTCCCCGGAGGATTTTCGTGGGGATATAACCCTGCGCACCCCTTTGCCATTGAAAGTGAGTACGGTGGCCCGGATGGGTTTAAAGCATTAATAAAAGCCGCGCATGAGCATGGCATAGCCATTATATTGGATGTGGTGTACAATCACTTTGGCCCCACAGATATGGACCTGTGGCAGTTTGATGGCTGGAACGAAAACGATAAAGGCGGCATCTATTTTTATAACGATTGGAAATCTGAAACGCCATGGGGCGATACCCGGCCCGATTATGGCCGCAATGAAGTGCGCCAATATATCCGCGACAACGCGATGATGTGGCTGGAAGAATACCGTGTTGATGGCCTGCGTATGGACATGATACCCTACATACGGAACGTACACGCCGATGAAGACCCGGGCAGCGTGCTGAATGATGGCTCAAGTTTACTGCAATGGATAAACGGCGAGATTGCTGAAAAATTCCCGTGGAAACTGACTATAGCCGAAGATCTGCATGGTTTAGACAGCATTACCAATCCGGTAAGCGAGTGGGAGGGATTAGGCTTTGGCGCGCAGTGGGATGCCGATTTTGTACACCCCATACGCGAAGCTTTAATTACACAGGATGATGCCAACCGTGATATGGAAACCGTGCAAAACGCATTGATGCGGCAATATAGTGGCAACCCGTTTAAACGCGTGGTTTACACCGAAAGCCATGATGAAGTAGCTAACGGCAAAGCACGCGTTGCCGAAGAAATTGCCAATGGCGATGTGAATAACTGGTATTCAAAAAAGCGCGCGTCATTGGGTATAGCTATGGTATTAACAGCACCGGGTATCCCCATGATATTCCAGGGGCATGAGTTGCTGGAAGATAAATGGTTTTCAGATACTGATCCGATAGATTGGAAACGACTAAAGGAGTTTAATGGTTTTGCAAAACTGCATCGCGATCTGATCAAACTGCGCCTCAATTATGGTAACAATACGGAAGGTTTATCAGGTATAAACACACATGTAATTCGTCTTGATAATGAGAAGAAACTGATCGCCTATCACCGTTTTCAAACACTTGAAAAAGGAAACTCTACCATGGTTATATTAAATTTTTCAAACAATGGCTACAGTGATTACCGTATAGGTTTCCCATCCGAAGGTGTATGGAAAATACGTTTCAATAGCGATTGGGAAGGATATGATAAGGATTTTGGCGATTTTACATCTTTAGATACCGAAGCCTTTAAAGATGAGTGCGATGCCTTGCCATATAGTGCCAACATTTCAATAGCCCCGTATTCGTCGTTGATACTATCGCAGGATAGAGGATAACATGTTTATAAATGCCACCTTAAATAATTGGGTGGCATTTTTATGCAATAGGCAACATAAACCAAAACTCACTGCCTTTGCCGTGTTCGCTGTTTACACCAATTTTACCGCCATGGCGCTCTATAATTTCGGCGCTTAGATATAGTCCAATCCCAAAGCCGGAAATATGTTGGGTATGGTTGCTTTCAACACGGTAGTATCGGTCAAATATTTTGTCAATATCGTGGGCTTTAACGCCCATGCCTTCGTCTTTTACACTTACCCTTGCCGTATCACCAAAACGTTCGCAGGTAACCTCAATATGCTTGCCTTTTGGCGAATATTTGATGGCATTACTTAACAGGTTTGATACTACCGAACCAATTTTATCTTTATCAGCATTAATAGTTATGCTGTCTGAAGGTATTAGTTTTATGCTGTGTGTAACTACCGTAGGTTCTGTTTCTTTTACCACATCGCTCAACAACTCAGCGATATTGAATTTTGATTTGATGATCTCTATCTTGCCCGATTCCAGCCTGGAAATATTAAGGAAACCGTTGATCATATTGGTCATTTTTCTGATCTGTATGTTCACCTTATCCAATGCCCCGGTTGCAAATTTATCTTCGGCTTTTACAGCTTTGGTATATAATATCTGGGTGTATGCGCTAAGCGAGGTAAGCGGCGTTTTCAACTCGTGGCTAACCATACCGATAAAGTCATTCTTACGCAGGTCGTCTTGTTTTTGCTCGGTAATATCAAGCACCGACCCTATGAAACGTATTGGCTCATCTTTTTCATTAAAAAACACCTTTCCTTTGGCTCTTACCCATCTTATCTTTCCGTCTTCTACGCCAACGGTTCGGTATTCAACATCGTAATCGCCATTGCTGATCCTTTTTGTAAAAGATTTGCTAATAACGTCGATAACACGTTCGCGATCATGGGGGTGCAAGCCAGGTAAAAAATCCCTGTCGTAATCCACCGGGTCGTTGTGCGATATCCCAAACAATGTTCGGCAGCGTTCATCCCACTCTAATACGTTTTCAACCAGGTCCAGGTCAAAAGTCCCCAGCTGGGCGGCTTCTTTTGAAAGCTTTTCCTGTTGGTATAAACGTTCTAATTCCTGCCGCCCTCTTTTTTCTTCAGTGATATCCTGCAAAGTCCCGTTAAAACGAAGGGGATGCTGTTCGGAATCAAAAATTGCCTGGCCTTGTGCCCTAACAAACCTGGCAATATTATCTGCGGGGTTTACTATAACATATTCAATATCATAATTACCACCCGATTCATAAGTCATTGCTTGTTGAATAGCGTTAATTACCCGCTCGCGATCTTTTTCAATAATTATATCAATGGCTTTTGATAATTCAATTTCATCATCGGGCGCTAATCCAAACCAATGTTTTAACCTGGCATTACCTTTAAATTTATATGTTTTAGGGTCAAGATCCCAGGTACCCAGGTTGGCCGCTTCGATGGAAAAACGCATCATTTGTTCTGCATGCTCTGTTTTTTTGCGGGCTACTACCTGCTCAGTAACAATATTTGCAACCAACATAATGCTTATCGTTTTGCCCTCATCATTCTTAATAGGTTGGTAAACAAAATTAGAGTACACATCTTCTATCTGGCCGTTCTGTTCTAACAATGCCTTTACCTCGTTGCCATAAAAAGGCTCACCTTTTGTAAAAACATCATCCAGTAACTTCAAAAATTGTTGTCCCTGTAGTTCCGGTAAAGCAATATGGATAGGTTTGCCAATAATAGATTCATCTTTACCCCATGCTTCCAAAAGCTTTTTATTAGCCGATTCGATGATCAGATCAGGGCCCGTCATAATAGCAATTGCAACCGGCGCTTCTGATAGCATATATTGTAGCCTGGCCTCGCGGTCTATTAGCTTAAAAACTACTTCCTGCAGATTGGTTTCTATGAGGGCTAATTCATCATTGCTTACAACCAGTTTTTGGTTTGTATGATGTAATTCGTTATTGATTGCCGATAGCTCATTATTAAGAACCTGTACCTTGTGCCTGTCCCGCACTAAATCAGTAACTTCGTTTGCTACTACAATAACTCCGGTTATTTCTCCCGCGTTATTACGGAAAGGGTGGTTTATGAAATTGTAATAACCTACATCAAGTACCCCGTTACGGAACAATTTTACCTCTGCCTCATTGCCATAATATGTTTTTCCGGTACTTACCACATCCCGCATTATCTGCAGGTAGGGCTGGTCAATTAATTCTGGTAAGGCGGTGTGCAAAGGCAAGCCAATTATACTACCTGGTCTGTCCCACAATTTTAGAAATGAATTATTGATCACATCCAGCACCATATCATTACCGATGAATAAACCCATTGCAACCGGCGCTTGTAAGATGATGTTTTTAAAGTTTTCTTCGCTTTTAGCAAGTGCATCCTGGTTACGCCTTAATTCTTCCAGGGTGCGCACCTTATCTGTGGTTTCTATACAGATCACCAATATCCCTTCTATATGAGCCTGCTCATCGCGGATAGGGCTGTATGAAAAATCAAAATAGCACTCTTCGGGATAGCCATTTCTATCCATAGTTACCATAAAGTTTGGAAAACCAATGGGCTGGCCCTTTAGCACACTTTTAAACATGGGGCCAATAGTATCCCATATTTCAGCGTACGTTTCGCTCGCGCTGATGCCTAAGGCTTGCGGGTGCTTGGTTGCGCCAAGTATAGGCCTGAAAGCATCATTATAAAGTTGAATATGGTTTTCGCCCCAGCAAACCAGCATGGGAAAAGGTGTGGTTAACATCATGTTAACGGTTTGTTTTAATGCGGCTGGCCAGTTTGCTGGTATGCCCAAAGCGTTTTTCGACCAGTTGAACGAGCGTATCAAATTACCCATCTCGCCACCACCCGAAAGAAATGGATGATCAGGTATAATTTCATTATCGTTTAAGGTCATATTGAATATGGCGTATTACGGTATGATAAAAGTACAATGTTAAACTCTTAAAAATACTAAAACCTATTTCATAAATAAAAGTTTTAAAGGCATTTTGTCAGACAGATATTAGCTCACAGTCATTTAAAAAAGCTTTAGCAGCATCAGCGCCAATTCCCGGGGTATCATCAATTGATACGTGATACCCATCAAATTGAACACCACCGATACAAGGGTCTGCCAAATGCCCAAGCATACAGGTATCCATATCGTAAAACTTAACGTTAGGGCTGGCATACACAAAGTGGAGCTTGGCGCTTAACGCGATACGGCTTTCCAACATGCCGCCCATCATGCAGGGTATGCCGGCATCCCGGGCAACATTATGTATCTTAATAGCTTCGTTTATTCCGCCCGATTTTGAGAACTTGATATTAATATAATCACAGCTTTTGCTGTTGATCTGTTTGCGGGCATCGTGGTGGTTATATACACTTTCATCGGCCATTATTTTGATGGGAGATAAGGCCATCAGTTCAGGGAGGTGGTCGTCAAACCAGGTGCGCATGGGCTGCTCGCAAAACTCAACATCAAACTGGCTTAGGCCTTGTAAGGCGGCTACCGCATCATCAAAGCTCCAGCCCTGGTTGGCATCTATCCGTATTTTTACGGCTGTACCTACCATTTCGCGGATGAGTTTAATGCGTTTGATATCTGTCAAAGCATCTTTACCCAATTTAACTTTCAGTATAGTTGCCCCCAAACCTACAAACTCAATAGCCTTTTGTGCCATCAGTTCGGGCGTAGCTATCCCTATGGTAATATCAGTTTCAACAACCCGCTTCTTCCCACCAAGGTATTGGTATAGTGGTTGCCCGGCATGTTTGGCGGCAATATCATACAAAGCCATATCAAACGCGCTTTTAATGGTAGTATTACCGGCAGTAAAATCATGTAATTGTTTTAACCGCGCCTCAATATTTAACGGGTCGGTGCCTTTCCATAATCCGGCAAACTCACGTGCCATTACCAGGCAGGTATCCTGCGTTTCGCCTACAATCATCGGGAAAGCCGAACACTCCCCAACACCATAATATCCGGCATCTGTGTGTACCCGTATAAAAGTATTTTGGGCATAATCCATAGTACCGGTAGCAATGGTAAAAGGTTTCATGGGTATGCTAAAACGATATATATCGGTGTGGGTTATCTGCATGGCTTAAAGGTAGTGATAAGGTATAGAATACTTTTATGCAACTTTTAAATTTCGGAGTCGTAAAAACCGTTACCTAAAGAAAAAATATTATGATGCATTTTGGAAATATCGTAAAAAAATCAGCGGAGAATAATAACATTACCGTTGAGGATATGGCCTGGTTAATGGATAGATCTGCCGATGAGGTTGTATCACTGTATCACACCGAAGAGTGGACATCGGGCAACATCAAAGCAGCATCCGAAGCTTTAAACCAGGATTTTGGTAGTTATTTAAACCGTACCATAGAGTATGATTTTGTTAAAAAAAACAAACTTGAAAATTATCATGAAATGCTCATCAATATCAAATACCCCGTTGGTAAAGAAAACCTGTTTGAAGCCTGGCTTGAGCGTACCTGGCTAATGGCACAATCAATAGGTTTGGAGGTAGAGGGTTAGCTGCTTTTTATGCTATCGCGAAGTAAAATATCGCCTCACTATTTTATCGTAGCTTATTTATAGCTTAATTTGAAATGTTGTACACCGGCAAACAAATGTATTGTGCCGGTAGTATAATATGTGGCTCAAAACCACACTGTAGCTTTTTATGAATAAACTATCCAACTCCACATCGCCATATTTACTACAACATGCCAACAATCCCGTAAACTGGTTCCCCTGGGGGGCAGAGGCTTTGCAAAAAGCTAAAGATGAAAACAAACTGATACTGGTAAGTATTGGCTACTCAGCCTGCCACTGGTGCCATGTAATGGAGCACGAAAGCTTTGAAGATAAACAGGTGGCCGATGTAATGAACGAGCACTTTGTGTGCATTAAAGTGGATAGGGAAGAGCGGCCGGATATTGACCAGATATACATGAGCGCCGTACAGTTAATGACAGGCCGTGGCGGCTGGCCGCTTAACTGCATTTGCCTGCCCGACCAGCGCCCCATTTATGGAGGTACTTATTTTAAAAAACAAGATTGGATGGGGCTGCTTCAAAATCTTGCTGATTTTTGGGAAACCAAACCAAAGGAAGCCGAAGACTATGCTGTTAAATTAACTGAAGGTATTGTACAGTATGAGAACATAAGTTTTGTAACGGAGCAGCACGAAAACACAAAGGCCGATCTGGTAGCCATTGTACAGCCATGGAAACAATACTTTGATTTTAATGAAGGAGGTTTGGGTAGCGCACCCAAATTCCCGATGCCGAACAACTGGCAGTTTTTAATGCGTTATGCACATATAATGAAGGATGAGGCCGCACAGGTAATTGTTGGGCTTACGCTGGATAAAATGGCCAAGGGCGGCATATATGACCATGTAGGGGGCGGTTTTGCCCGTTACTCGGTTGACGGGCACTGGCATGTACCACATTTTGAAAAGATGCTGTATGATAATGCTCAATTGGTATCGTTATACTCGGAAGCTTATACCTGCATGGGCGATGAGCAGTACCGTAAAGTAGTTGCAGAAACCATTACGTTTGTTGAACGTGAGCTGACCTCGCCCGAGTTTGGTTTTTATTCGGCGCTTGATGCTGATAGTGAAGGTGTTGAGGGTAAGTTCTATACTTTCGACCTGGAAGATGTTGAGTCGATTTTGGGAGATGATGCCGCATTATTTGGCATCTATTATAATGTAACCAGCGAAGGTAACTGGGAAGAAGAGCATACTAACATTTTTTTCAGAAGTGATGATGACGCTGTATTGGCTCAAAAGCTGGGTTTGCCGGTTGAACGTATGTTGGAAAAAATAGCGGAGTTAAAACAAAAGGTATTAACCGCCCGCTCCAAACGTATCCGCCCGGGTTTGGATTATAAGGTACTGGCATCATGGAATGGCCTAATGCTAAAGGGCCTTTGTGATGCTTACCGCGCCTTTGATGAACCTGCATACCTGGAGCTGGCACTCAAAAACGCGGCCTTTATCCAGGATAACCTGATCACACTTTCAGGGAAGATCACAAGGGTTTACGATAGCTCGGATTCGGCAGGTAAGCTTGATGAAGCAGTTGCTTTTTTGGATGATTACGCCATGATCATTGAGGCGTTTACCGCTTTGTACGAGGTTACTTTTGATGAGCAATGGTTACAACTTGCTAAAAAGCTAATTACTTATACTATCAGCTATTTTTATGATGAAAGTACAGGCATGTTCTATTACACGCCTAACAACGGCGAGCAACTGATAGCCCGGAAGCTTGAAATTATGGATAATGTGATACCATCATCCAACTCGGTAATGGCACGTAACCTGTATAAACTGGGGTTGTTGTTTGATGATGAACAATACCTCAACATATCGGCCCAAATGATGCGCAACATTAAAAAGCTGATGGCAAAATATGGCTCGGCATACTCAAATTGGGCAATGTTGCTGCTGGATAACGTAGCCGGTGTTTACGAAATTGCCATAACCGGGGCCAATGCAGAAGCAAGGCGAAAAGAAACAGAAAAAAAGTACATCCCCAACAAAATAATATTGGGCGGAACAAAAGGAAGTTTACCTTTGTTGGCAGATAAGTTTAGCGACGAGACCAGGATTTTTGTTTGTAAAGATAAAACCTGCCGGTTGCCCGTTACAGAAACAACTGAGGCGTTTAAACAAATTGAAGCTTAAAACGGATATACAGGCTTGGTTAGCTTGTGTTATACTTTTTTGAGTTTATTGTTTTACTTTAAAAAAATTACTGATAATGAAAATTCAACCACAAAATGTAGTGTCGCTAACTTATGATTTGTATGTAAACCAGGATGGAGCCGAGGTTTTAGTAGAAAGCACTACCCAGGAACAACCTTTAACCTTTTTGTTTGGTGTTGGCCAGATGTTGCCAAAGTTTGAAGAAAACCTGAGCAACCTATCAACCGGCGATAGCTATGATTTTCGCTTGAGTGCCGAAGACGCTTATGGAGAATATGATGATGAAGCGGTAGCTAACCTGCCTATAGAAATGTTTAACGGAAACGAAATGCCTGTTATTGGCAGCGTTTTACCTTTACAGGATAACCAGGGTAACCATTTCCAGGGCCAGGTTGTATCAATAGCTGAAGACGCGGTTATTGTTGACCTGAATCACCCTATGGCAGGTCAGGAACTGCACTTTAAAGGTAGTATACTAAATGTACGCCCTGCAAACCCTGAAGAACTTTCTCATGGTCATGCACACGGCCCTGATGGTCATCATCAACACTAAAAAAATATAAATTGTTAAAAAGCCGTCCCGATAATTTTCGGGACGGCTTTTTTTGTATAATTGCTTATCATTGACTCCCCATCGCGTATCATCCTGTCATTACAGTTCAGGATGGTACAATTTAAACTATTTTAAATTTTTTAGTCTAAACCTTATTTAATCTATTACAGCTAAAACCTCCCATGAAATCCAATTTATTAGTTGCTGTTTTATTGTGCTGCCTTTTAAGCATCGGCCAATCGGCATCAGCACAAAAAAAGCCTGTGGCCACAGCCCCTCAAAAAAACTTCACCTTATTTTTCGAGAAAGTATACGTACACACTGATCGTGATTATTATGCTACCGGCGAAGATATTTGGTTTAAAGCCTATTTGGTTAATGGCTTAAGCAGTTATCCTACCTATACAAGTAATAACCTGTATATCGACTTGATTTCTCCCGATTCAAAGATCATGTCGCGCGAAATCATACGCCTGGATCAGGGTATGGGCGTGGGCGATTTTAAACTGACCGACTCAGTACCCGAAGGTGTTTACCACCTGAAAGCATACACCAACTGGATGCGTAATTTTGGCGATAATTTTATTTTTGATAAAAAGATAACTATTCACAGCGTTCAGGGGGTAAAATCGGCAAACCCGCAGGTTAAAGAAGCAGGTAAACGCGGCAAAGCAACCGAGATACCTCCGGTAAATATCGACCAGACCTACAAGATCAATTTTTTCCCCGAAGGCGGATCAATGATAGAAGGTGTTGCCACTGTGGTAGGTTACAAAGCAGAAGATGCTATGGGCAAAGGTGTAAAGGTAAGTGGTGATGTTACATCTGCCCAGGGCGATGTGGTGGGGCATTTTGAAAGTACCGATATGGGGCTGGGTAGTTTTACCATATTGCCTGTTGCCGGTACCAAATACATGATAAAGGGCACCTATAAAAACAACCTGCCTTTTACATCGGCATTACCCGATGTATTGAGTACAGGATATGCTATTCATATTGTTAATACCGACTCTGTAGTACAGGTGGTTGTAAGTACTAACCAGGCCACGTTAGATAAAAACAAAGGCAAAAAATTAACACTTGCCAGTAAACATGCCGATAAATATCAGTGGGAAGGAAAATTTGACCTTGCTGATCTGCAAATGAGTATCGGTATATCCAAGGCGAAATTATCACCGGGGGTAAGCAGTATTCTTTTGTTTGATGAATTGATGCATCCTAATTGCGAGCGCCTGGTTTATATCAACAACAAAAATAATGTTAAACTGAGTGTGGTACCTGATAAAGCGGTTTACGCATCAAAAGAAAAAACAACAGTAACCATTACCGCTACTGATAGTAAAAACCAGCCCGTGAAGGCAGAACTATCTTTAGCTGCAATTGATGGCACTGTAGTACCTGCCGATGAAAGCAACATAGTAGCCTATCTGTTACTGCAATCGGATATCAGGGGGAAAATTGAAAATGCAGCGCAATACTTCGATGTGAATAATGTAAATCGTTTTAAGCAAATGGATATGCTGCTGTTAACACAAGGCTGGCGGGATTTTGTATGGAAACGCCTGCAAGATTCAACATTAAAACTAAGCTACCTGCCCGAAGCCGGGTTTACGGTATCGGGAAGGGTAAGATCGGTAATGGTAAATAAGTCTATCGCTAATGCCAATATCACTTTATATGCGCCCGGTGCAAAGGGTAATAAAATTTTCGCGACGCAAACCGATCAGGATGGAAAATATTACCTGGATGGTATTGAGTTATATGGCAACCAGACCCTTAAACTCACATCGCGCAATTTGAAAGGTAAAAAAGATGGCTGGTTGTTTTTAGATACCCTTGCCAATGATGCCTTCCCGGTTACACCTACACCTATATTTAATGAAGAGCCGAGCCCGCAATTACTGGCTTTTAACAAAGCCAGTACAACACGTGTAAATGAGGCTAATCGTTTTAAGGTATCAAATGTGGTGCAGTTAAAACAGGTTAATATTACCGATAAGCCAAAAACGGTTACCTTAATGGACGAAACCCTGCAAAGCTTTGGGTACCCTGAATATGAGTTCAACATCACCAAGGCCGATTATACCTATAAAACCCTGGAGCAATTTTTAATACAAAAAGTGCCCGGGGCTATCGCCAATCCCGATAAGGAAAGCGGTATCATGTTTATGTTCGGCGGTCAAAAGGTGTTTCCTAAGTTTGTTGTAGATAAACGCGAGGATATGTACGAAAGGTTGGATTACTACAATCTGTCTATGGACCAGATCAATACGGTATCAGTAAGGCACCTGATCAGCATGGGTGGTGGCGACAGGATCCTGGTTTATCTTTCACTTAAACCAACAGCTTTTGATAAAAAGGAATTTAGCCTGGTTAACCAGGATGTTAACGGTTATTATAATGCCCGTACTTTTTACGCGCCTAATTACGAATATTCTTCAACCAAAAGCGACCAGCGTACAACCATTCACTGGGAGCCTATGATAACAACGGATGAAAAAGGTCAGGCAACGGTATCTTTTTACAATGCCGATCCAAAATCAAAAATAAGAGTAGTAGTTCAGGGTTTATCAAACACCGGAGTGCCACTATCGGCAGTAGCAGGTTATAGCATTAAATAAAAATGATACTAAAATATATGAACAGGTTAAGCCTGACCGCTCTGCTACTATTTGTTAGTTATACGGGTTTTTCGCAAGCACAAAAGGCGCCCGCGGGCAAACTCTTTTTTGAGAAGGTATATCTTCATACCGATCGGGATTATTATAGCACCGGCGATGATATGTGGTTTAAGGCTTACCTGGTTGACGCGCAAACAAATATACCTTTAGGTTATACCAATAATTTATATGTAGATCTGGTAGACCCCAACGCTAAGATCATCAATACCGAAACCGTTTTTATGGCTAATGGTTTAGGTAAAGGCGATTTTAAACTTGCTGATTCTATCCCGGCAGGCACTTACAGGCTGCGTGCCTACACCAACTGGATGCGTAATTTTGGCGATAATTTTATTTTTGAGAAAACCATCACCATATCAAATACCATTATTGATAAGCAAGGCGCAGCCGGTGCCGCGGCAAAAACTTTAGCCAAGCAAAACAAACCTGCAGTAATAGCAACAACAAAAGGTAAGTCTATTATCCGTTTTTTCCCTGAAGGCGGATCAATGGTTAATGATGTGACGGGGATAGTTGCTTTTAAAGCCGAAGATCCTAATGGGAAGGATGTGAGCGTTAAGGCAAGCATCATATCATCAACAGGTGATACGGTTGCGCGTTTTAACAGTACTGCCCAGGGAACAGGCTTATTTGTTTTTACGCCCGAGGCGAATAAAACCTATGCGGTAAAAGGGGCGTTCAATAATAACCAGCCCTTTACAACAACTTTACCTGCCGCTTTAGCCAAAGGTTATACCATACACACCAGCGATGCAGACCCTGAGCATTTACGTATCATTATCAGTACCAACCAGGCTACGCTGGCAGATAATCCCGATAAGGAAATTGTACTTACCGCAAGGCATACAGGCTTGAGGGTGTTAAATGCTACAGCAAAATTCCAGGAGATGCAGATCAGCGCCACGCTGCCAAAAAAACAATTCCCGGCAGGGGTTTCCAGCATTACGATATACGATAAGCAACAACACCCGCAATGCGAAAGATTGATCTTTATCCCGGATTCTATATCAGCGAAAGCATTAACTGTTAAAACAGATAAGATCGTGTATGCTTCAAAAGAAAAAGTAACCCTGAACATTAAAGCGGCTGATGCAAGGAACAACCCACTAAAGGCAAACCTTTCAGTTGCCGTGGTTGATGCAAAGGTAGTTCCGGCGGGTGATGGCAATATCGTATCGTACCTGATGCTGCAATCGGAGGTAAGGGGTAAAATAGAGCATCCCGAAAGGTATTTTGATACCACAAATACCAATCGCTTTAAACAGATAGACCTGTTATTGATGACACAAGGCTGGCGCGATTTTGTATGGAAACGTTTAGCCGATACCGCTATCAGGATAAGCTACCCGGCCGAAGATGGTTTTGCCGTATCAGGCAGGCTAAGGGCTAAATTTGCCAATAAACCTATCCCTAATACAAATGTAACCTTAACTATTAAGGGGCCTGTAGTAGGGCAAGCTTATCTTACAAAAACAGATAGTGCCGGTAAATACTATTTTAAAGGTGTGCCATTTACCGGGGGTAAAGACATAACCCTGGCAGCTTTTGATGATAAACAAAAAAAGGTGGGCCTGATACAAATGGATTCACTAAATAAAGCGGCGATCCCGGCAAACCCTGTCCGCCAGTTTACGGTTGATACAGTAAGCCAGGTTGCGTTTTTAAATGCTGATGCGGTACGGTCAAGAGGAAAACAACGCTTATCGGATACCCTAAAACTAAAGGAGCTAACCATTAAAGCTAATAAATACGATCAGTTGTTCAACCAAACCGTAACTAAATTTGGCTATCCGGATCTTACTTACCCGGTAACATCAAAATACTATTTCTATAATTCGTTACGCGATTTTTTGATACACGAAGTGCCGGGCGCGCGCGTAAATGATGTGGATACCGTATATTTTTTAGGGGCGCAGTTTGATGTGGAGAAGAACCGTGACAGTCAGAAAAAGATAGTACCACGCTTTATTGCCAACGGGCGCGAAGATGTTGATGATATCAGCAATGGTATCTACCTCGATCTGACCATGGATGTGATAAACAAGGTGACTGTAAGGCACGTTTTGGGCCAAACGGTATCAGCAGCCAGCAGCACGGGTACGTATGGTACCGGCGCCGGTGGTGATGTTTACCTGATATTTCTGGACCTGAAACCAAATGCTATGGAAAAAGCGCAGCTGAGTATGGTAAATGCCCATGTTGATGGTTATTACGAAGCCCGCACTTTTTACAAGCCGGTTTATAATGCAGGTAACCAGGGCAAGCCGGATAGCCGCACAGCTATATTTTGGGAACCCGATGTGATTACTGATGCCAGCGGTACAGCAACGCTAACCTTTTTTAACGCCGACCCGAAAACAAACATCAGGGTAGTGGTGCAGGGGTTGACGGAGAAGGGCACGCCTGTGGTATCGGGTACAACATATATGGTAAAATAATCCTCTAAACCCTTAAATGGGGAACTGAATTAATAATTTGCACATTTATAAAATCTCACACAGTATAAAAAATATCATGAAATTTATAAAACCAATAGCCTTTATTTTGCTTACCGCTATTTTAGTGAGCTGGACGAAACTAACACCCATAAAAGTATACATGATAGGCGACTCGACCATGGCCAACAAAAGCCCGGGTGTTTATCCCGAAACAGGTTGGGGTCAGGTATTCAAAGAGTATTTTACCGGTGACGTTACCATTGATAACCGTGCACAAAATGGCCGCAGTACCAAAAGCTTTATTAATGAGAAACGTTGGGATGATGTAATGAGCACATTGCAGGCCGGAGATTATGTAATAATTGAATTTGGCCACAATGATGAGAAGGTTGAAAAACCAAATACAGGTACTACCATAGATGAGTTTAAAGCCAACCTGTTAAAATTTGTTACTGATGCACGCGGCAAAGGCGCAACCCCGATATTAATGACGCCTGTTACCCGCCGCAGCTTTAAGGATGGTGTACTTACAAACTCGCATGGCTTATACCCGGATGCTGTACGCGATGTGGCCACTAAAAATAATGTAGCCTTTGTAGATATGCTGCAAAAAAGCGAGAAGCTGGTAAAAGCGATGGGAGAAGCACCATCACAATCGCTATGGAACTGGGCAGATTCGGGTGTGTACAAAGGCTTCCCGAAGGGGGTGAAGGATAATACCCACTTTAACCCAACAGGCGCGCACAAAATGGCTGAATTAGCTGTAGAAGGATTGAAGGAATTGAAATTGCCGCTGACGGCATATTTGAAACCCTAATGTACAAATGTGCGTATTTGCAGATGTGCAAATGATTTAAAAGAATGGTGATACGCAATTATTTGCACATCTGCACATTTACTAATTTGCACATTATATCATATAATGCTCCATAATATCATCAGGAATGAGAACGCTTTTGCCTGTGTTGATATCTATCATCACAAAATCAAACCATCCATCGGCGCTCACCTTGTTATTACTCTTATTGGTAATGATAAACTTTACGCGGCAGCCCCGGTCGTCAATTTCATTGATACCTGTTTTAACGGTGAAGTAGTCGCCCAGCATTAAGGCCCGTTTAAAATTAATGTGTACAGCCTTAACTACCCAACCATAACCGTTTTCCATAAACCTTTCCATGCTCATGCCGTAGTTAAGTTCCATTTGGTCATAACGGGCAGCTAATACATAATCAAAGTATTTGCTGTTATGCACATGCTGGAACATATCGATATCATCGGGGCGTACGCGTAGTTCAGTTTCGAAGGCTTTATAAAGTGGGTTAGTGCCAGGCATAATGTTAGATAAAAAGTCAAAAGTAAAAATTCAAAACTATATAGCCTAATATGCTTAAAAGCCAGTTTGTTTGTTAAGTTAACACCCGCTAACCGCGAATGTTTTATTTTGCCTTTTGGATTTTTACTTTTGACTTAAAAGAATTACCTTTGCACCCAATTAATAGAATTATTTACGCTTCAATATTATTCAGGTAATGTATTTAAGTAACGATTGGAAATCAGAGATTTTCGCAAAACACGGTGGCGAAGCCACTAACACCGGTTCAACCGAAGGACAAGTAGCTTTATTTACAGCACGTATTGCTCACTTAACCGGCCACTTACAGAAAAACAAAAAAGATTTTTCTACACAGTTATCCCTTCAAAAATTAGTAGGTAAACGCCGCGGATTGCTGGCATACCTTTACAAAAAAGATATTAACAGGTACCGTGCCATTATCAAAGCTTTAGGCTTGCGCGATATCATAAAATAATTCTTTTAGTGAATCACTAAAAAGCCGTCTCTTTTGGAGACGGCTTTTTTACTTTTGTCCGAAATATTTATACACCATAAAAACCGGTGCACTCAAAAGATGAAAAGTGCGCCAAACACAAAAAAAGATGAGTTTAAACGTAATTAAAAAAGTTATCGATCTGGGTGACGGCCGCACCATCGAAATTGAAACCGGCAAGCTGGCCAAACAAGCCGATGGCTCTGTAGTAATTAAAATGGGTGATACCATGTTATTGGCTACTGTAGTATCATCAAAAGAAGCAAAAGAAGGTATTGATTTTTTACCCCTTTCTGTTGATTATCAAGAAAAATACGCGGCTACAGGCCGTATTCCTGGTGGATTTTTACGCCGAGAGGCACGTTTATCAGATTATGAGGTTTTGATCTCGCGTTTGGTTGACCGTGCATTACGCCCAATGTTCCCGGATGATTATCATGCTGATACACAAGTAATGATATCATTAATATCGGCTGATAAAGATATCATGCCTGATTGTTTAGCAGGTTTAGCTGCATCAGCAGCTTTAGCTTGTTCTGATATCCCGTTCAACGGCCCGATATCTGAAGTTCGCGTGGCTAAAATTGATGGTAAACTAATTATCAACCCAACACTGAGCCAATTGCAACGCGCCACTTTAGAGTTCATCGTAGCCGGTAGCGAGCATGATATCAACATGGTTGAAGGTGAAAGTGCCGAGATACAGGAAGCTGAATTAGTTGAGGCTATTAAATTTGCCCACACTGCTATTAAAGTACAATGTTTAGCTCAAAAAGAATTAACTGCAGAGCTTAACAAAACTGAAAAACGTACCTACAGCCATGAGCATAGTAATGAAGAGCTGAAGAAAGCTATTTACGCTGCTACTTACGATCAGGTTTACGCTGTTGCAAGTTCTGCATCAGCTAAAGATGAGCGTAGTGCTAAATTCAAAGAAGTTAGGGATACCTATATCGCTACTTTAGGCGAAATTGATGATATCACAAAATCATTAGCTAAAAAATATTATCACGATGTTGAGTATGATGCTATCCGTAACCTTGTATTGGATGAAGGCAAACGTTTAGATGGCCGTACAACTACACAAATACGCCCTATCTGGAGCGAAGTTGGTTATTTGCCTGCTGCTCACGGTTCTGCCGTGTTTACACGTGGTGAAACACAATCATTAACTTCGGTTACCTTAGGTGCTAAGGATGATGAGCAAATGATTGATGGCGCGTTTATCAACGGTTACCAAAAATTCCTGTTGCATTACAATTTTCCTGGTTTCTCAACCGGTGAGGTTCGCCCGAACAGGGGAGCAGGCCGTCGTGAGATCGGTCACGGTAACTTAGCTATGCGTTCGTTAAAACGTGTGTTACCTGCCGATGATCAAAATCCTTATACCATCCGTGTTGTATCTGATATTTTAGAATCTAACGGTTCATCATCAATGGCTACGGTTTGTGCCGGTACATTAGCTTTGATGGATGCAGGTATCAAAATCAGCAACCCGGTATCGGGTATCGCGATGGGTTTGATCACCAACGAAATGGGTACAAAATATGCTATCCTTTCTGACATCTTGGGTGATGAAGATCACCTGGGTGATATGGACTTTAAAGTAACAGGTACTAAAAACGGTATTGTTGCTGTACAAATGGATTTGAAGATCAATGGTTTATCATACGAAGTATTAACTAATGCGTTAAACCAGGCTAAAGAAGGCCGTTTGCACATCTTAGGTGAAATGGCTAAAACCATTACGGCTCCTAACGAAGACTTTAAACCACACGCTCCGCGTATTGTTGAACTACGTATCGATAAAGAATTTATCGGCGCTGTAATAGGTCCCGGTGGTAAGATTATCCAGGAAATGCAACGTGAAACCGGTTCGACCATTTCTATCGAAGAAAAAGACAACCAGGGTATCGTTCAGATATTTGCTGATAACAAAGGCGCTATTGATGCTGCTGTTGCACGTATCCGCGCGATAGCTGCTAAACCAGAGGTTGGCGAAATTTACGAAGGTAAAGTTCGTTCGATCATGCCGTTTGGTGCTTTCGTTGAAATTATGCCGGGTAAGGATGGTTTATTACACATTTCGGAAATTGACCACAAACGTATCGAAACAATGGATGGTATATTCAACGTAGGCGATCAGGTTCGTGTTAAATTACTTGAAGTTGATAAACAAGGTAAACTGAAGCTTTCGCGCAAAGCTTTATTACCAAAACCGGAAGCTAAACCGGTTGAGCCAAAAGCTTAATATAAAATCAATTATATTTAAAAGGCCCTCTGAAAAGAGGGCCTTTTTTTATGACGATCTGTTGAATAAAAAGTGCGCTCATCATATTTATTACGCATTGTTAAATTTCCGGATATATTTTGTTGCGATTTTAAATTATAGCATGATTTTTGACGTATAACAGTGTCTTATTAACTAATGTTAATAAAGCATATACTAAGTAATTATCGACATGACACTTAATATCCACGATCCGCTTGATGATAAAAACAAACCCGGCGGAAAGGGGATGGAAAAGCGTGCGCAAAATGATCTTATTACCGACCTGCTCCACCAAATTATTCGGGTAAAAGAACTCATAAAATTTCACGAAGCCATGCCTGATGCAGAGGGCATGCTTGCCGCATCAATACTAAATGAACTTGTAGCCGAAGCACATAGATCATTGGTTGATTATGATCCTGTTTTAATGAAAAAGTACTACGATCTGTTATTGAATTGCGATTAATAAGCAGCTTGCCAATAGTCGTTTTTTCGAAACTACAAAAACATAAAATTTATGTAAGTTTGCGGCATGAAGCACCTGGTTTCACCATCTATTTTAACCGCCAATTTTGCTAACCTGCAAAAAGATATTGAAATGCTTAACCAAAGCGATGCCGACTGGATACATGTAGATGTAATGGACGGTGTGTTTGTACCAAACATATCTTTTGGTTTTGCCATTATTAAACAAATTAAGGCAATAGCCAAAAAGCCTTTAGATGTACACCTGATGATTGTTGACCCTGACAGATACCTGCAGGAATTTAAAGATGCCGGTGCCGATGTGATTACGGTGCATTACGAAGCATGTACACACCTTAACCGTACCATCAATAAAATAAAAGAACTGGGCTGTAAAGCAGGGGTGGCGCTTAACCCGCATACACCGGTAGCTGTACTTGATGATATTGTTGATGAACTGGACATGGTATTGATCATGTCTGTTAACCCGGGTTTTGGCGCTCAAAAGTTTATAGCTAATACCTATAAAAAAATTAACGACCTGGTTATCATCAGCACGATACGTAACCCGTCGCTCCATATTGAAATTGATGGGGGAGTAGATTCAAACAACGCGGCTAAATTATTAGAGGCAGGTGCAAATGTTTTAGTTGCCGGTAACGCGGTATTCTCTGCAACCGATCCTAACGCGGCAATAAGCCATCTCAAAAATATTAACTAAACCCAATTGTAATTTTATTAACATTTATCCAAAGCTGGTATCAATTATTTTCTATAAAATATAGCTAAACAATTTCAAATTACTAACTTCGGGGCGTTAAATTTTTAATACTCTTAATATAGTTGCTTGTTTTTCGAAACTCTCATAATATACAAAGTCTATAGTATTTAACGTTAAAGGCCATAACTCAGCCCAATTAAACAGAAACTAATACAGTAAATATGAAACATAATTTTGGTGCCGGTCCGGGCATTTTACCACACGAAGTTTTAAAACAGGCCGCAGAAGCCGTGATCGATTTGAATGGAATAGGTTTATCTATTCTTGAAATTTCGCACCGTTCATCGGAGTTCGAAGCAGTTTTAAACGAAGCAGTAAGTTTGGTAAAAGAATTGTTTAATGTTCCCGAAGGTTACTCGGTATTATTTTTACAAGGCGGTGCCAGCACTCAATTTGCCATGGTGCCATATAACCTGTTACCAACTGATGGTAAAGCAGCTTATGTTGAAAGCGGTGTTTGGGCAAACAAAGCACTCAAAGAAGCAAAATACTTTGGTAATGTAGAAGTTATCGCGACAGCAAAAGAAGCTAACTTTAAACATATCCCTAAAGATTTTACAGTTCCTGCTGATGCAGCCTATTTGCATTTAACATCAAATAACACCATTTACGGTACACAACTGCACGAGTTTCCAAAATCACCGGTTCCGGTAATCTGCGATATGTCTTCAGATATATTCAGCCGCGAAATTAATGTTGCTGATTTTGGTGTGATATACGCCGGTGCTCAAAAAAACATGGGCCCTGCAGGTACAACACTGGTTATCATAAAAGACGATATTTTAGGTAAAGTTGACCGTAAAATACCGGCAATGTTTAACTATCAAACACAAATTGAAGGTGGATCAATGTATAATACTCCGCCATGCTTTGCCATATACGTATCCATGCTTACCCTACGTTGGTTAAAAGCTAAAGGCGGCGTTGCTGCTATCGCGAAAGAGAACGATGCAAAGGCAAAGGCTTTATATGAAGAAATTGACCGCAATCCATTGTTTACCGGTGTTTGCGTACCTGAGGATCGTTCCAAAATGAATGTGTGCTTTGTGCCGGTTAACCCTGAGCACGAAAAACCATTCCTTAAGCTTGCAGAAGAAAAAGGGATAGTAGGCATAAAAGGTCACCGTAGTGCCGGTGGTTTCAGGGCGTCAATTTATAATGCCTTGCCAATTACCAGCGTACATGTGCTGATAGAGGCCATGCAGGAATTTGCAGAGAAGAATAAAGCATAGTTAAGTGTTGATTAAGTTGATAGGCGAGTGGTTACTTTCTTCAACTTAATCAACTTATCAACCCAATAAACTTAATAAACCAAATGATTAAAATATTAGCTAATGATGGTATCGATCCTGCAGGTAAAGCAATGCTTGAAGCAGCAGGTTTTGTAGTTGATACCCAGAATATCCCACAGGATGAACTTGCTGCAAAATTAGGCGCTTATGATGCGATAACCGTTCGTAGCGCTACTAAAGTGCGCAAAGCGCTTATTGATGCCGTACCTACCTTGAAACTAATAGGCCGTGGCGGTGTTGGTATGGATAACATAGATGTTGATTATGCCAAAGAAAAAGGCGTGGCCGTTTATAATACTCCCGCATCATCATCATTATCTGTTGCCGAGCTTGTTTTTGGCCACTTATTTACAGGAGTACGTTTTCTGCAGGATGCTAACCGCAAAATGCCGGTTGAAGGCGCTACCAAATTTAACGATCTGAAAAAAGCTTACGCCAAAGGTTCAGAACTGCGTGGTACAACCATCGGTATCTTAGGCTTTGGCCGTATAGGCCGCGAGGTAGCTAAGGTTGCCATAGGTTTAGGTATGGATGTTTTAGCTTATGACCTGTTTCCGTTTAACCCCGAAGTTGAATTGACTTTAGGCGGTGGCATACAGGTTAAAGCCGCGGTGAAGGTTGCAACTAAAGAAGAAGTTATTGCAAAGAGCGATTTCATCAGTATACACACACCGTTTACTGATAAACCGGTATTAGGTACTGAAGAATTTGCTCAAATGAAAAAAGGTGTTGCCGTAGTAAACTGCTCACGTGGCGGTACTATTGATGAGCTGGCGCTGATAGAAGCATTAAACAGCGGACAGGTTAGCTTTGCCGGATTAGACGTTTTTGATAACGAACCAACACCTCGTGCTGAGATCTTAACTCACCCTAAAATATCATTAACCCCACACATTGGCGCTTCAACAAACGAAGCCCAGGAACGCATAGGGGTGGAGTTGGCTAGTTTGATCATTGATTTCTTTAAGAAATAAAGCAAACTTTACGTGGAAGATATAAGGCCCTGGTATTACCCGGGCCTTTTTTAATGTAATGAGAAATTGAAAGAACCTTCAACCTTTACCGAATCCAAAGTCGCAGACTTATCGTCAGTTACATATCCGTTGAAAGTGCCTTTTACTGTTCCAATTAAATAATTGGTAACTATCGGGTTAGCAGTAACGTTTTCGGCTATTACTTTTGCGAATGCGGTAGAAGTTGCACGGGTTAAGATTAGTTTTATGTCGTTTCCATGCGCCACATTACGAAAATTAAAGCCGGATAACTTATAAGTTCCGGCAACAGTATCGTCAAATTGTAAGGTTACATATGATGTGCTGCTATTATCTTGTCCGGACAATATTGTTGGCGGTTTCCCGCTGTTGGATGTGGAAAGAGTACTTATATTTATATTTTCGGTAGCAGCAGAATATGAGTATGTTACGCCCTTGTATAGCAAAATGAATGTATTTGTTCCGCCAATAGGTACAGAACCAATGCCCAGGTTAGGGTCAAAATAAGTAATTCCACCTGTCGATCCGGTATTACCGGTAGAACCTGTACTACCCGTCGCTCCTGTGCTTCCAGTTGAACCCGTTGTACCGGTCGATCCGGTACCACCAGTGTTACCAGTTATGCCTGTCGAACCAGAACTGCCCGTACTTCCTGTGGAGGTAGTTACAGTTGGGCTAACAGAATGACCGGCAATTTTAACGCATGAGGAGGAAAACAACAATGTTGTGAACATAGCAAATAACAACCGCGTATACTTAAGATTCATTCTACTGAGTTATGTTGAACGAACCTGATACGCGTAAGAACAAACCGGAATTAGCATCAAACATAGTGCCATCAAAAGTACCTTTTACTGTTCCAGTAGTAGGTGTGGCGGGCGAAGTCAAAGGGGTAGGGTTAACATTTGAAGTTGTAACATTAATCTTTTCGGTGCCGGTTTTGTCAGTAAGATCAAAGACACCTGTTGTAATGAAACTTGACGCACCGGAATAGGTACCTACACCATTCCCAAAGTAAGATATAGCCAAGGTAGTTGTAGCTGACGAATTTGCTGCTATTATACCTGTTTGCGCAGCCCCACCACCAAAATCAAGGCAATTAAGTGAAATCTGATTAGTTGCACTTGAGCTAAATGTAACAATAGGTCCTCCATTTATCTGAAAAATAATAGTATTTGAAGCACCAACTGCTATAGGGCCAATACCGTTTGCATTTGGTGTGCCGGCAGATGGATTGACTGTTGTTCCACTTCCAGTTGAACCTGTCGAGCCAGTGCTGCCTGTGGTTCCGGTACTACCCGTTGAGCCTGTCGAGCCAGTGCTGCCTGTAGTTCCGGTACTACCGGTGGAGGCTGTCGAACCTGTCGATCCAGTACTGCCTGTGCTTCCGGTACCTGAAGTTGAACCAGTGCTACCTGTACTCCCTGTTGAAGTTGCTGGTATTATAGTATGTCCCGCAATTTTAGCGCAGGATGATATAATTGCAATTCCCGCAAAAAGCAACGTATAGATAAATACCAACTTAGGGGTAAAATTCTTTTTCATTAATATAAATTATATAAAACCCCATAAAGGTAACATATATAAATTATATTAAAAACAAGAAAATATGAACAGAATGTTATTGCTGTATGGTAAATACACCTACTACGTTTGCAGTATTTGAAGCTACGGTTATCGTACTTAAAAAGCTGCCCGAAATATACCCTTTAGTAACGTTAATACTGTCTACGGTTACCGTTCCAATATTATTGTTTGTTTGGGTAAATACCGTGCCCGATTTTTGCTTATATCTTACTGTAAACGCGTCAAGGTTAAATGTACCCTTGGTATTGGCGCTAAATTGCAAATTGCATATACTGAATTTTGCCCCGTTCTGGCTCTTAACCAAAGTTTGCGGTGTGGCTACACTCACAAACGATATGGTATCGGCGGGGGTAGTAAGTGTGTGCGTAGTATCGCCCTGGATAAAGAATTGTACATTACCTGTTTTTGTAACCCCGGTGATCCCGGTAAGGTGCCCCTCTTGTTTTGTACATGATGTAATCGCGAAAGCCGCAAAAACAAAGATGGCCACATATATTAACGATGCTGATGTAATAATCCTTTTCATAGTTTCCAATGCTTTTGATCGATAAAAACCTAAACGTTGGTATACTATTTATATTATGCAGTACTGCTACAACTCGTAAACAATATCTTTAACAGGAATGGTAACTTTATATCCATCGGCCTGCAATGTATCTGCCATCATTTGCATACTTTCCGTTTCGCCATGCACTAAAAAAACACCTTTCAATATACCCGGATCCTGACTCTTAATTGTATTTATTAAATCATCATGGTCGCCGTGAGCGCTAAACAGGTCTGTTTTTTTAATGGTGGCATACACGGCCAAATCGCGGTCGCGTATATGTACTATCGGGTCGCCGCGCAACAGCCTGTAACCCAGCGTACCTTTAGCACAATATCCTATAAACAGTATGGTGCAATAATAGTTTTGAATATTGTGATACAGGTGATCCTGTATCCTCCCGCCTTCCAGCATGCCTGCCGATGAAATGATAATACAAGGTTCAAAATAGTTCGACACCTGCCTGCTCTCGTGTAAATTCTCAACATAGCTCAGGTTATCAAATTCAAACTCATCGCCTTTGCGGTTATAAAAATCGTGCGCTTCTTCGTTCAGCAGGTTATGGTATTTTCTGAATATCCCTGTGGAGGCGTTAGCCATGGGGCTATCCACAAAAACCTTAACAGGAGGGAGCAAGCCGCTGCTGAATATCTTATTCAGCGAAAATACCAGGGCCTGAGTACGCCCTATACTAAATGCCGGTATAATCAGCCTGCCTTGTTCTTTTATACATGCGGTGTTTATGGTTTCTACAAGCGTCTGCTCAATGGTTTTATCTTTGGTATGATGACGTCCTCCGTAGGTTGATTCTGATACGATGTAGTCAACTTTCGGCAGCTCTTGCGGGTCATTAAGTACCGGATAATTTTTGCGGCCTATATCGCCTGTAAAGGCTATGGTTTTTTCTGTTCCGTTATCGTTGATCTTCAAAATAACGGCAGCCGCACCCAGTAAATGCCCGACAGGGATAAAAGTTAACTCCACATCGCCGGTAACATGGAACGGACGGTTAAAACCGATCGTAATAAATCTGTCAACCGTATCCATTACATGCTTTTGCAGGTACAAAGGTTGCCTGCCGCCGCTGCCTGGCCTTTTACGGTTATGCTTGCGCGATTTTTCTTCCCTTCGTAAAAATATATTTACAGAGTCGAGCAACAACAACTCAGTTAGTTCGGCTGTAGGAGGGGTACACAATATCTGGCCGTTAAAGCCCATGCGCACTAAAGTTGGCAAATTGCCCGAATGATCAATATGCGCGTGTGTTAATATTACCACATCAATTTCTTCCGGCCTGAACGGAAACTCTTCGTTCATCATCACATTATGGTCTTTTTCGTAATCAAGGCCACAATCAACCAGTATTTTATATTTTCCTATTTCGAGCAGGTGCATGCTCCCGGTAACCTGTTGGGCTGCACCATGTATGGTTAACTTCATCAATATTTTATATCATCTATGTAAAATGGATGATGTAAGATGAAATATGTGAAGGCATATTCATTCACGCCTTTTATACATCTTCCATCTTACGCTTTACATCTTACATTTAATTTTTATCATTTTTATAATTACAATACCTAATACCAGGTAAAACCTTGGGTATTCTTGGGTGTTTTCAGCTAAATCTCACTTCCTGAATTATCAATTTCGCAATTTCAACCCAACCGATGTTTAGCGCTTAACGCCATGCATTTCACGAAAACCTTGGGTATTTATGGGTATATTTTTGTAAACAATTTCTATCAACAATAAACAAAAAATGAACCCCAAGCGTGGCATTCACTGGTATTTCTTAAAGAACATTTGCACACATCATTTCTAAGTATGCCAACCCATACAATATACGGATTTCCCTCCATATTATAAAATTTCATTCCCCTTCAGAGGTTAGGGGGCTTCCGCTACATACTGCAGGCTACTCAGGTACTTATACAAACCACCTTCATTTTTCACCAACTCATCATGGTTGCCTCTCTCTATGATCTCACCTTTTTCCAGTACAATTATCTGGTCGGCCTCGCGGATGGTAGATAAGCGGTGGGCTATGATAATCGATGTGCGGTTCTTCATCAGTACCTCCAAAGCCTCCTGAACCAAACGTTCAGACTCCGAATCGAGCGATGATGTCGCTTCGTCGAGTATCAGTATTGCCGGGTTCTTCAGCAAAGCTCTGGCTATGGCTATACGCTGCCTTTGTCCGCCTGATAACTTTACGCCGCGCTCGCCAACTATAGTAGCATACCCTTCCGGGAAACCGCTCACAAATTCGTGAGCATTGGCTTGTTTGGCCGCCCTTATAATTTCATCTTCGGTAGCGCTTAGTTTTCCATAAGCGATATTTTCGCGTATGGTGCCGCCAAACAGCATTACATCCTGCGGTACTACAGCCACCTGGTTACGTATATCGGTTAGGTCATAAGCTGAGGCCGGCTTACCATCAAACATCAGCTCGCCGCTTTGCGGATGGTAAAACTGCAGTATCAAGGCCGCCGTGGTTGATTTACCCGAGCCACTCGGCCCAACAATGGCTACCTTTTGTCCGGCTTTAGCCTCAAAGGATATATCTTTCAATACCTCCACCTCATTCCGCGATGGATAATGGAATTTCACGTTATTAAACGCCAGGTTCCCGTTAATTTTTTGCTTAATAACGTTCTCACTTTCGTGGATAGAAATGTCTTCGCCTTTTTCTTCCAATATCTCCAATACCCGTTCACTGGCGCCTATAGCTTTTTGCACATTGGCATAAAGCTCGGGCAAACTACCCATGGCCGCCGCAACAAAAGCGGCATATAAAATAAAACCAAGTAAGGCCGGAAAATCAAAACCGCTACCAGGGGTTGCTATAAGCGTGGCTCCGTACCATATCATACAAAAGATACTCCCGAACATCACAAAAGTGATGAACGATGAAAATAACCCGCTGAATTTAGAGCCTTTAATAGATAACTTTACCACATCCTTAATAACAGCCACATATCGTTTTGCTTCGTATGCTTCGTTTACAAATGCCTTTACATTCGATATACCCTGTAGCGTTTCTTCCACTATAGTGGCCGATTCTGCCAGCTTATCCTGTGTGTCACGTGATAATTTCCGGATAAAGCGCCCGAAATATTTAGCCGAAATAATGAGTACCGGAACGGTGAGCAATAATACTGATGTTAATTTGGGCGAAAGGATAACCAAAAATGTGATACTGCCGATAATAATTATGGTTTGCCTTATCATTTCTGCAAAGGTGCTGGTGATGGCGCTTTGTATTTGCGACAGATCTGTAGAGATACGGCTGTTCAGCTCGCCAACGCGTCGGTTGGCAAAAAAGTTCATGTCAAGAGTGATAAGCTTAAAAAACGTATCACGCCGAATATCGGCCACCGACCGCTCAGAAACCTGCACAAAAAAAGTAACACGAAAAAAGGAAACTACAGCACCTATCAATTGAATACACATGGCACCCAGGCCCACATACATCAAACTCCTGAATTGTTTGGGTATTATTGCGTTATAATGCCCTTGTGTAGCATCAAGCAGAGCCTTCAAAAAAGCCGGGAATGCCAACTGTGTTAAGCTGGCCATCACCAAAAAGAAAAAACCCGCTATAAACTTGCCCCGGTAAGGTTTTATGTAACTCAGCAGTTTTCCAAACTTCTGCAGGTTTTCCTTATTTAGTTTTGCTTTTGGGATGTCCGCTTTAGTTGTTCCTCTTATATAATTTCCTTTGGCCATTTATGTTATTCCGTGTTTTATGTTTGAAAGATAGCAAAAATAGACAGACTGCACTTTTAAATTGACAATGCAATGGAGTACAACCCTGTTGCTACTAAACAGGTAGACGGATACCCAATCAAATTACTTTAACTTTTTTACGCCGGTTATCTTTTCCTGATCCTGTTTCGCTTGGTAAACATAAAAACAGACGTAAACACAAGCAATACAATAATGATATATAAAGTAGTTTGGCGGCCTTTCAATGCGCTCTCCTGGTCGTTTTGCTGTTTTACCAGTATTTCGTTTTGCTGGCGTAATTTGTTAATGGTAAGCATATAACCCGCAAGCTGGCTTTCAGATTCGTGTGATTGTTGCTGCACCTGTGTTTGCTGCACATTCTTATAATCGAACAATATTTTCAACTCTTTAAAAATGTTATTGTCCGTTTGCACAATGTCCATCAATATTTCGCCCGAGCGTTTAATATCTTTTTTGGTTTGCCAGCCAAATATGCCGGTATGCTGGTCGAGGCTTTGGGTATATTGGCCAAACTTGCGGCTACGCTCTTCAAGCAATCCGTTAATTTTTTTACGTTGTAACTGGTAAACAAGGGAATCGGTATTGCTAACTGCAAATACGGATGTAAGGGGTGCCAATAGAAAAAGGCATATCAATAGTTTTTTCATGGTTAATTAAGTACTACTGGAAATCGATGATCACGCTATCGCCCAGGTTCAATCCTAATAACCCACTTGCGTTCCCTTTGTTTATAGCAATTTCCAAATGATCGCTAATACCAAACATACACAGCTTTTCGCCTTCGGGTACTTCGTTGTAATGCCAGCTTAATGTGGTTATGGTTTCATTGCGTTTAAAATATAAAATAAAGCGCCTGCCGTTCTGTACCTTGTTAAAAAATTCCTTGGTAACGTTTGTAATTACGTTTTGGAACGAATCGATGTAAATAACGCTACCCTTTATCACATTCTTCTCCACCACCGGTTGCAGGTTCATTTTCTTTTCAAACTCCGTTACCGGGATGCCTATATCTGTTAACGCGCCACCTTCGGCTAAATGGCATGCTGCCTTCACAAAAATATCGGCCAGCGGAAAGTGCAAAAACTTGAGGTCCTGCATAATATTGATCTCCACCATCTCCTGCGCGTCTTTATTAAACATGAGCGAGAAGATACCATTATCCGCCCCAACAAAATACTGATTTTGGTAACGTACAGCTAAATAACGGGTATGTTCACTAAACACGGTATCTATCCCGATAAGGTGTACCGTATCATCCGGAAAATAATGGAAACTGTTCTTTAAAATAAAGGCAGCTTGCTGTACATTGAACACCGCGACCGAATGTGTAATATCAATAATGGTTACGGTTGGCATTAACTTTAAAATACTACCTTTAAGCGCCGCCTGATAAATATCTTTGTCGCCCAGATCAGTAGTTAAAGTTATAATTGCCATTAATTTTTAGAAATATATTTACTAATCTTGTACATGCAATAATCAGCGTGCAAATATTCAAATTTAATCCATAAAAAACTGCATTTTTAAAAAATCCATAGCTTGAACGAATTAAAACTAACTATAGAAAACATTAACCCCGCAGTATTATGGGGCGCTAATAATGATCATTTCGAGATCATTAAAAAACAGTATCCAAAACTTAAAATTGTTGCCCGTGGCAGCGATGTTAAAATACTGGGCGACGAGAACGAGATAAACCTGTTCAAAGACAAGCTAAACAAACTGATACAGCACGTAGAGAAATTTGACAGCCTGAATAGTAACGACCTGTCGCGCATATTAGGTTCAAGCATAGAAGAGCCTGAGCCGGATGCAACTGCCGACAGATCAACCACCGGCGAGGTGATCGTATTTGGCCCTAACGGTATTATGGTTAAGGCACGTACGGCTAACCAGCGCCGCATGGTAGATTCTATCGCCACCAACGATATCTTGTTTGCCATTGGCCCTGCAGGTACAGGTAAAACCTACACCGCTGTTGCACTGGCTGTGCGCGCTTTAAAAAACAAAGAAATTAAACGTATCATTCTTACCCGCCCTGCAGTTGAGGCAGGGGAGAACCTCGGCTTTTTACCCGGTGATCTGAAAGAAAAGATCGATCCGTATTTACGCCCCTTATATGATGCATTGGATGATATGATCCCTGCGGAGAAACTGAAAACTTACCTGGAGAACCGCACCATCGAGATAGCGCCGTTGGCATTTATGCGTGGCCGTACGCTTGATAATTGCTTTGTTATTTTGGATGAGGCGCAAAACGCCACCGATATGCAGTTGAAGATGTTTTTAACACGTATGGGCCCATCAGCAAAGTTTATTGTTACCGGCGATGTTACCCAGATAGATCTTCCTAAAAAACAACAATCGGGTTTACACACCGCGTTGAGAATATTAACAGACATAAAAGGAATAGATATTATTTACCTTACCGGCGAAGACGTGGTGCGCCACAAACTGGTAAGAAAGATATTATCTGCCTATGGGGATATACAGTAAGATTAGTTATTAAGTTGCTGAGTTACTAAGTTTTTGAGTTAGTTAGTAAGGTTATTCGTTGTTTTTTCAATAACCCAACAACTCAATAACCTAATAACTCAATACCCAACAACCCAACACATGAACGCATTAAAAGAAACACATTTCAACTTCCCAAACCAAAGCAGCTTTTACAAAGGTAAGGTAAGGGATGTTTATACTATTGATAATAAATACCTGGCTATGGTTGTTACCGACCGTATTTCGGCCTTTGATGTGGTTTTACCCGAACCAATACCTTATAAAGGGCAGGTATTGAACCAAATAGCCGCCACCTTTTTAAAAGCTACTGCCGATATTGTACCAAACTGGGTATTGGCCGTGCCAGACCCGAATGTTACCATTGGCCGTATTTGCGAGCCCTTTAAAGTGGAGATGGTGATACGTGGTTACCTTGCCGGCCATGCCGCACGCGAATATAAATTAGGTAAGCGCACAGTATGTGGCGTAACCTTACCCGAAGGCTTAAAAGAGAATGATAAACTGCCCGAGCCTATTATTACACCAACAACAAAAGCTGCCGTAGGGCACGATGAAGATATATCACGCGGGGATATATTAGCCAAAGGCATTGTTACCGAAAAAGATTATCTTAAGCTTGAAGCTTATACACGCGCCCTTTACAAACGCGGTACAGAAATGGCTGCCAAACGCGGATTGATATTGGTTGATACTAAATATGAGTTCGGTAAAGTTGGCGATGAAATATTTTTGATAGATGAAATACATACGCCGGATTCATCGCGATACTTTTACAAAGAAGGTTACCAGGAGCGCCAGGAAAAAGGCGAGGCACAAAAGCAATTATCAAAAGAGTTTGTGCGCCAGTGGCTCATAGAAAATGGGTTTCAGGGTAAAGAAGGGCAGGAAGTACCTGTGATGACACCCGAAAAAGTGCTATCAATATCCGAACGATATATTGAACTTTACCAGCAGATCATTGGCGAAAAGTTTGTAAAACCCGAAAATAAAGATGTAGTAAACAGGGTGGAGCAAAATATTATGCTTGCATTAAGTAATTTTTAACCCTATTTTTATTGCAGGTAAAAATATATATCTTTATCATCTTAAATTTAAACAATGAAATTTAGTGTAGATAAACACGAGAAATATGTATTGGTTAAGCTGAATGAAACAAAGCTTAACTCGTCCATAACACCTCAGCTAAAATCTGAATTGATATTGATGAATACCGAAGGGCAACGAAATATCATTTTAGATCTTTCGTCCATCAAGTTTGCTGATTCATCGGGCTTAAGCAGTTTATTGGTAGGCCATCGTTTATGTAAAAATGCCGATGGTTGTTTTATTCTTTCCGGTTTAACCGATTCTGTTGCCAGGTTAGTAACCATATCGCAATTAGATAATGTGCTGGCAATAGTTAATAAAACCGAAGAAGCTATCGACCTGATCTTTATGGAAGAGATCGAAAAAGGGTTGAACAGAGAAGTGAGGTAAATAATTTCTTTCTATTTTTTTCCGGACATGAGGTTTGATGTAACGATCCTGGGCAGTAGTTCGGCAACACCAATTTATAACAGAAATCCAACGGCGCAAGCACTCAATATTAACGAGCGCTTATACCTTATTGATTGCGGCGAAGGCACGCAACAGCAAATGCTGCGTTTTGATATTAAAGCCAGCCGTATCGATTATATATTTATCAGCCACCTGCACGGCGATCATTATTTAGGCTTATTGGGTTTGCTTTCGTCATTACATTTAAACGGGCGTAAAAAACCCATCTCTTTGTTTGGCCCGCCGCAGCTTATCGAGATCATTGAAATGCAGTTGAAGTATTCGCAAACAACACTCCATTTCGAACTGATATTCAAGCCAACCAATACGGAAGCGAGCGAAGTAATATTAGATAACCAGGATATTACTGTCGAGACTATTATTCTTGATCATCGCATACCCTGCACAGGCTTTCTTTTCCGCCAAAAGCGCCGCCTGCGTAAAATAATTAAAGAAAGGGCCGAAGAACTAAACGTGCCTATGTTGTATTATCCCGCCTTAAAACGCGGTGCAGATTTTTTTGCTTTGGATGGCACAACACACCCTAACAGTGAACTTACCACAAACTCCGAAGAGCCCAAAACTTATGCTTACTGCTCGGATACACTATACAATCAAAGTTATTTTGACCAGATAAACGGTGTTGATTTACTTTACCACGAAGCTACCTTTGCACATGACATGCTCGACCGTGCTAACGAAACGCACCATACCACAGCTTTCCAGGCCGGCGAAGCAGCAAGGATCAATAATGTAAAAAAACTCATTATAGGTCATTTCTCAGCCCGCTATAAAACACTTACCGAATTGTATGACGAAGCTTCGTCTGTATTCCCAAACACTGAATTAGCTATTGAAGGCCGCACTTTCGTAATTTAGCGTTATGGGAGTAGAGATAGAACGTAAATATCTGGTAAACCTTGAAAAGTGGGATGCTGCAACTAAACCTGTACCTAAGTATTTAAGGCAAGGTTATATGGTTAAAGAACCGGAAAAAACGGTAAGGGTACGAGTTGCCGATAAACAAGGTTTTATTACCATTAAAGGTAAATCATCCGGCATGTCGCGCAGCGAATATGAATATGAAATATCCTTAGCCGATGCCGAAGAACTCTTAAATGACTTTTGCGGATCTGTTATCACCAAAAAACGCTTTGAAGTACGCTTTGCAGGTAAGCTATGGGAGGTAGATGAATTTGCAGGTGATAATAAAGGCTTGCTTATAGCCGAAATTGAACTGAATAGTGAAACGGAAACCTTTGAGCTACCCGAATGGTTGGGTGAAGAAGTTACTGCCGATAAACGTTATTTTAATTCTAACCTGTCAATACACCCGTATTCGCAATGGTAGCTTAAGCCAGATAAAAATGAAACAGCGAAAAACCGATAGCTGTTCCTAAAATACTGCCTGCTAATACCTGTAATGGTGTGTGCACCTTTAAATACAACCTTGCCAGACAAACACCTATTACCGATGCAAGGATCACATAATATAATATCACAAAATTACTTTCGTAAAAACGGTATTGCAATACATATAGAATAGCGAACATACCCCAGGCGCCACAAGCGTGTGTGCTTATCTTCCAAAACGGGGTAATAATGGTTAAAAACATAACTGAAATGGTAACCGCTATCATTGATAAAGCAAGCGGGTTGCTAAAACCTACCTGTTTAACCAAAAACAATGAGATACCTAAATAGATAACGCACGAAAATATCTGCGGGATAGTACGGTCTTCCTGCCTGTGTAATGTCAGGTCTGAGATCACCTTTCGTTTATATAATATAAACACCACTATAAAAGGCAGCAGGGTAGTAGTTAAGGCTATATATAAAATAGCCAGCAACTTATCACTTAAATTAATAACGTGCGCTGTTTGCGGGAAAAAGAATAGAATGATGATATAAAGATAGGTAGGCGCCAATAATGGTATTAATATAACAGATAAAAAATTGGCTAAAAATCTCTTCATTATTTATACGTGTAGATATTGCTAAGAGAGCAAATTTAAGTGGTTTATCCAAAAAAAATAACTTTTTAAACTTAGCTTTAAATCATAGGTGTCATTTTCAAAAAATGAGTAATGGGCAACGGATAGAAAAGGTGAATTTATTTTTTTTAAGGAAATTACATTTTTACCAGTGTTTTTGCCGGGCTTTTTGCGAGAATTACAAAGTATGATGAAAATCACAAAAAACAATAGTTTTTTAGCGCTTTATAGCGCATTTAATTGTGTTTTAACTAAAAAAGTACGCCATTTGTATTGAAAATACCATAAAGTAAAAATTTCAGTCTACTAAGTAGATTATTTCTATAGATTTTTCTGAAAAAAAGAAAAGTTTTTATAAATTCGCATTTATATTTGCAATATCTCTAATAAAAATCACATATTTGAAGCAAGCTTTACAAAACAATTAAACAATGGCAACAAAACTCGAGTACATTTGGCTTGATGGTTACAAACCAACACAAAGCCTTCGCAGCAAAACAAAAATTGAAAAAGATTTCAGTGGTAAATTAGAAGACCTTCCAAACTGGAGCTTCGACGGTTCTTCAACTGAGCAGGCACCAGGTGGTTCATCTGATTGTATCCTGAAACCGGTTTTCCTTTGCCCTGATCCACAAAGAAAAGATGCTTACTTAGTAATGTGCGAAGTACTTGACTCAACAGGCGCGCCACACGAATCTAACGGCCGTGCTTTGATCCAGGATGATGATAACGATTTTTGGTTTGGTTTTGAGCAGGAGTATTTCCTGTGGGATCCAAAAACCAACAAACCGTTAGGTTTCCCTGAAGGTGGTTACCCAGGTCCGCAAGGCCCTTACTACTGTTCAGTAGGTGCTAACAATGCTTTCGGTCGCGATATCATCGAAGAACACTTAGATGTATGTTTAGAGGCTGGTTTAAATGTTGAAGGTATCAACGCTGAAGTTGCTGCCGGTCAATGGGAGTTCCAGATATTTGCTAAAGGTGCTAAAGAAGCAGGCGACCAGATCTGGGTTGCACGTTATTTATTAGAGCGTATAGGCGAAACTTACGGTGTATCTATCAACTGGCATTGCAAACCATTAGGTCAGTTAGACTGGAATGGTTCTGGTATGCACGCTAACTTCTCGAACACTACTTTGAGAACTGCGAACAGCAAAGAAACTTACACTAAAATATTAGAAGCTTTCCGTCCGAAAGAAGTTGTTGCTGAGCATATCGCTGTTTACGGTGCTGATAACGAGCAACGTTTAACAGGTAAACACGAAACTGCTTCAATCAACGATTACAGCTACGGTGTATCTGATCGTGGTGCTTCTATCCGTATCCCGCTTTACACAGTACAAAAAGGCTGGAATGGTTACTTAGAAGATCGTCGCCCTAACTCGGCTGCCGATCCGTACAAAGTAGCTGCGGTTATCATCAAAACTGTAAAATCAGCAAAATTGTAAGCTGATCTAACATAGATAACAAATCCCCTGGATGTAAATTCAGGGGATTTTTTTTTGCCTTAAATTTTCATTCACAGCGCAATATCCCATCATTATTTCGTAAATTGGATTAGCTTATATTTGCAGCCACCTAAATAATTGCTTTGCATCATATTGTTATGAATAAAGATCAGATAGTTAAGTATTTACAAGATAATAATATACATAAAATAAAATTCGCTTTCGCGGATATAGATGGTGTTTTGCGGGGCAAAATTATTCACACTCAAAAATTTATTGACGGCCTTGATGATGGTTACGGTTTTTGCGATGTGGTTTTTGGCTGGGATAGCAGTGATAGCTGCTATGATAATGTTGATTTAACAGGCTGGCATACCGGTTACCCCGACAGGCCATGCCGGATAGATGTATCAACTATGCGCAACATTCCCTGGCAAAATGATATACCTTTTTTTATTGCTGATTTTAGCAAAGCCAATGGTGATGATTTGCATGCCTGCCCGCGCAGTTTGTTAAAATGCATTACCAAACAATGTGAAGATATGGGCTACCACCCTGAGTTTGCACAAGAGTTTGAGTGGTTCAATTTTAAAGAAACACCACAATCATTACAAGATAAAAGCTTTACCAACATACAGCCACTAACACCCGGTATGTTTGGCTATTCTGTTTTACGTACATCGCAACAGAGCGATTTTTATTACGCGCTGTTTAACCAGTTAGAGAAATTTGATATCCCTTTAGAGGGCTTACATACAGAAACAGGCCCCGGTGTTTATGAAGCCGCCATTTTGCACGATCATGTTTTGGCTGCTGCGGATAAGGCTGCACTGTTAAAAACTGCGGTAAAAGAGATAGCAGGCGCACACGGCATTATGGCATCATTCATGGCCAAATGGAACGAGAGTTTACCGGGCTGCAGTGGCCACATCCATCAAAGTTTGTGGGATAAAAATAGAACAGATAACCTGTTTTACAGCGCAGGTGATACCCATAACATGAGCGATTTAATGAAACAATATCTTGCCGGGCAGTTGTATTGCCTGCCACATTTGCTGCCCATGTACGCGCCAACCATTAACAGCTATAAACGCCTTATTGAAGGCGCATGGGCACCAACAACAATAACCTGGGGTTTTGATAACCGCACGGCCGCCTTACGCGTATTGCACCCATCAAAAAAATACACCCGTTTAGAAACCCGCATACCCGGATCTGATAGTAATCCGTACCTGGCTATGTCGGCAGCGTTAGCTTCGGGCTTATACGGTATCAAAAACAAATTAAAGCTTGATGTTGCGCCAACAGCAGGTAACGGTTACCTGGATACTAAAAACGGAAGGTTACGCTCAAACCTGTATGATGCCAGTATGGATATGCAAAAGTCGGCTATAGCCAAAGAACTATTTGGCGAGGGTTTTGTTGAACACTTTACACAAACACGTTTATGGGAATGCAAACAATACGCCAAACACGTTACCGACTGGGAATTGAAAAGGTATTTTGAGGTTATTTGATAACTAATTAACCACAGAGGTAACAGAGCAAGAAAGCACAGAGTTTCACAGAGGGAATATATGACTGATAATGAGATTTCGGGGAGTATAATTGGTGCAGCTATAGAAGTACACAAGGCTTTAGGGCCTGGGTTATTAGAAAGTGCTTATAAGGAGTGTTTGTTTTATAAATTAGTTCAATCGGGTTTATATGTTGAGAAGGAGAGAGGGATGCCTCTTATTTTCGAAGAAGTAAAACTTGATGTAGGCTACAGAATTGATATTTTAGTTGAGAATAGAATAGTAATTGAAGTGAAAAGTGTGGATGTCCTTAATGATATTCACCTCGCTCAAACACTAACCTATATGAAACTTGGAAATTACCGATTAGGGTTACTAATAAATTTTAATGTATTATGCTAAAAGACGGAATTAAAAGGGTAATTAACGGACATTAAAGGCTCTGTGTCTCTCTGTGAAAAACTCTGTTAACTCTGTGGTTAAAGAATATGAACTACCATTCAATCATAAAAAAGGCATGGGCGGGTTATGACGCATCTAAGCTGATACGCGATATTGACGATATCAGCGCTATGGTATCAACCAACCATGTATTCCGCATCCGGTTTGAAGACGATGATATCATCATCGCCAAATTATCTAAATACGGTAAGTACGAGAATTTTAAAGAAGATCACCGTATCATCCATACCTTATCCAACAACCTGCTTTATCCCTTCGAAAACCTCATCGCTAAATCATTACTAAAAAACAACAGGGTTTATACCTATCGCCACAGGTACCGCAAAGAAGATGCCTGGGTAGTATTTTATAATCCTGTACGTATTGATCAGCGTTTGCCGCGCCGCCTGGAAGAGCACCATATCAGGACACTGGGAACACAAATGGCAAAGTTTCATAAAGCCTGTTTTCGCATTAAAAACTTACCAAAATCTTCAAAAACGCTGGGTACGGATATTCGTATTCTGATAGAGCAATTGGAAAAAACGCCCGATAAATTTGGCACACCCGAGCAGGTAACCATGTTAAGGCAGCATTGCGATGTGTTTATGAAAAACCGCACCAAATACAACGCGGTAGGTTCTTTGGGTACTATCCCTGTATTTATTGATTGGAATATAGGTAATTTTTCGGTTAATGATAAAGTGCAGCTCTACTCGCGCTGGGATTATGATTGGTTTAGGATGAGTAGCCGCATGATGGATTTTTACTTTTTGAGCAGGGTAGTATCCAATGCCGGCGACCGAACCGTATTCAGTTATGTAATAGGACCGATGATGGAAGAGCGCTTTATGATGTTTTTAGAAGAGTACCATAAAGAGTATCCTTTAACAGCCCCCGAAATACATTTTATGAAAGACGCTTACCGCTTTTTTATCCTGAATTATGTGATAAAAGACGGGCGCTACTTTTTTAACGAGCAATACGCCAAAAAGCTCCGTACCGAGGCACTTAATATTTACCTGCCATCAATTGAAAAGGAATTTGATGCCGAAAAGATAATTACTGCGCTTGGCATAAATACCCCGAATTAACACACCATTAATTACACTCAGCCTAACCTAACCCCGAATGATAGAAACCCGGAATTTTAAAGAGATTATTGATCAGTATAAAGTTATATTTTTTGATGCCTTTGGTGTAATAAAAAACTACGAAGGCCTGGTACCGGGAGTTGACAGAACACTGGATTACCTGGAAGAGCAAAAGAAAAAATACTACATTGTTACCAACGATGCATCGCGCAGTCCGCTGCAGTTGGCGCAAGGCTTTCACAAAATGGGGCTCCATGCTGTGCGCGAAGATTGCGTAATATCATCGGGTATGTTGGCAAAGGAGTACCTTGATCTGAAAGTGCATGACGGTATTGTTGCCTATTTGGGAACACCAAACTCTGCTCATTATATCGAATCATCGGGTTTACATACACTACCTGTAGGCGCTGTTGATGAAACCAATATTAACCAGGTAAACGCGCTGGTATTGCTTGATGATGAAGGATACGATTGGTTTAAAGACCTAAATAAAGCCGTTAACCTGTTGCGCCGCCGTAATATCCCTTGCATTGTGGCTAATACCGACGGATCATACCCATTAAATGCCAACGAAATATCAATAGCCATTGGCGGTATTGCCAGTATGTTGGAAAGTATTGTGGGCAAACGTTTTATCCGCTTCGGCAAGCCCGATTCGCAGATGTTTATGTTCGCTTATGATCTTGTTCGCGAGAGTTTTCCGGGTGTAGGTAAAAAGGATATCCTGATGATAGGAGATACCCTGACTACTGATATTTTGGGCGGCAACAAGTTTGGTTTGGATACCATGTTGGTATTTACAGGTAATACCTTACAGCGTGACGCCGAATTACGCATTAACTCGCTTGGCATAGTGCCTACTTATTGCTGCGAGTCGGCAGTGGTATAAATAAAAAAACCACTTTAAGACAAACTTAAAGTGGTTACCCTTACTACAACCACAGTTTACGCTACAATATAGTTTGGTTTATATAGTCGTAATGTAAATTCAAACTGCTATCCTGGTATACAGCGTAGTACTGAAAGTTTATAGTATAATACGTTGTTGATGGCACCGGGTTATTAATTTGAACCGTATTATCAGGATAATCAATCGCAGGGTAGGCTATTCCCTGGGTTGGTAAATAATCCGGGCCTACTTTATTAAAGTAGCCAAAATCGCCATCGGGTGTATTCACATCGGCATAAACAGAAAGGTATATCAATGTCCATCCATTATTATTTACTCCTGTTATATCAACGTCAGATGTGGTGACTAAATTAATGCCACCCGGCCCAACGTTTACGGCTGTCCATCCGGTTAAGTACCCTTGTGTCCAGGTATCCTGGGCTTTTACTGTAAAAATAGAAAGGCTTAAAACAAAGGTTATTATTAATAACTTTTTCATGATGATTTGTTTTTGAAAATTTTTGACGCCTACTCTGTTAAAGGTTTTCGGCTTCTCCTTAATATGGTTGTAATAATTGGGTGAAAGACAATTAAGCCGGGGATGCTTATTAATTGTTTAACAAGATAGGTATTATCTGCTATAACTATATGCTGATCAAAATATTATGAAACAAAAAAAGCCCGGGCAAATACATTGCCCGGGCTACATATTAACACTTATAATTATTTGCTTATTTTTTGCTTGTTCTGAACGGGAAAGCGGGAAGGCCCGCGGCATTTACTAAATTTGGGGTGGCGGTTTCTGTCCACGCGAACCTTACATTTTTGGGCTTAGGTACCAATAAGCATGATACTACAACCGTATTGCCTTCAATTTTAGCATCCGCATTCATATAATTGCCATCGGCACCCGCAACCGAAAAGTAATTTAGCGCCTGCCCGTCGCTGCTTTTTAAGCCGGTAGCATTATTGAAGTACAAAATAGCTTTGCCGTCTTTTATTTCTATTTTTTGATAGCGTGGGCCACTATAAACTACATTTTTATAATTATAATCTTTTGCTAAAGCAACAAGCGCCATTCTGCGGCCAACTTCCCATTTATAAGATGGGTGTATGTTGCTAAAATTATCAACAAGGTCGGTTACACTTACAATATCACTGTAAGGTATCTTTGTCGATTCTATTTGCTGTTCCCAAAACTCCGGCAATGTTTCGGTGGTATGCGGCACGTGGTCTTTACGTTTGGTATAATAGTATGGGGCGATAAGTACCGAGTAAAAAGAAGCTTTTGGAGCTTCAAACTCTTTGCGCCAGCTATCTATTAAAGCCTGCATCTTATCAACATAGCGGTTTTCTTTTTCGTTTATCATACAGTTCGATTCGCCCTGGTACCATAAAAAGCCATGCAAAGCATACGGAGCAATAGGGTGTACCATGCTTTTGTACATTTTACCTACTGCCGAGCTATCAACAACCATCGGATCTAACGTGCTTTCGGCTTTAAAAGCAGCAGATGCGGCGTAACCGTAAGGCGGTGTCCAGGGTTCAATGCGGCTGCCACCCCATGATGCTTCGATCATTCCTATCGGGATGTGGAGCTTAGCATAAACGTTCTTAGCAAAATAATAACCAACAGCCGAAAACTCTTCTAACGCAGTGCCTGCTGATATGTTCCAGCTTTTAGTAGTAACATCGGGCAAACTGTAAACCTTCTCAACCTTAAACAAACGGATATTAGGGTTAACTACAGACAACTCCAGCTCAGCGCTATCAATACCTTTACCCGGCTTAGTATAACCCTTCATCAGTTTCATACTATACTCCATGTTTGATTGGCCCGAGCAAAACCAAACTTCGCCTATCAATATGTTTTTTAATATTATTTTACTGGTGTCTGATGTGATGATCATTTGCTGATCCTTATCATTGGCAGGCATAGGGTTAAGCATTATTTTCCAATAGCCTTCACTATTAGCTACCGCTGTTTTTGTTTGCCCGGAAAAGTTTATTTTAACTTGCTGTGCGGGTCTAACCCATCCCCAAACGGGTACAGGCTGATTGCGCTGCAGTACCATATTATCAGCGATGATTTTAGGCAGCCTTATTTGGGCATTGCCATAGTTTGATAAAAATACAAAGCACAATAAGGCTATAAAAACATTAAGCTTTTTATACATGGGGAAATTGCAGTGTTATATTAAACAATAGGTTTATGTTCGTAAATATAATATGTTTGGTGTTAAACTAACACGTGTTTTTTAAAAAGCACTGTTAAATCATAACAGTACAGGAGGGTTTGTTGATGAAATATATGCTATTTTCCCTGCTCAATTGTAACCATTATACATTATTATGAAAAACAAGCTGCTATTTGCCATACTGGCATTACCCTTTACGGGCCTTTGTCAAAATAATACTACACTATGGTATAAACAACCTGCAAAAGTGTGGACAGAAGCCCTGCCTGTAGGTAATGGCCGTTTGGGTGCCATGATTTTTGGCCGTGTAAACAGCGAGTTAATACAGTTGAACGAAAGTACCTTGTGGACAGGCGGCCCTGTAAAACACAATGTTAACCCTGATGCATATACCTTTTTAGGGCAAACACGAGAAGCCTTATTTGCAGAAAACTACGGTAAAGCCGCACAGCTTGCCCGCAAGTTGCAGGGCGTATATTCAGAATCTTTCGAGCCTCTGGGCGACCTGGTAATTACTCAGGATTTTAAGGAAAGCAGCCCTACGGCTTATTACCGTGATCTGAATATTGCCGATGCCATAGCAACCACCCGCTTTACTATTGACGGCACCGAATTTACCCGCCAGGTATTTGTATCGGCACCCGATCAGGTTATTGTAATGCGCTTTACAGCCAACAAACCCGGCGCGCTCAATTTTAAGGTGAATACCAAAAGCCCAATCCAATTTAAAAATTCGGTAATTAGTTCAAGTGAAATTTCCATGAACGGACATGCGCCGTTTCATGCTGATCCGTCATACGTTAAATACAACAAGACACCTGTGATGTACACTGATAGCCTGGGCCACCAGGGTATGCGCTATGTGTTATTATCCAGAGCTTTAGGTGATGGTGTAATAACTACCGACACGGCAGGTATCACTGTAAAAGGTGGTACAAATGTTACCATATTCCTGTCTGCCGCTACCAGTTTTAATGGTTTTGACAGATCGCCGGATACGGATGGTAAGGATGAAGTAAAACTTGCCGAAAACTATTTAAATGCTGCAATCAAAAAAGATTGGAACATGTTGTTTAACGCTCATGTTGCCGATTACCATAAATACTTTAACCGTGTAGCATTCCAATTAGAAGCCCCGGCTGATAATGCCAACGCGGCTATGCCAACCGACCAGCGATTAATAGGATATACAAAAGGAGCTAAAGACCCGGCTTTAGAGACCATGTATTACAATTACGGGCGCTACCTGCTTATATCATGCTCGCGGCCGGGTGGTGTGCCTGCCAATTTGCAGGGTATCTGGAATAATATCGTTCGTCCGCCATGGAGCTCAAATTACACCACCAATATTAATGTACAGATGAATTACTGGCCTGCCGAAGTAGCTAATCTTTCGGAGATGCATGAACCTTTGCTGGCTTTCATTAAAAACCTGTCGGTAACGGGTGCGGCTACTGCAAAAGAGTTTTACCATGCCGATGGCTGGGCGGTACACCATAATAGTGATATATGGGCATTATCAAACCCTGTTGGGGATATGAAGGGCGACCCGAAATGGGCCAACTGGTCGATGGGATCGCCATGGCTGTCACAACATTTATGGACACATTATCAATACACCGGCGATAAAAAGTTCCTGAAAGAAACTGCTTATCCGTTAATGAAAGGAGCGGCCAAATTTTGTTTAAGTTGGTTGGTTGAAGATAAAAATGGCTTATTGGTAACCGCACCGGCACTTTCGCCCGAAAATGATTTTATTGATGATAAAGGACAGAAGGGAAGCGTATCCATAGCCACTACAATGGATATGTCTATCATATGGGACCTGTTCACCAATATTATAGATGCGGCCAATATTTTAGGAAATGACAATGCTTTCCGCGATCTGATCATCGCCAAACGCGATAAATTATATCCGTTACACATCGGCAAGAAAGGAAACCTGCAGGAGTGGTATAAAGACTGGGAAGATGTTGATTCGCATCACAGGCATGTATCGCATTTGTTTGGTTTGCATCCAGGCCGCGAAATATCACCTATTACAACTCCCGATCTGGCCAATGCTGCAAAAAAAACACTGGAACTGCGTGGCGATGCCGGTACAGGCTGGAGTCTGGCCTGGAAAATAAACTTTTGGGCACGCTTGCTTGATGGAAACCACGCTTACGGCCTGGTACGCGACTTGCTGCATGCGGCAGGAGGGAGCACTACTGAAAACTATGTAGGCAGCGGCTCAGGCACATACCCCAACATGTTTGATGCGCACCCGCCATTCCAGATAGACGGAAACTTTGGCGGTGTTTCGGGCATGTCTGAAATGCTGTTGCAAAGCCACCTTGGCGAGATAGACCTGTTACCTGCCTTACCGGATGAATGGGCGACAGGCTCGATAAAAGGATTAAAGGCGCGGGGTGATTTTAATGTTGCTATAAGCTGGAAAAACCACAAATTAATATCGGCAACTATAACATCACAAATAGGAGGGGTTTGTAAATTGCGTACCCTTACACCGCTTAGCATAGCAGGTATAACAATAAAATCAGTTAAAAGTAATATTGGTTATTTAACAACGTTTAATACGCTGAAAGGAAAAACGTACCGGTTAAGAAGCATTTGATTTTTTTTAATTGGTGCGAATTGTGGAAAAACAGGAATTAGTAGTTAACACTTTGTGTTTAAATTATTAATTTTGAGCTTACTCAATAACCATTTGAAAAAAAACTACTTCAATGTATAAGTTTAAGGTATCCCTTACAGGGATATTTTTCATGCTGATTACAAGCATTGCTTTTGCACAATGCCCAATAAATATTGGGTTTGATTTTGGCGATTTTACCAATTGGGACGGCGGCACGGGTAAAGTGGCAAATACCGGGGTGATCACAATTGATGTGCCGGGACTGGTTGATGGAAGGCAAACAATTTTTTATGCTAAAGACCATGCAACTGATCCCTATGGTAGGTTTTTAATTGCAAGCCCCAATGGCAGCAGCGCTTGCGTAAGATTGGGTAACAGCAGTACCGGTGCACAAGCAGAACAGCTTACGTATACTTTTACAGTACCCGCCAACGACCCTGATTTTAGCTTGATATATTATTACGCAGTAGTTTTTCAAAACCCCAACCATACACCATTACAGCAACCACGCTTTACGGCAAATGTTTTTAATATTACTGATAATCAATATGTTACTTGCGGTGCTTTTAATTTTGAAGCGAGTGCCAGCTTACCGGGATTTTTACCATCGCCGGCAGGCAACTCTGTTTTATACAAGGATTGGTCGGCTGTAACCCTTAACTTATTGGGTTTAGAAGGAAAAACGCTACGGCTTGAGTTTACAACAAATGATTGTTCTCCCGGCGGGCATTTTGGTTACGTTTATCTTGATGTTAATCAAAATTGTACATCGCCGGTTTCGGGAAACGTATATTGCCCGGGAATAGTTAGCAGCAGCCAAACGGTATTATCTGCCCCTTCGGGTTTCCAGGAGTACTATTGGTATAATGATAAAGATTTTTCGAAAGTGATAGGCAGGGGGAATACCTTAACGCTAACACCGGCAGCGCCCATAGGTTCAAGCTACAGCGTAAAGATAGTACCTTACCCCGGCATAGGTTGCGAGGATGTGATAACTACCACCATCCGTCAAAGCGAGCCATTGGTATTAAAAGTAAAAGATACCATTATGCAGTGCACATCACCATCGGTAAACTTAACAGATACGGCCATCACATCAGGCAGCAACGTTAATTTTACTTATACTTATTACACCGATGCTGCATGCAATAGTAGTTTGTTAGGTCCGCAAGCTGTTACAAAAAGTGGCACTTACTATATTAAAGCCACCACACCGGGTGGCTGCTCTGCAGTAAAACCTGTAGTGGTGTTTGTGGGGCAGTCTTTTTTAAACATTACCGATCCGCCGGCAGTGTGCCAACCTGCTACTGTTGATATAACCGATCCCTCGGTTATTACCGGAAGTAACTCAGGATCTATCCTTACATATTGGAAAGATGATAAAGCCACTATAAAATTTAATAACCCTACGGCTATTGATTCCTCGGGGACATATTATATTAAATCGACCACCACTTTTGGTTGTGAGGCAATTAAACCGGTAAAGGTAATTGTAAATAAGTTGCCTAAACTGGTAGTTAACGCGCTTGCACCCGGTTGTATAAGTATTGATATTACTTCACCCTTAGTTACCGCGGGCAGCTCATCTGATTTTAAAATATCCTATTGGCTGGATGCGGCGAAAACCCAACCATTAACAAACCCAAATGCCATTACCCAAACCGGTACCTATTATATTTGTGCCACAACAAGTAATGGTTGTGATGTAATCAAACCTGTTGATGTTAGTATTTTTGCACCGCCGGCACCAATTATAGTTACCAACCCGGCTCCGGTTGTTTATCCTACAGTAACCGACCTCAAAACTACATTTACCCCGCAAACAGATGTTTTTTACACCTTTTGGAGAGATACAACACTTACCAGGCAACTACCTAATTCTATTGTTGACCGTACAGCTACGTATTATATAAAGGCTACAAATATACATGGCTGTTATAATGTATATGCTGTAAAAGTAGTAGTGAACCCGCCACCACCTATTGATTTTAGCACCAATGTTTTTACACCCAACGGCGACGGCGTTAACGATGGTTATAAGTTTAATGTACCATTTTACGTTACTTTAAAATCATTCAAAATATATAATTCTTACGGTAAGTTATTATTTGAAACTAACGATCCTACAAAATACTGGGATGCTAAATCATATAACAAATATGTACCCGTTGGCACCTATTATTGGTTATTTAACGGGCACGATAATTATAGTAATATAGATATCAGGCAATCAGGTAGTGTGAGTGTTGTACGATAGTATAATCACACTAAAAAATCCTTTTACATATCAATAACATTCTTTTTCATAAACTTGTACCGTAAAATAGTAAAACGGTAGGGTACATATATAATGGACAAGGATTTTTACGAACATATTTTAAAAAAACAACGACTTGTTGAAGCTGTACCTTCAAACCAGGAGATAGCGGATTGGGCACATCGCGTTATTCACTTGTTGTTTCCGGAGCAGGCCAAATATAGCTTTACATCGGCACAACAAATTAAAGATGAATTTGCTGTATTGCAGGATGAGTTATGCAAAATAATGAATGCTACCCAGGCATGCAGCAATTGCAATAATGACAAAGTTGCCCAAAAGTTCTTCAACCAGATACCTAAGCTATACGAGATATTAAATACCGATATTCAAGCCATATTTAATGGAGATCCGGCTGCGATAACTGAATTTGAGGTGATACGTACTTATCCGGGCTTTTATGCGATAATGTTTTATCGTATGGCACACGCATTGCATTTATTAGCTGTTCCCTTACTGCCACGTATACTTACAGAGTTTGCGCACTCACATACTGGTATAGATATACATCCCGGGGCACAAATAGGAGAATATTTTCACATTGACCATGGTACGGGTATTGTTATTGGCGAAACCTGCGAAATTGGTAATAATGTAAAACTATACCAGGGCGTTACGCTGGGTGCTTTAAGTGTTGATAAAAGTATGGCCAATACCAAACGCCACCCCACTGTTGAAGATGGCGTTGTGATCTATTCGGGTGCTACCATACTGGGTGGAAAAACAATAATAGGCCAAAATAGTGTAATAGGGGGTAACGTGTGGCTAACTAAAAGCATAGCGCCCGGATCTACCGTGTACCACACACCCGAAATAACTGTATTAGTAAATAACGATTAGTAATGGCTGGCATAATAGACCTGGTTGGTAACACACCGCTTGCAGAATTAAAGAATATAAACCCGAATCCGAACGTAAAGATCTATGCCAAGCTGGAGGGTAACAACCCCGGTGGCAGCGTGAAAGACCGGCCTGCACTGAATATGATACGCAGCGCGATTGAACGGGGGGATATTAAGCCCGGTACTAAACTTATTGAGGCTACAAGCGGTAATACCGGTATTGCTTTAGCTATGATGGCCAGCTTATATCACATTGATATTGAACTGGTAATGCCATCTAACTCAACCCGGGAGCGCACCCTTATTATGGAGGCTTTTGGTGCAAAAGTTACCTTGCTTGATGATATTGAAAAATGTCGCGATTATGCCGAAGAGAAGGGTGCTACCAAGGGATTCTATTTAATGAACCAGTTTGCCAATCCTGATAATTATATGGCCCATTATAAAACTACAGGCCCTGAAATTTGGAAGGATACCGAGGGTAAGATAACTCATTTTGTTAGCTCGATGGGTACTACCGGTACTATTATGGGTAACTCCCGTTACCTTAAAGAGAAAAATGCTGATATACAGATTGTAGGTTGCCAACCTGTTGAAGGCTCATCAATACCCGGCATACGCCGCTGGCCCGAAGCTTATTTGCCAAAAATATTTGATGCTACGCGCGTTGACCGTACCATAGACATATCAGAAGCTGATGCTACTGCAATGACGCGCCTGCTGGCTAAAAAGGAAGGCATATTTGCCGGAATGAGCAGTGGGGGCGCATGCGCGGCCGCGTTGCAGGTAGCCCGCGAGATTGAACATGGTGTTATCGTTTTTATCGCCTGCGATAGGGGCGACAGGTATTTAAGCAGTAATCTGTTCGGGTAATACAACTCATACAATAATCTACAAAGTACTTCGTTATATTAATAGTTAAATAAATTACACCGATTGTTTTGGTTGGTAATTTAAGATTAAATGTTTCTTTCAGGCCGATAAAGGAGGCGAAACATTTTGATCACCGTTTCCGTAAAAGAACATAAACTATTAATTAAACTATTTTGATTATTGTATGAGAAAAAACTCTTTATGGCAAATTTGCGCCACAATCGTTTTAGCCTTTATTATCATCAGTTGGACGTCGGATAAATTTGGCGGCCCAAAATCAAAAACATCTTCCGATTCATTAGCCAACACAAGCACAAAAATGTTTAGTAGTTATGTGGCTGATATTTTCACCACAGCACGCTTAAATGAAGCAGGACTTGATGAGGCTGTATTTGAAAAAGCGGTTACAGGTTACTTTAATCTTAAAATGGCCAATAAGTTATCGGCAAACAGTTCGGTTATCACAGTAGTTGATTTCAACAAATCGAGTAAATCAAAACGTATGTGGATAGTTGACCTGAGCAAAAAGGTGCTATTGCTAAACACATGGGTAGCTCATGGAAATGGGAGTGGCGAAGACGTGCCCTGCCGTTTTTCAAACCAAAAGGATTCGTTTGAAAGCAGCCTTGGCTTTTACGTAACCAATAATGTTTATAACGGTAAACATGGCGTATCACTACGTTTAGATGGTATGGACGAAGGTTTTAACGACCAAGCCAACAACCGTGATATTGTAGTACACGCAGCACCTTATGTTAGCCAGGGTTCAATAAATGCTTTGGGCCGCTTAGGCAGAAGCCAGGGTTGCCCTGCAGTATCGCCATCGGTGGTAAACCAGGTTATCAATACTATAAAAGGAAAAACTGTATTATTTATTAATGCGAATGATAGCAGTTATAACTCAAAATACCTAAACCAGGATCTTGCAGCAAACTTTTCGTTTGGCAATCCTGTAAACGCAACAGCGTTAAACGCTTCATTATAATTTTAGGAAGTGATTTTTTTTAGCCCCGGTTACCGCGATGGTTACCGGGGCTTTTTTATTTGAATAGATTTAACAACTTCTAAAAGTTGTCAAATCTTATGCAGAAAAGAATTTTTTCATATGGCCATACAGTACAATATCCAACGCATAAACATCATGGCGGAACTGTATAACCCCATTAGCGTCTGCCCAACAGGTAACATAGGTTAAATACACCGGTACCTTTTTGGGCAACATTAATTGAGTAGGGGTAGCATTATCTTCGCTCATATCCTTTGCAATGGTATCGTACTTATCTCCATCGCCAAACATGGCTTTGGCAAAATCAAGCGGTTTTTCTAACCGTACACAACCGTGGCTAACAGCACGCATATCCTTTTTAAAAGGCAGTTGTGCTGGTGTATCATGCAGGTAAACATTGGTTGCATTAGGGAACAGGAATTTAACTTTACCTAATGCGTTATCGGCGCCCGGTTGTTGTTTAAAAGAATAAGAGTCAGGATCTTTTTTTACGTCGTCCCAATTAATAGTTTCGCTATCCTCAATTTTCTGACCATTTTTGTATACGTCAATGTTTTTATTTGACAAGTAATAGCGGTCATTCATTGCCAGCCCCATGATCTCTTTTACGGCGATACTTGATGGGATATTCCATACCGGGTTAACTTCGGCAACGTAGATCATGCTGTTCAGTTGCGGTGTCTCGTGCGAGAACGGCCTGTCAACCTTATCACTTTCATCATAATCAACCAAAGTATTTGCGTGGTCTTTATTTCGTCCTTCGCCAACACAAACTTTCATATTCATGATTGACTTGCCATCCTGAACCACATCCAGTTGAAAATCAGGAATATTAACAATAACATATTTGTTTTCGGTGGGCTTGTTCTTCCAGCGTAAACGCTCCAGATTAACAACCAATATGCGTTGGGTTTCTTCCTTTGACATACCGGGGGCATTTTTGCCGCTCTTTAAAGCATTTTGTAATGCAACATATTGAGGCCCTTTAGGTTGGATGCTATCCAGGTAGCTTTTAAAATCATGAACATTAAATACCCTGAGCATTGATGCGCTATCGGGGCGCTTGGTTTTGGTAAAATAATTGGCGTATATCTTACGCGGATTCATCACGCCAAACTGCAAGGCATTCGAATAATTGATCATGGCATTGGCAACCAATATTTCCAATTGCGCCATGTCCTGGTAAGCCTCAGTAGTATTTTTAATGGCCTCTTTGCTGTAAAACTTAGCCAGTAAGGCGTTTATTTTAGCGGTTTGAAACATAACAGAATCAAGGCCGTGCTCTTCTGAATGATCAAGATAGCCGACAAAAGTTTTCAGATCATCATTCGGCAAATGCTCCATTACAAAGGCAGGGTCGTAATCGTTTTGTTCATACCATGCAGTAATGAGTTTTGGATTAACCAGTTTGGCTTTTTGAGCCGCTAAAGCCTGTTGGAATATGGGCGCAAAGGCTTCCGGCGTAATATCTTTAAATACTTTATTATGGGTTTTATCGTACAAAGTTTTACCCATGTCCGACCGGGCTTTCTTTTTCCGGCAGGCTTGAAAAGTAAAGATTGTAACTAAAACAGCAAGAGCCAAAACCGGTCTTAAAATTCTTTTGGTAGTCAGATTAATCATAGTTTATAAATTATAAACTATGCATAGCAATCCTTATACCATTAAATTATTTAGCGCCTTGCTATTGGCTAATCATTATCAGTACGGAATGGGATTGCCGGTAAGTTTGCGCCGTTATATAAACTGGTAGGTGGGTTATTACCCCAGGCGTACCTCACCGCAACAGGCTTTTCAATTCCGGTATTAGAAACCACGATGGTATTACCCTCGATTTTAGCGGTACCCCAAACAAACTTCTTATCTTGCCCCGCAATGGCGAAGCCATCCAGGCTGCCATTGCGGGTTATTAAACCACCATTGGTATGTTTAAAGTACAAACGTATGGTGTTGCCTTTTACTTCCATTTTATCATACTGCGGGCCAGAATAGGGTGTATTAATATGGTAAGCTATTGCCTGTGCAGCCAAAGCAAGCCTGTAGCCAATGGCTTGTTTATTTTTACAATGTACATTGTTCATATTTAAGGGGTCGGCGTTATCTATAGCGCATACCATGGCACTATTTGGTATAGATAGGTTTTGCAATTGAGCTTCACGTTTAACAGCTTCTTGTCCGCCTTTTGCCGGTACATCTTCTACTGATTTACCAATATTAGCTAATTGAACATAGATGAACGGAAAGTCGCCTTGTGCCCATTGCTTGCGCCAGTCGGTTATCATAGTTTCATTAATATCCCCGAATATACTTGCTGTAGGGCTGTTTGATTCGCCCTGGTACCATATCTCGCCTTTAATAGCATAGGGAATAAGCGGTGCTACCATACCGTTCCACAAAACAGATGCATTATGTTGGTCGCGAACAGGGTCGTTGTTTTTAGGGCCACGCACTTCATCTTTACCTTCGGCTTTTGCTTTGGCAGATTCAATTTTCCATTTCGCATACGCTACCTGATATGCCGCTTTACCTACTGTATCTGCCTGGTATTTTGCCAGTTTAGCCTCAAAGTTATCAACCAGGTATTTAGTTTTTGGATTAGCCTGCAATGCTTCCTTACGTGTCCATGCCTCGGCTGTACTGGCGCCAAAAGATGTAGTAATTAAACCTATGGGTATCTTGATCTTTTTTTGCAGGTCGCGTGCAAAAAAATAAGCTGCTGCCGATATATGCCCTACAGTTTTAGGCGATACCACTTCCCATTTGCCTGCAACTTCGGTTTTGGGTTCGGCACTGGGCGCAAAGTCGGTATCAAATACCCGTATGAGCGGATAGTTAGCATTATCCACTTCAAACTTCTCATCAAAAACACCACACCAGTAGCGATCTTCGCGGGCAACCGTCATATCCATATTTGATTGGCCGGAACATAACCAAACATCACCTGCGTATACATCTGTAAGCACAATTTTATTATTCCCGATAACAGACAGGCTGAAGGGCCCGCCTGGCTTTAGTTTATCAAGTTTTATCATCCACTTACCATCAGCACCGGTAATGGCTGTTTTAATTTGCTTCCCAAACTTTACAGTAACCTTTTCGCCGGGAGTTGCTATACCCCAAACCGGTACCGGCATGTTGTATTGTAATACCATATGATTGGTAAAAGGACTGGCTAACTTAACATCAGCGAAAACGCTACTCACAATAGCCGATAACATTAAAGTACAAATACCCCTTTGGATAAGCTTGCTCATTTTTTATGAAATTTATAGTTTATAATTCAGGCTGCTAACTGGTAATTAGCAACGGTTGTGAGCAAAGATTAATATTGAAAAAAACAAAACCATCCTGTACTAACACGGGATGGTTTTGTTGAAGTGGGAGGCGTATCTAAATTTACTCGTTCAAAAATACAAACTGGTTGTCAAAGCTATCCAGTTTGATCTTGCTGTCCTTGTTTACCTTACCGGCGAGTATCTGTTTTGATAGCTCGTTCAGGATTTTCTTTTGGATAACGCGTTTTAGCGGGCGTGCGCCAAATTGAGGGTCGTAACCTAACTGGGCCAACCAATCCAGGGCTTCTTCGCTGGCTTCTATCGTGATGCCCATCTCAGCTAACGTATCCTGCAGGTGCCTGAACTGTAATTTCACAATATCGGTTATCTCATCACGACTTAAAGGTGTGAACATAATGATCTCGTCTATCCTGTTCAAAAACTCAGGGCGTATGGTTTTGCGGAGCAGCTCAAACAATTCGTTCTTGGTTTTGGCAACAATCTCATCATGGTTACCTTCATCCAGTTCGGTAAAGTTCTCCTGTATAATATTCGAACCAATGTTTGATGTCATGATGATGATGGTATTCTTAAAATTCACCACACGGCCTTTATTATCAGTCAGGCGGCCATCGTCCAATACCTGTAACAAGATGTTAAATACATCGGGGTGTGCTTTCTCTATCTCATCCAACAAAACAACACTGTATGGTTTACGGCGTACGGCTTCGGTCAACTGTCCGCCTTCATCATAACCCACATAACCAGGGGGCGCACCAATCAATCGTGACACCGCGTGGCGCTCCTGGTATTCCGACATATCGATACGCACCAGCGCCTGCTCATCGTTAAACAGAAACTCGGCTAAGGCCTTTGCCAACTCGGTTTTACCAACGCCGGTAGTACCCAGGAATATGAACGAACCGATAGGCTTACGTTTATCCTGCAAACCGGCACGGCTGCGGCGTATGGCATCGCTAATGGCTTCAATGGCTTCCTGTTGCCCGGCAACACGTTTGTGTAATTCATCTTCAAGACTAAGCAGTTTTTCGCGCTCGCTTTGGATCATTTTAGAAACCGGGATACCCGTCCAGCGTGAAACTACGCCTGCAATGTCGTCTGCAGTAACTTCTTCCTTCAACATGCGCGAGTTGTCTTTATTGGCTAACAACTCAGCTTTTAGTTTCTCAACTTCTTCCTGTGTTTCGCGGATACGACCGTAACGTAATTCAGCCACTTTGCCGTAATCACCTGCACGTTCGGCCTGGTCGGCTTCCAGTTTAAAGTTTTCTATCTGCTCAATTTTGGTGTTAATACCGTCAACCACATCTTTTTCAGCCTTCCATTTTGCACGAAGTGAATCACGCTCAGCAGATAAATTGGCAATCTCTTCACCCAGTTCTTTCACACGTTTATCATTATGCTCGCGTTTAATGGCTTCGCGCTCAATTTCCAGCTGCATAATGCGGCGTTCCAGTTCATCAACCACTTCGGGAACAGAATCCATTTCGATACGCAGTTTTGACGCGGCTTCATCCATCAGATCAATCGCCTTATCGGGAAGGAACCTGTCCGAAATATATCGCTGCGACATTTCAACGGAAGCGATAATAGCTTCATCTAATATCCTCACCTTGTGGTGCGCTTCATAACGTTCTTTTAATCCACGAAGAATCGAGATCGCATCAGCGGTATCCGGTTCATCCACCATTACCTTCTGGAAACGGCGTTCCAGCGCTTTATCCTTTTCTAAATATTTCTGATATTCATTCAAAGTAGTTGCGCCAATGGCTCTTAATTCGCCACGCGCAAGGGCCGGTTTTAATATGTTCGCGGCATCCATAGCGCCTTCGCCGCCACCTGCACCAACTAAAGTGTGTATCTCATCAATAAACAGGATGATCTCGCCATCGGCCTGTGTTACTTCTTTTACAACGGCTTTTAAGCGTTCCTCAAACTCGCCTTTGTATTTGGCACCTGCTATTAGCGCCCCCATATCCAACGAATAGACAGTTTTGCTTTTCAGATTCTCCGGTACGTCACCTTTTAATATCCTGAAAGCAATGCCCTCTGCAATAGCGGTTTTACCTACGCCGGGCTCACCAACTAAAATAGGGTTGTTTTTGGTACGGCGGCTTAATATCTGTATCACGCGGCGTATCTCGTCATCACGGCCAATAACCGGGTCGAGCTTGCCCGACTCTGCATACTCATTAAGGTTACGGGCATATTTGTTTAATGCGTTATATGTAGCTTCAGCGTTCTGGTCGTTCACTTTATTATCGCCACGCAATTCCTTTATGGCCTTCTTCAGATCCTTTTCGTTTACGCCCGAATCTTTTAATAGGGTAGATGCCTTATCGCTTGTTGATAGTATGCCTAATAAAATATGCTCAACCGATACAAAATCGTCTTTAAATTCTTTTAAATATGATGTAGCTTTTTGTAATGCTGAGTTAGCGCTCGATGACAGGTATACATCGCTGCCGCTAACTTTTGGATAGGTTGTTATCTGCTGGTCGAGCTGCTCGCTTAACCTGTTGATGTTTACATTCAGTTTTTTTAACAGGTAGCTTACAACATTCTCATCAACCAAAAGCAGACCTTTTAGTAAATGAGCATTCTCAATTGCCTGTTGTTGATTTCCAACTGCAATTTCGGAAGCCTTTTGAACAGCTTCCTGTGCTTTTATGGTAAAATTGTTAAAATTCATAGTAATCAAGTACAATCAAAACTATTGCCACAGTGTTTAAACTGAAAAAAAGTCAGGCGAAACATTTTTTAAATGACTAATTGTCAAGCAATTGTTACCCAACCATATAACACAAAAGTTTTATATTTGATTCAGCGCACTTAAACCATCCAATTGTTTAATGGTCAAAGCCTTACACCTGCCTAAATTACACCATTATGAAGTTAAAATTACCCGCCTCAGCAATTGTTGTTTTTTGCAGCATCGTGCTATTCTCTTTCTATTCAGGGCCGCAATCATCTACTAAAAAACTTAAGTTCCCCTATAAAAAAACCGGTTTAACCGACAGACAGGCCGCTGCACATCTGCTAAACCGTTTTACTTACGGGGCAACACCCGGTCAAATTGACGAGGTGGTAAATACTGGCCTCGAAAAATGGTTTGAGCAACAACTGGATGCCAAATTGCCCGATGACTCTTTAAATAAAAGACTGAGTGTATATGACGCTCTCGCTTTTACCAATAAGCAGGCGGTAGATATTTACCCCGAAAGGGAAGCCTTGTACAATATGGCCGCTGCAGCCGGTTATGTAAGTAAAGATTCGCTATATGTGGCTAAAGACAGGCGTGCATTTAACGCGCAAATACAGGCTTTTATGAAACTAAAAGGCTATCGCAGCAACCAGGACCTGCAAAACCAGTTTATCGATCAAAAGATATTGAGGGCAACCTATACTAACAATCAACTACAGGAGGTATTGACTGACTTTTGGTTTAATCATTTTAATGTATCGTACAGTAAAAACGGGCCGCAGTTATTTATACCATCATATGAGCGGGATGTGATCCGCCCGAATGTATTTGGAAAGTTTGATGTGATATTAATGGCTACTGCCAAATCACCGGCCATGTTACATTTTCTTGATAATTTTACCAGTGTTGCGCCGGCACCCGAAATGGCCGCGGTAGCCCCGCCGCCGCAGATGGACATGATGATGATGGGGGATACCACGCATAAAACGCCGCCGGTACCCATTCGTCGCCGGAGAACATCAGGTTTGAACGAGAACTATGCCCGTGAGGTAATGGAATTGCACACTTTAGGTGTTGACGGCGGCTATACACAAAGCGATGTTACCCAGGCTGCCCGGGTGTTAACCGGCTGGACGAATTACCCTTTCGGCGATGCAAATAACCGCGTATCGCAGTTATACATCAGGAATGGCGTTGAGGGTATGGAAAAACAAGGCTTTGTACACCAGGGCGATTTTCTGTTTAATCCAACCAGTCATGATAAAAACCCAAAAACTGTTTTGGATCACCAATTTGATGGCAGTGGCTACCAGGAAGGTGTTGACTTATTGGAAATGCTGGCGCACCATCCATCTACAGCTAAATTTATTACCCGAAAAATAGCCATACGCTTTGTGAGTGATAACCCGCCGCAAAGCTTGCTGAACAAGATGGCAAAATCATTTACCGACCATGACGGTGATATCAGGGAAGTGCTCATCACAATGGTATCATCGCCGGAGTTTTGGAGTTCGCAATCATTGCGGGAGAAAACAAAATCGCCGTTTGAGCTGGCCATAAGCTCTTTACGCAGTATTAATGCCGATGTTAAACAACCAAGGCAAATTTACAATTGGGTAAGTAACATGGGCGAGCGTATGTATTATTACCTGGCGCCAACAGGCTTCCCCGATAAGGGCACATATTGGATAAACACTGGCTCATTATTGAGCAGAATGAATTTTGGACTGGCGCTGGCATCGCAACGTATACCGGGTGTGAACTTTAACCTGAAAGCACTTAACGGCAACCACGAACCCGAAAGTGCCGAAGCAGCTTTAAATATCTACAGCAAGCTGTTTATGCCCGAGCGCGACCTAAACCAAACCATAAAACGCTTAACGCCCTTGCTAACGCAAACCAACCTTGCAGCAACTATTAACAATGCTGCCACTACACCGACATCAAAACCAACCGAAACGATCAATAATCAGGATATGATGATGACCGGTGGAGAAATTACAGTAATAAATGTAAATAAGGGGTTATATCCCGGAACATATACTGTGCGTAACGTGGGCAATAATAGTATGCTTAATCAGGTTGTGGGCATCATCATCGGTTCGCCGGAATACCAGAGAAGATGATTGCCAGGCTCGCACTCGTGGATTAAAATTATTAAGTATCAGTTTAAACTTTGCATAAGGTTACTTGTCTAAACTATACCCTATGTAACTGATCTGCCTTATGAAAACATTTAAGTACATTACAATAGCTGTAATTATTTCGCTGAGCGGGATATTATTAGCTTCATTTTTTGACACAACAGCACTTCCTGTAAAGGAAATGAAGTTCCCCTACAAGCGCGGAGGATTAACAGAAAGACAAGCCGCCGCGCATTTGTTAGACCGCTTTAGCTACGGTGCTACACCAGGTCAGGTTGATCAGGTAGTTAGCATGGGCCTTGAAAAATGGTTTGAACAGCAATTGACCGCCGGATTGCCTGATGACTCGTTAAATAACAAGCTCAGCAAATACGATGCGTTAAATCTGTCGAATACCGAAGTAGAACAGAAATTCCCGCCGGGCTTTGTGGTAAGACAATATGCCATAAGAGATAGTGCGATAAATAAAGACTCTGTGGATAAGGCTGTAAATAAAAAAGCCTTTAACGATACTTTGAATGCTTATATGGCGCGTAAAGGTTACCGCCCTGAACAAGAGTTGTATAAACAATTTATTAGCCAGAAGATATTACGGGCCGCTTACACCAATAACCAGTTGCAGGAAGTGTTAACCGATTTTTGGTTCAACCATTTTAATGTATCGCTTACAAAAGGGGAGTGCGCCGCATTTATACCCGCTTATGAGCGCGATGTGATACGCCCCAATGTTTTAGGCAAATTTGATAAGATGCTGATAGCCGAGGCACAATCGCCGGCGATGTTGTATTACCTGGATAATTTTGCCAGCGTTGGGCCGCCTGCCGCTGCTAAACCCAATAATAAACCTGTTGTTGTAAAACCTGCAGATAATGGTAATACCATGATGGGCGATGGGATGCAATCGGCAGCAGCCAAACCTGCCACGGCAAAGCCCGAGCAAAGTATGATGATGATGGATGCAGCACCTAAAAAGCAGGCGCCGACCGTTAAAACCATTACCCCGCAAAAAAATGTGACCGGTTTAAATGAAAACTTTGCCCGCGAAGTGATGGAACTGCATACTTTAGGTGTGGATGGTGGCTATACCCAAACCGATGTTACCCAGGCCGCACGCGTTTTAACCGGCTGGACTATTTACCCCATAGCTGCCGATGGTTATGGCGCCGCGATGAAAGGCCTTGTAAACAGGATAGGAGTGAGCAACCTTGAACAAAAAGGTTTTGTACACATAGGCGACTTTTTATTTACACCAACCCGTCATGATATGGGCGAAAAAATAGTGCTGGGCCATCATTTTGATGCGAATGGAGGATACCAGGAGGGTGTTGACCTGTTAGAGATGCTTGCACATCATCCATCTACGGCTAAATTTATCTGCAAAAAACTGGCTGTGCGTTTTGTAAGCGACCATCCATCGCCGGCATTGATAGCCAAAATGGCTAAAACCTTTACCGAGCAGGATGGCGATATTAAGCAAGTGATCATCACGATGGTAAGTTCGCCGGAGTTTTGGAAAAAGGATGCTGTGCGCGAAAAAACAAAATCACCTTTTGAGTTGGCTATCAGTTCAATACGTGGTTTAAATGCCAGCATTACCGACCCATACCAGGTATATAACTGGGTTAACCGTATGGGCGAAAAAATGTACTATTATCAGGCTCCAACCGGTTTCCCGGATAGGGGTAATTATTGGATAAATACCGGTTCATTATTAAACCGCATGAATTTTGGCCTGGCCCTGGCTTCGCAAAAAATACCGGGAGTAACGGTTAACCTGGCTGCATTGAATAACCACCATGAGCCCGAAAGCGCACAGGCGGCATTGTTAACCTACAGTAAACTGGTTATGCCCGAACGCGACCTGGATAAAACCATACAAAGGTTGGCACCATTGTTAAACGATCCGCAACTGGTGGCTAAAATTAATAACGCGGCTAATAAAGTACCAGCGCCGCAACCGGCCAATTTAACGCCCGTGCAGGATATGGCCACCATGACCAATAACCAGGGTGCATCAAAACCCCAGGCAGCGCCAAAAGTTAACATGCAGACGAGCAATACACCAAATGCCAATATGCTTGCACAGGTAGTAGGTATAATTATTGGCTCGCCTGAGTTTCAGCGCAGGTAACAACAAAAATGATACAATTAGTGAGGCGGCCATATTTATGGTCGCCTCTTTTTGTCAATCGTGTTTTCAAGTTTATAGAATTGCCTGTATATCAATCATTAAAAAAATGTTTGATAAGTATTTAGATAATCTTTATATATTTAGGCAGGAATAAGAACTATTGGTGTGAAAATTTACCTGTTTAGCCGTACTGATAAGCAAACCCGAAGTGATTTTCGCGCTCATTACATTTTCCAGAACTTAAAAATGGCGAAGAGCGTCAGCGCTCTTTATTTCGGCATTGTAATGCTTTTCCAGCTTACCACGCTTATCTTAAATTTCGATCTTGATAAGGCTATTCAAATACCAGGTTTTTCATCATCTCTTTTTCTGTCGTTATTTATTATACCTGTTTTTTATGGGGTAACTTACCTGTTAACAAAACGGTTTAACGAGGGTGGCGCGTTTCTGCTGGTGTCGCAACTGATCGTCATAGCGTTCTCTTTATACGTGATCAGCAGGGGAATGATGACCACATTTAATGCTGTACATAATCCTCGTAACACATTGACGATGTATATGATATGGTTAACAACCGTAAGCGTTTTCTTTGTGTTCGAGTTTTACGAAACGCTGTTGATCATGCTGATCTCATTCGTGTCATTCAGCCTGATATTGCCACATTTTCAAACCAGCACTACAGAGGTATTTAAAAATGAGATAGTAATAGTGATATTGCTTACTCTGTTCTTCTTCTCATCAAGGCACGTGTTCTCATACAGGGCCAACCATTACATCCAGTTAAAAACCATCCAAAATAAAAACGACCAGATAGAGAATGCCAATCATATTAAAGATGAAATACTTGGCATTGTAGCGCATGACCTGAGAAACCCTTTAGGAGCCATCGAATCAATAGCCATGTTAATGGAAATTGAAAATGAGGATAAGAACGAAAGCACAACTGAGAATTTAAGCATGATAAAGGCATCATGTGAGAAAGCCCGGATAATTATAAACGATCTGATAGAAGTTGCCCGTAATGATAACGAAGATGGCTTTGGTTTACAGGAAGTAGACCTGAACGATTTTTTACTGGCCGTAATACACGAGTGGCTGCAAAATAAAACCGGCTCGGCTAAATTGGTATTTACAGGCACCAAAAAACCGGTTTATACCTGGATAAATAAAGAAAAAATGCAGCGGGTTATGGATAACCTGATCAGTAACGCGATCAAATTTTCGGATGCGGGTACCCAGATAGAGATCACGTTAAAAAACGCCGACGGTAAATGCTTTGTTAAGGTTAAAGATAAAGGCCTTGGCATTCCGGAAGAGCTATTGCCACATGTATTCGACAGGTTTTCGAAGGCAAGCCGCAAAGGTTTGCGTGGCGAAAACTCGGTAGGCCTTGGCTTGAGCATTGTTCGGCAAATTGTAAAAAAACACGGCGGAGATATTGTTGTTGATAGTGTTGAAGGCAAAGGCAGTACGTTTACCATGATGCTGCCTCAATCCATATCTCCCGTACCGGTGCCGGTAGGATAAAATCGCTGGTTAAAATTAACCAGGAAAAGCGTAGTGGTAGCACGGGTACAAGCCGTATAAAACCAACGCAAAAAATCATAGTTTATCATATCTTCAGTTAAATAGCCCTGATCAACAAAAACAGCGTCCCATTGGCCACCTTGTGCTTTGTGGCAGGTTACAGCATAAGCAAATTTAACCTGCAGCGCGTTATAGTAAGGGTTAGTTTTTAACTCCTTGTATTTATCGCGTTTATTAGGAATATGGTCATAATCTTTCATTACCTCCAAAAAGAAAAGCTTCTGATCGGTTGGTGCAAGGGCAGGGGCGTCGGCGTATAAAGTATCCAACATCAGCTTACAGTTTACAGTTAGGTTTTCGGCATAATCGGTAAACTCCAAAACGGCATCCGCAAACCTAAAACCGTACATATCTTCAAAATTGCGTATCTTTTTTATGCGCGCAATATCGCCGTTAGCAATAAAGCCGGTGCTGTTCTCTTCCTCTTCCTGCAGCCAGAAATAGTTATTGCGTACCACCATCAACTGATCGCCGCCGGTTATTTCCTCATCCCTGAAAAGGATGCGGTTACGTATCTGTTGGTTATATAAATTGGCATTTTTGTTCGACCGGCATATCACCAGCGTTCTGTCCATACCAAACTTATTATAGGCATAATTTAACCCTTCCTCAAGCTTATCACCGTTAATGCGGTATACATCTTTAAAACCTTTGGTTATAATTTGAGGTATACCCGGCACACCTTTGCGGATAAGGTTGCGGATACCGGTAACATTCATCAAAATACCCGAATCCTTTTCCTGCCGTACCACATCGGTTAGCTCGTAACTAAAAACAGTGAGGTGAAAATGGTCTTTCAGTACCTTTGCTTCTAATGCCGGGCTGGTATCTGATCCTACAGGTGGCAATTGCGCGGTATCGCCCACCAGCATCAGTTTACAGTTTTTGGTATTGTAAACGTAATTAATGAGATCTTGCAGCAGGCTTTTATGGTTACTGCCATTCGGCTCGTCTGATATCATGGAAGCTTCATCAACAATAAAAAGTGTATCTGTAGCCATATTATCGCTTATCATAAATGAATCGTCAATGTTCATGGCCGATTTTTTACGATAAATACGCTTATGGATAGTGAAAGCTTTTTTACCCGAATATCCTGTAATTACCTTAGCTGCGCGACCGGTAGGAGCAAGCAATGCCGATTTATACTGGTAATGCCTTAAAGCCTTCACCAGCGCGCTGATAACCGTTGTTTTACCCGTGCCTGCATATCCTTTCAAAATAAAGCAATCATCTCCGTTATCGCTGTTTAAAAAGGCATGTAGCCGGCTGAACAACTCAAGCTGCTGGCCTGTTGGTGTATGCGGGAAACATTTTGATATGTATTCGTCTTCGGGATTCACATCCCAAAAATGCGCATAAAAAGGCTTAGTAAGAGATGTATTATTTTTTTACTTTTGTTTTGATGAGCAATCAGCGCTATAATTACTACGATCCTGAATTTACACTTGCTAATGTTAGCCATGATAGCGAACTGCTGATCATGATAACGGGCGATTACTTTTCATTTACCATTATTCAAAAAGCATCGAAAAAAGTATTGGTATGGGGCGAACAGTACAAACTACAGGAATTAAAAGACCCGCAGGAGTTAAACGAGATACTGTTAGCTGATTTTGATAGCGTAAAAATTGGTGTACTGTCGCAATCGTTTACCATTATTCATGATGACCTGTACCAGGATAATAAGGTTGCTGATTACGCCCGGTACTTAGACACACAGGCAGGCGATGTGGTATTAGTTAACAAGCTGGATGCACACAACCACGTGATATTTAAACTGGATGAAGCCCTTGCCCAAACCATTGAGCAACACTTTGACCTGAACATGGTTTTCTTTGCCGCAAAACCCTGGATAGCGGCTGTTAATATAGCAAAACCTTACCTGCAACCTTTGTATGTAAATATTGAAGGCAATACTATTCAGCTATACCACATTAAAGATGGCAAGCTTGATTTTTATAATAATTTCAGGTTTAACAACGCCGATGAACTAATGTACTATATTGTATTAACTGCCAACGAGTTAAATATAAACCTCGATGCTACATCGGTTATATTAAGCGGTGATATTACCGTATCGGATAAAAAGATACAGCGCGTAAGCGATCTGCTGCCAAAGGTTGATTTTAACCAAAACCAGGTAGTGATGCTGCCATCCGGCTTTATATCTCACCAAATACTTATGCTTGCCGGACTAACGCTATGCGAATCATTGGTGGTAAATTAAAGGGGTTAAGGCTTAACCCGCCTACAAACCTCCCGGTGCGGCCTACAACGGATATGGCCAAAGAAGCACTTTTCAATATTCTGAATAACCAGATAACGTTTGAAGGCATTACCGTGCTTGATCTGTTTAGCGGCACAGGAAATATATCCATGGAGTTTGCATCGAGAGGAGCGGAGCTGGTAACCTCGGTTGACCGTAGCGTGCAATGTATCCACTACCTGAATGATACATCGCGCCAGCACAAGCTGGAAAATATAAAAACCTTTAAAGCTGATGTTTTTAAGTACCTGGATATGGAAAGCGAGCAGTACGACCTGGTATTTGCCGACCCGCCGTATGACCTGAACAGGATACCCGATATCCCAAAAATTGTTGCCGCCAAGAATTTACTTAAGCCCGATGGTTTATTGATAGTTGAGCACCAGAGTATGCAAAATTTGAGTCAGCAGCCCGGCTTTGTGGAGCAGCGCAAATACGGGCATTCGTCGTTTTCGTTTTTTAAACCAGTGAGCGCCTGAGTTTATGCTTTATATTTTGTGATTAAGTTTGTACCTTTATAATTCAATTGATACATACAGTAATGGAGCTTTTATTAAGATCTAACGATAAAAACAGTATCGACAAAATTATAAACTTAGCTAAAAAGCTTAATGTAATTATTGAGCGTAAAGATGTAGTTAGCGACGATATTGAAAATATTGAGCTTGCAAAAAAGCGCGTACTTAATTTCAAAGCCCAACAACCGCCATCAATTGGAGACCCTGTTAAGTGGCAACAAGAACAACGGCAAGACAGAGACCTTCCTTTTTCAAAATAATGTATCTTTTAGATAGCAACATCATTATTTATTCCTATTGGCCACAATATGAATATTTGAGAAAGATTTTTATTGAAACTGTTTACGCTTCAGAAATATCCAGGATAGAAGTTCTTGGTTATCACAAATTAAGTTTTGATGAAGAATCTTATTATAAAGATTTCTTTAAATCCGTGCCGATTATATATCCAACATCTGATGTTTTTAATAAAAGTATTGAGATAAGAAAAGCTCATAATTTAACTTTAGGAGACAGCTTAATTGCTGCTACTGCATTGATTAATGACCTGACGCTTTATTCCAGAAATGTTAAGGATTTTAGAAAGATCAATGATCTTAAATTGATTGACCCGATTAATGAAAATTAAATCATAGTATTATGAAAATAGCCCTTTTTCCCGGCTCGTTCGATCCTGTTACCAAAGCGCACGTTGACATTATTAAACGCTCTATTAGCCTGTTTGATAAAGTTTACATTGGCATTGGTACCAACAGCAGTAAAAAGGGTTTTTTAAGTGTAGAGAAGCGCGAGCAAATGTTGAGGGCAGTATTTGAAAACGAACCCAAGATCCATATTGTAGCTTACGAGGGGCTGACTATTGATTTCTGCAAGCAAATAGGAGCTACGTTTATGATACGTGGCATACGTACCGTATCAGATTTTGAATATGAAAAGGCCATCGCACAGATGAACCATGCGCTTGAGCCAGCTATTGAAAGCATTTTTATTGTAAGCAAACCGGGCTACTCATCCATCAGCTCAACTATTGTACGCGAAATTTTGCGTTACAATGGCAATGCCGACCAGTTTATTCCGAAAGAGGCGCTGCAGTACTTATAAGTAAATTCGTTTTTTCCATTACTTCGGCAATGGATGGGAAAGTGTTTTTAGTTATAGGCGACATTTTATCCCTACTAAACCAGCGCACATCAGTTATACCTTCTTCCGTTTGTGGTTTAAGTTTATTTTGGCCAACAGCTTTCATTTTAAACCAGTAGCTTTTTTTGATCACCACTTCGCCCTTGTAAATGTATGCATGATAGGTTTTGCATATCTTTTTACCCAATTTTTGTACGGTTATACCGCATTCTTCTTCTACTTCGCGTACGGCAGCATCTTTTATTGTTTCGCCTTTTTCAATTTTCCCCTTAGGTAAGTCCCATGTATTGTTACGATAGATAAACAAATACTCCTTTTTTTCGTTCTTAACTAAGCCACCGGCGGCTGTTATTACAGGCACTGTTTTTAATATCTTCTTAAAAAAGGCTTTGGCATCAGTAACTAATACAAAAAAATTATGCCCGGGATAATTATCGTTAATAAATGGGTATATTATTTTCAGATCAAAAGCCCGCTGATCAATCTGTTGGAATTTTTTGAGGTTGTGAGGAGCAGCCTCAGTTATCAACAGTGCTTTTTGGTTAATATAAATTCTATAAATTTGAGCCATGTTTAATAAAAGTGAGATCGAACAGCAAGTGGCCGAGTTTCTGCTGCAAATTAAAGCAATTAAATTACAACCTGCCAATCCATTTACATGGGCATCTGGCTGGAAGTCGCCAATTTATTGCGATAACCGTGCAACATTATCGCACCCAACTATCCGTACTTATATACGCCAAAACTTAACCAAACTGATACAGGAAGAATTTGGTACAGTTGAGTGTGTGGCCGGGGTGGCAACTGCAGGTATCCCACAAGGCGCATTAGTGGCGCAGGAGTTAGGCTTACCATTTGTATACGTGCGCGCAAAAGCGAAAGAACATGGTACAGGCAGCCTTATTGAGGGAGAAATTTTTGCAGGGCAAAGGGTTGTTGTTATTGAAGACCTGGTATCTACCGGTAAAAGCAGTTTACAAGCTGTTGATGCTTTACGCAATGCCGGTTATAACGTTGCAGGCCTGGTAGCCATATTTACTTATGGTTTTGATGCCGCGGCAGAGAATTTTAAAAAAGCCAATTGCCCTTTTGCAACATTATCAAATTATAATGCTTTGATAGATTATGCCGAAAAGCATCAATATATATCAAAAGCGGATGTTCAACTATTACAAAAATGGCGCGAAAACCCATCAGAGTGGGGCCAGGTTGAGATAGGATAATAATTTACAATCCATAAATATGACCATTATAGAAAGTAAGGTTACTATAGCTAAGCCGGCAGCGGCTGTTTATTCATTTTTAGCTGATCTGAACAATCATCAGGCTTTGATGCCCGAGAATATATACAATTGGTCGTCAACGGCTACAGAGGCTCGCTTTACCATTCAAAACATGGCTAAGCTTGCTTTAAAAACCGGCACACTGGTAGAGAACCAGGAAATACAGATCATCCCGGCAGAAACACCTCCGTTTGACCTTGAATTGAAATGGGTATTAGCAGCGGCAGGAGAGGAGACGATAGTTACCTACCTAATATCGGCCGACCTGAATATGATGATGAAAATGTTGGTGAGCGGTCCGCTGCAGAAACTTGCAGACCATGAAACTTCGCGATTAGCCGAAGTGCTGAAATAAAAAAACTATAACTTTTACGGGTAGAGTAGCGTATAAGCTAAAAAGATAAAAATCATTACCACTTTATTTAACATAAGGTGGTAATGATGATTTAATTTTAGCGGATTTTAAAACGCTCGATAATTGTTGTTGAAGCGTTAGAAATAATTAGAACGCCAACTACAATGCATGCAATGATGATAAGTGAGTCCATGTTGTTTAGATTTAAGCGAGTTTAAGTTATTTAAACAATATCCAAACTTATGCCACAATTGTATTTTGGTTAAAACAACTGGTTATCAGGCTTTTTAATAAATAAACAGGTCATTTATTTAGCTTTTCGAGAAAGCATTTCCACAAATATGGGAATATTGTAGAAATCACTTCCCATTGTGTAGAATTACACCCTTTTACACGCCTGACTTGCCTTTATTCTTCATCCATTTTACTAAATAAACAATAAAGATAAAAAGTATTAAAATACTAATAATCAGTACTATATATTTTTTATTAATTATACTTCCACCATTTGTTTTACCAACCTGCTGAGTGGGGTTATTTCGGGCATTACTGTCTGTTTGATTGGCCGCAGCTTTCTGCTGAACAGAATAGTTGTTTAATGAATCTTGCAGGCGGGTTGCTTTGTTCAATATATCTGCTGATCTTTTTAAGTCGCCGGTAGTTTGATATATACCTGCAAGGCTTTTTAAAGCCAAAATTTTAACAGGGGTATTTGCGGTTTGTTCAGCCAGGTAAACTACTTCATTCACATCACGTGCGGCTAACCCATAATCTTTAATAGCACATTTAACGGCTGCGAGCTTTTGCAGCGAGTTGATGATATTAGGCGTATCAAGCCGTGTGCGCGACAATGTATTTGATTGCAGTATATACCATTTCTCCTGCGAGTACTTTTTTTGCAGGTGATAAACAAAAGCTAAATTATCAAAACTTTGCCGCACGCCATCCAGATCACGGTACCTGGAGTAAATATGCAGCGCCTGGTCAATTTGAGTTAAAGCCTGGTTTAGCTGCTTATTATCAGTACCTGGTTTAGCTACAGATAGCGCTATAGCGGTTAACGAGTCAGCTTTGCCTGTTTGCTTTTTTACAAATAATACGCGGGCTAAACTATCATTTGATGAATTTTGAGCACAGGCAATACTTATACTAAGTGCAAAAACAATCAACACGGTGGCTTTATGAAACATAATTAGGACTAGCTTAAATTTTCTATAATAGCAAAAAAGGCTATAATGTTTGAAGATATGAATTTCCCGGCCTTGATCAGTCATGCATTTTGCAGTATCTCGACTGAATATTTTATTTATTAAGCAAAATTTTCGTTTGAGATGAAACCATAGCTTGCAAATTCTCGTAATAAAGGGTAACTATTAATTAAATGCCCTTGTATGAAACAAGTAACCTTTACCTTATTTACGTTATTAATAAGCTGCGCTATTGTTTTTAGCGCTAATGCGGCAACCGGGCAAACAGATAGCCTACCCATAAACTCAGGGATCGTAATTTTACTTGCTGTTGCATTGGGCTTAGGTATTAAAGTAGTTTCTAAAAAACTAAAGCAGGTAGATAAAGATCTGCACGATGCTTTTGGCGAAAAGGTTTTGTAACCTGCGAATCCCACTTTATTCTATTCCGGCTATATTATTCCTGTTGCAAAGCTTTGTAACAGGAAATTTCATATACAACTAAGCTCACTAAATTTTTCCATCAAGTTGGTTTTTTATGTTTTTATTATCGTATATTTGCGATATATAATTTAACGTAATGGCAATCAACAAAAAAGAAGCATTTACGCCTATTGACCAAAAGCTGGCCGACCTTGCAAAGGCCATGTCGCACCCCGCAAGGATAGCCATCCTGAGGATACTGGCAGCACACAATAGCTGCATTTGCGGCGAGATAGTGGAGGTAATGCCATTAGCACAGGCTACAGTATCGCAACACCTGAAAGAATTGTTGAATGCCGGCCTGATAAAAGGCACCGTGGATGGTAAAAAATCATGCTACTGTATCAACTGGGATACTTTTAAAGATTTCAACGCGGAGTTCAATACACTTTTCGGCGATCTGCAAATCATCGCATCAAACCAAAGTTGTTGCTAATTTAAATATACGACCATGAATAATACAGAAGCAATTAACTGGCAAACCTTTAAAAACCTGTTATTACAAAACCCGGATATGGACCTGCAGTTTCAATACGCGGGCGATAAATGGGTTGATGCATCGTATCACATCACCGAAATAAAGCAGGCGCCCATTGTATCGGTTGATTGCGGCGGTGTGATGAATAGCTGGACGGAGATCATTGTACAGCTATGGGAGCCTGAAAATCAACAGCAGTTACGTGCCATGAAGGTAAGTAAAGCCTTATCCATTATTGATGTGGTTGAGAAGGTGTTACCCCTAAACCCATTAGGCACAGTAAAAATTGAATTTGGTAATTCGGGTTTTGATACCCGCCAGATGTACCCTAATGAACTGATTGCTGATGGTGATAACCTTGTGGTTGACCTGCGCCCTGATGCTGTACAATGCAAAGCCATAAACCGTGGCGGCAGCTGTGGCACAACAGATACAGGCGAAGAGTGCTGTGCACCTAATACTGAAAAACCCAAAATTGAATTAAAGAACCTTGCTGTAACCGCTGACGCATGCTGTACACCTGGCGGAGGTTGCTGCTAATTAATTTACACAATACATGAAGAATATTTTAGTACTATGCACCGGCAACAGCTGCCGCAGCCAGATAGCACATGGCTATTTACAACAATTCGCGGGCGATAAAGCTAAGGTTTACAGCGCTGGTATAGAAACCCACGGCGTAAACCCTAAAGCCATACAGGTAATGGCCGAAGACCATATTGACATATCAAAACACACCTCAAACAACGTAGATGAATATATAGACATTCCCTTTGACTATGTAATTACTGTTTGTGATAATGCTAAAGAAAACTGCCCGTACTTCCCAACTAAAGCAGAGCGTTTTCATTTTAACTTTCCTGATCCCGCCAAGGCAACAGGTACAGCTGATGAAATAATGGAAGAGTTTAGGCGGGTACGGGAGATGATCAAAACATACTCAGCCAGTTTTATACAAATCCATTTACCGGCGTGAAAAAATATATTGGAGAGCTGTTAGGCACTTTTATACTTGTATTTTGCGGAACGGGGGCTATGGTGATAGACCAGCAAACAGGCGGCGCGGTAAGTCATGCAGGCGTTGCCATAACCTGGGGGCTTATTGTAATGAGTTTGATAAGTGCGCTGGGTAATGTATCCGGCTGCCATATTAACCCTGCTGTGAGCATTGCTTTTACACTTGCCGGGCGTTTTAAGGCACGGTTGCTGCCGGGATATATTGTTAGCCAGTTGGCTGGCGCATTACTGGCAAGCATTACGTTGAAATTGCTTTTCCCAAGCAGTCCCTTATTGGGCGCTACCATGCCCGCGGGTACCGAACTGCAATCCTTTGTAATGGAGCTGATACTCACTTTTATTTTAATGTTAGTAATTATGCACGTAGCGCATGGCAACAAGGAGCAGGGCATGTTCGCGGCAATAGCAATTGGCTCGGTGGTAGGCCTTGAGGCCATGTTTGCCGGGCCTATATGCGGCGCATCCATGAACCCCATACGTTCTTTAGCCCCGGCTATTGTTTCGGGCCATTTAGAGCATATCTGGATATATCTTGTCGCACCTGTATTGGGAGCAGCGCTGGCAATACCTGTTTGGAAATATTTAAGTACCGGCACAGATAGTAATATATGAAAATAGCCCTCTTCTCAGACATACATGCCAATTTACCGGCATTTGAAGCTTTTTTGAAAGATTTGGACAGCCGCCAACCCGACGCGGTGTATTGCCTGGGCGACCTGGTAGGCTACCATATTTACCCCAACGAAGTAATAGCCGAAATACGCAGGCGCGGCATTGCCACCCTTGCCGGTAACCACGATTTGAAAGTAAGTAAGCTTGCACCGGTTGCGCCCGAAGAATTAACTAATACAGGTAAAAACTATGCTTATCACATCATCGGGGCACAACACCGTGAGTATTTAAACAGCCTGCCCGCACATATCCGTTTGGAGTACAAATTAGGTGGGGAGCAATTAAACTTGATGTTGGTACACGGCACGCCACGCAGTAACGATGAATATTTATTGGCCGATTTGGATGAGAATTATGTAAACCAATTGATGGATGAGGCCGGTGCCGATATATTATGTGCAGGTCATTCACACAAACCGTATCACAGGGTAGTTACGTTGCCGAATGGTAAAGAACGGCATGTGATCAACATAGGTTCGGTAGGTAAACCAAAGGATAATAATCCAATGGGTTGTTATATAATGATCTCTTTAAAGCCCGATCAACCTATTTATGTAGAATTTATACACTTTGCTTATGATGTGGAAGCTTCGGCTAAAGCGATTGAAGGTAGCCCTTTGCCAAATGAGTTTGCGGATAGGTTGAGGGGCGGGTATTGAGACATTCAGGTTGAAGATGCAACATTCTCAGGCAGGCTTCATTTCTCTTGTAAAATTCGTCAGGTTAATTACATTTAGTTAACATTACTGCCTTATTTTAGGCGAAAATTATATCGATGAGCAACCGTAGAAAATTTATAACAAATACCCTGACCGGCTTAGCAGGTATTACGCTGTTACCTGCCGTTAATACTTTTGCCGCTACGGTAAGTAACCCTGTACCCAATGCTCCCAAAAAGCTAAAACTAAGGTTTGCCTTATGTTCCGATCTGCATTATGCGCAACCGGGTACCGATTTCGACCTCAACGCTGCTAACCTGGTAAAATGGATGAATGATGAGCATGATCAAAATCATTTAGATAGGGTGATCATTAATGGCGACCTGGTACATAACCGGCCTGACCTGCTGCCTGTTTTAAAAGAAAAATACTTTGATAAGATAGCCGTGCCATACCACACCGTACCAGGCAACCACGATTTTGCTGATGGAGCAATATGGAAAAAGGTATTTGGTTATGATGATAAATATGTAGTTGAGCATGGCGATATCGCTTTTGTATTTGCCAACACTGCCGATACCAAGGGCGTATACGTATCGCCCGATAACGACTTTCTAAAAGCCTCATTTGATAAGTTAACCAATAAAAAGATGATCTTTGTGATACTGCATATCGCCCCTGTGCAATGGCTTAAAGAAGAAGCTTCGGTATTTTTAAACTGCCCCGATACAGTAAAGCTGCTACACAGCTATCCGAATATCAAAGCGGTATTTCATGGGCATGACCATTCACTCGATGGGGTACGTTATACTGATAAATTACCTCATTTTTTTGACAGCCATACAGGTGGCAACTGGGGCACCGATTACAAAGGATACCGTATTGTTGAAGTAGGCGATGATAACGCAGTTTATACCTACCAGGTTAATGCTAGCCGTAACCCTAATTTGAACGCTAATAAGTTTTAAGGGTGATGGAATTGGCAAGCAGAATGCTTGAGACATTTTTATTACGCATACTACGTTCACCGAAGTAGCTTTAAACAAAAATTATGCACTAAACAATAAGGAGGACTGATAAGCCTGTGATAACTATTTTAATTATTCTCTTCATTTATCGACAAGTACATTTTCCTATTGTAATTTATACAAATCAATGACTGTTAACCCCTCGATGTTTTTAAAGTCGGAAGTATTGCGTGAAATAAGTGTAAAACCATAAAACTTGGCCGTAGCAGCAATTATCGCATCGGGTAACTTCGTCTTGTGCTTTTTGCGAATGGCAATGCTTACGTCAACAATCTCACTTGTCAGGTCAAGTACTAAAGCGTCATTCATAAAATTAACCAATAACTGATAATGTTCATCCGGAGCGTTAAAGCCAAGAACTTCTATTTTGGAAATAACTGAAACGTTTGGAACGTTGTCAATAATGTTATCCATAAATAAACTCCCAGATGGTGTTAATTTATGGCCCAAATAGTCAATTATAACGTTGGTGTCTATCAGATACTGCGGTTGTTCCATTCTTCGCGGCTTTTAGTCACGTAGTCTTGCAGTTCATCGGCAATATCAGCAGGCAGTTTGCCCGCGTATTTTTCAGAAAGCTTTTGTTTAGGTTCGGTACTGTTTTTAAGCAGTTTAATAACATTAAGGTCTTCAAGGTCCTGAAGGAGCTTGTAGGCTTTGCTGCTGTTTATTTGTACCAATACTGTTTCCATATTTAAAGTTACTAAATTAACTGAAAATACACAATTGTGAATGTTTACAATTTAAGCTGAAAGCTTAAGACATTTTAGAACAAAGTTGAAAACTTCGTCCAGTTGGGGAACTATATTATGCTAATTCAATAGTGTATATTTAAATTTTATATGCAATATGGAATCAGACCTATTACCAGAAAAAATATATAAATACACAAAGCTTGACCAAAATTTTTATGATTTATTGATTGGTCAAAGATTGTGGTTTTCAAATCCTCAAGACTTTAACGATCCATTTGATAACAATATAAACTTTAATGAAGAATTAGATGAAGAGGAATTAGAATCCTTGCTTCGAAGTGAAAAGTTTAAGCACGATCCTAAAACTCTAATTTCCCATTTGAAAAAGAATCCACAGATATTAGATGATACATATGATAAATTGAAACATTTCATAAGAGATATAGGGATTTGCTGCTTTTCGGAAATTCAGGACAATTTATTAATGTGGGCACATTATTCAAATTGCCATAAAGGTGTATGTATCGAGTTTGATGTTGAAAAACTAAAAACTATACACCAAGAGCTAAAAAGAGTTAATTATCAAAAGTTAATGCCAGACATAAAAATCTTAGATATACCAAAAGGGGAAATTTATGGAGAATTACCATTTTACAAATCAGATCACTGGAGTTATGAACAAGAAATTAGAGTATGGGCAAAAAGTAGTGGGGCAATTCTATTTCCAATCGAGGCTCTATCGGGAATCATTTTTGGATTGAAAATGACTGATGAGCAAATGACCACAATTTGTAGATTAATGATAAAACTTGGATATTCCAATGTTAAGTTTTATAAAGCAGAATTACACCCTAAAGAATATAAATTAAACTTTGTCGATATAAATGTTATAGATGAAGAACATGAATAGATTCCAAATTTATATTTACGCCATTAATAACCTATTTCTAATGGATTCGTCATTACAATGGTTATCTTAATCGTATGTATTCAATCACTTTCTAAAAGATATATTTAGAAAATCGGTGCAATCACTCTAAATCAGTGTAATCCTTACTTGATCTTAATCCCCTTATACTCCTCCGCTTCCACATAATCTTTCCTTAACGGGAAACCTTCCCAATCATCGGGGAGGAGTATGCGGCGCATATCGGGGTGGTTGGTGAAAAAGATGCCAAGCATGTCATAGACTTCGCGCTCGTGCCAGTCGGCGCTTTTATAAACAGCGGCAATGCTGGGGAATGTGGGCAGGTTATCCAAAGAGCGCTCATTCACCACACTCACTTTTAAAACCAACTGGGCATTGTATGGGATAGATGCCAGGTGGTAAACCACGCCAAATCGGCCATCCTCAGCACCATAATCCACTCCCGAAAGGTTAGACAGGAAATCAAAGTAAGTTCCGGGATCATCGCGAAGCACTAAGCAAACATTAGCAATGTGTTCGGGTGCTATCAATAAAGCACTTTGTAAACCACCGGTTTCTTCGCCAACAATCACATCGGCACCAAATTTATTTAGCAGTAAAGCCTTAATCTCATCAAAACTCATGGGGCAAGTCTAACTATTTTCCAGGTGTTTTTATCGGCAAGTTTATACACAATACGGTCGTGCAGGCGGCTGCGGCGGCCTTGCCAAAATTCTATCATACGTGGTTTAACAATATATCCACCCCAGTGCGCGGGTTTGGGTACATCGCCATCAGCATATACAGCCTCAAGATCGGCCATTTTTTTCTCTAACAGGTCGCGGTCAGTAATTTCCTGGCTCTGTGGCGATACAATGGCACCTATCTGGCTGGCTTTAGGGCGAGTCAGAAAATATTTTTCGGATGTTTCACGGCTAACTTTTTCTATAGTACCCTCAATGCGAACCTGGCGCTCCAGTTCCGGCCAAAAGAAAACCAGCGATACCAAAGGGTTCTTAGCCATCTCTTTACCCTTACGACTCAGGTAATTGGTATAAAACACAAAACCATTATGGTCAAAACCTTTCAGCAGAACAATACGCGCCGAGGGGCGGCCATCTGTAGTGGCGGTAGCCAGTGTCATGGCGTTTGGCTCCAGCATATTAGCATCCAAAGCTTGTTTAAACCATTTTTCGAACTGTTTAATGGGTTCTTTGGTTACCTCTTTTTCCGACAATGATGCCGCTTTATACTCGTTCCTTAGGTTTTCTATCGTAGTGTTATCCATGTGTGGCAAATTTACAAAATTGCTTCGGGCTTATTTTATATTTACAAATTTTATACTTTTAAAAACCGTTTCGCTATTTTTCATGTAAATTACATTTAACAGCCATATATTTATGTGGACGGTTATAAATACCACGCTATGCTAAGTACTATTACCCCTGATACCGGCCGATTATTGATATCCGAGCCTTTTATGATGGACCCGAACTTTAAACGGTCGGTCATCCTGATCACAGAATATTCCACCGAAGGTGTAATGGGCTTTATTTTGAACCACGAAAGCGAATACCTGTTAGGCGATATTATGCCCGACATACTATACTCAGAGATGCCCCTGTTTACCGGCGGCCCCGTTGGCAATAATACACTTCATTTTATACACCGTTGCCCGGATAAAATAGAAGGCGGCATCCCCATTGCCGATGGCATATACTGGGGCGGCGACTTTGAAACTGTTAAGGCATTGGTTAACAATTACCAATTAAATAACAATGAGATCAGGTTTTTTATAGGATACTCGGGTTGGGAAGCAGGCCAGTTAGATGATGAGCTGAAAGAAAATAGTTGGATAGTAACCAACAAATTTGACCCGGATATGCTGTTTAACCACGATGAGGAAAATTTATGGAAACATGTGGTAAAAGGCTTAGGCCAACGTTATGCCCATATTGCTAACTTTCCTGAAAACCCGGCTTTGAATTAGGTGGATAGTTATTGAGTTATTAGTTATTAAGAGCCCGCCTGCCGATAGGCAGGCATCTGCACACTTACAAATTTGCACATTGAATAATAATATTAACCACTCCGTTTGCCGTTGGTGTTATGGCAACATTACGCTGGAGCAATTGTGTATTGAAGCAAAACGCATTGGCATTACTGGCATTGACCTGGTTGGCCCTGATGAATGGCCCGTATTGAAAAAACACGAACTGCACTCGCCGATGTGTAACGGGGCCGAGATCAGTCTGACCGAAGGCTTTAACGATACCCGGTACCACGCCCAACTATTTGAAAATTACAGTAAAATGATCCCCATAGTTGCCGGGGCGGGCTATACTAACCTGATCTGCTTTAGCGGCAACCGTAACGGCATTGACGATGAAACCGGGCTTAATAATTGCATTGAGGGCTTAAAACCATTATTACCCATTGCCGAAAAACACAACGTGGTACTGGTAATGGAACTGCTTAACGCGAGGGTAGATCATCCCGATTATCACTGTAATAAAACACCCTGGGGGGTGGAGCTGGCTAAACGCTTAGGATCGGAGAATTTTAAGTTGCTTTATGATATTTACCATATGCAAATAGAGGAGGGGGATATCATCGCGACCATAAACCAAAACTACCAATACTTTGCGCATTACCACACCGGCGGCGTACCCGGCCGTAATGAAATTGACGAAACGCAGGAGTTATATTATCCGGCTATTATGCAGGCCATTAAAAATACAGGCTTTAAAGGTTTTGTAGCCCAGGAGTTTATACCGAAAGGGAATAATGCTATGGAATCGTTGGAAAGGGCTGTTTTGTTGTGTGATGTTTAAATTAACTGCTTAACCAAAACAGGCAAATCAACTTTATCATACTCACCAATCCTGCTCAGGTCAAGCACTATGCCACCTTGCTCATCCCTGTCAAAAGCAGGTTTGAACTTGGCCCCCCAAACTACTTCATCATATTGGTAAGAGGTGCGTGAATGAACAGTTTGTGAAAAAGTATCATCAAATGCCTTAAGCAATATCGCAAAGGTGGCTTCAGCTTTTATAAGATCTTCGTGGGTGACGTCTTTTAGCGGGCTGTTATCATCAAGCGGGTGAACAACAGTCCAGTTTAAACTGAGTAGGCTTACCCGTTTACGTTCCAGTTCCAGCTGTACAAAACGGCGGGTTGGTTTACCATCTACAACTTCAATATAACTCAGGTTTACTTCTACCTCCAAATCTATCAGCGTACTGCGCCGTTGGTTGGCAAACCTGAACATGAATGCCCGCTGCCCGTTAAGATAAGGGGCTACTATCATATGCTTGCTATAAACTATCCGTGCCGATGGTCGCGAGAAGCGCCCGTATAATAAACCCGTCGCTAAAGCGAAGGCCAGCAAGCCTATCATGGATTCAATTGCCGAAACAGTACTGGCGAGCATCCCGTAAGGGTACATATGCCCATAACCCACTGTAGATACCGTTTGCGCCGAAAAGAAGAAGGCGTCCCAAAATTTCTCCCAGGTGGTATGCCCCTGTATACCGATCAGTTTTTCGATACCGATGCTCATGTATATGGTAGCAAATAACAGGTTCACAATAAGGTAGCCCGCTAAAACCAACAACCAAAAATGCGTCCAGCGCATAGTAATAAGCCTGTGGTAATTATTCGATGTATTAAAAAACGATAAACCCGTGCGCTTTACATTAACCGAACCATCCTGGTTAAGCAGGCGTTGATTTTTGGTAACCGCCTGCGTTCCAAAACCAAGATCGCTCTCGGGGTTAAACTTTGTTTTCTTAAATCCCATACGGATTAAATATAGTTAAATTATGCCTGTAAATTTAAACGTATGCTTGCATTATGAAAAAACAATTTCCATATTTGCTGCACAATGATAAAAACAGGCTTAAATAATTGGTGGTGGCTTAACGATTAATCGTAAGGCATCCCTGTGTTTAAACTATACATATATTGAAAGGGTTGCCAATGGCAGCCTTTTTTTGTTATAACCAATTTGATAAGCAGCTTTTTTAAAGCAAAATGAAACAGATACTAAACCACTTATTTGAGCATAAAACCTTTAGCAAGGAGGAGTCTAAAACCATACTTACCAATATCGCGCAGGGTAAATACAATAACTCGCAAATGGCGGCTTTTATGACGGCCTATTGCATGCGCAACATTACTGTTGATGAGTTGGAAGGCTTTCGCGATGCGATGCTGGAATTGTGCCTGCCTGTTAACCTCCCGTCGGATGAATTGATTGACCTTTGCGGTACCGGTGGAGATGGTAAGGATACCTTCAACATATCAACCCTGGCATCATTTGTAGTTGCCGGCGCGGGATATAAAGTGGCTAAACATGGTAACTATGGTGTATCGTCGGGTTGTGGTTCATCAAACGTGATGGAGTACCTGGGTTACCAATTTACTTCAGATGCCGGTACGCTTCAAAAAAACATCGACGAAGCCAATATCTGCTTTTTACATGCTCCTTTGTTTCACCCGGCTATGAAAAATGTAGCGCCAATTCGCCGCGAATTGGGTGTGAAAACCTTTTTTAATATGCTGGGGCCGCTGGTAAATCCCGCAAGGCCAAAAAACCAGATCGTTGGCGTATTTAGCCTGGAGCTGGCAAGGGTATATGCTTACCTGTATCAAAAATCATCAAAAAACTATACCATACTGCACGCGCTGGAAGGCTATGACGAAGTATCGTTAACCTGCGATTTTAAAACATTCAGCAAAGGCGGCGAAAAGATAAACTCGATAACCGACCTTGGCTTTGATAAATTAAACCCAGAAGAAATTGCAGGAGGGAACACCGTACCCGAGTCGGCGGATATATTTATCAGTGTTTTGGTAGGAGAGGCCACAACCGCTCAAAATAACGTAGTGCTGTGCAATGCCGCATTGGCCATACAAACCCTGAAACCCGAAAAAAGCTTTGCCGACTGTTTTTATGAAGCGGAAGAATCGCTGCTGAGCAAAAAAGCACTCATTAGTTTTAAAACATTGGTAGGGGCATGAAGATAAAGGTTTGCGGCTTACGCGATGCGGAAAACATTAAAGCCATAGCGGCATTAAAGCCTGACTATATGGGCTTTATCTGTTATAGCCGTTCGCCAAGGTTTATAGCAGATATGCCTGCTGAAGTATTAAATTTACTACCGCAAGGCATTATCAAAACCGGCGTTTTTGTAAACGCTGCAAAGCAGGATATTGATACGTTAATTGCAAAATATGCATTTGGCGCTATCCAGTTACACGGCAGCGAGAGTCCGGAGTTTTGCTCAGATCATAAAGGCAAAGTAACCGTAATAAAAGCTTTTGGTGTTGATGATGATTTTGATTTTGAACAGTTGAACGCTTACCAAAACAGTGTTGACTATTTTATGTTCGATACTAAAACGGTGCAACATGGCGGCTCGGGCAAAGTATTTAACTGGGCCATTTTGGATAAATATAAATTGGATGTACCCTTCTTTTTAAGCGGTGGATTAAGTTTAGATAACCTGGCCGAAGTAAAGCAAATAACACACCCGGCATTTTACGCTGTTGATTTGAACAGTCGTTTTGAGATTGAACCGGGCCTTAAAGATATTAACCGCCTTAAACAGGCATTTGAATTATTAAGATGAAATACGGAGTTAACGAGCAGGGCTATTACGGCGATTTTGGAGGGGCATATATCCCCGAAATGTTGTACCCAAATGTGGAGGAGCTGCGCCAGCAATACATGGCTATCATTAACGACAAAGCGTTTAAAGACGAGTTTGAGTCGTTATTGAAGGATTACGTAGGCAGGCCATCGCCATTGTACCATGCCAAACGTTTTTCGGAAAGGTATGGTGCCAATATCTTCTTTAAACGGGAGGATCTGAACCATACCGGCTCGCATAAAATAAACAATGCCATAGGGCAGATATTGCTGGCTATCAGGCTCGGCAAAAAACGCATTATAGCGGAGACAGGCGCCGGTCAGCATGGCGTTGCTACAGCTACCGTTTGCGCGCTTAAAGGCATTGAGTGCGTAGTTTATATGGGCGAAATAGATATTGAACGGCAAGCCCCCAATGTGGCCCGTATGAAGATGCTTGGCGCGAAGGTAGTACCTGCAACATCGGGCAGCAAAACGCTGAAGGATGCTACCAATGAGGCTATGCGCGACTGGATTAATAACCCGGTTGATACGCACTACATCATCGGTTCGGTGGTTGGGCCATATCCTTATCCTGATATGGTGGCCCGTTTCCAGTCCATCATATCCGAAGAAGCTAAAAAACAACTCACAGAACATACCGGCAAAGCATTACCTGATTATGTAATGGCTTGTGTAGGCGGCGGCAGTAATGCAATGGGTATGTTTTACCATTTTCTGGATGATGAATCGGTAAAGCTGGTAGCTGTTGAAGCTGCCGGTAAAGGTGTTGATACCGGGCACTCAGCCGCAACAACGTTTTTAGGTAAAGAGGGCGTACTGCACGGCAGTCGTACTATTTTAATGCAGACGGATGACGGGCAGGTAGTTGAACCATATTCTATTTCGGCAGGATTGGATTACCCCGGCATAGGTCCGCAGCACGCGCACCTGTACAAAATTAACCGCGCCGAGTATGTGAGCATTACTGATGAGGAAGCTTTACAAGCGGGCTTATTATGCTCGCAACTGGAGGGCATTATCCCGGCCATTGAAACAGCACATGCACTGGCCCAATTGGAGAAGATGGCATTTAAGAAAGACGATAATGTGATCATCTGCCTTTCGGGACGCGGAGATAAGGACCTGGCGACGTATATTAAACACTTTGGATTTTAAATTAGGTCATTGATCATTGGGTCATTAAGTCATTGTATCGAATGGCAAAAATGACTCAATGACCTAATGACACAATGACTAACTAATGAACCGATTACAACAACTCTTCGCAGGAAACAAAAAAGACCTGCTATCCATATACTACACGGCAGGTTACCCAACTTTGAGCAGCACGCTTGATATTGCCGAGGCTTTGGAAAAAGCCGGTGCCGATTTCCTGGAGATAGGCTTTCCGTATTCTGATCCTGTTGCTGATGGGCCTACCATCCAGCATAGCTCACAAACGTCTTTAGATAGTGGCATGGATCTGAACCTGCTGTTCGATCAACTGGCCGATCTGCGCAAGCGGGTAAGTATCCCTATTATTTTGATGGGCTATGTGAACCCGGTGATACAATACGGAGTGGAGCGTTTCTGCAAAAAAGCGGCAGAAGTTGGTGTGGATGGCCTCATCATTCCCGATCTGCCGATGTATGAGTACGAAACACTTTATAAAAAGACGTTTGCCGATAATAACCTGAGCAATATCATCCTTGTTACACCGCAAACATCAGATGAGCGGATTCGAAAGATAGACGAGTTGAGCGATTGCTTTATCTACCTGTTATCATCAGCATCCATCACCGGTAACAGCCTCCAAATGAGCGACGGGCTTGATGCGTACTTTAAACGTATTGAAGACATGCAATTGAAAAACCCCACTATTGTAGGCTTTGGTATTGCTGATAAAACATCATACCAAAAAGCTTGTCAGTATAACCGCGGTGCCATAGTAGGTAGCGCTTTTGTTAAGTTTTTGGGAGAAGGTGGTGATTATTTGAGTGGGATAGATGGCTTTGTGAAGCGGTTTAAATAAACCTAACCCATCGC
>NZ_JAHXPQ010000007.1 GCF_019391655.1 Mucilaginibacter rivuli | reverse complement strand
TACGAAGCAATCCTAAACTATCCATTTAAGCTGTGCATATTGCAAACCTGTCTATCGGGGATTGCTTCGTGCCTCGCAATGATGTAAATCTTATATCACCATTTCCGGCACATCTCCCTCAACAATCAATTTACCCGCTGTAGCAGCGATGATCTCTTCAACACTAACTCCCGGTGCACGTTCCAATAGTTTGAAACCGCCTTCGGGGAGTACATCGAGCACCGCCAATTCTGTCACTATTTTTTTTACGCAGTGTACGCCTGTGAGCGGGAGCGTGCATTGTGGCAACAGCTTTGACTCGCCTGCTTTGTTAACGTGCTGCATAGCTACAATAATGTTTTCGGCACTGGCTACCAGGTCCATAGCGCCACCCATACCTTTTACCATTTTGCCGGGGATTTTCCAATTTGCTATATCGCCGTTCTCGGATACTTCCATAGCTCCCAGTATAGTGAGGTTTACCTTTTTAGCGCGGATCATACCAAAACTCATGGCCGAATCGAATATGGCCGAACCGGGCAGCATGGTAATGGTTTGCTTGCCCGCGTTAATGGTATCGGGGTCTTCTTCACCTTCGAAAGGGAAAGGGCCCATGCCCAGTAAGCCATTTTCTGATTGCAGCACCACATCCATATCCGCGGGGATATAGTTTGCTACCAACGTAGGGATACCTATGCCCAGGTTTACATAATAACCGTCTTTAATTTCGCGGGCAATGCGTTTGGCAATATCGTTTTTATCGAGCATGGGGCGCCTGGTTTATTAATTGATCAAAGTTAAACAGTTATAGCGGTTTTTTGATTGCCCCGATTTGAAATTAGTGTATCATTAAAAATAAAGCGAAATTTGAGAAAGCACTTCAGCGATAAATCATATGTTATGAGTATACCGGAACAGATAACAAACTATATTAACAGTCAACCCGAAGCAAAACGCATTGATATGGAAAGTTTACATACACTCATACTTCGGGTATTACCAACAGGTAAACTCTAGTTTTTGGATGGTAAAAACAGCGAAAACAAAGTCGTTTCCAACCCTAATATTGGATATGGTGCGTACACTATAAAATATACTGATGGAACAACGAAAGAATTTTATCAAATTGGGATGAGCGCGAACACCAGCGGCATATCTGTATATATCCTTGGCATTGCCAATAAGGACTATTTAGCTCAAACTTTTGGAAAAAACCTGGGCAAGGCAAATGTGACGGCATATTGCATTAAGTTTAAAAAGCTAAAAGATATAAATATGGATGTACTTGAAGCGGCAATACGATACGGGATTGGAGTTACCAACGAAAATACAAACTGAAACACCAGCGATTTTTTAGTTTAAAACTATCTGCGTATCTTTGAGCGCTGCAATTGCAGTACTTTCATTTTTTTACCGTGGTACTCCTAAGTATATCAGCGTTCCCATCCCGGGGATAAATACTCAGTAAACGGCAAACACAAACATTATTTAAATTAGAAAAGCTATGCCTTTACAGGAATTTGATTATAACTCAACGCGCAGTAAATTACTGCTATCGGAGTACGGCCGTAACGTACAAAATATGGTAAAGTACATTGTTGCTTTACCAACAAAAGAAGAACGCAATAAATACGCGTTGGTGGTGATTGACCTGATGGGGTTTTTAAACCCGCACCTGCGCGACGTTGCCGATTTTAAGCATAAGCTATGGGATCACCTGCACATCATATCTAACTTCCAGATCGATGTAGACTCGCCGTACCCACCGCCAAACCCGGAAACGATACACCTTAAGCCCGAGCCTTTAAAATATCCGCACCAGCGTATAAAATACAAGCACTACGGTAAAACCATCGAAATGATGATTACCAAAGCCAAAAGTATTGAAGAGCCCGAGCGCCGCAACCATATGGTACAGGCTATTGCCAACTTTATGAAAATGGCCTACGTGCAGTGGAACAAAGATTCGGTTACCGATGAGACCATTTTTGCACATTTACGCGAATTATCAAACGGCGAGTTGAAACTGGATGAATCTGTTAACCTGAACAAGGTTGAATACCGCAGCGCCAACACGCATAAAACCGAAAGCGCGGGCCGTGGCCGTAATAACCAGAATAACAATAATAAAAACAACCAGAACAACCGCAATAACAACAACAATAAGAACAACCAAAACAACCGTAACCGCAATAGCGGCGGTGGAGGGGGTGGAAGGAAGTACTAAGTCTTGAGTTCTGAGTCTTGAGCCTTTAATCCTAAGTGGTAGTATTTGTAAAATTTATCTTTTAACTTCGGTTCGACTTCCGACTCATGACTTCGGACTCCAGACTAAAAAACTAAACAATGGGTGCATTTGAAATTCGCGGTGGTAAACCGTTAAAGGGCGAAATAACTCCGCAGGGAGCCAAAAACGAGGCGCTGCAAATTATATCGGCAGTGTTACTGACCGAAGAAAAAATTACCATAAGCAACATACCCGATATTGTTGATGTGAACAAGCTGATAGAGCTGGTTGGCGATATGGGCGTTACGGTTGAAAAGCTGGCATCAGATACCTATACTTTTGAAGCTAAAAACATTGATCTGGAATTTTTCCAGTCGGATACATTTAAAGCTAAGGGCGGCAGCCTGCGCGGCTCCATCATGATAGTTGGCCCTTTGCTGGCACGCTTTGGCAAGGCAGCGATACCTAAACCGGGAGGCGATAAAATTGGTCGCCGCAGGTTGGATACCCACTTTTTGGGTTTTGAGAAATTAGGCGCACGATTTGATTATAACCCTGAGACCGGCTTTTTTAATGTAGATGCCTCAAACTTACAGGGCACATATATTTTGCTTGACGAAGCCTCGGTTACCGGGACAGCCAACGTGGTAATGGCGGCTGTTTTAGCCAAAGGCACCACCACTATATATAACGCGGCCTGTGAGCCTTACCTGCAGCAGCTTTGTAAAATGCTAAACCGCATGGGCGCCAAAATTAGCGGCATAGGCAGTAACCTGCTCACCATTGAAGGTGTAACACGCCTTGGCGGAACAGAACACCGCATGCTGCCCGATATGATCGAGATAGGATCATTTATTGGCCTCGCGGCGATGACAGGTTCTGAGATCACGATAAAGGATGTGCATTACGATGAGTTGGGTATGATACCTGATGTGTTTAAACGCCTGGGCATTAAACTGGAGCGCCACGGCGATGATATTTATATCCCTGCGCAGGACCACTACGAGATCGAGACCTTTATTGATGGTTCGATAATGACCATTGCCGATGCACCATGGCCGGGCTTTACTCCCGACTTGTTGAGCATAGTATTGGTTATTGCAACCCAGGCTAAAGGCTCTGTACTGATACACCAGAAAATGTTTGAAAGCCGCTTGTTCTTTGTGGATAAACTGATAGAAATGGGTGCCCAAATCATCCTGTGCGATCCGCACCGTGCTACGGTTATAGGTTTGGATAAACAAATGCAATTACGTGGCATATCGATGACATCGCCGGATATACGTGCCGGGGTATCGTTATTGATAGCAGCCTTATCGGCAAATGGTAAATCAACCATATCAAATATTGAGCAGATAGAGCGCGGGTATCAAAATATCGACCAGCGTTTGATAGCGTTGGGGGCGGATATTAGGAGGGTGTAAGAAATGTTATGGTGATAACACCGTACCATAAACTAAATATTCATAAAATACACCTTGCAAAAATTAAGAATTATTGTGGCGCTGTTGCTTTGCTTTTGGGGACTTCAAGGTTTTGCTCAAACGATTAAAACAGTTGATTCTCTTAGGAACTCTTATCAAACCTGTTTGGATAAAGGAGTATATATGCTCGGATGTTCTAAAGTGCATTATCACCAAATAGACAGCATGTTAAATTTGGCTTATATAAAACTTCGCACAAAACTACTATCTCCCCAAATCTCCAAATTAAAATCAGAACAGGCACAGTGGCTGATTAAACGGGATCAGTATTTTAAAAATCTAACTTTAGATCCTGAAGTAAAGAGTTTGGGAGGCGAAGATAGGGAAATGGTACTTATAGATAAAAAAGCGACATTTGTTGAGGAAAGGGTAATTGTGCTTTTAAGACGACTATAAGCATTCAGCCTGTGGTCGGTGTTATCACCGTACCACCAAACATATGCCTAAATAGCGTGGTATAACATCGGCCGTAGCCAAAATACGTTTTTATCTTTTCAAGTATATTTGCGGTAACATGAGCAAAATTTCCTACCAAATCATACAACCACACGACAAGGAATCAATTGAACTTATTGCAGACTGGTATCTGCATGAATGGAATATTGACCGGGAAAAAACCATCCAACAATTATCTGCATTTTCAGAAAACAGCACAGAATTTCAAATGGTAATGAGCCTAAACAACATCCCGATAGCCACCGGTGGAATCTATGCTCATGTGAGGTTACAGGATGTAGCACCTAAATATAAAGCTTTAGGCCCCTGGCTGGCTTTGGTTTTCACTAAAAACGAATACCGCAAAAAAGGTTACGGTGCGTTACTATGTGAAAAAATACAGGAGGTTGCTAAAAGCAGGGGCACAAAAAAGATATTTCTGTTTACCCACACAGCAGAAACATTATATAAAAGATTGGATTGGCAGCAATTAGAAAGGATCAATTTAAACGGTAGAGAAATTGTTGTGATGACGAAAGAGTTATAATTTGCCTGATGCTTACAACCTGTGATCGGTGTTATCATGATAGGTGTTCTGAAGATTAAAAAAGCGTTGGGGTTGTGCGATTCTCTCCCAACGGGAGGCTTTAGGGAGGGGTTTATGCGACATTGCATTATGCAATTACCCCTACCCACCACTACACAATTCAGCCGCACCCTTCCCCGAGGGAAGAGTTTTGGTAGTTACATTATAATCAGGTGCGGTGATAACACCGACCAGCGCCGGTGTATATTTCAGGTGGCGTGTTTACCAAAGGACACACCCCTTGCCCCTCTCAAGAGGGGAACCTTGCGCACAGGCCTTTTGAGCAAAAAAATAGCGATGGGTTAAACCCATCGCTATTTTTTTGAAAGTTTTTTTAACGATTACTCAGCTGGTGTTGTGTCTTCATTAGCTGCTGCTTCACGTTCTATATCATATAGTGTTTTCTCTTTTTTAAATATAGATGCCCCTATCAAGGCTAATATGGCACCAAGGATGGCATACCATATCGCTAAAAAGAAAGCGCCGCCAATGGGGCCAAACTTTATTGCCATAGCCATCGCTTTTTCAACCTGCTCATCGCTCATGCCTTTTGCTACCATGGCTGCTCTTGAGGTTTCCATCGCTTTGGCAAAAACATCAGGACTTAAAATAGCTAAGTACAGGTAAGTGAATATGGCCAGTAATAAACCATTGAACAATGCAAAGCGGAAACCTGCAGAAAAACCCTGCCCGAAAGTAAGGTAGCCACCCAGCTCATCTTTAAACTCTTTTTGGGTAAGCAATAAGCCTCCTATAAATGGAATATATCCCAAATATTTTACCGGGCTATTCATATCCAGGCCTGAAAACTGGACGGCATAGGTAATAACAATGCCTATCGCAAGGCTGATCAATGCCCATTTCGTCGCAATTTTGGTTGGATTTGGGGGTAGCGGGATAAGTTGGTCTTCCATGATAGTAGGTTTTTTAAGCGTGATTAAATGTTTCTAAGATACTAAAAATAGCCAGATCAAAGTCTTTATTTACAGCGTTTTGCGCAATCTGTTTTTTAGTATCCGCGGTTGGTTTTGGGTCGTAAAAGAAACACATGATGGGGTAGAACAGTTCCTTCAGTTCCGATTCTTCATCAACGCTTTGGGCTACCTTGGCAATTTCGGACACGTTGCTTTCCATTAATATCTGGTTGGCAATCATATCCTCATAAATGCGGTGTTCATCCTGGAACTCGTCTTCCTCTACCAATAAAAACTCTTTTAAAAAGTCTTCCAGTTCAGGCTCAATACCTTCATCTTCGCACTCGTTAAGGTACAGCAGTACGTTAAGCAGTTCGGTTCCGCGGTCAAGCGTATCTTCTTCTATCTGCTCCCATTCGGGCGAGTCGAGGTAATCTTCTTCCAGCTTGATCACATCAGCGCTGAAGAAATTCATCAGCAACAGGTCGAAAAACACTTCGCGGAGTTCTTCCAGTTGGGGATAGTTATCGAACGCGGCATCCAGCAGGTCAACCTTAGATAAAAAGTCTTCGTCGGCCGAAAACACTTTTACCAGTTCAGTATTGATCGCTTTAGCATTTAAGCTTTTGCTGTCGGCGTATAGCTCTATCGCGTTTTGGATAGCTAACTGTATTTTCGGGTCCATCATTTTTATTAAGATTTAAATAAGTGGTTATTGTTACAAGTAAGCAGCACCTTACCGCTTAATTGCTGGCCGATAAACGGCGAGTTGGCCGATTTAGACCTGTTGTTATCTTTAGTGAATGTCCACTCCTGCTCCGCATCAAAAACAACCAGATTGGCTTTGCTGCCTTCGGCAATGATTACTGTGCCGGTGTTTAATATTTTGCGCGGGTTGATAGATAGCTTCTCCACGATAAGTTGGGGCGATAAGCCGGCTTTAAGGCATAGCGACAGGGCAGTTTGCAGGCCTATCATACCATACTCGGCTACCTCGAACTCTACATCTTTAAATTCGATCTCGTGCGGGGTATGCTGCGATACGATGGCATCAATGGTGCCATCTTTAAGGCCTGCTATCAATGCCTTTACATCCTCATCGGTGCGCAACGGTGGTTTTACTTTGTATTGGGAATCGAAGCCTAAAAGGGCCTCGTGCGTTAATACCAAATGGTGCGCGGCTACATCGCAGGTTACTTTGGTGCCTCTCTTTTTAGCCTGGCGTATTAAATCAACAGCGTGCTCGGTGGATATGGTGCTGAAATGTATGGGCGAGTTGGTGTATTCGGCCAGGTACAGGTCGCGGGCTATCATCAGCTCTTCGGCCAGGGCGGGTATGCCTTTCATCCCCAAAAGGGTACTGATCTCGCCTTCATGAACCTTTGCCTTGCCGGCGATGGCTTTATCTTCGGGATAAGAGAAGATCAACCCACCGAAACCTTGCGCGTATAATAAGGCACGTTCCATGAGGCCTGCATCCTGCACAGGATATTTGCCATCGGTAAAGGCTTTGGCGCCGCTTTGGTACATATCGTACATTTCGGCCATATCTTTGCCTTCGCATTTGTGCGATATGGTGCCTATAGGGTATACATCAACCAGGTTGTTATGCGCCTTGTTGAGGATAAACTCCACTTCGGATTTTGAGTGTACGGGTGGCTGGGTGTTGGGCATAAGCGCCAAACCTGTAAAGCCTCCCGCCATGGCGGCTTTGGTACCGCTTTGCAGGTCCTCTTTACTTTCCAGGCCTAACTCGCCGATGTTGCAGTTGAGATCGAAAAAGCCGGGGGAAACGTGTTTGCCGGCGGCATCAAATACGTCTAAGTCCGATTGGATATCCGGGGCTATCTTAGTGATAAGCCCTTTCTCAATTAAAATATCGGCAACTTGATTATTAAAGGGTGAATTTGGATCGGTAATGAGGGCTGATCTGATAAGCAAATTCATTATGGCGCTTTGTTGTTATGTTATGGGTACAGAAACGGCTTGTTTTTCTGCCTGGTAAAACCTGATGAGTAATATTTCGGCGGCCAAACTAATCAGGCCCAAAATTATACAAAGTTTCCATAATTCGATGCCTCTATTTGCATTAACTACGGCATCTTTTAATGTTGGCCCCGAGTTTACCACAATGGTATTGCCGTTGCTGCCGGTTTGGGCCTTTAAGCCTGCATCGTCAAGATAGGTCAGGTCGCTTTCGTTGCGGTTGTTATTGAAGGCCAAAACGGCTACCGTGCTATCCTGCCTTTTTAGTTCGTAATTGCCGGGCTGGTGTACCTGGTCGCTAAAATAAAGTTGCGTGCTTCCCTCCTGCTGGCGCACATCGGGTATGATGGTTTGCTGGCCCATGCTGAGCTTAAGCAGCTGCTTATCGGATGATTGTACTGGCGGCAGTTCGGCGCTTTCATCGCGACCGATCGTATAAAACAAAGGCGAATCGTGCCCGCTTAACAGGGCTATCCTGAACATCAGCGGAACAAATAGCGCGTGGTGCGCCAGGTTGCTGTAATCATCCTGTAAAGGCACGGCAGATACGTATACTTTGCCGCCCCGGGCGGAATAATCGCCGAGGAAAGTTTTTTTACCGGGCAGCTCCATTAAACTTTCGCCGGAAGCTGTGGATTGGCTGAGTTGATAATATTTGCTGATCTGCGGCAGATCGGGGTTTTGCGGCAATTGCTCGAAGGTGTTTTTAAACACCGGGTTTTGCAGGTTGAGGGCGTTTACCTTTGTTTTTTCGGTAATTACCTTTTCGGGATAGGGGGCGCCTAAGGGTTGCAGCAGCGATTGGTAGCTCGGGATATCCGCGCCATCGGCAGGAAAAACCAACAGGGTACCTCCCTTATTAACGTAAGTTTTGAGCTGTTGCGATAAGCCGGTGGAGATGGATTTGATATCGCTTAGCACCACCAGCGGGTATGCGGCCAGCCTTGCATAATCCACGTTGCCATAGTGTACGGCTTGCGGGTTAAAGAACGGATCGGTATTGAAAAGGGCCTGAATGTATTTGTTGGGTGTGCCGCCGTCAACCAGTAGCACGGGCATTTGCTGCTGTACCTTAAAGGTGAAGAAGAATTGATTATCGAAGTTTACGGGGTTATCTTCGAGTGTGATCTCGGCGTGCTGCCAGCCTGCCTGTAATCCCGAAAAGGAAAGCGTATCATTCTGCACGGCGCGTTTATCGATACTGAAACTACCGATGGCCTTTTGCGCGCCGTTGATCATCAGCTTTAGCGGCACTTTATCGGCCTTTTCATCCGCGTAATTATGGAGGCGGACGATGAGCTTTTCGCTTTCGGCGGGGCGGTGTACGGCGCTGAGCAGCCAAACGGAATCGACGGCGACGTTGGGCAGCGAGGTGGCTTTTAGCCTGATGAGGTTTAAACCTGTTGAAGCTTCGGTTTTAACGGGGTGGCCGGTGAACAGGTTCTGCTGGAAATCGGACAGGATGTAGATGCTGCTTACATCGCCATGCTGTGTGCTCAGTAAGCTTTGCTGGCGGTTTATTATTTGCTGCAGGTTGCGGCTTTGGGGGCTTACCTTTATTTTGTCGACCTCGTCGTTAAATTCTTCGCGGTTGAGCAGCCTTTGGTGGTGGCCCTCAAAATCTTGCGTGAGAAGTTGGAAACGGTCGTTAAGGCTATACGCGGCGGCAATTTCTTTGGCGCGGGTGCGGGCTTCGTCCAACAGCGTACCCTCCCGGTTAACGGTAAGCATGGAGTACGAATTATCTACAAATATGGATACCACGTGCTGCCTGCCCAAATTGGTGTTTTGTTTGGATGGGATGTACGGCCGCGCGAAGGCCAAAACTAAAAAAGCCAGGGCCAGCATACGGGTGATGAGGATGAGGCGTTTTTTGAGGTTCTTTTTTGAGGATTGCTGTTGCTGTATGTTTTTAAGGAACTGCACATTGGAGAAATACACCTTTTGATACCGCCTGAAATGGAACAGGTGGATGATGTAAGGTATGGCCAAAGATGCCAGTCCGAATAAAAATGCAGGGTATATGAATTGCATACAGGTAGGTAAAGATAGGGAAATTTAATTTTGAATGATTGATGGATTGAATGATTGATTTTGTAACGATTTGGATGTTTTAATGTGCGAATGGGAAAATGTGCAGATGTGCAAATGAAGAATCTTGATTTAGTGCGTTAACTGCGGGGTTAGATTTGACAAATTTAAAAAGTTGTCAAATCCTTCGGGGGAGAAATTTCCTTATTGAAATACCCGCTTATGTATTATTTTTTCATCAGGATAAAATAATACATACAGATGCCAATATATCACAATAACACAGTTAGTTACATCGGTACATTTGGTATTATAAACCTATAAAAAACATCTTCTTATGAAAAAAACAAGACTACTTTTAGTGGTAGCAATGGTATTTGCTGCGCTTTCTTTTGGCTTTAAAGCCAAGGCACAGGCAACTATTCCGGTGCGCCTAAGTTCGTTATCGGGAACGTACAGCAACTGGACAACCGCCACCATGGTGTATGTTACCCTGCACAACAACACTACCAATGAGGACTTTAATTTTTACACCCGATCCATGGACATGGAAAGTAACGGGATCTACGATTTGGGCCATGTTACCGAGGGGACGTATACCTTAACGGTATCTTACTACAATGCTAACGTTTTTTGGGATCCATTCGACTTTTTGGCTAACGGAGAAGAAGGTTACAATTTGCATATGTATAGTAGTACCGACTATACCCTATCAAATAATATCCCTGTAAGTACTGACCTAGGCGAACTGTTTATAGTGCTTTACGCCTATTAAACCGCAATAAATCAATTAACACCATTTATAAACTATTTAAAAACACAAATTATGAAAAAAACAAGATTACTGCTCGCGTTGGCAATGGTATTTGCAGCGCTTTCGTTTGGCTTTAAAGCTAAGGCCCAAGGTACTGTTCCGGTTTTATTTACGCTGGCATCGGGTAGCTTCCAAAGCTGGTCGGGATCTTATTGGTATTTTACGTTGCATAATAATACCACTAACGAAGACTTTTACCTGTACAACAATTATTACCAATTACGCGATGATGGCGCCTACCACATGGGTTATGTTACGCCAGGTTATTACAGCGTAACGGTTAGTTATTATAACGGCGGCGTTACCTGGGGTAATTTTGACTGGTATATTAACGACCAAAGCGGCAACAAAAGCATGTATTGGCAAACCGACTATGAGTTGGTATCGAGCGTGGAGGCGAGCGATGTTTATTATTACAACCCCAATTATGGTTTAAATATTTATATATGGGGGCAGTAACCTGTTAAAAAACAATTAACATGAAAAGCATTAAATTACTGGTTACGGCGGCAATGGTATTTGCCGCCCTATCACTTGGCTTTAATAAAGCTAACGCGCAAACTACGGTTCCGGCAACGTTAACTACATGGTCGGGTAGTATGCCGTATTGGGCGCAAAACACAATTTGGTGGGTTACGCTGCATAATAATACCACTAACGAAGATTATTATTACCAAGTGTACCCCTACCAGCTAAATTATGATGGATCTTACCACTTAGGTAATATTACAACGGGTACTTATACTGTAACAGTTAATTATTATAACTACAATATTTACTACGATAATTTTGACTGGTATATTAATGATCAAAGTCGCGAAGGTCTGAATATGTGGGCACAAACTGATTATACCTTAACGGATAATGTAGTTGTAAGCGATGATACATTTTACCCTAATAATTACGGATTGAGTATCTATATATGGGCTATGTAAGCCGCAGAGGAATATTGTAATTAAGCCGTCTTCTAAAACAGAAGACGGCTTTTTGTCGTGATACGCCTCCTATATATATCTAATGTAATTATTGTGATATCTACATACCGGATGGATGGGCTAATATGCGGGTGGATTTATTTGTACACATGCATACTTACACATTTGCATAATAACTATTTATACAACAAATATTTCTGTCGCATTAATTTGAACTGGCTTAAGGCGGGTTCCCAGCTTAGCCTGATGGTTTCTTCGCTATCGCCATTCTCAATTTGCTTTTGCAGCTGGGTTGTGCCGGCCAGTTTAGTAAAGTAAGGTATAAAAAAATGCGCTTTATCAGGATAGGCTTTATAAGCGGCCATCAGCCAGCTTAAATTGAGTTTACCAGCGGTTGGGCGGTAATAACGCAGGTCGGTACCGTAGCAAAGCTGTCCCTTTAGTGGTGGGTTATCGCTAACACCGGCTATGGGTTGCGGTGTAAACTCAAACCTGTATTTATCCTTTAACAATGGACTGCCAAATACCATAAACGGGAACGGTGTACCACGGCCAACGCTGACGTTCGTCCCTTCGAACAAGCACAGGCTGGGGTACAGTACTACCGCCTGTTGCGTTTGTAAATTGGGCGAAGGGTTTACGGGCAAGGCAAACTGCAGTTCACGGAAGTAGTTGAGCATTTTAATGATGCGGAGCTTGCATTTGATACCATTTTTTAGCCAGCCCTGGCCGTTTATCATCTGGGCATATTCGGCAATGGTCATCCCGTGAACAATGGGGACAGGGTGCATCCCAACAAAGGAACGCAGGGCGGTATCCAGCAATACGGGGCCGTCAACATAGCCGCCATTGGGGTTTGGCCGGTCGAGCACCATAAGCTCGATGTTATTTTCGGCGCAAGCCTCCATTACATAGTGCAGGGTGGAGATATAGGTATAAAACCGGGCGCCTACATCCTGGATATCGAAAATAAGGATATCAAGGCCTGCCAGATCGGCCGGTGTTGGTTTAAAGTGCTTGCCGTAAAGTGATATGGCGGGGATACCTGTTTTAGCATCAATAGCGTTATTGATCTCGGCGCCATCGGCAGCGTTGCCGCGGATGCCGTGCTCGGGGCCGAAGATCTTTTTGATGGCAACGCCCAACTGGAGCAAGGTGTCAACGCTTGGGGTTTTATTGGAACCTATTATGGAGGTTTGGTTGATCACCATCCCTACATTTTTACCTTTTAAATAAGGCAGGTAGGTGTCGGTGCGGTTGGCCCCGGTAATAATTTTTGGCAGGGCACGCTGCGCGTATCCGGTGGTTATCGCAACCAAAACCAACAATGCCCCTATCGCATTTTTAATAAGTTTTTTCATATCCCATCGCTCTGTAAAACATTAACTTCAAAATCCGCTATCAAATCTGCATCTTTGCTAAAGTACAAAAAAACAGTTTCAACATCTTGAATTTCGCCTCATTTATAGCTTCACGCATTTCGTTCCGTTCAAAACGGACCTTCTCCAAACTCATTGTGCGGATTGCCGTTGCCGGGATAATGCTTGGCCTTGGTGTAATGGTCCTTTCATTCGCGATAATGAAAGGCTTTAAGCAGGAAGTGCGGGAAAAGATACGCGGCTTTTCGGGTGATATCCAGGTGCTCAAGCTCGACCTGAATACATCTTACGAAAACTCACCCGTTGCAGATAGTCCTGCTTTTGTAGCGCAGCTAAAGGCCAAAAAACTGTACACGCATATTATGCCTTTTGCCACCATCCCATGTATTATAAAAGCGAATGATGAGATTGAAGGGGTAGTAATGAAAGGCGTTAACCGTGATTACGACTGGGCCTTTTTTAATAAGATAATGGTTGCGGGTAAAGTACCTGACTTTAGAGATACGGTAGCATCGCAAAAGCAGATTATGATATCGCAGCATACTGCCGACAGGCTAAAACTAAAGGTAGGCGACGATTTTTTAATGTACTTTATCAAAGAGAGCCTGCACAAGCGTAAATTTAAAATAACAGGCATTTTTACCACCGGTATTGAAGAGGTTGATAAAACTTTTGTAGTGGGCGATATCAACCTGATCCGCAAAATAAATCACTGGCCGCCCGATTATATTGGCGGGTACGAAATACAGGTAAAACAATTTGAGGATATTGATGCAGCCAACGCAGCAATGGCTGATGTTATACCTACTACACTGAAAACATTTACCGTAATGGAAAGCTTTGCCCAGATATTTGACTGGCTAACCAAAATTGACATTAATACCCAGATCATGCTGGTACTGATGCTGATAGTAGCTGTTATTAATATGATATCAGCCATGCTGATCATGATACTGGAGCGCACCGCTATGATTGGGATGCTCAAGGCGATGGGCGCCCGAACGCAAACCATACAGCAAATATTTTTGATAAACGCCTTTTACCTGATAAGCCTGGGATTGATACTGGGCAATGCGTTTGGCTTGGGTATAGCTTATTTGCAACAACAAAGCCATTGGATAAAGCTTGACCAGGAATCGTACTATATGAAGTACGTACCCATAAAAGTAGAGTGGCTGGATGTAGTGGAATTAAATTTGGGTACGCTTGTTATCAGCCTCATCGTACTAATTGGGCCATCGTTGCTGGTGAGCCGCATATTGCCGGTTAAGGCCATACAATTTAAGTAGCTGCTATTTAGAAAAGCTGAACCTGAGGTTAAGGCCTGCAGAGCCGAATTTTAATTCATCATAACCTAAACCACCGAGCGGCACCCTGGCAAAGGGCTCAAACACCAACCTGTAACCCTTCCCGAAAGGGAAACCAAAGCCTGCAGACAGGTTTAATATTTTTCCGATATTGAACGTATTCAAGTGCTTTTCAGTTTTGATATCCTGTAATGTATTGTATCCTGACTGTGCCTGATAACCATTGGTATAGGTTTGCAGGTAATTTTCGTTGATATAAGTTGACGAACTTAACCCGGCCGAAATGTAGTTGCCGCTTTTACTAAACAGGTAACAAATATTAACCGGGATATCCAAAACAAGTAAGTCTGCCTGGTAGCTGTTATAATTTACAGAAGAAGAGCCACCGGAAGAGCCGGAACCTGTAGCCGGGGTATTGTAAAGGTACTGATTGTTATACATAGCTGATAATGGCACGGCATTATACTTTAATGCTACACGGTAAACACCCAAACCTGCAGACAACCGCAGCCTGCCTGATAAACTGAAAGCGGCATTTGCACCCCCGCCAAAGTTAACAGTGCGATTGCTGCCTTCGGCATAATTAACAAATGACGATGCATACACGCTAAATGCTACATTAGTAGTTTTTTTAATTTCGGGCTTGGTTTTAGCAGTAGCTGCAACTTTAGCATTGGTTACCGTATCCTTTGTATCGCCGGGTTTACTTGTTTTAGTTACCGCGATGGGTTGGTTCAAACCTATTATGGTCTTATTTTCATTTGCTGTATCTGCTCCAAAAGCCTGGCTATTCTGTTGGTTTGTTATTGTGGCATATTGATCAATAATTACAGGCGCAGTATGTAGCTTTTTTACTGCTACCGCTCTTGATGTATTCCTCTTAAAAGTAACATTATGGATCGATCTACCACTTTTAGTAATGCTAACCGGTTTAACCGAGTGCACAGTTTTTTCGGTTACTACCGGGGTGGTTATAGTGGATAGCGCGGCCGTATCCTTTTTAGTTGATGATACTATCGCTGCTCTGTTAATTTGCTTATTAACAGTAGCATTGTTTTTTGCAATATCAGTTTTATACTGTATTGTTTTATCATTGCTTACGTTGTAATAAAACCATATTGCCCCGCTTATGCAAAGCAGTAATATAGCGGCGGCACTATACCACCAGACAAGCGGGCGTTTTTTATCCTTAGATGGGTATTTTTCGCGCAGCAAAGCCCAAGCGGCATCAGCCGAAGTATCTTCATAATTATCGAAGATATCGTTAATATGGCTTTTTAGCTGTTTATCAAACTCTTCGCTCATGTTCTTTGTCCTCTTGTAACATCGATCTCAATTTTTCCTTTGCCCTGGCTAAGTACACCCGTGATGAGCTTGCAGATATCCCCATCATCGCGGCAATTTCATTATGATCATAGCCGTCTATCTCATAAAGGTTAAACACCATGCGGTAAGCAGGTGGCAGGGTATCCAGCATCTTTAAAATATCATTGGCGTTTAATTGCTGTAATATAGATGCCTGCGAGCCAATGTGTACCGCGTTATCCAACTCAACGTTCATCAGGTGCTTTTTATCCCTGCGGTACTTATCAATAGCTGTATTTACCACTATTTTACGCAGCCAGGCTTTAAATGGCTTATCAGTACGGTAGTTTTCAATATCGCCAAAGGCTTTAATAAAAGCATCGTTAACAACCTCCAAAGCATCATCCCGGTTAGCGCTGTAACGCAGGCCAACCCCCATAGCATAGCCATAGAAGTGTTTATATAACATTTCCTGGTGCTTCAGATCGCCGTTTTTGCATTGCCGAACGAGCTCTTGTTCAGTAATGCCGGGTGGTAGCTGCATTAATTTTATTTAGTTCCGCTTTAGCCGGTATTGATACGTTGTTAACATACCGGGAATGTTCAATGTTAAAATTAAGCTATCTCCTTTATATTCTCTTTTGTATTGAGCATCCAGTTTGTAGGGTGGTGGGTATACCTGTAAAAATAATTGCGACGCTAATGTAAAAGCAATGGCTGTATCCGCCTTCAAGGCGTAGGTGCCTTTTAACGGAACAGAGTTTACATTCGGTATAATAAAGTCCGTGGTGTAATTACCATTATCAAAAGTAATATACACCGGTTTTTCGGTATGGGTATATACAATGCCCAAACTTGATGAAAAATTAAGCTTCCCGGTATATGTGCCTCCAGCCAGGGGTAATATATCACTTTTAGCGCATCCTGTAAAAGCAAGTACCACAAGTACCCCCAAATAAACTAATCTTTTAACTGATCTCATAACGATGTATTTATTGCCGGTACGTAAATTCATATCAAAACGCTACAATGAATTAAAAAAATTAATGGATAGAATTAATGACGGTTGCCAACCGGGTAACATATTCGCGTATTTCAACCGGCAGTTGCCCGACAGAAGTATCAACACGCCAATATATCTTTTTACCATTCTCCATAATTTCAATATAATACCCACCCTGGTCGGCACAATCAGGGCAGCCGAAAGTTTGGTTAGGATGATCACGAAAATACTGCGGAAATGTTTCTTTTAAAGGCACTGCCTTATGATACGAGCTATCGGCCAATGCCTTGGTTTGTAAAGCGAGGGGCTTATTAAAATCAGTAAAAGTTACAGGCACCAATTTATTGCCAGTAATGGCGAAAACTTTACTGCAATTGCCCGCACAAAACGAGTAGTGACTACCAAATGCAAAATAGTTGGCCGTATCAATGTCTGATTTGGAGCAACTACCCACCAAAAACAAGAGTGCGAAAAAACAAGTGATGTATCCGAATGTTTTCATATTTACCAATACGCAACACAGCTACAAAACGCTACAGGGAATTATAAAATTTCTATATTTTTTTTGCCTCGTTCCAAAACTGATCCATTTCGGCAAGGGTCATGTCGCGCAATTGTTTGCCGTTCTCTTTGGCTTTGCTTTCGAGGTACTGGAAGCGTTTGATGAACTTTTTGTTGGTTTTCTCCAAAGCGTTCTCAGGGTTGATGTCGATAAAGCGGGCGTAGTTAATGAGCGAGAAGAGCAGGTCGCCAAACTCGCCTTCGGCTTTTTCCTTGTCAATGGTTTCGGTTCCGGCGGCATTGAACTCGTCGCGAAACTCACGCATCTCCTCCTCTACCTTGTCCCACACCTGTGTTTTTTCTTCCCAGTCGAAACCTACACCGCGGGCCTTTTCCTGGATGCGTGAAGCCTTGACCAATGCGGGTAATGATGCAGGGACGCCTTCGAGTACCGATTTGTTGCCTTCTTTGAGTTTGAGCTGCTCCCAGTTGCGCTTCACATCTTCCTCGCTGCTCACTTCCACATCGCTGTAAATGTGCGGGTGGCGGTGTATCAGCTTATCGCAGATGCCGTTGAGCACATCGGTGATATTAAAATCACCGCTCTCAGATCCTATTTTTGCATAGAAAACCAGGTGCAGCATAATATCGCCTATTTCCTTTTTTATCTCCTGCATATCGCCCTCCAGTATGGCATCGCTTAACTCGTAAGTTTCCTCAATGGTGAGATGGCGCAGGCTCTCCATGGTTTGCTTCATATCCCAGGGGCAATTGGCCCGCAGGTCGTTCATAATAGCAAGTAAGCGTTCAAAAGCGGTAGCTGGGGTGGTGGCGAAAGAAGGCGGGATAAGAGGCATGGTATTGAGTTTAGCCAAATGTAAGGAATTTTGTCATTAGGTCATTGAATCATTAAGTCATTGCATAGTTCGATATGCCTACCAACAGGCAATGACCTAATGATGCGAAAGCAAATGACCTAATGATTTTTTGTAGCCCTCAGCATTTCCCTTTTTCCCAGTGCACCGGGCACTTTCTCAATTTTGCATCCAAGCGCTTTGAGCATACGTTTGAGGTTGCCGGTAATGGCGTAGGTAACAAATACGCCGCCGGGTTTGAGGTGTTTAACGGTGTGCCGGATGGCTTCTTCGTTCCACATTTCGGGTTGGTTAGCTGAGGCAAAGGCGTCAAAGTAGATCACATCGAATTGTTTATCGCTCTGAAACTTCATTAGCGGAAGTGGTGCTACATGCAGGTCAACGCGTCCGTTCAGGCCAACCGTTTGTTGCAAAGCGGCGCGATAAGTCCCAATAAAGCTACCCCACAAACCAGGGGCAACGTATTGCTCGTAACCTGTTTGTCCAATCATTTCATTGCTAAGCGGATAGGCTTCGATGCCGACATAATCCAGCTTTATTTCGCGCATGGTGCAGAAATCAGCACTGAGCAGAAAGTTGAGGCCGGTACCAAACCCAACTTCCAGGATGGAGACAGATTCAACATCGTTCCCCTCAAGGAAATAGCGCAGACCGGAGTTGAGAAACACATGCTGACTCTCCTGCAATGCACCATTACGCGAATGGTAATTTTCGCCCACGGCAGGGTTGTAAATGGTTCTGGAACCATCGACGGTTAGTACGAACGTCATTGTGTCATTGGTCATTGTGTCATTGGTATTGGGGCTTCCAAAGATAGGTCATGCTGAACTTGTTTCAGCACCTCACTTGCTAAGTTTCAAACTCGACTGTCGCACGCTTACCTTTATGATGGGTTCCTGAAACAAGTTCAGGATGACGGCTGGGTAGTAGTTATCGCTTCCCCAAAATCGTAAACCTGTGCGTTTGGTAATATCGCGCTGATAATACTACTCCCCACCGCTGAACGGTAACCTGCGGCGCAATGTACCACAATGGGTTTGTCCGTCGGTATCTCGCTAAGGCGTTCGCGCAGTTCGGGTAGCGGGATGTTGATGGCATTGGGAAAATGAGTCAACCCCTCGGCCTCGCCAACATTGCGCACGTCGATTATGGTATAGTTCTTTGAGTTATTGGTAATAGCTGCAATATCAGCAAGCGATGATTGTTCAGGCAAAGCATCGGGCGCCAACAACGTGCCTTTGATATTTTGTTCGTAGCCGATTTTGGCGGCTTTGCGGATGAGGATATCCAATGTTGCTTCGTCCTCTCCTATCAAATAAAACTGCTCCGTTGGACTAATGATGGACCCCAGCCAGGTTTCAAATTTATCGCCGTTTTGGATATTGATGGCGCCTTTAACGTGTCCTGCCTTGAACTGTGCCTGCGGACGGGCATCAATAACCAGTACACCGTTCTCAAGTGTTTCGTTCTTATTAAGTCGAGGTACTTTGGCGATGCTTTCTTCGAAAGATGATGCACCTTGCTTGTTTAGATCTACATCGTAACCAAAGTATTTTGGTATGAAGGGTTGGTCGTCGGTGAGCGTTTTTACGAACTGTAGTTCGGTCATCAGCTGCAAAGCGTAGTTCTCGCGCAACTCACGACCAATGGTACTGTTCAGATCGGGGCTCATGTTTTTACCGCAGAGCGAGCCGGGGCCGTGGGCGGGATAAACCACCACGCTTTCGGGCAGCTTCATCAGCTTTTCGCGGGTGCTGTGGTACATGGCGCGGGCCAGTTCTTCCTTTTTAGCGGTGAGGTTGCCCACGCTTTCGCGAAGGTCGGGACGGCCAACATCGCCTACAAAAAGGGTATCGCCGGTAAATATCGCTTTGGCCTGGCCAAACTCGTCTTCCACCAAAATACAGATAGAATCGGGCGAGTGGCCGGGGGTATTGATGGCTTTCAGGGTCAGGTCGCCAAGCTCCATGGTATCGCCATCGTCGAAGCTTTTGTGCGCGTAGTTGGCGCCAAGCAACCGGCTCACAAAAATGGTGGCGCCGGTTTGTTGGTGTATTTCCAGGTGCGAGCTCACAAAATCGGCATGAGGGTGGGTTTCGATAACGCCCACCAGTTGCGCGCCGTGTTCGGTAGCAAGGTCGTAATAAGGCTGCGGATCGCGGGCGGGATCAATCACCACCATTTTGCCCTGGCTGATGATGGCGTATGATGCATGGGCCAGGCCCTTATCGTAAAACTGGTGGATGATCATAATAATGTTGCGGCAAATATAATGGTTTAGAGGTAATCGGGATGTAAAGATGTGCGGAAATGGTGGTGCGGATTAGTGGTGCGGTGACAACACCGACCACAGGCTAAATAGATTGGAAGTAATTGGAATGTAATTTGTGTTACATAGCGCGGGTTGTGTGTCTTGCCCTGAAATGAGTGTACTTAAAGTAAACACAATGAAAGGAAAAGACAATTGTTTAGCAAAAATTCACACTTCCAAAATTCAGAATCCGAAAGCTACTTCAAATAAGGATATTTTCTTATCTCTATTTTGATAATTTAAATAAAATAAGCATATTTGTTTATTCTTAAAATACAAAACAATGAGTATCAAGCTAAAACCAATATCGGGCGAGTTGAAATTAGATAGAATCCGTTATGAAAATCCCTGGTGGTTAAGCAATGAGATTGAAAGTCAGTATAAAGAAATGAAATCTCGCCTATATTTTGATTTGTTCTATCCTTTAGTTGAAGAAACGGAGCCGAGAAGAGCTGTTGTTTTAATGGGGCCAAGACGTGTTGGTAAAACTGTAATGATGTACCATACAATACAAAAATTATTAGACCAAAAGGTAGTTGATAAAAATAAAGTATGCTTTATAAATATTGAAAATCCGCTTTACTTCAATATGGCGTTAGAAGAATTATTTTCCCTTGCAAGATCTGCAAGTGGAGTATCAAGTCCGGCCGGATATTATGTCTTTTTTGATGAAATTCAATATTTAACAAATTGGGAGATACATTTAAAAGTGTTAGTTGACAGTTATCCAAAAACAAAATTTATAGTTTCAGGATCGGCGGCAGCAGCATTAAAGCTTAAGAGTTCAGAAAGTGGGGCGGGAAGGTTTACTGATTTTTTACTTCCCCCTTTAACATTCCATGAGTACATACATCTCAAAGATTTTAATCACTTAATCACCCAAACAAAAACTACCTGGAAAGGAGCTCAAACAGCTTGGTTTAAAACCACTAATATCCAAGAACTTAATAAGCATTTTATTGACTATATTAATTATGGCGGTTACCCTGAAGTCATTTTTTCGGAAAAAATTCAAGCAAATGTTGGGAGGTATATAAAAAGCGACATTATCGACAAGGTCTTGTTAAGGGATTTACCAAGTTTATATGGTATTCAAAACGTTCAGGAATTAAATACTTTTTTTACGATGCTTGTTTACTACTGCGGAAATGAAGTTTCACTGGAAAGCTTATCTACCACGAGCGGAGTAAATAAACTTACTTTAAAAAAGTATATTGAATATTTAGAGGCTGCTTTCTTAATTAAACCTATTAGTAAGATTGATGATTGCGCCAAAAAATTCAAGAGGCAAACTAACTATAAGATATACTTGACTAATCCATCTTTAAGAAGTGCTTTATTTTCTCCGTTAACGGCTACTGATGATTCCTTCCCACACATGGTTGAAACTGCAATATTTGCTCAATGGATGCATAGAATTTATTTTACTCCATGGTATGCCAGATGGAAAGACGGGGAGGTTGATTTAGTAGGACTTGACGATAAGAAGTTAAAACCCATGTGGGCAGTAGAAATAAAGTGGACTAATAAGCCGTTTGAAAATCCTTATGATGAACTAAAAAGTTTATTATATTTCTGCAGTAAGAATAAATTAAAGGAGGCTATAGTCACAACTATAGACAAAGACGGTTTAAAATTGATAAATGGGGTTGAAGTGAAATTTGTTCCAAGTTCTATCTATACATACATTGTTGGATACAATAGTATAGAAAATAAAAAAGCTGGAATATTTTAATTGTAATATTCAAGCTTTTTTTATCTCTTTAAAACAACGACGGATGCCCCCCTGCCTTTAAGCGATTAAGGTGCTTGTACGCATTCTCTGTAGCTTCCCTTCCGCGGGAGGTGCGCATTAAAAAGCCTTCCTGTATCAGGAAAGGTTCGTACACTTCTTCAATGGTACCCTCGTCCTCTCCCACGGCAGTAGCAATGGTTTTGAGGCCAACGGGGCCGCCTTTAAACTTATCGATAATAGTGAGCAGTATCTTGTTGTCCATTTCGTCCAGGCCGTGCTCATCCACGTTCAGGGCGTTCAGCGCGTAGCGGGCTATTTCGGTATCAATTTCGCCATTGCCTTTTACCTGGGCAAAATCGCGGGTGCGGCGCAGCAGGGCGTTGGCAATACGCGGCGTACCGCGGCTGCGGCGGGCAATTTCGTAAGCGGCTTCGTCCAGTATAGGTGTTTTTAATATGGATGCCGAGCGCAGCACAATGGTGGTGAGCAGTTTGGCATCATAATATTCTAAACGTGAGTTAATGCCGAAACGGGCACGCAATGGCGCTGTCAGCAAACCAGAACGCGTAGTAGCGCCAACCAGTGTAAATGGGTTAAGCGATATTTGCACCGAGCGGGCATTGGGTCCGCTTTCGAGCATGATATCGATCTTAAAATCTTCCATGGCGCTGTACAGGTACTCCTCCACCAGCGGGCTCAAACGGTGTATCTCATCAATGAACAAAATATCGCCGCTTTCGAGGTTGGTCAACAATCCCGCAAGGTCGCCGGGTTTATCGAGCACCGGGCCCGAGGTGATCTTGATTCCCGAACCCATTTCGTTAGCGATGATATGCGAAAGCGTGGTTTTGCCTAATCCCGGGGGGCCGTGCAGCAATACGTGGTCGAGCGATTCGCCGCGCATTTTAGCTGCCTTTACAAACACCCTCAGGTTAGCGAGAATGGCGTGCTGGCCCGTAAAATCTTCAAAAGCCTGCGGGCGAAGCACCTTTTCGATGTCGCGCTCAACGGGAGAAAGATTATCCAGGTTAGGATCGAGGTTTTCGTTCATTGCCAACGAAATTAGTAAATTTTTTGAAGTCTTAAGTCAAAAGTCTATAGTCTTGAGTCAAAAAATTGAACGAAGATATGCGGACTTATGACTCCCGACTAAGGACTAAGAACTTCAACCTACGCCTGCTTATACTTCCTGAACCAGCTGTTGATCTTCAACTGCAATACGCCTAAAAAAGCTTCGCGGAAAATACTGGTTGACATTTTGGAGGTACCAACCGTACGGTCGGTAAATATGATGGGGACTTCAACCACCTTAAAGCCATGCTTTATGGTGGTAAATTTCATCTCGATCTGGAAAGCGTAGCCTACAAATTTTATCTTATCCAGATTAATGGTTTCGAGTACTTTACGGGTGTAACATACAAAGCCCGCGGTAGCGTCCTGCACCTCTATACCGGTAATAAATCGTACGTAAACCGATGCGAAGTAGCTCATCAGTACACGGCTCATGGGCCAGTTTACCACATTAACACCGGTAACATAGCGCGAGCCTATCGACATATCGGCATCATCAACGCAGGCCTGGCGCAGGCGTATCAGGTCATCAGGATTATGCGAAAAATCAGCATCCATCTCAAAAACAAAATCGTAATGGTGCTTAATAGCCCAGCGGAAACCATGTATATAAGCGGTACCTAAACCCTGCTTACCGGCACGCTCTTCAATAAAAAGTCGCTCCGGGTATTCTTTTTGTATCCGCTTTACTATATCTGCCGTGCCATCGGGCGAGCCATCGTCAACAATAAGCACATGAAAATCATGCTCAAGCGAGAATACCTTATCTAACAGGCGTTCAATATTCTCTTTCTCGTTATACGTGGGGACAATTACTATACTATCAGGCACAATACAAATTTAGGTAAACATGGAGCAGCAACAGGCTTTTCCGGGTTAAGCGGCAAATATAAAATATTGTACCCTCAAACCAGTCAATGCATTTAAATTATTACGAACGATTAACATTAATTAACGTTTAAGGATCTTAAAACCATATCCGGATTTTTACACAATTTATAATTTTAGGCCTGATTTTTTAAAGCGGAAAAACTACCTTTACACTAACCAACTATTAAAACACTATATATGAAACTCATTAAACCGATCTTATTTATCGCCTTGTTTATTCTTGCTTTTATTCCCAAAACAAAGGCACAGGGTCCAAACTGGATTGTTGACCTCGACTACTATTTCAATCACGAATCGCATAAAAACGCCGCGGGGCAAATGGAGCGCTTCCATTATATATGGGAAGAAAAAGACCTGAACGGATACTCAAACTGGGGTGATGCTTTTGTTAAAAATGGCGCTACTTTGAAAAGTTTAGATGAAGCCCCTACTGCTAAAAACCTGAAAGGCGTTAATGTTTACATTATTGTTGACCCTGATACTAAAAAGGAAAACCCGGATGCAAAATATATCGAAGCAGCGCATGTAAAAGCCATTGCCGAATGGGTTAAAGCAGGTGGTGTATTAGTTATTATGGCTAACGATAGCGCCAATGTAAATCTCAAGAGCGCCAATACACTGGCAGAAGCTTTTGGTATACACTTTAATGATGATATACAAAACCATGTAATAAACGATTACCTGCCACAAGGTACATTAATGATACCTGAGGGCCACCCGATATTTAAAACCGCTAAAAAGGTATACCTGAAAGATATGAGCTCGATAAAATTGAGCGGTAATGCCAAATCTGTTTATACAAAAGATGGCGCTGTGCTAATGGCTACGGTAAAATATGGTAAAGGAACAGTTTTTGCCGTTGGCGACCCATGGTTATACAATGAATACAACAACGGGCACCTGCCTGCCGGCTATGATAATGATAAAGCATGCGACGATCTGAGTAAATGGCTATTGAGCCAGATACCTAAAAAGTAATTATTATAGTAGCGATGGGCTTGAAACCCATCGCTATGAACGAGATATAAAACGATGCCGAATAAACACATCTTATTTGCATTTGCTGCAATATTCGCCCTGTTTTCCGCATGCAAAATGCAGCAGACCGATAATGCTTTCCACTCTATCTTCGATGGCAAGACCCTGGATGGTTGGATAGGCGACCCTAAATATTGGCGTGTGGAAAATGGTGAGATAGTAGGCGAGATCACGCCCGCTACCATTATCAAGGTAAATACCTTTCTCATCTATACCAAAGAACAACCGGCAGATTTTGAGCTGAAAGCCGAATACCGCATCTCGGCAAAAGGGAACAGTGGCATCAACTACCGTAGCGTAAGGATAGACACTCTGCCCTATGCCCTTAAGGGCTACCAGGCTGATATTGATGGTAAAGACAAATACAACCTGGGCTATCCGCGTTACAGTGGCCAAAATTACGAAGAACGCGGCCGCCAGTTTTTAGCATTACGCGGACAGCGAACGGTTATTGGAAATGGCAAACCACAACTTACAGATAGCCTTGGCACCAAAGCCGAACTGCTAAAAGCCATAAAATACGACGACTGGAACGAACTCCGCATTGTAGCTAAAGGCAACAACCTAAAGCATTATATTAATGGAGTACTCATGAGCGAGGTAACGGATAACGATGTTACCAACCGTAAAATGAGCGGATTAATAGGTGTGCAGGTACATGTTGGCCCGTCAATGAAAATTGAGTATCGTAACTTTATGCTGAAGAAGCTGTAAGCTATTACAAATCACATTTTTTAATTTTCTCAATTTTGTGCATATTTGCAGCCGCAAAGTAATTTGCAATGGTTGCATAGCTCAACTGGATAGAGCAACTGCCTTCTAAGTAGTAGGTTTCAGGTTCGAGCCCTGATGCGACCACCTTTATCTCAATAAAAGCCTGTAAGTTAATAGCTTGCGGGCTTTTTTATTTTCCCCCAAGCTATCACCGGTACGTTCTTATGCATTCCCCACAAAAAAAGCCGCCCAGTATATCGGAACGGCTTCACACTATTATCATCTAACTTATAAACTTGGCCCAGTTATTATCTCGTGATGCTGCAGGCTCTTCCTGTCGGTTTTTGGAGCTTTAAGGTGCTCTGCAGGGTGGAATGCTTTGTGGTGCTCTTCTTCTTTTTGTCCGCCGAACGATTTGCGTAATTGCATGGCGTAATCAGCTATTTTTTGGCGTACGCCTGCCCCTCTTTCGGTGGTAAACAAATAAGTTACCGCGCCCGCGGCAACCGAACCTATTGCTATGGCGGCTACCAGACCGGTATTGTCGTTTTTTACAAATGGATTTTTCATGGTTATAATGTTTTTGTAGCTTAACAAGCCTTGGCCAATTTGGTTCTGCAATATTTCAACTATCGCCGGGGCATCCCCAAACTGCCATGCAAACCATTTTTGTTAAAAGCTGTTATTCATCATATAATATATATACACATGATAACGCTTACCAATAACACCTCTTATCATAACAACATTATTAATGTTGCCGAATATTACGAAGTTGAACACTGGGCCGAAAAATTTGGAATAACGCCCGAGCAATTAAAATCTGCCGTAAAGGCTGTTGGCGTATCGGCCGATGCGATTGCTGCATACCTCAAAAAATAAATCCCTGTAGTATGAGCCTGGAAAAATATGCAGAGAAGCGCGACTTTAGCAAAACTAAAGAGCCAAAGGCCGGCTTAAGCAAGGATAAGAACCATTTAATGTTCGTTATCCAAAAGCATGATGCCTCGCGCCTGCATTACGATTTCAGGCTGGAGATGGATGGTGTGCTAAAAAGCTGGGCCGTACCCAAAGGCCCCTCAACCGACCCTAAAACCAAACGCCTCGCCATGATGGTGGAAGACCATCCTTTTGATTACCGCAATTTTGAGGGCATCATCCCGGAAGGAGAATATGGAGGCGGTACTGTGATTGTATGGGACGAAGGTACGTATGAACCCATTGAAGAAATAAAAGGCAAAAAGGCGCAAGAAAAGCATTTGCTGGAGCAACTAAAATCGGGCTCGTTAAAAATTAAGTTGCACGGCGAAAAGCTGGAAGGCGAATTTGCGCTGGTGAAAACCCATGGTATGGGCGAGAACGGCTGGTTGTTGATTAAGCATAAAGATGATTTTGCATCCGAGGCTGATATCACCAAAAAGGATAAGTCGGTACTCTCAGGTAAGACCATCGAAAAGATGGAAAAAAACAGCGATAAGGTTTGGCAACATGGCCACGAAGAAGATTTAACAGAACCGGAAAAACCAAAAGCCGGAAGTAAAAAAAAAGCCCTAAAAGAAACGGATGAGCAATTAACCGAAGCCGTTGATACAAAAGGCAGCGAAGATATTGATGTTGCCGGTTTATTGAAAAGTGCGCCAAAATCGCCGATCCCAAAAAACATCAAACCCATGAAAGCCACTTTGGTGGACGAGCCTTTTGACGATGCTGACTGGTTGTACGAAGTAAAGTGGGATGGATATCGTGCTGTGGCAACCATCAACAAGGGCGAGGTGGAACTGTTATCGCGCAATAACCTGCCTTTTGATAAGTTTTACCCCATAAATAAACAACTCGAAACCTGGAAAATAAACGCCGTTATTGATGGCGAGATATTGGTATTGAATGATAAGGGTATATCAGATTTTGGCGCCCTGCAAAACTGGCGCAGCGAAGCTGACGGCACTTTGGTGTATTATGTGTTCGACATTTTGTGGTACGATGGTAAGAGCCTGATGGATTTGCCGCTATCTGAACGGCAGGCTATTTTAAAAGAAGTATTACCGACGGACAGTGACATTATTCGCCAAAGCAAGGTATTTAAAGCAAGTGGCATCGAGTTTTTTCAGGCAGCTGAGCGCATGGGTTTGGAAGGTATCATCGCTAAAAAAGCGAGCAGCGTATATACGTCGGACCTGCGGTCGCGGGAGTGGCTCAAGATAAAGGTGCAGAAAAGGCAGGAGGTGATTATTGCAGGTTTTACCAAAAATGAGGGAACGGCTAAATCCTTCAGCGCATTAATATTAGGAGTTTATGATGGCGGCGTTTTAAAATACGCGGGTAAGGTAGGTACCGGCTTTTCGGATAAGTTGCAGAAGGAAATGATGGAGCAATTTAAGCCGCTCATCACAAAGGATACTCCTTTTGATGTGGAGCCTGATGTGGATAAACCATCACGTTTCCGCCCGCAGCGTTTGGGCGCTAAGCCTACCTGGTTAAAACCGGAGTTGGTTTGCGAGGTGGCGTTTGCCGAAGTAACTACCGACGGTGTATTCAGGCAGGCATCGTTCAAGGGTATGCGTACTGATAAAAAAGCAAAGGAGGTTGTTTTGGAAACACCAAAGGATACGGATGAAACGGTGGAAGAGGTTGATAAAGCTTCGTCGAAGGATGATCACGCGAAAGCGGTAAAACCACCGAAGGATAAAGAGCGCAAAACTTTATTAAACCCCAAAGATGAAACGCAGGTGCGCAAAATTTGCGGGCACGACCTGAAGTTTACCCACTTGAGCAAAGTGTACTGGCCCGAAGATGGCGTTATCAAGCGCGATATGTTTAACTATTATTACCAGGTGGCGGAATATATTTTGCCTTACCTGAAAGACAGGCCTATGTCGCTCAACCGTTTCCCTAATGGTATACACGGGCCAAGTTTTTACCAGAAAGACGTGAAGGGCAAAGCGCCGGATTGGGTGAGCAAAACGTTCCCTTATACTAATGGCGATGGTGAACATAAAGAGTATCTGGTGGGCTCGGATGAATCGTATTTGTTGTGGATGGCATCATTGGGATGTATCGAGATGAACCCCTGGTTTAGCCGGGTACAATCGCCGGATAACCCGGATTATTGTGTGATAGACCTTGATCCGGATAAAAACACATTTGACCAGGTGATTGACGCCGCACTGGAAGTGAAAAAGGTTTTAGATGCCATTGATGTACCCTCCTACCCAAAAACTTCCGGTTCAACGGGTATGCATATTTATATCCCGCTTGGTGCGAAGTATGATTACGATCAGTCGCAGATGTTTGCCAAGATCATTGTGAGCATTGTACACAAACAAATACCCGATTATACCAGCCTGGAGCGCATGATAGCTAAACGAGGCGGCAAAATGTACCTCGATTTTTTGCAGAACCGCCCGGGGGCAACCATAGCAGGGCCATACTCGCTTCGTCCAAAAGTTGGCGCAACAGTTTCAATGCCATTGTTATGGGACGAGGTAAAGCCAGGCCTCACCATGAAAGACTTTACCATCTTTAATTCGGTTGACCGTTTGAAGGAAACAGGTGACCTGTTTAAAGGCGTATTGGGTAAGGGAATTGATTTGGAGAAAACGATAAAGAAAGCACAGAGTGTGTTTAAGTAAAACCGTTTCGTTATTTAAGAGTTATACCTAAACCATTAAAGCACAACGGTTATGAGGTCGATTTGGAAAGGTTCGATTGGGTTTGGGTTGGTTAACATCCCTGTAAAGTTATTTTCGGCTACGCAAAGCAGTACGCTCGATTTTGACATGCTTGATTCGCGCGATCATGCGCGTATCCGTTTTCAGCGGGTAAACGAGCAAACACACAAGGAAGTACCTTATGATAAAATTGTAAAAGGCTACAAGCTTGATGAAGACTATGTGATTATGGATGAGCAGGATTTTGAGGACGCTGCTCCCGATAAAAGCCACGAGATTGAGATAGAAAGCTTTGTTGATATTGCCGAGGTGAACCCGATGTACTACGAAACATCGTACTATGTGGAGCCCGACAGTAAAACCAATAAAGCCTATGCCCTGTTGGTTAAAGCGCTGCAAAAATCAAAAAAAGCCGGCTTGGCCAGGTTTGTTTTGCGCAGCACCGAAAGCCTTTGTATTGTACACCCCGTTGATGATGTGCTGGTGGTAACACGGATACGCTTTGCACAAGAGATACGCTCAGCTGAAGAAATTACAGCGCCTAAAACGGAAGTTGGTAAAAAAGAATTGGATATGGGTTTGGCACTCATAAACCAATATGCCGGTAAATTTGATGTATCGAAATTCAAGAATGAATACTCAGACGAATTGCTTAATATCATCAAGCTAAAAGCCAAGGGCAAACGTGCTACCGTTAAAAAGATGAAGCCAGTGAAAGCCAGCGGCGATGACCTGTACGACCAGTTAATGGCCAGCTTGCAAACAAAGAAAGGTGCTTAATTATGCCTGTGATTGCTTGTTTTTTTTCGACATAATTAAATTATTATTTTAGAAAAAAATATTCTATATTCGATTTACTTATTACCCTTCTTTCATCGGACATTTTTCCGGCAATCGCTTTTATTAATTACGTGCCATGCAAACAGCAGAGCCACACCACATCATTGCAATCGGAGCATCTGCAGGTGGTATGGAAGAGATCAATTCCTTTTTTGATCATACACCTTTAGACGGTGTTTCTTACATCATCATTCAGCATTTATCATCCGATTTTAAAAGCAGGATGCTTGAATTACTATCAAAACATAGTAAACTGGTGGTAAAACAGGCCGAAGACGGGATGAACGTAGAATGCAATGTGGTGTACCTTATCCCCAGCGATAAGTACATGACTATTCAAGATAACACATTACAGCTGGCTGTTAAAGGCAAAATACAGGGGCCACATTTAACTATTAATTGCTTTTTCAACTCGCTTGCAGCCGACTGCGGTAAAAAAGCGATAGGCATTATTCTTTCGGGTTTAGGATCGGACGGTACTGAAGGCGTTAAGGCTATTAAAAAAGTAGGCGGGATGATCATAGCGCGCAACCCGGAAACAACAGAGTTTGGCAGTATGCCCGCCAGCGCCATAGCAACAGGCTTGGTAGATTTTGTTTTGGAACCTGAATTAATGCCTACCGCTATTGAGGATTATGTAAAATATGGAGGCGAGTTGTTAACCGATAACAGAGATGATGAAAAATACCTCAGTGCGATAATTAATCTCATCAAGCAAAAATCGCCTCTTGATTTTTCTGACTATAAACAAAACACCATACTGAGGCGTACCAAACGTAGGGCTGCGCACAGCAACTTTACATCGCTGGAAAGCTATCTTGAGTTTTTAAAAACATCACCTGAAGAGATTGAGGCCTTAGCCAAGGATTTTTTGATCAGCGTTACCTCGTTTTTCAGGGATAAAGAAGCTTTTGAGTTTATACAAAAGAACGTAATACCCGACATGCTTGAAAAGCTTGCCACGGGCGAAGAATTAAAGATATGGATTGCAGGCTGCGCTACCGGCGAAGAGGTATACAGCATGGCCATAATGGTTGCCGAACAATTAACCGGTAACTATAAAGATACTGTTGTGAAAATTTTTGCTACAGATATTGATAGCGCGGCACTATTATTTGCGGGCAAAGCAGTATATGGCGCCAATATTGTAAAAGCTGTATCGGCAGAGCGGCTTGAAAAATATTTTCTACCGGAAGGGGGCACATTTAAAGTAAAACCCTTTATCCGTAAAATGGTAATTTTTGCCCAGCATGACCTGGTTAAAAATCCGCCATACTGTAACATGAATTTTATCAGTTGCCGTAACCTGCTTATTTACATGTCGTCGGTATTACAGAAGAAGATATTTTCGATGCTGTTATTTGGGCTTAAAATGGATGGGTACCTGTTTTTAGGATCGAGCGAAAACCCGATGCCCATTATCAGGAATCTTGAAGTAGTAAATAAAAAATGGAAAATATATAAGAACCTGCAAACTAAACGTGAACTACGTTTTGACACCTTTTTACTGCCGGAGCTGATCGATATTAAGCGTTCGCCCTCATCATCGCGCGAGGATATTTCTAAAAACACAGGCAACAGCTTAGCTGAAGCTGTAAATAACACATTGATTGCCGACCTGGATAGGTTAGTTGTTTGCGTTGATGAACATAACCTGGTGATTAAAACTTATGGCGATACTACCAAATATTTACTGCAAAAAAACTTTAACTCAAACCTTGCCGAGCTTTTGCCAAAGCCGCTTGCCATAGCCTTTAATAATTTAAGTACCATGGTTTTAAAAACCAATAGTAGAGAAACTGTTAAGGGTATAAAAAGCAAATACGGAGAAAAGATTATCGCGGTAAGTTTATCAGTAAGCCCTTTAGTGATAAAAACAGGCGGTCCTAAATTATTGATGGTAACATTTAGTGAAGATGCTGTTGAAACGTCATCGGCAAAGGGTATAGCATTTGATGAAAAAAAGTACCTTGACCAATACACCATTAATATTGAAGAAGAATTAAAAGAACTGAAAGATAAACTGCACACTACCTATGAACAGTTAGACGCATCGAACGAAAACATGCAATCGTTTAACGAGGAGTTACTCTCTGCTAACGAGGAAATGCAGAGCACAAACGAGGAAATGCAATCTGTTAACGAAGAGCTGGATACGATAAACTTAAATTACCAGTTAAAAAACAAAGAACTGCTTGAAATTAATGATGACCTGAACAATTACTTCAGAAGTAATGTTAACGGTCAGCTGTTTGTTAATAATGAGCTACTGTTAATGCGGTTCTCGCCGGGTACGGTTAAACAAATCAATTTATTGGATACAGATATTGGCAGGCCGCTGAGCAATATATCAACCAATATAAAATTCGAGACCATTATTGATGATGTTAAAGAAGTACTTGCACAAGGCATCATCATCAGCAAAGAAATACAAACCAATAACGGCAAATGGTACCAGATAATGACCATGCCTTATATCCAACAGGCAGATAATACCAGTAACGGCGCCATTATTACCTTTAATGATATCACCGAATTAAAAAACACCCAGTTTTTACTGAACAAGAAAAACGGTAGCCTCGGAAGAATAAACGAGGACCTGGACAACTTTATCCATACCGCTTCGCACGATTTGCTGGCACCATTAGGCAACATAGAAACCAGCATTGCCATAATGAACAAGATAAATGTGACAGACCCGCATTTGGGTAAGTTTTTAGCAATTATAAATACCTCCATTAAAAAATTCCGGTCGTTAATAAAGGAGATATCTGTTGTGGCTAAAATAGAGAGCGAGATGAGTACAATGGAGCTGGTTGACCTTGATGAATTAATTAACAACATTGAGTGGAGCCTCGACGAAAAAATTAAAAACAACAATACCCTCATCATCAGAAACTTTGATGTAAAATATATTTACTTTTCGAAAAAGAACCTGAGGAGCATATTATATAACCTCATATCTAATGCTATAAAATTTAAAGGTGTTGCAAGCCCGATCATTGTTGTAACATCAAGTAAAGACAATGATACGATAACACTAACCGTGCAAGACAATGGTATGGGAATACCTGCAGATGATGTTGATCATATTTTTGACATCTACAACAGGATACATGTTGATATTGAAGGCCAGGGTATTGGATTGTTCCTTGCAAAAAAAATGATCAACGCGGCCAACGGGAATATTGTAGTGGAAAGTACTTTAGGAAAGGGGAGTAAGTTTTTGCTGAATTTTGAAGCCACGACCGAGTAACAACAACAATTGCAGGTAGGCAAATTGAACATGAATGCCGGGTGTTTTGGACGGCCTGCACCAAACCCACGCAAAACATTAAATTAATTGTTGATACCAAGTATTATTTGGCCCTGGCTCCACAGATGTTGATTTTGAAATAACTTATAAGACCCATATTTTCCATTTGCACATCCGCACATTAACTAATTTGCACATCCGCATCCAAACATTATTTACCTTTGTTATAATTATGAAGATAGTATTTATGGGCACGCCCGAGTTTGCGGTGGCATCACTGGATGCACTGATAAAGGTGGGCTTTGATGTGGTTGGTGTGATAACAGCCCCGGATAAACCGGCCGGCCGCGGGCAAAAGTTAAGCGAAAGCGCGGTAAAGCAATATGCCGTTGCTAATGGTTTGAATGTATTACAACCCGAAAAGCTGAAGAACCCGGAGTTTTTAGCTGAATTAAAAAGCCTGGATGCCGATCTGCAGGTAGTTGTTGCCTTCCGTATGCTGCCTGAGGTAGTTTGGAATATGCCGCCTAAAGGTACCATTAACCTGCATGCTTCGCTGCTGCCCAATTACCGCGGCGCGGCGCCTATCAACTGGGCTATTATTAATGGCGAGTTGCTTAGCGGAGTAACAACTTTCTTTTTAAAACATGATATTGATACCGGCGACGTACTTTTCAGCGAAAGCGTGCCTATTGATAGTCACCATACCGCGGGCGACCTGCACGATAACCTGATGACCGTTGGCGCGGGCCTGCTGGTTAAAACGGTTAAAGCTATTGAAAGCGGCGACTATAAAGAGTTACCCCAAAACAGCATGACTGCCGATGCTGAACTAAAACATGCGCCTAAGATATTCAAGGAGGATTGCCTGATAAACTTTAACCAACCCGTGGAAAAGGTATATAACCTGATCCGTGGCTTAAGCCCCTATCCTACCGCTTATACTTTTTTGAATGATAAGCTGCTGAAAGTGTTTAAAGCCGAAATGACGGAAACAGAACCCGGCCTATCGCCCGGCGCTTTTTTAACCGACCAAAAAACCTACCTGAAGTTTGCCTGCCCTGATGGTTTTATCAGCGTTACTGATATACAACTGGAAGGCAAAAAGCGTATGGGTGTTGAGGAGTTTTTGAGGGGTGTGAGATTATAGCGACAAAACTAATAGGTTATGCTGAGCTTATTTCAGCATCTCATCAGAAAGATACATCTTCCATTTAGCGAGTGGGGCCGAAACAAGCTCGGGATAACTTTTTTGTGTAATATCACAATTTATTCAACTCATCCATCAGCAACTTGCTCAACTCGTTAAAATAACGGCGAACGCCAAAGCCCATCACCCATTGTATGCCGCGCGTAGCATTGGTAATAAATACTTCATCGGCTTCATACAATATTTCGGGCACTATCTCGGCTTCCACTACAGGGATACCGTTTTTGGTGGCAATATCCATTACCACCTGGCGCATAACACCGCCAATGCAGCCCTCGCTTAGTGCGGGGGTGTACAGTGTATTTTGGTAACGCACAAATACGTTGGCGCTAATGGTTTCGCACAGGTTACCCTTTTGGTTAATGATAAAGGCTTCATCCAAACTATTCTGCGTTTTAAACAGGCCCGCCATTACATATAACATGGAATTGCAGGTTTTATAGTTGGATAATATGTTGATGGCCTTGGGTACATCTTCGTAAATATCCATTATCAACCCGCGGGTATTTAAAAAGTAACGCGGTTCTTCAACCGGAGTAAGTTCAAGGCTGTAGCCGGTTTTGTTTTGTGTTGGTGTGTACAGGCCCTCGGCGTCACGATAAACGGTAAGGCGCAGGCGGGCGTGTTTGGCCTGGTTACGGCGGGCCAGCTCTTCGGCTTTTTCTTTCAAAAACCAACTATCCATTTGCGAGTAGCCTTCCAGTTGCAATGCTTTCATTCCTTTTTGCAGGCGGTCGGCATGCAGGTCAACAAATTTGAGCTTGCCTTTCATCAGGCGCATGCTTTCAAAAAGCCCATCACCATAACGAAAGCCACGATTAGCAATAGTGAGCAAGTTAGTATCGGCAGGGAGTATCTCTCCGTTAAAATTGATGAACGCTGGCATAATTAATTCATGTTAACAATAAACTAACTGTTTTGCTCTGCCGAGGCCGACATATATTTTTGCCACTTTGCTAAAACCGACTTAAAGTCTTCGGGCAGTGGGGCCTCAAAATAAATAAACTCGCGCTTGGTTGGGTGCACAAAACCCAGGCTTTGTGCGTGCAGGGCCTGGCGGGGCATCAGCTCAAAGCAATTGTCAACAAATTGCTTGTACTTACTAAATACCGTACCTTTCAAAATGCTGTCGCCGCCATAGGTAGCATCGCTAAACAAAGGGTGTCCTATATGTTTCATGTGCGCGCGTATCTGGTGCGTGCGGCCGGTCTCCAATTGGCATTCTATCAGGGTAACGTAATTCAACCGCTCCAGCACCTTGTAATGGGTAACGCTCCATTTCCCCTTTTCGGGATCATCGTAAATGCTCATCACTCTACGGTCTTTAATACTGCGGCCTATGTAACCTTCTACAGTGCCGTCGGTTTCCAGATCACCCCAAACCAGTGCTATATACCTGCGGGCAATGGTATGCTCATAAAACTGGCGGGCAAGCCAGGTCATGGCACGTTCGTTCTTACTGATGAGGAGTAACCCCGAGGTGTCCTTATCTATCCGGTGCACCAAACCCGGCCTGCCATCATTCCCCGGAAGGGTTGGCAATTGCTGAAAATGGTACACCAAACCATTAACTAAAGTACCCGTGTAATTATTATACCCGGGGTGCACTACCAGGCCCGGAGGTTTGTTTACTACCAGTACGTCATCGTCTTCGTAAACAATATTGAGCGGTATGTTCTCCGGGTAAACCTCGGTATCTCGCGGGGGATGGGGTAATACTACCGAAATAACATCGAGCGGCTTTACCTTATAGCTGGCCTTTATTGGCTTATCATTAACCAATACGTTGCCCAGATCGATAGCGTTTTGAATACGGTTACGCGATGCGTTCTCAACTTTGTGCATCAAAAACTTGTCTATCCGCAACAGCGACTGACCCTTATCAACCACCACACGCAGGTGCTCATATAAGTCCTGTTCTTCCTGTTCGTCTACTTCGGGTTGCTGGTTCATTAACGGCAAAAATACTTGTTTTTTTAAGGGGTATCTAATTTTGTGTATTTTTAATGTGAGTTGTGAATTTTGCTTAACAAAGTACACAAGGGTTCGTACCTCAGGAGGTGAATGGCACAAGCCATTGCGCAATTGTTAAAGATGAAAGAAATTGAGCTCGAAATATTTAGCCCTATACACGAGATAAGGCATCCTTTGCTGAATGAGAAAGGCATTGACCTGTACCTAAAGCGCGATGATCTGATACATCCCATTATATCAGGCAACAAATGGCGCAAGCTAAAGTATACGCTCCTAAAAGCACGCGATGAAAAGCAGGATCACCTGGTAACTTTTGGCGGCGCATATTCCAATCACCTGCTGGCAACTGCGGCAGCGGCGGCTCAGTTTGGCTTTAAAGCAACAGGCATTGTGCGGGGTGAAGAAGTGACAAATGATCATTTGTTTTTGTGCAGCCTTTACGGGATGAATTTGTTGTTTGTTGACCGGGAAAGTTATCGCGATAAGCCAAGCCTGTTTACCCGATATTTTAGTAACGATGCCAATGCCTTTTTTATTGATGAAGGCGGTTCATCGCCCGAAGGCGCCCAAGGATGCAGCGAATTGATGGATGAACTGATGCATAATTATAACCACATTTTTTGCGCCTGCGGTACGGGTACAACAGCGGCGGGAATTATCAACGGTATCAACAACAATTATCTTGAAACTGAGTTTCACGCTATACCTGTTTTTAAGAATGGTAGTTTTATAGCCAATGAGATTGATAAGTACCTGTTAAAACCATCAGTTTATCAATTGCATACCGATTACCATTTTGGCGGATATGCCAAAACTACGCCCCAACTTATTGGCTTTATACAGCAATTTGTAGCCACTACCGGTATCCTTATCGATCCTGTTTATACCGGCAAAATGCTTTACGCGATATTTGACCTGGCGGGCAAAAATTATTTTAAACGTGGCAGTAAAATATTGGCCATTCATACCGGTGGTACCTGGGGTTTGTTGGGTATGAAAGACAAGTTTTTACCTTTTGCTGATAAATAAAATTTAGGCCCAAAATCAATTAGGGTATAAAAAGCAGGTTTAAATTGTTTAAACATTGTTTTGGCATAAGCAGTTCAAAAACCTTCAAATTTGTTTGTATTAAGGCATTTTGGTAAATTTGGTTAAATACCAAACTGCCATGTATAACCTATCAGTTACAGCCGAAAACGTTCAACCCATTTTACAAAAACACATCCTTGCCGATGGTTTCGACCTGACGTTCGACCTGGAGAAAAGCAAAGGCATACACATCTACGATTCGAAACATAAGCGTACCATTCTTGATTTTTTTAGCTGCTTTGCCTCGGTTCCCATAGGGTACAACCATCCCAAAATGATGGATGATGATGAATTTAAAAACAACCTGATGCTGGCCGCATTGAACAACCCTTCAAACTCAGATATCTACACCACCCAATACGCCCAATTTGTTGAAACATTTGGCCGTATAGGCATACCCGACTACTTGCCCCACGCTTTCTTTGTAGCCGGCGGAGGCCTTGCCATAGAAAATGCCTTAAAAGCATCGATGGATTGGAAGGTGCAGAAAAATTTCGCCAAAGGTTATACTGAAGCCAAAGGCCTTAAGGTGATACACTTTGAGCATGCTTTTCATGGCCGCACGGGTTATACTATGAGCCTAACCAACACCAGTCCCGAAAAAACCAAGTGGTACGCGCAGTTTGATTGGCCCAGGGTATCTACCCCAATTATGGAGTTCCCGTATTCGGATGAGCGGCATGAGGAGTTATTAAGGAAAGAAGCTAGATCGATCGCTCAAATACGAAAAGCTTTTGCTGATAATAAGGATGATGTTTGCGCCATCATTATTGAGCCTATCCAATCAGAAGGTGGCGATAACCACGTACGCCCGGAGTTTTTAGAACAATTACGCCTGTTGGCGGATGAGTACGAGGCTATGCTGATATATGATGAGATACAAACCGGTGTTGGCTTAACAGGTAAATTTTGGTGCCACCAGCACTTTGGTGATAAGGCGCGGCCGGATATAATAGCCTTCGGTAAAAAGATGCAGGTTTGCGGTATGCTGGTTGGTAAAAGGATTGATGAAATAGAGCACAATGTATTTACGGTATCATCACGTATCAACTCAACATGGGGTGGCAGCCTTGCAGATATGGTGCGTGCAAGCAAAATACTGGAAATTATAAATGATGATAAACTATGCGAAAACGCTGCATTTACAGGCGGTTACCTCCAGCAAAAGCTCATAAAAATATCAGAAAAATATGAAGTTATGAGTAATGTACGCGGCCGGGGTTTATTAACAGCATTTGATTTTGAAACCGCGGCTCAACGAAATACGTTTATGCAGAAAGGGTTAGAAAATAATGTATTGTTTATTGGCTGTGGCGATAAAAGCATCAGGTTTAGACCTGCCCTTATTATGGATACCATACATATTGATGAAGGCATGGATATTATTGAGCGAATATTAGTTAATTTTTAGTTTAAAGAAAATAATTATCATAAAACTCACGTATCAATAATGTTATGTCTTTTTTTTATAATAATAAACACTTTTTACAATATAAAACGTTGTATCATTAAATTAAATATATAATTTGCGCAATTAATATACAAAAAAACAAGTAATTTTGCAGATGCATCTGTTTCCCCACGGATGCAATTGTATTACATTCAAGCACTTATTAAGCATCATGAGCAAACACACCGAAAAACTAAGAAAACAACTATTGGAGATATCTGAGGTTGTTAACGCCTTCAACTCAGAAGCCGTACAGGTTAAAATTATTGACAGACTATTAGATAGCATTATTGACGGTGAAAGACACGATTATGATGGCGAATCTATCAAGCTGCAAGATAACCGCGTGCGTAAGAGAAGGGCTGATTATGAAGATGATGGAGAAGGCAGGATACGCGGACGTAAAAAACCCGGTGCAACAAAAATCCTGAACCAGATTATCCATACTGATTTTTTTGATACACGCAGATCAATAGCATCAATAGCAAATTATTGCAAAGAGAGCTATGATTCTGATTTTAAAACCTCTGAATTATCAGGCATCCTGTTAAAACTCGCGAATGAAGGTAAACTTAAACGCGAAAGAAACAATGATAATAACCGTTTTGATTATGTTAAGCCATAATTATTATTGTTACTTATCATAAATATAAGAAAGTCGATAATATCTATCGGCTTTCTTATTTTAATGATTATTTGAGGCTAAACAGGTTTTCAACACCCAATATTTTTTTAGAAGTATAACCCTCGCCATATTTAACACCAATACTTTTGCCAAACTCGCGTGCACGGCCTTCTATAATATCGTAAAAATCGGGAGATGAAATATACGTCTCATTTTTCTCATCCGACTCAGGATTAAAAAACTGGGTTCCGTAAGCACGCACACTCTCCATTTTTTTATTCCAGTGTTCGGTTATATCAATTACAATATCCGGCTGGATATAGTTATCCTGTATAAAGTGTAATGTTAATCCAGGCCGCCACGGTGCCTGTTTTTTACCATCCAATATTGTTTCAACTTTTATCAATCCTGATAAAAATGCAGCGGATTCCACCAACTCACTTGCACGGCCATGATCAGGGTGCCTGTCATGATAAGCATTAGTAATTACAATTTTGGGCTGATACTTACGGATAGCCGAAATAACTTTGAGTTGGTGATCCCGGTCATTCTTAAAAAAGCCATCGGCTAAAGCCAGGTTTTCTCTAACAGTTAAGCCCAGTATTTCAGCTGCCAGGGCAGCTTCCTTATCCCGCAATTCGGCAGAGCCACGGGTGCCCAACTCGCCACGGGTTAAATCAACAATGCCAACTTTATGGCCTAATGCAATGTGCTTAAGTATAGTGCCGCCGCAGCCTAATTCGGCATCGTCGGGGTGTACGGCTAAAACAAGGATATCTAATTTGGACATATTAATTTTTAGATGACAGCAAGCGTGCGATCTTCTTTTTTATTTTTGATGAATTGGGTTTGGTAAAGGGGTAAAAAAAGTCAACAACCTCTCCTTTTCTATTGATCAGGTATTTATGAAAATTCCATTTAGGTGTCGATTTTATGTTCCCATTCAGTTTTTTATCCGCCAGAAACTTATATAAAGGATTAGCATAAGTACCCCTCACCCGTATTTTAGCAAAGGTTTGATAATTAGCGCCATGATTAATTTCGCAAAAAGATGCTAAACCGCTATCGTCTAAAGGTTCCTGTCCGCCAAAATCATTAGATGGAAAAGCCAGTATTTCAAAATCTGTCCCTTCAAACGCTTTGCGTAACTCTTCCAGGTCTTGCAGTTGTGGTGCAAAACCACATTCGGATGCCGTGTTCACAATCAGGAGCACCTTATTGGTGTACCTCGACAGGCTTATCTCTTCACCGTTTAACTTTTTAACATTAAAACGGTAAATGGTATGTTCGTCCATTAGTTTCTATGATATTTATAACCGGCCTGGTTCAATATGTTCTCAATTTCATATTCTTCCTGCGGATCATAGGTTTCTTTTAAGTTATGCCCAAACAACCTTGCAAGCGACTGAAACATGAAAGCATTGATGCTGCCTTTTAATTCTTTAACTAACGCAAAACTTGTAGTGCCTGTTTCACGGTTAACTAATTTAATTAATATTTCGCCCTGGGTTATACTCATGTCTTTTATCTTGTTATTAAACAGATCTTTAATCTGCTTTTCGCAAGCCTTTACCATTTCTTTTTGCTTACCCTTATCAGCAGTGGTGGCCAAATCACGCTCTAACTGGCGGTACCTGTTACCTGCAAACATGGCATACGGGGCAACTTTTAACACGTTATAACGGAGGCGTAAATAACCATCGCGCGATTCTTTGGTTAAAAAAACCCGATGATCATATATATCCACCCCCTTTAAAAGCAGCCAGGGTACCATTTCGCCGTCAAGCTCTGTCACGGCTACATGTATGGTATCATTTTTGCCTAATTTAGGCAATGGCGGGTGCAGGCTTTGGGCCAGTACAAATACCGATAAACAAGTAAATACGCATAAAAGCCCGATAAATTTCATAATTTTACGTGTATAAAATTAAACCTATTTTTTGTGTAAACCCATAAACAGGCTAACAATTAATAGTTTGTTACAATAATATTGCATATTAATACCTTATTACCCCGGAAGTAACCCGTGTTGCCTTGCAAAATAACGAAGAAGTTACACGCATAGTTTGGGGAATACAAAAATAAGCTACTCTGAATGAAAGAATTAGTGATTGACCTGGAAGCCGAAAAAACTGAAATACTAAAAAGATACCGGGCTTTGCTGCGTGCCTGTAAGCCTACTATGCAAAAAGGCGATAAAAGCATGATACGCAAAGCATTTGATATGGCCCTGGAAAGCCATAAAGATATGCGCCGCAAATCGGGCGAGCCCTATATTTATCACCCCATTGCAGTAGCGCAAATAGCCGCCGAAGAAATTGGGCTGGGTACTACATCAATTGTTTGTGCGCTGTTGCACGATGTTGTGGAAGATACCAGTGTTACTTTAGATGACATAGAGCGCGATTTTGGTAAAAAAGTAGCCAAAATTATTGACGGACTAACTAAAATATCGGGTGTTTTTGATACCAACAGTTCGCTGCAGGCCGAAAACTTCCGTAAAATGTTGCTTACCCTTGCTGATGATGTAAGGGTTATCCTGATCAAGCTTGCCGATAGGCTGCACAACATGCGCACCATGGAGTTTATGCCGCGCGATAAGCAGTTAAAACTCTCATCAGAAACTATATACCTATATGCCCCTTTGGCACACAGGCTGGGCTTGTATGCCATAAAGTCTGAACTGGAAGACCTCTCGATGAAATACACCGAGCACGAAACTTATCAGTTCATTAAAAATAAGCTGAACGAGAAAAAGGCCGAGCGCGAAAAATTCATCCGCGATTTTATTGAACCGGTAAGAAAAGTGATCGTTGCGCAAGACCTTCACGTTGATATCTTCGGGCGGCCAAAATCTATTCATTCCATCTGGAACAAGATGAAGAAAAAGGCTATCCCTTTTGAAGAAGTGTATGACCTTTTTGCCATCCGTATTATTTTGGACAGCACACCTGAAAATGAAAAAGCCGACTGTTGGAAAGCATACTCAATAGTTACCGACCTTTACCGTCCTAACCCCGATCGCTTGCGCGACTGGATATCATCGCCCAAAGCAAATGGTTATGAGAGTTTACACACCACGGTAATGGGCCCGCGGGGGCAATGGGTTGAAGTGCAGATACGCACCAAACGCATGAACGAAATTGCTGAGAAAGGCTTTGCTGCACACTGGAAATACAAAGAATCATCAACCGATAGCGGCCTTGACCTATGGGTGCAAAAAGTACGCGAAATGCTGAAGAACCCCGATGCTAACGCATTGGATTTTCTGGATGATTTTAAAATGAACCTATTCTCTGATGAGATATTCATTTTTACACCGAAAGGAGCGCTTATACAATTACCTCAAAATGCTACCGCTTTGGACTTCGCCTTCGAGATACACTCGGATGTTGGCGCAAGCTGTATTGGGGCTAAGGTTAACCATAAACTTGTTCCGCTAAGTTATAAGTTGCAAAACGGCGACCAGGTAGAGATCATCACATCGGGAAAACAAACACCGAAAGAAGACTGGCTGAATATTGTTGTTACCGCAAAAGCGAAGGCCAAGATCAAATCATCGCTTAAAGAGGAGCGCCGAAAAATTGCCGAGGATGGTAAAGAAATATTAGAGCGTAAGCTAAAATCGTTAAAAATAACTTACAACTCGGATAACCTTTATAAGCTGAGCTATTTCTTTAAGCTAACATCAACCCAAGACCTGTTTTACAACGTAGCCAAAGGCGTGATCGATATGAAAGATCTGCGCGAGTACGTAGCTTCAGAAAAGATAATTGAGCTTAAACCACAGGAGAATAAGATAGAGACCGACCAGGTACATAACCTGCTCAAAAACATCAAAGCCAAAGACAGCGATATTTTGCTGATAGGCGAAGATATGCAGAAGATAGACTATAAGCTGGCTAATTGCTGCAACCCTATCCCCGGCGATGATGTATTTGGCTTTATTACCGTTGGCGATGGCATTAAGATACACCGCACCAACTGCCCTAATGCTACAAAACTCATGTCGAACTACGGCTACCGCGTGGTGAAGGCACGCTGGACAAACCAGCAGGAACTGGTTTTCCTTACTGGATTACGCATTACCGGCATTGATGATGTTGGCCTGATCAACAAACTAACCACCATTATATCGCACGATTTTAAGGTGAATATCCGTTCTATTACTGTTGATAGTGATAATGGTATTTTTGAAGGATCAATAATGGTATATGTTAATGATACTGAACACCTGGATAACCTGATCAAAAAACTGAATGCGGTAAGAGGCATTACGGCTGTTACGCGATTTGATTCGGTGGAGAAAGCGTCGTGAGAGCCTTGAGTCTAAAGTCTATAGTCATGAGTAAGACAATAAAAATTGACTCAAGACTGGCGACTCAAGACTATAGACTGTGAACTAAAAAAACTACCTTTGAATTAATAATTAATAAGCATGCCCCAACAGGAAACCATAGCAATGGTTAAAAAGATTTTCGAAGCTTACCTCGAAAATAAAAGCCTCCGGAAAACCCCAGAGCGCTTTGCCATACTCGAAGAGATATATTCGCGCAGCGACCATTTTGATGTAGAATCGTTATACATCCACATGAAAAACAAAAAGTACCGTGTTAGCCGTGCTACGGTTTATAACACATTGGAACTTTTGGTATCATGCGATCTGGTAACCAAGCACCAGTTTGGTAAAAACATGGCCCAGTTCGAAAAATCGTACGGCTACAAGCAGCATGACCATATCATCTGCATTGACTGTGGCAAGGTGGTTGAGTTTTGCGATCCGCGTATTCAACAGATACAATCAATGATGGGTGATATTTTAAAGTTTGAGATAAAGCACCACTCGTTAAACCTGTATGGCAATTGCGACAAACTGAAAACAGGTAGCTGCGACAGAAGAAATTAACACTTCTAAAAATCTTCAAATTAATCTGTATAGTTTAGTTAATGATTATACCTTTGGGCTTCTCAATTTTTAGAACTTCTATTTAAAGAATAAATAAAGCTAATGGCTGTTGACGTATTACTTGGCCTTCAATGGGGCGACGAGGGAAAAGGAAAGATTGTGGACGTATTGAGTCCGGATTATGATTTGATAGCCCGTTTCCAGGGCGGCCCTAATGCAGGGCATACTTTAGAGTTCGACGGTAAAAAATTCGTTTTAAATACCATTCCTTCCGGGATATTTTTTAACAATACCATTAACCTGATAGGTAATGGCGTTGTGATAGACCCCATTACGCTAAAGCGTGAAATTGATAAGCTAAAAGATGCCGGGCATGACCTGCTGGCAAAAAAGAACCTGCTTATCGCGAAAAAAGCGCACCTGATATTACCTACTCACCAATTGCTTGATGCCGCATCTGAAAAGAAGATGGGCGATGGTAAAATTGGTTCGACCTTGAAAGGCATAGGCCCAACTTACATGGATAAAACCGGCCGTAACGGTTTGCGTATAGGCGATATTTTACAGCCGGATTTTAAAGAAAAATATGAAAAGTTAAAAGGTAAACACACCTCAATGCTGCAGGCATTGTATGGCGAGGTTGCCGATTTTAGCGAGCGTGAGGCTGCATTTTTTGAAGCTATTGAGCTCATCAAGAAATTTGAACTGGTTGATTCTGAGCATTACGTTAACAACGCGATCAAACAGGGTAAAAAAGTATTGGCCGAAGGTGCGCAGGGTACCATGCTTGATATTGATTTTGGCTCATACCCTTTTGTAACCTCATCAAACACTACTACTGCAGGCGCCTGTACCGGTTTAGGTATAGCCCCGCAGCAAATTGGCGATGTAATAGGTATATTTAAAGCCTATTGCACCCGTGTTGGCGGCGGCCCCTTCCCTACCGAGCTGGATAACGAAGTTGGTGAAGAGCTACGCAAAGTTGGCCACGAGTTTGGCGCTACAACAGGCCGCCCGCGCCGTACCGGCTGGATAGACCTGCCTGCGCTTAAATATGCCATTATGCTAAATGGCGTTACCCAACTGGTAATGACTAAAGCGGATGTACTAAGTGGTTTTGATAAAATTTATGCATGTACGCACTACATTCATGAAGGTGAGACTATTGATTATATGCCATACGATATCTGCTCGGTAATACCTAAGCCTGTTTACAAAGAAATTGATGGCTGGAATGAAGACTTGACCGGAATACGCGAATTGAATGAGATACCACAACGGTTAAGCGACTATATGGCTTTCCTGGAAAAAGAGTTGGAAGTACCTGTTAAATACCTTTCGGTTGGACCGGACAGGGTACAAACTTTGGTATTGCACTAATATAAAATTACTTAAACAAACAGATAGAGGCCGGTAATACGGCCTTTTATTATTTTATAGGTTTTGTTTGATGAAGATAACCGCTGGTAAAATTAACATGGAAACATTTAAAACTAAGGCGTTGCAATGGGCTTTGGCTTTTGATGTATTTGCGTATCTCAATTCAAACGATTTTTCTGACCAATACAGTAAGTTTGACACCCTGCTTGGTGTTGGCATTAAGCAGCAATTAAAATGCGATACCGGGAATGCCTTTGAGCAACTGGAAACATTCAGGTTAGCAAACCCAGGACACCTGTTAGGATTTTTTTCATACGATCTGAAAAATGAAACTGAAGATCTGATTTCATCGCATCCCGATCACCTACAATTTCCGGAACTTTATTTTTTTGTGCCGGAGCACCTCATCCTGATCAAAAATGGCGAGATCGAGATAGTCTCGGATAATGTCGATAAGGTGCTTAATGAAATAGAAGAACAGGTTTTAATTACAAACACCACACAGCCTGGCTTGAATATTCGATCGCGGTTTAACCGGGATGAATATATTGAAGCCGTGAAAACCATCCAGCAGCATATTATCCGTGGTGATATTTACGAAACCAATTTTTGCCAGGAATTTTATGCTGATGATTGCGCCATCAGCCCGTTAGAAGTATTTACTCATCTTAATAAAATTTCCCCCACGCCGTTTGCCGCTCATTTTAAGCTGGGCGATAAATACATTATTTCCGCCTCACCCGAAAGGTATTTAGCTAAACGGGGTGAGCAATTGATATCACAACCCATAAAAGGCACAGCCAAACGCAGCGCTGATAAAACCGAAGACGAACGACTGAAAGCTGAATTAAAGAACCATCCAAAAGAACAGCAGGAAAATGTGATGATAGTTGATTTGGTACGTAACGACCTTACCCGCGCTGCCAAACCCGGAACAGTACAGGTTGAAGAGCTTTTTGGTATTTATAGCTTTGAGCAGGTGCATCAAATGATATCGACAGTTACCTGCACCAAAGATGAAGCCATAACAGATGTACAGGCCATTAAACGCACCTTTCCTATGGGTAGCATGACAGGCGCGCCAAAGGTAAACGCCATGCGCTTAATGGAACAATACGAACGCAGTAAACGAGGCGTATACTCCGGTGCTATTGGTTATTTTGGACCCGATGGCGACTTTGATTTTAACGTGGTGATACGTACCATTTTGTACAATGCGGAAAACAAGTACCTATCATTCCAGGTGGGTAGCGCCATTACGCATACCGCTGATGCGGAAAAAGAATACGAGGAGTGTTTGTTGAAGGCAAAGGCAATATTTGAGGTATTGGGAAACCCATTATAATTTTTCACTTTAGTTAACAATTATGGTACTTAGTAAAATAAAATCCATCCTATTGTTGATAGGATCGGGTGTGGGCTCACTCGCTTTATCGATTGCTTTCTTAAACTTTGGCGCTATGGAACTTGCGGCACTGACTTATTTTTTCGTCCCATTTGTTGTTCTTTTATTTACGCTTATCCTATTTTTAATTTGCGATTTATGGTGGAAGAATAAACGTATAATATTTATTGTCTGCTATTGTGGAATTAATTTAATAACAGGTGTTTTAATGCGTCTCGATTTTTATTACCACATCATCTTTTAACTAGTGGTAATCTTCCCCGCTACCCTCACCGCCACATCCGATCCATCGGCAAAGAAAGCCGAAAACGGGTTTACACTTAAATACGGTACAAACTCCTCTCCGTATAATTTAGCTATATCCGCATCAAAGGTATAATCCCGCACTTCTCGCACGTTCCAGCTGGGGTGCTCAACGGCATATTCTAACGTTTTGGTTTCGGTAAGCTTGTTATAACCCCAGTAGTGTTCAAATATAAATTCCTCTGCGCTATCTTTTTTCATAGGGAAGGCGTCGAAGTGCACAATGGCACCCAGCATGTTCCATTTTCCTTTTAGCTTCCATTCGTATTTGTGCTCAAAAAGGCCATCGCTAAGGTGGGTAGTATTATGGCGCATGGGCATGGCGCTGTAATGTTCGTTATAAAGCGTGTTAGCCATAATGGCTATAACCGATTTAGGTACAATTTCGCTGATAAATACCGCGCCGCGCTTCCATTCCTTACCATCAAACCTACGTACGTAAAAGCGTAGGTTTACTTCCTCAAAGTTGATATGGAACGGCCATTTGATACCTAATACTTTTGTGTCTTCAAACAGAAAGCCAACCATGCTCACCAAACATTTACCTTCCCATAGGTCCAGTTCGGTACCGGGTGGTAAATGAGGTAGCAAAATTTCGGGCGGGACCTCATAGTTTAACATGAGCAGGTTCGTCCACTTAGCAGTCAGAAATTTTGGCTTGGTCATATATAAAACAAAAGTCCCCTTTTTATGGGGGACCTGTATTTATTTAGTGTAATATTTCATGGCTTCGGGCAGCCTGGCCTGTATATCAGTAATACGTTTTTGATCAGACGGGTGATCGCTTAAAAATTCCGGTGTACCGCCGCCGTTTTTGCTGGCTGTCATCATGCGGTTCCAAAAATTAAGTGCCTCGTGCGGATCGTATCCAGCCATAGCCATAAAAGTTAAACCCAATCTGTCGGCTTCCGACTCCTGGTTGCGCGAATAGCTTAACAAAACCAAACCGCCACCAATACCATACAATTGGTTAATAGCGGTAGCCGTTCCGCCTGTGGTAGAAGCGCCCAATATGCCTCCAACACCCTGAGCCACCATCTGTTGCGATATGCGCTCGGCAGAGTGATGGGCAACGGCGTGGCCAATTTCGTGTGCTAAAACTGTTGCAAGACCGGCATCATTTTGTGTAACGGGTAATATACCTGAATAAACAGCCACCTTACCGCCAGGCATACACCAGGCATTTACTTCTTTACTCTGTATCAGGTTAAACTCCCAATTAAAATTGTACTGATTACTATACCCATTTGTATTCAAATATTTTTCGATAGCGCTTGACAACCTTGCCCCAATCAGCTTTACACGCTGCGCATCGGTACCGGTTCTAACAACAACTGTTTGCGGGCTTGATAATAGTTGTGAATAGCTTGTTGCAGCCGATTGATTTACTTCGGCATCGCTGACGGTATTAAATTGCTTGCGCCCGGTAATTGGCACTGTTGTACAAGATGATATAGCTGCAACAACTAAGGCCGTTACAATAATTTTGGTTGAGAATGTTTTCATAATTACGCGGTTTTCTTTTTGAACAGGTTAACCTTTGATTCTTTACCATTCAATAACCGTTCCACATTGCGCTGGTGGGTAACTAATATCAACACGCAAATGGCCATGCCATATATAATTACCGATTTATTTACCCCTTCGGTAAAAATAAAAGTAACCCCTATCAGGTAAGTAAAGCTTGCCGTTATGGAGCTTAACGAAACATATTTGGTAATTAACAATACAATAATGAATACTGCTACGCAAAGCAATGCGGCCTGTATATTTACGGCTAAAACCATCCCAAATAATGTAGCTACGCCCTTGCCGCCCCTAAAGCCAGCAAATATGGGAAACAGGTGGCCCATTACTGCTGTAATGCCCAGTGCCAGCTGAAAGTTTGTAAAAGCGGTGGAATGTATAGCGCCCGTGGTTGATATGCCTATAAAATAAGCCAGGTTGGTTGCTGTCCACCCTTTTAAAATATCAATAAGCATAACAGGGATACCGGCTCTTTTACCCAGTACCCTGAAGGTGTTAGTCGCACCGGCATTACCGCTGCCGTACTCGCGGACATCAACTTTATAAAAAGCCATCCCGATCCATACAGCAGTTGGTATTGAACCAAACAAATAGGCCAGTATGAGCGCTGAAATCGAATAGGTTGAAATCATCTCAGTACAATAATACTAAATGCTATCGTAATCACCATAATATTTAATCATTAAAGGCTTTAAGGCTTAAATCTAAACTTTTTACTGAATGTGTTAAAGCGCCTATTGAAATATAATCAACACCACACTCGGCATAGCTACGCACATTTTCGATAGTGATACCGCCCGATGCTTCAGTAATAAACTTACCACCTATTATTTCAACCGCCTTTTTAAGGTTATCGGTTGTAAAATTATCAAGCATTATCCGTTGCACGCCGCCTGCCTGCATGGCTTGTTCCAATTCGGTAAAGTTACGTACCTCTATTTCAATATCCAGTTGTTTGTTGTTTTGTTGGAGGTAGTTTTTGGCATTATTTATCGCGTTAGCTATCCCACCTGAGTAATCAACATGGTTATCTTTAATCAAAATCATATCGTACAAACCAAAACGATGGTTAACACCACCGCCTATTTTTACTGCCCATTTTTCAAAAAAGCGAAAACCAGGTGTGGTTTTACGGGTATCAAGCACTTTAGTATTTGTCCCCTCCAATAAGGCAACAATTTTTTGCGTTTGTGTCGCTATGGCGCTCATGCGTTGTACACAGTTAAGCACTAAGCGCTCAGCCTTTAAAATACTGTGTACACTGCCGCTTACATTCAGCGCGATATCGCCAATCACCATACTGTCGCCATCGTGCATTAGCACTTCAACAGCAAGTTGGCTATCTATCAGGCCGAATATTTCTATAGCCAGGTCAACACCGGCCAGTATGCCGTTTTCTTTTACCAGTAATTTGGCTTTTCCTTGTGTGCCTTGCGGGATGGTTGATAATGAGGTATGGTCGCCATCGCCAACATCTTCGGCAAGGTAAACTTTAAGGAGTTCGCGGATGATATTTTTATCCAAAATTCAGTTTTTAAGAGACTCCAAAAGTAAAAAAATACTTTTAAAGCTAATTGGCTTTTTCTTCGCTGATACCTAACTCGGTGAGTTGAAATACACCTTTGTTATTTTTAACAGAAAAAGACACCCGATAGTTTCCGCCTTTTGTAGTAAGAATAATGACGGCATAAAGCAGATCGGGATTGGAGTTTAACCTGTGTACCACCTTAGCACTTACAGGCTGATTTTTGGCAAAAAAAGCATTCAGCATTACCTGCGCCTTTTCTTTGGGATAAGTATCCTGATTATCGGCTATGGCGAGATCGATACTGGGGGCCAGTGTTTTACAAAGCTCAGCAACGTTGCCCTGCTTTAAAAAAGCTATGGTGCGCTCAACAGGATCGTCGGTACGTGGCTGCAATACAGCCAACGACAGTAAAAACGAAAGATACAGCATTTTCATAGCACAGGTTTGTTTGATGTTACGTAATAAATATACTAAAAGTTACGCATATCAAATTATATTTGCAGCGTGGAAAAAACAAATAAAAAAGTAGCCTTACTTATCCTTGATGGATGGGGTTATGGCCGTAACGACAGATCAAATGCAATATTAGCAGCAAATACTCCTTTTTTTGATTCGATACTCGAAAAATACCCGCATTCAAAATTGCAGGCATCGGGCATATCGGTAGGTTTGCCTGCCGGGCAAATGGGCAACAGCGAAGTTGGCCACATGAACCTTGGGGCGGGCCGCGTAGTTTACCAGGAGTTGGGCCGTATCCACAAAGCGGTTGACGACCACGAATTTGACACCAACCCGGTTATCAAAAACGCGTTCGACTATGCTAAACAGAATAATAAAGATGTACACTTTATCGGTTTAGTATCCGATGGTGGCGTACACTCGCATATCAAGCATTTAAAAGGCCTATGCGATGTTGTGGGCCGTTTTGAGTTACCAAACGTTTTTATCCATGCCTTTTTAGATGGGCGTGACACCGACCCGAATGGCGGCATTAAATACATTACCGATTTAGAGAACCACATTAGCGGCAGTAATGTAAAAGTAGCATCGGCTATTGGGCGTTACTATGCTATGGACAGGGATAACCGTTGGGAGCGTGTTAAAAAAGCTTATGATGTAATGGTTAACGGCGAAGGCCACCATACCCATAACATTCAAAAAGCAATAACAGACTCATATGCCGAAGGCGTTAGTGATGAGTTTATTTTGCCTATAGTTAAAACTGATGATAATGACCAGCCCATAACCGTAATTAAACCCGGCGATGTAGTGCTTTGCTTTAATTTCCGTACGGACAGGGGCCGCGAAATTACTGTGGCGCTTACGCAGAAAGCTTTCCCGGAGCAAAATATGCACCCGCTTGATCTGCACTACATCACGATGACAACCTACGACGAAACATTTAAAAACGTTCAAGCTGTATTTACCAAAGATGATCTGTCGTTTACCTTAGGCGAAACCTTGCAGAACGCGGGTAAAAACCAGGTAAGAATTGCCGAAACAGAAAAATATCCGCACGTTACCTTCTTCTTTTCGGGTGGCCGCGAAAAAGAATTTGAAAACGAAAAGCGTATTTTGATCCCATCGCCCAAGGTGGCTACTTATGACCTGCAGCCCGAAATGAGCGCCGAAGGTATCCGCGACGCGATCATCCCGGAGTTACAATCGGGCTGGCCTGATGTGGTGATACTTAACTTTGCCAATACCGATATGGTGGGCCATACCGGCGATTTTGCCGCGGTTGTTAAGGCGGCCGAAACGGTTGACCAATGTACACAAGCGGTTGTTGAAGCAGGTATTGCCAACGGATACTCATTCATCATCATTGCCGACCATGGTAATGCCGAATTTATGATAAACGATGACGGATCGCCAAATACAGCACATACCACCAACCTGGTACCTTGTATTTTGATAGATAAAGATTATAAGGAAATTAAAGACGGTAAACTGGGCGATATAGCACCAACCATATTAAAAATAATTGGCGTACCTATCCCATCACAAATGAGCGATAATGTTTTGGTATAAACTAAGGCCCGCCGTTGTTATTATTTTATTAATGGCTGCAAGCTGCAAGCCGGAGGTGAAAGATGACAACGGCAAACTAAAATATTTTGACCTGAAGAAATATTTTAACAATGAAGCCGCACGCCTTACCCGGCAATATCAGCACATTAATAAAACGGTAAGTTATAACGGCCAGCAGGAAACTAAAAACGTAACCATAAAACACTGGCAGCAAGAGCTAAATTCGTTTATAGAATCGGATGTTAATAAGGCTGCATGGAAGGATAGCTATATCCAAAAAGCAGAGCACGCGTATGCGATAAGTTACATTGCATTGGATACAACACTGCATACACGCAGGATAGAGATCTTTTTTGAACCACGGAATAATACTAAAGTTGAAAAGATCGAGATCAGTAATTTTACATCAAACATGCTGTATAAAACCAAAGAGCAATTAGTTTATGTTCCTGATAGTATTTACGTGATAGAGAAAAACCAAAAAGTAAGGTTATTGGGTAATAACGATTATAAAATAACAGGGAAATTTAACTAAGGCCTTAGCATAGCTGTAGCCAATAGTTGTTTTGACTGATCGAGCTGTACAGAAATATCCTTTCGCTCGGGGTGATCGGCAAGTATCTTATCCAGATCGGTAATGGATGCCTTCAACGATTCTGTTCCACGGGCCTTATCGTAAAACTTAGTAGTTTTTTGCAGTTTGAAAACCCCGTATTCCCGGTAAAATATTCCACGGTTCTGATAAAATTTTGTGTCTGTTGGTTCCAAAGTTATCGCTTTCGTCAAATCAGCAATGGCGCCTAACAGGCTTTTATCACGTTCTTTATCAGATGTTTGTATATCCCGTGCTAAATAGCTTCTGGCTAAAGCGCGGTAATAATATGCAGAGCAGTCGGCAGGTTTTAACTCAATTAATTTGGTGTAGGTAGATATCGACCTTTTATAATTTTCGTTATGGAAGTATGAATAACCCAGCATCCAAAGCGCGCTGGAGTTGGTAGAATCAACAATACAAGCTTTTTCAAGCTGGTTAACAGCCGCTTTAAAATCGCCCTGAAGTAAAGATTGCTGGCCCAGTTTAAGATATGAACTTTGAGCCTGAGAGCTCCCGATAGAAGATACCAGCAAGAGGGGGAAAATAAATGAAAGTTTCATCAGTACCTTAGATCTGGTGTTCAATTAACATATACTATAACTCTTTTGTAAAGAAATTATTATGCCAGTTTTATTAAATTTTTACAAATGTTATCTGTTTATACAACATCAATAACATTAAACTTGTTTTCAATAGTTAAACCAATGTTTCTACATCCCTGGTAAATAACTAAAATGAGTAATTAAATATAAATATCAAATTTAATTAACTTTAAATGAAGCTTGGCATAGCTCTTGAAATATAAGTACCCCGGCGGTAAATACACTAAAAACCACCCATTTTAACCTGTTAACATATAACAGGCTGACAACTTGACGTTATTACACATACATAGAAGGATATTTGATGAGTTTTGATCCATTTGATTTTAGAAGCGCGCTACCCATTATAAACGAAGATTCAGAGTTTTTCCCCCTCATGTCATCAGAGGATGAGGAGGAAATGAACAACGAAGAGCTGCCCGAAATACTGCCAATATTACCACTACGTAATACAGTGTTATTTCCGGGAGTTGTTATCCCTATTACTGTTGGCCGCGATAAATCTATCAAACTGATACGCGATGCCAATAAAGGTAACCGCATGATCGGGGTAGTATCGCAACAGGATGTGGGTATTGAAGACCCTACTTTTGAGCAATTGAACCATGTAGGTACCATTGCGCTCATCGTAAAAATGCTGCAAATGCCCGATGGTAATACCACCGTTATTATACAGGGTAAAAAACGCTTTATGCTAAAAGATGAGGTACAAAGCGAACCTTACATAAAAGCTACCATACAGCCCTTTATTGAAATTAAAGGTAAAGAAGATAAAGAGTTTAAGGCCTTAATATCATCGATAAAAGATATGTCGATGAACATTATACAGCTTTCGCCGAATTTACCGAGCGAGGCAGGCATAGCCATCAAAAATATTGAAAGTACTGCTTTCCTTATCAATTTCATATCATCAAATATGAATGCCGATATGCTGGCAAAACAGGAATTGCTTGAAATTAACAATGTGCGCGACCGTGCCAAAGTTGTTTTGGAACACCTTACCGTTGAGCTGCAGATGCTGGAACTGAAAAACCAGATACAAAGCAAAGTACGTGTTGACCTTGACAAACAGCAACGCGATTATTTTTTAAATCAGCAACTAAAAACCATACAGGAAGAATTGGGCGGTACATCGCCCGACCTGGAGATAGATAACCTGCGCCAGCGCGCATCCAAAAAGAAATGGGCCAAAGAAGTTGGCGACCACTTTAAAAAGGAACTGGAAAAAGCAGCCCGCACCAATCCCGCGGCAGCGGATTACTCGGTACAGATAAATTACTTAGAGTTATTACTCGATTTGCCGTGGAACGAGTTTACCAAAGATAACTTTGACCTTAAACGCGCCCAAAAGGTTTTAGATAAGGACCATTTTGGTTTGGATAAGGTAAAGCAACGCATTGTTGAATACCTTGCCGTATTGAAACTTAAACGCGATATGAAAGCCCCTATACTGTGTTTAGTTGGCCCCCCGGGAGTTGGCAAAACATCATTAGGTAAATCAATAGCAAAAGCTTTGGGCCGTAAGTACGTACGCATGAGCCTTGGCGGGATACGCGATGAAGCCGAAATACGCGGACATCGTAAAACCTATATTGGCGCTATGCCGGGCAGAGTAATACAATCGCTCAAAAAAGCGGGAGCAGCTAACCCTGTGTTTATTTTGGATGAGATAGATAAGATAGGCAATGATTTCCGTGGCGATCCATCTTCTGCCCTGCTGGAGGTTTTAGACCCTGAGCAAAACAGTACTTTTTATGATAATTACGTGGAGATGGATTTCGACCTGTCGAACGTGATGTTTATCGCTACAGCAAACTCATTAAGCACGATTCAGCCCGCTTTGCTGGATAGGATGGAAATCATAGAAGTGAACGGCTATACCATTGAAGAGAAAATTGAGATAGCCAAACAGCACCTTGTACCAAAACAACGCGAGGCACATGGCTTAAAATTGAAGGATGTTACCTTAAAAAATAACGTGCTCGAAAAATTGGTAGAAGATTATACCCGCGAATCGGGTGTGCGTTCATTAGAGAAGAAAGTAGGATCGTTGATCCGCGGTATCGCAAAAAGCATTGCCATGGAAGAAGAATATAACGCCGCCGTAACCAAGGATGATGTAGAGCGTATTTTGGGCGCCCCTATTTTTGATAAGGACCTTTACGAAAATAACGAGGTTGCCGGTGTGGTTACAGGGCTTGCCTGGACACAGGTTGGCGGCGATATCTTATTTATTGAAGCGAGCTTAAGCCCCGGTAAAGGAAGGTTGACCCTGACAGGCAGCCTGGGCGATGTAATGAAGGAATCGGCAACGATAGCCCTCGCCTACCTGCGCGCGCATGCTTCATTGTTTGATATCGATCAGAAACTGTTCGACCAATGGGATATACATATCCACGTGCCTGCGGGCGCTACACCTAAGGATGGCCCATCGGCAGGCATAACCATGTTAACTGCCCTTACCTCTGCATTTACACAACGCCGGGTAAAGAGCCATTTAGCGATGACAGGCGAGATTACCCTGCGTGGCAAAGTATTGCCTGTGGGCGGTATCAAAGAAAAGATACTGGCAGCAAAACGCGCTAATATTAAAGAGATTATACTTTGCAAATCCAATCAAAAGGATATTAACGAGATAAAAGGCGATTACATTAAGGATATGACCTTCCATTATGTTACCAGCATGCGCGAAGTGATAGACCTTGCCCTGCTGAAGAACAAAGTGAAAGACGCGATAGTCCTTACGGTTAAAGAAGACCCGAAACCCATTTTAAATTAACATATTACATGGCTAACAACGTATTTAAAGTATTGTACCTGCTGGTAGGCATGGCACTGGTTGCCGTACTGTTTGCCATGTACCAAAAACAAACTGAAAGCCGTTACGAGGTGATCAACCAGGCATCGGGCGTAATGTTGTTTGATAAACATACCAACGAGGTTTATTTTAACGCGGATAATAAATGGCATGTGGTGCGTAATGATGGCAGGATGGAGACTTTGGCGGAATTGCCTAAATAGTTTTTTTGTTGAAAGGTTGGAAGGTTTCTGAATACCTATTTTATCTGTTTACAACAGATTTGTCATTGCGAGAAGTTCCCTTTTCGGGAACGACGTGGCAATCTCTGAGACAGGTCTGCAACCATGTATGTCGTGAATATCCTCAGTGATGGCCATTCCGCCGAAGAGGCGGATCGCCATGACAGAGTTGGAAGATACCTATTTTTACCTGCTTAATGATTATGCAAAGTAAATCCGAAATCGAACATCTGAATCCTAAATAAAAATAAAAGAATACCCATAAATACCCATATTCATTTATAAATTCGAAATCGAAAATCCGAAATTCGAAATCAAATAATACCCATATTTGCCCATCAGCATATTCATACGATGATCCATAAAAAAGAAAGAAAATATATACCCGCCGAACTTGAAATTAAGTGGGAAACCCTTGAGCCATTTTATAAAGAGTTAACCGACCGTGCAATAAATTCGGTTGAAGAACTGGAGAAATGGCTGCAGGACCGTAGCGAGTTAGAGGCAGCTTTAGAAGAAGATTTTGCATGGCGATACATCCGCATGACCTGCGATACGGTAAGCGAAGACCTGCTGCAAAAGTTCCAGTATTTCGCTACCGAGATTGAACCGAATATTGCCCCTTACAGCAACAAGCTAAATGAGAAGTTTGTAGCCAGTGAGTTTGCTGAGCAACTGGATGGCAAAAAATTCTTTATTTACCTGCGTGGAGTGAAGAACGCGCTGGAGCTTTTCCGCGAGGAGAATATCCCGATACAAACCGAAATACAGGTGGAGCAACAAAAATACCAATCGACTACCGGCGCCATGTCGGTGCATATTGATGATAAGGAGTTTACTTTAGAGCAGGCTTCGGTATTTTTGAAGGACCAGGATCGCGATAAGCGCCAAAGCGTTTGGGAGAAAATAACCACCCGCCGTTTGCAGGACAGGGATAAGCTGAATGAGTTATTTAATCACCTGCGCGGCCTGCGCCATAAACTGGCGCTGAATGCCGGCTTCGAAAATTTCCGCGATTATATGTTCAAAGCCATGGGGCGCTTTGATTATACATCACAGGATTGTTATAATTTTCATGAAGCGATAGAAAAAGAGATTGTTCCGATACTGAAAGCGCAGGCCGAAAAACGTAAAGCAGCGTTGAATCTTGAGGCTTTAAAACCATGGGACACTGAAGTAGATATTACAGGAAAAGCGGCATTAAAACCATTTAGCAGTGGCGAAGAGCTGATAGAAAAATCGATACAGTGTTTTACCAACATCAGCCATTATTTGGGTGAGCGTTTGGAAATAATGAAAGACAATGGACTGTTTGATGTAGAGAGCCGCAAAGGCAAGGCACCGGGTGGTTATAACTATCCATTGGCCGAAACAGGTGCGCCTTTTATATTTATGAACTCGGCCGGTGGCTTGCGCGACCTCACCACGATGGTGCACGAAGGCGGCCACGCAGTACATACCTTTTTAACGGCAGACCTGGAACTGAACGATTTTAAACATTGCCCGAGCGAGGTTGCCGAACTGGCATCGATGTCGATGGAGCTGATATCGATGGATAACTGGGATGTTTATTTTAAAGACGAGGCGGAACTAAAACGCGCCAAACGCGACCAGCTTTTTGATGTATTGAAAACCCTGCCATGGGTAGCCGTGGTTGATCAATTCCAGCACTGGATATATACCAACCCCGACCATACCAACGAGCAACGTACTGAAGCCTGGACACAGATATTCGACCGTTTTGGCGCCAGCTTTGTTGATTGGGCCGGCCTGGAAGATGCCAAGCAAAACCTGTGGCAAAAACAGCTGCATATTTTTGAAGTGCCGTTTTACTATATTGAATACGGAATGGCCCAATTAGGCGCTATAGCTGTTTGGAAAAACTATAAAGAAAACCCGGAAAAAGGTTTGGACCAGTACATAGCAGCTTTAAAATTAGGCTATACCAAAACCATCACCGAAATTTACGAAACAGCAGGCATCAAATTTGATTTCAGCGCAAGCTATGTAAAAGAATTGGCTGAGTTTGTGAAGGCTGAGATGGATAAGATAGATTAATGTGCAAATATGCAGATGAGTAAATGCCGAATATTTTAAATGAGATTGATTATTGCCTACTTTAGGCTGATATAATTATGATGATGAGAAGAGTTTTATTGTGTTTGATGTTTGTGGTATCGGTGCTGTCGGTTTTTGCGCAGACTGAAAAACCTAACTATGCTACTGCTATTGGTAAGCTTAAAAAGTATTATAACAATAGCCTTCCCGATAGCTTGTTCGCCATGTTTGCACCTGCGGTTAAAACAAGTTTGCCTTTAGATAAAACCAAAGAACTCATCAGCAGCATGCATGCCCAAATAGGTAATTTAAAGCAAACTACTTTCGCAAAATATATGAGCACAGCGGGTGTTTACAAGGCGGAGTATGAAAATGCTACCCTATTCATCAACCTATCGTTAAACGGTTATAATCAAATTGATGGCTTGTATTTCAGAGAATATAAAGAAGAAAAGCCTACGGGTGCGAATGTACCAGCTTTAATAGCAGCACCTTCTTCACCGGCCATATCCGACCCATCGTTAACAGAATCGCCTTTTACTTTAAAAACACTGGCAGGCACCCTTTCGGGTACATTGACCACTCCTAAAAACGCTACCGGAAAAATACCGGTTGTACTGATCATAGCAGGTTCAGGCCCTACCGACAGGAACTGCAACAGCTCCCTGGGCTCTAAAACCGACGCCTTTAAATACCTTGCCGAAGGTTTAGGTAAAGCGGGTATCGCATCATTACGGTATGATAAACGTGGCGTAGGGCAAAGCACAACATCGCAAAAAGAAAAAGATACCAAGTTTAGCGACATGAGCGATGATGCCGGTTCGGTAATAGTTAAACTGCAGGAAGACGACCGTTTTTCGAAAGTGATCGTATTGGGGCACAGCGAAGGATCGCTGGTTGGCATGATAGCTTGTTACAGTGCCGAAAATCTGGCAGGTTTTATATCAGTAGCAGGCCCGGGCAGAACAGCAGACGTGATTATAGCGGAGCAAATGAAATCTGCGCCACCATCGGTAGCTATGGAGTTTAAAACCATTGTAGATAGTTTAAAAAAAGGGAAAACAACACCTAAAGTTGACCCCGCACTATACGCGCTTGCCAGACCGAGTGTACAACCCTACCTGATGAGCGCGATATTTATTGACCCGGCCCGTGTTATCAAAAAGATTAAGCTGCCCGTGCTAATCATACAGGGGAATAATGATATGCAAGTAAGTGTGCTTGATGCCGAATTGCTAAAGAAAGCAAAATCTGAAGCGACACTAAAGATCATTGACGGAATGAACCACGTTTTAAAGCAAGCACCAACTGATAGGGCCGGAAATATGGCTACTTATAACGACCCATCGTTACCTGTTAAACCTGAACTTATTACTGCTATAGTTGACTTTATAAAGGGACTAAAAAGCAAATAACGCTATTTCCAGCTATTCAGCATTCGCCTCATCAGCACGATCTGGCCTATGTGATAGCTGTTATGGTCGGCCATCATCAACGCGAACCTGAAAATGGTCTCGTTCTCTTCCGTGGCGAAGGGCTCAAACAGGTCAACGTCTTCATCACTTACAAGGTCAATAAATTTTTGGCGGTCACTTAATATCTGGTCGATCGAGTTTTGCCATTCCTCTTCGCTTTTGGGGGCCGCGTTTTTTGGCCAATAAGCATCGGGCCATTTTGGCGATGTATGCTGCAGGTTAGTGCTGAGTTTTAATACATCCCACTGTACCACACGGATATGATCAACCAATTGCCAGATGCTGTAGGGCGCATCATTGGGTTTAACGCCTCTTAAATTCTCCGGTAAACCATGCAAAGCTTCAGTTAACGATGCGTGGGAGTTACCGCCCTCTAACAGAGCCAGTAATTGTTTGCGGGTTGTTGATTCAACTAAAGACAGATCGGCCATGGCAGTAAATTTTATTATTCAAAATTACATAATGCACGTTACTTATGGTTTGTTTTTATCGTCTTTTTAAAAATGAATTTACAACGCGCATTTAAAAATTTAACCAGGTATTAAATTAATTACACAATAAACCTTTCGGCTTTCCTGTTATCTATACCATTATAATAAAAATTAAGAATCATGAAAAAAATTATCTTATTATCAATATGCCTGCTTAGTATAGCAGCTTCTGTAAGTGCACAGCGTTACCCGCCTGCACGCCGTAATTACCCGCAACGCCGTGCGCCGCAACAACAGCAACGCAAGGTAGTTGATAACGATTTTAACCGGCCACGGTTAGGTATAGTAGGTGGCATAAACCTCGCGAACATTATTAAACCAAACGACCCGGGCTTTCGTACCGATATAAAAGCAGGGTTAAACGCGGGTATTAGTTTGGATGTACCTATCTCCTATCCTTTTGGTTTCGAAGCTGACCTGTTATACTCAGAAAAAGGTTACACAGCATACACCGGCTTTGGTGGCCAGTTTACACAACGCAGCCAATTTATTGATCTGCCATTGTTATTAAAGCTATATGTAACACGTGGGTTTAGTTTTGTTATCGGCCCGCAGGTATCATTCCTTACCTCAACGCAAAACATCTACAACAATGGTTTTACTACTACGGTACAAAACCAGTATAACCTGGATAGTGAAGGCTATAATAAAACCCTGATAGATGGTGTTTTTGGTGTGGCTATAGCATTAAACCGTAATGTTGAGTTACGCGGCCGTTATACCATCGATCTGCAAAGCAATACCAGCTATGCGTCATCAAACAACCCTCAATATGCTAACCAGGTTTGGCAAATTGGCATAGGGTATAAGTTTTAAAAAGCAGAATCAAGAGTAAAGAATCAAGAACCAAGATGAGTGTTCTCTTGATTCCTGATTCTTTCTTCTTGACTCTATCTACTGTACCTTATACCGGTACACATAGCGGCCAATGTTACCATCAGCATCAATCCCTTCAACAACAACTTTATAAGTGCCTTTACCATCAGCGTTATAGTACTCCAAACTTGCATTGCCTGTTTTATCGGTATATACAAGCGGGTTCCAGTAAATGGTGCTGCGCAGGTCATTAGCAGCTTGTACCATGCGCGGTGCAACATATTTTGGCGAGTAAAATACCCTATCCATGGTATATCCCTGTGGCGCGAAAGTAAGCAGGTATTTTGGCGGGAACAGCTCTTTAAGCTGGGCTAAGGTAACCTTTTTACCTTCGGGAGGCTTACGCATATTAACAACCAGTACGCCATTTGTATTATTCATACGGTTAATGCCGCTTACACCATCGTTGTTAAATATTTCTATGGATTCTACCTGCTTTGGGTTTACACTGTTCAGGTAATTATAATCAACCGGGAAACCACCAACGTATATGGCCATAGGCACTTTTTTGCCCTGGTTATAATCGCGGGTGATATAAAAGTTATCTACATCAAAGGTTACACCAATAAGCATACCCTGTACACAGGTTAAAAAATCGTTACAGTCTTTAAGCCTGTCGGCCGAAAGGTCGTGATCTGCCAGCATGTTTAGCCCTACCAGGTTTGGAAAATCAATGTGACTGATCTTTTTGGGAGCAGGCTTATCTTTGATCTGTACCTCCCTTAAGGTATGCGATGTATTGAATTGCTTTTTGCTGTTAACCAGGTAAGGGTGCAATGCGCTGTCAATGTTCAATACCTCGCTTGGTGCATCCAGGTTTTTGGTTAATCCCTGTTGGCGGGGATAGTCAAGCATGATCATCAGGTTAGTATTATTCACGTTGTTGCGGGCATTTAAAACTACTTTTGATGAATCAGTAAGCAGCAACTTTGAGAACCTGAATACACCATCGGCATTGGTTATTGTTTGCGTGGTAAAGTTCCTGTCGGGTATGTTTAAACTTATGGAGCCTTTGTTTATTGGCATACCGGTTTGGTTACGTAGCGTACCGGTTACCTCAATACTTTGCTCCGGCAAAAAGTATATTTGCGGGGTTTTATCCCTTACAATATCCCGGTACGAGAACCTGCGGTAGCCTTGTGTAAGCATCAATATATCCAGGTTGGCAATACTTTCGGGGGTGACATGGTTAAAATATGAGTTCGGCTTTTCTATATATCCCTTCAGGTCTGATGTAAGCAAGAGGTTAGTGAGTATGGTAGTTTCGGCATTTTCATCACAAGGTACCTTGGTCTCATCAATAACCGCCACAGATAGATTTGCCATAGCAGGCAGGTTATCCGCCTTTGCCGATATGTTGAGTTTCACCTTTTCGCGTGTTAAAAAAGCGTTTTTTACTGTGCTTGCTGCCAGGTTAAGAAAATCGTTCCGTTGCACAAAGGTTATCCTTTCGCTGTATGGGTCGCCTTTATCATTAAATAAGGTAAACTGCACTATACCTGTCGGGAATTTTGTTTTGGGAATTGCTGCTGTATATACTGCATTTAACAGCACACTTTGGGCCGCATAATAAATAATGCCTCCGCTTTGTGCAATTACGTAGAACTTTTGATCCCGATGTTGTGCGAAAAAAGTTTGGCTCGCAGAAATTTTCATACTCAGGTTATCCGGATCGATATTACTCACCGAAAGGTTAATGCTACTTTGTTGCACACGTGGCAGATCATACACATGGGTTGAGCCATCAGGAAAAATAACGTTTGCCTTATAACTCTTACCATCTTCAGGGTTCATAAAAAATGCGCCCATACCGAGGTTTTGAGTTTTAATATCCGCGGTGGCTTTGCCATCGTTATCAACTACAGTTCCTTTGATATTAACGCCTAATCCATCACCTTTTATGGCTTTAAAACCTATGCGTGTTGATACACCGGCAATGAGTTCCCCTCCTTCAGGGAAAAACTGCACATCGATATTAGGGTCGGCATATTTTAAAGCGAACGTGCTTGCAATGGGCTTTTTATCACCACGTTCAAGTACAGTTTGCAGGCTGCGCGATGTAAGAGCCAGTGCTTTACTGCCCTCAATACTTACAGTCAGTATACCGTTATTGTCTGTGGTGCCTTTCCCCTTTAGCGGCTTATCGTTATCGGTATCAATTTTCCAGCTTACTTTTTTATTGCTGTATGGTGCACCGGTTTCATCCTTATAAGCTATTTGAGCATTTATTTTAGTAACGTCGCCTTTTTCCGATCCTGTAAAAGAAACATGGGTGCTTAGTTCATTATCAATAGCGTTACCTACTGTAATGTTTTTATTAAAAAAGTACTCGCCTTCAAAATTGCGCATCCAGGCAGTGTATGCCCTGATACGGTAATTACCTTTTTTTACAGCGTATTGCCCTAAGGGGATATTACCTGTAGCAACGCCATTCATCACCTGTATCTTTAACGATTGCACTAACGAATCGGTACTGCTTATCATCTCAACATATACAATTTTGCTTAACTCGGATGGCTGGTGTTTAAGCATAGTGAGATAGGCCTTAAACCAAATGGTATCGCCAACGGCATAGTATGGCTTATCAAAATGGAGATAAACTTTTTCTATAGGGCGCGAGCCCATGTATTTTGCGGTTTTTGATAGCAATGCAGGGAGGCCTATCGTATCGCGCTGGGCGGATGCCGAAAAATGAACAGCGCATGTAATAAAAGATAGTACGAATAAAAATTTACGGGTATTCATCAAAATCGTATCGAACAGGTTAACGTTGTTAAATATATAATTAACTAACGTTGCATGCTAATAATGTTGTTTCATTTAACATTATTTTACAATTCGAAATTATTGAATGTTAAAACCGGTAACCTACGCTTACCATATAACGGTTAAAAGTGTAGGTATAATAGTGGCCCGTTTGGTTATATATTGGGTAGGTTGGATAAATTATATCTGCCACATACTGCTTCAACGTTTTAACCGAATACCCTAAGCCAAACTGCACGCCGCGCAAATGGCTGTTGTATAAGCTATAGCCTAAACCAAAATCGGTATAAATACCGCGGGCAAAGCCCGTACTTGTATATTCCGTTTGTTCGTATTGTTGCTTCGCTGTCAGTTTGTTCAAATTTACACCAAGCTTTGTATAAATAAATACCTTGTCAAGCTTCCCCGAAAAGTTAAACCTGCCTTCGACAAAAATGGGTACCGATCGCAATCCATACCAATCAATACCCGAACCAACACCGAGCATTAATTTTTTATATGATACCCCCGCATTTAATATAACCTGTCCGCTTACTTCTTCATTGTTAATCGCCATGGCTTCCTGCGGTATTAGATAAAACCCAACAGCATCCCGCTGTGCCAATGCTGTAAGCGAACAGGTACACACGATAAGTAACGTAATTATTCTTTTCGCACACATATTACTGACCTGCAACGGGTATACTACCGGTTACCTGCGCATTGGCCGGATCGCGATAATCAATAATAAACAACCCATTTGCCGATGTTACAATGGCTTTGCCGTTAACGGCAATTACATCACGGGCATCAAAGCCTGCTACCTGCTTAATCAGCGGAATATTGCTTGCCACGGTTGCATCAAACAGCTTTAACCCATCCGTACCATCGCATATTAGTAACAGGTTCCCATCTTTACTTAAACCGCGCGGCCCTTTAAGCAAGTACGTTTTTACTAATAATGGGGTGTTGATGTTTGAAATATCAAGCACATTCAGTTCGTTACTGTAACCACCACATGCCGAGCCTCCGGAAAGGGTAACATAAGCATAGCCGCCATCGGCAATAACCGGATCGCACGAGCGGGCGTGTACAAACTGCGAAAGCTTAATGGGATTATCAGGATTAGTGGTATTATAAACATACATGCCGTTTTGCGAACCGATAAACAACATACTATTGTACGGAAATATGGTTTCGATACTGCCTTGCTGCATGTTAATGGTTTTAACATACGATGGCGCCGCTGCATTATCGGTATTAAAAACTTTAAGATTAAAACTGCTCACCGTGTACATACGGTTATTCAATAGACCAAACCTTGCTGTAGAACCACCTATAGCCATTGCCGGGCTTGAACTGCTGCTAAAAGAAGATATTGAATAATAAATACCACTGCTGTAATAATTTTGAAGCTTCGGATCGTTAAATTTACGTGCAATGGTGGTGTCACTTTTTATCCAGTCTACTATAATTTTGGAGGCGTCGTTAGTGTAATTCCCATTATAGTTTTCAGGGAACACGCCCGAAATGGTGTTTACCAGGCTGGCAGAAGCAGGGTTGCTGATATCGATGGCAACCATATCTTTATAACTATCAGCATATAAGTAGTTGTTTTTTATAGCGATATCTGCGCATCCTGGTATGGGTATAAATGCCACCTTAACGGGGTTTTTACCATCGCTGATATTAATAACATGTACGCCCCTGTTAACATCAACCAGGTAAGCAAAGTTACCTTGCATAAAGATCTTACCGGCTTCACGCACGTTTTGAGGTGCCTGGCTATGCATATCGGCCTTTACAGCGGCAAGGCTTTTGTAAACCGGTTTATATATGGTATAATGCTCGGTTATGGTGTCCCTGGTACAGGCAGGTATCACAGCCGCCAGCAACAAGCCCGCGGTTACAAAAGTTAGTAGTTTTTTCATTGGATGCGTTTGGTTGTATAGTTCATTTACATACCAATACGCACTGCTGCAGGTAAACGCTACAGCAATTGTGATTTTACTTTTTGCTTACAATATCGCTAATGATCATATCGGCGTGTACGCGCGAATTTTCTATAAACCAAAGGTGTGTATCCATACCGCCGCAAACTACCCCCGCAAGGTAAATACCCGGCAAATGGGTTTCCATGGTTTCGGGGTTGTACTCGGGTAATAGTTTTTCATCAACCGAAAGGTTAATGCCAATGCGCTTTAAAAAATCAAAATTGGGTTTATAGCCTGTCATAGCCAAAACAAAATCGTTTGCTATAGTTAAGGAGCCTTCGGATGTTTCAATATCCACTTCGTAAGGGCGAATAGCTTTTAGCGATGAGTTAAAATATGCTTTTATGCTGCCCTCTTTTATACGGTTAATAATATCGGGGCGTACCCAGTACTTTACACGGCTGCTTATTTCGGCATCGCGCACTATCATGGTTACTTCGGCACCTTTACGGTAAGTTTCCAACGCTACATCAACTGCCGAATTGCTCGATCCTACTACCACCACTTTTTGCATGGCATAGTAATGCGGGTCTTTATAATAATGCTTTACTTTAGGCAGTTCTTCGCCGGGAATATTCAGGTCAACAGCTATATCGTAAAAGCCCGTCGCTACAATAATTTGCTTCGCGCGGTACCCGGCTTTTGCAGTTTTAATGCTATAAGCCCCGTCACCGGCACTTACGTTTAAAACCTCTTCGAATAATTTAACGGGTAACTGATTAGAAAATGCCACCCTGCGGTAATACTCCAAAGCTTCGGCGCGGGTTGGTTTTACATTGTTGGATACAAATGGGATGCCGCCTATCTCCAGCTTTTCGGAAGTGGAAAAGAACGTCATGGTTGAAGGATAATTGTATAGCGAATTGGTTAAACAACCCTTATCTACTATAACGAAAGACAAGCCTGCTTTTTGAGCTGCCAAACCACAAGCCAAACCAATAGGGCCGGCACCTATAATGAATATATCGAGCATTATTTAAACGTTATTGAGTTGCTAAGTTATTGGTTATTGATGGCTTTTTGGTAAGTATTAAGTCAATAAAGCCGGAGCCGGCGTATCGGGAAGGGAACTATCACATGGTATAAGTTCCCGAAAAAAAGGGCATAAAAAAAAGGGTAAGCACCTTTTATCGCACCGCTACAACCCTCTACCCTTGCTGCGTTCCCACCCTGGGGGAGTTCAAGAGGAGCTGGTCGTAAAAGACTTACCCCGGCACAAAGATAGAAAAATTTGCGCTTTGCCTTAATAAAAATTCACTTTTATTGGTTGCAGGTTGCGTGGCGCGGGTTATGAGTTGTTTATTAAGCTGTTAGCTTTAAACACGCAACTCATAACACGCAACATACAACTTAAATTAAGATACCGCTAACGATGTTCCGGTAATGGTAACTGTATAATGTTGCAAATTTGCTGCAGCCGGGCCTAATATCACATTGCCATTAGTATTAAACTCACTGCCATGCAACGGGCAAATAAATTTATTTTGACCTGCGTTATAATTTATAGATGTGCCCTCATGCGTACAGGCTATTTGCACCGCGGTAAATGATGAAGCTACATTGCCTGCGGCCAAACGAACCAGTATAATACCATTGCCTGTTTTTATTGAGCCAACAGCTGTTAGTTCGTTAGTTAAATCGGCTGTTAAAAATGCGCTGCCACCGCCTGTACCAGGTGTAGGCGCGGGTGTGCCACCACCGCCTCCGCCGGTACCCGGACTTGGATTATCTGCCTTTGAGCCCCCGCATGCTGCTAAAGCGCAACCTGCACATACAGCTACTACTCCTATTCCAAACTTTGATAAAAATTCCTGCCTTTCCATGGTTTTGAGTTTTGTGGTGTGTGATATGAGTTAATATGTAATTATTTATAAGTGCTTTTATGATTAAAATCGAATATCCTTGAAATGGTAAAGCCAATACGGTACTGCCCTTCCGAGTATTTTGACAGCGTGCTGCTGAGGTAATTTACTTCTTCAACCGCTCTTGAATTGGTGATATTGATGGTAAATACGTGCCCGCCTGTTTCAACCTCAAGACCGAAACCAAAAGGGTCGCTAAAGCCTATATTACTGTTTTGTCTGAACGATGAGAAAGGGTGCGCATAATCAACCACTAAAGCCATGTGTTTTGATACTTTTAAACGTGCTGCCGCAGATAGCGAAAAGAAATTATTTTCATTTCCCGCTACGTTTGGGTTGGGGATATTGTCTTGCACAAAACCCGGCGCTACCTGCACTGAAAACCTGGAGAACTGGCGCGACAGGATGGCTTCGCCAAAGTAGGCAAGCCTGTCACCGAAAGACGAGTATACACCATAAGTATGTACAGCGCTTTGGCCAAACAAGCTTAATGATACCGGCATACTATTATCAGTAGTTTGCTGCAACAGTGAATATTTCAGATCAACATTTACCAGGCGGCCAATAGTACTGCGGCCCAGATCAACATTAAGTTTATCGGTTATCCCGTATTCAAAACCAATGTAAACATCGGCTACGGCATCCAGACCATAAAATATCTGGCCACCGCCATTATCGCCGCTAAAATCGCCAAAGCGGTGTATCACCATAAAATTGAGCGTCTTTTTCTTTATTGTCTCGGGTGTTTCTGATAGAATAAGCCTTGTTGACCTGAAAGAGATAACCGGTTGTTTGGTACTATCCGTATTCAATGATTTTAAAAGGTCATCGGTAGAGCCCGCCGTTTGGGCCATTATGCCCGTGCTTGCAAAACACATGGCTAATAAAATTGAAAACTTTTTCATGGTGTGTGGAGTTTGTTTGAGTTTACTTTTTATAAGGGTTGTAAGTAGCCGCAACATTCATTTTAATAGTTTCGGCAATGTTGTGGAATACAATAGTTGGTATGTGAATATTATGATCGGCACATTTAACCATAAACTCTGCTGTCATGGTTATAATACCACTCTTTATGGTTACCATTCCCGGGATGGTTCTGGCTTTGGTAACACCATGTACAGTCAGGTCGCCAACTACAGTTATTGCTGTATTGCCATCTTTAGTTACATCTATCTTCTCTTGTATTTTGCCTTTAAAACCCGCAGCAGGAAATTTATCGCTATCCATGTATTCGGTGTTAAAATGATCCTGCATTAACGATTTAGGAAACTGAAACGAACGGATCTGCACGTTAAACGCCAACTCGCCTGTTGTGGCATTAAAAACAGAAGCGCCTTTGTTTGATATTGCTTCAATATCCTCAATAGGAGCCTTTGAAAACAGGCTTATTTTGGCATTTTTACAGACATAGATGTCCTGCCCTGTCTGGAAAACTAACATCCAGACAAGTAATAATATACTTATGTATCTCATGGTGTTTTAGGGTTTTGCTAAACTGTTTAAGTTCCAACTCAGCCCAAAAGCTACACCTGCAGTTTGTAGCTTAACCCGGCTGTATCCTATATCGGTTAATGGGATTTTTAAATATGGTTGTATATCTAAACTTAATTTTGAACTCAACCTGCGCTGATAAGTAGTATTCAGGTTAAGTACGCCCAAAAAGTGTTGGTTTTGATTAACGATGTTAACTCCCTGCGGACCGTAAGTGTAGGGAGTAGCGTAATTATAACGATAATTTTCCTTCAGCATAATGTATGACGAAAGGCCTGAACCTACGCTGAATTTATTACCCGATTTGCTATAAACCTGGTAAGCAATATTTAACGGTATATCGAGCACACGGCAATCTGCCGAAACATTTACCGGATTAACTACAAAAGGATATGCGGTATGATAACTGCTAAATGGCGTTAGGTAGGGTGTTTTAGCATATACGGCCCCTGTAGTAAAAGTAAACTTTGATACACTTACCGAAAATTGCAAACCTACATCGGCACCAACTTCGGCTTCTTTAAAAGAATTTACCCCGTTAATATTAGAAGCAGCCAATACGGCTATAGCGTATTGCGGACGGTGTTTGTTGATTTGTATACCTTTTATAGTAGTACTTATATCTGTTGCTGAAACTACCGTATCATTTTTCAATTCCGAAAAATCAATTACATGATTGATACCATATGCGTCTATTTTATTATTACTAATAGCAGCTAATGTTACTGTACTCTTATTATTTACATCATTATCATTCACTAAAACAGCGGTATCGTGGCGGAAAGTATGGGCAGATAAGATAGCCGACCTCCCTTTTGGCTGATGTTTGCTCATTGCCAATATATGGCCACCTTTGACAGCATACGGCGTTTTTGCTGAGCCAACAGTTATTTGATGCTCTCCTCCGCCGCTTTTATTATCTTGAGCAGGGGTAACATTATCGGTGTTGTTAACAATTGGCGGTGTTGTTATCGTTACGGCATTGGCTGTATCTTTAACTGCAGGGCTAACAGCCATGTTTTGCTTTGCTGGTTTGGTTGCATTATCGGTTTGCATATACAACCAACCAAAAACTAACAGCAATGCCGCTGCAATACCGCCGGCTATGCGTAACCATAAAATAACAGGGCGTTTCTTCTCCTCGCCATCCAACATTTGCTCAAAGGCATCCCAATCGCTTTCGCGGTACTCCGCAGCGCTATCGGGCTCTTTTAGCCTTTGTTTAAATATGTTGTCTAATCCTTCTTCCTCTGTGCTCTTCATGGCCTGAAACCCTTGTTAAAATATATGTCTGTCACGTCTGTTTGTCGTATCGCTACAATTGATGAATGCCTTATCTCGCCCACTCCTGTACCTGATGTACTGAGTAGCATTTTCTGTAATTTTTGCCTGGCCTTATGCAGATTAGACTTTGAAGTACCCGGGTTTATACCCAGCATCTCACCTATCTCTTCGTGCGTATAGCCATCAATAGCGAAAAGGTTAAACACGGTGCGGTATGCTTCGGGTAGCTTTTGTACCAGCTTAAGCAATTCATCGTACCCCAATTTACTGCTCACGGTTTCGCACTCGCCAATATGGTCTGCCTGATCCAACTCTTCGGTATAAGCTACTTTTAAATTTGCCCGGTAATAATCAATAGATGTATTCATCATAATACGTCCCAACCATGCCTTAAATGGTTTAGCCGGGTCATATTTGTGCATATTGGTCATCGCTTTAAAAAAGCCTGTATTCATTATCTCCGAAGCCTCATACCTGTTACCTGCATAGCGCAAACAAATCCCCATAGCAAAGCCATACAATGCTTTATAAAGCATTTTCTGACATTTTCTGTCCTGGTTCTTACAACCTTCAATCAGTTGCTGTAATTCTTCTTCACCCATGTAGGTTTGTTCAGATCAGTTAGTATTACTTCCTTATCTGCAATCAATACGGCTATACCACGCCCGATGGTTGCCTTGGCCTAAAATTATTTTACAATTAAACGCAATCAATAAAATTACTCAAACTATTTACTAAAATGTAATTCCTTAAAATGCACCCAGTTATCATCATTGATATTGATGGTAGGGCGGCATAAAACCGTTAGTTTATCCGGTGTAAAAGTTTCAGCATACTCACGCATGGCAAATTCGGGCCAAAGCATCTTAAAAGCATGCGGCGGTATATTTTTAGCAATAGTGATATGCGGGGTAATGCCTTGCCTGTCGCCAAAAATACGTTTCAGGTGAGCGAACCATTTATTTACTTCGGTATTCAATTCAATTTTGGCATAAATAGTAAACCCTGAGCGACCATGTGAAAAATAGGCAAAGCCCGCGATACGGAGCTCGATGGATTTGAGCCTACCTACAAAACGCTGATAGTTATCTAACTTTTGCCGCATGGTTACCGGCATTTGCCTGTATTGCCCCGTAACAGATATATGGGCTTTGCTGTGCATGCTATCAAAATTGCCTATCATCCTTGCGGATGACAATTTGTATTTACGCACCATTTCAATTACTTCATCGGGTGGAGCAATGAGCAGCATATAATCAGAATAGGTGGCCGCGTTAACACCATAGTTGTTAAACATTTTAGTTTCCATATTGCATTATTCAAACAACTAAAATACTAATATTTTTAGCATTTATAATTATTTTTATACCTTTGATGTATGGATACAAAGCGCCATATCGTTCACATCGATCTCGATTCATTTTTTGTTTCGGTAGAGCGAAAGTTCGATCCATCACTTAACGGTAAGCCTGTTATTATAGGTGGCTCAAAAGAGCGAGGCGTTGTAGCTTCATGCAGTTATGAGGCGCGGCAATATGGTATCCACTCGGCCATGCCCAGCGCGCAAGCTTATAAGCTTTGCCCTCATGCTATTTTTCTGCATGGCTCATATCACCGCTACTCGGAGGCATCGGCACAGGTAACACAAATAATTGCCGATACCGTACCTGTGTTTCAAAAAGCATCTGTTGATGAGTTTTATATTGACCTTACCGGGATGGACCGCTTTTACGATTGCTATAAAATAGCCACCGACCTGCGCCAAAAGGTAATACGCGAAACCGGGCTGCCAATATCTTTCGGCATGGCATCAAACCGCACTATCGCTAAAATGGCTACCAATAAAGCCAAACCTAACGGGCAGCTTTTTGTGGAACATGGTAAAGAGCGTGAGTTTTTAGCCCCACTCAATATTGGCGCCATACCTATGCTGGGCGAAAAGACCTGCCAAAAGCTTTACGAATTTGGCATCGAAAAAATAGCTGACCTGCAACGTACCGACATCCGCTTTTTGCAAACTGTGTTTGGCAAATTTGGCCGTAACATATGGGAAAAAGCAAACGGGATGGATGACAGTGAGATAGTGCCTCACTCCGACAGGAAATCCATATCAACCGAAACAACATTTGATAAGAATGTGGCTGATAAAAAAACCTTGGAAAATGTGCTGGTATCGATGACGGAAGAGCTGGCTTTTAAACTGCGTAAGGAGAATAAACTCACATCGTGCCTGGCAATTAAGGTAAGATACGCCAATTTTGAAACACATACTTTGCAGGAAAAGATAGCGCTCACTTCCGCCGAGCATATTTTAATACCTGGTATAAAAAACCTGCTGGCCCGCGCATGGAACCAGAGCCGCCCCATCAGGCTCATCGGTGTTAAACTAAGTCAGCTTTGCCAGGGAAATTACCAGATCAACTTATTTGAGGATAATGAAGAACGGCTAAACCTGTATAACGCCTTAGATAAAATAAACTTTAAATATGGAGAAAAAACGGTTTGCCGCGCAGCAGGCATGGAAATTGGTACCCGGGGATTTAATCCTTTTATGCGGGGTTGAGTTTTACTTATTCTATAAAAAACTGACACATTCGTCATTTTTTTAAGTTAAATGACAATTTTGTAAAAGAATGTTAAACCTTAATAAATTTTTCCCGTTAAAGTAATAAGTTCAGTTGCCCATGCTGAACCAGTAACGTTCTTTGGTTTGGGTTTAATCAATAGTTTAAATTAATTAGGGGAAAGAGAGCATATTCGTATGCTCTCTTTTATTTTTTGTGGCTATTTGTAATTAGATCTAAAATATGCTTAAAGGCAAAACCAATTCAAAACGGTTTGGATTTTTACCTCCAAAAACATCATAGTCCAACAAGCGACTATACCTTATACCAACAGATACCGGGAATTGATTAAATATTTTGGTATCAAAAAACACTTCGGTACCGGCCGAACGGAAATTAGCGTTGGTGCTGTTTGAATAAGCCGGGATAATTCGCGAATCGGTAGCAAAACCATAGTCATAAAACAAATTACCACGTATACGCAAAAAGTAAACCGCGTTGGCAACACCAGCATCGGGGTAAACTATCGGGAAATAATAATTAGCACTTATTTTATATTGCTGATACAGGTTCTCGGCGGTGTAACCCCTTGCCGTAGGAAAGTTATTGCTAAAATTAGCGCCATTAGCCTTATCGCGCTCTTGGTAAGCACCCTGTAAAATCAAATTATGGTTAACGCCTATGCCGGGTAAAAACAAATTACCTACAGCTAAAAACTGATGGCCTGTAATGTTGGTAATGGTTCCTTCATAGTCCAAAAACAGACTTTGTCCAAAATGAGGATAGATATTTTTCCGTGCCTGCCTGCCATGGTTACTAAAACTCAGGTAATTATCTACATACATGTAATTACGATCGGCAATATAACTGCTTAATGGTTGTTGAAAGCTGGTCAAATCATACACTAACTGGCTGCCTATTGACAATGATGTAGCTGTATGCCCCTTAGTAAAATTAAAAGGAAACTCCAGGCCGCCATGTATCTGCGTTTCGTTGTAATAGCCTGTTTGTATGGCAGATGAGTTATTAAGCCTGTAAAAAAGCGTCCTGTCTATAACGTAATCGGCGCCAACAGAAATATAGGGGAACAAGCCGCCATAAACCAGCCCGGCACCAAATTCTTTATACCCTTCGTTACGATTGTAATTAAACAACAACTCCGACTGGACAGTGTTTAGAACATTCTCTCCCAACAAGGAAAATCCATAATTAGGGTCACTGATAGCCGGGGCAAGGCTATGAAAATTTAACAGATGAAATGCCTTGTTGTATTTTGTAACCGCGGGGTGCTCATCTGCTACGGTTGCCAGCATATCGGCAGCGGTGCCTTTATCCAAAGCTTTAATACCATATTCAGGTAGTTGGCCGGGGATATCATTAGTCGCGATGGGTTGCCATTGTATTCTGGCGTTATCCAACTCGTGAATTTTATAGCCAAAAGCGGTAAGGCTTGTCCACGCTATTTTATTTGCTGATGCTGTGGGCTGGTAATTGCCTATGCTTGCTGTAAGCGAATCACTTTGCAGGCGGTAGAGCTTTTTATCAGTTAACGACAGGGCGAACAACACATCGTTTTTATCGCTTGTGGCAGAAAAGTATACCTTATCCTTTTGTACCGATGGAAATACGATTGGCTGGATGGTGAATGGTATTAAATACTCGTTTTTACCTGTAGCAATATCGGTTAAAGCCAGCGACATTTTACCGGCAGTATTGCGCACGGCCGAAATGATCTTACCATTATAAAACTTAGGGTAGCTGTAAAACAGGTTTTCCTTGTTCGGGATAGCTATAATGAGTTTCCCGGTCCTGTCCAGTATGTGCAATTGGCTTTTGCCATCAGAACTTTGCTGTACTGCTACGATCTGATCACCAAACTCACTAAACGACGGCGAAAAATATTTGGTGGCGTTGGTAATGCGGGTTTGATCGCCTGTTTTAATATCCAATATATTCAGTTCGCTGTAATTACGGTATCCCCAGCGCAGATCGGGGCGGTATGATGCGTAAACGATCTTACCATCGCGGTAATCAAAGTAATTATCCAAACTAAAATCGTGCACGCGAATATTGCGTATGGCATTGCCTGTTTTAATAACAAACTCCGGAACATGATCATATGTAGTTTTAACGTATACAAGCGTGTTATCATTAACATAGGCCGGGTATTCTTCATCAGCAATGAAATGCCGGTTATTTTTTGCCGGCTGGTTTGATGTGGAAACATTGTATTCTTTTTTAAAGTGCTCAAATGCTTGTGTTCTGAACAGGTTAAAATCAACAGCCGAATACTTCTTTATTGCCCTTTGCATAGGGTAAAACAGCCCATCAAATGAAGCTGCATCGTGTGTCACTTTTTTCCAGAAGTCATCACCATATTTATCACGCCCGTATGCTACCAACATATAGCCGAGTGGGTAATGGTCGGGCACAAAATCCAGGTATGATCCATTGCGTAGCTTCATCCAGCTATAGTTTTTACCGGCAGCCCACAAGCTGCGGTAATCATCAAAAAAAGATGGCAGCCTGCCCCTGCCCTGCGTGGTTACATAAGTTTCGTTAAAAACAGCGTCGCCTTCAAAAAACCAGTTGGGTATAGCCAGTGCATTACCTACCGACTGACCACCTTCGCCAAATAAAATATGCAGCAAGCGCGAGCCGCCTACATCAAAATTATTAAACTGCTGCACATGCCTGAACTCGTGCACTGATAACTGATCTACCCAGTTCAGGCTTCCTAACTGAAAACTGTTTTGCGGAGGCGTATAATAAAACTCGCTGCGAAATGGTGCCAGGCCAACATAAGCATTTGATACAGTAGTTTGATTTTGAAGTAATATGCTGATTTGTTTTTGCTTCAGGCCGATGGTGGGTTGCACCGCCTTGTTCATCTGCCCGATGATATTGGCAATACGGATACCTGCCGAATCTAAGCCTGCCGGAAATATTACCCTTGCCGCCGGGGTATTAACCTGTTCCCAATTAACAGATGGCGGGTTACCGCCAAAATACTGGGCTTTTGTTTGAGTGGCGACACTTAGCAGCAGTGGCAGTACTAATAGTTTTAAATTACGCATTTACCAGGTTTTGATTGGTGAAAATAACACAAAAATTATGAAAATTATGTGAAGACCCGCCATATGCATATCAACCTACAATCAAATGACACGGCATCTGCAAAAACTCGCTACATTTGCGGCTTGTTAATTACGTATAAAAATGGCTAAAATTTCTATCAACCTGGCAACAGGTTCATTACAAAAAGAAGAGATCATTGTTGGGATAGACCTGGGCACCACCAATTCGCTGGTAGCTTTTATTAATCCCGATAAGGAGCCTAAAGTAATTAACGATGCCGGTAAGGGCGTGTTGGTGCCAAGTATAGTTCACTTTGGCGCGGCAGGCGATATTACTGTGGGTAACGAAGCCAAAGATTTTTTAATAACCGACCCGCAAAACACCATATTTTCGGTAAAACGCTTATTGGGCCGATCATACAAAGACATTGAAAAACACAAAGACTTTTTTAGCTACAAAGTTATTGATGACGACAGCGAAAGCCTGGTTAAAATAAAAGTAGGCGATACTTTTTACACTCCCATAGAACTATCGGGCCTGATATTAAAAGAACTGAAGGAACGCGCAGAGCATGCTTTAAAAACCCCGGTTAACCGCGCCGTGGTTACTGTGCCTGCTTATTTTAATGATTCTCAACGCCAGGCAACACGCGACGCCGGTAAATTGGCCGGGCTGGATGTGTTGCGCATAGTGAATGAGCCTACTGCCGCCAGTTTGGCTTATGGCATTGGCCTGGATCCGGAAGAAACAAAGACTATTGCGGTGTACGACTTGGGTGGCGGTACATTTGATGTATCTATCCTGCAAATACAGAGCGGCATTTTTGAGGTACTGGCCACCAATGGCGATACCTTTTTAGGTGGTGATGATTTTGACCGTGCGATACTGGATTATTGGATAGAAAAGAACCAGCTTGACCGTGCCGTGCTTTTGGCTAACCACGAACTTTCGCAGGAACTGCGTTTGAAGGCCGAAGAAGCTAAGAAATCGATGAGCCACCAAAGCATTTTTAATGAGAAGGTAGGCGAGATCTGGTGTACGTTGGATAAGCAAACTTTCGAAAGCCTTATCCTGCCAAAGGTTAACCAGACCATTGATTGCTGTAAGAACGCCCTTGCCGACGCTAAACTGAGCATTAGCGATATTGATGAAGTGGTAATGGTAGGCGGCTCAACCCGTACGGCTTTAGTGAAGAAGATGGTATCGGAGTTTTTTGGTAAACCTGTACACGATGATGTAAACCCTGATGAAGTGGTTGCCCTTGGCGCTGCCATACAGGCTGATATTTTAGCTGGTAACCGTAAAGATATTTTATTGCTGGATGTTACACCGCTATCTCTCGGTATTGAAACTATGGGTGGTTTGATGGATGTGATCATCCCGCGAAACAGTAAAGTGCCTACCAAAGCGGGCAGGCAATATACTACCTCGATTGACGGGCAGGTGAACATGAAAATTTCGGTTTACCAAGGCGAGCGCGACCTGATCAAAGAGAACCGTAAGTTAGCGGAGTTTGACCTGAAAGGCATACCGGCTATGCCCGCCGGTTTCCCCAAAGTGGATATTAACTTTTTGTTGAACGCCGATGGGATACTGAAGATACAGGCCATTGAACTGCGATCTGGTGTGAAACAGGAGGTGGAAGTAAAACCAACCTACGGCATTACCGACGACCAGGTGGAGCAAATGCTGATGGACAGCATTACCCACGCCAAAGATGATGTTGCCCAGCGTATGCTGATAGAGGCTCGCACCGAAGGCGAACAAATAACCTATACCGTTGAGAATTTTATTAAGAAACACGGCACACACCTGAGTGTTGCCGAGATAAGCGATACGCAAAAATACCTGGTTACCTTAAAAGAAGCCCTCACCAGTGGCGACAAAGACCTAATACATAAAGCTATTGACGAGCTAAACGAATTTACCCGCCCCTTTGCCGAGCGCCTGATGGACCATGCGGTAAATACGGCCATGAAGGGAAAATCGATTGAGGGGGCGGTTGATTGATTTTTTTGTTGATTGGGTTGGATTAGTTTATTAACTGAGTGGTTTTTGTTTGTGAGCATTATTAGGTTCATTAAGTGATTAGTTTGATCGAAAAAATCTAGCTTAATCACCCCCCTTAATTATTCAACTCCCTTAACTTTCATTCTAATAATATATATGGCCGTCGAAGCTGTAATAAACAAGTCTTTCCTGTTCTTGCCTGCAAAACAAAGGTTAGCTGTCCATGGTTCGGGGATATCAATGTGGGCTATCTTTTTACCGGCTGGATTGTACACGGTAACACCTTTTCCCGTAAGGTAAATATTACCGTGCTCGTCCAAGGTCATCCCGTCAGAGCCTTGGGTTATCACCAATTGTTTGTCTGTTAGTGTGCCATCGGGTGTGGTTTGGTAGCGGTATGTTTTGTTGGCCTTTATATCGGCTACATACAGGTATTTGCCATCAGGGATACCAACTATACCGTTAGGCTGCCGCAAGTCATCGGCAACTGTAATGGCTTCCTTTTTCCCTTTCGGGAGATAAAAAACGTACTGGCCGGGCATGTCGGTCGTCGTCCTGCTCCAGTAAGGGCGCTGGTAGTAGGGGTCGGTGAAGTAAATACCTCCTTTGGTATCCATCCAGACATCGTTGGGGCCGTTCAGGCGGTGGCCGTTGTAATTGGTTAACAGCGTATCGATCTTTTTGTCGGGGTGTATAAGCCATAGCTGGTTATGCTCATCGGCGCAAACCAGCAGGTTTCCTTTTTTATCGAAGTATGTGCCATTGGCGCGGCCCGCTTTATCCATAAAAACAGAGAGCTTTCCGTTTACATCATACTCCCAAATTTTGTCGTTAGGCTGATCGGTGAAAAACACATTGCCGTGCTTATCAACCGATGCGCCTTCAGTAAAGCTAAACTGCTTTGATATCAGAGTTGCCCTTAAATTGGTATCTACCACGTTATCGTTCGTGCTAAGCGCATCCATTTGGCACAACGCAGTAAATGGCGTTAAGCCAAATAAGAGGAATAATATAAAATTCTTCATGAGGTAATTGATTGATCAAATGTAACTGAAAATCAAGGCATCTAAAAAATAATTTCAACAAAATACTTGTTTTCTATTTTTTAAATATGATATCTTTGTGATATCATTTTAAATCATAAATCAACATGAACTCTGAAAAAATTATAACACCAACATCCGGCTACGGCGCAATGGGTATAGCTGCGTCATTGTTAATTGTGGGAATTGTTTGCCTTGTTATGGAACTGGTTGTTCCGGGAGCGGTATTGATCATTTTTGCATGGCTTATACTACCGGGCCTCATCATTATTAACCCATCACAATCAAAAGTTTTAACCCTGTTTGGTAATTACTTAGGTACGGTAAAACAGGATGGTTTCTTTTGGGTAAACCCCTTTACTATCAAAAAAACGGTATCATTAAAAGCATATAACGTTAATGGGCAGCAGCTAAAAGTGAACGACAAAGCTGGCAACCCCATTGAAATTGCCGCTGTAATTGTTTGGCAGGTTAATGATACGGCAAAAGCGCTTTTTGATGTAGAAAACTATATCCAATATGTAAACATTCAGAGTGAGTCGGCAGTGAGGCATTTGGCAAATTCGTTCCCCTATGATAATTATGAGGACGAGGGCGCCCGTATTACTTTACGCGATGGTGCCGATGAGGTAAGCAAAATGCTGGAAGATGAACTGAACCAACGTTTAGAACGGGCTGGCATCAGTGTGGTTGAAGCGCGGATATCGCACCTGGCTTATGCGCCCGAGATTGCCGCTGCCATGCTGCAAAGGCAACAGGCATCGGCCATTATTGCTGCACGCCGCCTGATAGTTGAGGGCGCGGTTGGCATTGTTGAAATGGCATTAGACAGACTGGCACAAAAGAATGTAGTTGAGCTTGACGAAGAGCGCAAAGCAGCTATGGTAAGCAATTTATTGGTAGTATTGTGCGGCGAGCGCAATGTTACACCCGTTGTAAATACAGGCACTTTATACCATTAAGATGTATACCTCGTTTAAAACAATAAAAAATCCTGCTATCCGGCTGAAAAGTATTGGCTGGTGGAGGCCGTGGTACCAGCTTACAGACGGGCAATTGATATATGGAAAGATGTATTACGATGGCTTTTTCAGAACAAGGAGCATCTGCGAAACAGACACCGATACCTGGGTGTTTGAAAGAGCCGGTGTATTTAGCCGCTCCATCAAAATCAGCAACCAGGGCGAAGTTATAGGGCAGTTAAAAATGGGAATGTTCTGTAAAGCATCATTACTGATGAATGACGGTTTTGAAGCAGAATTTAGTCGTGATTCAGTATGGAAACGGGGCTTTAGCTGGAACACCATGCGCTTTGGCGAAATTGTAAAAATGAAGCAAGGTGTATGGGGCAGGTGTATCGATATCACACTCGACCCCAATACATCAAAAATTGACCTTGTACCATTGCTGTGTTTTTTGGGAGCACACTTTATGTTTTTAAAGCAAAGGCAGGCGGCCGCGGCATCAGTTTAAAGATAAGAATGGCAGAGAAAAAAGCATTTGTGTTGAGGATAAACCCCGAGGTTTTAAAAGACCTGGAGCAATGGGCGGGCGATGAGTTTAGGAGCACCAACGGGCAAATTGAGTACCTGCTGCAACAGGCATTGAATGCGAGGAAGAAAAAGAAGAATCAAGAAGCAAGAGGCAAGAATCAAGACAGGGAGTAATGCAAACAACTATTATTCAATCATTGAACAGGCGCAACACAAATCGCTATCCATACGTTATAAGCTTGTGTAAATATGTAAGTTTGCACTGACCACATTATTGAACAATTATTTATGAACGAAGTTTATATAGTTGCCGCTACCCGTACCCCTATTGGAAGCTTCGGCGGCAGTTTATCATCATTTTCGGCCACACAATTGGGTGGCCTGGCTATTAAAGCGGCAGTTGAAAAATCAGGCTTAAAGCCGGAGCAAATACAGGAAGTTTATATGGGCAATGTGTTATCGGCCAATTTGGGCCAGGCACCGGCCACGCAGGCCGCAAAATTTGCCGGTTTGCCCGATCTGCCTACCACTACCATCAACAAAGTTTGCGCATCGGGTACCAAGGCCATTATGCTGGGGGCGCAGAGCATCCAGTTAGGGCAAAATGATATTGTTGTTGCCGGTGGGATGGAAAGCATGAGCAATACGCCTTATTATTTAGATAAGGCACGTAACGGTTACCGTTTGGGACATGGGCAGATCATAGACGGTTTGGTTAAAGACGGGCTTTGGGATGTGTATAATGATTTCCATATGGGATCGGCAGCGGAGCTGTGTGCCGTGGAGTATAATGTTAGCAGGGAGGAGCAGGACGCTTATGCTACCGAATCATACCATCGCGCGCAAACCGCACAGGCCGAAGGCAAATTTACTGCCGAAATAACCTCGGTTGAGATAAAAGACAAAAAAGGCGATGTGACTTCGGTTAAAGACGATGAGGACCCGCATGCTGTCAAATTTGATAAGATCCCTACGCTTAAACCAGTGTTTAAGAAAGATGGCACTGTTACAGCCGCCAATGCATCGGCACTGAACGATGGCGCGGCGGCTGTGGTATTAATGAGTAAACAAAAGGCTGACGAGTTGGGTATTAAACCGCTGGCAAGGATCATCGCTTACGCGGATACACAGCAGGAACCTGAGCGCTTTACTACCGCGCCATCAAAAGCTATCCCTTTGGCTTTGCACCGTGCGGGTTTAAAGAGCAGCGATATTGATTTCTTTGAGATCAATGAGGCATTTTCGGTAGTATCATTAGCTAATAATAAGATTTTGGAACTGAATCCCGCCAAGGTAAATATACATGGCGGCGCGGTGGCTATGGGGCACCCGTTGGGCGCTTCGGGCGCGCGTATTGTAGTTACTTTATTATCGGTGCTTGAACAAAACAAAGGAAAATACGGTGTTGCCGGAATTTGTAACGGCGGCGGCGGGGCCAGCGCAATTGTGATAGAAAATTTGCGTTAATTAGCTAAGTTCAATCACGATAATGAGAAACACCGCTTTAGGCTTACTGCTTTTTATATTTATACCATTTACTTCGTTAGCGCAGCAGGCCGGTAGTAACCCTGCAGCGTTAAAGCAATTACGTTTTTTTGAAGACAGCCTGAAATCATTAGGGAACAAAGTGATCAACCATCCTGAAGCTTTGGAGCGCAAAAACGCTAACTATACTTTTATAAAAACATTGGTGGGTGCTTTGCAGGTAAGCGGCTCATATAGCTATGGTTTTGATTCGGTAAAGAGCATGAGCATTATTAACGCGCCTGACAATAAGTTCAGGCTGATGACATGGCATGTGATGAACAGCGATGGCAGTTACCGGTTTTACGGTGCTATACAAATGAACAGCACTACCTTAAAACTTGTGCCTTTAGAAGATTATTCGCCCCTGCTTAAAAACCCCGAAGACTCGGTAGTTGATAACCGTAAATGGTACGGGGCCCAATACTATAAAATTATACAGGTAAGCGCGGCTACGCCGTATTATGTACTGGTGGGTTGGAAAGGAAATACCGAAAAATCGACCAAGAAGGTGATAGATGTGATATCTTTTAAAAACGATAAGCCCGTGTTTGGCGCGCCCGTGTTTGATGGGAACGGCAAAACACGTAAACGTGTCATTTTTGAGTATAACCGTTTGGCATCTATGTTGCTGCGGTATGTGCCATCGCAAAATACCATTGTGTTTGACCACCTGGTACCTCCCGACCCTAAAATGAAAGGTAAGTTTGATACCTACGGCCCCGATATGAGTTATTGTGGCTACCGGCTAAAAGAAGGACGCTGGGTGTATATTGACAATATTGATATGCGCAATATGCCCGATGCAGGCGACGACCAATTGGTTGACCCCAAAAAACAAGCCTTATTAGATAAACAAAGGGCGGCGGCCGGGAAGAATTAGTTAAAAAAACAGTTGATCAGGTTTATTGGATTGGCATACGTTAGCTATCCATGTGTTTTGCAAAAAACTTATGATAACCAATATAAAGCAATAAGTTTTGTTTACTTTCAACATTTAATTCTGACTAATAAGAATAATCTTAATTTAGACGAAATTTTTAATTGACCTTTTAAATATGCAAGAACCCACCACTGTGCCGGCTGAAAAGCCACGCTATCCGCGAAGTATTCCTTACATTATAGGCAACGAGGCTGCCGAGCGTTTCAGTTTTTATGGAATGCGCTCTATACTGGTAACTTTTTTGGCCGCGCAATTCTACAGTAAAATGTTCGGCCCGGCCGAAGCTGCTGCAAAAGCAAACCAAAGCACCCACTTTTTTGTGGCCCTGGCTTATACCCTACCCTTTGTTGGCGGTATTGTTGCCGATTGGTTTACCGGGAAATACAAGATCATTTTATGGATATCAATAGTATACTGTATAGGGCACTTATGTTTAGCTGTATTTGATACTAACTTATCGGGCTTTACAGCAGGTTTGGTTATTATAGCTATTGGTGCCGGTGGTATCAAATCCTGCGTATCCGCAAACGTTGGCGACCAGTTTGACGCAAGTAACCAATCATTATTATCAAAAGTATATGGCTGGTTCTACTTCAGCATTAATGCGGGCTCAATGTTCTCTACCGTACTTATACCATACGTATATAAAAATTATGGTGCGAAATGGGCATTTGGTATCCCCGGAATTTTAATGGCAATAGCCACCATAATTTTCTTTTCGGGAAGGAAAAAATATGTGCGTGTTCCGCCAAAAGGCGTTGATAAAAATAACTTCCTGTTCATATCGCTGTACGCGTTGTTTAATATGGGCAAAAAGAAAAAAGGCCAATCGTTATTAGATGTAGCTAAAGGGCCGTTCAATCCCGAAAAGGTGGAGGGCACAAAAGCGGTATATCGTGTGCTGGCCGTATTCGCGTTCGTGCCAATTTTTTGGGCCATGTGGGATCAATCTGAAAGCGAATGGGTACAGCAAGCCGAGCATTGCTACCGTGTAATTAATTTAGGTTTTACCCAGTTCACCATATTACCGGGCCAGGTACAAACAGTTAACCCGGTATTCCTTCTCATCTTTATCCCGATATTTACTTATGGTGTTTATCCATTTTTTGAGAAGATGGGTATTAAAACCACCCCATTACGCCGTATTGGCGCAGGCTTGTTTTTAACAGGTTTATCCTTCGTTATTATAGCCCTGATACAAACCAGTATTGACGGCGGCGGCCATCCAAATATCTGGTGGCAGGTGCTCGCTTTTATTATCCTCTCAGCAGGTGAGGTAATGGTATCTATAACAGGTTTGGAGTATGCTTATACACAGGCGCCTATATCAATGAAAAGCACCATGTCGGCCATATGGTTGTTAACTGTGGCTGCGGGTAACTTATTTGTAGGTTTTGTAAATGGTAGTATTGCAGAACATGGAATATTTAAAGGGCTTACCGGCGCAAGTTACTATTGGTTCTTTATCGAATTGATAGCAGGGTTTTTGATCATATTCATGTTTATATCGCCGCGATTGAAAGAACGTAATTATATTACAGACCCGGATGAGGTAGCTGTACCGGAAACTGAGAATTTATAATATCATTCCGCATTATTTTGAAAGCGCCCTGATCACCGGGGCGCTTTTTTTATGTAGTTATATTTCAAAACAACATGGCGGGTATACTGTTGTAAGGATATATAAAAACCAAGACCATGATAAACCCAATAAATTCAACCCCGCTAAACGAATCGGAAAATGATGCTGAAGATCAACAAAGCCAGCAGGATATACACTCTGATGGTATTGAGGGCACAGATGATGTAATATTAACTGAAACAGAACCTGATATTGAAGGGCTGCAGGCTGCCGACAGGGCATCTGAATCATCGTTCACTTTGAATGTAGATAAAGGGATTGCGCCGAAGAAGGAGTAGGCTTTTACGATATTAATTTATCGTATAGTATACCTATAACTGATGCAATAACAATTAACAATATCCAGGAAGTCAGCTTCGATTTATCGTCGATACTCTTATTAGTTCGTAACTGATAAAAAGCATAAGCCATCAAAACAACTATGCCCAAACCAGAGATGCCGACAATTATTTTGTTATCGGAAAGGTAAACGCATATCATCATTATGATTGCCATCATTATCGTACCTAAGGCCTTGTAGTTTACTAACTGATAACGAGGTTTACTTTTAACCTGAATAATGTTATTTAATATTATTTCAAGTTCGATAATGTTCTCAATTTGAGAAGGAATTATTAGTTTCCCATTTGAATTATTTGACTTTATGATTAAATAGCCATCATTACTTTTTTCAATACTCGTAATATCATCATATCTGATAATGATGCTTGGCTTACTAAATTGAAGCCGTGTCAAAGTCTCATTATCAGTTATTAACTGAATGCTTTCAAATGAATGCTTTTGACTTTTCACCCCACGATATATTACAAAACCTAAACAAAAGCACAGTATAGGAATGTTAAGTAAAAGATTGTTAATATTGGCTTCTTTCGAATGATATAAAGAAATTACAACGCCTACAATTACTGATATTGTCATTAGCGGTAAAATCCTAATGAAAATTTTCTTTTGAACTTTTTTAAAAGAGCCCGCGGGCACGTTAAATTGCTGCATGATATCAGGCCTTCACCAAACAAATCTCTTTTATCTTCTCTACAGTATAATCTACTTCTTCTTTAGTATTGTATTTTGAGAAGGAGAATCTTACCGCAGGGCGAAGCGGGCTTGAGCCGATGCCGGTTAATACATGCGAGCCAATATCTGTGCCGGAACTGCAGGCGCTGCCGCCTGAGGCGGAGATACCCGCTATATCTAAACTAAACAACAGCATATCTGCCATTTCCATTTCGGGGAAGGATACGTTGAGTACGGTGTACAGGCTTTTAGCCGGGTCAGTTTCGCCGTTGAACGCAATGCCGGGCACGTTGGCTTTTAATTGCGCCATCATATAGCTTTTAAAGCCTTGAATGTGTGCCTGGTGTTGTGGCATTTCGGCGTAAGCTAATTCCATAGCTTTGGCTAAACCAACGATGCCGTAAACATTTTCAGTACCGCCACGCATGTTGCGCTCCTGCGAACCGCCATACAGTAATGGCTTAATTTTGATCTTGTGGTTTACGTGTAAAAAGCCAACGCCTTTAGGACCGTGAAATTTATGTGCCGCGCCGACGATAAACTGCATTTTAAGCTTGCTCAGATCGTGCGGGTAATGTGCCATGGTTTGCACGGTATCGCAATGGTAAATGGCGTTGTATTTTTCGCAGATATCGCCTACCATCTCAATATCGGTTAGCGTGCCTATCTCGTTATTGGCGTGCATTAACGATACAAAACTACGGTTATGGCTTTTTAATAAGGTTTCGAGGTGCTCGGTATTTACGTTTCCTTTATCGTCAACATCAACAAAATCCAATTCAATCACACCGGCTTTTTCCATTGCCTCAAGGGTGTGTACAACGGCATGGTGTTCTATTTTGCTGGTGATGGCATGTTTGATACCATGATCTACAATACCACAACGGATGGCCATGTTATCAGCCTCGGTCCCCCCGGATGTAAAGAAGATTTCGGCAGGTGACGTGTGGAGCAATGATGCTACCGTTTTACGTGCTTTTTCGATAATGGTACGTACCTCGCGGCCATGGCCGTGGATGGATGAGGGGTTTCCAAAGTTTGTTTCCATTACCTGATACATTGCTTTTAGCACTTCAGGGTCAATAGGCGTTGTAGCAGCATTGTCTAAGTAAACACGCATCTTTTTTATTTATTGATTTATTGATTGATCGATTTATTGATTAATCAATTCAGTTAATATTTTATTTTTGATTTATTGATTGATCGAATTATTGATTAACCAATTTCAATTATTGATTAGAAAATTACTTTTGCAGTGTCGTTTTTCTCGCGGCAGCCACTACTTTCAGTATTTCTTTTCCTTCAGTTATTAATTTACTAATTTTCTCTTTATCTACAATTTCGGCTTCGGTCAGAATTTCCATCCAAAACACTGCTTCATCCGCTTCCTCAACAACGATAGAGAGTTTTGCACCGAATTCAGCTTTTGACCGCGCCCGGCAGGCAGCTCTGTAATTTGCGCCAACCGATGATGATGAGCGTAATAATTGTTTTCCAATAATCTTCGCTTCTTCAGTTTTAGGCAGATCCCTGAACAATTTGATATTATCGATCACAAACTTCTTTGTGCGATCTTTCATCAATTCAGCAAAATCTGCCTTATCATCCTCTCCATGCGATTCTTAAAAATCAATCACTCAATCATTCAATAAATCAATCATTAAACATTCAATATTTCTTTTATATCGGCAATTATCTTATTCGCCAAATTATTCGCAACGGTTTCAGAATCACCTTCTGAGTAGATGCGGATAATAGGCTCGGTGTTTGAGCGGCGCAGGTGTACCCATTGCTTATCGAACTCTATTTTTAAACCATCAATGGTGCTGTGCGGTTGCTTTTTGTATTTCTCTTCTACCTTAAGCAACAGGGCATCAATATCCATTTCGGGTGTTAACGTGATCTTGTTTTTGGAGATGAAATAGTTTGGATACGTATGCTTTAATGTAGAAATACTTTTACCAAACTTTGCCAGGTGCGTTAAAAACAGCGCGATACCAACCAAAGCATCACGCCCGTAGTGCGATGCCGGGTATATTACCCCGCCATTGCCTTCGCCACCTATTACGGCATTGGTTTCCTTCATCTTGTTCACCACGTTCACCTCTCCTACAGCGGCCGCATTGTACTCACCGCCGGCAAGTTCCGTCACATCGCGCAAAGCACGGGTTGACGACAGGTTAGATACTGTATTACCTTTATTGTTCTTCAACACGTAATCAGCAACAGCAACCAGGGTATATTCTTCGCCAAATACGTTTCCATCTTCGCAAACAAAGCAAAGGCGGTCAACATCCGGGTCAACGGCTATGCCCAGGTCGGCACCTTTATCCAATACTGTTTTTGACAGGTCTATCAGGTTTTCGGGCAGCGGCTCAGGGTTGTGCGGAAATTGCCCATCGGGCTCGCAAAACAGTTTATGCACTGTTTTAACGCCCAAAGCTTCCAGCAATGCCGGAACAAAGATACCGCCTGATGAGTTTACGCAATCAATAACCACCTTAAAATTTGCTTTGGCGATGGCTTTTACATCAACCAACTCCAAACCTAAAATGTGGTCGATATGCTTTTGCATATAGCTATTATCAACAATACGCTGTCCCAGGTCATTCACATCAGCATATTTAAAATCGCTTTTTTCGGCAATGTCCAATATCTCCAAACCATCGGCTTCGCTTACAAATTCACCATTCGCGTTAAGCAATTTGAGGGCGTTCCATTGTTTTGGATTATGGCTAGCGGTAAGGATAATACCTCCGCCTGCTTTTTCTAAAGGTACGGCAATTTCAACGGTCGGGGTTGTTGATAGGCCTATATCTACCACATCAATACCCAAACCCTGTAGTGTACCAACAACAATATTGAGTACCATCTCGCCCGAAATACGAGCATCGCGCCCAACAACAATTTTGTTGATACCCGATTTTTTAACGGCCCAGGCGCCGTATGCCGACGTAAATTTAACAATATCTAATGGCGTTAATCCATCGCCCACGGCACCGCCAATGGTGCCCCTTATTCCCGAAATTGATTTAATTAATGTCAAAGTATTAGTATTTACTGCAAAAATAACATTATTTGCCCGATAGCCAACGATTGTGCAATGTCAAATTAGCTATATTTGCCCTTCATGCCCCAGCAGCTTTTACAATTTGATCAGCATTTGTTTTACTTAGTTAACCACGGACTAAGCAATGCTTTTTTTGATTGGCTGATGCCCATTATTCGTAACCCGCTGGTGTGGATACCCTTGTACGTTTTTATTATCGCATTCAGTATTTACCGATATAAAAAAACGGGATTATATATTATTTTGCTGCTTGCCTTAACTTTTGGCATTGCCGATTTTGGTAGCGCCAGCATTATAAAACCTTTGATGCACCGCCTGCGCCCCTGTAACGACCCGGCTTTGGCTCAAACAATCATCACCCGTGTGCCCTGCGGCTCAGGTTATAGTTTCCCATCATCACATGCCAGTAACCATTTTGCTATAGCTATATTTTTGTGCCTGGTATTTGGCAGCAGGTGGCGTTGGGTATGGCCCGCGGCATTGTTATGGGCCTTTTCCATCAGCTTTGCGCAGGTGTATGTAGGCGTTCATTACCCTGTTGATGTTACCGGAGGTGCTTTGTATGGCCTTTTGGTAGGATGGGCCATGGTACAATTATTCAGAAAAATTCAACCCCAATTCCGGTTATGAGCGTTTGGCAATTGTTATTATTATTTGGCTGTGCTTTCCTTGGCGGGATGAGTATTTTTTTGTTTAAGGGCAGGGATAATACAAAGCTGCTTAAACTGGTGCTGTCGTTCAGCGGGGCATTTCTATTTGCCATCACTGTACTGCACTTGATACCTGATGCTTACCATGGCAGCGATAATTATGTAGGCGTATTCATTCTCGGGGGCTTTTTATTCCAGATCGTTTTGGAGCAGTTTTCGGATGGTGTGGAACACGGGCATATCCATAAACATACTGACCACGGGCACACGGTATTCCCCTTCGCTATTTTGATCAGCCTTTGTTTACATGCTTTTTTAGAAGGGATGCCATTGGCGCAAGGCTACCAGAATCAATTAGTGTTCGGTATCGCGCTGCATCATATCCCGGCTTCGTTCGCGTTGGCGAGCGTGATGCTGGCCAACCATGTGGCGAAGAATAAAATGATCTTCTTTTTGTTCCTGTTCGCAATAATGGCACCGGTAGGTTACTTTTTCAGCGATACGTTAAGCCACAGCAGCGTTTGGAACCTGCAGCATTACTTTAACCGGATAATGGGTATTGTGATCGGGATATTTTTGCATATATCTACCACCATCCTCTTCGAATCGACCGACGATCATAAATTTAATCTGCGAAAGCTGGTAGTTGTTCTGTTGGGTATCAGTATCCCGCTGATAGGGTTTCTTCTTGAGGTTCATTAGTTTATTGGTTCATTGGTCATTAGTCCTATCTATTATCCTTACCCAGATCAGGTTTTGCCGTAAACTGAACATCAAAATCAGTCGCGGCACGCTCCAACTTGATTTTTTGTGGCAGATCCATCAAATAATTAAAAAGTGGCCCTATTGCCAAAGGCATCGTCATCGAATTGATGGCCCATACTTTATGGTTATACCAAATCTCCAAAGTATAGGTAGGCAAATCGATATTCCTATCTGTATTCGCCCTCAACTTGTCCAGTTCAGACATTTTTAATATGCTGATCAGACTGTTGTAAAGCTTTGGAGAAAGCATGCCTGTAAAACTCCCTTCCAAGGCATTTAACTTTTCGTTTTCCGACATGTTCGGAATATTATGTTGCCTCGGATCTCTCTCCCTAATATACTTCATTGTTTTATCGTTATCGATCCGGATACTCATGGGTATGCATGGACCGTAACAGGTAGTGGAGTGGAACAGTATCTTCTCAAACTTTATGGTATCTGTGTAATCAGCATCGAGATTGTGAAATTTTAGTTTATCCGAGCCTTTACCGGGAGCTATACGGTCAATCACATCACGCGCGGCTGCATCCATGGGCTTCAAAATAAAAAACCCTTTTTTCCCGGTGTCGATCAGGAATCGGGCAACAGGCATCCTATTTTCCTTAAAAATGAGCGTATCGGTTTTTAATGTGTAGCGCGATACGGATCGTACCGGCAATACATGCCCCCTGAAATTATGATACCGGGCCGGATCCATCGACTCGATGACCAATATCGAATCCCCGGTGTATGCTAAAATGGTTTGGAGATATAAAAGGCGGTCATCACTCACCCAAACTTTCTGTTGTGGCAATGTTTGAGCCTTAGCTAAAAGAGTGACGCCAACAAGTAATAAGATAAAAAAGATTTTCATGCTTTCGGATTTTTAACAGCACGATGTACGATGGCACCGATTTCCATAAATGCAGAAATAAATTATCCCCTCATCTTATCCAGCAAAGCACTCAGTTGCCCTGCTTCTTCTTCGGTGAGGTTGTTCTTCAGGACATCGCGGGTTTTTAGCTCGATATCCAGTTTGGATAATATGTCTAAACCTTCATCGCTGATACGGATATCAACAGAACGGCGGTCTTTATTATTGGTGCAACGGGTAACCAATTGCTTTTGCACCAGGCGATCGACGATACGTGAGGCGTCTGACATTTTATCCAGCATGCGGTCCTTTAACAGGTTTACTGTTGCTGGGTTTGGCAATTGCCCACGCAATATGCGGAGTATATTGTATTGTTGCTGGGTAATGTTATATTTATCGAGATGATCGCGCATTATGTAGTGCAACCAATTATAGGTAAACACGATGTTTACAGTAGAGCGATGATAATTATCCTCAAATTTACCTTGTATTTCCTTATCTATCTCCATTATAAATTCTCAAAGGCCTGATATTCAAATATGACTATTTTATTTTGATTTTTTAACCTCACCGGTTTCCTTTCCGTAACCCCAAGGGCAATGTTTACATTTATTTTTACAGCAATACCCACGTTTTAGGTGGGCGGCTTCTGTAAAAACATACCTGCCCTGATCGTCAACATAATAATCTATACCTTCAACAAACACTATTTTAACAGTTTTACTTCAATATTACCGGCAAAATGCTCCTGCAAATGTGTACCATCGCCATGTAAGGTCCATATTTGTTTTGGTTTGGTAAAGTTAACACATTGCAGTATATCGTTCCAATCCACATGGTCTGATATAAACAACGTATCCTGCTCATTAGTTTGCAGGTTTTTCCATCCTGATGCAAATAAACGCTTTACACCTGTAGCTTTAAAATAACTATCGAAGGTAAAAGGCGGCACCAGGTATACGTATTCCTTCTGCTCCTTCATCAGTTTGCGGCCATACATCTGGTATTTACCGAGGCTAAAACCGTGCTTTTCATACACCGCATTGATGGGCATTATTTTATGATGCACCAAAATGATCTTCTGCGGGCAATGGGTGCTGATAAGGTTAATGAGCCGCTGACTTTTACCCAAAGCATACGCGCCAAGCAGGATATTGCTCTTAATACTATTCAGCTTTTGGATCTCGGTAACCGGATCGGGGTGTTGGGTGGCGGGGTTGGCAAAGGTACTTTCGGAGATGAGCACATCTGTTTCTATCCACTCGATGGGTTGGCAGGTAGCATCGGGCTGTACCTTGTAATCGCCTGTGTAGAGGTAGCGGATACCTTTGTACTCCATCAACACCTGCGCGGAGCCTAAAATATGGCCGGCCGAAATAAAGACAACTTTTACCTCCCCTATCAAAAATGGTTCGTGAAATTTAAATGTGTTAAAGGTTTTAGCGGCAGTTTTACCATAGCGCAGGGTCATCAGGTCGGCAGTAGCGGCGGTGCTGTATACCAATTTGTTACCCGTTACGGCATGATCGCCGTGGGCATGGGAGATGATAGCTTTTCCGGCGGGTTGTTTTGGATCGAGGTAAAAATCGCCGTAGCGGCAATAGAGGCCGGTTTCGTTGATCTCAATAAAATCGGCTAGTATCATTTGGTACCCGCCATTTCTAAAAACTGTTGGTGCAGTGCCAGTACCTGCGGGATAACCAGGGCAGTATCATCATTAATGATGGTATAATCGGCCAGTTTGATCTTTTCTTCGTCGGGCATTTGCCTGGCGTTACGGCTCAGAACTTCTTCTTTTGTGATACCATCGCGGCGGGTTACACGATTCAGGCGGGTTTCCAGGGGCGCATAAACCATAATGGCCTTATCGCATAGTTTGTAAGAAGCAGCTTCGAACAATAAAGCGGCTTCTTTGAGGATATAAGGCACATTGCCCACCTGCTCTACCCAGGTATCAAAAGCACGGAATGTGGCGGGATGAACTATCGCGTTCAATTTTTCCAGTTTAGCGGCATCGTTAAAAACGATGTTGGATATATATTTACGGTTAAGGCTGCCATCATCAAAATACGATTCTTCGCCAAACTCCTGTTTGATGGCATTGATCAGGATCTGATCTTCAACCATTACACGTTTGGCATGGTCATCAGCATAAAAAACGGGTACACCAAGCACTTCAAAAACTTTGCTTACTGTTGTTTTGCCGCTGCCTATTCCGCCTGTTATTCCAACTTTAAGCATTATTGATTAACGATAAAATCTATATTCTGAGGTTCTATTTTCACTATCTTACAAAAAGCGGGCACACGCACCGTTTTAACCGGGAGTTGGTGCAAACCCTGATCATGCCATAAATTCAGATCGGCAACGGCTTCAAAAAAGCTTTCATCGGTAGCGGTATATTTGCCAAGAGGAACAGTAAAAGTAACTTTAACCTTTTTAGGGAAAACCTTTACGTTGTAATAATCCTTATTATTGGCCAGCTTAACGGGTATATATATTGTTTTCTCGGTATACTCATCAACAGGCAACTTAACCTGCACGGTTTTGGGGTAAATATTAATGTTTGACTGAGAAACAGGCTGCAATTTAATTGTTCGCCTGATGGTATCAGCAATATCAATCAACGCCAGCGAGTCTGTTTTCCATGCATTAATATTAGCAAGTATATTGGCAGGGCCACTTATGGTTACATAATCGGGGTTTAACAGTGCATTGCCCGAAAAAGCATACTGGTGCCTGAATTTGATATTCGACAGTAATTGTATAGGTACGCGTTTAACCACCCTCGATGAGAAATCAAAGTATAGCGTATCCGGATTAAAGGAAATGATCTGCTGATCTGACGCCCATTTTTCGTTAATGCTTTTTAGCTGGGTGTTTAATACGATGAAATTTTTAAAATCGAGGTTCTTTAAATTAACCGGGATGGTTTGGTTGTTCAGTTTCATGGCCGAAAACAATAAATTCCAGCCGCTGCCCTGAACGGTTACATCGGCCGAATCTGCCTGTAAGGCCCGGAAAGAACGGTGTATGGGTGCATTGGTATAAACCAATGCCGCTTTAAAAGTATAAGGATAATTTTTTGACAACATGGTAAACATCCAGGCTACAAACGCCAAAGCCAGGCAGGTAAAAAATACCGATAGCCGCCTGCGTTCGTTTTTGGATAGTTTAATGATTGCCATTGTAACAAAATTATAAATAAATCAGACTGAAAACAGGGTAATCATCAGCCTGCAAAAAAAAAGCCCTACCAAAGTAGAGCTCTTTGTTTCCGGAAACTATTCCCTTAAGCTTTTTCGGGTGCATTAAGCGCTTTAGATGCTTCCAAAGAAATGGCCGACTTATCAAAGCGCATTTTTACATTATTATCAACGTTAATGGTAACAATAGTATCGGTTATTTCGGCAATGTGACCGTGTATACCTGCGGTAGTTACCACCTTATCACCTTTTTTAAGCTCTTCAACAAATTTCTTTTGGTCTTTTTGTTTTTTGATCTGCGGGCGGATCATGAAAAAATAGAACACTACGAATATCAATCCAAACATTAGAATTTGCTGGATGGTGGCAGAGTTCATTTGCAATAAAATAGTAGCGGTCATTTTAATTTAATTTATGTGTTGTTTACTTTTCTGTTACCTCGCCGGTTAAATGCACCATAGATTGGGCCGGATTGGTATTACCTGTTACGGTTATCATTTTATCTTGTATACCCTTTTTACCTGCGCTGTGAAAGGTAACTTTAATTTCGCCTTTATCACCGGGTTGGATAGGTTCTTTAGGCCACTCGGGTTTTGTACAGCCACAGGTAGCCACAGCATCAGTAATGATCAATGGCGATTTACCATTATTTATAAACGCGAATTTGTGCATTACCGAGTCGCCCTCTTTAATTTTACCAAAATCAAATTTGTCTTCGGTAAATTTAATAGCGGCAATTTCGCCAGCAGTGGCGGTAGTTTTGTTAGTTTGGTGGCAGGCCATCAGCATTGTTGCTGTTACAAGGCCAAAAAATAACTTTCTCATATTATTCCATTAATCCTCTTCCGGTTTTCTTTATTTTATTATCAGCTTTAAGCTCGGCTAAAATTTTGTCTAAGATACCGTTTATAAATGAATTACTCTTTGGCGTACTAAATTCCTTCGAAATTTCGAGGTACTCGTTTATGGTTACCTTAACCGGGATTGAAGGGAAGTACATAAACTCGGCCAGCGCCATTTTCATCAATAAAGTATCCATCATGGCAATACGCTCAGGCTCCCAGTTTTGGGTTTTGTTGGCTATCATTTCCTGGAAGGTTTCATCATAACGTATAGTTTGCTGGAACAAGCTGATGATAAACTCACGGTCGTCATCCCAGTTCACTACTACTTCGGCAAGCTTGTTTTTCTCAGGCTCTTCAAAAGCGAAGTTTTTAAAGGTCTTCGCGATAAGCGCCTGTAATACATCTTTATCAACCGGCCAGTAAATAAACTTATCCTCAAAAACCTGCTCGGCTATTGATGATTTAAGGATCACTTTTTTGAAGATGAATTTGATGATGTCTTTATCCGAATGTATGCTATCGTCAGTTTTTTCGAGATAGGCTTTGTAATCGTCGGATGCCTTGAGGGTAGCAAAAAGCGACTTGGTTAATTCAGGATCGAAATCCCAGATCACCTTGTACTTTTTAGTATGGGCCAGGTATTCTTTGTTTTTGTTGAGCGACTGGATGAAGGTGTTACCTAGAATTTTAAGGTTGGGTTTCAGGTCGGCTTCGGTAGGCAGGTATTTGTTTGACATTGCCGTTGCATCGGTATCGGCATATTGTGCCACTTCGTTAATGAGCGACAGCATCCAAATGTACATTTCCTGTACTTTGTCAACACTTTGAATTAACGATTTTTCGTAAGCCTTAAGATCCTTTTTTTCGGACTGATGATAAGCATACAATGATTGTAATACTTTTACGCGCAGGTGCCTTCTGTTTAGCATGTGATAAGAACGATTTTGCCCCGGACAAAACCGGGACGGGTTAAACTATTATTTATTTAGTACGATGTTTTTATTTTTTTGATATCAGCAATTCTCTTTTCGGCAATTTTATTGGCTGCCTCTATAGTAGAAATGTTTTCGGCCTTAGAAAGTTTTAAAACATTTCTAATAGCGTCATAAATATTTTCGGTGAGCTGCATGGTCCGCTTTTTATTGAACTTAGCAATCTCCGAATACATGTTGATCACCCCGCCGGCGTTTATTACATAGTCGGGCGCGTAAAGGATGCCTTTATCTAACAGCATTTGGCCATGTAATGTTTCATCTTCCAGCTGGCTGTTTGCCGAGCCTGCTATAATAGCACATTTTAACCGCGGTATGGTTTTACTGTTAATAGTTGCACCCAAAGCACAAGGGGCATAAATATCAACATCAAGGTCAAAAATACTGTTATGTTCTACTGCTTCGGCACCGTATTTTTTGGCAACCTGGCGCAGGCGGTCTTCATCAATATCACTAACGTAAACCTTGGCGTTCTCATCGCGCAACAGCTTTACCAGGTTTTCGCCAACGTGGCCAGTGCCCTGTACCGCTACCGATTTCCCGGCAAGGTTATCATTACCATATAACTCCTTTAAGCAACCTTTTATACCCATGTACACGCCGCGTGCCGCAACCGGGGTTGGGTCGCCGCTGCCGCCAATGCTTTCGGGCAGGCCGCTTACGTGTTCGGTTTCCATACGGATGTACTCCATATCGCGGGTGTTGGTGCCCACATCCTCGGCGGTAATATATTCGCCGTTAAGGTTTTTTACAAACTTGCCAAACATGCGGAACAAAGCTTCGGATTTATCTTTACGCGAATCGCCAATGATAACGGCATAGCCACCGCCCAGGTTTAAACCTGTTATGGCCGCTTTATACGTCATGGCGCGCGAAAGGCGCAATACATCGCGCAAAGCATCCTCTTCTGTTTTGTATGGCCACATGCGTGTGCCGCCCAAGGCAGGGCCAAGCGTGGTATCGTGTATGGCGATAATGGCTTTTAAACCTGTGGCTACATCATTACAGAAAACAACTTTTTGGTGTCCAAAAATATTGAGCTGGTTAAATACCGATGTATTGTTGGTGATTTGAGCTGACATTTTTGACAAAAGCGGATAGAGGTTGAAGTTGAGGCAAAAGTAGGTGTTTTTTTTAATTTACAAGGTTTGTATTTATTTATTATTAACAATGTAGCCAAATCGGGCGGCTTATAAGGCGCATCGGGTTATCTTTGCAGCTTATTACATTTGCTTTGGGTCGTAAACAATATATCATCATCATTCTCATTTTAGGCTTCATTATCGCCCTGGGTGCCTTATCCATCGATATGTATCTGCCCGCTTTCAAAGCCATTGCTGCCGACCTGCATACCGATGAATCCGGCGTTCAGCTTTCGTTATCCAGTTACTTCCTCGGCATATCTTTCGGGCAGCTGCTCTACGGTCCCCTGCTCGATCGTTACGGCCGCAAAAAGCCATTGTACATCGGCTTGCTCGTTTATATCATCGCATCAGTGGCCTGCGCCCTTACCCGTTCAATAAGTGTACTCATTGCCTTGCGGCTGATACAAGCCCTCGGCGGCTGTGCAGGCATTGTTGCCGCCCGTGCCTTTGTACGCGATCTTTTCCCGGTTAAGGATATCGCCAAAGTGTTCTCACTCTTACTGCTCGTTCTTGTGGTATCGCCTATGCTGGCACCAACCATTGGCGGTTATGTGAGCTCGGCATGGGGCTGGCACTATATCTTTATCATACTGGCAGCAGTCGCAGTTATCGTTGTTGTATCCTGCATCATTTGGTTGCCCGATGGCCGCCAGCCCGATACCACCCTATCGCTAAAACCAAAGCATATTACTAACAGCTTTTGGAGTGTATTTAAGCACCCGCAGTTCTTCACTTACGCCCTTACGGGATGTATTGGTATGGGCGGACAGTATGCCTACCTCGCCGGTTCGTCCTACGTGTTCATATCCTACTATCACGTCGATCAAAAACATTTCGGCTACATATTCGCCATCATCGCCGCGGGACTAATCGGCTTCAGCCAGGTAAACAGCCTTGTAATACGCAAGATATCCGGCGAAATCGTAATGAAGAATGCCCTCATCCTGCAATGCATTGTAGGTATAGTGCTCTTCGGTTTAACCTATAGCGGCTACATTAACATGTACTGCATGATTGGCATCATCTTCCTTTTCCTAAGCGTACAGGGCTTTATCACCCCTAACGCCACAGCCCTGTCACTCGCCCCCTTTGCCAGCCAGGCCGGCATCGCATCGGCATTGATGGGGTTTTTACAAATGGGCCTCGGCGCATTATCCGCAGCCATCGTCAGTCATTTTAACGAAGGTCGGCTTTCGCCAATACCCATGGTTGCTATCATGATGATAAGCGGTGTCATGGCCCTCATCTTCCTGTTCGTTACCAACAACTTCGTCAGCAAAAAGGAATTCACCGAGCCTGTTTTGGATGATGCTGAAACTTCAATGCATTAGTGACTAATATTCTTCGTATTCGTTAAATTATACACGGTTTTATCCGGCGAAATTATCGTCACGTTCTTCAGATCAATATCCGAAGCCTCTGTCATGTAAACTGCTTTTTGGGCTGATATTTTGATATCCTTAAAGTACAGATGGTTCACCTGCGCATCGGGCAGGCCAATGATGGAGATAGCCGTCTTAGCGTTATTGCAATAGATATCACTCATATGAAAATCCTGGAAAAGAGGGGTCTTATCATCCGATACCTTGTTCACTGCTCCCGGCGCACCATCTCCATAATAGCTGCTGAACAGGATGGCCTCGTTCAGGATATCGTGCATAAAAATATGGTCGATAAAAATATTATGCACCAGGCCGCCCCTGCCCTTGTTGCTTTTAATGCGGATGCCAATATCAGTATTTATAAAGTTACAATTGGTTACCCAGATGTTGTTCATCCCGGCATCGGTGTTACTGCCCACCACAAAGCCGCCGTGGGCATGGTAAACCACATTTTCGGCAATAATGATGTTTTCCAATCCGGCCGTTCCCTTTTCTGTTGTTCCGCTCGATTTCATACAAATACCATCATCACCGGCATGAACAGTACAATGATAAACGATAGCGTTTTTACAGCTCGACAGATCGATGGCATCGCCATTTTGCGCATAGTATTCGTTCTCGATCTTCAAATTGCGAATGATGAGGTTGTTGATATTTTTAGGATTAAAGGCAAAATTAGGCGAGTTTTTAAAGGTCGGCCCGTCTATCAACACGTTCTTACTACTGGCAATGCTTACCTCGATGGGTCGTAAACGGTCGTTCTCAGCCCCTTCTTTGGTTGGGTACCACATATCACCGTTGTTGGTAATTATCCCGCCCGATTTGGTGAGGTCGTTCCACAGTGTAGGCGCTGCCTTGCTCTTTTTTAAAGGGCGCCAGGTATCGCCCGCACCATCAAAAATACCGTTACCTGTTATAGCTACGTTCTCCAGCTTTTCGCCGTATAATTGTGGCCTGCCGCGCCCCCCTCCATTTTAAATAGCGAGTGGTCGCTGCTGAACATCACCAAGGTTCCCCATTCGGTATGCAGGTTCACATTGCTTTTAAGCTCGATGGGGCCTGTTAGCCAAAGCCCGGCAGGGATAAGTACTGTGCCGCCACCCGAAACCGAACACGTGGCAATGGCCTTATTAATGGCATCAGTATTAAGGGTTTGCCCATCGCCAACGGCGCCAAAATCTTTTATATTAAGAACTTTAGCAGGGAATACCGGTTCGGTGATGCTTACCTTAAAGGGTGCGTTTTTGATATAGTAAGCCATATCCCTTTCGGATTGGCTGAATGTGGCAGTGAATGAAAGGCAGCTTAAAAGAGTAAGCGCCAGGAAACGTTGTTTTATCATGGGGAATTTAATTGGTTAACAATGCTAACAGTTTTAAAGCACATTATGCATAGGTTTATTACGAATTATTTATGTGTTCTCACGAGGGTAATGTTGCGACAGAATAGTTTGCTACCTGTCTCAGTGATGGCCACGTCGTTCCTCCTCGCCATGACATGGTGTGAACGAAAAAACGGCACGCCTTGGGGCGTGCCGTTGCACATTAAAACACCAAACTAAAACGCTATTTATCCTTTTCGGGATTCTTTTTCAGTTCTTTGACTTCTTTTGTGGTATCCATCATCTCCATCAGCTTAATGCCAAGCAATCCGCTTATCGGCCCTTCCGAGCCGTTGGCACCTCCGCCTATCAAAACATCAGGCATAACTTTAATATGGCCCTTACCGATCTCTTCAGTGATCTTGAACTTGGTAAAGTTATCGCCACCCATGGCTTTCACCTGTAGCTCGTAAGCTTCGGCAGTTGATTTACCTATCGCCATAATTTTCTCGGCCTCAGCCAAACCTGTTTTCGAGATCTTTTCGGCTTCGGCAACAGCGTTCAACTTGGTCGATTCTGCCTGGGCAGCAGCTCTCACTCTTGTGGCTTCACCCTCAGCTTCGGCCCGCATTTTAGTGGCCGATGCTTCAGCACTTACCTGTAGCTTCAAACTGGTAGCCTCACCTTCCGATTTCTTAACAGCAGCATCCGCGGTGCGTTGAGCGATCTCCACACTTTGTTGTGCCTTCACTATTTCCTTTTGGATCTCGGCGATGGCGGTTTCTTTTTCCACACCCTGGCGTTGTACCTGCGCCATGCGTTGCGTTTCGTAGGTCTTTTCTTCCTCTTGCGCAATTTTACGGTCGGTTAAGGTTTTCATCAGCGCTTCCGGCGGAACGATGTCACCGATAAGGGTATCCACGGCGTTCACGTTATACTCTTCGAGTACGACCGAGATATGTTGCTTGGCCGATTCCTGCCTTTCCTTACGGGTGATGAGGAAGGAGATCACATCGCTGTCCTGCGCCGAGTTACGGAAGTAGTTACCGATGGTAGGCTCCAGCACCTGCGATACCAGGTTGAGCATGCTACCGAACCTCGCGATCACCTTTGGTGCCTCGTTGGCGGGGATGTGGATGATCTGCGCCACATCCAGGTTGAAAGGGAAACCATCTTTTGAACGTACGGTTATGGTACACAAATTCTTATCTAAATTGTGCGACTCGCTCCTGGCGTTCGCCCAGTTTAACACTAAGTTGGTTGTTGGTACCAGCTCAACCTTCATGGTAAAGGTATTGATGGGGTACCTACCCGGGCCAAGCGGTTCCATCCAAACACCGCGGAAGCCTTTGCCTACAATGTTACCGTGTTTAAAGTGTTCGCCGGTAAGGTCTTTACCATCCTCGCCAATGTACGATATCACTACACCGACGTAACCGATAGGTACTTCAGTCATGGGGATCTCTTCGATCTGTACGGCCCATTGGTTAATGTTGTACGAACCGGCCAGTACAATTTGTGGCTGCAAACCACGGTTACCACCGTTGTTTAAAAAGGCATCGATGTCCTGGAAGTTGTTGTGGCCCTCCACGTGCTTACCGGCTATCTGGCCGATGGTGATCGGCTGACCATCCAACACGGTGATGACACCTACTTTACTTTCGTGGATGACCGTCATATCGGCTATCGAAATGGTAAAGGCATAGGTATTGATACGATAGGTACCCGCGGTAATAATGGCTGTTTGACGGCCTTTTTGACCACCGTTAACCAGGAACTTCTCGGCATCCTGGAAATTATCACAGTCCACCTTGCGGCCCAAAATATTACCTGTAGGAATCTCGGCGCCGTCTTTCGATAAGATGAGGCCAATTTTACCTTCCGGGATAACCGTAAAGCCCTCCATGTTGATGCCATACTGCCACGGGAACATAAACCAGTACAAACCCGGCGCCAGCGCCTTTGCCTGGAAACCGGCCTCGCCTTTTGTGGCGATGATACGGCCGTCGGGCAGTTCCCTGTCGCCACCATAGAGCACGAACTTTTTAGTGACCAGGCCTATCCTGTCTTCGGGAATAATGACCATCCCGAACATGAGGCGTAAAATAGTTTTGTAAAATAAGATACATAATACGGGTATGATAACCCACCAATAAATTGCAACGTAATTCATATTTGTTTAAGTTTAAATTATAGCACCAAGTACCATATAAACTAAACATCTGTCAAGAAAAACAGCCCTAAACCGTCTGCAGGATACTTTTTTTACCAACTTATAAAAAAAGGGGCCTAAGCAAAAAAGGTATTATTTATAAACACGCCGGGATGCTATAATTATAAAAGTTGCAAAAAACGGGACACGGCAATTTTGGACATAAAAAAACCACCCCGGTTTGTGGGATGGTTTTTTGTAATTTTCTGCCCAAAAGTATGGGATGATCTTAATTTTTTGGTTTGGGGGCTATTATCATAGTCAGAAAAACCAAACCATAAATAACCGCATTTTAGAATAACGTTATAAGCTATGCCGAATTATTGTGCGATGCACTACCGGGCTTTAATTAAAAAGACAATTATTTCGAACGGAGAAACAGTTTAACTAAAGTTTAGCATTTATTAACAATGGCTCTATTTCGATATCATTTCGCTAACATTATTCATCTATTGTTGTTATTCCGTCAATAATTTAATAATAGGGCGTAGATAGTTTTGCTCAAATCAATCTAATTAATTGAATATGAAGCAACAATTATCTAAACTCCCAAAATTACTGATTGCATTTGCAGTAATATTACTGACAACAACACCACTGTTTGCCCAAAACAATACACTAAGGGGTATTGTTATTGACGACACTAACCAGCCCTTACCCGGTGTAACTATATTGGTTAAGGGTACAAAGCAAGGTACCACTACAGGCGCCAATGGTCGTTTTACCATTTCGGGCTCAAAAGAGCAGGTATTGGTTTTTACTTCTTTGGGCTTTATTAGCCAGGAAGTAACCATTAGTGATGAAACATCACTTTCTATCAAATTAGTGCCAAACACAAAAGCCTTAACAGAAGTAGTTGTTACCGCTTACGGTATTAAAAAGGAAGTAAAAAAGTTAGGGTACTCTGTACAGGAAATTAAAGGCTCTGAGCTGATAAAAGCACGTGAGCCAAATCCGATAAACGGCCTTGCAGGTAAAGTAGCAGGTTTAACCATAGGTGTTAACGCCGAGATGCTTGGCCGCCCTGAGATCGTGCTTCGTGGCAGCAAGGATTTGCTGTTTGTTGTTGATGGCTCGCCTATCAACTCTGATACCTGGAACATCAGCCCTGACGATATTGAATCTTACAGTATTTTGAAAGGCCCTAACGCTGCTGCCTTATACGGTTTTAGGGGTATAAATGGCGCCATCGTTATCACCACTAAAAAAGGAACGAACGATAAAAAAGGTTTCCAGGTTGATTATAACAGCAGTACTTTATTTGAAGGCGGATTTATCGCTTCGCCCGAAGCACAAACCGAGTACGGTCGCGGTAACGCATACCATTATGAATACCAGGCAAAAGATAACAGTAACGTTTACGCACCTGCGGCAGATGCTTTGTATGATAACGGAAATCGTTTAGGTGAGTACGGCCCACGTTTTGACGGCCAGTTATTACGCCAGTACGATAGCCCGTACAACACACTAACAGGTGTAAGAACACCAACACCCTGGGTTGCCCGTGGTATAAACAATTTTGACAACTTTGTACAAACAGGTTTAATTACCACTAATAACCTGGCCATTGGTGCATCCGGCTCTAACTACAACATCCGCATGTCGTACACGCACAGTTACCAAAAAGGCATTTTCCCTAACACGCAGTTAAACTCTGATAATTTTAGCCTGAACACCAGCTACAATGTATCGCCAAAGTTTAGCATTGATGGTAACATTAATTATAACAAACAATATACACCAAACATACCCGATGTTAGCTATGGCCCCAACAGCTACATTTATATGTTTAAAGTTTATGGCTCGGCCGATTATGATGTACGCGACCTTAAAGATTACTACAAAGGCCCACAAGGTGTGCCGGATCTGGTACAATACGCCCAGGAATATGGCCGTTTAAATAACCCCTGGTTTATGGCCGACAAATGGTTGCGCGGACATGACAAAACCGATATATACGCTTACTTGAAATTAAACTATAAGATCACCCCTGATCTGAATTTGAGTTTGCGTTCGCAAATATCAACCTGGAACCAAAAACGTACGGAGCAGGTGCCATCATCAGCCAATTTAAATGCTTATACAAGCTGGTATTATTTTGGCTGGTATGGTGATTACCGCGAAGATGACCGCCAACTGTTTGAAAACAACACAGACGTTCAATTAAACTACAACAAAAAATTTGGTAAATGGTCTGTAAGCGCCTTGGCGGGTGCCAATAACCGCACGTTTAATTACCATTCGTTTTATGGTACTACCCGCGCTTTGCAATTACCTAACGTATACTCGTTGTCAAACTCACAACAACCGGCTTTAACTTATACCTGGGATGCTAAAATGCAGGTTTCAAGCGGTTACTACTCTGCTGATTTTGGTTACGATAAATACTTTAACATAAACACTACAGGGCGTCTTGATAAGGTATCAACACTGCCAAACTCGTTCTTTTACCCATCTGTATCATTATCAACCCCACTGTCTGATTATGTTACACTTCCTAAATTTATCAGTTTTGTAAAATTCAGGGGCTCTGTTGCCGAAGTTAAATCGGCTTTAACAAAAGCAAGCATTGGTTCGGCATACCAGCAGGTTACAGGTATAAGCACCGGTACCTTATTAAACTATGGTACAGAACTGTATAGCTCTTATGATGGCCCTTCGTACTTAAACGAAAACAAGGCAAGTACCGCTACTTATTGGAATGGCACACCTTCAATTCAATATTCAAATACACTGGCTAATCCTAACTTAAAACCATTGAGCCGTCTGTCATACGAAGCCGGTGCTGACATTAAGTTTTTGGATAACCGTTTAGGTTTAGATGTTACTTACTTTTATACCAACAATGGCCCGAACATTTTTGCCATTCCAACACCTCCATCAACAACTAATGATGCCAGTCTGCAAAATGCTGTTACCACAAAAAGAACAGGTTTTGAGCTTGCTTTAACCGGCTCACCATTCCGCAGATCTAACGGTTTTTCGTGGGATATCAACGCGAATATTTCTACCTACAGAGAAACCATATCTGATATTGGCTACGGTACCCTATCTGAAATTACCTTAGGTAACCACAATTACAAAGTTGGCGACAGGGTTGATGAGATATACGGAACTAAGTTTTTAAGAGATCAAAACAATAATATCGTTTATGATGCTTCGGGTGGCTTATTAAGGGCATCGGGCTCACAAAGCCAAACCTTAGGTTCATTAGGTTTTTTAAATCCTGATTTCACCTTTGGTATCAACAACAAGTTCTCTTATAAAAACTTAAGCTTTAGCTTTCAGTTTGATGGCCGTATAGGTGGTGTAATTTATGATTACAACTACTACGCTGCAAGACAAGGTGGTACAGACCTGTCAACCGTACAAGGTGTAATTGGCGCAGCACGTTTAGCCGAGTGGCAATCAACAGCTACCGGTACAAAGGCTCCAACAGCAGCTTTACTGGGTAACGAGTATGGCGCCGGTGTAAAGATCATCAGCGGAACGCCTAAATATCTTAACGGTCAAATATCAAATTTAAGTGAACTTACTTTTGGCCCTAATACATCGCCTATCACCGTTCAGGGTTATTTAAATGGCAACGTAAAATCTATTGATGAGGCCTTTATGATCAGCCGTTCATACGCCAAACTTCGCGAGGTTACATTAGGTTATACTGTACCTGCAAAATGGCTGAAAACTACTTTCATCAAAGCACTTACCGTATCGGCAGTAGGGCGTAACTTACTTTACTTTGCCGCCCGTAAAGACTTTGATATTGACCAATATGCATCAGGTTATGATTTTACCAACGGTACTACCGGCGGTGCCCCTGCAAACGGCGCTTTGCAAAGTACCACCACCAGGAAATATGGTTTCAATATAAACCTTACATTCTAACATTATTAAAACAACAGACATGAAAAATATTAAGTTAATTATAACATGCATCTTACTGGTACTTTCGGTAAGCAGCTGCCAAAAAGGGGACCTGCTATCAGATCCCAACGCGGTAAACTCGAACTCATTAGTACCAATCTCATTAATACTGAACCACCTTACCGCTACCATGATAAGGGCCGAGGAATTACCATTTAACGGAAGCGTTTATAAATACGATCAATTCCAGGTTTCAAACTATGAGAAATACTGGGGCAATAATGAAGATACCTGGTCATACTCAACCCATAGCTATGATATATTGAAGTACGCGGTACAATTAGAAACACAGGCGGCAAGCCAGGTGGGCGGCACTGCAAACAAATACTCGGCAGTTGCAAAATTTTTCCGTGCTTATGCTGCTATCTGGTTATCGCAAAGGGTGGGTGATATACCAATGACCCAGGCAGGCGATCCGGCTTATTTAACACCTGCTTTTGATGCCCAGCACGATGTTTATAAAAATTCGCTTAAGTTGCTTGATGATGCCAATACGATATTCAATACGGTAATATCTCCGGCTACGCAAGGTGCATTATTCAATTCGGGCGATATTTTTGGTTTTACCAATTTGCAATGGCAAAAACTGATCAACACGTATCGTTTAAGGATACTTATCAATTTAAGTAAACGCGCTGATGATAATGCTGACCTGAATGTTAAGACACAATTTGCTACCATTATAGGTAACCCTGCAACTTACCCCATCATGACCGGCAATGCCGACAATATGGTTTATAAATTTACGGCTATTACATTATATCCAATTTTTGCATCGGGTAATGGATCTTACAACAACTTTATGAATGTTGGTAAAACGGTGTTGGATATTACAACCGCTAATAAAGACCCTCGTACTTACTTAATGGCAACACCAATTACTACAACAAATGTTGGTGCTTTTACAAATTATGTTGGTTCCGACCCTAATATTATCGTAGCAACATTACAAACTACTGCTGCTACAGGCATTTACTCATGTTTTAACGCCAAACGTTATTTTGGTGCAAACACAGGCAGCACTGTTGAACCATTTATATTTATAGGTTACCCGGAGTTGTGCTTTAACATTGCCGAAGGCATAAACAGGGGCTGGGCACCCACGCTTACCGTTGCTGATGCAAAAACATATTATGATAAAGGTATAGCTGCATCATTTTCAAATTACGGCTTAAGCGTTACTGCAAACTCAGCAGTTAGTATTTCTGATGCGGGTGGTGCTACCTTAGGTACAGTAACTACTGATAACGCTACGTTTTTAACTAATGTAGCTTATGATGTAGCTAACCCTGCCAACGCGCTAACACAAATTTTACAGCAAAAATATGTGGCCTTCTTTATGAACTCGGGCTACGAATCATTTTTTAACTACCGCCGCACAGGTGTACCAAACTTTAGTAAAGGCGGTGCAGGTATTGGTACTACCGGTGGTGCTATACCACGCCGCTGGTTATATCCGTTAGCCGAGATCAATGCCAACGGTGCTAACTATTCAAAAGCAATAGCCTCGCAATTTGGCGGCGCCGAAGATGTTTTTAAAGATACCTGGCTAACTAAATAACCAATATAAACTTAACAAGTGAACAGGGGCTTTTAAACCCCTGTTTTTTTATACCAGCTAAAATGAAAAAACAAATTGCATTTTTTATTGGCAGTTGTATTGCGCTAACAGCAAACGCGCAAATTGCCGATAGCGTAAAACGTAAAGTTAGCCTGCAGGGCGCGGTTAATTTCAGAGATATTGGTGGCTATAATACTACCGATGGGCATCACGTAAAGTGGGGGCTAATATACCGCAGTGCCGATATGAGTAAATTAACCGATACCGATTTGGCCGAGCTTGCCAAACGCAACATTGCTTATGATGTTGATTTTCGCGGAAAACAGGAAGCAGCACAGGCCCCCGATAGGCTTAACCCGAATACAGATTATATACTATGCCCTGCCGGCAGCGATGATGTAAACCAATCGATGATAAAGAGCTTAGCAACTGTGCATGGCCAACAAGGCGATTCGGTAATTACAGCCTACTATAAGAACATCACTTATTTGGCCGACAGGTATAAACCCTTTTTTGAAAAGCTATTAGCCTTACCCGAAAACAAAAGCCTGGTTTACCACTGCACCGCCGGTAAAGACCGTACAGGCATAGGTACAGCGCTGTTATTATACAGCCTTGGCGTACCATACCAAACCATTGTAAATGATTACCTGGCATCAAACTACTACCGCGCTGCCGAGAACGAAAAATCAATTAAAGGCATGGTGCAATTCCTGCATATTGATGAACCTGTGGCCCGTGATGTACTTAGTGTAAAGAAAGGATACCTGGATGCTACTTTTGCGGCCATTAACCAGCAATACGGATCTGTTAACGCTTACCTTACAACAGCTATCGGGCTTGATGACGCTAAAATAAAACTGCTTAGAAATAAGTTTTTAGCAAAAAACTAATATCCCGGTTTGATTACCGCTTTATAGCAAGCACAAATATTTGTCCATAAAAAAACCATCCTGTAATACAGGATGGTTTTATAATTTCATTACCAGGAATTGATCCCGTAATTTACTTCACTTTAAAGGCAACCATATAATCGCCCCAGGCAAATGATACATCGTCTTTACCTACCGAAAATTTTAATAACTCGGTAAAGGCAGGTGCCTTTTGGGTTTTAACCGTTACACGCAACACATCAAATGCATCACTGTAAACGGTACCCCACTCCGTAGTTTTTTTATTGATGATGATCACCCATTCTTTTTCGCCGGGTATGCTCCACAAGCTGTATTTGCCTGCCGGCACCTCTTTGCCTTCCAATTTTACATCCTTGCTAAAAGATATCGTGGTTTCTTCGTTAGCGCCGGTGCGCCAGGGCTTACCATCAAATGGGGCAATCTCTTTACCTACGGTACGTCCTTTTACACCGGGCTGGCTATATGCTACAACAATATCAACACCGTTTTTGGTAGTGCCTTTTACGGTATCGGGCAAACTTGGCCTTGGCTTTTTAACTTTAGCCGGTGTTATAGGCGTAGCCGGTGTCATGGTTTGTGCCGAGGCAGCAAACCCCAAACACATTGCACCAATTAAAAAGGCCGGAAATATTATTTTTTTCATAGCTGATCGATTTATGATTTTAGTGGTTAATTGAGATGCAATTTAGTACTTATATATCAACAAATGCAATTATGGCTTGGCCGCAAAAGAATCTATCATTTGCATGACAATTATGGCCTGCTCAATATCGCACAGGTTATCACCCTTATCCTGAAAGAAATTAACTACCCTTTCTATCATAGGTTGCTGTATATGTTGCGGGTGCTCAAATTTCACTACTTCAACATCGTCGCTGTCCTCATTTTGCCAGGTTACCGTGTTGCCGAAAAACGGAAAACTGATACTGCCTGTGCTGCCTACAATAAGGCACTCATCAATCTGTTCTTCCTCATCCACATTAAAGCTCCATGAACCGTTGAGCACTACATTATTAGGGAATAAGGCTATACCGGCAGTATGATCATCAGCCGGTGTAATATCAGCCTGGTTTAATGAGAAGCCATGCAGGTGCGTTGGCGTTCCGAAAAAATACAACATCAGATCGAGCTGGTGTGGCGACAGGTCGTGAAAATAACCTCCGCCCGAAAGTGCAGGGTCCACGCGCCAGGCGTGCTCAGTATAAGTAATGAGTTGTGGCTTACGCGATTGCCACATTTTTATCTGCACGGTGCGCACATCGCCAATCTGTTTACGGTCTAACAGGTCCTTAACAAACAAAAACATAGGCAACGCACGGCGATAATGTGCCACACTCAACTTAGCTGTTGATGCTTTTGCCGCTTCGGCAATGTCTTTTGCCTCCTGCGCATTTAGCGTTACGGGTTTCTCTACGTACACGTTTTTGCCAAGCGCCAATGCCTTTAGGGTATACTCTTTATGATAAACCGGCGGCGTTGCGATATAGATCGAATTGATCTCCTGATCGTTCAGCAGTTCATCGGCATCACTGTACCATTTGCCTATACCGTGGCGCTGTGCATAATCTGCAGCCTTTTCGGCATCGCGGCGCATAACGGCAATGATCTGGCTGCCGGCAACTTTATTGAATGCGGGGCCGCTTTTTACTTCGGTAACGTCGCCGCAGCCGATGATGCCCCATTTTATAGTTGATTGGTTCATTAGTTCATTAGTTTATTGGGTGTCTGTTTGCTAAACACTCAATGTTACTTTAAAATCTCTTCTATGCGGCTCAATTCTTCGGTGCTGAATTTGATGTTGTCGAGGCATTTGAGCGAGTCGGTCAGCTGTTCGGGGCGGCTGGCTCCTATCAGCACAGTGGTTACCTCTTCGTGCCTTAATATCCAGGCTAAGGCCATTTGTGCTAAACTTTGGCCGCGCTCCACCGCTATGTCGTTCAGTTGTTTTATTTGTGCGATACGTTCTGGGGTGATATTGTTCTCCGTCAGGAAGCCTACACCCTTAGCCACACGCGAATCGGCAGGGATCCCGCCAAGGTATTTATTGGTTAGCAACCCTTGAGCCAACGGCGAGAACGGGATACAGCCTACGCCCTCTTTACCTAAAAGCTCCAGCAAACCACCCTCAACCCAACGCTCAAACATTGAATATTTGGGTTGATGAATAAGGCATGGTGTGCCTAACTCTTTTAAAATACGAATAGCCTCGGCAGCTTCTGCAGGCCTGTAATTGGAGATACCTACATACAAAGCTTTACCCTGGCGAACGATAAGATCAAGTGCCGACATGGTTTCGTACAACGGCGTATCCGGATCGGGGCGGTGGTGATAGAATATATCTACATAATCCAAATCCATCCGTTTCAAGCTTTGGTTTAAACTGGCAACCAGGTTCTTTTTCGAACCCCATTCGCCATAAGGGCCTTCCCACATGTAATAACCCGCTTTGGTACTGATGATCATTTCATCGCGATGAGCGGCAAAATCTTGTTTCAGTATCTTACCAAAGTTAACCTCGGCGCTGCCCGGAGGCGGGCCGTAGTTATTTGCCAGATCGTAATGGGTAATACCGGCATCAAAGGCTGTATGTAGTGTTTTACGATAAATGTTAATATCGTCAACATCGCCAAAGTTGTGCCACAGGCCAAGCGAAACAGCAGAAAGTTTGATGCCACTTTTACCGCAACGGCGGTATATCATATTTTTATATCTATCCGGAGATGCTATATAGGTCATTTGGAATTTGGTTGGTTATAGTTGGAGGTAAAAATAAAATTTAAACTGATATAAACTATCCTGCGGTATGCTAATTTAGTCGGGAGTCTTTAGTCTTGAGTCCTTAGTCCTTAGTCGGAAAGACTGGAAGTCAGAAAGTAAATCCGGGAGATTTCGGATTTATAAACCGGTATGCGACTGCTATTCAGTTCCCCCTTTAGGGGGTTAGGAGGCTGTATTCCAAAATATCCCCCGGCTGGCAATCCAAGGCTTTGCATATCGCTTCAAGCGTTTCGAGGCGAATGGCTTTGGCCTTGCCGGTTTTGAGTATGGATAAATTTGACAAGGTAATGCCCACCCGTGCGCTCAACTCATTCAGGCTCATTTTGCGCAGCGCCATCATTACATCCAAATTTATAATAATGGGCATATTATGCGGCAGCGTTTTGATCATCCCAAAGTACTATCGCTTTTTCGATAAAGCGGCTCAAAACTATCAGCATAATGCCCAGGTAAAAGTAATACCATTGGATAGTTTCGGCAGGCAGGGTAAATTGCCCGCCGGTAATATGCTCAACATACCTGTTAAGCAGCTTGAATTTTAAAAACTCCAGCGCGGGTGTTATGGCGATGATGAAAAAGATAACCCTGAAACCCTGTACCGCATTTTTTATAAACGCGGCTTTGTTTTCCCTATTCCTTGTCATTACATAAAAAACAAATACAAATACAAAAAGGAACAGCCAATGTTGTACGTCCATAAAGTTCAGGTTGCGGGTATCTGTCATTTTTAAAACAAACGTTTGCCATATGCTTTCAGGATGCCATATCAATGTGCCGCTCCCGCCGCCGGTTACAAAGGCATTATTAGCAGGTAAAGCGTAACTATTGCGTGTTGATAGCTGGCTCGCATGAGTAACCACAGCTATGCTCATGGTAGCCTTACTGGTATCGTATGCATCCATAATGGATATGCAGGCAAAAAAAGTAACGATCAGAAAATAGGGCCATACAGGGATGGAGTTTTTTGTTTTCATGTGTTTAGATGGTTAGTTCAGCTACCAAATTCATGGCAAGATAAAGACATTTTATTATTGCGAAACAATAAATATGCGCGCCAGGCTTAACTGTTGAAATCGCCTTGTTTGTTAATAATTATTTTTATCAACACACTTTCAAAAGTTAATTTTTAGCAACATTTTTATATTATTGCACGTTGTATAGTTAAAATAGGATAGCGCTTTATATTCCAAGATGAGACAACTCAAAATAACCCAATCCATTACCAATCGTGAGTCGCAATCATTAGATAAGTATTTACACGAAATTGGAAAGGTTGACCTGATCACTGCTGAAGAGGAAGTAATTCTCGCACAAAAAATTCGGGAGGGCGACCAGGCCGCTTTGGAGCGTTTAACAAAAACCAACCTGCGCTTTGTTGTTTCTGTGGCTAAGCAATACCAAAACCAGGGCCTTACCCTGGGCGACCTGATAAACGAAGGTAACCTGGGTTTGATTAAGGCTGCCAAACGTTTTGACGAGACCAAAGGTTTCAAATTCATATCATACGCCGTTTGGTGGATACGCCAAAGCATATTGCAAGCCATTGCAGAGCAATCGCGCATTGTGCGCTTACCATTGAACCAGGTAGGCTCGCTAAGCAAAATAAGTAAGGCTTTCAGTAAACTGGAGCAGGAATACGAGCGTGAGCCAAGCCCTGAAGAACTGGCCGATATTTTGGAAACTACCGTTGATAAGATATCCGACACGTTAAGTAACTCAGGCCGCCATGTATCTATGGATGCGCCTTTTGTTTCGGGCGAAGAAAATACGCTATTGGATGTATTGGGTAACAACGAGCCCAATACCGATTTTAACCTGATTAACGAATCACTATCCGAAGAGATCAAGCGCTCTTTATCAACCCTTACCGAGCGTGAGCGCGAGATCGTCATATTGTTCTTTGGTTTGGGAGGCAGTTCGCCGCTTTCGCTTGAAGAGATAGGCGAAAAGTTCAACCTCACCCGCGAGCGTGTACGCCAGATAAAAGATAAGGCTTTGCAGCGTTTAAGGCATACATCGCGAAGTAAGATATTGAAATCGTATTTAGGATAAGCTCTGCGATGTAATTATGCGTACGCTGTGGTTAATTTTACCACAAAGGGCGCAGAGAGTAGAAAACCACGGAGATACACAGGGTAAAATATTTGAAAGCCTTTCTGAAACACCGGAAAGGCTTTTTAGTTATCGTCAATTTCGGCTATCTTAGTCAATAATACCTATTGATACCATCATGACCATACCTATTTACCAGGCCGATGCCTTTACCGATCAGCTTTTTGGCGGTAACCCCGCCGCAATATGCCCCTTAACCGAATGGCTACCCGAAGCTACTATGCAAAAGATAGCCGCCGAGAATAACCTTGCCGAAACCGCCTACTTTGTAAAAGAAGGCGATGGCTACGGCTTGCGCTGGTTTACACCCGAACTGGAGATAGACCTTTGCGGCCATGCAACCCTGGCTTCGGCGCATATTTTGTATACCGAATTGGGATATGATCAGCTATCTATCAACTTTTACACGCAAAAAGCAGGCACATTGGTGGTAAGTAAGCAGGGCGATAAATATTGTCTTGATTTTCCAAGCAGGCCACCGCAGCAGGTTATTGCGCCGCAGGAGTTGATTGTCGCTCTTGGCGGGAAAACACCGGTTGAGGTTTTAAAATCGAGAGATTACTTTGTGATTTACGAGACTGAGCAGGATATCCACGATATAGCTCCCGACTTTAACCTGCTGGCCAAAGTAGATACTTTAGGAATTATTGTAACTGCCGTTGGCGATGATGCTGATTTTGTATCCCGCTTCTTCGCGCCATCAGCGGGGATAAATGAGGACCCGGTTACCGGTTCGGCACATTGTAACCTGATACCGTATTGGGCGGAAAAGTTAGGCAAAGATAAAATGCACGCCTACCAAATATCATCCCGCAAAGGTGAATTATGGTGCGAAAACAAAGGCGACCGTGTGCTGATGGGCGGCAAGGCGGTTACTTATTTAAAAGGCGAAATATACGTTTAACACCTATCAATTATATTTTTTAACCTATCACACAACACACATTTTATGAAGAAGATTTTATTGGGTACTGCCCTGGCGGCGGCCTTTATTGGCACGGCCCTGGGTAAAAACCGGCTGGTACACACACAGCAGGAATTTGAAACGGCACTAACGCAAACCCAACCGGGCGATGCGGTCGTTATTGCTAATGGTACGTATACGCCATGGGAGTTGAACATCACCATATCCGGCACGGCGGAAAAACCTGTCACTATTCGCGCGGAAGCGGAAGGCAAAGTAACCTTTACAGGCGATGTTTACGATCACATTTTCAGGATAACGGGTAATTATGTAATACTTAACGGTATCACCTTTTCGGGATGTAACGTTTTAAAAAAGGGTAATAAAAACGCGTTGCTTATCGAGTTTTTCAATACCAAAAACGGCAGGCTCAGCAAATGCATGTTTACTAAAAACACGGGTAAAAGCCAGTTTATGCCTTTGGTGGTAATATCCGGCTACGGCGAAAACAACCGGGTTACCAACAACGCTTTTATTGCCGATGTTGATGATATGGAAGTACAGGTAAAAGTAACCAAAGAAGACTGCCCTAAATACACTTTAATTGACCATAATACTTTTAAAGATAAACCAAAAGTAAGCTGGCCTATATACAATGGCGGCGAATGCGTACAAATAGGTCAGGACCCGATACTATTGGGCAACTTAGTGCCTAATGCTACCGTGAGGGAGAATGTATTTATACATTGCGACGGCGAGCCGGAGGTGATCAGCAATAAAAGCACCGGCAACAAATACATTAAAAACTACTTTGAAGATTGCCAGGGTGAACTGGTTATGCGCGGCGGCCACGATTGTTTGGTGGATAGTAATAAATTTAAAGGCGGCATTGGCGGCATACGTGTAAATGGCACGGGGCATACCATTACTAATAACAACATTAGTAATATTAAAACCGCTATCCGCTTAATGTATGGCATGGCCAAAGGTAAAGAGGTAACGGGATTTTACATCGCGGCAAGCGGCTGTACAGTAAAATACAATCACATTACCAATGCTTCGGTAGCTATTTTGGTTGGCGATAGTAAGAATGTGGATTGGACGGGCAAGTTTGATACCAACCGATATCCATCGCGCACCATGCAGGATGTAGCGCCTTTTGATAATCAGTTTGTAGGCAATGTATTTACCGGGGCAGAGAAGGAGATCGTTTATAATTAAACTTTTAAAACGCGTCATTGCGAGCGATAGCGAAGTAACCTCTGCACATGCAAGTCGATAATGTATATCGGAAACCTGTCGCGCAGAGGTTGCTTCGTACCTCGCAATGACGTATTTTTTAGTTCGCTACGCCTTGCAACACTTCTTTCTTCAAACCTTCTATCCAGTTGTTAAACAACCGTGTTTCAATTTCAACAGCAATATCCGCATGCTGTTGCCAATCGGGCGAGAATGATTTGAGTTGGTTGATCATTTCTTCTAGGTGGCCTTCTTCTTCTAGGATGATGGATTTTACGTTTACTTTGCTGCCTGCGGCTTCTAAAGCGGTTTGATAAACCGGGTAAAGCTCATCAGCACGCACTTCGATGGCGTAGGTAACCAGCAGATATGCTGCGAAGCGCAACTCAGCACCTGATAGTTGGAGCGTGCTTTTCAGGTAACGACAAACTTCAACATCCAATAAATTGAGGTAGTATTTACTTTGGGCCGGGGCTATTAAATATTCAGTAGCGTAAGTTGGGCAAAGATTGGTACCAACTTTTTCTAATTGTTTTTTAAGATAGAACGCGTGGCGATGTTCTTCGGCAGCGTGTTTTAGTATGATATAGGTAACAGTAGCCATATCCTCGCTTGCTGATATTTTACGTGCGCCGGTGTTCTCCATCAACGAAAGCGTATTTAACCAGCGGGCATGCAGGTCGGCATTGGTAACTATGGTATTCAGTAAGTTCTCCATTTAAAATATCTCTAAGGCCTCTTCAATTTTGCTGTAAATATAGCTGAGTTGGCTATCCGTAATGCAATACGGAGGTAAAATGTACAGAATGTTGCCAAGCGGGCGCAAAATGATTCCGGCATCTAAAAAGTAGGTATATAGCTTATCACGTAAGCCGCTAAAGTATGATGTATTGCTGCCCGTCTCCCACTCCATCGCTATGATCGTTCCGGTTTGGCGAATCTCTTTTAACTTAGGGTGCGATGCTATTTTTGCTCCGAATGTCTTGTGCCTCGCTTCAATCCGTTCAATATTAGCTATGGTTTCAGGTTGTAAGAACAGATCCATACTGGCCGATGCCGCGGCACAGGCTATAGGGTTGGCTGTAAATGAATGGCCGTGAAACAAGGTCTTCAGTTTATCATCCGAAAGGAAAGCGTTATAAATTTGTTGCGTGCAGGTAGTAACACCCAGAGCCATGGTGCCGCCCGTTAGCCCTTTGGAGAAACACATAATATCGGGCTGCTGCTGCAGGTGATCGCAGGCGAAACGTTTGCCGGTGCGGCCAAAGCCGGTCATTACTTCATCAGCAATGGTTAACACCTGTTCGGCGCGGCAATGGGCCATTAGCTCGTCAAGGTATTTAGCCTCATACATCAGCATCCCCCCCGATCCTTGTATTAACGGTTCGAAAATAAAGCAGGCTAATTCGGATTTGATATGCGAGATCTGAGTTTTGAGTTGGTCAATATTATCGGCATTGGGCAGGTCAATAAATTCAACATCAAACAATAAATCATCAAAGGCTTTAGTAAATGCGCTGCGGCCGCTTACAGCCATGGCACCAAAAGTATCGCCGTGGTAAGCGTTATTAAAGGCTACTATTTTAGTACGCTGTATACCTTGGTTGTTCCAGTATTGCAGGCACATTTTTATCGCCACTTCTATAGCTGTCGAGCCATTATCAGAATAAAACACTTTTTTTTGATTTTGCGGGATGATGGCTAATAAGCGTTCTGCCAGTTCAACCGCTATGGGGTGCGTAAAGCCCGCGAATATCACGTGCTCCAATTGCAGCGCCTGCTCATATATTTTCTTCGCGATATGCGGATGCGAGTGCCCGTGGATATTTACCCACCATGATGATACGGCATCGATATATGTTTTACCATCTTCGGCAAATAACAGTGAGCCCTCTCCTTTTACTATCGGGATATGCGGCAATGCTGTTTGCATTTGTGTATAAGGGTGCCATATTACGGCCAGATCGCGCTCAACTAAGCCCATGTTGTTGTCTTAAAAGTTTCACCACGTGTTTATCTACCGGGAAGGTAACATCGTGTTCGGTAAGGTCATTTAAACTCACCCAACGGAAAGCCTGCAGGGGCTCCACATCGCCATCAAAATCAAAAGCTTTTTGCTTAATAGTTAGGTTGATGGGTTCAAGGTTTTTAACCGTATAGTAAACGCTGATGAGTTGTGCATCATGAAAGAGCGATTTTACAAAAAAATCAGTGGTATAATAATGCTGCAGTACTTCGATCTTTAAATTGCACTCTTCAATAAACTCGCGCTGAAGGCCTGCTATTAAACCTTCGCCAAACTCAAGCCCGCCACCCGGGAATTTTGAAAAGCGCATACCATACTCCTTTTCGTCGCTTATCAGCACTTCGTTTTGCTCGTTAATGAGCAAGCCATATACACGTACACTAAAGTTGTTCATCAGGTTCAAAATGTTTTTTGTTACGGATCACATTGTCCATCGTCCAGGTAATATCTACCCGCTTTGCTTCGCTGCGTATGGGGCAGTTGGGCATATTGCAATAGTGGCAGCACTCGGGCAAACAGGGATCGGTATGGATAAAAAATTCGGTTTGTATGCTGGCTTTGGTGTTAATCAGTTCATCAAGCTCTTTTACTTCCTGGTGCACACGGTTCAGGTCGAAGTAATTGGGTAGGGTTAAGTGGCAATCAATGTGCAGTTCGTTACCGTATTTCTGCGCGCGCAGGTTATGGATATCTATCCAGGCCTCGTCGCGGTTATCGTTCAGTATCTTCACTACATCGTCAACAATGGCAAAGTCGGTTTCGTCCATCAAGCCACCAACCGATTTACGGGTAAGTTTATATCCCACAAACACAATATACAATGCTACTAATATGGATAAGGCATTATCCAGTGCTTCAATCTTCGTGAAATATATCAGCGTTAAGCCAACAACCAGGCCACCGCTGGTAACCATATCGGTAAGCAGGTGGCGGCCATCGGCGTCCAGGGTCATTGATCGCAGGGCTTTTCCCCTCACTATCATATACCAGCCCAGCAAGCCGTTAACCACCCCGGTAACACCAATAATTGCAGCACCTAATAATACAGCATGTACGGGGTGCGGGTTAAAAAAACCATATATTGATTTGCACAGGATAAGCACCCCCGCTATGGTGATGAGTATCCCTTCAACAAATACCGAAAAAAACTCCACTTTACCATGCCCGTATGGGTGGTTATTATCGCGCGGCTGTGCCGATAGGTAAATACTGTAAAAAGCGAAGGCGCTGGCCACTACATTAACAATGCTTTCGGCGGCATCGGTAAGTATAAAGTTCGACTCGGTTAAAAAGTAGGCAGCAAACTTGGCGACCATTAATATGGCACCCGTTATTAACGAAAATAGAATGATGCGCCTTTGTTCGTTCAAGTAAATGAAATTTCTTCAAATTTATAAATAACAGCCAAGTACCCGTAAAGTTATTTTCTATATTTGCCGCAACAAGCAAAAAAAATATATGAATGCACTGAGCGACAGGATCAATAATTTATCCGAATCTGCAACCATTAAAATGGCCAAACTTGGCCGCGAACTTTCTGCTAAAGGTGTTGATGTGATCAGCCTTAGCTTTGGAGAGCCTGATTTTCATACCCCCGAGCACATTAAAACTGCTGCCAAGGAAGCTATGGATCAGAACTACACTTATTACACACCTGTAGCCGGTTACCCCGAACTACGAAAGGCGATAGCGAATAAGTTAAAGGTGGAAAACGGATTAGATTATGATGCAAGCCAGATAGTAGTATCAACAGGTGCTAAACAGGCTATTGCTAATGCGTTGCTATGTTTGGTTAACCCGGGCGAAGAGGTAATTATCCCTACGCCATACTGGGTATCATACAGCGAGGTGGTTAAGTTAACCGAAGGTACCAGTGTTTTCATTAATAGTACTGTTGAAAACAACTTTAAAATTACACCTGAGCAATTAGAGGCGGCTATCACACCAAAAACAAAACTTTTCATGTTCTCATCGCCATGTAACCCTACAGGCAGTGTATACAGCGAAGAAGAATTGGCCGGTTTGGTAAAAGTTTTCGAAAAATACCCGAACATTTATATCCTGTCTGACGAGATATATGAGCACATTAACTTTGTTGAAAAATGCGTTTCTATCGCGTCTTTCCCATCGGTTAAAGATCGTGTGGTGATCATCAACGGTTTCAGTAAAGCTTACGCGATGACCGGATGGCGCATTGGCTACTCGGCATCAAACAAAGAAATTGCTGCTGCATGCGATAAACTGCAAGGTCAGATCACATCAGGAACATGCTCTATTACCCAACGTGCCGGTATTGCCGCTGCCGAAGGTGGTTTAGAAAGCGTTCACGAAATGCGCACAGCTTTCCGCAAACGCCGTGATATTGTTTACGATCTGTTGAAGAACATTGATGGTGTAAAAGTGAACCTTCCCGAAGGTGCGTTTTACTTCTTTCCGGATGTTACTTCGTTCTTCGGTAAAAGCTACAACGGCAAAACGTATAACGATGCTGATGAGTTAAGCATCTTTTTATTAGAAGAAGCGCACGTTGCAACCGTTGGCGGTGATTCTTTCGGCGATCCGAAATCTATCCGTATATCATACGCCGCGTCAGAAGAAAAACTGATTGAAGCGATGAGCAGGATCAAAAATGCTTTAGCTAAACTGCAATAACAGATCTGATCTTTATTTCATAAAAAAGCGATGGTTTTAATAACTCATCGCTTTTTTAGTTTCCACCCCCGGCGCGGCCTTGCTCTTCGAGCGCCGCTGCCCTATGTTTACGCTCTTCTTTAGCGCCCTTGCTACCAAAAGAGTAAACCATACTCAGCTGATACGTTCTGAAAAAATTACGCGCGTATGCCGTATAATTGAGGCCCTGGTAATCGGCATAGTAGGTATTATAGTAAGAGTTGAAAACATCGGAAACCTGGAATTGAACAGATCCCATTTTATTAAAAATACTTTTGCTCAGGCCCGCGTTAACCCGGTACCTGCCATTATAATGATAAAATCCCTCGTACTTTGGCGACTCATAAGTTGTAAGCAATTCGGCTTTAAACTGCTTTAAAAAGCTAAACTGCTGCTGGATGTTTAAATTAACCTCCTGGGTATTGATGTTATAATCAGTTCCGTTCAAACTATTATCATAATGCTCATAAGATATATCAGCATTTAAATTGGCTTTCCACCATTTAGCAACATCAACAGCCTGGTTAATTTGCACACCGTAGCTGTTATTATATCCAAAGTTTACTTTTTGCGCTATAATGTTACCGGGTAAAAACGTAACAAAAACATAATTACGGGTAATTGATGTACTTAATGTAACACTAAATTTCTGTTTAAAAGTGTTTGTGATCTCGACATTGCTTGTGTACTGAGGCTTCAGTTCGGGATTGCCAATATAGTAGTTATACTGGTCCTGGTAGTTTAAAAACGGGTTCAGATCGGTATACATTGGCCTCCGTATCCGGCGGCTGTAAGAAAACGAAAGCTGATCGTTATCATTCAGGTTTGATATTAGCTGGAACGCCGGGAACAGGTTAACGTAGTTATTTGTTGCTACCGGGCTTGTTTTAGTTAACGATGTTGCCTGACCATGATTTATAGTCTGCTCTGCCCTTAGCCCAACCTCTATAGAAGTTTTTCTATTTAAAATGGCGCTGTAAGTTATGCCTAATGCATTTATTTGTTCGTTATAATTGTATTGATTAGTAAAACGCGGATCGGATTTATATACATTATTTGTAACGTAACCAAAATCGGCATTATTAGCATTAGTAACATAACTTACCTTAGCAGTTGCCAAAACAGACGACAGTTTATTCAGCTTAATATTATCGCTAACATTAAAAGAGTATATGTTATAAATTGTAGGAAAAGTGTTTTGTATATACGGTGGCTGCGGTGAACGTTGCAATATTATAACAGGATGCAAAACATACCTATCGGTATAAACTGTTTCAAAAGGCTTCCTGTCAAAAACAGAATAATCAGCATCGGCTGATAATTCGCCCCATTTACCCAGGCTACCTTTATAATTTAAGTTCAGTGTATAGGTTAGCAGTTTACGGGTAGTTAATGAGTTGCTAACAAACATAGAATCGGGCTTGGAATAAACCGTAGTAACCGTGCTTGTATTTTTAGTATAATCGTAATTACTATATATACCGTTTACCAGGAAACCAACAAGCTGCTTCGGGTTGATCGCATAATCCATACCCAGCCTGAAAATATTACCCCTATCGTTGAGATCGTTAAGGTAATCGGTATGCGCTTGTTTTAATGATGGATTATATACATCCCTATCGGTAACGGATAATCTTTGCGATATATTAGTAGCGCGTGTAAATCCGCCAAACAGGCTTATATTTTTATTATTATAATCTAAATTAAAGCCCGTACTCCATTTTTTCCTTGTTCCGTATTGCTCATTAATATCAGTTATGCCAAATGCTGCATTAACAGATCCCTTGATGCCATCAGTTTTATCGCGCTGTATTTTAATATTGATCACCCCTCCGCTACCCTCTGCAGAATATGTTGCATTTGGGTTGCTGATCAATTCTATTTGCGCAATAGTATTTCCGGGGGTGTTACGCAATAATTCGGCTAAAGCATCGGGCGATAAATAAACCTGCTTATTATTCATCATAACTGTTACGTCCTTCCCTCTGAGCTTTACATTGCCATTATCATCAACCAGAACGCCGGGTGCCGTATTCAATATATCCAAAGCGGTATTGCCTGCTGATAAAATACTTTTATTTACATTTAAAATTATTTTGCCCGGCTTTACATCAATATAATTAGCGGTTTTGGCAGTAATATCAACCTGCTTCAGGTCGTTTCCCTTCGTTATGGTAATGGCACCAACATCAATTGCATTTTGCTGTATGTTAATTATTGGCAAAATATACCTGCGGTAACCCAATACTGAAATATTAACAAGGTACGGCCCGGGTTTCAGATGATCAAACTCAAAAGCACCCTGGCCATTTATCAGAGACGTTTTTACCAGGCTTGAATCATTAGCCTTGAGCAGGTAAACAGCGCCCATTGGAACTGCTATTCCTTTAGTATCAACAACATTGCCCTTTATCGCCCCGTTTACCTGTTGCGCCGAAACAGAGGAACTACATAGCATAAGCATTATCCCGCTAAGGATAACCGTAATTTTATACCGCTTATAGTTAATGTAAAGTACTACCAATTAATGCAACATTTCGGTTACAATTTACTCACAGTAAATTAAAACTGCAACCATTGTTTATAAGTATTACAATAAAAGGGGAAATTTTATTGAAGTGCTAAATTAATAATTTAATATAATACTATCAGATACAACACATATTATTGCTGCACCCAACCAAAACATTGCATTTAAAGCAATATGGTAATCCTTTTAATGCTTATCTTCACGGCTTTGCATTAAAGTTATTTACAATTTAACAGGTTGAGTACACCCTATGACAGCTATTTCTAATAATCCGGAGCAAAACCGGTTAGACGAAAATTCGAAAAAAGATGTACCCTTAGAGCTTTGGGGGCCTTACCTGAGCGAGCGGCAATGGTCAACAGTACGCGAAGATTACAGTACCAACGGCGATGCCTGGAATTATTTTACGCATGACCAGGCCCGCAGTCGTGCTTACCGCTGGGGTGAAGATGGTATTGGCGGAATATCCGACTATTACCAGCGCCTGTGCTTTGCCATTGCTTTATGGAACGGAAAAGACCCTATTTTAAAGGAGCGGCTTTTTGGCTTGCCTAACGGCCAGGGTAACCATGGCGAAGATGTAAAGGAATTATATTACTACCTGGATAATGTACCATCGCATTATTACATGAAGTACCTGTACAAGTACCCCCACCAGGGCTTTCCGTATGATGAGTTGGTAAGCGTTAATTTAAACAGATCGAAATTAGAACCGGAATACGAGTTACTGGATACTAATATTTTTGATAATGACCGCTATTTTGATGTGTATATTACCTACGCAAAAAACAACAGCCAGGATATACAGATATGTATTGAGATAGTTAACCGCGCCGCAACAAGCGCGGATATTACCGTGCTGCCTACGCTTTGGTTTTATAATTACTGGCAATTTGACCAGGTAAAGCCAAAACCACTCATCAGCAAAATTGATACCGGCAGTGTAAAAGCAACCCACCCTAACGGGGGGGATTATTACCTGTATCATAAAGATGCCGCCTTTACCATGTTTACCGAGAATGATACCAATAAGGAGCGGATCTTCAGGCAAAAGAATGACAGCGTTTTTGTAAAAGATGCCTTTCACGAGGCCATCATTGATAAGGATAATATAGATCAGCTTAAAAAACAAACTACCGGCACCAAGTTTTCGCCGGTTTACCAATATACTATCCCCGGTAAGGGATCAAAAAAAATATACCTGCGCCTGAGTAAAGCCCAGCATGAAAACCCTTTTGATGAAGCATTTGAAAAAATGTTTGATACCCGAAAAGAGGAGGCCGATATTTTTTATAAAGCCATGCTACCGCCTGATACTTCGCCCGAGTTGGCAAATATTCAGCGTCAGGCATTCGCGGGCTTGTTGTGGAGCAAACAATACTACCATTACGATATCAGGGCGATGATATACAAGGGCAAAAACGCGTCGCCCGCATTAGAGAACCGCCCTAACCAGCGTAACAGCAATTGGAAATACCTAAAAAACCAGGACGTAATATTGATGCCTGATAAATGGGAATACCCATGGTATGCCGCCTGGGACCTGGCATTCCATTGTGTGCCAATGGCGTTAATAGACCCGGTTTTTGCCAAAAACCAGCTCATTTTAATTATGCGCGAATGGTATATGAACCCCGAAGGGCAAATACCCGCTTACGAATGGAACTTTAGCGATGTTAACCCGCCTGTACAGGCATGGGCAGCCATGCAGGTTTACCGCATTGAAAAAGAAAAGAAAGGCGTTGGCGATATTACCTTTTTAAAACGCGTGTTTCAGAAATTGGTGGTAAATTTTACCTGGTGGGCTAACCGGAAAGATATTGATGGCAACAACATATTTTCGGGTGGATTTTTGGGCCTGGATAATATTGGTGTTTTCGACCGCAGCAGCGTTATCAAAGATGCCGTACTGGAACAGGTTGACGGTACAAGCTGGATGGGCGCCTTCGCGCTAAACATGATGGATATGGCGGTAGAAATATCGTTACAGGATGAGGCTTACGAGGATATGGCCGTTAAGTTTTATGAACATTATGTACTTATAGCGGAAGCACTGAATGAACTGGGCCTATGGGATGAGCAGGATGGCTTTTTTTACGATACCCTGCGTATGGATAACGCCACGCCATATCACCTTAAAGTACGCTCATTAGTGGGATTAACATCCATGTTCGCGGTATCGGTATTTAACCTGGATGATTACCATAAACTGAATGATTTTAGGAAACGCGCCGGATGGTTAAACCGCTATCGTACACAAAACAACTTGTTTTTACCAACTACAGAAAACGACAAAGGGCAGGTATTGCTTTCACTGGTGCCTTTTGAGCGTTTGGCAAAATTGATGAGCAGGATATGCGATGAGAACGAGTTTTTATCAAAAGGAGGTATCCGGGCATTATCAAAATTCCATTTAAACAATCCGTATACTGCTAATATTAACGGGCACTCGTATTCTATAAAGTATGAGCCCGGCGACTCAACCACCAACCTGTTTGGTGGAAATTCCAACTGGCGCGGGCCAATATGGATGCCCATGAACTACCTGCTTATTAACGCGATAAAAGAGTATGCCAAATTTTATGGCGAAGAAACCAAAGTTATCTTCCCGACAGGGAGTGATAAGGAGGTAACTATTGGCGATGTGGCTAACGAATTGAGCCGCCGCCTCATCAGTATTTTTGAGCAAGATAACACAGGCGCACGCCCTGTACATGGCATACATTCCGATTTTTATAAAAAGCCCGAAAACGCCGACCTGATATTATATTATGAGTACTTCCATGGCGATGAAGCCTTTGGCCTGGGTGCCAGTCACCAAACCGGTTGGAGCGCACTGATAGCGAATATGATAAACGATATTTATTAGACTCACCCGGTCATCGCTCCGCTCGACCAGCCTCTCTCCCGCAAGCGGGAAAGAGGGTAAAAAACTTAAAAAATATTTTTTCCTCCTCTTTACGCAGCAGAGGGGGGCGGCCAACGTAGTGTCGCCGGGGTGAGTCAAAAAAAGCGGGGTGCCGCTTACGCAACACCCCGCTTCAACTAAACTAACAACCTATATGAAATACCATGCTATCAGCACTTATCTATCACACTTAACACGCATGGTATCCCATATATAAACTAAACCAAACTATATAATGAAAACCTTAGCCTAAATTACTTTACAGCAATTTCGCGGGTTTGAATTTTAGCTTCTTCTTTTTTAGCCACATTGATGTTCAAAATACCATCAACATATTCGGCGCTAATGTTTGCATAGTCAGCACTTTCGGGTAAAGTAAACGTCCTGCTAAAGGCGTTATAGCTGTACTCGCGTTTGCTGTATTTTTTACTCTCGTCAACGTTTTCAACTTTCTTTTCGGCTGATACAGTTAACAGGTTCTTCTCTAAATTTATTTTAAAATCTTCCTTTTTTAAACCCGGTACAGCCAACTCAATGTGAAACTGGTTTTCGGCTTCGGCAATGTTAACAGCCGGAGTTTTTGAAACCTGGCTTCCACCGAAATATTTATCATTTAATATCGAGTCAAATACATCAGTGAATAATGGATTTAAAGCGTTGTTTTTGTGTCCGTTTGCAAATTTTACAAGTGTCATTTTTATAATCCTCCTATATTGTTTTTTATTAACTTCGAAAACTCTAATTCAATTGCTATACCAAGGGCGGTTTTTATGCCCTTTTATACATTTTCGACAGAAACAAGCAGACAATTTGTCGCTTTAATATATTTATTACAGACATATTGACACAACATGACGCCTAACCTTGCTAACTTTAAGTACAAAACTCCCATACATATTCGCTTTTCGGACATGGACGCCTTTGGCCATGTTAACAATGCCATATATCTTACCTATTTCGAAATAGCCCGTGGCGACTACTGGACCAATATTATTGAGTGGGATTGGGACGAAATGGGCATCATTTTAGGCCGATCGGAAATTGACTACCGCAAACCCATCACCCTGAACGATACGATTGTATGCTATGTGCGCACCAGCCGTGTAGGCAACAGCAGTTTTGATGTGGAATATATCTTGTCGAAAGTAGTTGATGATAAGGAAGACATCTGCACTACCGGCAAAACGGTCTGCATCAGCTACGATTATAAATCGAACAAATCAATGCCGATACCGGATAAGCAGCGCAAAAAAATGATCGCGTATGATGAGCCGAGGTTGATTATGAATAGTTAGCTCCCCGGCCCCCTGAAGAGGGAGATTAAATTAAAAATGGCTACAGATTTTATGAGAAAAGCAACTTTGTTATTGTTTTTTGTCACCTACCTTGGTTTAGCGTCCAAAGCGCAGCAAAAATATTTGTGTGATATTGTTTTTAATCATGAATACCGAAATTCTGAAGGTTTAATGATGAATATTGATTATTGGTATTTTGGACCTGACATATTTGATCAAACTCGAATTTCAAAAGAATATACTTCGGCGGGCGCCCGGATAAAAGTTTTCAATCAAAATAGCGCAAAAGTAACTTACCAACTTTTAACAGGTAATCAATCTGGCTATAAAAGCCAGAATCCAAATGATTCACTTATCTATGTCTTTGATAAACAAAATATTGACGAGTCAACTTTAAGACGTAAAATATTGATCAATGAAAAATATTATCGTGCCGATACATTTTATTTAAAAGTTATCGATACACTATTACTTAATAACTATCGATTATCAAAAAGAGTATTTGGTAAGGACATCTTGAAGGATAAAAAGTCGTTAAAAATCTATGTACTTAAGTCGATAGATAGTTCGAATAGCCTTATGCTTCATTTTTGGGTAGAACAAATTGGAGTTGTTAAACTAACGAATGAAAAGTATTGGCGCTGCTCATTCGAGATGAAAGATACCAGAACTAAAGATTCCGAAAAACTATTTTCGGCTATTATGAATGTTATAAAAAGTAAATACAAAGACCCAAATTGGAAGCCCGATAAGTTTTATCCCGATTAAATCAGAACAAACTCGTATTCCCCCTTCAGGGGGTTAGGGGGCCTCTAAAATATCTTCCCCGGGTTCAAAATCCCATTCGGATCGAAAACCTGCTTTATCCCACGCATCAAATTCAGATTGATATCAGCATACTTCAAAGGCATAAATTCTTTTTGCACCAGGCCAATGCCGTGTTCGCCGCTGATGGTGCCGCCGAGGGCTACCGTGAGTTCAAATATTTCTTTAATGCCGTCTTTGAGTTTGGTGTTCCAGTCGGCATCGCTCATACCGGCTTTTATGATGTTTACGTGCAGGTTACCATCACCGGCGTGACCGTAGCAAACGGATTCGAAACCGTATTTCTCGCCTATGGCCTTAATGCCTTTGATGAGGGCGGGTAGTTCGGCGCGAGGTACTACGGTGTCTTCTTCCTTATACACGGAATTTGATTTAACCGATACGGCCATAGTGCGGCGCATGTACCAAAGCTCTTCTTTTTGTGCCGATGAATCGGCAAAGAGGATATCCTGGCAATCAAATTCTTCCAATACAGTGTTGATGGTTTCACAATCGCCGAATATGACATCGGCATTATTACCATCTACCTCGATGAGCAGGTAAGCGCCAATGCCGTCTTTAATATCAAAGTTAATGCCGTCATGCTCCACCACCCATTCTACTCCTCTGCGCTCCATAAACTCTAATGCCGACGGGATAATGCCCGCCCTGAATATAGCGGATACCGCGCCGCAAGCCTGCTCATTAGTTTGGAACGAGGCCAGCATGAGTACCGTTTGCGTTGGTTTTGGAATGAGTTTTACTACTATTTTGGTGATGATACCGAGTGTTCCTTCGGATCCTATCATTAATTGAGTGAGGTTATAGCCCGATGCGTATTTGAGCGTATTGGCACCTGTCCAGATAATTTCACCGGTAGGTAAAACCACCTCGAAGTTGAGCACATATTCGCGGATGGTACCGTACTTTACCACTCGTGGGCCGCCCGAGCAATTGGCCATGTTGCCGCCAATAAAGCAGCTGCCCTTACTTGCCGGGTCTACAGGGTACAGCAAACCCTTCTCTTCTACCGCGTTCATAAATACCTCGGTAATTACGCCGGGTTCAACAGTAGCCTGCAGGTTGCGCTCGTCGATACTGATAATGGTATTGAAACGCTCCATTGAAATGATCAAGCCGCCGTGAATAGGCAATGCGCCACCTGCTAAACCCGTGCCAGCTCCGCGTGGTGTTACCGGGATAAGTTTTGCGTTGCAAAGTGCTAACAGGGCCGATATCTCATCAGCCGTTTTGGGTTTTACGGCAACTTCGGGATAATAATGTAGGTCCTCGGTTTCATCATGGCTGTATTTTTCCAGGTCATCCCTTAAGGTAAATACGTTGCTATCGCCAACAATAGCTTTTATTTGTTGTAAAATATCTGCGGTTATGGAATTAAATTTCATCGGGCTTACGGTATGTTATTTCAACAAGTGAGCAGGCAATATCCGCTTTTATAGGCGGGTTCAATTTTTTCAGGCTTACGCGGATGGCTTCGGCAAAAGGGTAAGTTTCTTTTACTTCATCCAATATGCCCTGTACTACGGTTTCGAGTAGCTTGCGGGTAATGCCCATGTGCCTTTCGGCGATGGCGTATAGTTGTTCGTAGTTAACAGTGTGACCTATCTCGTCGGTATCAAAATGCTGTTGCTGTAAAAACGACACTTCAACATCTACCACAAAATTATTCCCCGAAACCTGCTCTTCGGGGTAAAAGCCGTGCCAGGCAAAAAACTGAATACCCTGTAACCCTACCTTAACCATGCGGTAAAGTTATTATACTGGTTTTAATTAACTGTACTGATTGATTGACTTTTTGGCAATGCGGTTGAAATTTTGTATATTGTAGGGATGGAAGATGTAAAATGAAAGACGGAAGATGTTTTGAATTTCTTTCTTACTTTATCCCCCCTCTTTATTTTTTATTGATTGATTTTTGATTGATTGATTATAAAAACTCTGTGCACTCTGCGAAAAACCCCGGTGACCTCTGTGGTTAAATTTAACCGCAAAGTACACAGGAGATAAGGCACGGAGATACACAGAGAAAAGACCATTTGCATATACGCACATTTACTCATTTGCACATTAAATATTAGCTTTGTATATAACATTAAGCCCCATGCCTAAAACCGACCTGTACCAAAGTCCTGATTATTATTTATTGGATGAATTGTTAAGCGAAGAGCATTTGCTGATACGTGCTACGGTGAGGGATTGGGTAAAGCGGGAGGTTAGCCCGATAATTGAAGAGCACGCTCAAAATGCTACCTTCCCTAAGCAACTGATAAAGGGCCTGGGTGAGATAGGCGCTTTTGGTCCTACGATACCTGTTGAGTATGGTGGCGCAGGGTTGGATTACACCGCATACGGCATTATGATGCAGGAAATAGAGCGGGGCGACTCGGGCATACGATCTACAGCTTCGGTACAGGGCTCGCTGGTAATGTACCCTATTTACGCATATGGCAGCGAGGAGCAGCGCAAAAAGTACCTGCCTAAACTGGCCACCGGCGAGTTGATGGGTTGCTTTGGTTTAACCGAACCTGACCATGGATCGGATCCGGGTGGCATGACCACTAACTTTACAGACATGGGCGACCATTACCTGCTGAACGGCGCCAAAATGTGGATATCCAACGCTCCCTTTGCGGATATCGCGGTAGTGTGGGCAAAGAATGAAGAAGGCAAGATACATGGCCTTATTGTGGAGCGGGGTATGGAAGGTTTTACTACGCCCGAAACACATAATAAATGGTCGTTACGGGCATCGGCAACGGGCGAGTTGGTTTTTGATCAGGTAAAGGTCCCGAAAGAAAATCTGCTGCCCAATGTATCAGGCTTAAAAGGACCATTGGGTTGTTTAAACCAGGCGCGTTATGGCATAACATGGGGTGCTTTGGGCGCGGCTATGGATTGTTATGATACGGCTTTGCGTTACACCAAAGAGCGCAAGCAATTTGGCAAGCCTATAGCGGGCTTTCAGCTACAGCAAAAAAAGCTGGCCGAAATGATCACCGAAATTACCAAAGCGCAATTACTGGTATGGCGTTTAGGGGTATTGAAAAGCGAAAACCGCGCAACGGCGGCGCAAATATCAATGGCAAAGCGCAACAGCGTAGAAACAGCCATTACCATAGCGCGCGAAGCCAGGCAAATGCTCGGAGGCATGGGCATTACCGGCGAATACCCGATAATGAGGCACATGGCTAATTTGGAATCGGTAATTACGTATGAAGGTACACACGATATACATTTACTGATCACCGGAATGGATATTACCGGCGAAAACGCCTTTAAGTAATTTCAAAGTCAGATTTAGCCGATCCCTATTATTTATCCTGTTAAATTGACAGAATACCATCAAAGCATGCTATTTTTTTTATATTTGGTAAATAAACATGCCTAAGCTAAAATTACGAAGTGTTTTGCCCGTAAAAAAAGCAACCCGTGCTTTTTATGGCATGGCTGTATTTATTGTTTTGCTTTTATTGCCCTCATGTAACTCAAACGTAAACGAAGGTGCATCCCCAGCTCAATTCAAAAAAACACTGGATTCGGCAACCCGGATATTTTACATCAAAGATCATAATGAGGCATTACATATTATTGATTCGGCTGTTGCAAAAAACCCGAAAATAAGCATTGCCGATCAGTTTGACGTGTATATGATGCATTGCGACCACTACGTTAATGTAGTGAATGATTACGAAAAAGGAGGACTTTATGCCGACAGCATGCTCAATTTATTGGAAACTACCGGGCATGCTAAAAACTATCCCAAGCAATTGGGTATTGCCTATTTTTCGTTAGGAGATGTAGCGTTCAAAAAGCAAAAATTTGTTGAAGCCTACCAATATTATTATAAAGGCAAATTAACCGCCCGCAATAACCTGAATAACTGCACCCTTGCCGATTACAGTTACCGCCTGGGTATGGTTATATACAAGCAAGAGCATTATGACTTAGCAGCTAACTACTTTAAACAAAGCTTTCAAGAATCGGCAGGTTGCGAGAAAAATTTCCCATCCTTTTATCGCCAGCAGGAATTATTGGATAATGCCGCTTTGAGTTATTATAAAGCCGGACTTGTAGACAGCGCTAAGATGTTTTACCAAAAAGCGCTGAATTTTATTGATACCGAAGGCAAAAAGTATCCTGAAAAAAGCACCTCGGCAGAGGTAGCGCGTGGCGTAGTTTATGGAAACATGGCACAACTATACATAGCCGAAAAAGATTATAAAATTGCTGTCGAATTACTTAAAAAGAGCTATATCATAAACCTTAAAAAAGGCAATGATAACCGGGATGCCGAGCTTACAGAATTAAAGCTGGCTCATATTTACGTTACCCAAAATAACATTGATTCATTGTATTTGCTACTGCAAAATATAGGAAAGCAATTGGATACTGTTAAAAACGCTGATGCTGAAGTTGACTGGAACCATTTAATGGCCAATTATTACCAAAGCAAAAACAAGTTAAAAGAGTCAATCGGGCATTTTAACAGGTACGCTACTTTAAAGGATTCGGTAGATAAATCAAAACAAAAACTACTCGAAATTGATGTAAGTCACCAGTTTAAAGATTTTGAGAACCAAAGTACCATTGCAAAGTTAAAATCAGACAACGGTATGCAATTGATCTACCTATCGGTTGCTATTGTTATTGCCGCCATGGCCCTGATCATTGTTTTACTGATATTATCCAACTGGCGAAAAACGCGCAGGAACGTATCTGTATTAAGCGATCTGAATAAAAAGATACACGAGCAGAATGAAAGCCTGCAAAGAGCATTTTTAAACCTCGAACTGAACGATAAGGAAAAAGACAGGATATTACGCGCCGTAGCGCATGATTTGCGTAACCCTATTGCCGGTATAGCATCGTTAACGGCATTGATGCTGATGGAAGAGGAATTGCACAACGATCAAAAAGAATTATTGCAGCTTATTAAAACCACTACTACTAACTCATTGGAACTGATAAGGGAGATACTGGAAGCTACAGGCGCAGTTACGGTTAAAGATATCCAGAAAGAAGATATTGATATTAACACCCTGGTAAGCAACAGTATTGAACTATTACGCTTTAAGGCCGCTGAAAAGGAGCAGAAAATAGTTTTTGAACCCTTGCCTGATCCTGAGATACTATCATTAAGCCGCGAAAAAATGTGGCGGGTGATCAGTAACCTCATCAGTAACTCGATCAAATTCAGTCAGCAGGGTACAGATATTGTTGTTAAGGTTACACACCGCAACGCTGATGTTTTGATCTCGGTAGCAGATAGCGGCATTGGCATACCCGATGAGCTTAAACACTCGGTATTTAATATGTTTACTCAAGCTAAAAGGCCGGGCACCATTGGCGAGCCTTCATTTGGCCTGGGCCTGTCTATCTCTAAACAAATTATTGAAAGCCACGGCGGCGAGATATGGTTTGAAAGCGTTGCCAACAAGGGTACTACGTTTTATATATTGCTGAAGGAATCATCAAAGAAACCGGGGGCCGAATTGTTGCATCAATAAAAAAGCCGCCCCAGACTTGCTCCGGAACGGCTTCGTAAACAACAACAATCAAAACTAACAACACTAAATCACTAACACTAAACTATCTTATATACCGTGGCTATCGCGCCCAAAATGGTTACCACGGTTATTATTTTGCTGGTTACCCTGTTGCGGCCCGCGGTTATTGTTACCTCCATTTTGTTGGTATTGGCCCTGGCCCCTGTTATCACGGTTACCATTGTTTTGTTGATAATCACGATGGTCATTATCCCTCCTATCATCCCTTTGGTACTGGTTGCGGTAATCCCTGTCGCGGTTTGCATACATCCTTTCGCGGTCGTAAGCGCGGTTCCAGTCGCGGTTAGCTACACCACCAAAACGCTGGCGGTAAACATCGTTACGTAAATATGGCCTTGCTTCGCGCACTTCAAAACGGCGGGCGCGGCTGATATCATAATCGCGGTAAGCACCGGGTAAGTAAGCAGCCGATACCCAGGTACGGCCGTCGTTATAATAATAACAGTGGCGGCTTACCGAGTAATAGGCTTCAACATCGGGCAGGTAATAATAATCTACATCGTTGTAAACCGGAGCAGGTTCGTGGTAAACAGGAGCCGGTGCATAAACTACCGGGCTACCTAAGTTGATGTGTAAACCTACGTGGATCTGTGCGCTTGCCGATTGATACATCAAACTGCTTGCTGCTATGGCTGATAATAAAATTAACTTTTTCATTTTTCTTAGTATTTGTATGTAAGACGAGGTCAATTTGATATAGTTTAATTTTAAAGATTATTATATTGTAATAAATAGATTACAAAGAATATAATTCTTTAATTTATGAATTATAAAGAATTACAACTCAAAACATTAAATAGATTTGGTAAAGAGTAGAATTTAATTGCCTTTTTTGAGATTTGACAGAATAAATGAGAATTTGGGAAGATACGGGCTATTGTTTTTCACTGAATGGCCTCATGTAAACAGTTGGCGTACCCTTTACGTAATACTGCCATAAAACAGCCCCACTGCTTATGATGATGATATTTTTCATGATGTACTGGCCCAGCAGGGTAAAGTCATAAGGCAGGTGCATAAATGTTTGGTGCGGAAAGAAAACGAAAGGCGTAAAAGTAAGGCACATATGCGCGAACATGAGGATGAGTGTAAATTTCATGTATCTGCGCAAAATGAGCATAGTGCCTAATACGCATTCCCAAACTGCAAGAGCGCTTATGGCTATACGGTCGGGCAACAAACCGAATGTTAGCTGGTGTATGGTTTGCGATGCCACCTGCTCTGCCGGGCTAAGGCCGAAGAAGAACTTTAACACCCCAAACCACAGGTAAATGATACCGATGCTAATGCTCAGTATTTTGAAAGGGTTTAGTGTATTTTGTTTGATCTCGGTCATATCATTCGGCAGATATCTTTTGGAGGCATTTTATTGGCAATGGTTTAATTTGACAATGATTGAATGAGTGATTTATTGAATGATTGATTGTTTTGACTATTATTGTTTACCATTATACACCTGCCATGAAATATGTTCTAAAACATATCGCCTTCCCGATATTAATTATTGGTTGCCTTTCCGCGAAAGCGCAATTGATCCATCGCGAGCTGTTGCAAAAGACATCAGCGGATTTGAGCCAATCGCTTATCCCGCAAGGTAAGTTTAAGCCTTTTCCGCAAACGCCGGATGGCTGGAAGCAGTTATTACCTGATACGGTGATCGCTAATATCATCCGCAGGGGCGAATTGGCTTTAAAAAAGGAGTTTAAAAATATCCCGGCAACGGTAATGCTCGATTTTGTACGAAACGGCAATCGTACCAATTATGAAAAATTGTCTTTCGAGAAACGAAACCAGTTATGGGACCTGGTAATGGCCGAAGCGGTTGAAGGAAAAGACCGTTTTGTTGACCAGATAATAAATGGCATATGGTCGGTAAGCGAAGAGAGTTTTTGGGGGATAAGCGCGCATGTTGGCGCACAAAAGGCAGGGCCCGGTTTACCGGATGTGGAAGACCCGATTGTTGACCTGTTTGCTGCCGAAACCGGGGCCATAATGGCATGGACAGATTACTTTGTTGGCCCGCAATTGGATAAAGCATCAAAACTGGTAAGGCCGCGTATCAGTTACGAACTTAACCGCAGGATATTTACACCGATGCTTACCGCCAAATACGGCTGGATGGGTGGAGGCAAGCCCGAAGCCAAATTAAACAACTGGGCGCCATGGATATGCAGCAACTATATTACCGCCGCCTTATTAATGGAAAAAGACGAAACCAAACGCACAGCCGACCTAACCCGTGCCATTAAAATATTGGACCAATACATGGATGGCCTTGGCGTTGATGGCGGCTGCGAAGAAGGCCCAAGTTATTGGGGCGCTGCGGGTGGCTGTGTTTATGATGCCTTGAACTTATTATATGATGCAACAAGCGGCAAAGTAAGTATATATAAAGAGCCCTTTATACAAAAAATGGGAAGCTATATTTATAAAACCCACATAGCGGGCAATTACTTTATCAATGTAGCCGATGCCCACCCTACCCTACAGCCCGATGGCCTGATGATGTACCGTTTTGGTAAAGATATTGGTTACCAGCCTATGATGGAGTTTGGCAGCTGGGCCTATCATTCCTTTAATACTGAAGGTGGATATGAGCAGTTCCGGCGGACAAGGGTATTGTATAACCTGGCAGCGATAAAGGCCTGCGCCACGGCTACTGCAAAAGAAAGCCCCGTACCCGATGCCTGGTACAGCGATGTACAACTGATGGTATCGCGCTCAAACAACGGGTTGTTTGTGTCATCACATGGAGGTACTAATGGCGAAAGCCATAACCACAATGATGTTGGCGATTTTATAGTGTATGCCGATGGATACCCTGTTATTATTGATGTAGGTTCAGGAACGTATACGGCGCGTACTTTTGGTAAGGATAGGTATAAACTTTGGTTCAACACATCGGCATACCATAACCTGCCCGTTATTAATGGCAAAGAGCAGGGTGTGGGTTTGCAGTTTGAAGCAACGGGCGTTAACTACCAGCAGGCAAAAAACATATCGAACTTAACTTTGGATATTGCCAAAGCATACCCCGCCGATGCGGGGCTTAAAAGCTGGACACGAGTAATTAAAATGGATAAGACCAACGGTATAGAGGTTGATGATACCTACGCGATGGAAGTACCTTTAAACAGTTTAACACAATCATTCATGTCTGTTTGTGATGTTGATACGGCAACACCCGGAAGGATAGCTTTTAACCTGCCTGATAACAGCAAAGTTTATCTGGATTATGATGCGGCGATGTGGAGCGTTAGCAAAGAAAAAATGGAACTTGTTTCGCCAGAAGACCAGGGTTTAAAACATAGCTGGGACGGAAAGACGATATGGCGGGTGTTGCTGACTTGTAAGACTAAGGATGTGGCTAAGACTGTAAAGTATTTGGTGCATAAGTAAAGGGATCAAATACGCCGGAGTTGAAAAAACTTAATCCTTGTCGCTATTTCCTGTTTTATAATTTTCAAACCGCTCGCTCATAAGTATAAAAAGATCCTGATGGTTTGTTTTGAGGCCATTGGTTGAGATATGGATGGGCGAGCCGTAGCTTTTGGCGTTGGCTTCAAGCAGTTTTCTTTTCAGGGTGTTTGTTTCCTTCGTGATGTATTTCCCGGGCTTGGTTAGCCCTATGGTTACAAAGTGTTGCCTGGATGTTGCTGTTGCCTGGATTGTCCGTTCATATATTTGCGAAATATCAGACCAGGGAATCAGCCCAAATTTAAATATGCTGGTGTTATCATAAATACCTTCCTCGTTAATAACAAGGCCCGGGTTATTGTCGAACAATTTTCTGGAGAAATAATAGCTACCCAGCACACCCATTATTATCGCACCGTAAGACGCGAATATTTTAACCACCGGGTTATTGAATACCGGGTTACTAATCTGTGGATCTTTTATCACCATCCAAAGGCCGATAATCAAAAATATGATGCTAAACAGCAAAAGCTTCGCCAGCTTGGTTTTACTCAAAGGGATCTCGATCCTGGTGTTCTCTATCATATCGGGCATTAATGATAAATAGCTTTTTCTTTAGTTCCCCAACTCGCTCATAAACTTTATGCGCATTAGCTGCACTTCTTCGCGGGTGTAATCATTGGGGCCAAGTTCGGCTAAAGCGTCGTCTATCGAGTCAATCTCGGCACTGCGGAAGTAATCAAAAACTTCTTCCTGCTTATCTTCATCTATCACCTCATCAATATAATAATTGAGGTTTAATTTGGTACCCGAGTTTACTATTGATTCCACCTCGCGGATGATATCCTCATAACTTAAGCCTTTGGATGCCGCTATATCTTCGAGCGACAAGTGGCGATCTATGTTCTGGATGATATACACCTTCATGGCCGATTTATTGGCCGCGCTCTTTATCACCATATCTATCGGGCGGTCAATATCGTTCTCCTCCACGTACTTACCGATCAAGTCGATAAACTGCGCGCCAAACTTCATAGCTTTACCGGCTCCAACACCCGAAATTTGTTTCAGCTCATCGATAGAAATTGGATAATGCGTACACATTTCCTCTAATGACGGATCCTGAAAAATAACAAAAGGGGGCAGGTTTTTTTGCTTGGCTATCTTTTTACGCAGATCCTTCAGCATGTTGAGCAATTGGGTATCTAATGCACCCGTGCCGCCTTTGCCATCGCTATCGCTGTCGTCACTATCATCTGTTGAGCCCATTGGCCTGTTCAGTACATATTTTAACGTGTAAGGATTCTCAATAAAGGCGTTGCCTGATTTTGTTAAATGAAGCAGCCCGTAATGATCAATATCCTTTGCTACAAAATTATTGAGCAATGCCTGGCGCATTAATGAGTTCCAAAGTATTTCGCCTTCTTCTTTGCCCGAGCCAAACTCAGGCAGCAGGTGGTGCTCATAATTATGTATCTGCGGGTTATCAACCCCCATTAATACACTGATAATGTGATGGTCGTCAAACTTTTCACCCATCTTTTTCATCAGGCTCAACACCTTATGTAAAGGCCCTTCGGCATCAAAATGCTGCTTCTGTGCGGCACAGTTATCGCACATGCAGTTACAGCCTGCCTCGTTAAAGTTTTCGCCAAAGTAATGGAGTATTTGCTTGCGCCTGCACACTGCCGACTCAGCATAATCAATTACCTCTTTTAATATCTGTGTACCGATCTCGCGTTCTGCTACCGGCTTATCTTTCATAAACTTTTGCAGCTTATCAATATCCTTTTCAGAATAAAATGACAGGCAATAGCCCTCGCCCCCATCCCGGCCGGCACGGCCGGTTTCCTGGTAATAACCTTCCATGCTTTTTGGCATATCGTGGTGTATTACGTAACGAACATCGGGTTTATCAATACCCATACCAAAGGCTATGGTAGCTACAATAACGTCCACATCTTCCATCAGGAATTTATCCTGCGTATCGGCACGTACTTTGGCATCTAAACCTGCATGATAAGGTAATGCCTTTACACCATTCAGGTTCAACGCTTCGGCCACCTCTTCAACCTTTTTACGGCTCAAACAATAGATAATGCCAGATTTACCCTGGTGCTGTTTAACAAACCTTACCAGCTCTTTTAAAACATTACGCTTGGCCCGCACCTCGTAATACAAATTACCACGGTTAAATGATGATTTATAGATGGTAGCATTATTCATCTGCAGGTTTTTTTGAATATCCTGCTGAACTTTGGGGGTTGCTGTTGCTGTTAAAGCGATGATGGGGATATTTTCGCCGATATTACTGATCACCTGGCGTATTTTTCGGTACTCGGGCCTGAAATCATGACCCCACTCTGATATACAGTGCGCCTCATCAACCGCTACGAACGATACATTATTTAAACGTAAAAAATCAATATTCTCTTGCTTTGTTAATGATTCCGGCGCTACATATAGTAGTTTGGTTTTACCTTCCATCACATCTTCTTTAACCTTTGTGATCTCGGATTTATTGAGCGAAGAGTTTAAAAAGTGAGCTATACTATCAGAGCCCCCAAACGCGCGGAGCTGATCTACCTGGTTTTTCATTAAGGCGATAAGCGGCGAAATAACGATGGCCATACCATCTGTCATTAATGCCGGCAATTGGTAACACATTGACTTACCACCGCCTGTTGGCATAATAACAAAGGTATCGTTACCTGATAAAATATTGGTTATAATGGCTTCCTGCTCGCCCTTGAAGTTATCGAACCCAAAAAAATTCTGAAGATTATCGAAAAGTGACTTCTTCGTCTCTATCATTATGCTAAAATTATTCGAACTGCATGTAAAAATTAAACATCAAAATAACAAAAAAAATTAAAGAAATTGCATTAAAACTTTAATTCCTTAGATAGATATGATAATTAAAGTATAATGTACGAATAATTATTTAAAAAAGTACATAAACATTCAATTTATTTTTTCGTTTAGGATATGGCTTGTTTCAATTTATTTCGTCATTTTCACAGCGGGAATAATTACCATAACAACATCAACAAAAATGAACCGTAATAATTACGCCATTATAATGGCTGGCGGCATTGGAAGCCGCTTTTGGCCCATCAGCAGAACATCACATCCAAAGCAATTTATAGATATTTTAGGCACCGGAAAAACACTTATCCAACAAACTTACGATCGCTTTTTAAAGGTTTGCCCTAAAGAAAACATTTATGTTGTTACCAACGAGATATACACCGACCTGGTAAAAAAACAATTACCCGATATGGCCGATGGCCAGATATTAACTGAACCGGTAATGCGCAATACCGCGCCATGCGTTGCATACGGCTGTTTTAAAATTGAAAGCTTAAACCCTGATGCGGCCATTGTTATTGCTCCATCTGACCATTTGATCCTTGATGAACCTGCTTTTGTAAGTACCATAGAGAAATCACTCGAAGCGGCAACACAACATAGCTGCCTGGTTACCCTGGGTATTATGCCATCAAGGCCTGATACAGGTTACGGATATATACAATACACGGATAACATTTTAAACGGCGAGTTTCATAAAGTAAAAACCTTTACAGAGAAACCGACACTGGAGATTGCCAAAACTTTTATCCAAAGCGGCGACTTTTTATGGAACGCGGGGATATTTGTATGGAGCGTTAAAGCAATACTATCGGCATACAAAAAATACCTGCCTGAGATCACTGAGATTTTCGAAGAGGCTAAACCGGTTTACAATACTGATAAAGAAAAAAGCTATATCCACAGCGCTTACCAGCAGTGTACCAACATTTCTATTGATTACGGTATTATGGAAAAGGCCGATAACGTATACGTAATACCATCAGAATTTGGATGGAGCGACCTGGGTACCTGGGCATCCATATATCAGCTTGCCGAAAAAGATGAGCACGATAACGCCCTGATACCGCAAGACAGGATCATCACTTACGATTCATCAAACAATATGGTGAGTGTGCCCGAAGGTAAACTGGTTATTATTAAAGGACTGCACGATTTTATCGTAGTAGAATCAAACAATACCTTAATGATAAGCCCGCGCAGCGAAGAGCAGGGCGTTAAGCAAGTTGTTGCTGATGTGAAGCAGAAATTTGGAACGAAGTATATTTAGAGCAAAGTCTTGAGCCGAGAGTCTTGAGTCTTTTTAATAAAAAAGGAGTGTCAAAATTGACGCTCCTTTTTACTTTATAAGAGATAACTATTGACTAACGACTTTCGACTCAAGACTGTCTTTGGCGAATAGCCTCATACAAAATAACACCTGTAGATACCGATACATTCAACGATCCTATTTCGCCGAACATAGGGATCTTGGCCAAGTGATCTGATATACGGATCAATTCATTGGCAATACCTTCATCTTCCGAACCCATAATAATTGCTGTTGGGGCAGTATAATCGGGTACGTAGATCAGATCATTTGTTTTTTCGGTACAGCAAACCAGCTGCAAGCCCGATGATTGCAGGAATTTGGCGGTTTGTAGCAAGCTGCTTTCGCGGCAAACGGGGATATTGTATAATGCTCCTGCTGATGTTTTGATGGCATCGGCATTGATTTGCGCCGAGCCTTTTGCAGGCACAACAATAGCATGTACACCTGCACACTCGGCGGTACGGGCAATGGCGCCTATGTTACGCACATCTGTAATGCCATCCAAAATGAGTATCAGCGGTGTTTCGCCTTTTTCAAATACCATCGGGATGATGTCTTCTATCTTATAATAAGTAATGGGCGAAATGATGGCGATAACGCCCTGGTGGTTTTTGGCGGTAACGCGGTTCAGCTTTTCTACAGGTACTTGTTGCGACTCAATTTTATACTCTGCAAGAATACCTTTGAACTCTGCAGATAAGGGGCTGCTTAAACCACGTTGTATGAGAAGAGACTCAATTTCTTTACCGGCAATGATAGCTTCCATTACTGCACGGATGCCAAATACCATTTGGTTGTTTTCGCGCGGTGCTCTTTTTTCAAATCCCATATTTCCCTGATGAATAAGTCAGCGAAATTAGTCATATTAATTGATTTGGCATCTATTTTTATCAAAGTCGAAACGCATTTTATAAAAGTAATTCACAGCAAAATACTTTGTTAACAAGGCATTAAAAGGCTGGCTATCAATACCGATTTATTTTTATACACAGCTTATTAACAATGGGTGTTGATGACCAACTGGTCTAAAAATATCGTTTTCAAGGATTTCCATTTTCATAAAATGAGCTATGTTAATGAATATCAATGCAGGCATAGTAATACCAATTCTATTTTGTATATTTTTGTTCAGTATGACTTTTGAGAACGAGAACCCAACCGGAAAGACCGGATTTACAAGCGACAAACGCAGTAGATTTAGCAGTAACCCCATTAGTGGCTTGGGTAAGTTGCCCCCACAGGCTATTGATTTAGAAGAGGCCGTTTTAGGTGCTTTAATGCTGGAGAAAGATGCACTTTCTTCGGTTATAGATATTTTAAAACCAGAGGTTTTTTATCGCGATAGCCACCAGAAAATCTTCCAGGCTATCCGCATCTTATTCGAGAAAACGTCACCGGTTGATATTTTAACTGTTACCGCCCAGTTACGTTTACAAGGAGAACTGGAAATGATAGGCGGCGCGTATTACATTACCGAGCTCACCAACCGCGTAGCATCGGCAGCTAATATTGAGTACCACTCGCGTATCATCATTCAAAAGTATTTACAGCGCGAGCTGATCCGCATATCAACAGAGGTAATTAACAGTGCTTACGAAGATACGACAGATGTGCTTGACCTGCTGGACAAAGCCGAAAAAAACCTGTTCGATATAGCCCAGAATAACCTTCGCCGTGATTCGCGGATGATGGACGACATTTTACGTGAATCGTTAAAAGACATTGAGGCTTTGCGCGAAAAGAAAGACGGCTTAACGGGTGTGGCATCCGGCTTTACCGATCTTGACCGCATGACCTCGGGCTGGCAAAAATCCGATCTTGTGATCATTGCTGCGCGCCCTGCAATGGGTAAAACAGCCTTTGTATTGACCTGTGCCCGTAATGCCGCTGTCGATTTTAATAAGCCCGTAGTGGTATTCTCGCTCGAAATGTCCTCAGTTCAGTTGGTTAACCGTTTAATATCCGGCGAAACCGAAATTGAACAGGAAAAAATACGTAAAGGCCGTTTGGAAGAATGGGAATGGAAACAGATACATACCCAAATAGGCCGCCTGGAGCAGGCTCCCTTAATTATTGACGATACCCCCGCCCTTAATATATTTGAGTTCAGGGCCAAATGCCGCCGTTTAAAAGCGCAGCATGATATCCAGCTCATCATTATCGATTACCTGCAGCTGATGCATGGTAAAGGCGCTGATGGTAAAGGTGGTAACCGTGAGCAGGAAATTGGTAGCATATCGCGGGCGCTAAAATCGGTAGCTAAAGAGTTAAATGTACCTGTTATAGCGCTATCGCAATTAAGCCGGGCTGTTGAGAGCAGGCCGGGTGGTTCAAAAAGGCCAATGCTATCCGATTTGCGTGAATCGGGATCGATTGAGCAGGATGCGGATATGGTACTCTTTTTATACCGCCCTGAATACTATGGTTTGGAGTTTGACGAAGACAACAACCCAACCCAGGGTGTAGGTGAAGTAATTATTGCCAAACACCGTAACGGCGAAACCGGGCGCGTACGATTGAAATTCGTAGGTAAATATGTGAAGTTCCAGGATCTGGATGGCGGTATGGATGCATTCCCTGCCCCGGGTGGCGGTGCAGGCGCCAGTCCGTTTGCAGGTTTAGCCCCATCGCAGGATTTTGAGAAACCGAGCAATTTCATCATCCGACCGTCAAAGATGAACGATATTGATGAGGAGCCGCCTTTTTAAAGGTTCCGTTATATCTTCCAACGCGTCATTGCGAAGCAGGAAACAATCCTCGATTGGCAGGTTTGCGATATGCATAATTTGAATGAATAGTTTAGGATTGCTTCGTTCCTCTCAATGACGGAATCACTATAACAAAAAAGGGTAACCACCTGGCTACCCTTTTTTGTTATATAACCGTTTGGTTACCGGTTATTATTAATGATGATGATAAACTTTGAGCCTTCGCCGAGCTTACTTTCTACCCGTATAGTAGCGTTTATCTGATCGATAAATTCTTTTACCAGCATCAGGCCAAGGCCGCTACCTTTTTCGTTTTGCGTACCCAGTGATGTAGTGGCCTGAGTAGTTTGCGTAAACAGGCGCGAAAGTGTTTCCTGCGACATACCCACACCTGTGTCTGCAATTGTTATTTGAGTTGCCGTGTCCTGTTTAACTGCAGCTATAGTAATTGTACCATTCTCGGTAAACTTGTTGGAATTACTTACCAGGTTGCGTAAAATAAACTTGATCACTTGCTTGTCAATACCAACGGTTACGTCGTTATCCACCCTGTTCAGCAATTCGTTATTTTTCATTTTAGCACCGAGCGCATCGGCGGTAAGTATGTCATCAACCAGCGCTTTCAGGTTTATTTCATCGGCGGCATAAGCAGCTGAGCTTAATTGCAGTTGCCCCCAGTTTACTACGTTATCCACCATTTCGATGGTACTATCCAGTTGTGTGCTTATCATATCCAGCATTTCGCTGGCCGTTTGCTCATCAATGGTATCATCCTGTTTAAAGTTAATAACCGATTTTATAGATGCCAGCGGGTTACGCACATCATGCGCCACTATAGATATGATACGTTTTTGTGTTTCGGTAAAATGATGGAGCTGCTTATTTTTCATGCGCAGTTCGGCAACCTTAATTACGTTGCCCGCCAACACCTTTAATGCAAAACGCTGGCGCTCTGTTAAAACACGCGGTGCGCTGTCAATAACGCAAAGGGTACCCAACCTGCTGCCTGATTCGGTAACTAAAGGCATTCCCGCGTAAAAACGAATTTCGGGTCCACCGGTAACCAGCGGGTTATCGCTAAAGCGGATATCCTTTAAGGCATCTGGTATCTCAAAAAGTTCGTCCTGTAATATGGCATGGCCACAAAAAGATACCTCGCGGGTAGTTTCGGTAGCATCAAGGCCTACTTTTGCCTTAAACCACTGGCGTTCGGTATCTAATATGGTAATGAGTGATATAGGCGTATTGCACAGATCCGAAGCTAACTGAACGATCTCATCAAATTCAGTTTCTTCGGGAGTATCCAATAGTTGGCTACGGTAAACATCCTGCAAACGTTTATCTTCATTTGCCGGAAATATAGGGGCTATCATGTTACAAAAATAATAAAATCAACACATTACAAAAAACATTACGACTACGTTTAATTTCTGATCTGCTTTGGCAACAAGCCCGATCAAAAGAACCACCCTAATAAAACGCCTGCCAAAATTAGCCAGGGTGTTTTTACAGGTGTGAATTTGAGCAGTAAAAAAGTAACGATTACAATAACGTACGATAATACATTTATACCCAAAGGCTGGGTAAGCAAAATGAGCGCGGTTGCCATAAACCCCACTGCTACCGCATTGATACCGCTAAGCGAATTTTTGATACTGGTAATTTTACGCAGGTCATTCCAAAAGGGTACAATGAAGAGTATCAATATCAACCCCGGGAGATTAATACCTATTACCGCCACTACACTGCCTATAATGGTGCCGTAAAAGCCACTGCCGTTATTGCCCATGGCCAGACCGCCCAAAAATGAGGTAAATGAGAATGTAGGGCCAGGAATGGCCTGCTGCAGCGCATATCCCGAAAGGAACTCGGTAGCGGTAAGGTAATGCTTTACCTCTACAAACTCGGTATACATCAGGGGAACCAAAACCTGGCCGCCGCCAAAAATGAGAATGCCGTTACGGTAAAAATTCTCGAACAAACGGATAGGCAAACTAAATGGTGAGGTACGGCTTACTACCGCACCCAAAGCGCCAAAAAACAGTAGGATACCGATAAAGTAAGCCACCTTTCGGGGATTAACGTTAGCGAACAGGTTTACCCGCAACTGGGTTTCCTGCGGCGGCGATTCGAGCGCCGACGATATGATGCCGCCCATCATAATCAGTATTGGGAAGGCGTAGGCATTTTGCAAAATGAGCGTAGTAAGCAGCGAGCCTATGGCCAGCATGCTGTTTATCTTTGTTTTTAAAAATTTATGGGCAAAGGTATAGGTGGCATAAGCTACAATACCCACTGCAATGGGTTGTATAAAGCGCAGTATCTCTGTGTACTTAGAGTGCGATACAAACATTTTGAAGCTGATGGCCGCCAGGCACATGATGGTTGCCGATGGGATGATCCAGATCAAAAATGTAATAATGGCTAAAGGCAGCCCGCCGTATTTCCAGGCTATCCCCACAAGGGTTTGGGTGGATGAGGGGCCGGGCAATATCTGCGAAAGCGCGTTAAGCTCCATTAGTTCATCTTCTTTAATGTATTTACGCTTTTCGGAAAACTCGCGCAGCAAAATAGCTATATGCGCCTGCGGGCCACCGAATGAGGTAAGCGTGTAAAAAAACACATCGCGAAGAAAAATGAAATGGCGTTTTCTTAACATCAATTAATCAATAATCATCGTCATCATCATCAAAACCTTTAAGTTCCATGTACACAGCTTGCAGTTCGGATAGGGCATGGTTGTCGCGCAAGTCCTTGGCAATGAGCATACCTGTTTCGTAAGTTTTTACAGCATCATCTTTCCGGTTAAGCGCTTCGTACAATTTGCCCAGGTGGTAATAAGTACCTACATAACGCGGGTGGTTTTTAATAAGGTCCTCATAGTAAAACAAAGACTTATCTGTTTCGTTTAGTCGTAAATATTCAGTGGCAAGGGCGTATTTTAAAAATTCGTCGTTAGGTTCATCTTTAAAAAAATCGAGCAACTTATCTAATCGTGTCATTTTGTGTTTTTATACGCTGTATTTTTAATTAATTTTGTACAAACCAATTTCATAACTGATGAAAATATTAGTTTGCATAAGTAACGTTCCCGATACGACCACAAAAATAACCTTTACCGATAACAACACCCAATTTAATACTGCGGGTGTACAGTTTATATTAAATCCTTACGATGAGATTGCTTTGGCACGTGCCGTTGAACTTGCCGAAGGTGGTAAAGGTACGGTAACCGTTATTAATGTTGGCGAAGTTAATACAGAACCAACCATCCGCAAAGCTTTGGCCATTGGCGCCGACGATGCCGTTAGGATAAACGCAAAACCGCACGACGCTTATTTTGTAGCTTACCAAATAGCGGAGTACGCCAAAGCAAACGCATTTGACCTTATACTGACCGGCCGCGAGTCGATTGACTATAACGGTGCTAAGGTGGCGGGTATGATTGGTGAATTTTTAGATATCCCATCGGTATCCATCATCAAAAAGTTAGATATTGATGGTACAAGCGCGACAGTGGAGCGTGAGATTGAAGGCGGTAAAGAAGTAATTACTATCCCCTTCCCTTTTGTAGCGGGTACTGCAGAGGGTGTTGCCGAGTGGAAGATACCCAATATGCGTGGCATCATGTCGGCACGTACCAAACCTTTGAACGTCATCGAACCGAAAGAGATAAAAACATTATCAGAAATTATCAGCTTTGAAACACCTGCACCACGTGGCGCGGTTAAATTGGTACCGGCAGATGATGCCGCCAAACTGATTGATTTGTTACATAACGAGGCGAGGGTTTTTTAGCCCCCTAACCCCCTAAAGGGGGAACAACAACGACTAACTATAACACAAGAACTTAATAACTACGACACATGTCAGTTTTAATATACGCGGAGAATGCCGATGGCAAGTTTAAGAAGTCAATTTTCGAAGCGGTTTCTTACGCTAAGGCCATAGCTGATCAGAATAATACCAACCTTGTTGCCATATCAATCGGCAATGTTGCTGCAGGCGAATTAGCCGCTTTAGGTAAATACGGAGCTGCTAAAGTGCTTAATGTAAGCAACGATAAACTAAAAAGCTTCATTAACCAGGCCTACGCGTCGGTAATTGCCGAGGCTGCTAAAAAAGAGGGGGCAAATATTGTTGTGCTATCTAATTCCTTTTCGGGAAAAGGTTTGGCCCCGCGGATAGGTGTTAAGTTGGAGGCCGGTGTGGCAGATGGCGCGGTAAGTTTGCCTGAAGCAGGTAGTGCTTTTAAATTAAAAAAGACAGCCTTTTCGGGAAAAGCATTTGCGACTGTTGAACTGACATCAGCAAATAAAGTAATCTCATTAACACCAAACAGCTATAAAGTTGTGGAAACGGGTGGTACAGCTACTGTTGAAGATTTCAATTCGGAAGTAAAAGAATCTGATTTTAAAACCATCATCAAAGAAATAGTAAAAGCTACAGATAAGGTATCATTACCTGATGCTGAGCTGGTTGTATCAGCAGGGCGTGGCTTAAAAGGCCCCGAAAACTGGGGTATGATTGAAGAGCTGGCCAACCTGTTAGGTGCGGCAACGGCATGCTCAAAACCTGTATCTGATGCGGGCTGGAGGCCACACAGCGAACACGTTGGACAAACCGGTATAGCTGTCAGTCCAAATTTGTATATTGCGATAGGAATTTCGGGCGCTATACAGCACTTAGCGGGTATCAGTTCGTCAAAGGTTATTGTAGTGATAAACAAGGATCCCGAAGCGCCGTTCTTTAAAGTTGCCGATTATGGTATTGTTGGCGACGCGTTTGAAGTTGTACCAAAACTAATTGAAGCTGTTAAACAATTAAAGGCTTCATAATATAAAAGACTGACGATTAGGTTGTGATGGGTAATAGCATGAAAAAAATTAAGCTCGACATAGTAGGTTTGTCATACAGCCAAACCCAGTCGGGTGCATACGCGTTGGTATTAGGCGAAGTTAGCGGCCGCCGCAGGTTACCTATTATTATAGGCAGCTTTGAGGCACAAGCCATTGCCATCGAGATTGAGAAGATGACACCCAGCCGCCCCTTAACGCACGATCTGTTCAAGAGTTTCGCGCAAGCTTACAGCATTAACATACAGGAGATCATTATTTACAACCTGGTGGATGGTATATTTTACTCCAAGCTCATCTGCAGCGATGGCAAAAAAGTAGTGGAGATAGATGCCCGCACCAGTGATGCCATAGCCATGGCCGTAAGGTTTGAGTGCCCTATATTTACTTACGAGTTCATCCTGTCATCGGCAGGGATAGTTATTGAGGGTAATGATTTTGTTTACCTCGAAAACATTAATGAGCCTAACGAAGAGAATGCGGTTACTACAGCCGCAACAGGTGGTGGCTACGGCGGTTTAAGTACCGATGAGCTAAAATCAAAACTATCTGAAGCATTGGCCGAAGAATCTTATGAGAAGGCTGCTAAAATAAGGGATGAACTGAATAAGAGGAAGGCATCCTGATTTGATGTAATATGGAAGAGGTAAGATGGAATATGTATGTTACCGACACAACTCGCCAATTTCAAAATGTGTTTAATTTTCAACATAACAAACAATAATCGTTTGTTTATACGCCAATAAAAGCAAATTTTATTTTTTCTCGCCTAATAGCTTTTAAATTATCGCCTCATAATTTTCGCTTTTTACTTTTATTTCCTTACTTTCCGTTTTTAATTATCTAACATAATATAAAACCTGCTGCTGTATGAATATTAAGTTCCGCTTAATACTGATGAATTTTATGCAATTTTTTATCTGGGGGGCATGGCTCATTACCATAGGTGCTTACTGGTTCCAAAATAAAGGCTGGTCTGGCGCGCAGTTCGGGGCTATCTTTTCCACTATGGGTATCTCGGCCATATTTATGCCTGCCATTACCGGTATCATATCCGACAAACTTATTAATGCCGAAAAACTTTATGGCATTATGCACATTTTAGGTGCTATGGTTTTGTTCAGTATACCAATGGTAACTAATCCTACGGCATTCTTTTGGGTGATATTATTAAACATGGTATTCTATATGCCAACTTTATCGCTTTCTATTACCGTAGCTTACTCGGCTTTAAAAGCCACAGGTAAAGATGTAGTAAAAGACTATCCACCTATCCGCATCTGGGGAACAATAGGCTTTATTGCCGCACTGTGGGTGGTAAGCTTAACGCATAACGAAACTTCGGCAAACCAGTTTTATATCGCATCGGCAGTATCATTAGCGTTGGGTATCTATTCGTTCACTCTACCAAAATGCCCGCCGTTGTTAAACAAAAAGACCGAAACATCACTCAAGGCAAAGCTCGGTCTAAACGCATTCGAATTGTTCAAAATGCCAAAATTTGCCATATTCTTCGCATTCTCGATGTTATTGGGCGCAGCATTGCAATTAACAAATGCTTATGGCGATACTTACATTCACGATTTTAAAAACGTTGCTGCTTATAAAGACCTGCTGGCCGTAAAATATCCTGCCATCATTATGTCCATATCACAGGTATCCGAAACGCTGTTCATTTTAGCCATACCGTTCTTCTTACGTAAATTCGGTATAAAATACGTTATGCTCATCAGTATGCTGGCCTGGGTGTTAAGGTTTGGTTTATTCGCTTTCGCTGATCCTGATAGCGGTTTATGGATGATCATCCTGTCATGCATTGTATATGGTATGGCTTTCGATTTCTTTAATATTTCAGGCTCGCTATTCGTGGAAACTCTGGCTCCTGCCGAAATACGCGGCAGTGCGCAAGGTATGTTCATGATGATGGTAAATGGCTTCGGTGCATTTTTCGGCAGCATTATCAGTGGTGCCGTGATACAGCATTTCTTTACCTATGCCGATCAGAGCAAAAACTGGCACGGCATCTGGCTTTCTTTTGCAGGATACGCCTTGGTAATTGCTGTTATATTCCCTCTTGTTTTCAGGTACAAGGATACTACTATGCAAAACACCAGCTTAGCAGATCTGCACGGAGCGGGCAGCACCGACCCGGCTGTATAAAGTTTTTTTTCTGACACACCTTTCCCCTATCATGTCATTTCTTTCCCGCAAACGGATCGAAATGACATTTTTATTTACTAAAAAGTAAGCATTGTAACTTTTTGGATATTACTTTCGTACAAATTTGTAATGCAATGCGTTATTGCTTGTATTATTATTGAACATCTACCCTACATCCTTGAAAAACAACAGAAAGAAATGAAAATTTTGGCGACAAACATCCGTATGCTAAGGCACCAGCACAACTGGAGCCAGGAAGATATTGCAAACCGCTTAGGTATATCTATCCCGGCTTTCTCTAAAATTGAAACCGGTATTACCGATGTTAACTTATCGCGTATTGAGCAAATTGCAAATGTATTCGGCGTACCTGTAACAAGACTCCTGTCGGACGAAGAAGAAGAGCAAAATGAAGAGCCCCAACAATTACTGATCGACGCGGTGAAGAAAAAGATCGCCGAAAGGGAAGAAGAAATAAATGCACTGCAACGAAAAGTTATTGTGCTTTATGAAGAGCTTAGAAAAAAGCACAGCGTGCTGGTTTAACAACACTCAAAATGTATGTAGCAGATATACTACATATTAATTATACTTTGATACGTTCTCAGCATCCGGACAGCCAAAGCTGCCGGGCTTATGTGCATAAAGGTTAAATATGGCTGGTATATTTTAGTAAAAGTTAATTAAGCAAGCAAATCATACAGCAAGCTACCTATAATATTGCATTGGTTTAATAATTGCTGTTTGTTACTAAACCAACTACTATGAACTCGAATTATTTAATATCTATATCAGAAAGTGGTGCTTCAAAAAAGCAAACGATACACGATACAGAAAGTAAACTCAAAATAGGTGTGGTAGATTTGGTTAAAGCAAGTTTTAAGCCCAAAAAGGGTGAACTGCATTATTATGTATCGGCAGGGGGCAGCGATATGTTACTCGCTTTTGAAACTGAAGGATACAAAAAGCATAAAAACCTATTAGTATTGGATATGATAGCACGCTACTGTGTTTACCTTGGCTTTGGCGAAGCCATTATCCACTCTACTTTACCCGGCATTAGTTAATGAATTTGCCAGTCGATGGGTTGTTTGCCTTCGCGCGCTAATATCTCGTTCGTTTTTGAAAATGGCTTGCTGCCAAAGAAGCCCCCATGTGCAGATAATGGTGATGGGTGCACACCCGATAGTATAGTATGCTTATTGGCATCTATAAATTTAGCTTTACTTTTGGCAAAGCTGCCCCATAGTATAAATACAACACCATCTCTTTTATCGGATATTTCCTGTATTACCTTATCAGTAAAAGTTCCCCAGCCCGAGTTTTGATGTACGTTGGCCTCGCCCTCGCGTACTGTTAACGTCGCATTAAGCAATAGTACTCCTTGTTTTGCCCATTCGGTAAGGTCGCCATGGTTTGGGGTAACAAAGCCCGGTATATCGGTTACCAGCTCTTTATAAATATTTTGTAATGATGGCGGTATGCGCACACCGCGTTGAACCGAAAACGAAAGGCCGTGTGCCTGGCCTGCGCCATGATATGGGTCTTGCCCTAAAATAACTACCTTAACTTCATCAAAAGGTGTTTGGTTAAAGGCATTGAAAATATCGCTACCCTTAGGGTATATTTTATAGCCTGCTTCCTTTTCGTGTTTTAAAAAAGCTTTGAGTTTTACCATGTAATCCTTCTCAAACTCGCCCTTTAAAACATGCAGCCATGAGGCCTCCAAATCAATCGACATAAATGTAAAACAGCTATTGGTTAACAATACAAATAAACGGATATTTGCACTGTTTTTAAACGAACAAAAAATTATGTCGAATATAATCAGGTTAGTTACTTCTTGTATAGTTTTTGGTGCTGCTGTGGCACTATGTGTTTTTGGCTTTTGGTGGTGGGGTGTGCTGGTATTTGTTATTGGCGCGCTGGTGTTACTTACTTATTTTTTAAACGAGAATATGTTGCTTGCGCAATACCATATGCGTAAAGAAAAAATGGACCAGGCACAGGCTGCGCTGTTAAAAATAAACGATTACGAAAAAGAACTGCACAGAACCCAGCATGGTTATTACAACCTGTTAATGGGCTTGATCGAGTCGCGCACAGCGCCGTTAAAATCCGAAAAGTATTTTAAGAAGGCACTGTCTTTAGGCATGAAAATGTCGCACAATACCGCCCTGGCTAAATTAAGCCTTGCCGGGATATCGATGGCAAAACGCAATAAACGCGAAGCTGAACAGTATTTAAAAGAAGCTACTAAAGCGGATACAAATAAATTATTGGCCGAACAGATAAAAATGATGAAAGCGCAGATGGGCCAAATGGATAAACAACAGGTTGTACGCGGTGGTTACCGCCAACAGTTTTAAAGGCAATTTATCTTGATGATAGACGGAGCGTGCAAACGCTTACTTTTCATCAAGGTGGCTGTAGTAATCAGATTTTGATGCCTGCAAGTCATCGCCAAAATCACGGTCGTAAATGGCATCGTTTTCCGACTGATCAGAAACCTCTACAATTTTTAGCAGGCTGCGGATAAATGACAGGTTAAACTTACTACGGTTAAGTTTAATCAGGTATTCGTTTTCGGTTATTTCCAGGCTGGTGTTTATCATAACGCTTTGCATTTCTATGGATTATAAAAGTATACAATCAATTTCGTGCCAAAGTTTTGAAAATCTTAACTTTCGATTAAGTTTTTGTAAAGTATCAACGGATGTTGGGAAATAGTTGAGGGGGTCCTTTTAAAATATAAAATAAGAAGGGGTAGAAAAAGAGGTTCAATTGTAACTTCTTTTGGGGCGTTGCCTGCGGCCCGGGCTATACGCTACAAGTCCTCGCCGCTGATAGAAGCGGACTCCGGGCTTTCCGCTTCTATCCCTAACGCGGGCTTTGCTTTATTTACACGAACCATGCCATCACCTCATCCTTTGCAGGCATGGCAATATCAAGCTTTAATTTTTTGCGCATCCCGCCAAGGTCGTTAAATACTTTGTTGGGGTTGCCCGCTTTTAATTCCTCAATGGTATTGAAGCCCATTTTGTTAAGCACAGGCACCCATTCGGCCGGGATGCCGATATTTGTAAAGTCTTCAATGGTTACCACTTTGGCTTTCTTTTCGGGGCGCATTTGCGGGAAGAAGAGTACTTCCTGTATGGTGGTCTGCCCTGTCATCAGCATCACCAGGCGGTCGATACCGATACCAAGGCCCGATGTTGGCGGCATACCGTATTCCAGTGCGCGAAGAAAGTCTTCGTCCATCGCCATAGCTTCTTCATCGCCACGGCCGGCTAATATCAATTGCTCTTCCAAACGGCCGCGCTGATCGATAGGGTCGTTTAGCTCGGTATAGGCGTTGGCAATTTCTTTACCCATTACAAACAGCTCAAAACGCTCTACCAAACCGGGTTTGCTGCGGTGCTTTTTGGCAAGCGGCGTCATCTCGATAGGGTAATCGGTAATGTATGTTGGCTGTATCAGGTGGTGCTCAACTTTCTCGCTGAATATTTCGTCAACCAGTTTTCCTTTGCCCATAGTTGGGTCAACCTGTATGCTCAATTGCTTACATACCTCGCGCAAGCCGGCCTCGTCCATTGCTGATACATCGATACCTGTATATTTCAGGATACTGTCATACATAGAAAGCTTTTCGTACGGACCCGCAAAGTTGATCTCATGCTCGCCAAATTTAACCAAAGGCGAACCATGAATAGCGCGGGCAACTTTTTCCAAACATTCCTCAACCATAGCCATCATCCAGATATAATCTTTATAGGCCACATATATCTCAACCGACGTAAACTCGGGGTTGTGGGTGCGGTCCATACCCTCGTTACGGAACATTTTACCGAACTCATAAACGCCGTCAAAGCCTGCTACTATCAGTCTTTTTAAATATAATTCGTTGGCTATGCGCAAAAACAAAGGCATATCCAGAGTATTGTGAAAGGTATTGAAAGGCCTTGCAGCGGCACCGCCGTGTACGCCCTGTAATATCGGTGTTTCTACTTCCATCCAGCCATTGCTATCAAAATAGCCCTGCATGGTGCGGATAATTTTTGAGCGGTTGATGAATATCTGTTTAAACTCCGGGTTAACCGTTAAATCCACGTAACGCTGGCGGTAACGCATTTCCGGGTCGGTAAAGGCATCATGCACGGTACCATCCTCGTCGCGCTTAACAACGGGTAGCGGTTTTAATGATTTTGACAAGATCGTCAATTCCTTTACGTGAACAGATATCTCGCCTGTTTGAGTAATAAATACATATCCTTTTACACCAATAAAATCGCCAATATCCAACAGCTTTTTAAATACGGTATTGTATAGGGTTTTATCCTCATCGGGAGATATATCATCGCGCTTAATGTACAGCTGCACGCGGCCTGTTGCATCCTGTATCTCGGCAAACGAAGCGCTGCCCATAATACGGCGGCTCATAATACGGCCGGCTATGGTTACATCCTGGTATGCGCTTTGGTTAGCTTCAAAGTTTTCGGCAATATCCTTTGCAGTAACATTCACAGGGAATGTTTCAGGAGGATAAGGATCGATACCTAAATTACGTAGCTGCTGCATTGCCTCGCGGCGAAATATCTCTTGTTCGGATAAACCAATACTCATATGATAACTCTTTTTAACGGACTGCAAAAATAGGATTTTATGCTTAGAGTTCTAAGCGCTTTTATTTATGTGCAAATTATTCAAAAAAAGCCCCTTTGGTTTTAAAATTTGAATTATTTATGCTTTATTTAAGGTTCAGAATTTGATGAGGGCCGTTCAGTAAAAAATGCAGCTTACACGTTTAGAAGTTAAAGGGTTTAAAAGTTTTGGTGATAAGATCACCATCAATTTTAACGAGGGCATCACTGCCGTTGTTGGCCCTAACGGCTGCGGAAAATCGAACGTGGTTGACTCCATACGCTGGGTACTGGGCGAGCAAAGCACCCGTATGTTACGCTCCGAAAAAATGGAGAACGTGATATTTAATGGCAGCAAAACCCGTAAGCCGGGTAACCTGGCCGAAGTATCACTTTCGTTCGATAATACAAAGAACATCCTGCCTACCGAATTTTCGCAAGTTACCATTACACGCAAATTGTACCGCAGCGGCGAAAGCGAATATTGGCTGAATGATGTACAATGCCGCCTGAAGGATATTACCGACCTATTCCTGGACACAGGAATAGGGGCGGACTCCTACTCTATCATTGAGCTGAAGATGATAGAAGAGATCATCAGCAATAAGGAGAACTCGCGCCGTAACTTGTTCGAGGAAGCATCGGGCATATCAAAATACAAGCTTCGCAAAAAGCAAACTTTTAATAAGCTTAAAGATACCGAAGCCGACCTGGAACGGGTTGAAGACTTGCTTTTTGAGATAGAAAAAAACCTGAAAACATTAGAGAACCAGGCAAAAAAAACCGAGCGTTATTATAAGATAAAGGAGCAGTATAAAACCCTGAGTATTATGCTGGCATCGTTCAGGATAGTATCCTTTAGTGAGTCGCTGGCGGGAATTGAAGACCTGGAACAGAAGCAACGCGAAGGGAAAACCGGGATTGTTGCAGCAATAGATAAATTAGAAGCGGCTTTACAGCAACAAAAGCTGGACAGCCTTACCAAAGAGAAAAACTTATCGGTACAGCAAAAAGCCACTAATGAATATGTGGGCAAAATACGTGCGTACGAGAGCGAGAAAAAGATAAAGAACGAGCAGCTACGATCGCAGCAGGATAAGGAAAAGCGTTTGAGCGAAGAGTTGGAGCGCGATACAAAAGAACTTAATCACGTACTGTACAACATTAAGCGCCTATCAGAAGAGCGGATGCAGGAGGAGGAAACTTTTGAGACCATCCGTGCAAACGTAAGCGAACTGAAAACTACGGTTGATGAATCGCGGCAGGAACAGGCAGCGGCAAAGGCAGAGTTGGATGAGATCGTCAACATCAATAACCGCCTGCAAAACCAAATTTATAAGGCGGAGAAAGACCTCGACATACTGAAGATTCAGCAACAGGCTTTGGAGCAGGAAAGCCAGCGCAATATGGAAGATGCCAGCAGTAAAGAGGCTGAGCTATCCAGCTTTAATGAAGCCATTACCGGGTTGGAAAGCCAGGCCGGGATATTGCAAAAAGAACACCAACTGGCTGTTGACCTGGAAAATAAGCTTAATCAGCAAATAAAAGATACCGAAGAAGAGCTTAATTTTTTAAAGGATACCCTTACGCGGGAAAGCCGTAAACTGGATGCCAAACAAAATGAGTACAACCTGACCAAGAGTTTGGTGGATAACCTGGAAGGCTTCCCCGAGTCGATACGGTTTTTAAAGGGTAATACCAGTTGGGCCAAAAACGCGCCGTTATTTAGCGATGTGTTGTTTTGCCATGAGGCTTACCGTGTGGCTATTGAAAACTACCTTGAGCCTTTTATGAACCACTACGTGGTTGAAAGCTATGATGAAGCCATAAAAGCTATAAACCTGTTAAGCAGTTCATCGCGGGGCAGGGCGCAGTTTTTTGTATTGAGTAATTATGCTAAAGATATACCGGCACGCCACCTGCATGAAAACTGGATTGCAGCATTAGATGTAATTGAGGTTGATAGCAGGTACCTCCCATTATGTAACCATTTGCTCAACAATGTTTACCTGGTAAACGATGGTACCGAAGCGGACCTAAACAGCAGCGAACTACCCGGCAATGCCATTATATTGGGTAAGAGCGGCAAATTCAGTAAATCGAAACTGACCATGGCCGGTGGCTCGGTGGGTTTGTTTGAAGGTAAGCGCATTGGACGTGCCAAAAACTTAGAAAATCTGGCTAAGGAAATTAAGGTCGCCGATAACGAAATTACAAAATACAGATCCAAGATCGAAGAGTTGCAAAGCCGTTTAACATCATTGAAAGCATCGGGTAAACAAGCCGAAATCAATCAGAAGCAACAGGAATTGAACCGCCTGAATACTGAACTGGTGACCGTGCAAACCCGCCGGGAGCAGTACCAAACCTTTATTGAAAGCAGCCGTAACCGCAAAGATGATATTGCGCGCAAAATAGCCAGCATAACTGATGAGGCTTTAAAGTTGACCCCTGCCCTCGAAGAGTATAAAACTCAAAAAGAGATACAAGGCGACCTGCTCGCCGAAAAGCAAATTACCTTTGCGGAATTGGCCGAAATGGTAACCGTACGATCAAACCAGTATAACCAGGAGAACATCAAATTCCATCAGCAGCAAAATAAGGTATCAGGTTTGTTAAAAGACCTTGATTATCGCGAAACGCAGCAGGAAAACCTGGATAAACGTATCAAAATAAACAGCACAGAGTTGACGGTTGTAAAAGCCGCGATAATGGAGATACTGCAGCATACCGATCACTCGGATGATGACCTGCTTGAAATGTACAGCCAAAAAGATGAGCTGGAAAAAGCTGTACAACAGGCGGAGGAAGATTATGCGGGCGCACGCAACGCGATCACGGAAACCGAAAACCAGGTAACTATATTAAGGCGTAATAAGGATAATTTTGAAGAAGCAGAAAATGAGTTAAAGGATAAAAAGAATAACCTTAAACTGGAACTGAATGCTTTAAAAGAGCGCCTTTCGGTTGAGTTTAATATTGATATTCAAGACCTGATAGATACAGAGGTACCCGCAGATGATACCGAAGAAGGCCTGCGTGATAAAACCGAAAAGTTAAAAAGGCAGCTCGATGATTTTGGCGCCATAAACCCCATGGCCGTTGAGGCTTATAACGAAATGAACGAGCGTTATACCTTTATACAGGCGCAAAAGAAAGATCTGGCGGAAGCCAAAGCATCGTTAATGGCAACGATACAGGAGATTGACGATACCGCCCGCGAAAAATTCATGGATGCCTTTGGCAGGATACGCGAGAACTTTATCAAGGTATTCCGTTCCTTGTTTAACGAAGAGGATTCTTGCGATCTGATCCTGTCGGACCCGAATAACCCGCTTGATTCAGATATCGACATTATTGCAAAACCAAAAGGAAAAAGGCCATTGTCTATCAATCAACTTTCGGGTGGTGAAAAGACTTTGACGGCAACGGCTATCTTGTTCTCGCTTTACCTGTTAAAACCTGCCCCATTCTGTATTTTCGATGAGGTTGACGCGCCGCTGGATGATACCAATATTGATAAGTTCAATAACATCATCCGCAAATTCTCCAGCGAATCGCAATTCATCATCGTATCGCATAATAAACGCACCATTGCCAGCGCCGATATTATTTACGGGGTTACTATTGTTGAGCAAGGGATTTCGCGGGTAGTACCGGTGGATCTGCGGGAGTTGGTGGATTAGAGAGGTTAAATATCATATTATACTCTTATTAGAAATTTCATACCTTTAATTATGGAGTTTAACTTAAAAGATATAAATCTTAATAGAGCAGAAGAACTCGCAATAATAACTGCTTCTTTAATATTACCTGCTCCATTAAGCTTATTCATTATTGATAGTAAATTATTTTGGCAGGCTGATATTTTTAAAATTTTACTGATTTCCGTTTCTACATTGGGTACGTTCTACTTGATAAACTATGGTATATCTACAATATTTTTTTGGCTTTCACCAGACTCAAAAGAGGACGACAATCTAAACTTCACTTTGGTTTTACCCATGATAATCCAAAATATTATCGTACTTACTTCAATAACTAATTTGGCGTTGAGAAAGTTGTTTGGTACATATTCAAAAGAAGAACTTGTCAGAGGGAGCTGCGAAACAGTCTTTCTCGTTTTTATAATTCTCTATGTATTTTTATTCGTTCTCGCTATCAGAAAATATCGAAAAAAACAAAAAAGACTTAGGTAAATCGATCATTACTTAATGTCTTGTCATTTTGAAATTCTTGCGACATCGGCCATTACATCATCGTATGAATAATTGATATAACTCACTCCATAATCGCCAAGAATTTCGGCAAACTCTGCTTTGGTTAGGCTAACCATCTCTGCAGCTTGCCCCAATGACAACTTCCCAGACTCATACAATTTAGCTGCAAGAAAACGGACGGTATCATTATGATTTTCTTCCAGAAAATCAGGAACCTGAAGTGTCGTCGTAGTCATTATATTCTATTTAACTATTAAAGGTAGCAATAATTGTGCAAATGTGGGAACAATGTGCGTATTTGCAGATGTACAAATGAAGATCCACTCTCTTTCGAATATCGCTTTGTAAAGTTTTCTCCTGTTGGCCGAAATGACAGGGTTTAGAAGCAATTAGTCATTTGCACATACGCACATTTTCGAATTTCGCATTTATCTACCCCTGGTAAAACTCTAAATAATCAACTCCCGCGGCTGCGGCGCAGAGTTCGTCGGTTTCGGTGTTGCCTATCATTACTATGTCGCGGCGCTCAAGGTTGTGCGTTTTTAATATGTAATGCAGGGCATCGGGCTCTGGTTTGGGTATAATCTCATCCGCAAAATAGCAGGTAAGATAATTTTCGAGGCCATGCCACTCGGTTTGCCTTATTTTATTGAGCTGCTGCTGCGGGTTGCCGTTGGTGAGTATAAATATCTGTTTACGATCGATCACTATCTCCTGCAAAAGGGCTAAAGCATTCTTATACAGCAGCAATTTTAATGGTAACCTTGCGGTGCTGTGCAGCAGGTTAAAGTTATAGCGGTATTGTTCGTCAATCAGAAATTTTTCCTGTACACGGTCGAAAATATGGGCGCTGCCTTCCTGTTCGTAAGTTTCTGTTATTAATTTAATGAGTACTTTGGCATCAAGCAACTCCTTATATTCTAAAAATCCGGCAAAAAGATAGTAAACCTGCAAAAGGTAGTCTTTTTCGGGATACAGCACATCGTCCAATTCGAAAACGAAGGCTTTTTTTTGCGGGTCGATATCTGCGTAATTAAACATTAGTCGGCAGTAAAAATATGGTATGCTCCGGAGTCTGCAATACTAAAAACGCCATCAGTAAGCTCATGCGGGTGGTTTACTTCCCTATTTCCGGCTATTACCTCGCTCCTGTTCATCACTACAATGCTGCCATCGCTTATATTAGGATGCCGATTTATCAGTTCTGTTTTTGGTATGATGAGTTGGATATCAAACTCTAAAAACAATTGACGCGACTGGGCCAGGGGCAATAATTCGCTTTTTCTGAGTGGCAGCAGCATGCTTATACCATTATCCAAACAAAGTGTCAGCATTTCGTGCGCGAATGAGGGGCTTTCAGGATTTGGTGTTTTTATCATCGCACCACTTTTCACCATCAGTTCGGGTATATCTAAATAATCGCCCAGTAAAACATTTTCAATTTTACTCAACAGGCTTTTAAGCTTATATGCCTGTGCCGAATTTGCCGCTGTTATTAAAACGCTCATATCTGCTGTTATAAATGGTCAACAATTAACCCATCCTTCATCAATACCTTACGGTCGGAAATATTAGCTAACTCTTCGTTGTGCGTAACGATAATAAAGGTTTGCTTAAAATCGCGGCGCAGATCAACAAACAACTGGTGCAATTCGCGCGCGTTTTTTGAATCCAGGTTACCCGATGGTTCATCGGCCAGTATCAAAGCAGGATTATTTACCAAAGCCCTTGCTACTGCAACGCGTTGCTGCTCGCCACCGGATAGCTGGTTGGGTTTATGATGGAGCCTATCGCTTAAGCCAAGCATTTCTAATAAACTCTTTGCTTTTTTTTCTGATTCAGCTTTTGATGTGCCTGCGATGAAAGCCGGGATACATACATTTTCGAGCGCGTTAAACTCGGCCAATAAGTGGTGGAACTGAAAAATAAAACCGATCTCTTTGTTCCTGAAATTACTGAGCTGGCGTTTGCTGAGTTTGCTTACATCGGCGTTCTTAATAGATACAGTGCCCGAATCTGCCTTATCCAAAGTACCGATAATATTAAGCAAAGAACTTTTGCCCGCTCCGGATGCGCCAACGATGGATACGATCTCGCCGTGCTCAACAGTGAGGTCAACACCTTTTAGTATCTGCAAACTACCGTACGATTTTTTGATGGACTGGACTTTGAGCATGGGGCAAATTTAATATAAATGTGCAAATGTGGGGATGTGCAGATGTGCAAATGAAATTTATTCCGCTTACAGATTTGACAAATTTAAAAAGTTGTCAAATCTACCCCGTGCTCTATTCAATCACCACCACCCTTGGCACTAACTTACCACTTGCGCGTATCAAATTATCGGTACTTTGTTGAATTTTGGCTTTTAGTTTTTCGTTGTAGTTGGGATGCGCGGCTAAAAATTCGGTGACGATGTGCGCGGCTTCGGCGCTTTGGTAGCTGCCGAAAGTTGATGATAACCACGATTGAGGGAAGAAGATATCGCCGGTTGACTGGATGGTCTCCAACATATCTAAACTTTTAGCTAAATACTTTACTGATGTGGCTTGCCTTAGCGGGTGGTGCAGGTAGCCGAGGGCAGTGAGTACATTGGCTTCTTTTGCACGGTTCTTTAAATCGGCCAGGCTGGCAAAGAATTGATCGCGCACCTTAATATCATTTGATAGTGCCGGGCGAATAAATTGGACACGTTTTTGCCTGTCGGGATTGGTAATTCGGGCGTACTGTTGGGTAAGGATGGTGGTATCTGCATCATTGCGAAGGGCGAGTGAGAAAGCCATGCCGGTATAATCTTCTTCGGATAGTTTTACACCCGCGGGTGGCTGTTGCTGCTTCCATACATTATAGATATTGCTACGAGCATTGGCGCTCAAATAAATACTTTGATAAGTGCTGAACAGTATCTTTTTATTGTTGGCAGCAGTTTGCTGCTGCATGGCCTGCCATAAAGCGTTCTCCAGGTTTTCGTTTACTTTGAGGCGGGTTTGGGGATTGATAAACTGCCAGTAAATACTGCTGATATATCCCGTTATTTGTTTCAAGCTCATTTCTTCTTTTTCGGTGCCGAGGGCATGGGTATAAACATTGAGCAAAGCCTCAGGTTTGATATAGCGGCCTGCCAGCATGTTCTCGTACAGTGAAATATAAGCCGAGGTGCGCTGTAACGGACTTTGGATATTATCCAGCGAGTTATACAGATCTCCATCGGTTGGGAACAAGCCATAACCTTCGCCGCCGGAGTTGAACAGGATGTAAGCGGGGCGTTTCATCCCTTCCGTTTCTTTAAAATCGAATACGCCTTTAGTCATATTCACTGTAATGGTTTTGGGCTGCTGGCCACCCCAAAATAACGTTACGTCGAAACTTTGCGGCCATGTACGCGGGGCGCCGTGCTCAGCGTGCTGTATCAGTAAAAAGCGTTTTATTTTTCCGTTTTTAGATACAAGGCTATAGTTGAATACCGGCCTGCCGGGTTGGTTTACCCAGGTATTGTTCCAGGTGTTGAGGTCTTCGGTGGTGTATTTATCAAGTATTTTGATCAGGTCGGGCCAGGTGGCGTTGCGGTAGGCGTAGGTTTTAAGGTACTCGCGCAGGCCGTTCTGGAAGTTTTCTTTACCCATCAGCAGTTCCAGCTGGCGCATCATAATGGGGGCTTTGTGGTAGATGATATTGCCGTAAAGTGAGCCTGCATCTTTTAGGTTATCGAGCGGTTGGCGGATGGAGTTAGCACCGGGTGTTCTGTCGATACCGTAAGCGGCGGGGAAATGGTCGGTTAAAAATTTGAGGTTGAAGGTCTCCTCTCCCATCAGCGAGCCGGTTACCTTGTCGGCCATAAAGTTGGCAAACACTTCTTTCATCCATACATCGTTAAACCAATCCATGGTCACCATATCGCCAAACCACATGTGCGCGGTTTCGTGGGCGATGAGGTTTAGGCGGGCAATGATCTGCTCCTGCGTAGCGCTGGCATCTAAAAACAGGCTCGATGCTTTATACTGCACTTCGCCGGGATGTTCCATACCGCCGAACTGGAAATCGGGCACGGCTACAAAACCCATTTTTTGGAAGGGGAAAGGTATCTGTGTCCAATCCTGCAAAAAGTTTACAGCATCGGCATGAGCCTTGAATATGGCATCGGTGCTGAGTTTTATTTTGGTTTGGTCGGTTTCGCGGTATAAAAAGTCGGGATTGAGTTTGCCTATGTTTTGCGTTGCCGTGAAGTATTTACCCGCGGTGAAGGAGAAGAGGTAGGTACTTAGGGTATCCGAGGTGCGGAAGCGGTAGGTTTTATTGGTGGTGTTAACGGTTGAATCGATGATGAGGCTGTTGGATAATGCCTTCCATGTTGTTGGCAGGTTAAGGGTAAGCAGGAAGGTGGCTTTTAAATTAGGCTGATCAAAGCATGGGAAGACGGTTCTTGCCCTATCGGGGACGAAGAGTGCGTAAAGGTAATCATCGTTGCGGTTGAGGGCGCCGTTGCCTGCGAGGAAACTTATTTGCACAATGTTTCTGCCCGGAACCAGGTATTTAGACTCGAGCAGCAGGTGTTCTTTATTGTGTTTTATCTCCGCCGCTTTGCCGTTGATGGTGATGGTTTTGATGCGTTTGGGATCTTCTTTAAAATCGAGTTGTAAGGGTTCGGTGCCTGGTATGTATTCGAAGGTGAGAATTTCTTCAGCTTGTATGTCGGTGTTTTTTTCAGCTGGGATGGTGAGGGTTAAGGTGTATTGCGGATGGCTGATGTGGGTTTTGCGGTAGTCGGATAAAGTTTTGGATACACCGGGTTGTACTGTTGTTTGGGCTTGGGTTGTGGTGATTATGAATAGTAATATGATGATTAATAATGGGAAGCGCATGATTTGTGTGTTTGAACGCAAATTACTGCAAAATTTGTTGTTTCGGAATAACAAAGTGGTGACACTTGGTTTCGATAAAGCTGTATAGGCTCGCTCATAGCCGCGAGGGGCTTAGTTACTTTGTAGCCACAAAGTAACCAAAGGGCTTGTCAGCAGGAGGCTTCTTTCCGCTCAGGGCCATGCCGCACAAGCCGTCAGAACTCACGGGCTGCAACCTTTCGCCCCTGCTGCGCTCGCTCCCGCCCTACGCTTCAGGCGAAAATTGCTATGCCCTTCCCACCACGCTACCCTACACGTTCTGCCCCCTTTTGGCCGAAGCTTCCCTGCTGACTGGAGAAATTAGAATCAAGATGTGAGAATCAAGAATTAAGACGAAAGCCCGCGTTAGGGATAGTAGTGGAAAGCCCGGACGAAGCCCGCATCTGTAATGCCGTGGCCCCGCCTTCGCTAAAGCTATGGCGGGCGAAGGAGGAGTTGTAACGGATAGCGCGGGCCGAAGGCAACGCCCACAAATCTTGACCGTTGATTTTAATGATTACGTTGATTTCGCTGATTTCAAAGTCAATTATTTTAAAATCTGAATCGATCCCGGTAGCTATCGGGACAACGTCCGATATCGTTTGCATAAATAGTTCAATAAAAATGGTATTAAGCTTTATACTAACCGTTCAATTTAATAGCTTTACCGCACAAATACTTCAAATTAAGAGATGAATATTCACGAATACCAGGGTAAAGCTATACTAAAGAGTTTTGGTGTACGAGTTCAGGAAGGCATTGTTGCCGATACCGTTGAACAGGCTGTTGAGGCCGCTAAGAAAATGAAGGACGACTATGGGTCGGACTGGGTAGTTATTAAGGCGCAAATACATGCCGGTGGCCGCGGTAAAGGTGGCGGTGTTAAGCTGGCCAAAAACATTGAGGAGGTTAAAGAACGTGCCAACGCTATTTTAGGCATGACGTTGGTAACCCCGCAAACCGGCCCTGAAGGTAAGTTAGTGAGCAAAATTTTGGTTGCACAGGATGTTTATTATCCGGGCGAAAGCGCAACTAAAGAGTTTTACATGGGTGTATTGCTTGACCGTGCCAAAGGCCGCAACATTATTATGTACAGTACCGAAGGTGGTATGGATATTGAAGAGGTTGCCGAGCACACACCGCACCTGATATTTAAAGAAGAAATTGACCCTAAGGTTGGTTTGCAAGGTTTCCAGGCGCGTAAAATTGCGTTTAACCTGGGCCTGAGCGGTAATGCTTTTAAAGAGATGGTAAAATTTGTTGCCGCTTTATACAAAGCTTACGATGCTACCGATTCGGCGATGTTTGAAATTAACCCGGTATTAAAAACATCGGACGATAAAATATTGGCGGTTGACGCTAAGGTGAATTTGGATGATAACGGTTTGTTCCGTCACCCGGATTTTGCTGCTTTGCGCGATGAGGCCGAAGAAGACCCAACAGAGGTTGAAGCCAGCCACTCGAACCTGAACTATGTGAAGCTTGACGGTAACGTGGGCTGTATGGTAAATGGCGCAGGCTTAGCGATGGCAACTATGGACATCATCAAGATTGCCGGCGGCGAGCCTGCTAACTTTTTGGACGTGGGCGGCACTGCCAACGCGCAAACGGTTAAAGCGGCCTTCAACATTATTTTGAAAGACCCGAACGTTAAAGCTATCCTGATCAACATCTTCGGTGGTATTGTGCGTTGCGACCGTGTGGCGCAGGGTGTTATTGATGCTTATAAAGAAATTGGCAATATCCCGGTACCAATCATTGTACGTTTACAAGGTACAAATGCTGTTGAGGCTAAGAAATTATTGGATGACTCGGGTCTGCAGGTTAAATCGGCTATTTTGCTGAAAGAGGCTGCGGATAGGGTGAAAGAGGTTTTTGCTGCGTAAGTTTTAGTTTATCGTCGGTGGGGACACCGACGATGGAAAATATAAAAAAGCGATGAGAGGTTTTTCATCGCTTTTTTTGCTTTCTTTTTATTTAGTTGAACGGATTTCCCCAAGCCCAAAAATCAAATTCAATTCGCAGGTTTAATTCGCTAAGCATCCTAATACACTCTAAATCAATTATCGTTGCAGCTATATGTTGATTGCCATGGTGGCAATCAACTGCCACATTTATATATGCGTTAGAATTTAAGGCTAACTCCCGAACATCCGCCTCATGCTCTTTCAAGTTTGTTAAAAGTTTTCGTAACTTATCTTCAAAAGCATCGGTTTCGCGATTGGGTTCGTATTCAACAAAACTATATTCATAAGCCGATTTTCCATGCTTTTTTAAATCACCCCTATTATGTGATTTGGTCGGGGATAGATTTATAAACGAGCTTAATTCTGTAAGACCCAATATTTCGGAAGTCGCTCTTAACGAGACAGTATTTCTCGACTCTATGCCAACGTTAAAAATTTCTCTCGCGTCAGAGTCAATGTAAACTGCAAACGAAAAGTGCTCTCCTTCAATAGGTAAATAAGCGACAATCAACCCAATTCGGCCCTCTCTATCAATACGCGAAATTTCAAGTTTACCGTCTAAATAAACCGGTGAATGTATTTCTAAATACTGCTCGGTTGCACCCAACGTCTTTTCAGAAAATTCTTTATAAATTAATTCTCCAACTTGTTCATCTGTCATAGTATTTAAAGTTAATAAAGGTTATAGCTTCTTCAAATAATTAGCATTTGTTTATATTTAAGATCATGCACCCCATCCCCCTCTCCCTCAACAACACCTTCGCCATCGAGCCATACACAAAGCTGTGCGTGCGGCTCATCGTCTTTAAGAACGGCGAGGAATACGTTTGCCGGAAGGAAAGCATTTACAAACTGAAACAGTTTTTGGCTTTGGATGAGGGCCGGGCTTTTAAAGGGCGTTTGCAGTTGGTGAAGCGTGGGGATATTATTGCTGTGGAGGTGAAGGGTGAGGTTTTGGGGATGGTTGGGGTGGCGCGGATCGTAACATTGTTAGATAACAGCAATACCAGCTTAGGCCAAGACTAACCATCACGTCCTTGCGAGCGGTAGCGAAGCAATCTCTGCGCGTGCTATTCGATAAGGCTCTTTATTCCACAAGGCCATCATACAAGTCTTTCCATTCGGGATTGATGAATTCGATCAATTTCAATTTCGCATCCCTGCTGCCTCCTTTTATGGCTTTCTCATACGCAATAGCTTCTACAATGGTTGAATAGCAACAGTAATAAACTAACTTATCACAGCCGTATCTGGCCGTAAAGCTTTTTGGGTGCACTTTATTTTTGTGCTCCCAAATGCGGCCGATAATATCAGACGTTACGCCGGTATATAAAACCGTGTTACGTTTATTAGTAATAATGTAAACGCATCCTCCCTTTTGGAAAACCATTGTGCAAAATACAAATTTGTAATATTATTTGTTGATTGTAAAGTTCGCTACTTTTCTGCGCAGAGATTGCTTCGTACCTCGCAAGGACGTGGTGGTGTAGCCGTCGCTTTTTTAGTTGTAAAGTTCCCTACCTTTTCGCGCAGAGATTGCTTCGTGCCTCGCAAAGACGTGGTGGTATAACCGTCGCCTTTTCACTTGTAAAGTTGACTACCTTTCGGCGCAGAGATTGCTTCGTGCCTCGCAAAGACGTGGTGGTGTAGCCGTCGCCTTTTCACTTGTAAAGTTGGCTACCTTTCGGCGCAGAGATTTCTTCGTGGCTCTCAAGGACGTGGTGGTGTAGCCGTCGCTTTTTTAGTTGTAAAGTTGTCTACCTTTTCGCGCAGAGCTTGCTTCGTGGCTCGCAAGGACGTGGTGGTGTAGCCGTCGCTTTTTTCCTCGTACAGTTGGCTACCTTTCGGCGCAGATTACTTCGTGCCTCGCAAAGACGTGATGGTGCAGTCGCCGCTTTTTTTCCTAGTAAAGTTGGCTACCTTTTCGCGCAGAGATTGCTTCGTTCCTCGCAAGACGGGGTGGCTAGTATACTGATTAAAGACCACTATTTAATTCTTTTTGCAATGTTTACTTGACATTATGAAATGTTTACATATCTTTGTTTATTAATTAAAAACAAGGACATGGAAACAACGATCAAAAAAAAGGCGGAAAAACGCACTATTATTACAGCGCTCATTTGGGGCGTTACTTATTTGCCCATCATCTATTTAATAAAACATGGCGGGTTAGATAAAGGCGTGTCGGTTATGCTCTCGGTGATACCCATCATCACCTTTATCATATACATTTACAGCTACATTAAACAGATGGGCACGTTAGACGAGGTGAAGCAGCGCATCCAGTTTGAGGCGGTGGTAATCGGTTTCGCTTTGAGCCTGCTGTTAATGCTGGTACTATGCCTGTTGGACGTGGCCGGGGTATTGAATGACAAGTATGCAGGCTTTGCTTATCTCGAAATGTACCTGATGGCTTTCTATTTTATCGGGCTGTTTATCGCCAGGAGGAAATACATTGTATGAAAAACACCATAAAAGTTGAGCGTGCCAAAAAGAACTGGACCCAGGCCGATCTGGCCACCCACATCGGCATATCGCGGCAAGCGGTAAACGCTATCGAGACGGGTAAGTTTGTCCCTTCTACCGTGTTGGCCCTGCGTATGGCTACGGCGTTTGAATGTACGGTTGAAGTGTTGTTCCAGTTGGAGGACAATAATTGATTTTTGAATGATTGATTTATTGAGTGATTGATTGTCAGTCGCATCAATAACCCAATAATTATTCTTGTGTAACGTACAAAGTAGGTGTAGTCCCTTTAACTGATTTTACCCTGCCCAGGTATTCGCGGCCCGAAAACCTGTCGAAATAGGTGATCACGGTATTGCCAATGCTTTTTAGCTTTCCGATATTATCAAAACCATCGAACTGGCTGTAATATGTTATCTTGTCATCGCCTACAGATTTAAGCCGGCCGGTGAGTTTGGGGTCGCCATCAAAGCGGTCGTAATATTTAAAGATCACCCCGTCAATCGATTTCACTTTGCCTATGTTATCAAAACCGTCGAACCTTGTGTAATAATCGACCACCATCCTACCGAATGATTTGAGTTTTCCGGTTTTATCCACGTCAAAACTATCATAAAAATCCTGGGGCACCCCGGCGAGGGTTTTCGTTTTGTTTTTGCGGTGAGCACCATCATTGGTTCCCCAATATTCAATGGTTCCTTGTCGGGATGTACCTACACGTGCTATCCCGTCGGGATCCAGTCCGATAAAAACATCGCAGGTACTATCCTGGTTAACAATTATTGATCTGAGTTCGGCCTTTATGGGCGATACCTTGAGGCGGATCTGGTATTTGTTCTGCGCGAAGCAAAAAGTGGTGAATGTGAGTAGGAGAGCAAAAAGTAAGGTAGGGCGTAAGGTTTTCATAAGCTGATATGGTTGCTTCAAATATAAGATAGATACGCATGTGAAAGGTTTAAGATATGTTAAATTTTTGGCGATGCGGTTGTTTTTTGCTATATTGTAGGGTGCCTGGGATGAAGGAGCAAAGAATAAAGAACAAGGAGAAATATTCTTACTTTATCCCCCCTGCTTTAAAATGATCGGGTTATTGATTTTTGATTTGTTGATTGTTTCTTTTAAATCAATAAATCAGTTATTCAATAAATCAAAAATTGAATGAATACTAACGAGCGAAAAAAGATTTGTCCGCGTTGCGGAACTGAGTTTGGTTGCTGTACCGAGAATTGCTGGTGCAGCGAGCTGCCGAACATTATGCCTTTAGTGCATAACGAGGATTGCTTGTGTTATGATTGTTTGAAGATGGAAATTGATAAGAAAGTGGAGCAGGTTGGATAAAAATGTTATTTGAAAATACCCAAGAATACCCAAGGGTTGGACATCGCACATTTGCATATCGGCACATTTGCACATTAAAAATTTAGTCAAATTATTATCTTCGTTGCATGTCGCCTAAAGAAGCTAAAACCCGGATCGACGCGCTTACCGCGGAATTAAAACAGCATAATTATAACTACTATGTGCTGGCCATGCCTACCATAACCGATATGGATTTCGACTTTAAGTTGAAAGAACTGGCGGAGCTTGAAAAGCAATTCCCGGAGTTTGCATATGATGATTCGCCTACGCGACGTGTAGGTGGCGAAATAACAAAGGAGTTTGAAACCGTTCGCCACAAATGGCCGATGCTGAGTTTAGGTAATACCTATAACGAGCAGGAACTGGTGGACTTTGATGAGCGGGTACGCAAGGCTATTGGAGATGATTTTGAGTACGTATGCGAGCTTAAGTTTGATGGCTTATCCATGAGTCTCACTTATCAAAACGGCAAGCTACAGCGCGCCGTAACACGCGGCGACGGGGTACAGGGCGATGATGTTACCACCAACATTCGCACCATACACAGCATCCCGAAAAAACTTGGCGAAGGCTATTATCCCGATCATTTTGAGATACGCGGCGAGGTGTTTATGCACCTCAAAGCTTTTGAGCGTTTAAATAACGAACGCGTAGAAGCGGGCGAAGTGCCTTATGCCAACCCGCGCAATTTTGCATCGGGCACCATAAAAATGCAGGACTCTGCAGAGGTAGCCAAACGCCCGCTGGATTCTTTCCAGTATTTTTTATATACCGATAAGCAGCTTTATAAAACCCATTGGGAAAGCCTGAAAGCCGTTAAAAGCTGGGGCTTCCATGTTAACGAGCATAGCAGGTTATGCAAAGGCATTGATGAGGTTTTGGCCTTCATCAGCAAATGGGATAAGGACAGGTTTGACCTGAGTTATGATATTGATGGTATTGTGATCAAGGTAAACAGTTTTGCACAGCAGCAGGAATTGGGCTTTACGGCCAAATCGCCACGATGGGCCATATCATATAAATTTAAGGCACAGTCGGTTGAGACCATTTTGGAAAAAGTGACCTACCAGGTTGGCCGTACCGGTTCGGTTACACCGGTGGCTAATTTGAAGCCGGTGCTCCTTGCGGGAACGACCGTTAAACGCGCCAGTTTGCACAATGCCAACGAGATCATCAGGCTTGACTTGCATGAGGGCGATAGTGTTTATGTAGAGAAGGGCGGCGAGATCATTCCGAAAATAACCGGGGTGAACGAAACCAAAAGAAAGGCAGGTGCCCATCCTATCGCATACATTACCCATTGCCCCGAGTGTAATGCGGAACTGATACGCAAGGAAGGTGAGGCTAACCATTACTGCCCAAATGATGAAGGTTGCCCGCCGCAGATAGTTGGTAAGATGCAGCACTTTATCGGCCGTAAGGCAATGAATATTGACGGATTGGGTGACGAAACCATTGATGCTTTTTATCAAAAGGGGCTCATTAATCATATCAGCGATATATACGAACTGCATACCCACGCTGATGAATTGAAACAGATGGACCGCTTTGGCGAGCGCTCCATTGCTAACATGCTGGAAGGTATAGAGAAATCAAAACAAATGCCTTTTGAGAAGGTGCTGTTTGGGATGGGCATTCGGTATGTAGGCGAAACGGTGGCTAAAAAGCTGGTAGCTTATTTTAAGAATATTGACGCGCTTATGGCGGCCTCGGTTGAAGAACTTAACGCGGTTGAAGAGATAGGCCCCCGCATAGCGGAAAGTCTGGTAGAATACTGGAGCGACCCGCAACATGTGAAGCAGATAGAACAACTGAAAGCCCATGGCCTGCAATTTGTAGCCGAAGAGAAAGAAATAGTGCTGGCGAGTGAAAGCCTTTCGGGGAAGACGTTTATTATTTCGGGGGTATTTGAAACTTATTCGCGCGATGAATTGAAGGATATCATAGAGGCAAACGGGGGTAAGATATTGAGCAGTATATCGCCAAAGCTCAACTACCTGGTGGCTGGTGATAATATGGGGCCTGCTAAATTGGAAAAGGCGAATAAGTTAAATATTCCTATTATATCAGATAATGAACTCATCGCTATGCTGACCGGGGATTAGTGATGATTTAAATGATCACATTGAATTTTTTAGCAGCTCAAATTCAAATCTGCGTCATCATTAAAATCAAATCATAAAAAATCAGCGGTCTATTTATTATCTTAGCACCCTTTAAAACAAATAATGAATAAATTTTACGGAACAGGGGTTGCCATGGTAACTCCATTTCAGGCAGACGGAGCAGTTGATTTTAGTGGCCTCGAGACAGTAGTTAACCATATTATTGGAGGCGGAGTTGAGTACCTGGTGATCTTAGGAACAACCGGTGAGAGCGCTACACTGAGCAAGCAGGAGAAGAAGGATGTTTGGAGCAATACCGCTAAATTTAACAATGGCCGTGTACCCCTGGTAGCCGGCATTGGCGGCAACAACACTTACGAAGTGCTGAAAAGCATGGAAGAATTTGACACCGCAGGTTATGATGCTATTTTATCGGTTAGTCCGTATTATAACAAACCCACACAGGAGGGTATTTACCAGCATTATAAGGCCATTGCCGAAAACGCGCCATTGCCTGTCATTTTATATAATGTACCGGGCCGTACCGGCAGTATGGTAAGCGCCGAAACCACTATCCGTTTGGCTAATGATTTTAAGAACATCATTGCCACTAAAGAAGCTTCGGGTAGTTTTGACCAGTTCAACTATATCATGAAGGATAAACCGAAGAATTTCCTTTTCATTTCAGGCGACGACCCGGTTACTTTACCTATGATAGCTATGGGTTGCGCCGGTGTGATATCGGTTATCGGTAACGCAATACCTAAAGAGATATCGGATATGGTGCGTTTATGCCTTAAAGGCGATTACGAAAGCGCCCGCCCGTTACATTACAGCATGATAGAGTTTACCCGCCTGATGTTTGCCGAAGGCAACCCTGCCGGTGTTAAACAAGCCATGAAAGAGTTGGGCGTTTGCGCCGACCATGTACGCTTGCCCCTTACCAAAGTAAGCAGTGCCACTGCTGCCAAAATATCTGCTGAATTACAGCACCTTATAAAATAAAAAAAACCCGGCTTAGGCCGGGTTTTTCATCATAAAAAATTTCTTTCTTATTATTTAGCGTTTTTTGAGTTCTGAACTTCTAAGCGGATTGCTTGTGCTAAGTTTTTCAGATCTTGCATGCCTTTACGAACACGTGTTCCGGCTGCGCTGTTTCCTTTGTTGTAGAATTTGTCAGCATCACCTTCTAATGACGCGATCAGGTTTTTTACTTCTGTAAATTTTTCCATTGTTAGTTACTCCTTTTAATATGAGGTTAAAATTGTTTTAAACTGAAGCTAATGTAAAATGTTTTTTTGTGAATTAAAAGCATTTATAACATAAAATAGTGCCTTTAGATGGGTTTTTTTCCACATTTTATAGAGTTTTCACATTAAAAAATATATTATTAATTAATTATTAAACATTTCATAAAATATCATATCAATCAATACTGAAATATAACATAAAAATGACTAAAACACATTTGATATATTTAACAAAATTAAAAAATAAGATTGTATTAAATACAATAAATCGGATTTAATACCAACAAAACACAACTTATTAAATACATAAAACATATAGCAATAAAAAAGTCCCGCCAAACGGGACTGTATGTTTAAACATGCTTATACTAATTAAGCAAGCGCTACTTTTTGTTCGCGGTAGTAACCCGACTTAAGTTTCTCCCCTACTTCGGTAAAGGCAGTTAGGGTACGTTCTACATCTTCCAGGGTATGTACCGCCGTTGGGATCAAGCGAAGTTGTATCAAACCTTTCGGGATAACCGGGTAAACCACTATCGAACAGAAGATCCCATAATTTTTACGCAGGTCCATTGTCAGGGCGGTGGCCTCGTTCAGGTCGCCTTTTAAAAACACAGGGGTTACCATGGTATCAGTTACACCTGTATCAAAGCCATGTTTTTGTAAGCCGGTTTGCAATGCTTTTGAGATTGACCACAGCTTCTCGCGAAGTTGAGGACTGGATTGCAGCAACTCTAAACGCTTGTGTAAACCCATTACCATTGGCATAGGCAAAGCCTTTGCAAATGTTTGCGAGCGCATATTATAGCGCAGGTAATTGGTAATCTCTTCGGTTGACGCTACGAAAGCCCCTATGCCTGCCATTGATTTAGCGAAGGTACCGAAGTATATATCCACACCATCTATACAATCCTGGTGCTCGTGCGTACCGGCACCTGTTTTACCCATGGTACCAAAACCATGCGCATCGTCAATCAGTAAACGGAAATCGTATTTATCTTTTAGCGCGATAATGTCTTTCAATTTACCCATAGCACCCGACATACCAAATACGCCTTCGGTTATCAGTAATATACCGCCGCCGGTTTCGGCAACCATTTTAGTAGCACGCTCCAATTGCTTTTCGCAGCTTTCAAGGTCGTTATGTTTATATACAAAGCGCTTACCCATATGCAGGCGAACACCATCAACAATACAGGCATGCGACTCGGCATCGTAAATAACCACATCGTTCCTGTCAACCAAAGTATCAATGATAGATACCATACCCTGGTAACCGTAATTCAATAAAAAAGCATCTTCTTTACCCACAAAATCGGCCAGCTTACGCTCTAACGATTCGTGGTGAACTGAGTTACCCGACATCATGCGGGCACCCATAGGGTAAGCCATACCGTAATCGGCCGCGCCTTTTGCATCTGCTTCGCGCACTTCGGGATGGTTGGCCAGGCCCAGGTAATTATTCAAACTCCAAACTAAGTGTTCTTTACCCATAAACTGCATGTGTGCAGCTATATCACCTTCTAACCTCGGGAATGAAAAGTAACCATGTGCCCATTTTTGGTGCTGGCCCAGGGGGCCCATGTTCTTTGATATTTTTTTAAACAGATCCAAAACTTACAAATTTTTATTGTGGCAATAGCTTCAAAGATAAAGCTTAACGAGAGGATTTACAACAACTATAACTTATTATGATAGCTTATAACAAAAAACCCCTTGTATTACTACAAAGGGTTGGGCTAAATGTTTTATAACTCAGTCAACATTATCATGCAGGAAAGAGTTGTTGTTCCTGATCTCGGTTTTACCTTCATCATCCGTTAGTAAGCTGAAGCGGGATATCTGGCTTTCTGATGATGATGGTGTTTCCTGTAAAGCTATTTCTTTACGTTTATACGCTGGTACATTCTCCAACTCCTGGATGCTTCCGTTACGCAGTTTCATGCTCAGGTCCTTCAATCGCATGATACGCTCACGGGATTTACGTAATTGTTCCTCGATCGATTCGTCGGTTTTGTTATCATCGGCACCAACAATTGGCTCCGGTTCCGGTTCAATTACGGGTTCAACATATGCTTCAACCATTGGCTCGAAAACTACTTCAGGCTCAGAAAGCTTGAAAGTCATTTCAGGTAGCTCTGATGATTCCAGTTCTTCGGTAGCATCTTCCATTCCGAAAGCGTACTTTATTACCGGTGCAGGTGCAGGCTCTTCGCTTTTTGGTGCAAACAAATCAAACAGGCCTGTTTGTGGTTGCTCTTCTTTAGCGCCTTTCATGTAAATACCTGTAGTTTGCTCCTCTTCTTCCTTTTTAGGAATGGTGATAAACTCGTTAACTACAGGGCGAACCAAAGGTTTCTCCGGCTCAAGCATATTGATGATCTTTTTGGTACTTTGCTCGCGCTCACGCTCATCTTTGGTTTGGAAACCTGTAGCTATAATGGTTACAGATATCTTCTCGCCCAAAGCCTCGTCGCGGCAATTACCCCAGATCAGGTCGGCAGCCAAACCTGCTTCTGATTGTATATAATCGGTAATAATGCTCACCTCATCCATAGTTACCTCTTTTGAACCCGAGGTAATATTTAACAGGATGTAGCGTGCACCTTCAATTTCGTTATCTTTTAACAGTGGTGATGATAAAGCACCTTCAACAGCTTTAAGGGCGCGGTTATCACCTTCGGCAGCACTGCTGCCCATTATGGCTACGCCGCTGTCTTTCATAACAGTGCGCACATCCTTAAAATCAACGTTAATGTATCCCGGCAAGGTAATGATCTCGGCAATGCCTTTGGCGGCAGTTGTTAAAATATCATCGGCCTGCGCGAATGCCGAGCCTAAGGTTAGGTTGCCAAATATCTCGCGTAACCTGTCGTTTGAGATAACAAGAAACGAATCGACATATTTTTTAAACTCTTCCAAACCTTCTTCGGCCTGCATTTTACGACGCTTGCCTTCAAAAGAGAACGGTGTAGTAATGATACCAACAGTAAGTATATCCAACTCGCGTGCGGCTTTGGCAATGATAGGGCTTGCGCCTGTACCTGTACCGCCACCCATACCCGCAGTGATGAAAAGCATTTTGGTGTTAACACCCAACATTTGCTTAATATCATCTATGTTTTCGATAGCTGAGTTTTTACCTACTTCGGGGATTGAGCCTGCGCCCATTCCTTCGGTTAAACTTGCACCTAGTTGTACCTTGTTAGGTATAGGGCTTAACTCTAATGCCTGGGCATCAGTATTACAGATAATAAAATCGACACCTGTAATGCCGGCCTTGTACATGTGGTTAACAGCGTTGCCACCACCGCCGCCAACACCAATAACTTTGATGATGGACGACTTTTCTTTTAACATCTCAAACTGCATAATCCTTGTGTTCAGTTATATGTGAATGACGATAGATCAGACTTTAACTCATGTAATAATAAGCGTTTTTCCACACAGTTTATCCACAAACGTTGATAATGTGGAAAAGTCGCTTTTTGTTGAAAATTACTTTAAAAAGTCCTCGTCTTTGATATCGTCCTTAATAAATTTTTTCCCTGTCTCTAATATCTTACCAAACAAACCAAACTTTTTCTCTTCGGTATATTTTACTTTTTCGATGCGGGTTTCTACATGTACAGGCTGCTCAGAATCTTCCATTTTCTGGATGCCCTTTATCAGCAAACCAATACCTGTGGCAAAGGTTGGGCTCTGTAACTCTTCGTAAGTACCTTTTGGTAATACCTCGTTTTTGGCCAGGTGCTCGTTAGGGTAACCTACACGGCAATCTAAACCTGTAACATACTCTACCAATTGTGGCAGGTGTTTCATTTGCGCGCCACCACCGGTTATTACAATACCACCAATCAGTTTCTTTTCATAACCGGATGATTTGATCTCATAGTACACATGCTCTACAATCTCTTCCATACGTGCCTGTATTACATAGGCAAGGTTTTTAACTGATATCTCTTTAGGTTCGCGGCCACGTAAGCCCGGTACACAAACAATCTCATTGTCTTTATTCTCATCGGCCAAAGCAGAGCCAAAACGGGTTTTCAATTGCTCGGCTATGTTGCGCATTACAGAGCAGCCTTCGCGGATATCTTCGGTAATGCTGTTACCGCCAAACGGAATAACCGAGGTATGGCGTATAATACCTTCGTGGAATATGGCCACATCGGTAGTACCGCCACCTATATCAACCAGCACCACACCGGCTTCTTTTTCCTCATCGCTCAACACAGATTCCGACGAGGCCAAAGGCTCTAATATTAGTTCCTGGCTTTCCAAACTTGCTTTGTTAACACACTTTACAATATTTTTAATAGCAGTTACCTGGCCCGATATGATATGGAAATTCGCTTCGAGCCTAACACCTGCCATCCCGATAGGATCTTTTACACCAGGTTCGTTATCCACAGTAAATTCCTGCGGTAATACGTGGATAATCTCTTCGCCCGGGGGCATTACAAGGTTGTACATGTCTTCTATCAACTTTTCAATATCCTTGCGGGATATTTCTGAAGCCAGGTCGCGACGGGTAATTAAACCACGGTGCTGCAGGCTTTTGATATGCTGACCGGCGATGCCGACATTAACTACCTTAATTTCGACATTGGATTGCGCGCTGGCGATATCAACCGCGGCAATAATGCCCTGCACGGTTTTATCGATGTTTGATACCATGCCACGCGTAACCCCTGCGGATTCCGCCTTGCCGATACCCAGCACTTCAATTTTACCATTTTTGCTCCTGCGGCCAACAATAGCGCAAATTTTTGTAGTACCGATATCTAATCCTACTACAATTGGCGAACTTTTTTCGTTTGTAAAACCCTTGTCCATATCAATGATCTATTAATGTTGTAATTGTGTTGTTACTTGTTTGGTGCTATCCGGTTTGGCTTTAGCCGCCGAATCTGTTTTTAAAATCGTATTCTTTACGCCAACTATCTGGTTGGTGTATTTTATGTTTATTGTTTTATAGGTATCCTGCCCTACTTTTGGCAAAGCCTGTTTGTAAAAAGCCAGCAGGTTATCAAATTTTATCTTTAGCGAATCGGCATTACCTAATAATATCCTTTGGTTACCTACACGCGGTATCAGCTCCAACTCATGGTTCTGATCTACATATACCTGTACGATCTGCGCGTTCCATAAAGAATCGCGACGGATAAAATCTGCGGTTTTGAACAGTTGCTTAGCAATATCAGTATGTAATGAATCTACACGATTTGCAAACAACTCATCCACAAATCCATTTGCCACCAAAACCTTCGCGGTAAAGTTTGGCGATAGCGGTATTTTTAACCCATGCTGATCAATATAATAATCCTGATCGAACCGGTTAACTACCCTTAAAATGGGCTGGCGCTGACTGATCTCGACCATAATTACACCATCCATATCTACATATACCTTAGCAAACTCAATAAAGGGGTTAGCCTTCAACTTGGTTTCCAGCAAATGGATATTGATATTATCTACTTTACGGCCTATCAAGCCATCGCTTTGTACACCCAGAATATTATCTACTTCCTCCTTATCGATAAAATACTGGCTGCCGGGTATGTATATCTTAATGTCTTTACAAACCACTTCGGCTTTTTTTATGTTGATGAAACTCATCAGCACAATAACGCCACTTAGGGTTGTCAACCAGCCCAATCCTATAAAAACCTTACGCCAAATTGGTTTCTTAAACATGTAAAGCTTGTTTTAAGGGTTCAACCAATGTGTCAATATCTCCTGCACCTACAGTTAATAGCAGTTCGGGTTGCCCGGCTTTTACCGTTGCTACAACATCGCTTTTGCTTAACAGGCGTTTATTTGTCAAAGTCATTTTATCCAGCAGCATGGCCGAGTCCACCCCAGCAATAGGTAGCTCGCGGGCCGGGTAAATATCCAGCAGCAGCAGTTCATCGCTCATGCTTAATACCTCGGCAAAGCCATCGGCAAAATCACGGGTACGGGTAAACAGGTGCGGCTGAAAAATTGTAGTCAACTTTTTATTTGGATACAGTTTTTTTACTGATGAGATGCAAGCACGCAACTCTTCGGGATGGTGCGCGTAATCATCAATGTAAATATGCTCCGACGTTTTAACAACATATTCAAACCGGCGCTTAACACCACGGAAAGAAACCAGCGCGGCTTTTATCGCTTCGGGATCGCAGCCAACAAACAGCGCGGCCTGTATAGCGGCAGTGGCATTCTCCACGTTATGCGTTCCCGCGATGCCGAGTTCAATATCTTTTATGGTAACTGTGCCGTTATCAAAATCGAACCAAAAGGAGCCGTTTGCGATACGGATATTCTTTGCCATTACATCAGCATCTTCTTTTATCGAATATGTTAAGCCAGTATCCAATGGCAAACCTTTTTTATAGATCAATTTTCCGCCTTCTTTCAGTTGCGATGCAAACTGTTTGAAGGAATCGGTTAAATGCGAATGATCGCCGTATATATCCAGGTGGTCGGCATCCATTGATGTGATGACCGCGATATCCGGGTGCAGGGTCAGGAATGAGCGGTCATACTCATCGGCTTCCACCACCACAATATTGCTTTTGCCGAACAGCACATTTGTGTTATAGTTAGACGCGATGCCGCCTAAAAACGCAGAGCAATCTTTACCACACGATTTAAGCACATGCGCTATCATGCTCGACGTAGTGGTTTTGCCATGTGTACCGGCAACGGCGACGCAGAATGAACCTTTACTTAAAATACCCAATACCTGCGAACGCTTTTTGATATCGAAACCTTTACCCTTTAAAAAATTCAGGATAACCGAATCTTTAGGGATGGCAGGTGTGTAAATAATTAGCGTAGCGTTATCCGGTTGGCGAAACTCAGCAGGGATCAATTCAGCCTTGTCTTCAAAAACGATGTGCATGCCTTCGGCTTGCAGCTCATCGGTGAGGTGTGTTTGTGTTTTATCATATCCGCAAACCATACAGCCCAGGTGGTTAAAGTACCGTGCAAGGCCGCTCATACCGATGCCCCCGATACCTATTAAATAAACCCGCTGTATGTTGCTCAACTCCATTTTCTCTCTTTAAAAGCTTCCCCGTTTTTGGACCGGGGAAGCTTACTTTAATTGTTATTTGTTATTTGGATAACTTCTTTCGCAATAACCTCATCGGCATTTGGCATTGCCAGTTTGCCTATGTTTTTGCTTAATTCTTTTTGTTTGTCTTTATCGTTTAATAATTCCAGTGCTTTATCAATCAGTTTTGCCTCGGCATCCCTGTCGGGGATAAAAGCCGCGGCGTTTGTACCTACCAGCGCCAGCGCGTTCTTTGTCTGGTGATCTTCGGCTACGTTTGGCGATGGCACCAGGATAACCGGTTTTTTGATCACACATAACTCGGCAATGGTACCTGCCCCGGCGCGAGAAATGATGATATCCGCGGCAGCGTAAGCAAGGTCCATCCGGTTTAAAAACTCCATGATACAGATGTTGGGGTTATGATCGGACCCTAATTTCTCCATCATGCTGTTATAATAGAACTTGCCTGTTTGCCATATTACCTGCACATCGGCAGCGATGATTTTATCCAAGCCTGCCAGTACACTTTTGTTTAATGTACCCGCGCCCAGGCTGCCGCCTGTTACCAGTATTGTTTTTTTGTTCGGCGAAAGCTTTAACAGCTCCAGCGCCTGCATCCGTTTATTTTCGATATCTACCGAATCTTTACGGATGGGATTGCCTGTTTTAATAATTTTTGATGCAGGAAAGAATTGCTCCATCCCATCAAAAGCGACACATATTTTATCAGCCTTTTTACCCAGCCATTTATTGGTGATACCGGCGTAAGAGTTTTGTTCCTGTATTAACGTAGGGATACCTTTCAAACCTGCGGCATACAATAACGGACCCGAGGCATAACCACCCACACCTACCGCGGCATCGGGTTTAAAATCTTTAATGATCTGCAATGCCTTGCGCACGCTGCCGATCAGCTTTATAGGGAACATCAGGTTTTTAACAACGGACTTGCGCTGGATACCCTGGATATCCAAACCAATAATTTTATAACCCGCGGCCGGAACCTTTTCCATTTCCATACGGCCGTTAGCGCCCACAAAAAGGATCTCGGTTTTCGGGTCGAGCTTTTTCAAAGCATTGGCAATAGCAATAGCCGGGAAGATGTGCCCTCCTGTACCGCCGCCGCTTATGATTATCCTTTTTGCCATTGTCCTTATGCTAATTGAACGTTATCATTAATCTCTCCAACTACTACTTTTCGTGGCTCATCATTATCTTTACTTACCGACAGGATGATGCCGAACGCTATGCTGGTAAACAGGATAGACGTACCACCCATACTGATGAGCGGAAGCGGCACACCCGATACCGGGCCTAAACCCGTTGCTATCGCCATGTTGGCAAAAGCCTGTATGGTTAAGCTGAAACTTAAACCCGCTGCCAGTAATGCGCCAAAGGCTTTTGGCGCTTTGGTTACTATCCTTACGCACCTGAACAACAGGAACAGATACAGGCCTATTAATATAATGCCGCCTATCATGCCGGTTTGCTCTACAATGATGGCGTATATCTCATCAGAGTAGGCTTCGGGCAGGTAATTTACTTCGGTGCTTTTGCCGATGCCTTTACCAAGCACACCGCCGGTAGCGATAGCTATTTTGGCATGATCAGACTGGAATGTTTTATCTGAACTTGCTTTTTCGTGGTGCAGGAAGGTGTGCATACGCGATGCGTAAGTGTGGCGGCGCGGGCCCAGGAAAACAACACCTGCCAATAACACGGCTCCGGCTAAACATACAATAGCTATTTGTTTAATACTGATACGACCTATGATGAGCAATAAAATGCTTACACCAAACAACATTAACGCAGTAGAAAGGTTGGCCAGCGCTATCAAAATAAACACCACGCAAACCGACCCCATAATGGGGATGAAGGATTCTTTAACATCCTTAATGTTTTCTTGCTTACGCGATAGTAAACGGGCCAGGTAAGTTATCAGGGCAAGCTTTGCCAAATCGGACGATTGGAAGCTTAAGCCTGTACCCGGTATAGGTATCCAGCGGCTGGCATCGTTAATGTGGCTGCCAAATACCAGTGTATAAAACAATAAGGGTATGGTAATAACCATTAACAGTTTTGATATGCCTGCGTAATAGCGATAATCCAATTTATGCGAAATATACATCAAGGCAATACCGGCGGCTATCATGGCGAAATGCTTCATCAGGATAGACTCGGGTACGCGGCCTTGTTTATAGGCCAAAGTACCAATGGCGCTGTATACCGAAAGCATAGAAATTACAGACAATAAAATAACGATAAGCCATATCCAGCGGTCGCCGCGGGTTTTGCTTAGCATGGTGGCTATGTATTGTTTACCTTCTGTTAGTTCCATTCTTCTGTCGATAGTCCATGGACCATAGTCCATAGTTGTTTTTTACTTTATGTTTTGTTACCATGGACCATCATCTATTGTCCATGGACTTTTTACTTATAGTTCTTTCACCGCTGCTTTGAACTGGTTACCCCTGTCTTCGTAATTTTTAAACAGGTCGAAACTGGCGCAGGCTGGGGATAGCAATACGGTATCTCCTTTTTTGGCCAGGTGGAAAGCCACCAGTGCTGCTTCGGACGCCGAAGCTGTGTTCACAATAATATCCACCACATCTTCGAAAGCATCGTGTATGCGCTTATTATCCTTACCCAAACAAACTATTGCCCTTACCTTTTGCTTCACCAACTCCGTGAGCATGGCGTAATCGTTCCCCTTATCTACACCACCCAATATCAGTACCACATCGCTGCTCATACTTTCCAGAGCATACCAGGTTGAGTTAACGTTGGTTGCTTTTGAATCGTTAATGAACCTGATGCCGGAGATATTGGCCACAAACTCAAGCCTGTGCTCAATGTTCTGGAAATCGGCCATGCTCTCACGAACGGTTTCGTTGCGTAGTTCGAGCACTTTGGCGATTATCCCTGAGGCCATTGAGTTGTAAATGTTGTGTTTGCCCTGCAGGGCCAGCTCGTTTAATGACATTTTAAAATGTGCTAATGGTGAGGTTTGTATATTGATCTGTTGCCCGTCGAGGTAAGCGCCGGGTTCTTCTTTGTGTTCAATTGAAAAGGGTAATCGTTTCGCTTTAAAAGTTCTTTCAGCCATGCCCTTCATTGTTTCAGGATCATCGGCACAATAAATAAAATAGTCGGCAGCGGTTTGGTTCTGCACAATGCGGAACTTTGATGCCACGTAGTTTTCCATTTTATAATCGTAACGGTCAAGGTGATCGGGGGTGATATTTAGCAACACCGCTATATCAGCCTTGAACTTGTACATGTCATCCAGCATAAAGCTGCTGATCTCGAGCACGTACCAATCAAACTTTTGCGTGGCTACCTGGTAAGCAAAGCTTTTGCCTATGTTACCTGCTAAACCTACATTTACACCTGCCCTTTTAAGGATATGGTAAGTTAAGCTGGTTGTTGTAGTCTTCCCGTTCGAACCTGTGATACAGATGGTTTTAGCATCGGTATAGCGGCCCGCAAACTCAATTTCGGATATGATGGAAACGTTGTTTTCTTTCAGCTTTTTAATGATAGGCGCCTTATCGGGGATGCCGGGGCTTTTTACTACTTCGGCAGCTTTCAATATTTCGGCTTCGGTATGTTGCTGCTCCTCGTAGCGGATGCCCCACTCGTTTAATTGAGCCTTGTATTTATCGGCTATAGCCCCAAAATCAGATACAAACACATCATAACCTTTCTTCATGGCAAGGTATGCCGCGCCTGCGCCGCTTTCGCCGGCACCAAGCACAACAAGTCTTTGCCCTTGCGGGGAGGTTTGTGTAAATGATATGTTTATGTTCTCTGTCATTAATCTGTTCTATCTCAATTTTAACGTGATGATGGTTACTACTGCCAGTATGATCCCGATGATCCAGAAGCGGGTAACGATCTTAGCTTCATGGAAACCGCGTTTTTGAAAGTGATGATGCAATGGCGACATTAAAAACACGCGCCTGCCTTCACCAAAACGCTTACGGGTATATTTAAACCACGATACCTGGATGATAACCGAGAAATTCTCGATCACAAAAATCCCGCACAGCAGCGGTATCATTAACTCCTTACGGATCATAATGGCAAATGCCGCGATGATACCGCCAATGGCCAAGCTGCCTGTATCTCCCATGAAAACCTGGGCGGGATACGAGTTGTACCACAAAAAGCCTACACAAGCACCTACAAACGCACCCGCAAAAACCACCAGCTCGCCCGAATCGGGGATATACATAATGTTGAGGTAATCGGCAATAACAGTGTTACCCGATACGTAGGCCAGTATAGCCAGTGTAACCCCGATAATTGCCGAAGTTCCCGTTGCCAACCCATCAATACCATCGGTTAGGTTTGCACCATTTGATATGAAAGTGATGATGCCTATAACAAAAATCATATACACCAACAGCGAGTAATGATCTGTTTTGGCACCCATAAACTTGATCACCTTGGCATAATCAAACTCATTGTTCTTGTAGAACGGCATGGTGGTTTTGGTCGATTTAACATCCTGCGTTAATACCTCTTTATTCCCACGCATGTGGTATGATACCGGCAAATCATATTTTACAGGCAGCTTTACTTCCTGGCGCGTAACAATATTGGGGTTAAAGTACATTGTCCAGCCAATAATGAGCGCTAAACCTACCTGCCCCACTATCTTAAACCTGCCTGCTAAACCTTCTTTATTCTTTTTAAACACTTTGATATAGTCATCTAAAAAACCGATGGCACCCAACCAAACAGTGGTTACCACCATCAGGATAACATAAATATTTTCGAGTTTGGCAAATAACAACGTAGGGATGAGGATACCCATCAGGATAATGATACCACCCATTGTTGGTGTGCCCTGCTTTTGCATTTGGCCCTCTAAGCCTAAATTCCTTACCGTTTCGCCTACCTGTTTTTTATGCAAATAATCAATCAGCCTCCTGCCGTACACCGTAGTAATAAACAAAGAGGTAATAACCGCCATTGCCGTACGGAACGTGATGTATTGAAACACACCCGTTCCCGGGATATTAAAATTGTGATTCAAATAATTAAACAGATAGTAAAGCATGTTTAATTGATTAGTTGGTTAAAGGCGTTGATTAATTCTTCTTTATCATCAAAATGGCTTTTTACGCCTTTTACTTCCTGGTATTTCTCATGTCCTTTTCCGGCAAGCAGGATAATGTCTCCGGGCTCGGCTAAATGGCATGCGGTTTTGATGGCTTCGCGCCTGTTGGCTATGCTTAGTGTTTTGCGTTGCTGCGAAGGGCCTACACCTGCTTCCATATCCTTAATGATCTGGCCGGGATCTTCTGACCGTGGATTATCCGATGTCAGAATAACTTTATCGCTCCATTCGCAGGCCACTTTTGCCATTACCGGGCGCTTGGTTTTATCCCTGTCGCCACCACAACCTATTATCGTGATCACCTTTTCAGTTCCTTTACGGATGTTTTGAATGGTGCTCAGCACATTTTGCACGGCATCGGGCGTATGCGCATAATCAACTATGCCAATCACTTTGTTGGGCGATATAAAATAATCGAAACGCCCCTCGGCACCCTTTAATTTACTGAGCGATACCAGCACTTTGGCCTTATCCTGATCTAAAAGCATAGCGGTTGCGTAAACTGCCAACAGGTTGTATGCGTTAAAGCTCCCTACCATTTTAAACCAAACCTCCTCGTTATTGATCTGCAAAAGCAGGCCTCCAAATTGGTTCTCTAATATCTTAGCCCTGTAATCGGCCATGCTTTTCAGGGCGTAGCTTTTTTTGTGAGCCTTGGTATTTTGTAGCATTACTTCGCCGTTCTTATCATCAATATTGGTAAGGGCAAAAGCGCTTTTTGGCAATGTATCAAAGAAAGTTTTTTTAGCCTTCAGGTAATTATCAAACGTTTTGTGATAGTCGAGGTGATCATGGGTGAGGTTGGTGAATATCGCACCCGAAAAAGTTAAACCCTCAATACGGTGCTGCACTACGGCGTGCGAGCTTACTTCCATAAAGCAGTAATCGCAGCCTTTTATCACCATTTCATCCAACAGCTTATTCAGCTCCACCTGGTCGGGCGTGGTATGTGTTGATGGGATGATCTGGCCGTTGATCTGATTTTCTACAGTAGATAGCAAGCCACATTTATAACCAAGATCGCGAAACAACTGGTACAATAATGTTGCTACAGTGGTTTTACCATTCGTACCGGTAACGCCAACCAATTTTAACTTTTCGGATGGTTTATCAAAGAAATTAGCGGCGGCCAAACCCAGCGCGGCGGCCGAATCGGCAACCATGATAAAGGCGACTTCGGCTGCGGTATGCGCAGGCAGGTCTTCGCAGATGATAGCAGAAGCACCATTCGCGATAGCGGTATCGATAAAATCATGCCCATCAGACTGGGTACCTTTTACGGCAACAAAAAGCGAGCCTTTGATCACCTTACGGGAATCAAAAGCGATGGATACGATCTCCATGTCGGCGCTGCCCTGCAACTCGGTTGCGGGTATGCCTGCTAATATGTCGCTCAATAACCTCATTCCAATTCAATTAATATTTTAGACCCTTTAGGAATAGCGCTGCCACCCGTTACTGATTGCCTTACCACTACCCCGCTGCCACGTGCCGTAACTTTATAACCTGCGTTGCCCATTACATATAATGCATCGCTGAGGCCCATGCCTGTTACGCCGGGTACAGTACCTTTTTTATATTTTTCTTCATCGTAAGCCACACCGTTACTGGTATCAACTGTAGTGGCGGTATTATTGGCGAACAAGGGTTTTATGCCCAATTTGTTGAATACCTGCTGTGCCGCTTTGGTATCGCCGGTCTTAATTTTTGGCTGCTGTGTGTTACCTACAAAGCGGGTTGCGTTACCCTGGTTAATATCCAGATCGCTGCTGTACACCTTATCCGCAATAGCCCTGAACACCGGACCCGCCACCAATGCGGCCAGGTATGAACCCGCTGTTGGATGATTAATTACAACAATCATGGAGTATTTAGGATGATTAGCAGGAAAATACCCACAGAATGAAGCCTGATATGTTGATGAGCCATCTTTATTACCAAAAGTTATTTTGCCGCTGGCATTACGTTTTGCAATTTGGGCTGTACCTGTTTTACCGGCAACGGTATAACGCGCACCTTTGAAGAGATTTTTAGCTGTACCTTCGGTTACCACGCCTTCCAACAAAGCGCGCATTTTACCAAGCGTGGCATCAGAACAAACTTTTTCATTGATGACACGGGCCTGGAACTGCTCAACAGTATTTCCTAAACGGCGTATCTCTTTAACAAAAATTGGCGCTATCATTTTACCATTATTTGGTACCGAATTATAGAAGGCCAGCATCTGCAAAGGCGTCATGGCCATTTCATAGCCGTATGCCATCTCCGGAAGGGTATAGTTATTATTCCAGCTTTTATTTTTTGGATTTTTAACAACAGGCATACCTTCGCCGGGGATCTGCAATTTTAATTTTTCGTTCAAATGATAGCTGTAAAGCTTATCGGTAAACTGTTGCGGGCTATTATAATAATGATCATAAACAAAACGCGCAGCAGCTACGTTGGATGATTCTTCGAATGCCCTTTTAGCAGTCATTTCGTAGTTATCATGCTCCACATCACTTATCATGGGGCCTTTGGGTATTTTGTATTTACCGCCCATGGTATTGATAATGGTATTGGTATCTATCTTATGCTGATCAAAAAGCGTCATGTAGCTCGCCATTTTAAATGTCGAGCCCGGATCGGCAGCATCAGCAATAGCATAATTCAGCTTTTCCTGGTAATCGCCATCTTTTGAACGGGTAAAATTGGCAATGGCTTTAATATGCCCTGTAGCAACCTCCATGAGCACCACGCAGCCATGATCTGCCTGGTTAAATATTAATTGTTTTTTAAGCGCGGCCTGCGCGGCATCCTGCAGGTTCACATCAATAGTGGATATGATATCCGCGCCATCTTTAGCGGCATACTCTTCATCGCCACCGTTATTAACGGGGCGCCATGTACCGCCGGCAATACGCTGCACCAAACGTTTTCCGTTTTCGCCATTAATATAACTGGCGTAAGCTCCTTCAAGGCCAACGGGATTTTTAACGTTCTCGTTTTTATAGCCAATGGTACGGTAAGCCAGTGAGCGGAAAGGCAGTATCCTCCTGTTTTTCTGATCCACGATCAGTCCGCCTTGCTTTCTGCCTAAACTAAACAACGGAAATTTGCGGATCACTTTCAGATCCTGATAGGTTACCGCTTTGTGGATAAGCACATAGCGTGAGCTATCCTTACGCGCATCGCGGAACATGCGGGAATACTCCTGCGGTGTTTTGTCTTTATAAAACTGCGACATTTTAAGCGCCAGCGAATCTACTTTGCTATAAAAAACATGATCATCGGCAATACCACCTGCCAGCATATCCATGTGCACATCATACTCGGGTACCGATGTAGCCAGCAGGCTGCCATCCGCCGAGAAGATATTTCCACGGGCAGCCTCTACGTTCACATATTTGGTAGACATGCTATCGGCCATGCTCTTCCATTTTTTACCCTGAACGAACTGAACCCTGTACAGTTGCACAACAACCGCCAGGGCGAATAGCAAGATCAACCCAAACGCCAGGTAAACCCTTACTAATATGTTGGTTCTGATACTCATTTGTCGCTATTCTCTTCGATGGTTAATTTTTGCGGCGGATCCAGTGATACTTTTACCCCCAGGGTATCCGCACGCTTTTCAACTTCGCTTAATGTGCTTTTAAAGGCCAAATCAGCTTTAGTGGTTTTATAGTCCCAGTTCAACTCTTTTACCTCTTTGCCAATTTTTTCTATCTGGCGTATATTTTTATCGGCCAGGTGCATATTGGCAATGTATATCATACACAACAGCGCCAGGTACAGTATAAACGGCAAAGCCCTAGTTGCAGCCTCGGTGGTAATAAAACCCTTGGCCAGCAGGTTGGTAAAAAAGTTTTCGGGACTTGATTCCTTAGCGGGCTTGCGCTCCACCACAACCTCTTCCTCAATTTCCGCACGTAAACGATTCGTCATAACCTTTTACTTTTTTACCGCTATCCTTAACTTAGCACTGCGTGCCCTGTTGTTTGTTTTTATCTCATCATCTGTTGCCACAATGGCCTTGCGGCTCACGGCATTAAACGGACGGTTATCATTACCATAAATATCCTTTTCCAACTCGCCGCTGAACTTGCCTTTGGCGATGAAGTTTTTTACCAGCCTGTCTTCGAGCGAGTGGTAGCTCATTACCACCAACCTGCCGCCCACAGCCAGCACATCTACCGTTTGCTGCAAAAATTCCTGCAGGGCCTGCAGCTCCTGATTCACTTCGATACGCAGCGCCTGGAAAACCTGCGCTAAGTATTTGTTTTCTTTGCCTCGTGGGATCAAGCCCGCTATCACACTTTTCAGATCGGCGATGGTATTGATAGGTGTATTTAACCTCGCGGTAACTATAGTCCGCGCAAGCGATTTTGCATTCTGGATCTCGCCGTACATGCCGAATATTTTGTGCAGCTCAGCCTCTTCGTATTTGTTCACGATGATCTTGGCTGTTAACGTAGCTGACTGATCCATGCGCATATCCAGCTCTGCATCAAATCTGGTGGAAAAACCACGATCCGCCTGATCGAATTGATGCGACGAAACGCCCAGATCAGCCAGGATACCATCCGCAGGTACAGCGCCATGTAAACGGCTAAAGTTTTTTAAGTAGCGGAAGTTCTGATCAACAAACACAAAGCGATCATCAGCTATGACGTTAGCCTGAGCATCTACATCCTGATCAAAGGCAACCAACAAGCCATCTTTACCTAAATGCTTCAGTATCTCGCGGGAGTGGCCGCCGCCGCCAAAGGTTACATCAATATATTTTCCGGAAGGCTTAATGGCTAAACCCTCTATACACTCTGCAAGCATTACGGGGTTATGGTACTCAGCCATTTTGCTCCCCCTTTCCTTTGCCGCCCATTACTTCTTCGGCCAGGTTGGCGAAGTTTTCGGGCTCGTTATCCAGTTGCGCATCGTAAGCATCCTGCGCCCAAACTTCTATTTTATTGAACTGACAAGAGAGCACCACATCCAAACCAATGCCCGCATACTCTAACAGCGCCTTTGGTAAAAGCACCCGGCCGGCGGCATCAATACTGAGCGACGAAGCGCCGCGGGTGAAGTAACGGATGAACTCGCGGTTCTTTTTTTCGTATTGGTTAAGCTGATTAAGGTCCTCAACAATTTTACCCCATTCTTTTCGGGTGTAGATCACCAGGTGCTTCTCAAACCCACGGTTGATGACAAGAGCCTCTCCTTCAGCTTCGGGAAGCTGTTTTTTGAGGCCAGCAGGGATCATCATCCTTAGCTTGGAGTCCAGTTTACAATCAAATTCACCTAAAAAATGGGACATACCTATCGGTTCTCTACTTTTTAATATGTAAATGTAGATACATTTTCCACTATCTACCACTTTTTCCCACTAAAAGTTTTCAACAAACGAAAATATTTTAGATTTTAGTATGGAGATGTTAGATATGAGATAAAAATCCCACCAGAATAGCTGCAAAGGCAGTTTTTTATTTTAGGTGTAAAGTGGGAGGAAACTTCAGTGGTAGTACCGCCCATCTCTAAATCATATATGTTAACTAAAATAACACATGAACATATACTACAATAAATGAGGTACTTAAGCAGCATTTGGCCGCAGGTAAGATAGAGATTTATAGCGCAGGTGGGACAATGTGGTGGCAATTCGCCTTCATGTAGCGATGTTTCGGATGTTTTACGTGGATTGCAAATCCACTGCTATTTAGGTCGGGGATTATAAATCCCGACCAACATGCGTTGTGGTGCGGTGATAACACCGACCACAGGCTATAAAAAGCTCCTTCCTCGGAGAAGGGTGCCGCTGTTTGTGTAGTGGCGGGTAGGGGTAATTTGCACGATGCAATGTCGCATCCCCCCTCCCTAAACCCTTCCGTTGAGATGGAATCGCACAATCCAATGCTTTTAAGTACTTAGATCACTTTATTGAGCTTGCTTTTCCAGTGGTTGAACTTGTAGTAAAAGTTATCAAAATCAAAGGGTTTGATAATGTAATCGTCCATGCCGGCGGCAAGGCAGTTTTCTTTGTCTTCGTCATAAGCGCCGGCCGTCATGGCGAGGATGAAGGGGCGGTTATCGCCGTAGGTTTTGATGATCTCACGGGTGGCTTGCAGGCCGTCCATTTCGGGCATTTGTACGTCCATCATAATGATGTCGTAAGATTGCCTTTTCAGGGATGTAAGCACTTCGAGTCCGTTGGCTACCACATCGCAGGAGTAGCCGATGTTTTGGAATGCCTTGGTAACTATCTTTTGGTTAATGAGGTTATCTTCGGCTACCAATATCTTTACTTCGGTGCTCAATTCTGTTAGTACCGGGGCTGGGGCTGCAACCGGGGCCTTGCGTTCAGGTTTTGGTACCGCGCTCAGGTTTTCGAGCAGCATTTTATGGAAGTAGGCCGGTTTAATAGGCTTATCCAATACTTTGGCAAACAGTTTCAAATCTTCTTTATACTCTGCAGCATAATGCCCTGCCGAGCTGAACAATACCAGCGGTATGTTATTGCCATATTTTTGAACGATCAGCTTAGCTACATCCATCCCATTCATGTTGGGCATCAGCATATCTATCACCACAATATCGTATTTGCGGTTGGCCATGGCGGCTATTCCATCGGGGCCGTTGTCAAATGTATCCACCTGCATGCCCCAGTGTTCGCAGTGGCCCTTCAGGATACGCAAGTTGGTAAAGTTATCATCGATAATAAGGGCGGTTTTGCCGAGCAGGTCTTTTTGCAGCGTAATGGGTTTATACTCCTTGACCTCAGTATTGGCATTTATTTGTATGGTAAACCTGAAGGTTGTGCCTTTACCCACTTCGCTCTCCACCCAAATGCGGCCGTTCATTTTTTCGATAAGGCGGGCGCTGATGGCAAGGCCCAAACCGGTGCCACCGTACTTGCGCGTTGTGGATGAATCGACCTGAGAGAAGGAGTTGAACAGTTTGTGCATTTTATCTGCCGGGATACCAATGCCGCTATCTTTCACAGCAAATTCAAGCTCGTAGCTGCTGCCTGTTTTTGAGGCTAATTTTATGCTGGTGAGGATTTCGCCCTGGTCGGTAAATTTGATGGCGTTGCCTACCAGGTTCACCACGATCTGGCGCAGGCGCGTCATATCGCCCAGTACTTCCATGGGTACTTCCGGTTCGATCATATAGAGCAGGTCGATATCCTTTTCGTGGGCCTTTACTGCGAGCAGGTCGTACGTTTCTTCTACAATTTTGTGGATGAGGAAAGGGTGCTCTTCCAGCTCCAGCTTGCCCGATTCTATCTTGGAGAAATCGAGGATTTCGTTGATGATCTCCAACAGGGTATCGGCGCTTAGCCGTATCGACTCTACAAAATCAAATTGTTCTTCGTTCAGTTCGGTATTGCGTAGCAGGCTCGTCATACCGATAACGCCGTTCATAGGCGTGCGGATCTCGTGGCTCATGTTGGCCAAAAACTCCGATTTGGCTTTGTTTTGCTGATCGGCCAGGCGGCTTTTTTCTTCGAGCTGTACGTTGAGTTCTTTCAGGTTCTCATCGTACAGGTATTGTCGGGTGATGTCTTCAAAGGTCCACAATACGCCGCTAATGTGTTGTGATACTGTTGGCGTACAGCACACATTGAGCACAAAAGTTTCGGGTTCGGTAAATATCCATTGCCAGTCGGTAACTGTTTTATCTTTGGATTTGAAGAGCTCCATCCCGCGCTTAAAGATCTCTTCTTTATTACTTGCCCTGTTCCGCAATTGCTGCATGGCAACCGATAGCTGGTCGGGCGGCACATTACCTCCCGTAAGGTTAAACAGTTTTGCCGCGGGGCCGTTTATCCAGCTGTTATTGCCGCTGTCATCAACAAATACCATGCTTTGGGGCACGGTTTGCAGGATAGCATTGAAACGCACTTCCAGCTCTTCGAGCGAGTAAAAGGTTTGAGCCAGCTTAACACGTTCGTTTATTTTGTTGAGACAGGCGCTTACAAACTCTTTAAAATCTTCATTAAAATCGAAGGTTTCTTTCCAACTGATAAGAATATAGCTATTGATATCCAACTGCTTAACGGGCAGCACCAGTAAGGAAGAGGTACTACCGATCAACTCCAGCAACTCAGGCTCGAAACCAGTTACGGGCAATTGATAATACAGGGGTAGTTTGCCGCCATTAAAAATTTTAACGTTGGCCGGATCGGTATATAACACATCGCTATCTGCCTGGCCGGGTTTAATTACACGCGCGGTTATGGCATCCTCATTTTTTATCAGCAGCACATTATCAGCCGCAGCCAAAATTTTAAGGTGCAGCATGCTTTGCCGCATAATTGTGCCCCAGTCCTGATAATCATCGGACAGGCCAAATTTGCCGATAAAATTAAGGGCGCATTTTGCCCAGTTTATGTTATCGTGTTGCTGCACAGACAGGTATTTTTGTATCGGACTAAATAAATGCTTTAATAGCTTCTATTACCTGCCCCGGCGCGCTGATGTGCGGAAAATGGCCTTCGGCATCAATAAACTTCAAATCGCTGTTGGTGATGTTAGTGTTAAGATAATGCGCCACATCTGACGGTACAGCAATATCATGTTTGGTTTGCAGCAGCATGGTTGGTTTTTGGTGCTTTGCCAGCTCTTTACGAACATCCGACTCGAAAATCACTTTGGCAACAGATAACGCGATATCGGGCCTGATGGCACCCAGGCTGCGTGCAAAGCTTTCGCCCAGTTCCGGTTTATCGGGGTTAGCCATGGCCGCTGCCGAAAAACCACTTACCCACGCGTAATAGTTAGTGGTCATGGTTTCGTACATACCATCGAGCACGGGCTGGGTAAAACCACCGATGTAGCTTTGGGTTTCATCGTTAAGGTAACGAGGCGAGGCGCCTATGAACAATGTTTTTGAAAAATATTGTGGTGCTTTGTTGCTGGCAAGCAGGCTTACCATAGAGCTTACCGAGTGGGCTATAACTACAGCGTTGTTTAGCTCCAGATCGGCAGCTATGGCCAGCATATCATCGGCATAGGTGTTTAAGGTATTGTATTTTATGGGGCTATAGGCCTTTGGGTCGGCGTTGCCGGCGCCTACGTTATCATATAAAACAAGCTTATAATCATCTTTAAAGGCTTGTTTTACAGTATCCCAGGCAGTTTGGTCGGTACCAAAGCCATGCGCAAATACCAGTGTTGTCGCGGCATTGAGGTTTCCCCCGATAGTGATGTTGTTTTTGCTTTGTAAGGTAGGTTTCATGCAAATACAGTTTTATACATTATAATATACGCAACAGAAAGGCATAAAGATTTCGGAAATCTGAATTTTTATCCTTTTATGTTGCTATATTGTATTTGGGTTAGACTGTAAGGAAATTGAAACGTTTAAAGGAAAGTAGTGATAAAGTTGAATGTCATTTATCCCATTTGTAAATTTTGTAATAATAAATTAAGGCGAGTCGAGAGTCAGGAGTCAAGAAAGCATTTACACATCCGCACATTAAACAGATCTGCGGAGCAGCTTGGTGTGGATGATGTAGAGGGCGATGAACAACATGGGCGAAATGAGGAACTCGTGGAGGGTGTTGGCTATGTTGCGTATTTGGGATGAAGCGCCGCCAATGCTCCAATCATATATCCCGATAAGGAGCAACAGCGCCACAGCTATGAGGTAAATGCCGTTCCAAAGGCTGATCACCCAGCCTTCTACATATTTTGTTAGTGTAAAGATGCCAATACCATAAACCATAAGTATAGAAACAAAGCGCGCGATGTGCCTTACTTTACGGGGGATCTGGTTATAATAGCTTACATCAACCAAATAAATATTGTACAGCGAGTAAAGCACTACGATAGCGACAAAACCCGCGATAAGATAGGTGCGCTTAGTTGGGGTTGCTGTCATTGCTTAAAGATACTTTGTTTGAATAAGCCAGCCACAACGCAATAATGAAAGCGTATACGATAAAGGCGAATACATAATGATGGGCAAAATCGGCATGGGTGGGGTAATAAAGAACCATATAGGCCACCATAGCGCAACGGAATACATTGACTGCATAAATAGCAATAACACCCAATATGGTATAACCTGCTTTATATTTAGCAGCCGAAGGTAAAATAAGGATAAAGCTGATGTAGAGCACAAAAAGTTCGAGCCCGTTACAGGCATCCTCTATGTAAACTACAATTTTACCATTAATGCATATGGCTTCTTCGTAAACGTAACCAATGGCACCTGTTTCTGTTTTATAGCTACGCGAGGTAGTTTTTGAAGTATATGCTTTTGAATGCGTATAAAGGTTTAAGGCCCCTGCTGTGAGGCTGGCTACAGAATAGGTTAGCGGGGCATCTAAAGTACGGTGAGGCGCTAAAAAACCCAGGTAAAGAATTTTCCATACTACCAAAATGATCAATGCCCTGGATAAAAAAACTTTTACAGCTTTGGGTACCTGGTTCCATTTTGATTGTAAAGTAGCGCCACTCATTAAATAGTTATTATTATTTACAGGTATAAATATAAAATAAAAAAAGGCAAACTAAACAGCCTGCCTTGCTCCGGCTAAAACAGCCGAATATTTTAGTAAATAATTATGCTTTTTGTGCTTGTAACTTTAATTGCTTAACACGGCTCATTACCACTTTAGTGCCAATAGCAACACCGGCTACCAATAAAAAGATAATGCCGTTGTTAATTGGTAAGTGATCCTGGTTACCGTTTCCATTACCGTTACCTACACCACCATTACCATTACCGTTGCCCTGAGTTCCATCAGTTTGACCATAGGCATTACCGTTACCATTACCGTTGTTAGTGCTTGTAGTAGTAGCACCGTAAGTAGGCGTTGTGGTGGTAGTGGTTGTTGTAGCCGCTGATACTTTTACTGTAGTTGCCACAAAAAACAGCAGGGCTATTATAGCTGTTGTAGTAAGTTTAAGTGTTTTCATATTGATATTTGCTGCATTTTTCAATTTATACGGGATACTGCTTTATTAGGTTTCCTTTTAATTTAAATAAACCAAACACATATGTAAATATAGGCAATTTATATACCGATTGCGCAAAAATTACGAAAAAACAGCCTAAACGCCTTAAAAACAGGGTTTATTCATTTTTATCACAAATAAAGAAACCTATTAGTTATGGAAACCATTGCCCACTTTTCCCCAATGTATTGCACAGGTTTAGTTAAGCACCCTTACTTTTAAAAAACTTGGCTGCGCTTTATTAGTGTAAACACGGTGCGTTGCCTTCTTAAAGTCGCTCTCTTTGGCTTTCATAATATCAACAAAGGTTTGGGGGTTACGGTCAACCAGGGGGAACATGGTACTTTGCACCTGTACCATTATGCGGTGGCCTTTTTTAAAGGTGTGCAAAATATCCTGCAGCTCAAAGTTAACCGGGCTTACCTTGCCGGGGATGAACGGCACAGGCTTGCTGATGTTAACACGGTATTTACCGCGCATGGCCTCGCTCCTCACCATTTGCTGGTAGCCGCTCATGTACACATCCTTGCCCGTCCACTGGTTGTTTTTGGCGCTATCAGGATACACATCGATCACCTTTACCATAAAGTCGGCATCGGTACCTGTGGTTGATACTTTAAGGTTGGCCCAGATATTCCCGGCAAGGGTAACATCCTTATCCAGAACAGCACTTTGATAAGATAATACATCGGGGCGTGTTGAGGCAAAGCGCTGGTCGGCAGTCATGTACTCGCGGCGCATATCCATATCGGTACCGTTCCAGAAAGGTACGGGCTTAGCCGGATCGGACACAAACTCATCAAAAGCCGCGAGGGCCTTTGGCGCATCGAAGGACAACTTACCTCCGGGAAGGAAATACAGGTTTTGCTCTTTAGCCTCAACAGGTGGCCAGGTTTTGTAGGTCTTCCATTGATTAGAGCCTGTTTCGAAAGTAGATACCAGCGGGATGTTGAGATCAATCCCCTTCAAATAATGGCTAAAGAACTTGAACTCGATGCCCTCGCGATAGTAAGGGCCGGATTTCTGACCAAAATCAACATCGCCGAGGTGGTCGCCATCGCCACGCGCCCAACCGCCGTGTACCCAGGGGCCCATGCAGAAGTAAGCCGGTGTACCGGGATTGTTCTTTGAAATCGTTTTCCAGGTATTGATGGCACCGTAAAGGTCTTCGGCATCATACCAGCCGCCGGTAACCAGTACCGGGGTTTTGATGTTGGTGAGATGGGTAAGCACGTTACGGTCTTTCCAGTGCTGATCGTAGTCGGGGTGATCCATCATCTCGTTCCAAAGGCGGATGCTATCTTTAAAGTACTTAGCATTGGTGTTCTTCATCGAACCCATGTTGAGATAAAATTGGTAGCCATCTTCTGTGCCGGCATCAAAGCGGCCACCACGCCGCTGAGTTGGTGTGCCATCCTGACGGTTAGTAAAGCCGGGGTAAAAGCTAAAGTTGGCCGCAAGAAAAAATGCGCCGTTATGCCAGCCGTCATCGCGCCACAGATCGGCAATTGGTGCCTGCGGTGATACACAGGCCAGCGCAGGGTGGCGGCTTAGCAGCGCGGTAGTTGAGTAAAAGCCGGGATAGGATATACCCCACACTCCTACTTTGCCATTATTGCCGGGTATGTTTTTAATGAGCCAATCAATGGTATCATAGGTGTCAGAACCTTCGTCGGTTACCTTGCTGGTTGGGTTGGTATCCTTTTCGGGAGTCATTTCCTCGTAGATGCCTTCGCTCATAAAGCGGCCGCGTACATCCTGATAAACAAAGATGTATCCATCGTGTGTAAACAACGATGAGGGGCCAAGGCTGCTTTTATAGCCCGCACCATAGGGGGCAACACTATAGCAGGTGCGATCCATCATGATGGGATACTCTTTGGATTTGTCTTTTGGCACATATACCGAGGTAAAGAGCTTTTTACCATCGCGCATGGGTATCTGGTATTCCGTTTTGGTGTAATTGTCTTTAATGTACTGGGCATCGGGTGCTACGAAGCCGGGTTGCTGTGCAAAGGCACAGGTAATGAGCGCGCACAGCGCGATAAGGAGTAAGTGTTTTTTCATCATGAAATCAGTTAACGCTAAAATAGCATTTTTACGCAAAAAGGGCAACCTTTTGGGTTGCCCTTTTTAAATATAGTAATATGTAACCTATTCGTTGATGGCTTTAACGCCGGGCAGTTCTTTACCTTCCATGTATTCCAGCAAAGCACCGCCACCTGTTGATACGTAGCTAACATCGTCGGTCATATCAAACTTAGCAACAGCCGCGGCAGAATCGCCACCACCAATCAGCGAAAATGCTCCGTTTTCGGTAGCTTTAACTACAGCTTCGGCAACTGCTTTGGTACCATGTAAAAAAGACTCCATTTCGAATACGCCCATTGGGCCATTCCAAAGGATAGTTTTAGATTCTTCGACTACCTTAGCAAATGCCGCGCGGGTGTTAGGGCCAATATCTAATCCCATCCAATCGTCTTTAATAGCTTTGGTTGGCGCTATTTCTGTTTTTGCTTCATTAGAGAAGCTGTCGGCTATAACGGTATCAGTTGGCAGGTATAGCTTAACACCTTTATCCTTTGCTTTTTGTACGATGCTTGTCGCGAGGTCAAGCTTATCCAACTCCACCAAGGAAGTACCGATAGTGCCACCATCCGCTTTAGCGAAAGTATAAGCCATACCGCCGCCGATGATGAGGTTATCGACTTTATCAAGCAGCTTTTCGATGAGGAGGATCTTATCCGAAACCTTAGAGCCGCCCATAATAGCGGTAAAAGGCTTTTCGGCACCGTTCAGTATCTTTTCGGCATTGGCTAATTCGCCAGCCATCAGGTAACCAAAGTATTTGGCATCAGGAAAGAACTGAGCGATAATAGCTGTTGAGGCATGCGCACGGTGAGCGGTACCAAAGGCATCGTTCACGTAAACATCACCCAGTTTAGATAGCTTTTCGGCAAAGTCTTTATCGCCCTTTTCTTCTTCTTTATAGAAGCGGAGGTTTTCGAGCAGCAGCACTTCGCCGGCACCTAAGGCTTTGGCTTTTTGAGCAGCGTCGTCGCCAATGCAATCATCGGCAAATTCAACTTCCTGGCCCAGCAGATCGGACAGGTGTGGCACGATGTGCTTTAATGAGTACTTGTTGGTGGGACCATCTTTTGGCCTTCCCAAGTGCGACATCAAAATCACCGAGCCGCCATCAGCAAGTATCTTTTTGATGGTTGGTAAAGCAGCCGTAATGCGGTTATCGTCGGTTATGTTAAAGTCGTCATCTAACGGAACGTTAAAGTCTACCCTGATAAGGGCCTTTTTTCCGGAGAAGTTGATCAGATCTATTGTCTTCATTTGGTGTGGTTTGTTGTTGTTGATTTGTTCAGCGCCAAATTCCGAAATAAATCCTGATTATGGAATTATTGTTTGAAAAAGGAGGATGATTGATCTCTTTTAATGACACACCCCTCCACCCCTCTCAAGAGGGGAATCGCACAGCCCGTTGCTTTTGGCTATTGGATCTTGAGGTACATTACCCTGTGGGGGCCAATGCCGGGTACTTCAAACTCATCGGAGATGATCTCGAAGCCGATGCTCTCGTAAAATTTGAGGGCATTTTTGCGTGCATTGCACCAGATGTAGTTGGCCTTTTGGCCCTTAAGGTAAACAATGGCAAAGTTGAGCAATTGGTTGCCAAAGCCTTTTCCGCGGTAAGCTTCTAATGTAGCCATGCCGCGCAGTTGGTAGCCTGTACCGGTAAACTCGCCATAGCTTTCGGGGTGGAAGGAAGCTACGCAGGCCAGTTCATCACCAACAAAATAGCCGAGGTGGAAGATGCCTTCTACATCATCCGACGGGAAACGTGGCTGGCCGGGTGGCATTTTGCCTTCGCGCAAAACGATGTTGCGGATGGAGGTGATATCCTCCAACTGTACAAATCTGATCATTTTAATAAGCTTATTTGGTTTACCAGATCGGCAAGGCGACTGGAGTAACCCATTTCGTTATCGTACCAGCCCACAACCTTTACCAGGCCGCCAACTACGGATGTAAGCTTTGAATCGAAGATACAGCTGTGCGGGTTATCCAGTATATCAACCGATACAATTGGGTCTTCGGTATATTCAAGGATATCCCTCATCCCGTTAAGGGTAGCTTTTTTAAAGGCCGCGTTTATCTCATCAACCGTTGGCGTGGTTTTTAGACTGCAGGTAAAATCGGTAAGCGAGCCGTTCAGTACCGGAACACGGATACCGGCGCCGCCGAGCTTACCATTGAGGTGCGGGAAGATATTGGTGATGGCCTTTGCCGCCCCTGTTGTTGTTGGGATGATGGATGCCGATGCGGCACGTGCACGGCGCAGGTCTTTATGTGGCGCGTCGTGCAGGTTTTGGTCGCCTGTCATAGAGTGTACGGTGGTGATGTAGCCATCTATAATGCCCCAGTTATCATCCAGCACCTTCACCATGGTAGCCACGTTGTTGGTGGTGCATGATGCGTTGGATAATATGGGCGATGTGATATCGACCATACCGTCATTTACACCCAACACTACGGTAGGTACATCCCTGTCGGTAGATGGGGCAGATATGATCACCTGCTTCGCTCCGGCTTTTAAGTGTTGCTCTGCTCCTTCGCGGGAAGCGAATTTGCCGGTGGACTCGATAACCAGATCAATATCTATTGCGGCCCACGGTAATTGAAGCGGGTCTTTTTCGGCCAGAACGCGGATTTTCTTTTGGTTGATAATGAGGTGTTCGTCATCAAAGCTAACATCGCCTTTAAAACCGCCATGAACGGAATCATACTTGAACAAATGGGCAAGGGTGGCGGTATCAGTCAGGTCGTTAATGGCAACAACATCGATGCGGCTGTTATCCAATACTGAGCGCAGGAATATCCTGCCTATCCTGCCGAAACCATTTATAGCTATCTTCATCATTGGGGCGCAAAGTTATAAAGAATATACAAGTGCCCGAACTATGCTTTAGTATGCTATTGTAATTTTTGTACTTTTATTGAGATGAAGAAACGGTTCGGTATAGCGGCATCATTGTTTATAGGTCTTGTTAGCGTGGGTGTAGTGAGGTGCCAATTTGGCCCTGCAAAGCCACAAAACATGGTGGCCGATCATCCTGTAAAGCCTAACCCGCTTAAAAACATGTTTGGCATTAACTGCTATGAGTGGAATATTTTACAAAACCCCAACAACCTGAACGATGTGAGCAAGCCCTACGAAACCAAGATGAATTTGGTGGCAACCTTTAGCAGCATACGCCATTATTTGGATTGGAGTAAGATAGAATCCCGCCAGGGCAGCTACACCTTTAACCCCGCCAGCGATGGCAGTTGGAATTATGATGCCATTTATGAGCGTTGTAAAAAGGAGAACATCACGGTACTCACCTGCCTTAAAACCTGCCCGCAATGGTTGGAATATACCTATCCTAAAAATGAGCGAAATAATGAAAATGTGCCCGCACCTTATGGGTTGAACCGCCTTGACCCGGCATCATATATGCTACAGGCTAAGGTGGCTTTCCAATTCGCGGCGAGATATGGGTATAACAAAGCCATCGACCCTAAGCTGGTTACGGTAAATACCACGCCACGCTGGACGGGAGACCCGGTAAACGAAGTAAAGATTGGCCTGGGCCTGATACGGTATATTGAGTGTGATAATGAGCGCGATAAATGGTGGAAAGGCAAACAGGCGCAGCAAAGCCCGGAGGAGTACGCGGCTAACATGTCGGCCTTTTACGATGGCAACAAGGGCAGGCTGGGCAAGAACGTTGGTGTAAAAACCGCCGACCCTACCATGCAGGTAGTGATGGGTGGCCTGGCTTCGGCAGATGTTAAATTTGTGGAAGGGATGATAGCCTGGTGCAAAAAATACCGTGGATTAAAACCAGATGGCAGCGTTGACCTGTGTTTTGATGTGATTAACTACCACTACTACCCTAACGACAGCAAGCAGCATTACGATAAGCAAGCTACACGTGGTATAGCACCCGAACTGAGCGATGCCGGGAAGGTAGCTGATGATTTTGTAAAGCTATCCCTTGCCACAACAAAACACCCTGAAGTTTGGGTAACAGAAACGGGGTATGATGTTCACCCGAAAAGCCCGCAACGTGCGATAGCTATCGGCGATAAGCCAGCCCTAACTACACAAGCCGATTGGCTGTTGCGTACGGCCCTGCTGTTTAACAGGCATGGCATAAAGCGGGTGTTCTATTACCAGTTGTTTGATGATAACAGCAGCGGTGTGCAATACGGCACATCGGGATTGGCGGATGGGTTAACTTTGAGGCGGCGCCCGGCGGCGGACTATATTTTGCAGGCCACCAAGCTGATGGGCAATTACAGTTACAAGCGAACCATCAGCACCATGCCTTTGGTTGATGAGTATACTTTGGGGGCTAAGAAAATGTACGTATTGATGATACCTGATGAGAAGAATGCGACTGCGAGTTACCAGCTAAACTTAGGAAATGCCAAAACAGCCGTTATTCATCTACCAAAAGCAGGTTCGGATGCAATGACAGAACGCGCTATAGGAACAACCAATGGTAAAGTGAATATCACAGTTACGGAAACCCCACTATTTGTGGAAGCGCAATAAAGTAAATTTGCACATACGCACATTCACTCATTTGCACATCGACTAACCCTTTTTCCTTGCGGGATTTGATTTAGTTACGAAGTTGGCTTTTGATGATACCTGCCCACTTTTATTACCCGGCTGATTATTGAACTCGCCTTTTTGGGCAGACTTTAAGAAATCACTTTTTTTAGGCTTTCCCATAATAATGTTGTTTTTATAAATGTACGGAAACAGATATCAAACTGCAAGTCTGTTAGTTTACTTTACCGCCATTTGCTTTAAAGCGGCTATCCATTTTGGCGAATCGTTCAGGCTTTCTACCAGTTGAACGTGCTCACCGCCTGCGGCTTTAAACTCTTCGTGGTACTCAACGGTAACCTCGTAAACGGTTTCCAGGCAATCGGCAACAAAGGCAGGGCAAAATACCAGCAGGCGCTTTTTACCTTCTTTGGCTAACTGATTTACTACCTCGCTGGTGTAGGGCTGCACCCATGGGTCGCTGCCCAGGCGCGATTGAAAACAAATGGTATATTTCTCTTTCGGGATATTCAGCTTTCCGGCTATCAGTTGAGCGGTATGGTGCGATTGGGCCGAGTAGCAAAACTTGTTGGCATCGGTAAGGGTCTGGCAGCAATCAGCCGATTTAAGGCAATGGTTATGTGTATGATCAGCCTTGATCAGTTGCCTTTGCGGGAGGCCGTGAAAACTGAACAGGATATGATCATATGTTTCGGGGTTGTATTTCTTCGCGTTATCAGCAAAGGTTTCTATCATCAGTTCATTATCATGAAACGAGTTTTCGATGCTGATATTGGGCGATGTTGGCCATTTGCCTATAATGTCCATCACCTTTTCGTAAACCGAACCTGTACTTGCCGAAGCATATTGCGGAAACATGGGTATCACTTTGATGCTATCCACCAGGGCATCTTTCAACTTTGTTAAGGCCGATTCGATAGAAGGGCTCTGATAGCGCATAGCCAGTTCAACCTGGTAATCATCGCCTAAGCTTTCCTGCAAAAGTGAGCGTTGCAAAAGGCTGTAATGCAATAATGGCGAGCCTGTTTTGTCGCTCCAGATCTCTTTGTACAACTTGGCCGATTTTGGGCTGCGGAATGGTACAATAATGCCTTTCACTAAAAAGGTGCGTAAAACCGGGTTTACATCAATCACCCGCGGGTCCATCAAAAACTCGTTAAGGTACTTGCGTACATCACTTACTGCAGGGCTATCAGGTGTGCCCAGGTTTATTAATAAAACGCCTTTTTTGCCCATGTTATTTATTTCGGGTGCAAAGATAATGTTGCAATTGATGGTTGCGGTATTAAAATGTCAGGAATGTGTTAAAAGATGATTGAAATAAGATTCGCGCAAAGACGCGAAGGCGCAAAGTTTCTGAATGCTTTATAAGATATGGGCCAATGATCACTTCATCCGCCACAACAGCCACCACGGTGTTGCAGTTGAATCATGGTGCTCATAGTGATAACCGAAGAAATAGCAGCTAAAAAAGGCAAGCAGATGATTTTTTGATTGGCTGCGGGATTGATGCTGATTGGTATGCTCACCCTTATGCGGCAAGTAGGTACCAAAGTAGAACAGTTGCACCGTGCTTAGCAGCGATGGCAGCACCCAAAACAGTAACAAGTTTACCTGGGGTATCCACAATTTTGCCACATTAAATAAGATGGCCATAAACACCACCTGCCAAACGGACAGGTAGTTTTTAATGAATGTAAAGTACCAGCTTATAAAATTACCACTGTGGTAATCAGGGTCGTTAGCAGTATGTACATGTTTGTGGTGCTGATGGTGTTTGTTGTATAGTTGCCCGTACCAAAACGCCGCGTAGAAAAACGTAGCGATGTAGCCGATAGCGTTGTTGATCTTTCGGTTGGCTGATACCGTGCCATGCATGGCATCGTGCGCGGTGATGAACAGGCCGGTATACAGGTGCATTTTCAGCAGGATGAAGAAATAAAGCAATGGGTTTAACCAGCTTACCTCCCAGCACATTAATAAAACTGTGGATGTGAGCCAGCCGAGCAATACGGTTAAGGCGATAATAATCCCGAGGTAGGCAGGTGGTTTTTGCATTACAGCATTAACGCCCTGCACAGGCTTAAAGTTTTTGGAGCGCGGTTTTAACTTCTTCCATCAGCCACATGGGTGTTGATGTAGCACCTGCTATACCAACGGTATCGCCGGGCTCAAACAGGGAAGCATCAATTTCATCGGCGGATGAAACAAAAAAGGTATTGGGATTATGGCGCAGACACACTTCAAACAGCACTTTGCCATTGGATGACTTTTTGCCCGATACAAAGATGATCTTATCGTACTTTAATGCAAACTCGGGCAGGTCGCGGTCGCGGTTTGATACTTGCCGGCAAATGGTGTCGTTTGCTTTTACTTCGTAACCGCGGTTAATCAGTTCTTCTTTTATCTGATAAAACTTGGCGGTGCTTTTAGTGGTTTGGCTGTACAGCGTAAATTTTTGCGGCAGCTCCATATGGTCCAACTCGCCAAGATCCTGGAAAACCAGTGCCTCTCCATCGGTTTGCCCCTGTAAGCCTATAACTTCTGCATGACCATGCTTACCAAATATCACGATATCTTCTTTAGCATCGAAAGAGGTTTTAATCCTGTTTTGCAGTTTAAGCACTACCGGGCATGAGGCATCTATCAGCGTAATGTTATTTTCAAGAGCTATTTTATACGTTTCGGGCGCTTCGCCATGGGCGCGGATGAGAACTTTTTCGTTATGCAGTTGGGGAAGGGCATCATGATTGATAATGCGCAGGCCTTTTGCTTTCAAACGATCTACTTCTTCATCGTTATGCACAATATCGCCAAGGCAATATAAATACCCGTCTTCGGCTAAAATATCTTCGGCCATGTCTATCGCGTAAACAACGCCAAAGCAAAAACCCGAATCCTGGTCGATAGTTACCTCAAGATCTAATGCTCCCATGTTGCAAATTTAGTAAAAAGTAATTTGAATACGACAAGTTTGAACAAGCAGCATTTACACAGCTTGCTTGTACCTATATATCGTGCACGGCCCAGCGGAGCAATATAAAAAACGCGAATTGCGCACCCAGCAAAACCAGCCCCAGCCTGTTTTGCTTTTTAAACTGGAACAACTCGAATATGGTTAAGAAAGCAAGGCTCACAAAAAACCAGTCGATATAATTTGAGGTCGGGGCATTTAGCTGGCTGTTGTAGATGTGCCAGTGCCAGTAATCAAGCCGCGTGGCAACGGGCTCAATAGCCATATCCAAAAAAACCATGAGTACCGCACCGCCTAAAATGCGTAAAGGAAAAAAGCTCTTTATCAGGTACCGCATTGATACGCCTACGGAATAGGTAATGAGCAGCCAGTTAAAACCGATAATGATGGGTACATCGTCAAATTTTATACCCAAAGGCTCGCCATAACCATAATTGCCAAAAAAGGTATGCTTGTTTACCCCCCGCCACTCTATGCCATAACCCAGCAGGATGATCAAAATCGCGAATGCAGCAAACTTAATATCCGGCTTATCATGACTGTAGCATATAACTACAGCCATCAACAAAATGAACCAGGGCACAAGGATTAAAAAAAATGGTTTTAAAGCAGGAGTATAAAAACCAACGATACCTACCAGGTGGAACAGAACAACAATGGCAATAGATACAACCTCTTTAGTGGGTTTCATATCCGCCGCCCTTTCCACACGTTGGTTTTAGTAAGATGTTTTTGGATAGCTAAAAAAGATATAACAACCATATTAAACATTTGTACAGGATGAAAAACAATATTGTAAAAAACATTTTGTCCCGAAGTGAGCGATACCATAACACGGGTTAAAATAATAAGCATTAACATGAACGCCACAAGCGGGGGATTTGTGGTAATGGCAATTAACATGGGGCCACATACCAATAATAGTAAAAAAAACAGAAACGCGGGTATACTATAGTTAAAGGCTGCTAAAAAGTTCTTGCTAAAGCCATTCAGGCTGTCGGTATAGCTTTTATACATACGGCAGCTTACCATGCCGTTCGCCAGCAAAGTTTCGCCATTTAGCTGCTTCGATTTTACAAGCCGCATAATCTCAATATCTTCAACCACTTTATCTTTTACCTCGCGGTGCCATTGGTGTTTATGATAACCGGCAGCATTAAAAAACATAAACTGGCCGCTTGCCGCAGCTACCGAGGCATTTTTAATTAATAACACCAGGCGCAGGGGCAATAAGTTAAGCAGTATAAAATGCATGAGTGGCACCACCATTTTTTCGCCAATGGTTGGCATTTGCTGATTTGCAAACAGGCTTAACAAGCTTAATTTATTAACCAACATGCGATGGATAACGCTATTTATCAATCCATCATGTACCTCCTCGTCAGCATCCAAAAACAAGAGGTATTCGCCTTTTGCTACACGTGCCAACTGGTAGCAGGCATAATTTTTACCCAGCCAATCATGAGGTAAGCTCTCGCCTCTTATTACCTTAAAATTGGGGTTAGCAGCGGCAAATTGAGTGCATATATTAAAAGTATTATCTGCTGAACTATCATCCAGAATAATTACTTCATAATTCTCATAGTCTTGTTTTTTGATGGATTGGAGTAAATAAAGAATATTATCTTCTTCGTTACGAACAGGAATAAGAATAGACACCATCTGATCATAATACCGGTTTACCTTGCGCAGTTTAGGGTCGGATATGAAGTTGAACATGGTTACCGTAAACCGCAGTATCAGGAAAAAGAACACAAGGTAAATGGCGTATATCATTTAAACTGTTGTACGTGTTTGCTGCGATTTTGTTAATTGGTAATGTTGCTGATATATGCTGTGTAGCTGTTCGGGCGTTGCAATGTCGGCTTTATCCAAAACTTTTAAACCCATAAATACCGATGGCTTTTTATACTGAAAGTGTTCTATAAAGCTTGCCGATAAAACATACTGAAAATTTGCCGGTGCCTGCGCTGTTATGCGGGATAAGCCCTTTTCAAATTCAACCCTATCAACAAAGTTTGAATACAGTTTGCCTTGCGGGAATATCACGACCATATTGTTATTTTCATTTAAAAGCCCGGCCGCGTAATCCAGCGACCCGATAACTTCCCTGGAGTTTTTAGTGACAGAGAAAGCGCCCAGATATTTCATAAAGCCAACTTTTTGCATGGTATCATTAAGCACCATGATATGGAACGCTTTTTTGAAATATATCTTATTGAGGTGGTAAAGTAAAAAGCCGTCCCACCAGCTAAAATGGTTGGCGATGAGCAGGATGGATTTGTCCTCATCAAAATCAGCCCAGTTAAAAGTTACTTTTTGAAAATGGCGACTAATGATCCAACTGATGTACCTGTTAAAGAAACCCGTAATAATAAAGTTCTGTTTAGGTTTGATCATTAGTTAATGTGCTACGTTAACCTGGTCTTTTAAAGCCTGTTGGTGAAAGTTCTGGATGTTTTGATTAAGCTCTTCAAATGGTACTTGCCCGGCTACACCGCAATCATACAAATGCATGTAAGCCGATGGTTTTAGGCTCTCAAAATAATCGATCAGCGTGGCACAATAAACAATCTGGCATGGCCCTTTGATGTGGTTCACCAAACGCTCAATGCCTTTCTCTACACTCACGGTAGTGGTATGATTTGAGATCAGTTCGCCTTGCGGGAATACCACTACCAGGTTCTCGGCATTGTTGAGCAGATCGGCAGCATACCATAATGATTTCATCATTTCGCGGGTACCACGCTCGATAGAAAAGCCACCAAACAGGTTAAAGAGCATACGCTTCTCCAGGTGATCATGCTGCATCATGATATACAGCTTGCGTTTAAGCACCCAATAGGCAAGGTAATTACCAAAAAAGCCGTCCCACCAACTAAAGTGATTACAGAGCAACAATATGGAATGCCCCTCTTTTACCGTAACAGGCGTGGCTATCTCGATAGTTTTAAAAGCCCTGCGCATACGAAAGCGCATGTACCTTGCAAACATATTACTGAGGGTGTTATTTCTGCGTGCAGGTATCATACCGCCAAATTAACTAAATAATTATCTAATTCTTTTGTTACCAGCCAGTGGCCCATGGGTACTTCATGCACTTCGGCGCCCTCGATTTGCTCAATAAGAGGCAAAGCAGGTTTGAGCGGGAAGAGCAGATCATCACGACCAAAAATAAGCGTGCACTTAATATGGTATTGATTTATCAAGGCGATAACCTTTTGCATATCGGGCTGTAAAAAGCGGATGAGGTTGAGCGTATAAAATACATCTTCGCGCTTTTTTATGGTATCTACTTCGTTATAGGCAATGGTGTATAAACTATCGTCGATAGTTTTAAACCGCTTAAGTGTTTTGAGGATGCCGGGCATCAACCATTTGCTTTTGGTAGCTGTTTTAAACAATAGCCTGCCCGCGGGATGATGCTGTAAAAAGCTAAAACCTTTGTATCCTGCTAAACCATCGGGCGCCATCAGGATGAGTTCATCAACCAGGTCGGGGTATTCTTCCAGTAAAATAAGCGCCAGGTTAGCGCCTATTGAATACGCCATGAGCGAAATGCGCTGGCGGCCATGAATGCTAAACCATGCTTCGGCATAGGCTTTTACCCTTTGGCGGGGCATGCCTGCTAAAATTTGCTTTTCTGTCCAGTTCTCCAGTTTGCTATCGCCATGAAAAAAGTGATCGAAACCGTATACCCGGTACTCGCTGAGTACGGATTGCTCAAGCACATGGAATTGTTTACCCGTCATGCCGTAGCCGTGAAAAGCGAGCAGGGGTTTTGTGCCTGTGCCGTATTCGTGATAATGTACCGTACCGAGGCCGGGAATTTTAAGAAAGCCCATTAGGGTGCTAAGTTAACAGTTATTGCCTTATTTGCTCAATTAACGCAGTTGTTGTTTTTATGTTTGATTTATTGATTTTTGATTTATTGATTGAAGGAATGAAGGAAAGGTATAATTGTGAGAATAGAACAGGTTAATCATTTGCACATTGAATCCATCAATCGATCATTCAATAAATCAATCCTTAGATACCCAATCGCTGACAATTTTGGCGGAGAGCAGGGCCAAGGGGATGCCGCCGCCGGGGTGGACGCTGCCGCCGCAGAAATAGAGGTTTTTAACTTTTGATGATCGGTTGGCGTGCCTTAAAAAAGCAGCCATTTGTCCGTTGGAACTGTTGCCGTACAGCGAGCCCTGATAAGATGATGTTTTAGATTCGATGCTGCGCGGATCGAGGATGGATTCGCATTGGATGAGTTGGGAAATATCCTCGCCAAGGCATTTTGAAAGTTTGGCTTGAATATTCCTGCGTGCTTCGGCAATAAGCAGGTCCCAATCCTGACCGGTATTAGCCGGAACGTTGATCATCACGAACCAGTTTTCGCATCCCGCCGGGGCATCGTCGGGTTTTAGTTTGGCGCTGATGTTGACATAGACCGTCGGGTCGGCACAGATCGTTCTTTGTTTCCAGATGGCGTTAAACTCATCTTCATAATCAGCACTGAAGAAGATGTTATGCAGATCAAGCTGAGAAAACTGCTTTTTTATCCCCCAGTAAAATATGAGTGCAGAACTGCTCCGCTCCTGCTGTAAGATACGTTTAGGTTGCAGACCAGGGTATGATGCCAGCAGTTTTTTGTAAGTGAACCATACATCCATATTGGAGATAATGATATCCGCATTATGCAACACCCCATTTACTAAAATGGCTGTTGCCTTTTGCTTATCTAGTACAATTTCGTCAACCGGGTTGTTATAGTGAAATTGAACACCGATAGATTCCGCCAGCTTAACCAAACTGGTGGTAATGCTGTACATGCCCTTATCGGGAAAATAAGCTCCAAAATGCTGCTCAAGATGAGGGATCACATTGAGCGTAGCCGGTGCCTGGTACGGGTTAGAACCATTGTAGGTAGCATAACGATCAAAAAATTGTATCATGCGCTTATCCTTAAAGAAGCTTTGATTAGCCCGATGCATGGTTCTGAGGGCGTCTATCCGCGGCAAGCGCAAAACAGAGCAGAGGGTATCCCAACGTAAATAGGTTTTGAGCCTGTGTAGCGAACGCTCTAAAAAAACATGATTAGTAATGCCGTAGATAGCTGAGCTGTTTTTGAAATAACCGTGTACCGTCGCCGCGGTATCAGTTGTTTTTGACTGTACTTCGTGTGCAAACCGTTGTTCATCAGCATAAGCGGTTAATGTGCTGCCATCGGGATAGAAGTACTTGCAAACGGTATCGAGCTTTTGATAGGTAAACTCATCAGCCGATACTTTTCCCGCGAGGGTGAAAAGCTCATCAACATATTGGGCCATGGTAAACAGGCTGGGGCCTGCATCAAAGCGATAGCCGTTTTGATGTATCTCTGATAGTTTGCCGCCGGCATAACTGTTGGCTTCAAAAACCTCAACCCTGTAGCCTTTTACCGCAAGGCGGATAGCGGTAGCTATCCCGGCAATTCCGGCACCGATGATGATGGCTTTAGGTTTGGGCATGGCTCAAAGATAGCCCATCAAAACAAAAAATCAGAACGCCAATTACGCATGTACGCCTTCGGCTATCTCTTCAATCATTTTTTGATTAAAGGCATCAAGGTCGGCCGGCGAGCGACTGGTAATTAAGCTACGGTCAACCATTACTTCAGTATCTTCCCACTGCGCACCAGCGTTTTTAAGATCGGTTTGCAGTGCCGGAAATGAAGTTAATTTACGGCCTGCCAGCATCCCTGTTTCTATAAGCAACTGCGGACCATGGCATATTGCCGCTACGGGTTTACCTTCAGCTAAAAATGAGGCTGCAAATGCTACAGCTTCTTTATTTTGCCGTAGTTTATCGGGGTTAAGTACACCACCGGGTAATACCAGGGCATCATAATCATGAGGGCTAACTTCGCTTAAATGCCTGTCAACCTCTACTTCTATGCCCCATTTATCGGTATCCCATGCCTTAATATGGGTACTTTTGTTTGGCGATACGATATCAACCGTCGCACCCATATCTTCGAGCGCTTGTTTAGGGCTGGTAAGTTCTATTTGTTCAAAACCCTCTTCGGTTAAGATGGCCACTTTCAGGTTATTCAGGTATCCCATATAAAACGTAATTAATAGCTTAATAAGTTTATTACTATTAATTACATTTTAACCAAGACAAGGTTTTAAGTTTTTCTAAATTTTTACGCTGCGTGTTGCAAATTGGATAAAGTTACCGGTAAGGCCATGCTCTTCGGTTCCTTTACGGCGAATGAAGAAGAAATCACGTTTAATATTCAGGCCTTCTACGGGCACTTCAACAAGGTCGCCTTCGGCTAACTGGCGTATGATAGAGGGTCGGGGCATAAAGCCAAGGCATTGATCGGCCAGGAGAAAGTTCTTTAAGGCCTCTGTCCCGCCAAGGCGTATCTTTACAGAAAGCTCGGATGTTTTGATATGATTTTCGGAGAGGGCCTTTGTTAAGGCATTAAGCGTTCCCGACCCCCTTTCGCGTAAAGCTATCGGGGTTTGTGTAAGCTGTTTGAGGGTTAATTGCCTACCTGCCAAAGGGCTTTTTGATGAGCAAACAGGTATTACTTCGTCGCTTATAAATTTTTCATAAGATACTGTGGTGAGCTTGTTCTCCACTTCGATAATGCCCAGGTCAACCTCGTGGTTAAGCAGGGCGTTCAATATATATTCGGAGTTACGATTAACCAGTTGAATATCAACATTCTCAAACTCACGCTGAAAATCGGATAGTATTGATGGCAGAATATATAATGCTATTGTAGTGCTGGCCCCAAGGCGTAAATGCCCTGCAGCATTTGATACGTTTGTTAAGGTTGACAGATCATACTCGATGCTGCGTTGTATCTCACGGGCTTTTAGCAGGTGATTATATAGCATGGTACCCGCTTCTGTAAGTAATATAGAAGCCCCTTTGCGTTCAAATAAGGGCACTTTATACTGATCTTCAAGTAACTTGATGTGCTTACTTACTGCAGGTTGTGTAATAAATAAAACCTGCGCGGCTTTTGAAAAACTCAAATTAGCGGCTACTGCTAAAAAAACCTGGTGTGCAACTGAAAGCATGTGTGGTTATAAAATTGATGCCAATATACTCAAAAAAAAATACCCCGGTCTGTTAGGTTTAGCCGGGGTATTTTTGAGGTGATTACTTTTTCCAGGTATTGTTGTCGGAATTAATATCAGGCATCATATGATCAGGATCAATTTCTACTGACTGCAATTCTTCGGTTGAAGGATAGATAAATGTCCAGCTTATATTGCGTTCCCATATTTCGACAGGCAATTTAATGCGTTCTGTTTTTCCGCTTATGGTTTTAATCTCCATAATAACCGGCATCGGCATTTTTTCGTTGTTGATAATGGTGATCACCGCACCTTGTTTCGGGTCGTCTTTAACATATTTAACCGTGCGCACAGCCTGGTCTAAGCGCCAGTTGTTTACAATCCAACTCCTCCAAAACCAATTCAGATTTTCGCCTGATACATTTTCCATCGTATGGAAAAAATCATCAGGCGTTGGGTGCTTAAATGCCCAGCGATTAATGTAAGTACGGAAGGCCAGATCAAAGCGTTGAGCGCCCAATACCTGTTCTCGCAATAACGTTAGCCCTGCGGCGGGTTTATTATAAAGTAAGGTTCCGGTGTTGGGTTCTTTAGTATTATCGGGCACGGTTAAAACCGGATCCAGGGCAGGGCGGGTCATGTTAGCTCCCGTAATGTGCATATCCGAGCGTAGCTTGCGATATTCACCATTGTTAAAGTAATAAGTGGATAAGCTATTGATAAAAGTGTTAAAGCCTTCGTCCATCCATCCGTACAAGCGTTCGTTCGAGCCAACGATCATCGGGAACCAGGTATGGCCAAACTCATGATCGTTTACGCCCCAAAGCCCGGCCCCTGCTGATGCATATCCGCAAAAAACAATACCCGGATACTCCATACCACCAACAATGCCCGCAACTGTAGTGGCGTTAGGGTAGGGAAATTCAAACCATTTTTTTGAGTTATACTCAATAGATTTTTTGGTATACTCTGTTGATCTGCCCCATGCATCTTTGCCATCGCTTTCAACCGGGTAAGCTGATATGGACATGGCTTTGCGGCCACTTGGCAAATTCATTTTAGCGGCATCAATAATAAACGCGGCCGATGAGCCCCATGAAGCATCACGGGCATTTTTGATCTTAAACTTCCACGTCAGTTCGGCTTTACCTGCCGGGCGGGATGATGGGTTTGTTACTTCGGATGCTGAACGGATAAGCACTGTGGTTTCACTCTGCTCGGCCTGCGCCCAGCGTTTTAGCTGCTCCGGTGTATATACATCCTGTGGGTTTTGCAACTCGCCGGAGCAAACTACAATATGGTTTGCCGGAGCGGTAATATTAATATCAAAATCGCCGTACTCAAGGTAAAACTCGCCCGGGCCTGTATAGGGTTGCGGGTTCCATCCATTGATGTCATCGTACACGTACATGCGGGGGTACCATTGCGCTATGGTAAATATTTTACCGTTCTTACTTTGCTTGGTGCCCAATACCCCCATACGGTCTGAACCATAGTCGGGTGATATGAATGAATATTCTATCTTCAGTTTAACCTGCCCGCCGTCGGGTGCTACGTCTGATGGTAAGTACACCTGCATACGGGTATCATCAACCAGGTATTGCAGGTCTGTTTCGGTAGCAGGCTTTCCTTTTTCCTGGGATAAAAGCTTTATTGATTTGATTTTGTAACCGGCATCAAACTTTTGCCCGTTGCCCCAATTACGGCTTCCTTGCAGGGGCACAATGGCAGATCCACGTGAATCGCTTTTAAAAAGGTTTTGATCCAACTGCATCCATAAAAATGACAGCTTATCGGGACTATTGTTGGTGTAGGTTAATATTTCGCTGCCGGTAATTTGGTTGAGCTGCTCGTTTAAAGTAGCATTCAGCACATAGTCGGCACGGTTTTGCCAATACTTTGGGCCGGGCTGGCCACTTGCTGAACGGTATTCCGATCCATTTTTGGTATAGAATAGTGGAGCAAATGCATCGTGATAGTTGTAGTTTGTAGCAACAGTATCGGTTGAGGCACCGAGTTGCCTGCGTTGTGCATTAGTGGTTGTAAACATTCCGGCTGTACCTGCCAGTATTACAACTGCAATTAATTTAAAATTCATTTAATACGTCAGTTAATGAGAATGCTAATATGAATATAAAATCGCATTCAGCACAATCCAACGCAATAAAATCAAAGCTAAATTAACTTTGAGACAACTTTTTTACAATACGTATCAGCTACTTACCAAAATGCCCGGTGTAAACATGCTCATCAAAACCAAAGTACAAAAAGCCATTATCTTCAATAACAGGGCGCTTTATCATACTGGTTTTTTGCTGCAAGAGTTTCAATGCAGGCTGTTTCCCGGTAATGCTTTCCTTAACTGATGGATCCAGTTGTTTCCAGGTTAGGCCTTGCTTGTTCATAAATTTCTCGTAGCCTGCTTTGGTATTCCATTCATCCAGTTTTTCGGTAGATATGCCTAACTTTTTAAAATCGTGGAACTCATAATCAACTTTATTTGATTTTAACCAGTCTAAAGCTTTTTTTACCGTATTGCAATTTGTTATTCCGTAAACTTTCATGCGACTAATTTATTAATTCCCGCTGGTTTTATTACCTCCGCCGCCTTTTGTATCATCATTATTAATACCGCGCTGGTTCTTTTTAATATCGCTGTTTAGTTTGCCAAAACGATAATTAAAACGCACCGCGAAGCTTTGATATGGCCCTTTGTAATAACTCGACTGGTTAAAATCGGCCGTATTGGTGTATGATTTCTGATTAAAATACTTACGGTAAGGATTGTTAGCTACCAATGATATAGTTGCCTTATTATTCTTCAGGAAATCTTTACCAACAACATACGAATTGTACATATAATCGCCATTGCGACCCTGTAACGTTACATCGCCATAAAAGTAACCGCCGTTAAAACCTATGCGGTAACCGCTTTTAAACTTATAGCCGGTATTTAAAAATACATTGCCACCAAAACCATCATTGCTATATAAATTACCATTATAAGTGCCTTTTAACCACAAGTGGGTAAGTTGGGCATTAATGCTGATATTTAACCCTTTTACAGGCGACAGGTTAGTATTTAAGTTTAAACCCAATGTTTTATTACTGCCCAGGTTTTGAAACGTTGTTGTAGTTATAGTATCTGTTACTCCATTTACAATTTGAGTACTCCTGATACTTACATTCTGGATAGAATTATCAGAAAACGCGTAGCTTAAACCCGCAGTAATGGAGTTTTTTGAAAAACTGCTAAAGTTGAGTTCGAAAGTATTATTTAATTCGGGTTTCAGGTCAGGGTTACCTGTATTTATAAATTTAGGATTGGATTTATCTACAAAAGGGTTCAACTGGTAAATACCCGGGCGTTGTATGCGTTGCGTAAAGCCAAAAGTAACACTGCTGCTTTTAAAATTATGCTGCACTGATAGTGATGGTATCAGGTTATCATAATTTGATGTAACAGGGGTACCAATTGAAGAAAACCTGGCATTGGTTTCAGTATGTTCAATACGCAAACCTGCTTTGGCTGTCCATTTTTCAAACTTGAGCTGATATGAATTATAAAGGGAATACACATCCTGGTTATAATCAAAGTTATTGCTTTGATCTGTTGTAAGTTCGTATTCGTTCGTTGTTGTATTTTGGGTTTTGGTAGTAAAATCGCTGTAGTTATTCCGCAATATTGCCTTACCACCTGCTTCAATGTTTATTTTTTTGTTAACTGGCTGAACATAATCTAACTGAATGGTATGTTCTTTATTACCAGACTCATTGTACTGTTGATAATTACGCTGCCCATATTTATATGTATTGCTGATCACGTTATCATTAAACTGCGCATTAGGCGAGTAGCTATACTTATATGATAAAGTAAGCAACTGATCTTTCTTCTTTTTAAAACCCATCTGGTAGTTTACACTGGCATCAAGCCCATGAAAGTTATTGTAGCCTGAGTTATCCAAAGCATATTGTTGGTCCAATACTCCTACCCCATTTATCTGTTTAGTAAATTGGGTAGCCATTTGATTGCCTGACCCGCCATAAAACTGGTATGAGCCTGTTATTAAATTCAAGCTGTCAATTTCATAGCTCAGCTCGGCATTTCCGTATGTATTATGACCTGAATAGCTGTTTGATCCTTCCTGCGTTAAAGCCGCACCATTCTTTAAAAAGATTTGTGAATTACCAAAGTAATTAGGGTTAGTGCCTGAACTGCCATAGCCTATAAAACCGGCCAAACCAAACTTCCCTTGTTTCATGGTGAGATTCAGGTTGATACCCGGACCAAAAACACTATTGGCACGACCGTTAACACTGCCATTATAACCTTGATCAGCATTTTTTTTGGTAATTATATTAATGATACCTGTAAGCCCTTCGGCATCATACTTGGCGGGCGGGGTAGTAATAACCTCTATTTTTTCGATGTTTGTTGCAGGCATTGATTTAAGCACATCCGACGGGCTTTTAGCCATCAATGCTGATTCTTTACCATTTATTAGTATTTTGTAGTTGCCGCTGCCTTTCAGTTTAATATTATCATTAGCATCAACCGATAGCAAAGGCACCTTGCGTATCATATCCAATACGCTCTGCGCTTTTATTTCAGGGTCGGCCTGTACGTCATAAGCTATCCTGTCTACCTCTTGTTTTATTAATGGCTTTGCTTCGTTTATAGAAACCTCTTTGAGTTGCCCGCTTGATGGCGAGATAGTTACTTTGCCCAGGTCTATAGCCTCATCGGGCTGTTTAAAGGCCGGCACGCTTATAATTTTTGCGCGGTAACTTACATATACAAATGTTATGGTATAAGTTTTATTTGCCAGGTTGGCAAATTCAAAGCTCCCATTATCTTTAGTCAAAGCTGTTTTTACGGGTTGCTTTGTTACTGCATCTTTTAAAGCAACGGTAGTAAAGCCAAGCGGCTGATTTGTTACCGAGTCAATTACAATCCCTTTAATTCCATATTTTGATGGTGCTGATTGCGCGAACGCGTTTGATATGATACCGGCAGATACTAGTAAGAGTAAAAAATATTTCATAAACAGAAATGACTATAAGTTTTTTATTAACCAATAGACAGAAATGAACCTGAAACGTTACAGATTGTAAGCGTAATTAACACTTATTAACTATTTCCACCATCTTTTTTTAACACTTATAATGATGATGACGGGGGGAAGTCTCCCCGCAGCGGGATCTATAATCAGAGATTAACGGTGGTTAATGCTTCGTAAAGCTTGTCAATTTCGATAGGCTTGCGTAAAAAGCCATTAAAGCTGGTAGTATATTCTTCTTCGTGCTCGGCAGTAATATCGGCCGTAAGTGCAAAAATAGGGGTGTTTTGATTAGGGTTAACACTATTGCGGATACTTGATGTAGCATCATACCCATTCATTTCGGGCATGTGGATATCCATCAATATAAAGTCGAACTCCTTTTCATTAGCTTTTTTAACCGCCTCCAACCCATCCTTGGCATGCTCGCTAATGATACCCCAGTTTGATAACAGTTTGCGGGCCACCATTGCGTTTATCATATTATCTTCGGCCAATAAAATCGTTTTGTTCTTTAACTCGTCCGATCGTTTGGTTGGCGATTTGATGGGCGCAACCGAGCGTTTCAACTGCAGGTCAAAGTAAAACTCCGAGCCTTTATTCATCACACTTATAAACTGCACCCGGCTATCGTGCAGTTCTACTAATTTTTTAACTATGGCAAGCCCTAAGCCCGAACCACCATGCTTACGTGTTGTTATTGATTTAGGCTGCGAAAAGCTTTCAAACATTTCGGAAAAATAGCTTTCGGGGATACCTGGGCCGGTATCTACAATATTAAATCGCAACCAATCCGAACTTTGATCGTCTTTTATTTTAGTAATGTTAAAGTTAACATGCCCGTAATCTGTGTACTTAATCGCATTACTGATCAGGTTACCTAATATTTGCGATATTTTGGTCCCGTCAAGCTCATAATTCTCGGCAATGCCGCTACCTACATTTAAGTTAAGCTTAAGGCCTTTCTCTTTAGCCATACTATCGTATGTGCGATATATGTTTTCGAGCAGGTTTACAAAATTAACCGACCTTACATCAAGGTTAACCTTGCCTGTTTCAAGCTTGTTAAAATCGAGAATATCGTTAATGATGAGCAACAAGTTATTTGAGGCAAATTTTAACGAACTGAGCAATTGCTGGTCTTCAGGGTCCGATTTATCTTTAAGCAGCGATGTTATGGTAATAACCGCGTTTAAAGGTGTACGGATCTCGTGGCTCATTGTAGATAAGAAATCCTGCTTTACTTTTGCCGAACGTTCTGCTATTTCCTTTTTCTCAATAATATCGGCCTTCTCTTTTTGCAGCTTTGCCTCTTTTTCGAACGACTCCATTTTAGTGATGTGTTCGTAATTTTCGATAATTTTCAGGGTTTGTGTATTAATTACCGATTCTTTTGTGGTAAGGTATTGCTCCAGGTTTTGAAGCGCCATTACCATATCATTTTCTTGCTTATATATTAAGTATAGCCGGTAGCTGCACTTAAATTTAATGATCATGATGTTATGCGTATTAGCAAATGCGAGGGCAGTATTAAGGGTATTTTTTGCCTCATCGGTACGGCCGGTTTCCATATAAAGGGCTGCCATCTTTAAATACGCCATGCCGGTACCTAAAATCTCACCCATTTCAAGGTGTATCCTCAACGACTCCTTAAAATCCTGTTCTGCTTCAACAAAACGGTTCATTTTAAAATATGCCTTACCACGGGCATAAATAGAAAAGGCTAAACCACGGGTGTCACCTGTTCCCTGCTTCATCGCAATGGCACGCTCAACTATAGTAAAGGCTTTTTTTACTTCGTTTTGTTTAAGATAGATACCCGAAAGCGGATTATATGCGTTCGATTCGATATTCAAATCACCCGCTTTTTTGGCCAGTTCAATGGTATTCTCGTATGAGCTTATCGCATTACGATGGTCGCCAAAAAACTCATATATGGTACCTAATGATTTATGGGTACGCGCTTCGTTATAATGGTCGCCAAATTTGCGGTAAGTAGCAATACAGTTAACAAGGTGTATAAGGGCCAGGTGGTAATTATCGGTTTTGTAATAAATACCGGCTATACTATATTTAGCATCGGCAACACCCCTTTCATCATCAAGTTCTTTAAAATAAACAATGGCTTCTTCGGCTGTTTCAAGGCATTTTTTGTAATCGCCAAGTATCATGTGATAAAGCGCCAATTGATTAAGGCTTTTGCCTGTCAATGCCTTATCTTCCATTTTCCTGCTTAGCGTAAGCGCTTTTTGAGCAAGAGAAATACTCAGTTTTAAATTATTTATCCGGCTTGCGTTAGCCTCGCCCAGAAGAGAAAGTACCTGATCGGTATTATCTGTAAAGGTATTATCCATTCCGGTTCAAAAAATAATTTCAATTAAGGCTGAACAAATAAAATGAAACCTTGATTTTTACTTAAAACCAAAGCTATGTGTGCACTAATTTACAAATTGTAATGATACAAAAACAATTATTGCTTTAATATAAGTAGAAATACGCTTTTTATGACAGGCAGGTTGCCTGCTATTTGTTAAATTTCGTCATGGTAAGTTCTGTGCCGATGGTAACAAAACTCTTTATCATTTCTATTGAGCGGTCTATCAGCGCGGGCAATTCAGGCAACTCCTCTTTATCAAAGCCATCCAACACATAATCAACCTGGCGTCCTTTCGGAAAATTATCGCCGATGCCAAAGCGCAGGCGCGCGTAATTATTGTTGCCTAAGGTAGCTTCGATATGTTTTAAACCATTGTGCCCCGCGGCGCTGCCCTTAGGCTTAAGTCGCAGGGTGCCAAAGGGTAAAGCAAGGTCGTCAACCAACACCAGCACGTTTTCTATCGGGATATGCTCTTCCTTCATCCAGTATGCCAAAGCTTTTCCGCTCAGGTTCATGTAAGTAGTTGGTTTGATCAGGCAAATTTGACGGCCCTTAAATTTAAAGTCGGTATAGTATGCCAACCGCATATTAAAAAACTGGCAGTTTTCTTCTTTTGCCAGCTTGTCTAATATCATAAAACCAATATTGTGCCTTGTATCCGCATACTCGGGCCCAATATTCCCTAAACCAACTATAAGATATTTCATATCGGCGCAAAGATAGGCTTTGGAGCGAAAAGTCGAAAGCGAAAAGCTTAAAGCCCTACAGCCGCTTCGAGGGCAACCACATCATCCCAACCTATCCAATGCTCATTAATATGCTCGCCACCATGTTTCAGGTAAAACTGTTGGTAGGGGTTATCCTTATCAATACCTACACACACGCTTTTAACATTGAATTGCTTAAACCAATCCAGCAAATGCGCCAGCATCTTGGTGCCATAACCTTTGCGCTGCTGTTCTTTTAACAAATAAAAAGCCTGTATCTCAGCATCCTTTTCATAACGTGTAGTCAGGTGCCCGGCCACGTATCCAATAATATGCCCGTTTAACACCGCCTTATACACCACCCGTTCAGGCTTAGCGCTGGCAGGCGTTTGGGCATCAAAATATGTTTGCCAACGGTAACCTTGTATAGCATGACTTATACCCACCTCATCGTTATCATAAAACGATTTGAGCTTGCTTTCAATCTCAACCTTAGTCAATTCGTCAATATCAGCTGTGGTGGCGATGTGTATCTGCATAAAATAAAAATAGGGATAACTTTTGGTCATCCCTATTTTAACATTAAAATTATGATTTTGTTTAAGCTTCCGCCGGAACACCAACTAAGTGTTTAGCAACCAGGTATTCAGCAATCTGTACCGCGTTAGTAGCGGCACCTTTGCGCAGGTTGTCGCTTACTATCCAGCAGTTCAGGGTATTTGGCTGGCTCTCATCGCGGCGGATGCGGCCCACAAATACTTCGTCTTTATCATGAGCATCTAACGGCATCGGGTATTTCAGGTTGGCAATATCATCAGTAACGATGATGCCCGGCGATTTTGCCAGTAATGCTTTCACTTCTTCCACATCAAAATCGTTGGCGAACTCAATATTAACCGACTCGCTGTGGCCGCCCATTACCGGAATACGTACAGTTGTTGCAGTAACACGGATGCTGTCGTCGCCCATGATCTTGTTGGTCTCTTTCACCATTTTCATTTCTTCCTTGGTGTAGCCGTTATCTAAAAACACATCAATTTGTGGTATAACGTTCAGGTCAATTTTGTATGGGTATGCTTTCGCCCCATCAACACCTGCGCGCTCGTTCATTAACTGGTCAACCGCCTTTACGCCTGTACCAGTTACCGATTGGTAAGTTGATACTACAACACGTTTAATTTTGTATTTATCGTGCAGTGGTTTTAAAGCCACTACCATTTGTATGGTTGAGCAATTTGGATTGGCGATAATTTTATCTTCGGCAGTTAATACATCGGCATTAACTTCGGGAACCACTAATTTTTTAGTCGGGTCCATTCTCCATGCTGATGAGTTATCCACTACTGTAGTACCCACTTCGGCAAAACGCGGCGCATCTTGTAAAGAAGTACTGCCACCAGCCGAAAACAAAGCCAGATCGGGCTTCATGCTAATCGCTGTATCCACAGAAACGATCTTGAATTGCTTACCCTTGTAAGTAATTTCCTTACCAACACTTTTTTCGGATGCTACGGGTATCAATTCTGTAACCGGGAAGTTGCGTTCTGCCAGAACCTGCAACATTTTAGTACCTACCAAACCGGTGGCACCTACAACTGCGACTTTCATTTTAAATTAATTTATAAATTACTGTTAATTAAATAGTCTGCAAAAATGCAGATTTTTTTTGCCTTTTAAAAGGGCAAGAGATAAATTCTATTAAAATGGTATAGTTTGACTCACCACCAAAATTAACCCGTTTTAAAATTTCCTACCATTACACTCATTTTTTTACCTTTGCCATTACGGATGGTTTCCACAATGAATTATGAACCATCAACTATGAACTAAGTAAACACAATGGGAAGAGCATTTGAGTTCCGTAAAGAGAGAAAATTTAAGCGCTGGGCCAAAATGGCAGTGCAGTTTACCCGTTTGGGGAAAGAAATAGTTATGGCGGTTAAGGCTGGTGGATCAAACCCCGAAGCCAATTCGTGGTTGCGCACCGTTATGCAAAACGCCAAGGCGGTTAACATGCCTAAACATACGGTTGAAGCCGCCATTAAGCGCGCGTCGAACAAAGATGAATCAAATTATGAAGAGCTGGTTTACGAAGGTTACGCCCCACACGGTGTGCCCGTACTGGTTGAAACCGCTACCGATAATACCAACCGAACTGTTGCCAACGTGCGCAGTTATTTTACCAAAACGGGTGGTACTTTAGGCAAAACAGGCTCGCTCGATTTTGTATTTACCCGCAAAGCTATATTCCGTTTTGAGCCTGCCGATCGCGACCTGGAAGAACTGGAGTTTGAACTGATAGACGCAGGCCTGGAAGAACTATACCTGGAAGCAGATGAGAACGGCCACGATATTGCAGTAGCCCAAACCGCTTTCGAAGATTTTGGTACGATGCAAAAAGCTTTAGAAGGTATGGGTATCGAACTAAAATCAGCCAAACTGGAGCGCATCGCACAATCGCATACCAAAGTAACCGAAGAGCAGGCTGCCGATGTAATGAAACTAATAGACCGTTTGGAAGAGGACGATGATGTGCAGGCGGTTTATCATAATATGGAAGAGTAAACTAACGTTACTCTCCCGCAACGTCATTGCGAGGGAAGAAGCAATCTTCGATAGGCATTTGCGCTAATGAATAGTTTAGGATTGCTTCGTACCTCGCAATGACGGCTTTATTATTTATCTTTAATCTATGGCAATTTTCACTTCGCGAAAGCAAAAAAAAGACATCAAACTCACCTTTGATGGCAGCATGCTTTACGTGGAATGGACAGGCGGCAAACCACAGGCATTCCCCATGGCTTGGCTACCCAAATTGCTTAACGCGACGGATGAAGAACGTGCAGATTGGAACTTAACCCCAACGGGCATTCACTGGAACAAACTGAACGAGGATATTACTGTTACCGGATTATAGGCTTATGACATTCGAAGAGTTCTTCAAAAAGAAAAAGATCGACCTGGCTCAACTATCCGTAGCCGAGCCAGTACTTTTTGCCGAATTTGAAGCTCACTATGCCGTAATGGGCGAAAAAAGTTTTGACCACACCAAAAAATACCTGTTTAACAGCCTAAGGCGTATATACCATACAGCCGAAGAAGTTAAGGCAGAAAAGATAATTATAGAAAACCGGTTGGCCGAGCAAACGGTAATTGATTCGGTAACTAATGAAGTTGCCGAAGAGCATGCACCCAAGGTTGGCTTTAAACCGAGGTTTAAGACCAATGTTCCGGTAGCAGCGGAAATTTTGGCTACCCCTGCTGAAGAAGTTAAACAAACCGAAGCTGCGGACACAGATGCTACGCCTAAACTTGGCTTTAAGCCAAAATTCAGGACTGCCAGCCAGCCAAAGGTTGTGGATGAAGCTACTGTTCCTGCCAAAGAAGTTAAACCAGCTGAAGAAACCCCGGCTCCTGTTACGCCGAAACTTGGCTTTAAACCCAAATTTAAAGCTGCCGCTCCGACTAAAGTTGTAGAGGAAAGTATTGCACCTGCTGAAGAGGTTATACCTGTTGATGAAACCCCGGCTCCTGCCACACCTAAACTTGGCTTTAAGCCCAAGTTTAAAGCTGCCGTTCCACCTAAAGTTGCAGAGGAAAGTGTTACGCCTGCTGAAGAGGTTAAACCTGTTGAAGATATTCCTGCCGTTACACCGGCACCAAAGCTGGGATTTAAGCCAAAGTTTAAACCTAAAACAGAGTAGTATTTAATAAATTACGTATTTGCGCTTACTGAGCTTCTTTTTTACTGTGCAAAAACAACCAGGGTAATAACTCCGGCTCTGCGAAGGCATTGCTCCAACTGTTGTGTGCTACGTTTTGGTATAAGGTGAGTTTAGGCTTTCCTCCAAATTTTTCAATGGCGGTGGATATGTCCTTCGAATGTGCTGCAGGCACTATAGTATCATCTTCGCCATGAAATAACCAAAGCGGTGTTTGAGCATAACTTTTTGCATTGAGTGCATTATCGCCACCACAAATTGAAAAAGCGGCGGCAAATACGTTGGGCCTGCGCCTTAACAGTTCCAGGGTGCCCATCCCCCCCATCGATAAACCGCCTACATATACGCGGTCCTTATCAACGTAAGGCTTACTTAAAAAATCATCAATAGCGCCTAAAAGCAGGGCCATATCACGGGTAGGCTCTCCGGCTATCTGGAAATTATGCTGCACATTACCATCAGGAGTGGTATCTATATGTACATTAGCCCAAAAACCATCCTTTGAGCATTGCGGAAAAATAACAATGGCAGGATCATTTTGGAGAAACTTATTTTGTAAAAAAAGCGCGCCGCCATTATTTAACTGAACGGAGTTATCGTTACCCCGCTCGCCTGAACCATGCAATACCAGTACCAGCGGATATGTTTTTTCTGAGTCGAAATTTGATGGAAAAAGTATACGGTAGCTTATCGTTTCCTTTTTAAGCGAATATGAATCCCGTTTGTACCGGTCAAAATCCTGAGCCTTATTAATTGAAGGAGAAGCTAACTTTAGCTTTATTAATAATGACTGTATCGATCTATTCATTTCGGCTAAAACAGAATAAGGGTAACTTACTATCCACCCAAATTAACCGCAGATTTTGGATTCTTTTTGGAGAAATTAACAGGTTGCGGCACTTTAACGTAATAACCTGTACCATCATAAACACGTTTGCGCGGATGTTGCTGACATGCTACCGAACAGGTGCCTTCCAGTTTTTCGCCACAGGCATCGCATTGGGTAAAGTGCTCGTTACACTCCGGGTTGGCACAGTTGATCATTTTAGCAGTGGTGGTGCCACAGTTATAGCAAGTTGATATTACCTTCGGGTTTACCGCGTTTACATCAACCGTTAAACGGTTATCAAAAACATAGCATTTGCCTTCAAAATCTTCGCCGCCGGCTTCTTTACCATATTTGATAATGCCGCCATGCAATTGATATACATCGGTAAAGCCTTCGTGCAAGAGCAAGGCCGAAGCCTTTTCGCATTTAATGCCCCCGGTGCAGTAGGTTAATATTTTTTTGTCTTTGTATTTAGCCAACTCGTTTATCTGTGCCGGGAAATCGCGAAAGTTCTCGATATCCAGGGTTACTGCGTTTTTGAAACGGCCAACTGAATGTTCGTAGTTTGAGCGTACATCCAGTATAATAACATCATCACGATCTTTCATCGCCAAAAAGTCTTTGGGCTCCAAATGTTTGCCGGTTTGTTGTTGCGGGTTGATTACGTTTGGGTCGCGCAGGCCTGAGTGTACTATTTCAGATTTATAGCGTACATGCATTTTTACAAATGAAGGCTCATCAACGTTATCAATTTTAAAATCGATACCGGCAAAGCGTTCATCAGCATGCAGGGTGTTCATATACGTTTGGCATGATTCGGCAGTACCCGAAACAGTACCGTTCAAGCCTTCTTCGGCAACTATGATGCGGCCAACTAAGTTTAAGCTTTTGCAAAATTTGAGATGATCGGCAGCGTATTGCTCCGCATCAGTTATTGTTGAATAACAATAATAGAGTAATGTTTGATATGTAGTCATAATGCATTGATACTGTTTCAAGCAGCGTTTAATGAGTGGCAAAGATAGTGCTTACTAACAGATTTGACAACTTTTAAAAAGTTGTCAAATCTACCCGGGTGTTACAATCCATAATAAAACATTATCCCGTGCATGTAATGATTACCACCTAAAAATGATATTCCATAATCAACACGGAAAATGTATCGCTTTAAGCCCACGTAAAACTCGGTATAAGCAGGGGTGTTAGCGCGGCCCAGGTAATTAGCACCTATTATCTCTTCTAATTTTGCATGGCGTATCCCTTTTAGTTTATTCATCAGGAAACCCGAAAAATTATGTTCGTAATGCGCTTCTACAAAGCTATCATCGGTATAGGTGTAGTACCTTAAAAAGTGGAAGTAGCTTACCAATGGCGTAAAGGTAATTCCTTCGTTGCCTTTAAACTTTTTATAATCGGGGTACACCAGCGCGTTTGTATTGAAAAACTTGCCTGCGGTAACGGTAAATGATGAGTAACCAACATGCCCTATCTTAATATGATCATCATACACTTGCAGGTCGGCATAGTCATAATCAATATCCGAATTAAGTACATTTTTGATACCTTTTTTATAGGTCAGTTTTATTTTAGGCAGCCTGCTTGGCTGATAAAGAAACCCATTGGGTGTGCTTACATATTGCTCATCAAAAGTATAAGTAACAGATGTTTTTAGCGTTAGCGCGTTACTGGTTTTAAACAACAGGTTATTATCGGGCAACTCGGGATGGAATGGATTATTAGATGTTAATACTACGTCGGGCTTATCTACCACAGTAAAATAGGTAGTATTATACAATTGCTCCCGTTGTGCATATTCTAATGAGCCATCAAACAAAACCCCTCTGAACAAATTATGTTGCAGGCCCAGCATGGCATATTTGGAGCGATACAGCTTCATAGTGTTGCTCTCAAAAAACAAGGTACTAATTGAGTTAATAAAAGGGCTGTTATTCACCTCATTATTCAGGTCGAGCACGCTGCTGCCTGCCTTACCATAAAAAATGGCTTTGGTGTATGGGTTGTACCGGTATTTAAAACCAACATTGGCACTCAATAAATTATTCGAGAAACCATAGCGCAGTTCGGGGCTTATGGTGTAACTTTTCAGCCTGTCAATACGCTTATCATAGTCGGCTTTAAAATCAAGTGCAAAACCTTCAACATTATTGAATAATATAGTTTCGTAAGAAGGGTGAAAGAACCATGATGAACCGGCAGCCCTGTTTTTTATTGAGTCGCCAAATATCATGTAACGCAACGGCTTAAACTTATTGTTCGCCCGCTCCAGCGAATCCTGATAGACATCGGTTTCGGCTATGCGGGTAACAGCATCCTTATCCCGGTAATTGCGTACTTCTTCGGGCGTGAGTGGCACAGGTCTGTTTTTTGCCCAGTAAACAGAGTCTTCCTTGCGGGAATGGTTAGGCACACGCATTATTTCTCCATTAAAAAACTTAGGCGGAAATTTAGGATCGAAGTTATAATCGCTAAAAGTGCCAATAATATAACCTGTGTACCTAAAGCCAACCAGCGCCCCACTGTAGGTAATAGCCACCGCGGCGGGTTGCCATCTGTCGTTAGATAGTTGTATATAATCCTGGTTAATGTTCAGGGTATCAACATAGTTCAGGTTGGCGTTCTTGGTCACAAATAAATGCACGCTGTAAATACGCCAGTCGCCATCGGTAATATAAATATACCCGTTAAAAATTGGCCCGTGAATATGCTTTGGCAATACCTGTATCTTGTGGATGGTTTTACCGTTCTCAACCGAGGTCCCAAGCAGTTTATAGCTATAAAAATTCAGCGCGTCATCTGCAATGGGCGATACCAAACGGCGCTGGCTGAGGCCTTGAATATCAAACGTATTGCGATAAAAGTTCATCTGCAAATTTGCCGCGCGGTTAAAGCTGAACGCATTGTTAACACCCGCTTCTTTTGATGATATTACAATTTCTTTTACACGGTTTGGCTGCTCAAAATTAAACTGTGTTTGCATCTCGGCCATGTACAAAATATTGTTGGTTGTGGTATCAATATCAAACTGTTTGGATACCGCCTTACTCACTACATTTTGCGATGCGTGCAGCAAACGCTGCATACCTTTAATGTATACATTACAGCTATAAGCCAATGTTTCGTTTAAGTATCCTTCGCGTTTTGCAATAGCGTTTTTGATGATTGTTAGCGCGAGACCGGTACTGTCTGCATTGGCATCATTCAGCTTATACTGCTCAACCCGGAGTTGCACATTTACTACTTTATTTTGGCTTGATAACTCTATGTTCTCCAACCTCTGTTTAAATCCCAGTGTGCGGAAACTAAGTTGGTATTTACCGGGCTTTAATTTGAGCATATACTGCCCGTTCGCGTTGGTACTTGTGCCGGCTGATGTACCGATAACATATACTGAAGTAAAGGGAATGGCATTGCCTGCCAGATCGGCTACTTTACCCGTTATGAGATATTGCTGGGCAGCCACCTGCACTGATATTAGCAAAAACGCGAATAGTATTAAATTTTTCTTCATAAGGGTAATCAAACCATACAAGCAATATTATTGCAAAAAGTTTTATTTGAATGTAAAATTATAGCTAAATGTATCATACGGGCAGTTTTTAGACCCGGAGCACCAAAAATACGCGCGCTTTTTCTATATTTGTTGCAACGATGCCTGGCGCTGTGCCGAACATCCGAACTGATAAGATAATGCAAGATAAAATAGACCAATACACCGCCGAGATAAAAGCGTTCACATCGGCCAAAGCAGATGAACTGGAAGCCTTCCGTATTAAATATTTAGGGACAAAAGGATTGATAAAAGACCTTTTTGAACAGTTTAAAACAGTTGGGACCGAAGAGAAACGCACTTTTGGAAAGGTATTGAACGAGTTTAAGCAATTTGCCGAATCAAAATATAATGAGTTAAAGGACAGCATAGACTCATCGACCGCTACCGAAGACACCGAATTTGATATGACGTTGCCTGGCGAGGGTGTTTCTGTTGGCTCACGCCACCCGCTGTCACTTATCCGCAACGAAATTATCGACATATTTAAACGACTGGGTTTTGTGGTTGCCGAAGGACCCGAAATTGAGGACGACTGGCATAACTTTTCAGCATTGAACTTTCCTGAAGAGCACCCTGCCCGCGATATGCAGGATACTTTCTTTATCAAAAAAAATTCGGGTACGGATGATATCGCTCTGCGTACGCATACTTCATCTGTACAGGTACGGATGATGGAAAATGGCAAACCGCCATTCCGCGCTATTATGCCGGGCCGCGTATACCGTAACGAAGCTATATCCGCCCGTGCGCACTGCTTTTTTCACCAGGTTGAAGGTTTGTACGTTGATGAGAATGTGTCTTTCAGCGACCTTAAACAAACCCTATACAGCTTTGTACAAGAGTTGTATGGCGAAGGTACCAAGGTACGTTTCCGCCCATCATACTTCCCATTCACCGAGCCCTCTGCCGAAATGGATGTATCATGCACCATTTGTAAAGGCGCTGGATGTAACATGTGTAAGCACTCAGGTTGGGTAGAAATTTTAGGTTGCGGAATGGTTGACCCTAATGTATTGGAAAACTGCGGTATAGACAGTAAGAAATATACCGGCTTTGCTTTCGGAATGGGTATTGAGCGTATCACCAACCTTAAATACGTGATCCGTGACCTACGTTTATTTTCGGAGAATGACGTGCGTTTCCTGGAGCAGTTTAAAACTGAAATAATATAGGTTTAACATACGTTTTAAAACCAAACCGTAATAATAAACCGTAAATGAGTAAAGGCATATATACATGGAGAAATGTGATGAAAGCAGTATGCTTTTTTATGGTGTGTATATGCTGCATTAGCTGCGGTAAAACCGATAACAGTTTTGTGCCCGATATACCGGTAAATTTCCAGTCGCCGTTGACAGATCCGCGGCTGAGCAACCTTACCGTTGCGGGTGGTGCTGTTGTTATAAACGGGTATGGCGTATCGGGCATTATTATTTACCATAGCCCAAATGGCAATTACCTGGCTTATGACAGGTGCAGCAGTTACCAGCCCGAAAAACGTTGCGCGGTTAATTTAGATAACCCCACCTTTACGGTTACCGACCCCTGCAGTGGTGCCAAATTTTCGCTGAGCGATGGTTCGCCGGTAAAAGCACCGGCAACTAAGTCGTTAAAAATGTATACAGTAAGTGTGAACTTTAATGAGATATTTGTATCCAATTAGATAAATGGAAGTTGATAAAATAAAAGAAAGCATTAAGCGTGCCGCGCAAGAGCTATTCCGCAAGTTTGGCTATCACAAAACCAGTGTTAACGAAATTGCGCGTAAGGCTAAAATAGCTAAAGCTACCATATACAAATATTTTGAAAGCAAAGAGGATGTGCTACACGCCCTGCTGATGGATTATATACGCCTGAGTGTTGACGACCTGATAGCAAACTACAACGATGAGATGGACGAGGAAACACACCTTACCAACCTCATTATGAAAACCAGCCGTTTAAGCTACACCATTTGTAATGAATTTATTGGCTGGGACTTTATCCGCGAAAGTACCAACTCACAGGATTTTTTAAAGAGCTTAAGTAACGAACTTGAAGAGCTCCTCATCAGCTCATTTACCCGCGTTACCGATATCCGCCGCGATGAGACTTACCCTTCGCGCCTGCGTTTCCTCATCAAATCAAGCAAGAGCATTGTTTTCAGCTTTGCCTTTACTTCGGTAAGCGATTCGGATGTGCGCAAAAATTTTGTAAGCTTCCAGAAAGAGATTTTACCTTATTTGGTGAAGGCGGCGATAAAGGAATAGGACCAAGAGCCGCAAATCAAAGTATTTTAAATAGCGATGATTTTTAAACCTATCGCTATTTTTGTTTACAATTAATCCAGGCCTTGTTTTTTACGGTATTCATCACGCTCTTTCTTATACTTCCCGTTATCGTAATTAGCCTCTTTACGGCTTGCTATCATCCATCCTGTTGTATACTGCTCAAAAGGTATGCGCTTTTCAAAAGCGGTGGCCAGTTGCTTTATATCGCTCGCTGTCTTTAATGTATCAAAAACATCGTGTGCGGCATCATTACTTGCCTTTTTCCAGCATGTTTTAAATGTATATACATTATTGTCAGCATATTTAAAAGAAGGAGGGCTGCCATCCAGGTAACTGGCAACTCGTATCTCACCATACCCGTTGGCATTTAATATGGTATCGCGCTTTTGCGCAGGGATATTACTAAGGTTAACGCTCGTTAATTGTTTAAATAGTTTTATCGCGGTAGCATTATCTAATGCTTTTGTTTCGCTATAGATACGTTTGGTAGGGTGTTCTTTGGTTGTGTCAACATACTCATGCGTATATAGGGTAACAAAAGCCTTGCATTCATTTTCGTTGATATAGTTTACATCAAGTATTACCGAGGCGGATATGGTATAGCTAAAAAACAAACGCCAATGCGTTCCGTTTTTTAGCTTGGCTACGTCAGGCAGCTTAAGTTTTTGTTCGAGGCTATTAAAGTTTTGATAAGCGTAAATATCATCTGCCGATACCTTTGCCTGTTTCTGCTGGCCGAAAGCATTGCTGCATATCAATAAAAAATAAAACGCGAAGATAGGCTTGATAGATTTCATCACATTAGGTTTAGATAAAACGAAAAACAGCTCTCAACTATTAATAATAACGAATAATTTTACGCTTATAATTAATTAGATTTCTACAAATAGGATATCATAAATATATTAATTATATTCAAAACAAATAGTAAAAAAGCATACTTATTACCTAAAGACACGATAATATCGTACCTTCACTTTACCTCCTTTGAACAACCTGGCTGCTTTATGCACAATCAGACTTTGACCCAGGTATAATATATCAACATTATCATTGCCGTTCCTTGTTTCTTTACCGGAGCAGTTTTTTTATTGCCGTAAACATAAACGATTAACTTATCATGGAAAAAAGAAACACACCAAATACTGTGATTCCCCACAAGCCCAATCTTCAAAACTCCGAAGAAAAACGAACTACTGAATTAGTGATCGCTAAGCTAAATATAGCACTTCAAAAAAATGAAAAAGAAATACAGGCGGCCGAACTATCCAACGCCAATAAAGAATTGATTTTTCAAAACCAGGAAAAACAGAACCTTGCGGCTGAATTGGTTATTGCCGATAAGGAACTGGCCTTTCAGAATAAAGAGAAAAGGAAACGGGCCGCTGAACTGATCATCGCAAACAAAGAACTTGCCTATCAGAATACCGAAAAAGAGAACCGGGCTGCCGAACTCATTATAGCCGATAAAGAACTCGCTTTTCAAACCATTGAAAAAGAGAACCGGGCTGCCGAGCTAATCATTGCCAATAAGGAGCTTGCATTCCAAAATGATGAGAAGGAAAACCGTGCCGCCGAATTGCTTATCGCTAATAAAGAACTGGCCTTTCAAAACCAGGAGAAGGAAGACAGAGCTGCTGAACTATTGATAGCCAATAAAGAACTTGAATATCAAAACACCCAAAAAGAACAACAATCCGCAGCCCTTACTATAGCTTATAAAGAACTCGCCTTTCAGAATAAAGAAAAAGAAAACCGTGCCGCTGAATTATTAATAGCTAATACAGAATTAGCTTTTCAAAATGATGAAAAAGAAAAACGGGCCGCTGAACTCATCATAGCCAATGTTGAACTGGCTTTTCAAAATGATGAAAAAGAAAAACGGGCAACTGAACTCATTTTCGCTAATAAAGAACTAAAAAAAGCAGAAGATGATATCCGTAAGCTAAATGAAGACCTGGAGCAAAAGGTAATTGAACGTACCGCTCAACTCGAAATGGCTAATAAAGAACTTGGATCATTCTCGTACTCTGTATCGCATGATCTGCGAGCCCCTATACGTGCAATAAATGGTTACGCCCGCATATTGGATGAAGACTATGGCGACAAGCTGGATGAGGATGGAACCAAAATACTGCATGCCATTACCCATAATTCCAAAAGAATGGGTCAGCTGATAGATGACTTACTGGCATTTTCAAAATTGGGCAGAAAAGAAGTAACGGTTTCTGATATTAACATGACCAGCCTTGTTAACTCGATCAAAGATGAAATGCTGCTCGATGATAACGGCAATAAGATCATATTTAAAATAGGCGATTTAACCACCACAAAAGCTGACTTTTCATTAATAAAACAAGTATGGATCAACCTCATATCTAATGCTGTAAAATACTCGCAACACAAGGCTGAAACACATATAGAAATTGGCAGCACTAATAAAGATGGCTTTATAACTTACTATGTAAAAGACCACGGCGCCGGTTTTGATATGCAGTATTATAACAAGCTTTTCGGTGTTTTTCAGCGCCTGCATTCGCAGGAAGAGTTTGAAGGAACCGGTATTGGGCTGGCTATAGTACAAAAAGTTGTTGACCGCCACGGCGGCACAGTCTGGGCCGAATCTGTATTGAACCAGGAAACCTGCTTTTACTTTACCTTACCCATTATAACTACCTGATAATTCCCAAAAACATGAATGATATCGAAATTTTATTTGCCGAAGACAGCGCCGATGATGCATTACTTACTATGCGTGCGCTTAAAAAAAGCGGTTTTTTAAATCGTGTACACCATGTAAAAGATGGCGCGGAAGCGCTCGATTTTATGTATTGCCAAGGTACCTACAGCAAAAGAAACAGCCAGGAAAAACCTAAACTAATATTGCTTGATCTTAAAATGCCTAAAATAAGTGGCATGGAAGTTCTTGAAAAATTAAAGACCGACCCCAATTTTCAATCCATACCCATCATCATACTCACCTCATCAAAAGAAGACCCTGATATACAAAAATGTTATGCACTTGGTGCCAACAGCTATATTGCAAAGCCTGTTGAAAGCGACAACTTTTTCCAGGTGATAAAAGAGATCGGTTTGTATTGGATGATACTAAGCCAATTACCCGATTAATTAAAATTTATACTTAATGCGCCAAGCTTAAGTACCTAAACCGGCACAATATGTTAACCTTACCATACAAAGTACTCCTACTGGAAGACAATAAAAGCGATGCAGACCTCACCATACGGGAGTTAAAAAAAGGCGGACTAAGTTTTGAGCATCAAATAGTAGAAACACGTGAAGATTTTGAAAATGCCTTACAAAACTTCAGCCCGGATATCATCATTTCCGATTACTCTTTACCATCTTTCGATGGGCTTTCAGCATTTATCATCATGCAGGAAAAATATCCCGAGATTCCTTTTATCATTATTTCGGGCATGCTTGGCGAACAAAAAGCCGTTGAGTTAATAAAAAGTGGCATTACCGATTATACCATAAAAGACAAGCTATTTACGCTGCCCCCAAAAGTAATGCGTGCTTTACGCGATGTTGAAGAACATAATGAAAAAAAGATAGCGGACGCTGAGTTAAAGCTGCATCACGATAAGTTACATGAAATAGCCTTCCTGCAATCACACCAGGTAAGGGTACCCATTGCCCAAATATTGGGCTTGTTCAGCCTCTTTAAGTTCGATGATCCTTATAATCCCGTAAATGCCGAGGTATTGCAAATGCTTCAGGCAACTGCCCAATCGTTTGACACCCTCATTCATGATATTGTAGAAAAAACTACTGATATAAGGAAAATGCATTAAAGATAAATCCACTATACCGTTTTGGTTTTTGGTATATATTTACTATGTTTGCATAGTATCAATACCATTATCATGAGCAGCGAGCTAAAAGAATTTTCAAGCATGATTGATGAGCGTTTTGAATTGGCCGACATAAAAGAAGACGAAGGTATTTTGGATTTAATTATAAGTTGGTTTATTTAACACCTTAACAAACATCAATGCACTCACACCTCAAATAACAGGTGATGGCATTTTTACGGCCATGCATTTAGCAAATTCCATATTTCAGGTTAACTTTGCTGCCAATGAGACCAGCACGCAAACCCAACACTTTTCTCCAAAACATTAGCATTATAGATATTGCCGAAGAAGGCAAAGGTGTAGGCAAAACCGACGAACTGGTTGTTTTTGTTGAGAAAGCCATTCCCGGCGATGTGGTTGATGTAGAGGTTTACCGTAAAAAGAAAAACTTTGCCGAAGCTAAAATAACCAATCTGCAAACAGCATCAGAATACCGTACCGATGCTTTTTGCGAGCATTTTGGTGTGTGCGGCGGTTGTAAATGGCAGCACATGCTGTACGATGCACAACTGGTTTACAAGCAAAAATCGGTTACCGATGCTTTGCAGCGCCTTGCCAAAGTAGAATTACACGGTCTTATTCCTATCCTGCCATCAAAGCAAACCAGTTACTATCGCAATAAACTGGAATACACCTTCTCCAACAAACGCTGGTTAACCGACGGTGAAAATCGCGAAGACAGTGACCTGGAAATGAATGCCCTCGGCTATCACATCCCCGGACGTTTTGATAAGATACTGGATATCGACCACTGCTACCTGCAGGCCGATCCCTCAAACCAAATACGTAATAAAATACGCGCTTACGCCTTACAGCATGGCATTAGCTTTTATGATATTAAGGCTCACGAAGGTGCTTTGCGTAACCTCATCATCCGCACCTCGTCAACCGGCGAGTTGATGGTGATCGTTGTGTTTGCCTACGCTGTTGAAGAACAGATAGAAGGCCTAATGAAATATGTTGCAGATGAGTTCCCGCAGATCACATCGTTGCTATACATCCTCAACAAAAAAATGAATGATACCATTTTTGACCAGGATGTAATTACCTACCGCGGTATGGATTATATTCACGAAGCTATGCCGACCAATGCTGACGGCACAGGGGTGATACAATTCCGCATCGGGCCAAAATCATTTTACCAGACCAACTCTGAGCAGGCCCTGCACCTGTATGAAATAACCCGCGACTTTGCCGGCTTTACCGGTAATGAATTGGTGTACGATTTGTACACCGGAGCAGGCACCATTGCCAACTTTATAGCCGGGCAGGTAAAGCAGGTAGTGGGCGTTGAGTACGTGCCTCAAGCCATTGAAGATGCTAAAGTCAACTCATCCATCAACAATATCACCAATACCAAATTCTTCGCTGGCGATATGAAGGATGTGCTGACGCCCGACTTCGTAGCTGAGCACGGCAAACCTGATGTGATCATTACCGACCCGCCACGCGCTGGCATGCATGCCGATGTGGTGAACCGCCTGATGGAAATTGAAGCCGAAAAGATAGTTTACGTAAGCTGCAATGCAGCTACCCAAGCCCGCGACCTCATCATATTAAAAGAAAAATACGACGTAGCTAAAATACAACCGGTAGATATGTTCCCGCATACACAACATGTGGAGAACGTTGTATTGCTGAAGCTACGCGCCAATTAACTGTTATGGATCCCGAAGAACTACTCAACGAAAACCCGGGCGAGACCCAAAAGGAAAGCCCGCTGAAAAGCCTCGAGGCTGATCTGAAAATATATGCCGAATCGATGCGCGAGGTAGCTGTCGAGATCATGGTGGAAGGAATTTCCCTCTATCCTATCTTCATTGCCCACCAGCACGAAGTAAAGCTGGGGGAGGTAATACTCGACCGTATCGAACTTAACACTACCTGGACCATCAATGCATCTACCCTTGAGGAATTTGTTGAGATCGGTATCATTAAAAAACAGCTCCAGGATAAGTTCCTGAAAACATACAAAAAACCTGAAGACTATATGTGCATCTTCGTGGTAACACCCGAAGGCGCTAACTTTGTTTTTTACCCTTACGGGAAAGGATAACCATTTTCAGAATCCGATTACTGTTATTAACTTAGTAGGCATAACAACAACCATCCAATGTCCGACAAAAAGATACTTGTACTTAACCAGCAGCAAATACAGCAAAAGATAGACCGTATTGCTTACCAGGTATTGGAAGACAACCTTGACGAAACTGAAGTTGTTATCGCTGGTATATTACCCCGCGGCAATTTATTAGCAGAACGTTTAAAGAAGGTACTGGATGGTATAGCGCCTTTTAAAACTACGCTGTTAAACATCGAACTTGAAAAAGATAGCTCAACCCTGAAATCAAAGATCAATTTTGATGTAAATGACCATGCCGAAAAAGTGATCATCCTGGTGGATGATGTGCTAAACAGCGGCAAAACACTGGCTTATGGTATGGGTGTATTTTTAGATGTGCACCTCAAAAAAATAAGCACCGTTGTATTGGTTGATCGTAACCATAAAAGCTTCCCTATATCAACTGATTACGCGGGCATTGCCATGTCTACCGTTTTAAAGGAACATGTTGATGTTGTACTGAATGAAGCGGGACAGGAAGACGCTGTTTATTTAAGGTAACACACTAAGGCGCATACAACGCTGAGAAAACCATTTGCGTCTTCGCGAGAGAAATCATTCTGTTATCACAGCTTCCAGCTTCTCCACGCTCATATCTATTCCATCTATAATAAATGTAGCACGGTTATAAAAGCCTTCGCGTTCGGCTAACTTTTCGGTAATAAAAGCAACAAGTTCATCACCTTTTTTACCTTGCAATACCGGGCGTACGGTTTTGGCATTCTCCAGCCTGTCGCCTAAAGTTTTTGGAGATAGCCTGATGTAGATACTCTTTCCGTGGCTGTTCATCCAGTCCATGTTATCAAAAAAACAGGGTAAGCCCCCACCTGTTGATACAATAGCACTGGCCGGGTAATCGGTTTGCTTTAACACATCCGATTCCAATTGCCTGAAGGCTGACTCGCCATGCGCGTTAAAATACTCAGGGATGGCCATGCCTACTTTGGCTTCCAACACATGGTCAAGGTCCATAAAATCACATTCCAGTTTAGCGGCCAGCTTGCGTGCCCAGGTGGTTTTACCGCAACCCATAAAGCCTACTAAAAATATAAGGCCATGGCCCTTTTGTTCTAACTCAGCCGACATATTATGGGTGTTGCAGGTATTGTTTAACTAAGTTATCGTAAGTGGGCACGGTATGGTAATGCCATTTATTGATGATGGTACCACCCTTCATCAGCAATACGCCGGGATTGGCTCTTACCATGCTTTTCAGCGGCACCTCATCCGCATAAAATATCTCGCTTACCAAATGATTGGCCTTGCTGAATGCCTCCGCGTCTTTCGGCGAGTTTGAAGTTAGCAATACTACACGGCTATTATAATTCTCTTTCAGGTCTATCGCCATAGCGTTTAAATTACGCATGGCGTTTACATTGGTTTTATCCAGGTTGTAAGCCACAATAAATACGTTGTAATAAGGGTTAGCCAACAGCGCATCGGTATAGCTATTACCCGATGCATCGTTAATATTGAGGTCTTGTATCTTGGGATGGAAACCTCTTTTTATCAACTTGTTTGTCGGGTCGCCAACTATCGCCCAGTTATTATCCTTCCAGATACCGGTCTTGAGGTATTCTTTATCTGTCATCACCTTGGTTTCGCCGGTCTTTTTGTTTTTCAGGCTATAGGTCAGCTCAAACTCATCGGGCATTGCACCGGGTGGGGTTTTCATTTCATCAGGAATATTGGCCCCTACTTTATACGGCAGAAAATCCATCACCGGCAAAAAGTTATAGGTGTAAAAGCCAACACCAAACGATACGATGATAGCCACAATAGCGATGTTCTTTTCGGCCTTTGGTTTAAACAGCGGCTTTATCGCATCCTTTTGTTTAAATATCACCAGTATCAGCAACAGCAAGATCAGATCTTTACTGAAGGACTGCCAGGGTGTTAACACAATAGCATCGCCAAAACAGCCACAGGTTTGCACCACCTTAAAGTACGCCGAGTAGAATGTCAAAAAAGAGAAGAAAACGATTAACAACAACAGGCCCCAGGCCACTTGCTTGCCGCGAACACCGATGAGCAAAGCAAAGCCAAAAAACATTTCTAAAGCGCATAAAAATATGGCGAGCGACACAGCGAGGTTATTCAGGAATGTGATATGGAAAACTTCAAAATACTCTTGTAGTTTATACGAGAAACCCAAAGGATCATTCGCTTTGATCAATCCGGAAAATATAAAAAGTACGCCGACAAATATGCGGCAAATCCAAAGCACAACCGAGCCTTCGTTTATTTTTTTAGTGGCTGTCATTTATAATTATATTTCGAGGAAACCCTCTGTTTTTATAAGCGCGAAAACCGAGTAGTTCAGCATATCCTGGTAATTGGCCTTTACACCTTCTGATGCCAGGGTCTGCCCTTTGTTATCTTCAATTTGCTTTACGCGAAGTATCTTCATCAATATCAGATCGGTAAATGAGCTGATACGCATATCCCGCCAGGCTTCACCATAATCGTGATTTTTGGCAAACATCAGATTTTTGGTTTCATTCACTTTTTCATCGTAAAGATTGCTCACTACATCAGTGTCCATTTCCATGGGCGCATCGGCGTTAAGTTCCAGTTGCAACATAGCAATAACGCAATAATTGATGATACCGATGTATTCGCCAACAATATCCTCTCCTACCTTACTCACTTTCTTTTCTTCAAGCGTGCGAATGCGCTGCGCCTTGATAAAGATCTGGTCGGTAATGGATGCAGGGCGTAGTATGCGCCATGCCGTGCCGTAATCGCGGGTTTTTTTCACAAAAAGATCCCTGCAAACTTTTATTACTCCTTCGTATTCTGCTGCTGTATTTGCCAAGACTGTGTTGTAATGTTAAAACGTTTGAATGTTGTTTTCTAATGTTGTAAGGTTTGAAAGTTGTAATGTTATTTCTAATTTGATGTATCAGGCAACATTTAAACATTGCAAATTACAACATTCAAATGTTCAAACATCCTAACTTTACAACATTGTAACATTAAAACTTTACAACATTCTTCGAATGGCTAAAGATACATTTTTTAATAAAAAGATAACCCTAAATGCGGATGGTAAACTCATTGATCTGAGTGTACCAAAGGTAATGTGTATCATCAACATCACGCCCGACTCATTTTACGCAGGCAGTCGCCACCAAACCGTGCATGATGCCGTATTACAAGCTGCAACAATGTTAGCAGAAGGTGCCGCAATACTCGATATCGGTGCTTATTCATCGCGCCCCGGCGCAACGGATATTTCAGCACAGGAAGAAACTGACCGCCTGTTACCTGTTATTGAAGCTATTGTAAAAGCCTATCCGGATGCCGTTTTATCTGTAGATACCTTTCGTGCCCCGGTTGCCGACGCGGCAATAAAAGCAGGTGCACACATCATTAACGACATCAGCGGCGGGCAACTGGATGCTGATATGTTCGCTACAGTGGCCAAACTGCAAGTACCTTACATCCTTATGCACATGAAAGGCACACCCCAAACCATGGTGCAGCAAGCACAATACACCAATGTATTTACAGAGGTGTATGATTACTTTACCGAGCGCATCCAACAGCTAAAAGCCTCAGGAGTTCACGATATTATCCTTGATCCCGGCTTTGGCTTTGCCAAAACCCACGAGCATAGTTACGAACTGATGAGCAAATTGCAGGATTTCCGTGCGCTGGACTTGCCTGTCCTTGTCGGGATATCCCGCAAACGGATGATCTGGCAACTCAGCGGCGGCAACGCTGCTGATGCCCTTAACGGCACCACCGTACTCAACACCATCGCCCTTACCAAAGGCGCAAACATCCTGCGTGTTCACGATGTAAAAGAAGCTGTTGAAGCGGTGAACCTCTGGACCAAATGCGGCTAAGGCATCTGGGTATTTATGGATATGTTTCCCTCCACATCATTGAGAAGTACAGCCTGTGCCGAACTTATTTCGGTAAAGCAATCCTAAAGACCAAAGGCAAAGCCACATAGGTATTTATGGGTATCAAAACAATAGTACAGAACCGACGAAGCATCATAAATTGCCATTTTCATAACAAAACACCCATGCCCCACTGAAAAACTTGGGTATTTATGGGTGTTTTAGCAAAAAAAACGAGTGTTACATTGCCATTTTTATAATTCAACACCCATAGTTACAGTTGCCGATAACATTGGTATTTATGGGTATTCTTCAAAGAACTTTTCGACTTTGTTATTGCGAGCGAAGCGTGGCAAATTTGAGAAACACATGGGTATTTATGGGTATTCAAAAAATCTTTACTTCTTGTTCCTTACTCTTTGATCCAAACACATACAAGATACGCAATTCCAGCAACAATATCAAGCAACAACATCTGCTATCACCTTCAATATCGCATCCACATACTCGCGGTTATTGGCTAAGCGAGGTACTTTATTTTGTCCGCCCAGCTTACCACGACTACTCATCCAGTTAAAGAAAGTACCTTTCGGCATGGAGCGTACTATCGGCCGTTGCAATGCCATGTCCTTAAAGCGCTTGGCATCATAATCGGAGTTTATTTTACGCAGGGTGCTGTCTAACAGGTCAACAAAACGTTCAAATTCGGCGGGCTTTTTTTCAAACTCTATCAGCCATTCATGACCGCCTTTACTGTTGTTTGAAAAGTAAACCGGCGCGGCAGTGTAATCGCGGATTATAGCCCCGGTTTGCTTGCAGGCTTCAGCCAAAGCACGTTCGGCATTGTCAATGATCACCTCTTCGCCAAAGGCATTAATAAAGTGTTTGGTACGCCCGGTTATTTTGATGCGGTATGGCGATAGCGAGGTAAACTTTACCGTGTCGCCAATAAGGTATCGCCATAACCCTGCGTTGGTACTGATGATGAGCGCGTAATTTTTACCTAACTCAACCTCGTCCAGTGTGTATGTTTTGGGCTGCTCATCATGCAGGTGTTCCAAAGGTAGAAATTCATAAAAAACACCATAATCCAGCATCAGCAGCATATCATCGCGGCCTTCAATATCCTGTATCCCAAAAAAGCCTTCGGAGGCATTGTAGGTTTCCAGGTAGTACATATTATCCAGCGGGATGAGCTTTTTGAATTGTTCCCGGTAAGGCGTAAAATTTACCGCCCCGTGAAAGTACACTTCCAGGTTTGGCCAAACTTCGAGCAGGTTGCTTTTGCCTGTAATTTCGAGGATACGTTTAAACAGCAGGATATTCCAGGTGGGCACGCCACTTAAACAGGTAACATTCACATCAATAGTGGCATGCGCCATCTTTTCTATCTTTTCCTCAAAGTTTTCGAGTAGCGCGATATCGAGGTGCGGCACACGATAAAACTGTGCCCAAAGGGGCATGTTCTTCATAATTACCGCCGACAGGTCGCCAAACGAAGCCTCCGCATTTACGCTGTTGATCTGGTGGCTGCCACCAAGGGTAAGCACCTTGCCGTCAAATATCTGCCCTTCGGGGCGGTTATTCACAAACAGGGTCAGCATATCTTTGCCACCTTTAAAGTGGCATTCTTCCAATGATTCTTCGCTTACGGGTATAAACTTGCTCCTGTCATTCGTTGTACCCGATGATTTGGCAAACCATTTTATCTCGGAACCCCAAAGTACATTTTGTTCCCCATCCAGCATACGCTGGATATAAGGCTGCAAGGTTTCGTAAGTTTGTATGGGTACACGCTCTTTAAACTGGCGTAAATTTTCAATATCGCGGTAATGGAATTGTTTACCCCATTCTGTATTCTCGGCGCTTGATATCAGCCGCTCAAACCACTCTTCCTGTACTTCATTAGGATATTTCTGGAAAAGCTCGATCTGGTGGATGCGCTTTTTCATAAACCACGTAAATACAGAATTAATGAGCGTCATGCTATCGGTTTATTGGGGAAACGTTTTGCGCTTAAGCACAAAGTTTGCACCAAGATAAACTTTTCTAACCATTTCATTTGCAGCCAAAACTTCGGGCACACCGCTTTCCAGTATCTTACCTTCAAAAAGCAGGTAAGCCCTGTCGGTAATGGATAGTGTTTCCTGCACGTTGTGGTCGGTAATTAAAATACCAATGTTGCGGTAACGCAGTTTTGCCACCATGGCTTGTATCTCTTCAACCGCAATCGGGTCAACGCCGGCAAAAGGCTCATCCAGCAAAATAAATTTAGGCTCTGCAGCTAATGCACGGGCAATTTCGGTACGGCGGCGTTCACCACCCGAAAGCAGGTCGCCACGGTTTTTGCGTACTTTGTGTAAGCTAAACTCGTCAATCAGTTCTTCCAGCTTTTCTTTTTGGCGCTCAGAACTCAGGTTACCCATTTCAAGCACGGCTTTAATATTATCTTCAACCGTCAGTTTACGGAAAACTGATGCTTCCTGCGCCAGGTAGCCTATCCCTTTTTGCGCACGGCGGAACATGGCATCTTTGGTAATATCATCATCAGTGCCTTCATCACCTTCCAAATGAATGGTACCTTCATTAGGTTTTATCAGGCCAACAACCATGTAAAATGATGTAGTTTTACCGGCACCATTCGGGCCAAGCAGCCCAACAATTTCACCTTGCTCCACATGGAACGATACATCGTTAACAACGGTACGTTGCTTGTATTTCTTTATTAAATTATTGGCACGTAAAATCATCTTCTAAGTTCTAAAAACAAAATAACACTAATAAGTCCGGATACCTTTAATATTCAACTGAATGCTGCGGCGTTCGCGCCAAACATTTTCTTCAATACTGTAGCAAATATCAAAAGGTATTCCTTTGCTTATTTTTGGCAGGTACTCACCCATATTAAAGGCTATGCAATCAAACGCAGGCGAATCCTGCTGTTGCACCGTCATTTTGATATGGTTATTACCTACAATGCTTGCATTATTGCCACTAACATACACATTTTTTGTGATGAATACCGGCGACATGTTCTCGGGCCCAAATGGCGAAAACTGGTTCAATACTCTAAAAAATTTCGCCTCTATCTGTTTTAAATCCAACTCGGCATCAATACGGATCTCCTGTATCAGCAGGTCATCGGTAATGGAGGCATTTACCACTTCCTCAAACCGCTGGCTAAAGGCTTCAACCATTTCGGGTGCCATGGTTAACCCCGCTGCATATTTATGCCCGCCAAACTGTATCAGCAGGTCGCTGCAGCCACACAAGGCTTCATACAGATCAAACCCATAAACAGATCGCGCCGAACCTGCCACATGCTCGTTCGATTTTGTTAATACAATAGTTGGGCGGTAATATTTTTCCGTCAGGCGGGATGCTACGATACCGATAACACCCTTATGCCATTTCTCGTTATATACCACGGTACTTTTACGCCTCATCATTACCTCGTCGCCGTCTATCATACCCAAAGCTTCGTCGGTAATATTCAAATCATGCTCCTTACGCTCAATATTACGCAGGTTGATCATATCCGATTTTATCTGTGCTGATTCATCTGTACAAGCGATCAGCAGCTCAACAGCATGCTTGGCATCATCTATCCTACCCGCGGCGTTAATACGCGGGCCTATCATAAACACAATGTCGGATATGGTATAATTTTCTGTTCTGCCCGCCGCCTGCATCAGGGTTTTAACGCCAATGCATGGGTTGCTGTTAATACGCTGCAAACCATAATAAGCAAGCACCCGGTTCTCGCCCGTAATGTGCACAATATCGCAGGCAATGCTAATGGCGGTATACTCAAAGTATTGGTGTAATTCTTCAAATGGAATATCGTTAACCTGCGCATATGCTTGTATCAGTTTAAAGCCAATACCACAACCGGATAGTTCTTTATAAGGATACCCGCAATCTAATCTTTTAGGATCAAGTACAGCAACGGCATCGGGTATTTCATCTCCGGGGTTATGGTGATCGCATATAATAAAATCAACTCCCAGGCTATTTGCGTAAGCAATTTTATCAACCGATTTAATACCGCAATCCAGCGCTATAATAAGTTTAAATCCATACTCAGCTGCATAATCAATTCCTTTTGTAGATATGCCGTAACCCTCTTTATACCTATCGGGAATGTAATACTCCAGGTTAGGGTATATTTTATGAAAGAAACTATAAACAAGCGCCACCGATGTGGTACCATCTACATCATAATCGCCATATATCAATATCTTTTCACCTTCTTCAAAAGCCTGCTCAATACGGGCAATGGCTTTATCCATATCCTTCATCAAAAAAGGATCGTGAAGATGGCTAAGTTCGGGCCTGAAAAAAAAGCGTGCTTCCTCAAAATCTGTAACGCCCCGTTGTAAAAGCAATGTGCTTAAAACAGGGTCGATATTAAGTTCTGTTGAGAGTTTTATAACGTCGGCATATTCGGGTTTGGGCCTTACCGACCATCTTTTTTGCATATCTTTGCGCTTCAAAAAGTAAATATAGCTAATGCGTTGTTAATTGAATACCCAAAGCAATTAATTAACCACAATACCCTGTTATACAATGCATATTTTTCCATTACAAGAAGGTTCGTACTCGGTTGATGCCAGCAAAAAATTCATCCCTTTTGATCCGGATATCCATAGTTATAAAGATCGACCGGCATCGCTGTTCATCCATGTACAGCCCTTTTTAGTTAAAACGCCAACCGACCTTATTTTATTTGATGCGGGCCTCGGTTTTAAAAATAATCAGGACGAACTGGTACTGCACCAAAATATCCGAAACGCAGGTTTTGACCCGGAGGATGTAACCCTGGTGCTCATGTCGCACCTGCATTATGACCATACAGGAGGCCTTGTGGTGGAACGTAATGGAAAATTAGAGGCCGCTTTCCCCGCGGCAGAGCATGTAATACAGCGCAGCGAATGGGAAACCGCTTTCAGCAGTAAGTCATCATCATACCACAGCGAAATATTTGATGTGCTGCAACGCTCGGTACATATTACCTTTTTAGAAGGTGATGGCGAGTTTAAACCGGGAATCAGCTACGAGTTATCGGGCGGACACAGTCAGTACCACCAGGTGTTTTTGCTAAACTATGATAACGAGAAAGTATTTTTTGGTGGCGACGAACTACCCGAGCCCGAGCAACTGATTCGTAAATTTATAGCCAAATATGATTATGATGGCCGCAAGGCGATGGAGTTACGAGACGAGTACGGAAAACGCGCTGCTGTTGATGGCTGGAAGTGCTTGTTTTACCACGCCAAAGCTAACCCGGTGGGAACTGTTAAATATGAGAACGATAGTTTTATAGTTACCCCTATTAATTAGAGGCCGACAAGCCAAGCAGATCTTTTATTTTATCAACGCTTAATGGTTTGGATATAAAATCTTTTACCAGCGGGTATGACTTTGCTTTGTTAATATCGTTATTAAATACCGATGATGAAATGATGTAGATCTTGCTTTTTCCTTTAGGGTCTATTTTTAACCTTTCGTATTCTTCTAAAAACTCCCATCCATTCATAATGGGCATGTTAATATCCAGTAGTATATAGTCGGGCAGATCATTCAGGTCGTTATTCTGTAATTCTAATAATTGATCTATAGCGAATTTACCATTGAGGCAAGTACGTATTTCCGTATTGATCAATGTTTTTTTTATAAGCTTAACTGAGATAAAGTTATTGATCTCGTCATCATCAACGAGAAGAATACTTACAGCTTTGGCATTTATCGTCATAGGTAATTAATACGGGGGTTTAAAGCAAAAAGTTTCACAAAAAACACTGTTATTATAATATTAATTATTCAACTTTTCTGTTAGACTAATTCTATACATAAAAGTCAAGTCAATCATAAAAAAATTACTCAAAAATTAAGTAACCGATTACTTTGTCCTTATAAATATACACATATTCATCCAAGTAGCAATGAATAAATTATTGCGTCTTATAAACTGTTTAATAAAGTTACATTTAATATTTAATAAATAAATGTTTAAAAAGAATAAAAACATAAAGTGACTTTTTGATAATGAGGCTTTTAAAATAAATAAAGCCCGAAACAATTAAATTGCTCCGGGCTTCTTGATTCTTGCCTCTTAATTCTTGATCCTATTCTATCACGCTTTCTTCAAACTCGTAGCTTTCTATTGGTGGGCAGGTGCATATCAGTGTCCTGTCGCCATAGGTATCGTTTACCCTGCCAACTGACGGCCAGAATTTATACTGTGCCACATAAGGCAACGGGAAAGCTGCTTTTTGGCGTGTGTATGGCCGCTCCCATTCATTAGCTGTAATTACAGCGGCAGTATGCGGCGCGTTCTTGAGGGGGTTATTTACTTTATCGATAAGTTCCTTCTCTACATCCTCAATTTCATGGCGGATAGAGATCATCGCATTACAGAACCTGTCCAACTCATGTTTTGGTTCCGATTCGGTTGGTTCAACCATTACCGTACCCGCAACCGGGAAAGATACTGTTGGCGCGTGGAAACCATAATCCATCAAACGTTTGGCAATATCTGTAACCTCGATGCCGTAAGCTTTAAACGCGCGGCAATCCAATATCATTTCGTGCGCGCAACGGCCATTAGCGCCCGCGTATAATACAGGATAGTGTTTCTCTAAACGCGCTTTAATATAGTTGGCATTCAGGATCGCATATTTGGTAGCATTAGTTAAGCCATCAGGCCCCATCATAGCAATGTAGGCGTGCGATATCAGCAAAATAGAAGCAGACCCCCATGGCGCCGCTGATACCGCGTGTATAGCTTTACCATTATCAATATCAACCACCGCATGCCCCGGAAGGTAAGGCACCAAATGTTTGGCCACGCCGATTGGGCCCATACCCGGTCCGCCGCCGCCATGTGGTATACAAAAGGTTTTATGCAGGTTCAAATGGCAAACATCCGCGCCAATAGTAGCCGGACTGGTTAAACCAACCTGCGCGTTCATGTTAGCGCCGTCCATATACACCTGTCCGCCATTGTCATGGATGATCTGGCAGATATCGATAATAGATTCTTCGAACACCCCGTGTGTTGACGGATAAGTCACCATTAAGCATGAAAGTTCGTTTTTATATTGCTCGGCCTTGGCCTTCATATCGGCAACATCAATATTCCCGTTATCATCACATTTTACCACAACTATCTTCATTCCTGCCATAGCGGCCGAAGCTGGATTGGTACCGTGCGCCGATGATGGTATTAAAGCGATGCTACGGTGATGGTCGCCCCTATCCTGGTGATAAGCGCGGATAACCATTAAGCCGGCGTATTCGCCTTGCGCGCCTGCATTCGGTTGCAAACTCATGGCTGCAAAGCCGGTGATCTCGCTCAGCCATTTGTTCAGTTCATCAAATACCTGCATGTAGCCGCCCACCTGGTCGGTTGGTGCAAAGGGGTGTATCTTACTAAACTCGGCCCAGGTAACCGGTACCATTTCAGTTGTTGCATTGAGCTTCATCGTACACGATCCCAAAGCGATCATCGAATGGCAAAGCGAAAGGTCCTTCGCTTCTAACGATTTGATATAACGCAACATCTCGTGCTCCGAGTGGTGCGCGTTAAATATCTGGTGAGTTAAGTAAGCGCTTGTACGTTGTAATTCGGCCGGGATAACGGTAGTAATATCAGCCGCCATTTCATCAACAGCTACATCATTCAGGCTCATTGCTTTTACTTTAGCAAAAAAGCGGATGATGGTTTTTACATCCTCTAATGATGTGGTCTCGTCCAACGAAATACTTACCGAAGTACCCGAATAATTCAGGTTCATTTCATTGTTAATGGCTTGCCCATGTATCGGTTTAGCCAAAGCACCTAACTCATATTTCAGGGTATCAAAGTACACTTTGTTTTGTTGCTCGTAACCTAACTCCGCTAATGCTTTATCCAGCAAAACGGTTAAGCCATGTATCCTTTCGGCGATAAGCTTTAAGCCCTTCGGACCATGATAAACAGCGTACATACCGGCCATAATGGCCAGCAATGCCTGCGCCGTACAGATATTGGAAGTAGCCTTATCCCTGCGGATATGCTGCTCGCGTGTTTGCAATGCCATACGCAGCGCATAGTTGCCCGCGCTATCAATAGTTACCCCGATAATTCGGCCCGGCATGGAGCGTTTGTATTCATCCTTAGTGGCAAAAAATGCCGCGTGCGGGCCACCGAAACCCATCGGCACACCAAAACGCTGACTGGAGCCTACCACAATATCAGCACCCCACTCGCCCGGGGGCGTAAGCAGTAACAGGCTCATGATATCGGCAACAACAGTAAGTTTGATACCTTTTGCATGGCTGTTAGCGGCAAAATCAGCATAATTGTAAACTTCGCCATTACCCGATGGGTATTGTACAATGGCACCGAACATTTGTTCGGTTAATTCAACCGTGCGGTGATCGCCTATCAGCAATTCTATCCCGTAAGGTTGCGCACGGGTTTTTAAAATATCTATGGTTTGAGGGAATACCTCTTCGGAAACAAAAAACACATTAGCCTGCTGGTTTTTGCGCAGACTGTATTGCATAAACATGGCCTCGGCAGCGGCGGTACCTTCATCCAGCAAACTGGCGTTGGCAATCTCCATTCCGGTAAGGTCAAGCACCATGGTTTGGAAATTCAATAATGCCTGCAAACGCCCCTGGGCTATCTCGGCCTGGTATGGGGTATATTGAGTATACCAGCCCGGATTTTCAAGAATATTACGCTGTATAACCCCCGGAACGATCACATCATAATAACCCTGACCGATATAGCTTTTAAACACCTTATTTTTTGATGCTGTTTGTTTCAGATCATTCAAATAATCAAACTCGCTTTTTGCCGCAGGCAGGCTTAAAGGCTTAGCCAAACGTATCTTTTGCGGAACAGTTTGCGCTATCAGCTCATCGATGGTGTTAACACCAACGGCTTGCAGCATTTCGGTAGTATCAGCGGGGTTTGGAGCAATGTGGCGGTGTTCAAATTTCTCCTGGTAGTCGATGTTTAACTTCATGAAAATGGGGTCAGAGTATCTTTTGCGCAAAGGTATGGAATTAACAATTCGATAACAATGGAACACGCATTTTCCAGGCTGATTTTATGATTAATTACATGCGGGAAACACGACAGATTTGGTAGCCTTTTTAAGATATCGCCAGCTGCCTCAAATACATTTGTATCGTATTCTCCAAACCATAATACAATGCATCGCTAATCAGCGCATGGCCAATGCTCACTTCCAACAACCCGGGAATATTTTGTGCAAAGTACTTCAGGTTATGCAGATCAAGATCATGCCCGGCATTGATACCTAAACCAACTTTTTGAGCCGTTTTGGCAGCTTCAATATAAGGGGCTATGGCTTTCGCCGGATCAGTGTGGTATTGGCTGGCGTATGCCTCGGTGTATAATTCGATGCGGTTGGTACCTGTAGTCGCGGCCGCCTCTACCATTTCCACCACCGGGTCAACAAAAATAGAAACACGGATACCCGCCAGTTGAAACTCCTGGATAATGGCTTTTAAATAATCCTGGTGTTTGATGGTATCCCAGCCATGGTTAGATGTGATCTGCCCTAAAGCATCGGGTACCAAAGTCACCTGGGCCGGGCGATTTTTCAATACCAGCTCCACAAACGAATCTTCAACAGGGTTTCCCTCAATATTAAACTCTGTTTTTATGGCTTTCTTCAGGTCATAAACATCCTGGTAGCGAATGTGCCTTTCATCTGGCCTTGGGTGCACCGTGATACCTTCGGCACCAAACCGTTCGCAATCCAAAGCTACTTTTAACAGATCAGGGTTATTACCACCGCGCGAATTACGCAGGGTAGCTATTTTGTTGATGTTTACCGATAGATGTGCCATGCAGGCAAAGTTAAGCTAATCTGTTTATAGCCGGATAATTTTTGCAGGAAAGTATAAAATTAAAGCATTGTACTGGCGGACAAGGCTTTGTAATCTTTCTTAAATATCCTGCTTATATTTTTTCGGCCGATACGTATTGATCATCTTTTACCTTAAAACCCTTAACTCCTGCTACCTTAGACATTTTAATCCACATGTGGTCTTTAAATTCATCGCCTTTGAAACCTCTTCGAAAAGCTTCGTTATACTTAACTGTTGATAAAATAACCTCATAACGATACCTTTTATAATTTACCGCTCGCGGTGTTAGCGTACTGATGGCTACAGCACCAAAGTCAGCCGGTGTATATTTGCTAATTTCGTTATTGGGCACTTTCTTTTCATCTATCCATACGCCATAAACATGTGCATTTGCAAAAGCGTTAAGCTGGGCTTGGGTAGGCTTTACGGATGGTTGCAAGGGATAACCATAGTGAAACATAATTACCTGTTTGGCCTGTTGTTCCGGGCTCATTTGCCTGTATATCGCAATCATTCTGTCCTTATCCGCAGGTTCAATCTTGCGCTCTCTTGGCGGGATATTACCCCATTTGTTCTCATATTTTTCGATGATGGAGGAATATTCGTCGAGCATTTGCTGTGATACGCCTTCTTTGGTAGATGGGTATGGTTTAGGGAAGTGAATTTTGTTTGTGTCCTTTTTGGGCAATGGAGCTATCACCGGTATCATCGGTTGACCGATAGCATACGTAATCTTCTCCGGTTCTGATTTTTGTTTTGTTGTGGATTGTTGCTGCAAAACAGTAGCATTGCAAAACAGCACAAATACTACACTCATCACAGCAAATGTTAGCACCTTGCTTAATACCGCTGTTTTTTTGGAAGTTGTTTTCGTCATCATGATCAATCGTTTTTTGGTTAGTGAATAATTGAATTGGCTGGTTACAGACAGGCCCGATGCCATGCTCAAACTTTTAAGTAAAAGATGCTGATAGCTAATAACATCGGTATAGGTATTCAAGACCGCTTCATCAGCCAAAAACTCGTGGTTTAATTGTATCGCTTTCCGGTACAATATCAGTAGCGGATTAAACCAGCAGAATACCTGTACCAACTCAATAAACACCACATCGGCCGAGTGGTATTGGCGGGTATGGGCCAACTCATGGTGCAATATTTTATCTTCAATTTTATTGCCGTGAAAATCATCACGATTTAAAAAGATGTATTTAAAAAACGAGTGGGGAATTAACCTTTGCGGGATAAGCACCACTTCGGCTTCATTATAATCCACATGCTCGTTCAATGTTGTCATCGTCCGGATTTTATACAGGTTTCTTAAAAATCGAAACAATAGTAAGGCGGTAACAATACCATATATGCTCAGGCTAATAATAAGCAGGTAATTTACCGGCTTGTTAACCGGTGCAACGCTAACTATAGGCTGTGCTATGGTTGTTTTAGTTTCCATAGTTTGTTCCTTATCATTTTCAATTGCCATAGCAGGCTGTTCAGCCTGTACAGCTATCGATTCTGCAACAGGCATTATTTGTGGCAGATCAACCACATGCTGCTCAAACTGAATGAACGGCACTGCCAGCGAGAACACAATGCCCGCCAGCAAGAAGGCCCTGTTAAAGCGGTACATAGCTTTGTTTTTTAACAACAGATGGTACACCGCCAGCAGCAAACCGGAGCATGCGATGAATTTTGCGAGATACAGCATCATAATTTTTTCCTTTCTATTTGTTGGTCGATGATTTTTTTTAAGCTTTCTAATTCATCTTGGGTCAAATCAGTTTCGGTGGTGAAGAACGATGCGAACTGCATGGCCGAGTTACCAAAAAAGTTATTGATAAGCCCCTTGACATGGGTAGAAAAATAATCAGCTTTTTTTACCAGCGCATAGTATTGGCGCGAGTTACCCATTAGGTTATAGGCCACAAAGCCCTTGTTCTGCATACGTTTTAACAATGTAGCAATAGTGGTTGTCGCTGGTTTGGGTTCGGGATAGCTATCGATGATATCTTTAAGGAAAGGCTGCCCCTGATCCCAGATCACTTCCATTAACTGTTCTTCGGCTTTGGTTAATTTCATATCGCTCTATGAGTTTAGAATCTACTCTACAAATGTAGAGTAATAAATCAAAATGTCAAGAGGTTGGTGAAAATTATTTTTAGAAATCAGATAGGTTTTACAAAAGATAGCTATTCTGTAACAAAATCAAACCTCGCATTTTTATAAGCAGGTTTGGGCAGTTCAAGCTTTAACTTCTCAAAAGTTTCTAACGGGCCTTTTGTAGCAAAAAGATTTATTAGCCATGCAGGCACTGCACCGGCCGGGTCAACTTCTATTTCATAGGTTACATGCAGCTTATTATTTGGTAAGGGGGCAACTAACCATTTACCTGTAGAATGAACTATGCGCACCAGGCTTTCTTTTAAAGGGACCATATCCGGCAAACAAGGTGCATCTATAGTTACTATTTTTGTTTTGGCATTTTGGTTAACTATAATATGCGCTATGTAATCACGGTTCTCAAACGGCCAGGGTACTGCCACTTCCGAGTAATAATAAAGTTCTGAGGGAGATGTTTGTTTAAGGAGTTTTACATTTTTGGCATGGTACACCCACTTTTCGCTGCCTGCAACATCTAAAATAACTGCCACAAATTGCGACAGCTTACCATCCATAATACAATCAGCTTTAAGTGCTTTTATTTTTGAGTTTGGAACAGGGCGTGTATACACCTTTATACCTTCTTTTTCGGTGGCTAATTTCCAGGTGCTTTGAGCCTGCACAAATAAGCCTGCAAGTAAAGTCAATGTTAAAATAATGTAACGCTTAAACATAGGCACAAAAAAAAGGACATGGTTTTAAAACCATGTCCTTTAAATATCATATTTAAAAAATTTACATTTTAGTACCTGTAAGCATCCGATTTGAACGGACCTGCAACCGGCACACCAATGTAATCAGCCTGATCCTGGTCAAGTACTTCCAGCTCAACACCAATTTTAGCAAGGTGCAGGCGGGCCACTTTTTCGTCTAAGCTTTTTGGTAAAGTATAAACTTTGTTTTCGTATTTATCGCTGTTTTCCCAAAGCTCTAATTGCGCTAAAGTTTGGTTAGTGAACGAGTTACTCATTACAAACGAAGGGTGGCCTGTAGCACAACCTAAGTTTACCAAACGCCCCTCGGCTAAAACGATAACATCCGAACCATTGATAGTATATTTATCAACCTGCGGTTTAATTTCAACTTTAGTTGAACCGTAAGCGCCGTTTAACCAGGCCATATCTATCTCGTTATCAAAGTGGCCAATGTTACAAACTATAGCTTTATCTTTTAAAGCACGGAAATGCTTTTCGCGAACGATATTACAGTTACCTGTAGCGGTTACCACAATATCAGCTTCAGCAATAGCAGTGTCTAATTTCTTCACTTCAAAACCTTCCATTGCAGCTTGCAGCGCGCAGATAGGATCTATCTCGGTAACGATAACCCGGACACCCGCATTACGTAATGAATCAGCCGAACCTTTACCTACATCACCATAACCACAAACAACGGCAATTTTACCAGCCATCATTACGTCGGTAGCACGGCGTATAGCGTCAACCAACGATTCGCGGCAACCATATTTATTATCAAATTTAGATTTGGTAACCGAATCGTTAATGTTGATAGCAGGCATCAATAATGTGCCATTCTTCATACGCTCATATAAACGGTGCACACCTGTAGTGGTCTCTTCTGATAAACCTTTAATTCCGGCAACCAGTTCAGGATATTTATCCAATACCATATTGGTTAAATCGCCACCATCATCCAATATCATGTTCAATGGTTTGCGGTCTTCGCCGAAAAATAAAGTTTGTTCTATACACCACTCAAATTCCTGCTCATTCATACCTTTCCAGGCATAAACTGATGTACCTGCGGCGGCAATAGCAGCAGCGGCATGATCTTGAGTAGAGAAGATATTACATGACGACCAGGTAACCTCGGCACCTAAAGCCTGTAAAGTTTCTATCAAAACAGCGGTTTGGATAGTCATGTGCAAACAGCCAGCAATACGCGCTCCTGCTAACGGTTTTGATGCACCAAACTCTTCACGTAAACTCATTAAGCCCGGCATTTCTGCCTCAGCTAAACCAATTTCTTTACGACCCCAATCGGCAAGCGACAGGTCTTTCACTTTATACTTAACAAAAGTAGTATCTAATGTAGTTGACATTCTTTAATTTTTATGGATACAAATGTAGTTAATATCCATACGTAAAAAAAGTTTTGCCGGATGTAGGGTAAGCTAAGCTACCTCTTCCACCTGCTCTTTTATGCGCTTAACGGTAGCTTTATGTTCACTATTGGCAATATTATTACCGTTGGTTGATATTTTACCATTGTAAACAGCACCCATTTCTACCTGCAGGGTTTGGGTTTTAATATCGCCGTTTATTTTGCCCGTGCTCTGTATCCTTAGCGCATCAGCCTGTATATTGCCGTTCACTGTGCCATAAACTATAATTTCGCGGGTAAAAATATTACCGTGTACAACACCGGTTTCGCCCAATATTAAGCCTTCCTCAATTTTCACATCACCGTTCACCTGCCCGTCTATCCGTACAAAATTGGGGGCCTTTATATTACCTTCAATAACGCAGCCTGTGCTTATCAGGGTTGATATTACCTGCTGGTCTATTGCTTTACTTTTTTTGTTAAAAACGCTCATGATATTGTGATTAGCTGTTAAGGGTTAGATAATTTACCGGATTAATTGGCCTGCCATTTTTACGTACCTCATAATGCAGGTGCGCGCCTGTTGAATGCCCTGTTGAGCCAACAGCACCTATCACATCACCAACGTTAACAGATTGCCCTTCTTTAACGCCGATTTTAGATAAATGACCATACAGCGTTTCAAGGCCATTTGTGTGTTGTATCCGGATGCAATTACCATAACCGCCATACCAGCCCGCAAATATAATCTTCCCACTGGCGGTGCATTTCACCGGATCACCCATGCTGCCTTTAAAATCGATGCCGGGATGGTTTTCTTTACCCTCGGTATTAAAAGGATCCGTACGGCCGCCAAAAAATGAACTCATACCACTAAGGCGTGGGTAACCCATTGGGATAAAGGCAATGCACGACACCAACCTGTTTAAATGATCGTTATATTTTTCGTACTTATCTGCGTCTGATAATTTAGCCTCTGCAGCCTTATCGGCATCCGTAGTTTTAACAGAAAAGCCCGAAAGGCCGCGTTTTGTAAGGTATGAATTAATTTTTTTTAGCTTGGTTTCGATACCCTGGATATAAGTTTGTGCCTTATCGGCAGTATTTGTTTTGCTAACAGGGGGCGGGATCTCGCGCTCGAGCCGGGATATTTGAGATAAAAGGTTCTGTTTTTCTACCTCCTGTTTATCAGCACGGTAGTTGAGGTAAAAAACCGATAAGCATAAACATACAATAACAGCCGCTATTATAGCAATGTAGTGTTTATATAGGCGGAGGTGTTTTGTTTTGATTTGCAAAGACCGGGTATGGCCATGCGTTTTGTTAACAATAATAACTGTGCTAAAATCTGAAAATTTTAGTTCCATAGGGATTTGATGGGGTATTGGGTGTATTTATTAATTTAGTAAGCGCAATTTAACGGATGTACAATTCGTATTTTGGTGGCCTGACCCTCCTGCCGATGAATTTAAAGAGAGGTTGCTTTTAAACTCATTCGATTTCCCCACTTACAGGTTACAACGTTTTACGGATATTCCTAAAATAAGGTTACACAGAAAGTTAGCCATATAAATCGTCAGCAAAATGTTATTATTCGCAGATGAGGATTTTATACAACAATGATTTATTATTTTTGCATAAGTAATTTAGAAAAAAGAAAATGATGTATCCTGAATATTTGGTTGCCCCGATGAGGGAAGACCTGACCAAAGTTGGTTTTGAAGAGTTAAAAAATGCCGACGAAGTAACAAAAGCTATCGAAAGCGAAGGAACAGTATTCGTTATGGTAAACTCGGTTTGTGGTTGCGCGGCAGCTAATGCACGCCCTGCAGCACGTATTGCAGCGCAAAGCGGTAAACATCCTGATAAACTGGTTACTGTTTTTGCCGGCATGGAAAAAGAAGCTGTAGATAAAGCACGTAACTATATGTTGCCTTACCCTCCGTCATCGCCATCAATGGCTTTGTTTAAAGATGGTAAATTGGTACATATTATTGAGCGCCACCAGATAGAAGGCCGCCCTGCACAAATGATAGCTGATAATTTAATTGGCGCGTTTGAACAATATTGCTAAGAAACTACGTTTTAGAATAATTAAGAAAAATCCGGTGTAACCCACCGGATTTTTTTGTGTCTAACAAATAATAAATCTTTTAAATTCGCATACATTAACACACACTGGCCAACTATGTCAAAATTAAAATCTATCAGCCTACTTTCTACAGTAGTTGTTATGGCGTCTACCGCAGTTTTAGCGCAGCAAACAAAACCTGCCGATGACCCCCAATTAAAAATATATCGCGCCACAGCGACAAAAGTGAACGACCTGGTACATACCAAACTGGATGTACGTTTCGATTATAAAAAATGCTATATGTATGGCAAAGAATGGGTAACCTTAAAACCCCATGCTTATGCTACAGACTCGTTACGCCTGGATGCCAAAGGGATGGATATAAAAAACATATCGGTAGTAAAGGCAGGTAAAAACTATCCTTTAAAATTTACTTACGATAGTTTAACGCTGGCTATTACCCTCGATAAAAAATATCAGCCTAATGAAAACTATACGCTTTATATTGATTACACATCAAAACCTAATCAGTTAAAAACTACAGGCAGCGCGGCTATAAATGATGCCAAGGGTTTATATTTTATTAATCCTGAGGGCAAGGACAAGGATAAACCGACCCAGATATGGACACAGGGCGAAAGCGAAAGCTCATCGGCCTGGTTCCCTACCATTGATAAGCCCAACCAAAAAACTACAGACGAGATCAGCATGACGGTGCCGGCCAAATATGTTACACTGAGCAACGGCCGCCTGGTATCACAAAAACCAAATGCTGATGGCACACGTACCGATACCTGGAAAATGGACCTGCCACATGCCCCATACTTGTTTATGATGGCAGTTGGCGATTTTAAAATTTACAAGGACCAATGGCGCGGCAAAGAAGTTAGCTATTACTTAGAGCCTAAATACGCGCCATACGCCAAAGATATTTTTGGCTACACGCCCGAGGTAATGGAATTTTATTCGAAAACTTTGGGTGTTGATTACCCATGGAACAAATACGCGCAAATTGTAGTGCGTGATTATGTGAGCGGCGCCATGGAAAATACTACGGCCACCCTGCATGGCGTACAGGTACAGGCCACAAAACGCGAATTAATAGATGGCCGCCCCGAAAGCGAAACGGATATTGTACATGAGCTTTTTCACCAATGGTTTGGTGATTATGTAACTGCCGAAAGCTGGAGCAACATTACGGTGAATGAATCCTTCGCTGATTTTAGCGAGGCGCTTTGGATGGAGCATAAACACGGACAGGATGCCGGCGATGCCCATGCTTACGATAACATGACCCGCTACCTTGGCGATCCAAAACAAAAAACAAAGAACCTGGTGAGGTTTTACTATGCCGATAAGGAAGATGTTTTTGATTTGGTAAGCTACCAGAAAGGCGGGCAGATATTGAACATGATGCGTAAATACCTGGGCGATGCAGTATTTTTTAAAGGCTTAAACATTTACCTTAAACAAAATGCCTTTGGTAACGGCGAGGCACAGCAATTGCGTTTGGCTTTAGAGCAGGCCAGTGGTAAAGATTTGAACTGGTTTTTTAACCAATGGTATTACAGGGCAGGCCACCCCGAACTGGATATTAAATACAAATGGGACGAAGCAGCGCACACCCAAACTGTTTATGTTAGCCAAACACAGGCTGGTGATGCATTTGTACTACCCTTCGCTATTGATGTGTACTCGGGCGGCAAAAAAGAGCGCCACAACGTTTGGATGAATGACAAGAGCGCTACCTATACCTTTAACGCAGCTACCAGGCCTGACCTGGTGAATGTGGATGGCGATAAAATATTACTTGCCCAAAAGGCAGACCATAAAACTATGGAAGAGTTCGCTTTTCAATACGCCAACGCTCCTTTATTTGTTGATAGGTCTGAAGCGATAGATACCGCTACCCAAACACAGAGCAACCCCGTTGCCCAAAAAATAATGCTGGCGGCATTAAAAGATAAATACTTTGAATTACGCATTAATGCAATTAAACAGATAGACCTGGAAAACCCGGCCATCAGGGCGGCAGCGTTACCTATCCTGCTTAACATTGCCAATACCGACGAAAAAACACTGGTAAAGGCTTCGGCATTAAAAGCCATTGCCAACCTGAAAGATCCCGGCAACCTTGCCTTGTTAAAACAAACCATCAACAGCCAATCATACGCGGTGCAAGCGGCATCGTTAAACGGTATAGCTTTGTTAGAACCAGATAATGGGATGAAGCTGGCAAAAAACCTGGAGAAAGACAGCTATCCGCCATTAACAGGTGCTATAGCGGGCATCTATGCAAAAAGCGGCAGCGATGCCGAGTTCCCATATGTATTTAAAGCCTTTAAAAACGGCGATACCAACGAGAGGTTTTTAATGATGCGCAGCTATACTGCCATGTTGGCTAAGGCAAACAATACCGAAGCGGTAAAAGAATCGCTGGAGATTTTTAAAGACTTTGCTGCAAAATATAAAAGTTATGGCGTTGTACCCTTCTTTAAACAACAATTGGGCATACTTAAAACCGCTAAAGATAATGCAGCGGCCAACGCCAGCGGCGATGCTAAAACACAGTTAGAGATACAAAGCAAAGCTACAGCGGATGCACTTGCCGAAATAAACAAGATCTAGATCTTGAACACAAAAAAGCCTTCCCGACATGATCGGGAAGGCTTTACAAAACTATACTCACTTAAACAAACATTAATGTAATATCAGTATCAGCAATAAAATGATGATAATGATAGCACCCACCGAAAGGTAAATACCACCGCCACCGGCTGCCGAATCCATTACTTTAGCTTCGCTGCGCATGCTTTTTAATTCGCTGCGTAATTCTTTTTTCTGCTCGTGGCTCAGCGTTGATTTATCCATGGCTTTAATTTCGGCAATGCGTGCTTTAATTTCTACAACACGTGCCTTTTGCTGGTCAAGGGTCATGGCCTTAACTTCTTCCTGGGTATATGATTTCCAGGTTGTAGTACCCGGATCAACAGATGCTGCTTTTACAGTAATGGTTGTAGCAAGCAAAAGCATCAATGCGGCTACAAATAGGGTAAGTTTAATTTTCATGGTTCTTTTAAAGTTTAGTTAATTAATATATACATAATCTTTAAAAGATAGAATTGTTTGCAACTCACGATAAAAAATATCCGGGCAGATCAATAACTCGTTTTAATAAAATACTCAACCTCAAACACATGGCCCTTTTCGGCCTTTTGGATACCTTCTTTTTGTTTAATGTCGTTTATTTTGCCGTCAGTATCAGAACATCCCAACCATGGTTCTATACATACAAAATCGGCACCATATTTTGCCCAGATTCCCATGTAATTAAAGTGTGGGTACTCTACCGATATATAGCTGTTATGATTTTTGCTGCGTAATGATATTTCGCGCGACTGGATGGGTTTAAACACCAAAGCGTCTTTAGCGAACAGATCCCTGGTCAAGCCCAGTTTTTTGTTTTCTGTAGGGATATGAACTATCTCGCCATTAAAATTCCCGGTTGATGATAGTACATGAGTTTCCAGTTTTTCATCAATCTCAAATTGCAGGTAATAATCTTCATAAGCTTCACCTTTATGGAATGGTGTATTAAATGCCGGGTGTGCCCCTACCGAAAAGTAAATGGTTTTATCATCATAATTTATCACCTTATAGCTCACGCGCAGGGCATTATCTATCAGGTCATACAATATCTGGAACTCAAATTTATAAGGGTAAACCGCTAATGTATCCTCGCTAAAATGCAGGGAGTATTTGGCATGGGTTTTAGTACTCTCTATCTTTTTAAATGTTGATGTACGGGTAAAACCGTGGCGCGTCATGTGGAAGTCGGCCCCATCAACATGCAGGGTATCATTGTTAAGGCCGCCAACTATAGGAAACAGGTTTGGCGCATGCCATGGCCATACATCCGGGTTTCCATCCCATAAATGTTCTATATTCTCTTTTTTATTATAGATAGAAGTCAGTTCGGCACCTTGAGGCCTGATGGTTACCTTCAGATAATCGTTCTCGATAGTTGTCATAATGCAGATGGTTTATACGGGGTAAATATACCATTTCTAATAAAAGCAAAAAGGCTTCTTTTTGGGTAGAAGCCTTTTTGCATATTGTTTTAATAAATGGCGCATTATAAATACTCCGGTTTCATCTTATCGTGAAACTCTTTGGCAAACTTGTTCATTTTGGGTTGTATAACAAACATGCAATATGGTTTCATCTTGTTATCATTATAATAATTTTGATGATAACCTTCGGCAACGTAAAACGTGCTTGCCGGGCTAACTTCGGTTACGATGGCTTTGTCGAACACTTGTTCTGCGGTCAGCTTTTTAATAATAGCTTCGGCCTGCTGCCTTTGCTCATCGTTATGATAAAATATTACCGAACGGTATTGTGTGCCCACATCATTACCCTGGCGGTTTAGCGTGGTTGGGTTATGGCTTTTAAAAAAGGCCACAAGCAATGTCTCGAACGACACCTCATCGGCATCAAACTCAATTTGTATCACCTCGGCGTGTCCCGTATCGCCATTGCAAATCTCCATATAGGTTGGGTTATCGGTTTGCCCGCCCATGTACCCCGACTTTACCGACTGTACGCCTTTTATGGATTGAAATATGGCTTCGGTGCACCAAAAGCAGCCGTTACCAAATGTTGCTGTTTGAATATTCATCATTGTATTACAAATTTAGCCCGATTTTGATTGAAGATAATCAAGGCATTGTAAAGATAAATAGCAACTCACAATCACGCTTTTAATGATGCCATATCGATAACAAAGCGGTAACGCACATCGCTCTTCAGCATACGCTCATAAGCTTCGTTAATATCCTGCATATTGATCACTTCTATCTCCGATACGATATTATGTTCACCGCAAAAGTCCAACATTTGCTGTGTTTCGGCAATACCACCGATCAGCGAAGCAGCCACCGATTTCCTGCCCATTATCATAGGCACGGTTTGCAGCATCGGGTCTAAAGGTCCAAGGTATCCTACCAGTACTACCGTGCCACTAATTGCCAGCGTGGCCACATAAGGATTAACATCGTGCACATAAGGCACAGTATCAATAATCACATCAAAATACCCGCTAACGGCTTTCATTTGCGCTTCGTCTGTCGAAATAACTACGTTGTCGGCACCCAGCGCTTTAGCGTCATCGGTTTTGCCCGGCGTGCGCGAGAAGAGGGTAACCTCGGCGCCCAAACCTTTAGCCAGTTTAATAGCCATATGGCCCAAACCGCCCAGGCCAACTACGCCCACTTTGCTGCCCGGCCCAACGTTCCAATGCTTCAACGGCGACCATGTGGTGATACCTGCACAAAGCAACGGTGCCACAGCGGCAGGGTCAAGGTTTTCGGGAACTTTTAGTACAAAATGCTCGGTAACCACTATCTTTTCGGAGTAACCCCCAAAGGTATGGCCGCCAAGGTGTTTATCTGCACCGCCATAAGTGCCGGTAAATCCCGTAAGGCAATATTGCTCCAGTTCATCTTTACAACTGGCGCAGGTGCGGCACGAATCCACCAGGCAGCCTACAGCAGCCAGATCACCTACCTTAAATTTGGTTACCTGGCTACCTACACTGGTAACGCGGCCCACTATTTCATGGCCGGGTACGGCATTGTATTGGGTAAAACCCCAATCGTTTTTTGCCGTGTGCAGGTCAGAGTGGCATACCCCACAAAACAGGATATCGATCTCCACATCGGTGGGTAAAACCTCGCGGCGTGCTATGGTTAATTGCTTTAATGGTGTAGTTGCTGATTCTGCACCGTATGCTTTTACATTTGTAGTTTCCATGTTATATTTCGGATTTAATGTTTTTGTATTCGATGATAAATTCTGATTACAGCCCTGTCATTTTTTGCATCTGTTCAGGATAGCGCTCCCCTGCTACCTCAATGGCAGATGCTGCACGGTCTATTTCGCGCAGGTCATCGGCTGTTAGCACAACTTTTTCAGCACCATTATTTTCGCTTAGGCGATGTAATTTAGTAGTGCCGGGTATAGGCACAATCCAGGGCTTTTGAGTCAGCAGCCATGCCAGCGCAATCTGAGCCGGGGTGGCATTTTTTTGTTGGGCTACCTGCGTAAGCAAATCAACCAGTATCTGGTTTGCTTTCAAGGCTTCAGGAGTAAACCTCGGTAATACGTTCCTAAAGTCGTTACTTTCAAATTTGGTATCGGCCGTCATTTTCCCGGTAAGGAAACCTCTGCCTAATGGGCTGTATGGCACTAAGCCAATACCCAATTCTTCAAGCACTGGTATCACTTCAGCCTCCAGCCTTCTCTCCCACAAAGAGTACTCGCTTTGCAATACGCTAACCGGCTGCACCGCATGTGCCTTACGGATAGTTTGCACCCCTGCTTCGGACAGGCCAAAGTATTTTACCTTTCCCTCGGCTATCAGTTCCTTCACCGCACCGGCTACATCCTCAATAGGAACGGCAGGGTCAACACGGTGTTGATACAGCAAATCTATCACTTCAACATTCAGGCGCTTAAGCGATGCCTCTACCACTTGCTTAATATGTTCGGGCCGGCTGTTAACACCCACCATTTTGCCATCATTTATGTTAAAACCAAATTTGGTGGCAATTACCACCTCGTTGCGGAAAGGCGCAAGCGCTTCGCCTACAATTACTTCGTTGGTGTAAGGGCCGTAAACTTCGGCTGTATCAAAAAATGTTACTCCCTGCTCAACAGCGGCCCGCACTATGGCAATGGCATCTTGCTTTGAAGGGGCCTGCCCGTAGGCAAAATCAAGCCCCATGCAGCCAAAGCCCATGGCCGAAACTTCGAGTCCGTTATTTCCTAATTTTCTTGTTTTCATTGTGATGTTAATATTAGCGATGTTTTGATGATACAAAGGTGTAACCTATTTGGGCACTAATTGTTATACCCATTACGGTATTACTTACCATTATTACTGATGGAGTGATCCGGGTAGGATAAACCCGGAATGAAGCTGTAAATTTGTTTCACACAAAAATAAAATGTTATGGATAGCATTATAAAGTTTGATACTATTAGCCAGTACAACGCATATAATAATACAGAAACGCTGCACCCGCTGGTTAGCGTGGTAGATATGGCAAAAGCTGCACCGAGACAATATTCGAAAGTTAATTATGGCTTTTATTGTGTGTTTTTAAAGGACATTAAATGCGGCGACCTGCGTTATGGTTGTAATTATTATGATTACGAAGAAGGGACGCTGGTATTTATAGGCCCCGGACAGGTAATGGGTATTGAGAATAACGGCGAATATTTTCAGCCACAAGGCTACTCGCTGGTATTTCATCCCGACCTGATAAAAGGGACAACGCTGGGTAAACATATCCAGGATTACACGTTCTTCTCCTACGATGCACATGAAGCATTGCATCTCTCAGAGGGCGAACGAAAAATCATTACCGACTGTTTATCCAATATTAACTTTGAGCTGGGGCGTGCCATCGATAAGCACAGCAAAACGCTTATTGTAAATAATATCGAATTGTTTTTAAACTATTGCCAGCGCTTTTACGACAGACAATTTATTACCCGCGACACGGTACATAAAGGTATTTTAGAAAGGTTTGAAAGCTTGCTGAACGAATATTTTGATTCGGCAAAACCGAGAACAGTGGGCTTGCCTTCGGTAGCCCATTGTGCGGAGCAACTCAACCTGTCGGCCAATTATTTTGGCGACCTGATCAAAAAAGAAACAGGAAGATCAGCACAGGAATACATCCAGGCTAAAGTGATCGATGTGGCTAAGGAACAAATATTTGATACCAGCAGATCGCTCAGTGAAATAGCTTATGGGCTTGGATTTAAATACCCGCAACACTTTACAAGGCTGTTTAAGCAAAGGGTTGGGCAATCGCCAAATGAATATAGGATGTTGAATTGATATTATACCATTCTGTCCTGTCGGTTTCGCCAGCGGTAAAGTTGCCATAAGCCCTCGGCCAGCACCATAATAACCAGCACCCCAATTAAAGGTATATAGATCGTTTCTGATGATGCGAAAGCCCCAGCCATGGCAACGCTGTACACACTTAAAGGCAGCAACATCATCAGGCATAAGCCAAAAACATTCAGTGGTATTTTAAATGGACGGTGCTCATCAGGAAATTTCATCCTCAATACAATGAGCGATATAAATTCTAATAATAAACCCGCGCCATACAGCGTAACATCCATTACGATCAGCTCGCCAAAAGTGAACAGCACCATGATACTCACCACAACCGAACAGGTGATGATAGATACATAAGGCGTATCAAACTTAACATGCAGTTTATTAAGATGATGTGGTATAAAACCATCGTCGGCCATAACTTTTGGCACACGCGATACGGATAACAATACAGATGAATAAATACCGAATGTACTTGCCAAACCACCAAAAGCGATGATGGTGCCCAGCCATTTACCACCGATAAATGAACCCAGCGACGCGAAGTTCTCTTCTACAATGGTTTCCAGCTTCATACCTGATTGGAGGGCCGTAAATATGGTAAGCGAATAAATCAGCATAACCGCTATAAACGCTATGCCAACAGCATATAAATAACTTCGAACAGGATTTTCAACTTCTTCGGCATAAGTGGTAGCGTTATCCCAACCTAAAAAATTCCACATTACGGTATAAAGCCCCATACCTATTGACGAAAAGCCTACCCCCTTTAACGAGAAACCAGGAACGGCATACGTACCCGTATGATGATAAAATGCCATACCAAACAATATAACAAATGGCGTAAGCACCAAAACGCCCAACACCACCGCGGTTTTACCAACGGGTACTATACCGATTATGTTAAGTATAGCACACCCCCATATCATAAACAGGCAAATGTATATTTTGTATTGATGTATCTCCGGAAATAAGAAAGAAGCATATTCTACAAACAGTACGGGGTAAATAGCCAGGTCAACAAAGGTATATAGCCACGTCCACCAGCCTTCATATAGCGCGAAACGTAAGCCCAGCGCACGCTTAACCCATTGGTAGTATCCGCCCGTAACCGGCATCATACTGTTCATTTCGAGCACGGCCAATATAGCAGGGATATCCCACAATATTGGTGTAATTAACAGCAGCAATAATGATCCGTTTGGGCCGGCATATGTTAATAATGGCTCCAGGCCGTAAGGGCCGCCTGATACGGTTAAAAATATAACTGCGGCAAGCTGAAAAAGTCTGAGTTTTTTGATAGATGGCATTGCACCTAAAATAGAAAAGGTATTTCAAATAAAAAACCGGGTGATCGCTACCGACATTTCTTGTCGTATTTTATTTGATCATTTTTCTATCCTGCAACCATGCATAAAGCTCATCGGGCCATTTTGCAATTGCGCCTGTGTTTTTAGGGCGCATGCCAAAGCCATGGCCGGCACCCGAATAGATATGCAATTCGGCGGGTACTTTTACTGCTTTATATTTGAGATAGAGCTGAGGCATATATTCGGCAATATCCGGGCGATCATTATAACCACAGGCAATAAATGCCGGCGGCAGGTTTTTAGTCACCTCAAAACGGCTCGAATTACCGGGGTATATCAATGCCTGAAAAGCGGGATGCGAACTCAGTTTATCAATATCATCAGTACCATTAGGCAAACCATAATCATAGCGCATAGCAGTTAAACCAGCCAACTCGCCACCGGCAGAAAAGCCCATTACACCAATTTTAGCCGTATCTATCCCCCACTCCTGGGCACGGCTACGCACCAAACGAATGGCACGCTGCATATCGGGCACGGCGCTACCATCAACGGTGTAGGTGGAGCCTTCTTCTTTAGCCAAACGATATTTCAATACAAAAGCTGCTATGCCGTGTGCCTGCAACCATTCGGCAACATTGTAACCTTCGTGGGTTATTGCCATCAATTTATGGCCGCCCCCAGGTGCAACAATAATAGCTACACCTGTTGCTTTATCGGCAGCAGGAATATATGGTGTTATGGATGGGAAGTTTACGCTTGAAACAGAAAGCTCGCCACTGCCCGATTTCACCACCTTTTTGGGTGCGGTTTTACCTTCGCTGCCCGGTGCGCCCTTGGGCCATAATAAAATCTCTTTTGGAGCATCAGATGGCGCCATGGCCAACAGCAAAACGCACAGCATAAGCCCAGGTAAATTTCTTTTCATTATTCAATAATTGGTGTACCGAAGTTATTGAATAATAGGGCATAAAACAACATAGCGATGACATAGAGGCCATCGCTATGTTTTAAATTATAATTTAATTATTTTATCGCTCTTTTCCTTTTCATGATGCTCATGTAAGAGGTTTATAGCACCTTTAGCAATGCCAAAAAAAGTATGCCCCAATACGCTGATGGCACCAGCCCCGAATTTCACAAACGGCTTCATTGTTTCCCAGGCATTATGGTCGGCTAAACGGATATCGTTTTTACTGCCCTTGATATATTTTTGATGTGCCATGTTAATGTGGTTTTATGTATAAAATGAACGAAACGCTTTTTTGTTTGATGAATTGTGCCAATATTGATATCTTGCTTTTATCTTATGAAAAGTATATTTTCGATACATGAAAAAAATATCCCTGATCATTTTGATGGCAATATCCAGCCATTTAACTATTGCTCAAAAATATCTGCCCATTATTAGCGCCAACACAGTTATCAATTATAACGCTATGGCAACAAACATCGGGCAAACGGTACAATTGAAATTAACAATCGTATCGTTAACAGACCCGGTAACCCTTGGCTGGCAAATTCCCGGTTTAGGTACGGGTACTTACCAGTTAAGCGCCGCCGGTTTTGAAAGCGGCACCAAAATGAGGATAAAAGAACCGGGCGACGGTATAACTAAACTGAAAGACGACGAAACCATAATGGTGTTATCAAAAAAATCCTTTGCCGGCCTGGTTAAGGATCAAACCATGATATTTAACGGTGCTACGTTTAACGTTAAACCCCTTACAGCCCCCTATAAAATAAACGACCTGGAAGCCGACGTAGTACATGCTGTAAGCGCAAATGGCAAAGTTGAAATATGGGTACTTAACAACCCGGAGTTTCCGCTGCTTTGCAAATTAACAGGCAATCCGGGTGGTATTGACCTGGACCTGACGAATATTAAGGAATAACCATGGCAAATAAAGACTCAAGACTGGGCCTTGTAAAGCTAACCTTACTTAGTGGTTTATTAGTTGGCACGCTTGATATGACGGCCGCCTGTATTAATGCCTACCTTAGTTTTGGGTTAAATCCTACCAGGGTATTTAAATATATTGCTGCAGGGGTTTTAGGCAAGTCTGCTTTTGCAGGGGGAGCTTTGGTTGATGTATTGGGTGTGCTGCTCCATTATTTTATAGCCTGTAGTTGGACTGCTTTTTTCTTTTTTATTTATCCCCGCACAAACCTGGTTAACCAAAACAAATACATTACCGGTACATTTTATGGCGTACTGATATGGATGGTGATGAACCTGGTAGTTGTACCACTTACCAATGTTCCTAAACCTAAAAACGGATTCAATGTAACGCAGGCATACATCAACGCCGGTATATTGATCGCTGTAATAGGCATTCCGCTTTCGCTGATCGCTTACCGCTATTTTAGGAAACTACGGGGCGCTAAACGTTAAACTTCCAGCTGTTTAATACAGGGATAGCATGGTGAGCGGTCAGATCGAACTGAACGGGTACCACCGAAACATAGTTGTTATCCAATGCCCAAACGTCCGTATCTTCACCATTATCATTATTTTGAAATACGCCCGTTAGCCAATAATAGCTACGCTTGTGCGGATCGAGGCGCTCATCAAACTCCTCGGCCCATTTGGCATTCGCCTGGCGACATATTTTGATGCCTTTGATATCTGCCGTGTTCGGAAAGTTTACATTAAGTACCGTAGCTGTTGGTAAGCCATTAGTTAAAACCTGCAGGGCTAACTCTTTAATGTATTTAACGCAATGGCTAAAATCAGCCTGTAAAGTAAAATCGTCCAACGAAAAACCGATAGAAGGAATACTCTCTATAGCCCCTTCAACCGCTGCCGACATGGTACCAGAGTATAACACATTTATCGAGTTATTCAACCCGTGATTGATACCCGAAACGCACAGATCGGGTTTTTTACCTTTAAAGATGATGTTTACAGCCAGTTTCACGCAATCAACCGGGGTACCCGAGCAACGGTACATTTCAACACCAGGATAAATATCCACCTTATCTAAACGCAGCGGTTTGCCGATGGTTATGGCATGCCCCATGCCGCTTTGCGGGCTATCAGGTGCAACCACTACAACATGGCCAATATCGCGCATGGCATCCATCAGGGCTTTAATACCCGGCGCGGTAATGCCGTCATCGTTTACAACAAGAATGGTGGGTTTGGTTTTCATTGAGGCAAAGGTAGGAAAGTGATCATTATTACAAACAAAAAAGCGCCCCAACTCATCAGGGCGCTTTCATATTATTCAAATACTATCTTTACAAACTGTTTATCCATTTCACCAACTCATCGCGGCCTTTGCCGGTTTTTTGCTGGAGCTTACCTAACAGTTCATCATCTTTTCCTTCTTCGTGGGTAAGGTCATCTTCGGTTAAGTCGCCGTAGGCTTGTTTAACTTTTCCCTTTATCTCGTTCCACTTTCCTTTTAATTCTAACTTATCCATTATATTTATAATTAGTTGTTGTTAAAGCAACAGCCAATTATAAATATGGTTTTCACCAATTAACTAATGAACAAAGAAACCAATGAACTAAAGAGCCCCCGCCTTTATCTCCTCTACAACACCCGGATCAAGCAAGGTTGACGTATCTCCCAAATTAGATGTTTCACCTTCGGCTATCTTCCTTAATATCCTGCGCATAATTTTACCGGAACGGGTTTTGGGCAGGCCGCTTACAAACTGGATCTTATCGGGTTTGGCTATAGCGCCGATGATGCGTTGTACGGTCATCATGATGTCCTTACGGGTAAGGTCTTCATTGTCGGTTTTGGCCGGACAAACCACAAAGGCGTAAACACCCTGACCCTTAATATCGTGCGGGTAACCAACTACGGCCGATTCAACTACTGTGGCGTGCATATTAATGGCGTTCTCCACTTCGGCGGTACCTATGCGGTGGCCGGATACGTTCAACACATCGTCAACACGTCCTGTGATACGGTAATAACCGTCCTCATCGCGCAGGCAGCCGTCGCCGGTAAAATACATGCCGGGGTAAGTGGCAAAGTAGGTTTGGCGGCAACGCTCATGGTCACCGTAGGTGGTACGGATAATGCCCGGCCACGGGAATTTGATGCACAGGTTACCGCTTACGCCGTTACCTAAAATTTCTTTACCATTCTCATCCACCAATACCGGCTGAACTCCCGGCAAGGGTAAGGTAGCATAACCCGGCTTGGTAGGCGTTACACCAGCTATGGGCGATATCAGGATACCGCCGTTTTCGGTTTGCCACCAGGTATCTACTATCGGGCAATTGCTTTTTCCTATTTTTTCATCGTACCAATGCCAGGCTTCTTCGTTTATCGGCTCGCCTACCGAGCCCAATTTAGTCAATGAACTCAGGTCTTTCCCTTTTAGCGGTTCATCGCCAAAGCTCATTAACGAACGGATAGCCGTTGGCGCGGTATATAATATATTTACTTTATGTTTATCAACTACATCCCAAAAACGGCCCGCGTCGGGGTAAGTCGGGATGCCTTCGAACATCAACGAAGTTGCGCCTTGTGATAGCGGACCATATACAATATAAGAGTGACCGGTTATCCACCCGATATCGGCTGTACAGAAATAAACCTCGCCGGGATTGTATTGAAATACGTTCGCAAACGTATAACCCGCATAAACCATATAACCACCGCACGTATGTACCACGCCTTTAGGTTTACCGGTTGAGCCTGATGTATATAGGATGAACATCATATCCTCGGCATCCATTTCTTCGGCAGGGCAATCTACATTACCTTGCGTTTCTACTTTTTTTATCTCGTCTTCCCACCAAACATCGCGGCCCTTTATCATGGCAACAGGTGTGCGGCTGCGGGTTAATACAATTACACGCTTAACCGACTGGCACTGTACCAACGCATCGTCTATCACGCTTTTCAGCGGAAGATCTTTAGCGCCACGGAAACCACCATCGGCAGTAATTACCAGCGAACAGGTAGCATCATTTATCCTATCAGCAATGGATTGTGCCGAAAAACCGCCAAATACCACCGAGTGTATAGCACCTACCCTCGCGCAAGCTAAAAGTGCAATGGCCAGCTCGGGCAACATGGGCATGTAAATGCAGATGCGGTCGCCTTTTTTAACACCGTTATTTTTAAGTACGTTGGCAAACTGGCATACTTTGGCATGCAGTTGTTTGTATGATAATACGCGGTGGTCTTCATTCGGGTCGTTAGGTTCCCAGATAATGGCGGGTTTATCGCCCAGGGTATCCAGGTGGCGGTCAAGGCAGTTTTCGGTAATGTTCAGCTTGGCGCCGTCAAACCATTTAACGTTGGGTTCGGTAAAGTTCCAGTCTAAAACTTTATCCCACTTTTTTTTCCATTGAAAATTATCGGCTATGGCGGCCCAGAACTCTTCGGGCTGCTCTACACTTTGTTTGTACACTTGTTCGTACTCCGCGAACGAGGATATTTTAAGGTTCATTTACAGGTATTATTTGGTGCGGTTAAATTAGTAAATTTACAAAGAATGCACTATAATTAGTTTGTCTATCTGTACAATTTTATCAATTTAACAATGGTATCGATTGCAATTCCTATGAAAAAGGTAGTTTTAGTAGTTCAGTTTTTGATTTTGGTAATGGTGGTAGCGTCGTGCAAACATCAGGATGAGCGTAAAACTATATTGATCGATGGCGGAGTAGATGATGAGCAAATAGAAATGTTAAACGGTTCAGTAAAAGAGGTATTATCAGGAGATTCTACAAAAGCAGATAACTTTAATCACATCTATTTTGACCAGAGGGGTAATATGGTTAGGGCAAATGCAAAATACATAAGCTACCATGACACTGTATATCGCAAGGTTGTTTATAAATCGGAATATGACAAATACGGAAAACGGATATTACTAAAGGCCAACTATTCGGTTTACCCAGATTCATGTGGATGTAACGGCATCTTAAAATGGAAGTTTGATAATAAAGAACGCGTTATCGAATCAATTTCTGACAAGATACGTTTTGATCATTTTATTGAGTACAAATACGATTCATTAGGAAGAGTGAATTATAAAAATGTTTGGGGAAAAATGGAAGACCCCGAGATTTACAGATATAAGTACGATAACAATAATCACTTGAAAAGCTTAGAAACTTATGAGCCAGAAATTGGAAATAAAAAAGGCCATCTGGTAAACACTATAAATTTTCATTATTTAAATTTTGATTCGCATAACAACTGGATAATGATGGTAACAGGTACAGATACCATCACCCGTAAAATCACCTATTATTAGCTGTTTTATCTTTTTTAAAATATTTTGAAAACACTATTGCCTTTTCAACTTAATTTCCTGATATTTGCAAACTCTTTTTGGAAAAGGGTTTAATTAAAATTGATTTAGTCATGTCAAGAATTTGTGATTTAACAGGAAAAAGCTCGATGAACGGCTTTAATGTTTCTAACTCTAACGTTAAAACAAAACGCAGGTTTCATCCTAACCTGCAAACAAAAAAGTTTTACATACCGGAAGAAGATAAGTGGATCACTTTGAAAGTTTCTGCCGCTGCTATCAAAACCATCAGCAAAAACGGTATCACTGCCTGCATCAACAAATTTGTTAAAACAGGCTCTATATAATAAAGGATAAGGTTATCGTGAGATATCCGCTAAACAGATAAAGCAATGGCAAAAAAAGGCAACAGAGTTCAGGTAATATTAGAGTGTACAGAGCATAAAACCAGCGGTATGCCGGGCATGTCTCGTTACATCACTACCAAGAACAAGAAAAACACTACCGAGCGTTTAGAGTTGAAAAAATTCAACCCGGTTTTACGTAAAGTTACTGTACATAAAGAGATTAAGTAATTAGTTACTAAGTTGTTAGGTTACTGAGTTAGTTTTAGTTTAACTTAATAACCAATAACTAAATAACCAAATAACAACACAAAAACATGGCAAAGAAAGTAGTTGCAACCCTGAATACAGGTAAAGGTAAAGAATACTCAAAAGTGATCACCATGGCTAAATCGCCAAAAACAGGTGCTTACTCATTCAAAGAGATCATCGTGCACAACGATTTAGTGAAAGATGCTATTGCTGAAGGCACTAAAGGATAATAATTTATTCTAAAATATACGAAAGCCGTTCCCGATCTCGCGGAAGGGCTTTTTTTGTTAATGCAATTTCCGAATGGGATTATTTGATTTTTTTAAGAAAAAGGAAAGCACCCCGCAAGAGCAGGAGGCGCTTGATACCGGTTTGGAAAAAACCAAGGAGAACTTTTTTTCGAAGATCACCAAGGCCGTTGCAGGTAAATCAACCGTTGACGATGAGGTGCTTGATGACCTGGAAGAAGTACTCGTTACATCCGACGTGGGCGTTGCCACTACCCTTAAAATTGTAGAGCGTGTGCAAGAGCGCGTTGCCCGCGATAAATACCTCGGCACATCGGAACTGAACAACATACTGCGCGAAGAGATACAGGAACTGCTCGCCGAAAATAACAGTAACGATTTCAGGAATTTTGAATACGGCGACCATAAACCTTACGTAATTATGGTGGTTGGCGTAAACGGTGTGGGTAAAACTACCACCATTGGCAAATTGGCCGCTAAACTTAAAGCTACCGGTCATAAAGTAGTTATTGGTGCTGCTGATACGTTTAGGGCTGCGGCGGTTGACCAGATCCAACTTTGGGGCGAGCGAATTGGTGTACGCGTAGTGGCACAAGCCATGGGCAGCGACCCGGCTTCGGTAGCATTTGATACGTTGAAATCAGCTGTGGCAAATGGCGAAGATGTGGTGATCATTGATACCGCCGGCCGTTTACATAATAAAGTTGGTTTGATGAACGAGCTTACCAAGATCAAAAACGTAATGCAAAAGGTAGTACCGGATGCACCGCACGAGATTTTATTGGTACTGGATGCATCAACCGGACAGAATGCCATTGAGCAATGCAAACAGTTTACCCAGGCTACCGATGTGAACGCTTTGGCGCTAACTAAATTAGATGGTACTGCCAAAGGTGGCGTAGTAATAGGCATATCCGACCAGTTTAAAATACCGGTAAAATATATTGGTGTGGGTGAAGGGGTGAATGATTTACAATTGTTTGATCGCAGGGCGTTTGTTGACTCATTATTCAAACAATAGTATATATTAAAGCGTCATTGCGAGGCACGAAGCAATCCTCGATAGGCATTGGCGCTAATGCATAATTTAGGATTGCTTCGTTCCTCGCAATGACGTGATGGAGAATAAGGTATAAATGAAGACGAAGAATATCAGTAAGCCGATCATAACCGCAAAACCCCGTGTAAACGTGGTTACCTTGGGTTGCTCTAAAAATACATACGATTCTGAAGTATTGATGGGCCAGTTAAAAGGCAACGCCTTTAACGTGGTGCATGAGGACCAGCAATTACGCAGCGATGATATCATCGTGATAAACACCTGTGGCTTCATTGACAACGCCAAGCAGGAATCTATCGATACCATATTACAATACAGCGAGCTGAAAGAACAGGGCAAGGTAGGCAAGGTAATTGTTACCGGTTGCTTATCCGAACGTTACAAACCTGAGCTGGAAGCCGAAATCACCAACGTTGATAACTACTTTGGCACCAACGATCTGCAACATCTGCTGCACAGCGTAGGTGCTAATTATAAGCACGAGTTGATAGGCGAACGTTTACTTACTACTCCATCGCACTTTGCTTACTTTAAAATTGCCGAGGGCTGTAACCGCCCCTGCTCGTTTTGCGCTATTCCGCTGATGCGTGGCAAACATGCATCAACACCAATGGACCAATTGGTGAAGAACGCAGAAAGTCTTGCTAAAAATGGCACTAAAGAACTGATATTGATTGCACAAGATCTGACCTATTACGGCCTTGACCTTTACGGGAAACGTAATTTAGATGAATTATTGCGCCGCTTAAGCGATGTGAACGGCATCGAGTGGATCCGTTTGCAGTACGCCTACCCTTCCGGTTTCCCGATGGAGATTTTGGATGTAATGAACGAGCGCGACAACATTTGCAAGTATTTGGATATGCCTTTGCAGCACATCAGCGATAATATGCTGAAATCGATGCGCCGTGGTATTACTAAACAAAAAACCATCGATTTGGTGAACGCCATACGCGATAAAGTGCCTAATATGGCTTTGCGTACTACGCTCATCACCGGTTACCCGGGAGAAACTGAGCAGGACTTTGGCGAAATGCTGCAATGGGTGGAAGATACCAAATTCGACCGTTTGGGTTGCTTTACCTACTCGCACGAAGAAAAAACACATGCGCACAGCCTGATAGACGATGTGCCGGAGCAGGTAAAAGCCGACCGCGTTGATGCCGTAATGGAAGTACAGCAAGGTATCTCGTTCGATAAGAACCAGGAGAAAATTGGGAATACCTATAAAGTACTCATCGATAAAAAAGAGGGTGATCATTTTATTGGCCGCACGCAATTTGATTCGCCGGAAGTTGATAACGAGGTTTTGATTGATGCTACTACGCAATACGCTACCGTTGGTACTTTTGTAAACGTTAAAATTGACAATGCCGAAGACTTTGACCTTTATGGACAAATTGTAAAATAATTTGCCGCAGGCGGGTATTTAATTTATTGCTTTTACATTTGAGCCAATGGACGCCCACTGTATTAATTATTCGGATACCGGTTTTTTTACCAAAACCATTTTACAATACCTGGATAACGATCCTCAGCTACAACCCTTTTACAATAACCGCCCCGACTTGGCCGGCTTTGCCGAGCAGATAAAAAACAAAGCCCCCCTACCCGGCCGTTTGGTATTGGCTTACGCGCTGCAACAGCAGTACAGCAGCATTGCCGATGCCGGTTTCCCTATTGATGAGGCGGTTTTAGATAACATAGCGCTATTACGTAACGAGAATACCTACACCATTACCACGGGGCACCAGCTTAATATATTTACCGGTCCGCTTTACTTTATTTATAAGATAGTTACGGCTATTAAGTTAGCACAACAATTAAAAGCCGCTCATCCCGATAAGGATTTTGTGCCTGTTTACTGGATGGCCAGTGAGGACCATGATTTTGCCGAGATAAACCATACCAGTGCAGGCAATAAAAAAATTGAGTGGAATTTAGATGCTAAGGGTGCTACCGGCAGACTATCTACCAAAACTATTCGCGAAGCTTTAAACCAGTACAAAGGTGTTTTGGGCCTTGCGGGACATGCGCCCGAACTGGCTGAAATGGTAGAAACCGCTTACTCCAAATTTGATAAACTGGCAGATGCCACACGTTATTTAGTAAATGTGCTGTTCAGTAAATACGGTTTGATCATTATTGATGCGGATGACGTGGCCCTGAAACAGCAGTTTGCTGATGTAATGGAGCATGATATTATCGGTCAACATAGTTTTGCCAATATATCAAAAAGCAACGCCGCCCTGCAAAAATTGGGTACCCATATACAGGTTAACCCTCGCGAGATCAACTTTTTTTATTTAGCCGACGGCCTGCGCGAACGTATTGTTTTTGAGCATGACGTCTACGAAGTATTAGGTACCGACATCAAATTCACCGAAGCCGAACTGCGCACCGAGATACAGGAACATCCCGAAAGGTTTAGTCCGAATGTGGTGATGCGCCCGCTTTACCAGGAAACCATTTTGCCTAATCTTGCCTATATTGGCGGCGGCGGTGAGTTGGCTTATTGGTTCCAGCTGAAAGCTAATTTTGATTATTACGCCGTTGATTTCCCAATACTCATTTTACGTAACTCGGGTTTGATCGTTGATAAACGCTCTGCCGAAAAATGGAGCAAAACCGGATTCGAGATCAGCGACCTGTTCAAGCCTGTGGACGTATTAAAAACGGAGTGGGTAAAACTAAACAGTAAGGCCGACCTCAACATTACTAAGGAATGGGCAGAGCTACAAGCCATTTTCGACGGACTGAAACACCGCGCCAAAAAGATAGACCCCACACTTACCGCATCAACCGAAGCTATACAGGCGAGACTTAAACATGCCATAGGCAACCTGGAGCGCAAGATGCTCAAAGCCGAAAAACGAAAGCACGACAACAACCTTTCGCACATTGACCGTGTGAAGGATACCCTCTTCCCCAACGGTGGCCTGCAGGAACGCAGTGAGAATATCGCGCTATTTTATGTGGCGTATGGAGCGGGGTTGATAGATGACTTGGTGGAGAAGTTTGAGCCTTTAGATTTTAAGTTTACGGTGTTAACCGAATAACTCACTGCCACGTCTTTGCGAGCGGTAGCGAAGCAATCTCTACACATGCAAGTCGATAATGCCATTCTGAGACCTAACAATTCCATGCCTGTCGCGCAGAGGTTGCTTCGTGCCTCGCAATGACGTGGTACCTATATCTGTTTAGAAGACACCTCGCTTTTCCATTTTTCAAATTCATCTTTTTTCATTTTATCGTCTTTGTTATACTTTTTATTTAACCAAGACAACAAAGCAAAAGCTATCAACGCGTACAAAATCGTAAGATTCGGTTCATCTTTTGATCGACCTCTCGATGGATCTCCACTTAAAACAAAAACAAGTTCATTCATAAACCCGCCATAAAACAAGCTTATAAAAATTCTGGCCCATACGTTGCGAATTACTTTCATCTAATCAATTCCCCTCCACATGCTTCTTAAAATTATCCATAATAGCCTGCCAGCCGCCGCGTTGCATTTCGATGGGGTTTTGGGTTTCCGGGTCGAAGGTTTCGGTTACGGTGGTTTGGTCGTCATCGTCTGAGCTGAAGGTGATGCTTACTTTACGGCCATCGTCTAAGGTGTATTTTATCAGTTGGTTGGTTATCACTTCATCATAAACACCGCCAAAATCAAAGCTGAAGCTACCATCCTTAGCGGCCATGGTGCTGCTGAACTGGCCACCTGTGCGTGGGTCATTGGTGGCGGCGGGGCAATACCAGTCGTCGGATGCGAAGCACCATTGGGTGATATGTTCGGGTAAGGTCCACATTTGCCATACAACTTCTATAGGCGCGTTAATGGTAGCTTGTACTGTTATGGGTTCCATTTTGGTATTGATTTTTATTAAGCGAGTTTACGTATTAATGTTGTAAAGTTGAAATGCACTTTTGAGCCTTTCTCTAACATGTCATTGCGAGGAACGAAGCAATCACTGAGATATGTATAGAAGCGACAGGGCGGCGATATTCTATTTATGACCCGTCTCAGTGATTGCCACGTCGTTCCT
>NZ_JAHXPQ010000006.1 GCF_019391655.1 Mucilaginibacter rivuli | reverse complement strand
AGTGCTTCTATCAGTACGACGTGGCAATCTCAGCGATAGGTTTTCTTACTTTTCCGTGTTAACAATATATAAACTATTCATATACAAATCTCAATAACTCATCTCGTCCAATTCCACCTTCCCCTTAAAGGTCATAAATACAAAAGTGGTATACGCTACCACCAACGGCACGCCAATGGCAGCCACGGTAAGCATAATGCCTAATGTTTTTTGCGATGAAGAGGCATTATAAATTGTAAGGTTATTAGCCGCCCCCTGTGTCGATATCAGCATGTTGGGATACAGTTCCATGGCTACCAAAACCATGAGTAAACTAATAGTTACTGCCGATGATATAAATGCGAACAGGTATTTGCGCTTGGTGATCTGCCGGGTAATATTGGCTATAGCCAGCACCATCATTACCGGCACTATAAACAATTGCGGGTAACGGCGGATAGCAGTTGCCATATGCGGCAGGTACAACAGAGTGTAAAACGAGGTCAGTAATATCATGATCACGAAAAAGATGGTCGCGTTCTTTACAATAATGGTGAGCTTGGTGTACAAGCGGTTCTCGGTTTTCATTACCAGGTAAATGGCGCCATGCATCATTAGCAAAGCAACCGTTGTTATACCGGTTAATATCGCATAAGGGTTTAAAAACTCTGTAAAGTTGCCACGGAAAACATGATCGGGGCCCAAGTTGATGCCTTGCGTAACATTGCCCAATATCACGCCCAGCAAAAAGGCGATGAGCGTACTGGAGCAGCAATAGCTGATGTCCCACATTCTGCGCCACCAAAGCATAGGCTCTTTACTCCTGAACTCGATGGATATGGCCCTGAACACTATCCCCATTAAAAACAGCATAAAAGGGATATAAAATGCCGATAGCAGTGAGGCATAAACTTCCGGGAAACCGGCAAACAGCGCACCGCCACCAATCACTATCCAAACCTCGTTACCATCCCAAACGGGGCCAATAGCGTTAAGTGCAACGCGGCGGCTTTCTTCTTTTACAAAAAACAGGTGCACAATGCCCGCGCCCAGGTCAAAGCCGTCTAAAATAATATACCCTGTAAATACCGCCCCAATGAGCAAGAACCACCAGGTTTGATAATCAATACCAAATAATGTTGCCATAAATGTTTAAGCTAAAGTATCAGCCATTTCAATGTGCCGTGGACTGTGGTCCAGGTTCTCTTCGTCAAACGGTCCGTGTTTAATCTTCTTGTTCAACAAATAAATAAACAGTATTAACAGTACCAGGTACACCCATGTGAACAATATCAATGAAAAAATAATCGAGCCCGCTGATACCGCTTGCGACAGTGCTTTTGATGTGCGCAACAAGCCATACACCACCCATGGTTGGCGGCCAACTTCGGCGCTATACCAGCCAACCTGGTTGGCTATCTGCGGCAGTAATACCGAGTACGAAAAAATGAATAACAGCCATTTTTTATCGAAGAGCTTACCGCGCCACCATAAAAAGCAACTGTAAAGCGTTAGCGCGATGAGAAACATGCCAATGGCCACCATGAGGTGATAGGTTTGAAAAACAAAGTTTACCGCGCCGGGTCTGTCTTCCGTTTTAAAATTATTGAGGCCGGTTAAGGGTTGTTTAAAACTGCCCGTTGTTAAAAAGCTCAGTCCGCCGGGGATGTATAAGCCATGCGTTTCTTTATTCTTTTGATCAACGTAGCCTAACAGGTACAGGTCGCCGGGTTTTGATCCGTCATAGTGGCCCTCTAAAGCAGCCAGTTTGGCTGGTTGGTACTTGGCTACAACATCGGCCGATTTATGCCCTACAAACAACTGCGCGCAGGCTGATACGGTTGCTACCACTAAGGCTATTTTAAATGCCGACTCGGCAAATTCTATATATCTTTTACGCCGCAGGTAATAGGCGGCAATACTGAGCACCAAAAAAGAGCCTGATAAGAACGAGCCCAGCCAAACATGCGTTAAACGCTCAATGGATGATGGATTAAATACCATAGCCCAAAAATCGGTGATCTCGGCGCGGGCCTTTAAGCCTTCGCCAACTATGTGATAGCCTGCCGGGGTTTGCTGCCATGAATTAGCGACTACTATCCATACCGCCGAAAACATACTGCCCAGGGTAACCATTACGGTCGAAAAAAAATGTACGCCGGGCCTTACCTTGTTCCATCCAAATAATAACACCCCCAAAAAGCCCGATTCTAAAGCAAAAGCGAAGATACCCTCGGCTGCCAGCGCACTGCCAAAAACATCGCCCACGTATTTAGAGTATACGGCCCAATTGGTACCAAACTCAAACTCCATTACAATACCGGTAGCCACACCAATACCAAATATCAAAGCAAACACACGCACAAAAAACTTCGTCATCTGCTCGTACATTTTGTTGCCCGTTTTTAGGTATATACCTTCCATTATCACCATTACCAAACCCAGGCCAATGCTTAAGGGCGGGTATATGTAATGGAAGCCAATGGTAAAAGCGAATTGTATGCGAGCAAGTATTTCAACATTCATATGCTATCCGGTTTGGGTTAATATACAGGCAAATGTCGGTATTGCTACAGCTTATTTACTTCCATTAGTAAGTTAATTGCAATTTAGAAAAAATATGAATTGTAACGGTGGCGTTACTGTGTGGAAATTTTTGAGTAAGGAAAAACTCTTTAAGTCATGCCGAATTTATTTCGGCACCCCACGCGCTAGTTTGCTAACTATATATATCATGTATACCCACATAATGAGGTGCTGATCCCAACGAAAGTCGGGACAGCATGATCTTTTGAATTTACAAAAAATCCTCCCTCACCGGGCTAAAAGCATCTACCAGCATCCCCGGCTCTAAACAGGTTACACCATGCACCACATGCGGCGGCACATAATACCCATCACCCTGTTTAATAATCTTCACTTCATTGCCAATGGTCATTTCAAACACACCGCTCTCAATATACGTAGCCTGCGAGTGCGGGTGGCTGTGCATAGCGCCAATGGCGCCCTTTTCAAACTTTACTTTTAACAGCATCAGTTTATCATCATAGCCAAAAACCTGGCGCTGCACGCCGTTGCCAAGGTCTTCCCATTTAATTTCGTTCTCAAACTGGAACTCGCTGCTTGCAGGTGCGCTCATATTAATTTGCTGTGGTTGGTTTAATAATTTGCTTTTTTAAGGTATCCGGATGTAAGCTTTTTAAAGTGTCTGCCTTTAATTTTAACGTATCTGTTTTCGGTTTAACCAACTCAATTTTAGGTAAAGTTGGTTTAACAGTCGTTGCTGCTCCTTTCTTTTTAACTCCGGTTTTGGGTGTTGCTTTTTTAGATACAGGCTTTGCAGTATATGATGACGGTATGATAGACTCTTTAGATACAGGTCTGTCTTTCGGCTTCCAAATAAAACCTTTCAATATCTTATCATCTTCCTTAACAGCAATAAGGGGTATATCGCGCAATGATGTTTTTACAGTAAATGTTGTAGCTGCCAGTTCGCCCTTCAAAAAATTTACCCTAATACGGCTGCTGGCTGTGCGCGTCAGTTCGGTAGGTTTATTTAAACTATCGCGCTGGTAATATATGGTTTCGGCATTGCCGTCAACAAATATCTTGTCAATTTTGCCATCTTTAAAAAAGCCCCGCATTTTACGTCCGCCTATCTGGTTAAAATTAATGGAATCGGTTTTAACAATATTGACGACAAAGGCATGCGGCGCAAACGCGATGTTATCTATCTTTTTATTCCTGATCTGCAGGTTAATGGTATCGCCCGATAACTGCGACCCATTCGACCATACCATCGGGTTAACATACATACGTGCGGTCGAATCGCTATAGCTGTAAAAAATTGAATCAGCCTTCGCCTGCAGGTCCGATTTAAATATTTTGGCCTTATGAAAGGCCGAGAGTATCCGCACCCTTGCCGTATCGGCCAGTTTTACTTCGTAGGTTATGTTAACCGAATCAATTGGCGCGGCCCTGGCAGGCAGCAGCTTTTTGTTCGATTTTTTCGGTGCTGTTTTAGCCACGTGTATGGATGTATCAATTGGCGCCTTAGGAAAATAATCGCGGTGCAGGTGGCTGGTACTATCTACCAGTATGGGCAGTCGCTGCATTTCCAAAACTTTAGGCGCTTTGGTGTATACTATAGACGCTACAGCTTTTATAGATGTATCCCGCAAGGCATAAAGCCTCCTTTTAGCCCTTGTTTCCAGTTCGGTTTTTCGGGTGGTAATTTGCGTTTCAATAGTATCGGCCGCCATAAATATCGAATCGCGCTTGTTTTTTGCGGTATCTGTTTTTAGCGTTGGCCGTGCAAGTGTATCTGGTTGTTTCACTTCAACCGGTTTTCCTGTTTTTACATCAATATCAACATGTTTAATGGTATTAGGTACAGGTGTACCAACACGTTCGGCCAATGTTTTTTTAACGGGGATAGGTTTGTTTATTATGGAGTCTTTTTTCTGTGTTGAGTCGCCGCCGGTTTCCAATACAACATAGGCGTTTTCGGTAACTACCGTTCGCTCATCGGGTTTGGTATATTCAGCCTTATCGCCTTTTATGGTTATTTTTTGCTCGGTATCATTAAAAGTAATATGCTTTAAAGCTTTACCGTAGCCTTTCAGCCTGTCGTAAAACAAACTATCGCCTTTTAATGATTTTGATCCGCTGGTATATAAGTTGTTTTTTGAGAAAAACGCCTGCTCGCTTTTGGTATCATAAGTGCCCCACTCGGTGTACAAAACATCGTTATCTTTTTTGCCATAAATGTGTGTAGGCCCATAAAAATAAGATATGCCCGTGCCCGAATTATACCTTAGCGTATCGTTTTTTATAATAGCATCGGTAGTATTCATCACCACATCATACTTAAAATAAGCATCGCGCGAGCTGGCAAAGTAATATCCGTTTTTGCTGGTGAGCGTATTATCCTGATTTATCAGTTTGCCCCCGCCGGTGTAATTGCCAATGCGTAAGGCTGTGTTGTAAGTAAGGTAATCGGTAGTTAATGTAGCATCCTTATCAACCATTTTAACATGGTCGGTCATCACAGCTATTTTGGTATTGCCATCATAGTGAAGCTTGTCGCCATAAATGTGCAGGGTATCGCCTTGGTTTATTACTACGTGGCCAAAGGCATCGCACATGTTTTCCTTAACAAAAAAGTATGCGCTGTCTGATGTGAGCGTAGTAACATCTTGCTTAAATATCGCTTTAAAAAACTTTGTGGTTTGTACGTTGTTGATCAGCGTATCGTGAAACTTCTCGTAATGTACCAACTCAATGCGCGACGGCTTTTTTTGGGCCACAACAGTAAATGCACATAACAAAAACAAAAGGCTTAACAGGTACTTATTCACAGTGCAAAATTAGTTTTTTGGTTGGGGTAAATAAATTAAATATTTTTGATGATGCTTCCTGTTCAACGTTTCACCGATTTTATTGAGCTGCACCACCTTTTTTCGCCTTCAGAGCCTGTGCTTGCGGCGGTTAGCGGTGGCCGCGATTCGGTACTCTTAGTACATTTATTAAAGCAGGCAGGCTATACCTTTGGTATTTCACACTGTAATTTTCAACTCCGCGGTGCCGAATCCGACAACGAGCAGCAATTTACCGAAGAACTTGCCAAACAACTCGGCGTACCATTTTACACCACCAATTTTGACACCCAAGCCTACGCTGCCCAAAAACACATCTCGATACAAATGGCCGCGCGCGATTTGCGTTACCAATGGTTTGATGAAATAAGGGCCGGCTTTGGCTACAGTAAAATAGCGGTAGCGCACCATCAGAACGATTCTGTTGAAACGATATTGCTTAACCTTAGCCGTGGTACCGGTATTGCAGGTATGCATGGCATTTTGCCCCTTAACGGAAATATTGCCCGGCCCCTGCTGTTTTTGACCCGCGATGAGATAGATACGATAGTTACCGCCGAAAATTTAAGGTATGTTGAAGACAGCTCCAATGCCTCGGTAAAATACGCGCGAAATAAATTGCGGCATGAGGTTATCCCGAAACTAAAAGAGCTAAACCCGCAACTGGAGCAAACCTTTAAAAAGAACATGGAGCGTTTTCGCGAACTGGAGTTATTGCTGGAAGACACATTAGCTCGCATTAGAAAAGAATTGCTTACCGAAGCGATTGGCGGGATATACATCAATATCGCAGGTATCAAAAAGTTGATCCCGCAAAGGTTATTACTGTTTGGCTTACTATCCCCATACGGGTTTAACCAAACTTCGGTTGATGATGTGATCGCATCGTTCCATAAACATTCAGGCCGTACATTTGAATCTGCCGGGTACCGGTTGATACTGGATAGGGGGCAACTCATCATCAGCAAACGCAAAACTGAAGTTACCGGACCGGTTTTGATCTATGAGCATACGCACGAGGTAGTTTTTGGCGATCATAAGCTTACGCTGATACCCGATGATTCTGCCATGATCGTAAAGGGTAACCCGATGGCTTTTTCGGCCGATGCAGATAAGCTTACCTACCCTTTAACACTACGCCATTGGCATGAAGGTGATACTTTTTACCCTTTGGGAATGAAAGGAAAAAAGAAACTGAGCGACTATTTTATCAGCGAGAAAATACCGCTGAACCAAAAGGCTGATATCCCCGTATTAGTAAATGGTAATGGCGATGTGATATGGATAGGAGGGATGCGCCCCGATGAACGATATAAAGTAGCAACACACACCAAAAAAGTTATTATCTTCGAACTGTACAAGACGAACTTATGAGTGATAACCACCCCTTTTTGGAAAAACAATACCTCGGCCGCGAGTGGATACCTATTACCATCCGCCTGGTAATGGCCATTTTTTGCTTTGCTATTTTCTTTTTTACCGATGAACGTGAGCGCAGCAGCGACCTGCTACTGGTAGTGGGTTTTGCTATTTTAATTATATCGGCAATAATGGGGTTTCTGCTGCATTTTCGTACGCAGGTAATTAATAAAAGTATCCTGTTGGATGGGCTGTGGACAACCCGCCTGGTTAAAATAGACCTGAACAGTATCGTAAAAATTGAAAAAGGGGTTTATAGCCGTTACTTTTTTAACAACCCGGTTTATAACCTGCATAAAAGAGGTACCATCCGCTTTTACACCTCCGGAAACGACGCCATACACTTAACCGACCGTGATGGCCTGGTGTATATCATCGGCTCGCAACGTGCGAATGAATTATTGCGGGCTATTAATGAGGAAATGAAAAAGTAGAGGGTTTCGCTTACTTTTCAACTGCCGAAAATACTTCCAGCAAAATATTCCATTTGTGGCTGGCATCAAGCTCCCATATCCTAACGTAATTGTAGTTACTTGATATGCCTCCTTTTTTAATTATGGCGGTGCCATAGCTGTAAGCCAGATCGTTACTTGCTGCGCGGCCTACACTGCTGGTTTTGGCGCTGATGGATATTGCCTGGTTATTAATAAACTTCATGATCTTATCGGTACCGATAAGCGGCTCAAAGCCTGGGAAATAATAATGCGCCTCAGGGCTAAAAAACTCTTTATAAGTTGCCAACGCAGATATATCAAGCGAATGGTTAAACATATCATCTGTACCCATGATCAGCTTTTTTGCCAGGAACGGGTCCTTGCTTGGGGGCAACACTTTACCGGTGGGATCTTTCAGGTCAATTATTTCAGGTTGCTCAGGCTCAGGGTGTTGTACACCAAGGTCTATCAGTAATTTTAATTTGCCGTTGGCATCAGTGCGCCAAACAGAAACATAATGGCCATACACTTTATCAGTATCGGCAGCGCTGTTTTGGTATATATACGGGCCTGCTGTAAAGGCAAGGTCGCCGTTGGCAGATATACGGCCAAATTTTGGTACCCAGCTTAAGTTGCCAGGCTGCTTATCAATACGGGTATAAAATTCTTTAGCGCTAACCGCGTTTGGCCTGAAAACGATGGCATCATCATCAATAGCAGATAAAAAGCCTTCTTTAATGCCTTTTTTCGCAACGGCTTTATTAAAAGCTTCTTCGGCAGCAACCACGGTTTGTACCTCGGCGGCTTTTTGTGCTAAAACAACTCCCGAAAATAAGATTGAAAAAACAATAGCGGCAATAACTTTCTTCATTTGTGATGGTATGATGTGTGCTCAAATGTAATAATTATACTTTGTTCCAGGTGGTGCCTTCTTTGCTGTCTTTTAGCTGGAAGCCGATATCCTGCAGGCCTATCCTTATTTTATCGGATGTGGCGTAATCTTTATTTGTTTTAGCCTCGCTACGCAGGTTAATGATAAACTCCATTACTTTAGGCAGCTCATCGTTAGCTGCTTTTTCATCTTTAAGGCCAAGTACATCTTCAATAAAAGTATGCATGGTTTGTTTCAGCAATTCAAGGTTAGTGGCGTCTATCTGCATTTTACCATCGTGTACAGAGTTAACCACACGCGATAGCTCAAATAGTTCGGCAATCAGAACAGGGCTGTTAAAATCATCATTCATGGCTTCGTAGCAACGGGTTTGCACCGCTGATACATCAACATCTGTATCTGCAGATGCTTTTAAGCCATCCAATAACTCATATGCATTCATTAACCGCCGGAAACCTTTTTCTGATGCTTCCATAGCGTCGTTCGAAAAATCGAGCGTGCTGCGGTAATGGGTTTGCAGCATAAAAAAGCGCACCGTCATGGGGCTGTATGGCTTGTTCAATATGGAGTTATTGCCGGTAAACAGTTCGTCGGGTAAAAAACTGTTGCCTAATGATTTTGACATTTTTGTCCCATTAACCGTGAGCATATTGGTATGCATCCAGTAAGTCGCGGGATTTTTACCGCAGCTGGCTACATTTTGCGCAATCTCGTTGGTATGGTGGGTAGGCATCAGGTCAATCCCTCCGCCGTGTATATCAAACTGGTGGCCCAGGTATTTGCTGCTCATGGCCGAGCACTCCAAATGCCAGCCCGGGAAACCCATGCCCCATTGCGATGGCCACTGCATCAGGTGTTCGGGTTTGGCCTTTATCCAAAGGGCAAAATCAAGCTTGCCGCGCTTTTCATCCTGCCCGCCTAAGGTGCGGGTATTGGTGAGCAGGTCTTCCAAGTGCCTGCCATTCAAAATACCGTAATCCTGTGCCTGGTTGTATTTTTCTACATCAAAATAAACCGAGCCATTTACCTCATAAGCTAACCCTTTGGCTAAAATTTCTTTCACCATTTCAATCTGCTCAATGATGTGGCCGGTTGCTGTAGGTTCAATACTTGGCGGCAGGGTATTCAATATCTTCATCACATCCCGAAAGCCTACGGTGTACTTTTGTACAATTTCCATCGGCTCGAGTTGCGATAGTTTCGCTTTTTTCGATATTTTATCTTCACCCTCATCCGCATCGCCTTCCAAATGGCCTGCATCGGTAATATTGCGTACGTAACGTACTTTATAACCCAATAAGGTAAGGTAACGGAATATCAGGTCGAACGAAATATAAGTGCGGCAATTGCCTAAATGGGCATCACTGTAAACGGTAGGCCCGCAAACGTACATGCCAACATGTGGCGCGTTAAGGGGCTTAAACTCTTCTTTAGTACGTGTTAAGGTGTTGTAAACAAACAAATTTTGTTTCATGCGGCAAACTTACATATTTTACGCAATCAGTTAATTACCGCGTTGCATTTTAGCATTATTTTAACAATGTTGGTAGTTGATTAAGTTATTCTTCAAACCACTCACATAATAAACTTAATCAACTAATCACTTCAATTGCAGATCACTGCGAATAGGATAATGGTCGGATAGTTTCCTTTCTACTACGTGATAGTTAAGCACGTTAAATACCGGGCTGCACATAATAAAATCGATCTGGAAGTTGGGGAAATCGCCGTTATAGGTTTTTACCAGTCCGCTGCCTTTTTCGTAGAAGGTGTTTTTTAGTCCCTGGGCCATTTTATTTACCGCGTATGATGTTGGCGTATCGTTAAAATCGCCGGCTACAATATATGGGTAAGGGCATTTTGCCATGTGGTCTTTAATCAGGTGTACCTGCTCGCTATGCTTTAAAAAGGCCAGCTTTAGCTTACCACCCACGCGTTTTGATTTATGGATGCTTGGCCGCTCGTGCGATAGGCTATCGAGGTACACGTAATCTTCCGACTCAAAATGGATTGACTGCAAATGCACACAATAAACCCGGATAGTTTTATCGCCTTTTTGCATGTCGGCATAAATGCACTGGTTATCGCTATTGTCGTTGTTCAGGCGTATCATCCCATGATTAACAATGGCATACTTTGTAAAAATAGCCAGACCAGTTTTATCATCATGGTTTTTATCGAAGGCTTCAAAATAAAACTGATCAGTTTTTAGCAGCCTTTTTAGCGAATCAATAATATCGTTTTTTCCTTTAGACCGTGTATAAAACTCTTCGAAAACCATAATATCAGGCTTCTGCTCATCAATAATTTTAAATATATCGCTCCGGGTAGATTCTGTTTTAGTAAAATTGAATTTCTGAAACTGGTGTACGTTATAGGCCATCATCCTGATATCTTCGGGCGAGGCCTTAGCAACATCGGGTTGCGATTTATTAAAACCAATATTATTGTTCAATACCTTCCATCCCACTAAAATACACACAAGTGAAATAAAGGCATATATTCTCACATTTATAGCCCAATAAATAATGAACAGTACATTTACAGCCAAAAGGATGGGGTAACCAATGCCAAAAAATGCGATTGGCCAAAAGTTTTTAGGATCGGTAACGGGGGCCAGGTAACTAATGAGTATTGAAAAAGCAAAAACGTAATTGATATACAGTACCAGTTTGTTAAAAAACGAAAGCTTGCTTTTAGCTCTTATCATCATCGCTGGCTTTTGATAGGGTATCTCTTTCCTGTTTGCTCAGGCTATCTAAACCCGAATTTGAAATTTTGTCTAATATACGGTCTATTTCGTCTTGTTGCGGCTTAGTATTGGTGTTTTTTGAATTTTTGTAAACTACTTTTAGTTTTGATTTTGGTTTAAACAGTTTACCAAACCATGCACCAATATCATTTCCCTTTTGTAATTGCCTGATGTAGATAAAACCCAAAAATGCGCCACCAAGGTGTGCAAATGCACCACCGGCATTTGAGCCAACTAAGCCGAACAGGTCAAAAATAACAAAAACAATGGCCAGCCATTTTAACCTTACTTCACCAAAAATAAAAAGGAATATTGTGTAGTTAGGCAGCAATGTAGCTGTACCTACAATTACAGCCATAATACTTGCAGACGCACCAACAGCAGTTGCACCATTGCGTTCGGCAGCAAACAAAGGAAACACGTTATAGGCCACTATAAAGAAAACTGCCCCTACAAGGCCCCCTAAAAAGTAAACGTTTAATAGTTTTTTGCCGCCAAGGTATTCTTCAAATATCTGCCCCATCCAATAAAACCAGATCATGTTCATCACAATGTGCCAGATACCTGCATGCATAAACATATAGGTAAGGGGTGTCCAAAAACGTGTTAACAGTGTAGGTAGATAAGATGGTACAGCGAGATAGTTGTATAAGGTTTGGTTAAGAACGTTGTGGGTTGTGGATAATGTTTCGAGTATCCCAAGAAGCCCCAACACTAAAAATACGGCAACGTTTATTCCTATCAGTAAATTTAATTTACTGCCCGAGTGTAAAACTTTTAAACGTATCTCTTCCCACATGGCTATTACAATTTAATTAATAGATATCGCGCCTGTGCAATCCCCATATCCTTATCATGATAAAACCAAATAAAGCACCACCCAGGTGCGCGAAGTGGGCCACGCCATCATTTGCCTGCATCGGGTTTACGCCCGAAAATAATTCGATAACAATGTAACCCACTGCAAAGTATTTAGCTTTGATAGGTATAGGTATCGGTATTATCATCAATTCCATATCAGGATATATCATAGCAAAGGCAATGAGTATCCCAAATATAGAACCCGAGGCACCTAAAACCGGGCCATAATATATTGCCTCAAGTTTAGATAGGATAGCCGGGTCGGTAATATCTAAATGGCTCGCCATAAACGTACCGGTTAATTGATGCACCTCAAAAGCCTGCACTGCCATGTGTAATGCCAATGCGCCAATACCGCATATAAAGTAGTAATTAAAAAAACGTTTGGAGCCCATGGTTTGCTCCAAAATAGGTCCAATGGTAAATAAGCCTATCATATTGAACAGGATATGCATAAAACCCCCATGCATAAACATGTAAGTAATTATTTGCCATGGTTTAAATAAGGGCGAATTAAAATAGAAGGCAGAAAAATGCTCCACCATATTAAAGCGCTCGCCTAACAAAAAGGTAGCTAAGTAAAAGATCACGTTAATGATCAGCAGGTTTTTTACAACAGGTGTAAGATTAGCAAGGGGCGATTGCCTGTATTGACTCATTTTATATGTATATTATCTGTCAAACCGCTCTAATAGTTCGGTTAATGTAAATGTAATAATTATCGGCTTTCCACCGAGCGAAATATTGGGCATCTGGCAGGCAAAAAGCTGGTCTATCAAAATATTCATTTCTTCTAATGATAGCTTTGTACCTGCTTTAATAGCTGCATTACGTGCCAGCGATCGCGCCAGGTTATCCCGCTTATCCAACTTTAAAGCCGACTGATTGTTTTTAAAGCCCTCCAATAAATGTTCTAACAATTCGTGTTCATTAGCATTGGGCAATTCTGCCGGTATGCCTTCAACAACAACAGTGTTTTTGCCAAACTCCCTGATATCAAAACCTAAAGCACGAATATCATTCAGCAATTCTTTAAGCAATACGTAATCCGCGGCGTTTAAGGTTACGCTTTGCGGAAATAAACTTTGCTGGCTCACGCCCGAATGGCTGTCTAATTGCTGTAAAAAACGTTCGTACAATACCCTTTCGTGTGCGGCCTGCTGGCTTACCAGCATAAAGCCCGATTTTATTTGCGACAGGATGAACCTATTATGGATCTGCGAAAGTTGTCGCTCGCTCGATTTGCTTACCTGTTGCTCTTCAACCTCGATGGATTTGTTATGAACCTCCATCTGTTGCTGCTCCACGGTATCGCGCTTGCTGATCTCGTATAACGTTTCCCAGTTTTGCGGGATGGGCGTTTTCTGATAATCTCCGCTTGGGCGGGAGGATGGTGCACGGTCTGCTTTGGCCTCAGGTGCAAAAGGGTTAAAATCGGCATTGAACCTAATGCTCGGCTGGATGATCTCTTCGAACGGTTTGGGCGTGATCAGGTGCTCAATGCTGTTCTCCTGGTCAAAATCTATTGTCGGCGTAATGTTATACCTGCCCAGCGAACGTTTTACCGCCGAACGGATGATCATATAAATAGCCTTTTCGTCCTGGTATTTTATCTCTGTTTTGGTAGGATGGACGTTGATATCAATTTTCGATGGGTCGATCTCGATAAATAAAACATATAGGGGGTAACTTTCATCAGGCAGCAGCTCTTCAAAAGCCGTCATCACCGCATGGTTCAAATAAGCGTCTTTGATAAAACGATTATTTACAAAAAAGAACTGCTCGCCGCGTGTTTTACGGGCAAATTCGGGCTTACCTACAAAGCCGCGCAGTTTGATGATGGTGGTATCTTCTTCCACCGGTACCAGCCTTTGGTTGTACTGGTTACCCAACAAATGGATAATGCGCTGCTTTAACTGTGTAGCCGGCAAATGGTAAACCTCCTGCCCATCGTGGTGCATGGTGAAAAATATATGTGGGTTAGCCAAAGCCACCCGCTGAAACTCATCAATAATATGCCTCGTCTCTACCGAATTTCCCTTTAGAAAATTGCGACGTGCAGGGGTGTTATAAAACAAGTTTTTTATACAAACAGAAGTACCCGCGTTGCATTGGCAAGGCTCTTGTTTAATGATCTCCGAACCTTCAATTTCTATGATGGTACCCAGTTCATCTTCAACACGGCGGGTCTTTAGTTCAACCTGCGCTATCGCCGCTATAGAAGCCATGGCCTCGCCACGGAAACCCATGGTGCGGATGGCAAAAAGATCCTCAGCTTTTTTTATTTTGGATGTGGCATGGCGTTCAAAGCACATGCGCGCATCGGTAAGGCTCATTCCGCAGCCATTATCAATCACTTGTATCAGCGCTTTTCCGGCATCTTTCAGTATCAGTTGTATCTTATCGGCACCCGAATCAATAGCGTTTTCTACCAGCTCTTTTACTGCCGATGCAGGACGTTGTACCACCTCGCCGGCGGCAATTTGGTTGGCAACGGCATCCGGTAAAAGCTGTATTATATCAGACATTTAAAATAATTCCCTTCAATTTCGATTTCGTTGCTAAATTAGAAAAATGATGCTATAACTTTATAGTTTTGGTGTCAGCTTCTGCTTTATTAACGATCATTAAAACGCTTTTTTATTTTTACTGTTATCGACTTATGAAAAAACTGCTTCCCGCCTTGCTTTTGCTCTGCATGGCTTGTAAACAAAAACAAAATGATGTTGATCTGCTGGTGAAAAACGCGCACGTTTACACTGTTGACGCTAAGTTTACAGAGGCCGAGGCTTTTGCGGTTAAAGGCGGTAAAATAATAGCAGTAGGTACAACTGACAGCCTTGAAAAGGTATTTAACGCAAAGCAGGTAGTTGATGCAGGAGGCAAAACGGTTTACCCCGGTTTTATTGATGCACACACGCATTTTTACGAATATGGTAATGCACTGCACCAGGTTAATCTTGTTGGGATGCAAAGCTGGCAGCAGATCGTCGATTCGGTTCAGGCTTTCTCTAAGGCAAATCCTGAAGGCTGGCTGATTGGGCGTGGCTGGGATCAGAATAAATGGGCGGTAAAGCAGTTTCCAAACAAAGCAAAATTAGATTCGCTGTTTCCGGCAAGGCCCGTAGTTTTAGAGCGGATAGATGGGCACGCTGTTATTGCCAATGAGGCCGCCCTCAATATAGCAGCCATTAAACCGGGACAAACTATTCCCGGTGGACAAATAGAAACCGACAAAGGTAAATTAACTGGTATATTGGTAGATAATGCCGTTAAGCTTATATCGCATAAAATACCTACTGATGATTACGACCATATTAAAGCAGCATTTTTAGATGCACAGGCCAACTGTTTTGCAGTAGGTTTAACTACCGTTGATGATTGCGGGCTTGATTATCCCATGGTTGGCACCATCCGCGAGTTACAAAACAGCGGCGCGTTAAAAATGCGGATGTACGTGATGCTATCTGACAAGCCTGAAAATTACACTTCTGTATTTAAAAGCGGGATCATCAAAACACCACGCCTTAATGTGCGTGCCATTAAAGTATATGCTGATGGCGCGCTTGGCTCGCGCGGGGCCTGCCTGTTAAAGCCTTATGCTGATAAAGCGAATTGGAAAGGGTTTTTGCTGAATACACCCGCGCATTATGAGAATGTAGCTATGATGATAGCCGCGAAAGGTTTCCAAATGTGTACTCATGCCATTGGCGATTCAGCCAATCGCGCAATATTAAAAATATATGCCAAAGTGCTAAAAGGCAAAAATGATAAACGCTGGCGTATTGAACACGCGCAAATTGTAGCGCCTGAGGATGTAAAGCTGTTCGGCGATAATAACATCATCCCTTCAGTACAGCCCACACATGCCACATCAGATATGCTTTGGGCGCTTGACAGGCTGAGGCAGGAACGTTTAAAATCAGGCTACGCCTATCAGCAATTGTTGCAGCAAAACCAATGGCTGCCCTTGGGTACCGATTTCCCTGTCGAAAATATTAACCCCATGTACACGTTTTATGCAGCAGTGGTACGCAAAAACCTGAAGGGTATTCCGGATGGGGGTTTCCAGATGGAAAACGCGTTAAGCCGCAAGCAAGCTTTAATGGGCATGACCATCTGGGCCGCAAAAGCAAATTTTGAAGAAAAAGAAAAGGGCAGCATTGAACCGGGCAAGTTTGCCGATTTTGTTATCCTCGATAAAGATATTATGAAAATTGATGGTGCTGAATTGCCTGCTGTGAAGGTGCTGAAGACTTATATAAACGGAGAAAAGGTGTATGAGAAAAACTAAGCTGAATATTTGCTTATGGGGTTTGTTGTTATTGTTTGTGATTCTAAATTCGGCATGTGCGCAAAGCCCTCACGCGCAAAGCCAGGCTATTATGAACGAGGAGCGTTTAACCCAAAGTGCTACAGTTTTACTGAACAACGAGCAGCAATTGGTACCACTGAAAGACCTTGATATAGCCAAAATAGCCAGTGTACACTTTAGCTATGGTTATGCCAGCGTTTTTGACAGCCTGCTGAATAAATACACCAAAGTACAATCTTTTGCAGGCATTGAGGCTAAAGCAATGAACGACCTTTCGGATGGATTGAAACTTTACAATACAGTTATAGTAACACTTACCGAAACGGAAACCAATAACCCACAGATCGTTAATTTTATCAATAGCAATAAAAGGCTTAAAAATGTAGTGGTGGTTTTATTTGGCAACGGTAAAAGCCTTGCCGGATTAGATGCTGTAAATGCCCCCATCATCTGGTGCGAACGTAATACACCCATAGCAGCTTTATACACCGCGCAGGTTGTTTTTGGCGGTGTGCCGGTTACGCAAAAGCTGGGTTCGGGCATGTCGGCAAAATACCGTGCCGGTTCAGGATATTTGACTACTAAAACCAGGTTGCAATACACCATTCCTGAAGATGCAGGTATAAATGCCAATAACCTGTTGGCTATTGATGATATTGTGAACAGCGCCATCAGACAGCAAGCTACACCTGGCTGTGTGGTATTGGTAGCTAAAGATGGCAAAGTGATATATAACAAAGCCTTCGGTTACCATACTTATGATCATAATTATCCCGACCAGGTTAACGATATTTTCGACCTCGCCTCCGTAACCAAAATATCAGCCACAACAATGGAGGTGATGCGTTTAACCGAGCAGGGTAAACTGAGTTTGGACTCCACCGTTGGCAATTACATCGCTAAAGCAAGAACAACCAACAAGAGCAATATTAAAGTGCGCGAACTGATGCTACATGAGGCCGGGTTGATACCCTACATCCCGTTTTATGAGCACATTAAGCCCGCCGATTTTAGCCGCGATTCATCCGATGCTTATCCCACCAAAGTGGCCGAAAACTATTATATGCGTAAAGGTTACTTTACAGATGTAATGTGGCCGCAGATGCTTAACTCGGCATTAAGGGTACGTGGTAAATACGAGTACAGCGACCTGAGCATGTATTTTATGCGGGAGATAGTGGAAACCGTAAGCGCGCAGCCATTAAATATTTATGTACAGAAACAGTTTTATGATCCGCTGGGCATGCAACGCGCCGGTTTTTTACCACGTAACCGTTTCAAAAAAGAGCAGATAGTGCCTACCGAAAACGATACCTATTTCCGTAAGGAATTACTGGATGGTTATGTGCACGATCAGGGTGCGGCCATGGCTGGCGGCGTATCGGGCCACGCGGGCTTGTTTGCCAGCGCTAACGATCTTGGTATATTATACCAGATGATACTGAACGGCGGTACCTACGGCGGCGTGCAGTACTTTAAACCCGAAACGGTGAACCTGTTCACCACGCGTGAATCATTGGTGAGCAGCCGTGGTTACGGGTTCGACCGTACCGACCAGGATACCACAAAACATTATCCATCGCAACTGGCATCTGCTCAAACATTCGGGCATACCGGCTATACAGGTACTTGTTTTTGGGTGGATCCTAAATATAACCTGGTATACATATTTTTATCGAACAGGGTGTACCCGAGTGATGGTAAAAAGCTAAACCAATTGCGTGTACGTGCAAACGTGCAGGATGCCATATACAGGGCCATTAGCAAGGGAATGCAATAAATTTGATACATCCCGTTTTTTTACATGCAGTTCACATAAATTGAAAATATTGAATATAACTTGCGGCGTTAAAAATCAGGAATGAACAGCTACCCGGTTTTTACATCAAAACATTAATTGATGAAAATAGGAATTGTATGTTATCCCACCTTTGGTGGAAGCGGCGTTGTTGCTACAGAACTTGGTAAAGCTTTGGCCGATAATGGCCACCAGGTGCATTTTGTAACATATAACCAGCCTGCAAGATTGGATTTCTTTTCAGAGAACCTGTTTTACCACGAGGTAGCCATATCCAAATACCCTTTATTTGATTACCCCCCATATGAACTTGCATTGGCCAGTAAGTTGGTTGATGTAGTAAGGTTTGAAAACCTGGACATTTTGCACGTGCATTATGCTATTCCGCATGCTTCGGCAGCTTTTATGGCAAAGCAAATACTGGCTACTTATGGCATTCATATCCCGGTTGTTACCACGCTGCACGGTACCGATATTACCCTTGTTGGTAAAGACAGAACTTACAAACCTGTAGTAACCTTTTCTATTAATCAATCGGATGGTGTTACAGCAGTATCGCAAAACCTGAAGGACGAAACCCTGGAGTTTTTTGAGATAGAAAAAGAGATCAGGGTAATACCCAATTTTATAGACCTGCAACGCTTTAGTATGAAAGCTAAAGATCACTTTAAAAAAGCGATAGCCCCCGCCGGCGAAAAGATCCTGATCCATACCTCTAACTTTCGTAAAGTAAAACGCACGCAGGACGTGATCAAGGTATTCTCAAAAGTAAACAAAGTTATCCCATCAAAACTGCTTATGGTTGGTGATGGCGGTGAGCGCTCCGAATGCGAACAGCTTTGTCGTGACCTAGGTGTATGCGATAACGTACGCTTTTTAGGAAAGCAGGAGGCTATAGAAGAAATACTTTCGGTAGCCGACTTGTTTATGATACCATCACAATCAGAAAGTTTTGGTTTGGCGGCATTAGAAGCTATGGCTTGTAAGGTACCTGTTATCAGCTCAAACGCGGGTGGTTTACCCGAATTGAACATTGATGGCGAAACAGGCTTTTTATGTGATATTGGTGATGTTAAGGCAATGGCGCAAAAAGCCATTTATATTTTGGAGGATGATGCCCGTTTAAACCAGTTTAAAGAAAATGCTCTGGCCCGTGCTAAAAAGTTTGAATTAAGCTTAATACTCCCCGTATATGAGGATTATTACCGCGAGGTAATAGCCAAAGCAAGCGCACTTGCGTAAAAAATATTATCTTGGCAAGGTTTATGCTTAATAAGCCTGATCTTAACACACATTGTAAAATGAAAAAACTATTTCAATTTGGCGCTATTATAGCGCTTGTAGTAACAGTAGCTACCGGCTGTAGTGTAGTAAACAAAACCGCCGGGGTTGACCGCAGCCGATTTGTAGGCACCTGGACAGTAAATAACGTAGGTTATGAAAACCTGATAGGTAATGCAGTAACTAAAGTTTTTGACCAGGCCCCGCCTAAAGATTTTGTTGGTAGCACCTGGGTATTAACTAATAGCGGTAACGGGCAATATACTTTGGTTAACGGTACATCGCAATCTATTTTCTGGTCTTACAATAATCCCGGTGGCGGTGTAACGCCTGCTTTCCAGTTTAAAAAGATATACCAGGGCGATAAAGCAAAAAATGTTGATACAGGTTATAGCCTCATCATAGGCAGTAATGATGGTACAACTATGGTATTAAAAACTCCGGTATCCATAGGTAGCAGCACGGGGTATGTGGTATATAACTTTACCAAAACAAAATAAAACCAACCAGTATGGTTTAAAATAGCGATGGTTTTTAAACCCATCGCTATTTTTTTGCCTTAATTTATCGCTGCAAATTTCAGGCAAGATGGGTTTCCTATTTCCAGCTTTTCCCCTGTATAGGTTAGTTTACCCGTAGCTTTATTGATACGGAAGATATAAATATCATCACTATTCTGGTTGGCCACCAGCAGAAAATTACCACTCGGGTCGATGTTGAAATTACGCGGTGTTTTACCTAATGATGAAGTGCGCTCCACAAATGTAAGCTTACCATTCAGCTTGTTGATGGCATAAACCTGTATATCATTCGCGTCGCCGCGATTACTACTATATAAAAACCTGCCATCGGGCGAGATATGGATATCGGCTCCGCTGCCCTTACCGGTAAAGCCATCCGCTGTAATGTTTACGGTTTGTACCTCGTTCAGTATTTCCTTCAACGTGCCGTTGTCAAAGTGATAAACGTTAATAGCCGTACCCATTTCCTGTATCAAATACAGGTATTTTTTATCCGGCGATATCGCTATATGCCTTGGCCCGTTACCCGGTTTAACCGTTATATATGGCGTTGTAGCCGGACTTAAAGGCTTTGTTGCAGATGGGTCGTATTGGCAGATATTCAGCTTATCCGTCCCCAGGTCGGTGTAAAACAAAAAGTGTTCATCGGGTGATAGCGCGGCAGTATGCACATGCGGCCCTTTTTGGCGTGCTGTATCAACGCTGGTACCTTCATCCTGTATGGTTTGTGAGGGTTCGCCTAAAGTGCCATCAGCTTTTATAGGTAATACCGATAGGCTGCCGCCTGCATAGTTAGCTACAAAAACATTTTTATTGGCTTTATCAGCCAGAATATAGCACGGCCCGGCACCAATGGATGGCTGCTTGTTTAAAAATGTTAACGCGCCTGTTTTAGGTTCGAATGAAAGCGAACTTACACTGCCTGTGCGCGCCGTGCCAACCTCGTTAACCGAGTATACAAATTTGCGGTTGCATGATACCGTAATGTACGATGGGTTATTCACACCGGTAACCTTATTCAAATAAGTCGCCTTGCCTGTTTGGGTGTTAAAGCGGTACACATAAATGCCCTCGCTTTTTCCGGTAGTGTATGTGCCGATAAGCAGATCGTATATTTTAGCTTTATGCTGCGCCTGTAAAGCAGCAGGTAATGCCATTAAAAGTATCAGGATATATTTCTTCATTGGTTTTGAGTTGATTGGTTGCGCAAATTAACAAAATGTACAGGCAACAAAAAACCTCCTGTTTTTGGCAGGAGGCTTTTTGTAATATTCTGTGCTTATTTCATTAAATGTTTCAGTTGGATAATTTCTTGTTCATCCAAAAAACGCCAACGCCCGCGTGGAAGATCTTTCTTGGTCAGGTTGGCGTATATCGAGCGGTCAAGCTTAACTACTTCGTAGCCCAGGCTTTCAAAAATACGGCGTACCACGCGGTTTTTACCGCTGTGTATCTTAATGCCAACTTCGCGTTTGCTGCCACCTGCCACGTACGATACTTCATCCGGTTTAATTAAACCGTCTTCCAGTTCAATACCGTAAGCTATCTTGTTTAGGTCACCCTGCGATAAAGCTTTGTTCAGCTCTACCTGGTATAATTTAGTGATGCTGTTACGAGGGTGCGATAATTTATCGGCTAAATCACCATCGTTGGTCATTAACAATAAACCTGTAGTGTTCCTGTCAAGGCGGCCAACTGGGTAAATGCGTTCTTTGCTGGCTTTTTCAACCAAGTGCATTACCGTGCGGCGTTCTTGCGGGTCTTCGGTGGTAGTGATATAATCTTTCGGTTTATTCAATAATACATAAACCATTTTTTCGCGCTTCAGCGTTTCGCCGTTGTAGCGTATCTCGTCTTTATAAGGGTCAACTTTAAAGCCAAGTTCAGATATTACTTCGCCGTTTACCGAAACTACGCCCGCAACTATCAGTTCATCAGCCTTACGGCGAGAGCAGATACCCGCATTTGATATATAACGGTTCAGTCTTATTTTACCTTTATCCGGATCTTGTGTTTTTGATGGGGCTGTTTTACGGCCACGCATTGTTTTTTCGGGTTTGCCCTGGTTTTCGTCAAAAAACGTTTCTCTTACCGAGCGTTCTTTTGATGCATCTTTATCAAAGCGTTTTGGTGCGGGGCCTGTGTTTTTTCCTTTGTAGCCGGTGCCTTCTTTTTTAAAGCCACCTTCGCGTGGTTTATCGCTAAAGTCTTTTGCGCCGTAAGGTTTGCGTTTAAACGCGTCGCCGCCTTCTTTCTTGAAGCCGCCTTCGCGTGGAGTATCACTAAAATCTTTTGCACCGTAAGGTTTACGTTTAAAGCTGTCGGCACCGCCTTCTTTCTTAAAGCCACCTTCTTTTTTAAATCCGCCTTCGCGTGGGGCATCGTTAAATGTTTTGCTGCCGTAAGGGGTACGTTTGCCGGGAGCGCCGCCTTCTTTAGGGCCGTCGCTAAATGTTTTGCTGCCGTATGGGCGACTTTTACCTTCGCTGGCCGGTTTGCCTTTATATTTTCTGTCGGATGAACCTTCTGTTGGTTTCGAGAAATTCTTGTTGAACGATTTCTTTTCGCCTGAGGCTTCACCATCAAATTTACGTTTCGGGCGGTCACTGTCAGTCTCGGATTTTTTAAATCCAGATCCTGCGGTTTTTGGCCGTGAAGATGTTGATGATTTACGTGTATTGTCGGAGCCACCAGTTGGAGAAGATCGGCGGCCTGAATTTGCGGGCCTGTCATCGCGACCAGTCCCTGATTTTTTAAATGCCATATTGTTTGATTAACGCTGTCTCAGCGGGGCAACAAAAGTACAGATTTAATACCATCCGCGCAAGCAAAATTTCACGCAGAATTAACAGGTAAATTTATAAAAATAATTTCAAAATTTCGCAAAACAAGGGTGTAAACCTCCCGTTTTTTTGAAAAATTCCTACAAAAAACACCTCTTAAAAATCCTACTTTAAAGCAGTTTAAACCCCGATTTTTAACGCCTAACAAACGTTTTTAAAAATTGTTTTTTACATAACTACTTGTCTGTATGTACTATATGGGGTATCTTTGCGGCAGTTTTTAACTAATTAGTTCATTAATGATCGATAAGAAAATGATTAAAAAATACCTACTTACGTGCTCCGTAATACTGGTGCTTACAATCATCTTCCATCTGTCTTTTGGGGTTGCAAAAACAAGCTTCTACAAACGAAATGTAAGCGCAAAACCTGTCTATATTTCATACAAATATAGCGGGGATAATACGCTGAATTTTGCTGATGAAATGCTGCCAAAAGATAAGAAAGTGAAAGGGAAAATGACAAGTTCGTTGAGACGACATAGTTTCGGGAACGTACAAAGTGAAATGCTGCACCGCAAGGCCGAAAAAATGTTCCCGGTAATTGAACCGATACTACAGGAATACGGCATACCTAACGATTTTAAGTTTATACCTTTAGTAGAGTCGGGTTTTAGCGAAGGCCGGTCGCCGCGTGGCGCTTATGGCCCATGGCAGTTTATGGCAGGCACCGCCCGTACTTACGGTTTAAAGGTTGATAAACGCCACGATGAGCGCACTAACCTGCGTAAAGCTACCATAGCGGCATGTAAATATTTGCTTGAATTACATGATCAGTTTAAAAGCTGGACGCTGGTTGCAGCGGCTTATAATACCGGATCGCCAAATTTGGCACGGTTGATACGCAAGCAAAGTCAAAAAAATTACTACCGCATAAAAATGAACCGCGAAACAGGTGTGTATGTATACAACCTGATAGCGATGAAGCAGGTTATTAACGACCCGCAAGGTTACGGTTACAATTACCACAAGCCTGTTTATGCCTATGTACCCGGTTTTACCGACAGTACATCGGCGTTAAACTAAGTAATAATAAAAATAAGGAGCACAGTATTGGCCCGTCTTTCAAAGTGAAAGGCGGGCTTTTTTTGTGATCGTACTTCTGGCTTACTCATCTTATGTGGTATTTCAATCCTGTGTCATAACTCCTTGTGTATTGCTAACCTTTGTAGCATAGCACCTGTTTTTTCTTTATCTTTGCACCGCTCTTAAAAGCGGGTAAAGTTTTAAAAACCTGCTGATGTTTAGTATGTTTATCAAAAGCGTTTCTGTATATAATATATGAGTGAAAAAACTGTCGATCTGGGCGAGCAAAGTGAAGTTGAGGTTTTCGGGGCCCGGGTACATAATTTAAAAAATATCGATGTTTCTTTTCCGCGCAACAAGCTGGTGGTTATTACCGGTTTAAGTGGTAGCGGCAAGTCATCATTAGCATTTGATACCATTTATGCCGAGGGGCAGCGCCGTTATATGGAAACATTTTCGGCCTACTCGCGCCAGTTTATGGGCGGCATGGAGCGGCCGGATGTGGATAAGGTATCGGGCCTTAGCCCGGTGATTGCCATCGAACAAAAAACTACAAGCAAAAACCCGCGTTCAACCGTGGGCACCATTACCGAAATCTACGATTTTATGCGCTTGCTTTACGCGAGGGGTGGCGATGCCTATTCTTACGTATCGGGCGAAAAAATGGAGCGCATGAGCGAAGAGCAGATATTGCGTACCATACTCGAAAAATTTAAAGACCAACCCGTAAACGTATTGGCCCCGGTAGTAAAAGGGCGTAAAGGCCATTACCGCGAGCTCTTCGAGCAGATCCGCAAGCAAGGCTATATCAAAGTTTGGGTGGATGGCGAAATATTGAACGTAGAACCTAAAATGCAGGTGGATCGGTACAAGATCCACGATATTGATATTGTTGTGGATAGGTTGGTGATCAGCGATAACGATGTTAAACGCCTGCAAACTTCTATACAAACTGCCATCAAATTAGCTAAAGGTATTATCCGCATCGCCGATAAGGATAATAATGTATGCTACTTTAGTAAATATTTGATGGACCCGGTTTCGGGTATTTCATACGATGAACCGCAGCCAAATACCTTTTCGTTCAACTCGCCATACGGTGCCTGCGAGCGTTGCGATGGTTTGGGTTATATTTTTGAGATAGACGAAGCCTCAGTTATCCCCAACCCGAAACTAAGCATCATGAACGGTGGCCTTGCGCCATTGGGCGAGTACCGCGAAACATGGATATTCCAGGTGTTAAAAGCTTTGGCCAAAAAGTACGATTTTGCCCTGGCTACGCCCATAGAAAAGATCCCCCGCGAAAAGCTGGAGATCATTCTAAACGGTTCGCACGAACTGATCACCGTTCCGGTGGAATACAACAAATGGAACGTCACCAATTACCAGATCAGTTTTGATGGCATCATCAAAATGCTGGAAGAGCAGCAGGAAAAACGCGGCGAAGATGCTTTGGGAGATATGGATAGCTACCGCGTGCTCAAAACCTGCCCGGTTTGCGAAGGCGCACGACTGAAAAAAGAATCGCTCCACTTTAAAGTGGATGGCAAGAACATCTTTGAACTGGCCAATATGGACATCAATGAGCTGAAAGGTTTTTTTGATGGCCTTGAAGACCGCCTGAGCGAACGCCAGAACGTGATCGCCAAAGAGATATTAAAAGAGATCCGCGCACGTATCGGCTTTTTATTGGATGTGGGTTTAAGTTACCTGACTTTAGATCGTACAGCCAAAACCCTGTCGGGCGGCGAGGCACAGCGTATCCGTTTGGCAACCCAGATCGGTTCGCAACTGATGAACGTGATGTACATTTTGGATGAGCCGAGTATTGGCTTGCACCAGCGTGATAACGACCGCCTCATTAACGCCCTCAAAAACCTGCGCGATTTGGGCAATACCGTTTTAGTGGTAGAGCACGATAAAGACATGATACTCGAAGCCGACCATGTGATAGACATGGGCCCGGCAGCAGGCGTACACGGCGGAACCATCGTAGCGCAGGGCACACCTGCCGAACTGATGGCATCGCACACGCTAACTACCCAATACCTTAACGGCGAGCGCGAAATAGCCGTACCCGAAAAAAGGAGGGAAGGTAACGGTAAGGTACTCACGCTAAAAAAAGCCACGGGCCATAACCTCAAAAAGGTATCGGTTGATTTCCCTTTAGGGAAGCTTATCGGCGTTACAGGCGTATCGGGCAGCGGTAAATCAAGCTTAATTACCGAGACTTTATATCCTATACTCAACCATCACTTCTTCCGCGCCAAAAAACACCCTTTGCCTTACGATAAGATAGAAGGCCTGGAGTATATCGATAAAGTTATCGAGATCGATCAGTCGCCCATTGGCCGTACACCGCGCTCAAACCCGGCTACGTATACAGGTGTGTTCAGCGACATCCGTAACCTATATGTTGCCCTGCCCGAATCAAAGATCCGCGGGTACAAACCCGGTCGATTCTCCTTCAACGTAAAAGGTGGCCGCTGCGAAACTTGCCAGGGTGCGGGTATGAAGGTAATAGAAATGAACTTTTTACCCGATGTTGCAGTGCCCTGCGAAGAGTGCAACGGTCGCCGCTATAACCGCGAAACGCTGGAAGTGCGCTACCGTGGCAAATCCATCAGCGATGTATTAGATATGAGCATTGAGGATGCCTGCCCGTTCTTTGAGCATATCCCATCCATCCACCGTAAAATACAAACTTTGCAGGATGTTGGCTTGGGCTATATTACCTTGGGCCAGTCGTCAACCACGCTATCAGGCGGCGAGGCGCAGCGTGTAAAACTGGCTACCGAACTTTCTAAAAAAGACACCGGCAATACTTTCTATATTTTAGATGAACCTACAACAGGCTTGCATTTTGAGGATATCAATGTTTTATTGGGCGTTATAAATCTGTTGGTTGATAAAGGCAATACCGTATTGGTTATCGAGCACAATCTCGATGTGATCAAAGTAGCCGACCACGTGATCGACCTTGGCCCAGAAGGTGGATCTGGTGGTGGCAAAATACTCTTTGAAGGTACACCGGAAGGCTTATGCAAGGTAAAGGATAGCTTTACAGGCATGTTCCTGAAAAAGGAAATGGAGCTGACGGCGAAGTTTAAGAAGAAAGTATAGGTAGGTGTGATATCTTTGCATTCACACTTGCTTTAAATCCGAAAATTGGTATATGAAGAAATACTGGTTGCTGATTTTTAGTTTTTTCATTTTTGGTTCAACCTTGGCGCAAAATGCCATCGATACCATAAAATGCGATGCTGATACATTGCAATCTTATTGCGTTTATGTTCCATCTCAATACAGCAAAGTACCAAAACTACCGGTTATATTTTTATTTGACCCGGCTGCACGTGGCCGTTTACCCGTTGTGCTTTTTAAGCCCATCGCCGAAGAATTAGGTATTATAGTAATTGCATCAAATAACTCCAGAAATGGGCCTTTTAACCTATCTCTGCAAGCTGCTGATGCTATGTTTACCGACGCGTTCAAAAAATATCACATCAACGAAAGTGAAATTTACCTGGGGGGCTTTTCCGGCGGGGCGCGTGTAGCTATTAGCATTGCGCAGAATAGTCCAACCATTGCCGGGGTTATTGCCTGTAGTGCAGGTTTTAGCAACATTCCCGAAAAAAAGCTTCCCTGGTATTTTACAGGTATAGCCGGTTTGCAGGATTTTAATTATATAGAGATGCAGCAGGCGCACCTTACGCTCGACTCATTACAAACAGATAATAACCTGATCTTTTTTAACGGCCCACACCGTTGGCCACCCGAAGGTATTATTAAACAAGCCATGTTGTCGCAATATCAGCACCGGCATAATATTACCGGTCAGAAACAGGAAGTATCCATAGACAAACAACTTTACCGCAAAGAGCTGACCTTTCAAAATGAAGCGATAACTGCATTGGAAGCACTTGTTTTTGATAGGGCGGAAAACGTAAAACCTATAGGCTGGTGGCGCTCAAAACAAGCCGGATTAAAAAAAGCTTTGATTACCGGAATTAAGGCGGACTCTGATTATGTGGCGCGCCAAATTAGTTTCATATCCATAAACGCTACTGCCGAATTTGAAAGCTGCTATCAGGCAAAGCGATACGAGGCGGCTGAAGAGGTATTAAAAATAGCCACTGTTTTTGATGCCGCTGAGCCAATGATAGCTTACCGCTACGCACGTTTATCGGCAATACAAAAGGATCAGGATGCCACACTCAATTATTTAGAAGAAGCCATAAAAAAAGGATTAAAGGATAAAAAAATGATACAAAACGAACGTCTATTTAGCTTTTTAAAAGAAAATAAGCGTTTTAAAGCTATGGTTAATTACTAACCTTTTTTAGCTATGTCATCCCGACCAACAGGAGAGATTTGTATGAAACAATATTCGCGAGCGGCCATCACTCGTGCCTCGTTTCTAAATAACAAAATAGAGCTGTCTCAAACAAAAGCATAATTCATAACTTTATTGAATTATGCTCCATCTGCTTACCTCTGCCCAAATTCGCGAAGCCGATGCTTACACCATCGGGCATGAACCCATTTCCTCTCTCGATCTGATGGAGCGCGCCGCTGCAGCATTTGTAAAAGTGTTTACCGACCGCTATCCCGACAAGGCAAAAAACATAGCTGTTTATTGTGGTACAGGTAATAACGGTGGCGATGGTTTGGCCATTGCGCGTATGCTTTGCAAATTAAACTACAAAAATACTTTGGTGAAGATTGCGCGGTATTCGGATAAGCCGACCAATGATTTTATTGAGAATTTAAAACGTTTGAAAAGTGCAGAGGTAGAGTTTGAAGAAATAAGAACAGGTGATAAATTGCCTGTAGAAAAGGCTGATATTATTATCGATGCTTTATTGGGTAGCGGCTTAAACAAACCCTTAAAAGGCGATTATGAAAAATTGGTAAAATACCTGAACGGGTTAAACCGCACTATTGTTTCTGTTGATGTACCCACAGGTTTTTTTTGCGAAGGTGAGATATCAAATGATGCGGTTGCCATCAAATCAAAATTGAGCATTACTTTCCAACAGCCTAAGATCAATTTTTTAGTGCCGGAGTCGGCACCTTACATTGAGGAGTTTAGTGTGGTTGATATCGGTTTGAGTAATGGCTTTATCGCATCATTAAATAGCCCTTATCAATTAATAGCAGAACAGGATATCCGCAGCATACTAAAGCCACGTAAAACGTTCACCCATAAAGGCACCTACGGCCAAGCATTAATTATTGCAGGCCAGCCTGAAACTATGGGCGCAGCATTGTTGTGTTCATCAGCTTGTGCGCATGCGGGAGCAGGATTAACAACGGCTTGCATCCCCAAAAGTGGTTTAACGGCCCTCAATACATCAATGCCCGAGGTAATGGCTATTGTACGTGCGGGAGTTAAAGAAATGGATATTGAGTGGGATAAGTTTAGCACAATAGCAATTGGCCCCGGATTAGGTAAAAAGCGCGATACATTAGCCTTATTGAAAGAGGTGCTTCAAAAGTTTGATAAACCTGTAGTGGTAGATGCTGATGCATTGAACCTATTAGCCGCAAACCCTGAACTATTGAAACAGATCCCGAAAGGCAGCATCATTACCCCGCATATGAAAGAGTTCGACCGTTTATTTGGCGCAAATACAAGCTGGTGGGGCCGGCTAGAAACCATCCGCCAAAAGGCAAAAGAGCATCAGATCAATATCGTACTTAAAAATCAATATACCATAACCGGTACGCCGGATGGAAAGCTGTACTTTAACCAGACCGGCAACCCTGCCATGGCCAGCGGCGGTATGGGCGATGTGCTGACAGGTGTAATTACCGCCCTCCTGGCGCAAAAATATACTCCCGAACAAGCTTGTATTTTAGGTACGTATTTACACGGAAAAAGTGGTGATGATTTGGCTTTACCCAATAAAAAGGTTGTTGTATTGGCCGGTGAAGTGGCAAAACATATACCTGTAGTGATGGCAAAATTTAGGGCATAAAAAAAACGGTTGCCGTATTCCTCAACCGTTTTTATTATTAACTGACCTTATAAAGAACGAAATACTTCTGTTTTGATTGGATAATTAACTTCTGCGAAGATATCTTACCCCGTATAAAAAAGCTGTTAACAAATCATTATCAGATTTGGCCGATTGCTTTTCTGAATATAAGACGCAGCAACTATGCGGATAGTTACAAGTTTTAACACTTTTTAACAATTAAATTTTTATTGCCCTTTTAATGTTTTAGGAAACAAGGGCTTATGAAATTCCTGCACTACTATGATATAGGGCAGGAATATGCGCAGTCAATTTTATGATGCAATGGTACGTGTCATGCGTTTTACTGCAATGTCTTTCACCTTTTCGGCAATTGAGGCGGCATCGTAGCCACACTCGGCCCAAAGTTCAGGTTGCTCACCGTGTTCTACAAAGCTATCAGGGATACCCATGCGTATAACCTGGGCATTATAACAATTATCGGCCATAAACTCTATTATCGCGCTGCCAACGCCGCCTTGCAGGCAGCCATCTTCAACCGTAATTATTTTATCAAATTTTGAGAATACTTCGTGCAGCAATTCCTCATCTAAAGGCTTTGCAAAGCGCATATCATAATGAGCAGGGTGGTATCCTTGCGGGATGAGCTGCGCCGTAGCTTTTAATACCTCGTTACCAATAGTGCCTATGGATAGGATGGCAACATCTTCGCCATCACAAACTTTGCGGCCTTTACCTACCGGGATGGCTTTCATTGGGCGTTGCCAGTCAACCATAACACCGTTGCCACGTGGGTAACGTATGCTGAAAGGCCCCATGTTTTCCTGCTGGGCTGTAAACATCAGGTTACGCAACTCTTCTTCGTTCATGGGTGCAGATACCGTCATGTTCGGTATGCTGCGCATATATGCTAAATCGTAAGCGCCGTGGTGCGTTGGGCCATCGGCACCGGCAATACCGGCACGGTCAAGGCAAAATACAACGTTTAGGTTTTGTATGGCTACGTCATGTATTACCTGGTCATACGCGCGTTGCATAAAACTGCTGTAAATATTACAGAATGGCAATAAGCCCTGCGTAGCTAATCCCGCCGAAAATGTAACGGCGTGCTGCTCTGCAATACCCACGTCAAAAGCTCGGGTTGGCATAGCCTTCATCATCATATTCATGGAGCTGCCGCTTGGCATAGCCGGGGTAATACCCATTATCTTCGGGTTTTGCTCGGCTAACTCAATTATGGTATGCCCAAAAACATCCTGGTATTTTGGTGGTTGGGGTTTTTCGTAAACGGTCTTTTTTATCTCGCCGGTTATTTTGTCAAACAAGCCCGGGGCGTGCCACTTGGTTTGGTCCTTTTCGGCTAAAGCGTAACCTTTTCCTTTTACGGTGATGCAATGCAACAGCTTAGGGCCTGGTATATCGCGCAGGTCTTTCAGAACTTTTACCAGATTGTCAACATCGTGCCCATCCACAGGGCCAAAATACCTGAAGTTTAGCGACTCGAACAGGTTACTGTTTTTAAGCAGTGTACCCTTTATGCTTTTTTCAAGCTTTTGCACAATGCTGTACGCATCGGGGCCTATTGATGATATTTTTGCCAATACTTTGGCGATATCATCCCGGAAACGGTTATAATGTTTTGATGTTGATATACTGGTAAGGTATTCTTTCAATGCGCCAACATTCGGGTCAATCGACATGCAGTTGTCATTCAGAATAACCAGCAGGTTCGATTTTTCTATCCCCGCGTGATTTAGCGCTTCAAAAGCCATACCACCCGTCATGGCGCCATCGCCAATAACAGCAACGTGCTGGCGGTCGGTTTCGCCTTTGTATTGCGATGCCACGGCCATACCTAAAGCGGCAGAAATTGAGGTAGAGGAGTGCCCTACGCCAAAGGTATCATATTCACTTTCGGCACGTTTAGGGAAGCCGCTGATGCCGCCGTGTAAACGGTTGGTATCAAATTGATCGCGGCGCCCGGTGAGTATTTTATGGCCGTAAGCCTGGTGGCCAACGTCCCAAACTAACTGGTCGTAAGGGGTATTTAAAACATAGTGCAGGGCAACAGTAAGCTCCACCGTACCTAAACTGGCGCCAAAATGGCCACCGTTAACCGATACCACGTCAATAATATACTGGCGTAATTCCTGGCTAAGTTGTTTAAGATCTTCTTCTTTAAGTAATTTTAAATCAGATGGATACGTTATGTTTTGTAGCAATTGCCCCGCGGGTACTTTCATCTATCGTAATGCAGTAAAACTAAGGGTACAAATTACGGTATTTTGTTTTAAAAAAACAGTATAAATTGGCGTCAATTTATTCGGAAGTGAATTAAATGATAATTGTCAATCAATGTTGTATGCCATAAAAAGTATGATCTGTACCGTGATAATCCATTAAGGTTGTCGTTACCTCGCCAGCCTTTATTTTTACAATAATACTCGCTAACCCTTCAATGTTTTTTTTCAATGCGCTATCATTCGCAGGTGTCCACATGGGCGAGCTTAAAGCTATTTCTTTTAATTTAGCAATAAACTCAGCATTTAAATTTCTTTTATCATTGATTAATGCCTCGGTAATTTTTCCTTCGGCCGACACTGTAACTCCAATATATACGGTTTCGTTAATATCGATGTTAGTATATTTTGAAACAGCACGACTGAAATAAGAATAAAATTCCGGCGGTGGGGCGGGGGGATTATAAGCTGATGGTTTATTAATTCTACGTAACACTACACCATCTTTGTAAATATCTGTCTCAAGAATATTTCCATTTCTCCCTAAAACATACCACTCACCTTCTCTTTTATCGGATATGTAATTTCCTTCAACAACAACGGCTCCATTGTCAAAGTTATATGTTTTATAAGGCCCATTCAATTTGTCATTTAAGTATGTGTTTAATGCTGCTACATTCCCATTAGAAAATAATTCTTTCCAAACCCCACTTTTTAAGCCCTTTTCATACCGGCCTATAGTAACCAAATAGTTTACTCCATTGGTTTTATTTAGTTTCTGTGTTTTACTCAACTTGCTGTAATGGTAATATTTAAAACCACCGTCGGGTATACTTAATTTCTCATCAGAAAAATGCCCCATAACCATAATGCTGTCATGCAGATCATACATTTTCATCAGCCACACCGAATCTGCAACTTTTGCATATAATATATATGAGTCAGCTTTTGCAGAATCAACGGGCGCCCCGTCCAAAAGAAATGCTTTATTAACCTGTGCATTTACGGATAAGGTGCAGTAAATGATCGCAATTGTTATAAGTAATATGTATTTTTTCACAATAGTATTTGTTAGGATGCAGCAAATGTAAAAACATTCAATAGTACAGTTCATTTTATTCCGGATATAAAATCCCTATTTTTGAATATTCATAATGGAAGAACATTTCGAGATAAAACTCCCCCAATTTGAAGGCCCTTTCGATCTGCTGCTATTTTTTATAGAGCGGGATGAGTTGGATATTCACGAAATTTCCATCTCGAGGATTACAGATGATTTTCTGGATTATATCCACCACATGAACAGCCTGAACATGGAGCTGGCCAGCGAGTTTATTTATGTAGCCGCAACGTTGATGCGCATTAAGGCACGCCTGTTATTGCCACGTTATGAACTTGATGAAAATGGCAATCAACTGGACCCGAAGCAGGACCTGATACAAAAACTGATAGAATATAAACGCTACAAAGAAATTTGCGAGGAGTTGAAACCCCTTGAAGAAGAGCGTTTAAAGCAGGAGCGCCGTGGTAATATCCATGTAGATATGGAGGCTGTAGCAGGCCTTGCCGCTCCCGGAGAAGAGTTGGAAAGCTTCGACCTGTATAAACTGATGATGATATATAGCCGGGTAATGGGCAAATATCAAACCCGCAGCCAGGAAGTTACCCATACCGTTATTCAATATCCGTATACCATCGAGTTGCAAAAAAAGGCTATCGCGCAGTTGTTATCTATAAACAGCAGGTTAGATTTTTCGGGCCTGGCCAAAAACTCTGATAACAAGGTCCATTTCGTTTATAATTTTCTGGCTTTGTTGGAAATGCTGCAGCAGGAACTGGTAGATATACAGATAGGTACCGGATACAACAATTTTTGGGTTAGTGCTAAAAATTAAGGTAACCAAATAAAATTTGGCTACCTTTGCGGCATTATTCAAAACCATGAAAAGAGACAAACTAATTTTTAATTTACTTGAAGAAGAGTTAGAGCGCCAGGAAACAGGATTGGAGCTTATCGCATCAGAAAACTTTGTTAGCAAACAGGTAATGGAAGCCGCAGGCTCTGTAGCTACCAACAAATACGCCGAAGGTTTACCGGGCAAGCGTTATTATGGTGGTTGCCAAATAGTTGATGAGATAGAAACCATTGCTATTGAGCGTGCAAAACAATTGTTTAATGCCGAATGGGTTAACGTTCAGCCACACTCGGGCGCGCAGGCAAATGCAGCTGTATTTTTGGCTTGTTTACAACCCGGCGATAAAATTTTAGGTTTTGATCTTTCGCATGGTGGCCACTTAACACATGGTTCGCCCGTTAATTTTTCGGGTAAGGTTTACCAGCCATTCTTTTATGGTGTGAAAAAAGAAACAGGCCTTATTGATTATAAACAATTAGAAAAAGTAGCCCTTGCCGAAAAACCAAAGATGATCATCTGCGGTGCATCAGCATACTCGCGCGATTGGGATTATGCCTTTATCCGTAAAGTAGCCGATAAAATTGGCGCCTTGGTATTGGCCGACATATCGCACCCGGCAGGTTTAATTGCCCGTGGTTTATTGACCGATCCGCTGCCACATTGCCATATTGTTACTACTACTACACATAAAACCCTGCGCGGCCCGCGTGGTGGCATGATCATGCTGGGTAAAGATTTTGAGAACCCATGGGGTTTAAAAACTCCGAAAGGCGAAGTAAGAATGATGTCGGCGATATTGGATTCTGCCGTATTCCCCGGAACACAGGGTGGCCCCTTAGAGCATATCATCGCTGCAAAAGCAGTTGCCTTTGGCGAAGCTTTGAGCGACGAGTACATGAAGTACATTGCCCAGGTTAAAAAGAATGCCAGCGCAATGGCCGATGCCTTTACTAAATTAGGCTACGAGATCGTTTCGGGTGGAACAGATAACCATTTGATATTGCTCGACCTGCGCAATAAAAACATTACCGGTAAAGATGCCGAGAATGCTTTGGTTGCTGCCGATATTACCGTAAACAAAAACATGGTGCCTTATGATGATAAGTCGCCGTTTGTAACATCGGGTATCAGGGTAGGAACAGCGGCTATTACCACCCGTGGTTTGAAAGAAAAACAGATGGAAAAAATTGTAGAGTTGATAGACGCTGTAATTAAAGATCCTCAAAGTGAATCTAATCTTAAAAAAGTTCGTAAAAAAGTGAATGAATTAGTGGAAAAATTCCCACTATATAAGTAATTTGCTGATGAAATGATAATTGATCGTAATCCAGTACCTGATAATGATGATGAGCGTGTACGTGCGCTCATGTCTTATGATATAATGGATACCCTCCCCGAGGAGGACTACGATGCTATTAATCGCTTGGCGGCTTACATTTGCCAGGCACCAATTTCGCTGGTAACTTTTATCAATGCCGACAGGCAATGGTACAAATCAAATATCGGCCTGCCTAATAGTGATATAGCGCGCTCAAAAACATTTTGCCGCTATACCATTATGAGCGATGATTTGCTCGAGGTGCCCGATGCTACAAAGAATGAACTATTTGCCGATAACCCGGCCGTTACCGACGGCTGGGTTAAATTTTATGCAGGCGCCCCTATAATTGATAACGAAGGCTATAGGGTGGGCACTATATGCGTGGTAGATACCGTTCCGCGAAACCTTAACCCCGAACAGCGGGATGCCTTAACTACATTGGCGCGCGAGGTGGTATCGCACATTACTTTACGCCGCCAAAAACGGCAACTGGAAGAAAGCGTAAAAATACATAACGAGTTTTTTAACCTGTTCAATAACTCGCCCGAAGTACATTGTATTATGGATAGGGAGGGTAAAATACGGATCATCAACCAATCGGTACAAACGGTGCTCGGATACAAGCCCGATGACGCCATTGGCCTGCCCATTTGGCATTTTTTCCCGAGAGGAGATGCTGAAAAAATGATCAGTATGCTTGAGGATGGCTTAAGGAGCAAACAAAAAGCTTTTGACCTGGAACTCCGTGTAATTAGCCGCAGCGGCGAAATAAAGTGGATCAGTTGGTCGGTTATTGCAAAAGATGAAAGCTGGTATGCCAGCGGGCGCGATATTACCCCTCAAAAAAAGATACTGGCCGAACTTGAATTGCTATCGCTTGTAGCGAGCAAGGTGAACAACGGTGTGGTAATAAGCAGTGCCGATAACCAGGTAATATGGATCAATAATGCCTTCGAAAAAATAACGGGTTACGGGCTTGCCGATGTAAGTGATAAAGTACTTGGAGATGTGCTGATGGGGGAGCTAACGGATATTGCTATTATTGAAAAAGCCCGCGAACTGTCAAAAAGCAAAAAATCTTTCGAGGTTGATCTGTTAGTATACCGTAAGGACGGCTTGCCGCTGTGGATATCGATAATCAATTCCATTATCCTGGATGCCGCGGGCGAGGTTGATAAATACGTTGAGATCATTATTGATGTAACTGCCAAAAAGAAAGCCGAAATAGAACTGATAGCGGCAAAAGAAGAAGCTTTACAGTTAAACAGGGCTAAAGATATGTTCATGTCGGTAATGAGCCATGAGATACGCACCCCGCTTAACGCGGTTATAGGTGTATCGCATTTATTGCGCGATGACAATCATGCCGAGCAAACAGAAAACCTGGATATTCTTAAGTTCTCGGCCGATAACCTGATGACGCTGATAAACGATGTGCTTGATTTTACCAAAATAGAAACAGGTAATATTATTCTGGAAAAGATAGATATCGACCTGCGGCATATGGTAAGCAGTGTGGTAAACTCCATGCAGTTTAAAGCCGCCGATAAAGGCATATATATTAAAGCGGATATAGATGCCAACCTGCCGGGATATATAATTGGCGATAAAACAAGAATTTGCCAGATATTGTTAAATCTTGTCGGCAATTCAGTTAAATTTACGGAAAAGGGTGGGATAACTATTGATGTTAAAGTTATTGAAGAAAGTGAAAACGAAGCCCGCCTTCGTTTTGAGGTTGCTGATACAGGTATAGGTATCAAAGCCGACCAGATCAACAATATTTTTGAATCGTTTAAACAAGCCGATGAAAGTATTACACGCTTGTATGGCGGTACCGGTCTGGGTTTGGCAATTACCAAGCGTTTGGTTGAATTGCACGACTCGCGGATAATCGTTGAAAGCGTTTATGGACAAGGGTCAAAATTTTGGTTCGCAATAACGTTTAATAAGAGTAACTTTACACCAATAAAACAAAATACAACTACCGTGGAAATAGGCCTTAAACTAAATGTATTGGTTGCTGATGATAATCAGATCAACCGCATGCTTATTGATAAGGTATTAAAAAAATGGGGCATCAATGCCGATTTTGCTGTTAACGGTAAACAAGCTGTTGATAAAATTGAACTTAACCGCAATTACGACCTGGTTTTGATGGACATACACATGCCCGAAATGGACGGTTTGGATGCGGCAAAATACATCCGCAGCATTAAGGAGCCTTATTTTCAGCAATTACACATCATCGCGCTTACGGCATCAATGCTTACCAATCAAATGGACATGATCGGCGATTCGGGTATGAACGATTATATATTAAAGCCTTTTGATCCAAAAGTGCTGTATGATAAGATCAGTCAATTCTCTAAATAGTAACTACTCGGCGTAGGCAATAGCAGCCAGGCTTACTTTAACTCCTTCTATTTTTAATAATTCAATTCCGCAGGCTTCCAACGTTGAGCCGGTTGTAATAATATCGTCAACCAGTAAAATATGTTTACCCTTAAACTTTTCGGGATAACGTATTGTAAATACTTCCTGCATATTCTCATAGCGCGAAAACCTCGACTTTTTAGTTTGGGTATCAGTATGTTTCACCCTGACAAGGTTATCCATATCAACCGGGATATTCATTGGCCCTGACAAACCTTGCGCAAACTGGGCGCTTTGATTATAGCCCCTCGATCTTAATTTTTTTGGATGAAGCGGTACGGGCACGATCATATCAATATGGTCTGCAGGTTTACGCTGTAATAACTGCGCCCCCGCAATACTGCCTAATTTATTGCCAATTAACGGCGCGTTCCTGTATTTAAAGCGGTGCATTAAGTTTTGTACTTTACCACCTTTGGAAAAATAAAGCAATACATAAACCATACTTACATCAATACGGCCCCAAAACTGGCGCGCAACTACGTTTTCTTTGTGTAAATGAAAATTGGTATAAGGCAGGTCATAGGTGCAGGCAGTACATATCAACTTTTCGCCTTGCACCAGGTTTTGGTTACAGGCCTGGCAAAGCTCCGGGAATATCAGGGCTATAAAATCGCTGATGTATGTATTGCGCCATTTCATTGGTTTGAAATTAGCATAATAAGCCCGAAATAAAAACTATATCTCCTGCTCAAGCAGTTTAATGTGTTTAATGAGGTTTTCTACTTCGAAAGGCAGTGTGCCGTTATATACCCCACGAATATGACACTTACGATCAACCAAAATAAAGTTTTCGGTATGCAAAAACTGGGTGATGTCTTTTGTATAACCTATTTCTTCATCGGCAAAATAACCGCGGCGGGCAATGGTATATATCTGCTGTTTGTCGCCGGTAAGTAAATGCCAGTTTGGGTTTGTGATGTTCTTATCGGCGGCGTATTTTTTTAATACGTCAACATTATCCAGTTGGGGGGTTACTGAGTGTGATAATATAGCCACATTGCTGTCTTTCATAAACGCCTTGGCTACCGTGGCCATGTTATCAGTCATTTTAGGGCAAATGCTACCGCAGCGGGTAAAGAAAAAGTCGGCCACGTAAATTTTATTTTTTACCGTTTGATTGTTCACAGTTTCGCCGGACTGATCAGTGAAACTGAATAATGGTATTACATGGAGCTGTTCAAACTCGCTGGTATTTTTGGCGGGCCAGGTAGGTGTAAAATCGGGCGTATTAAAATAGGGGAGTGTAGTAACCTGCTGCTCTTTTTGCTTACAGGCCGATGCTCCAAGGATTAAAAAAATTATTACTCCTTTCAAAAATCCCCTCTTGAGAGGGGGTGCAAAAGCCTTGCGTGATGGCAGGGGTGTGTTATTGAACGGGCCTTCGAAAAGACACACCCCTCCACCCCTCTCAAGAGGGGAATCGCTCATAGCCTCGCTTATTTTTAGTGCCTTCATTTCTTTACTATATTAACACATAGCTTTTGCCCGAACAGGCCAAACTTTTCGCCGTTAATAATTACATAGTTGGCGCGTATCTTGCCATCTTCCCACCACATTTTTTCGCTGCCTTCTTCGTGCCCGGCTTTGTAGTGGAATAGCCTGGCTAATTTCCCCGTTCTAAACCATTCTTTTAGCTCGCCTTCGTATTCGTCATTCACTAAATGGTATTCAAATTTTGGTGTGCCATCGTCCCACCAGCCTTTATGTATGCCCACCTTTTTGCCATCACTAAAAAAACGAAGCTGTGCCAACTGCCTGTTTGGATAATACCATTTTAACAAACCATTCTGTTTGCCATTCGTAAACTGGCAAAATCTGGCAGTATCGCCATTGGCAAAAAGGCCGTAACTCAGGCCGGTAAAGGGCTTGTTATGGTAGTATAAAAGTTCGCCACGTTGGTTAAACCCCTTATCGTCCATTCTTACCCGGAAGGTATTGCTATTTATACCATCGGCGCCGCTGCCGCAACTGTTAGCCACCAGCAGCAGCACCATCAGTAAAATATAGCTAATTAGTAACAGTACCCGCTGTTCCATAAAATCCGTTGCCATTAATATAAGGTGAGGCTGCTGTTGTATGGTAATGATAAATACCATTCGGATAATCGGCAGTTACCGTTGTGTGGCCATGATAAACGTCAAGGTCGCTATTGGCAATGGTTTTGCCATTCTCTGTTGGCCCGTAAAGCGGAAATCCATCCAGTAAAAAGCCCAAAAGGGCATCTTTACCTTTATTGGCAGTTAAATAATAGGGTTCGGCATGGTAATGATATTGGCCTTGTTGCTGGGGGTGACCGTCGTACTGGTCAAAGCTGTTTATTTCGCCTGTTAAAGCTGCACCCATTGCCGCGTATTGGTTAAAAATAGGTACACCGTTTATGGCAACACCTATGGGGCCGCCCGGCGTAGTGGCGTGAGTAGTTGCAACTACAGGGTTCAATGGTATTTTATAAGTGCAATCACTTTCGGCAATGCTGTTTGGGTTTTGGTTCCAAAGTGTATTAGTACCGTTGTAGGCTTCATACTTGGTTGATGCCCATTGGGTGCCCTGGTAATAAGGTGATTTATGGTCGGGCAGGCTGGTGGCTTTGATCACCACATAATTACCGTCAATATAGATCGAGGTAGCGCCATATATTTTTTTGAAAACATCCGGTACTCCGGCACCAATAGTTACCGTACCGGAGGTACTGCCGGTATCAGTTGATGATTTTTTGCAGGCGACAATGATAGTTAACAATATTGCCACGCCGGTTGTAAATGCAAATGCTTTATTTTTCATAACACAATTAATTAGGTTGAAAGGGGTTTTAAAGCATAAGATGCCGGCCCCGATAAAAACCTGCGCTATGAAAGTGTTTTTTTTGAGAAAATTTGATTAAGCCTCTAAAGCTTTATCTTTTATTGCCAGCTGCCCGCAGGCGGCATCAATATCTTTACCGCGGCTGCGGCGTACATTGGTGGTAATACCCTGCTTACGCAGATAATCAGCAAAGGCTTCAATTTTATCTACATCAGCATTCAAATAACTGGCAAAAGATATAGGGTTGTATTCGATGATGTTTACTTTGCAGGGTACATGTTTGCAAAATTTAGCCAGTTCGGCAGCATCCTGCAATTCGTCATTAAAGTCATTAAAAACAATGTACTCGTAAGTAACCGGGTTTTTGGTTTTAGCGAAATAGTATTTTAATGCTTCGGCTAAGGCCTTTAATGTATTTTGCTCATTAATAGGCATTATCTCGTTACGCTTTTCATCATTAGCGGCATGTAACGATAAGGCGAGGTTAAATTTAACTCCATCATCACCCAGCTTTTTTATCATTTTGGCGATGCCGGCGGTTGATACCGTTATCCGTTTAGCTGCCATGTTAAGCCCGTCTTCGGCAGTAATACGCTCTATCGATTTTAAAACATTGGCATAGTTAAGCAGGGGTTCGCCCATGCCCATGTACACAATATTAGTTAAGTTATGGTTGTAATTTTTTCGTGCCTGCTGGTCTATCAATACTACCTGGTCGTAAATTTCGTCAGGGTTAAGGTTGCGTTTACGTTCCATGTACCCTGTAGCACAAAATTTACAGGTAAGGCTGCAACCTACCTGTGATGATACACAGGCCGTCATGCGGTCATCAGCCGGAATTAAAACGCCTTCAATAAGGTGTCCATCATGTAAAACAAAAGAATTTTTAATGGTTTTGTCAGAACTGTACTGCGAAGTGTTTACTTTTACATTATTGATTATAAAAAGCTCATCAAGTTTTTGACGTAGTTCTTTTGAAAGATTGCTCATTTCGTCAAACGAAAAGCATGACTTTTTCCAAAGCCACTCATAAACCTGTTTAGCCCTAAAGCTTTTCTCCCCTAATTCAATAAATTGCTTTTGCAGGGTTTCCAGATTTAGACTACGGATATCCGTTTTGTTTTTTTGCATTATAATGCAAAGTTAGTTAAATTTAAAAGTCTATCTTTTTATTAAGTTTGTTTTATTATAAAAACAAAAAAAATTACTTTCAGTTAATATGTAAAGTAGTCATTTTTAATTGTTTTTGTAACTAAGAGTAAGTTCCGTTAATGAAGAAATTTAAAGCCGATTACATTTTTCCTGCTAATGCCGATCCGATTAAAAATGGAGTTATTACAGTTGACGATTATGGTAAAATTATTGCCGTTGATGATGGCCTAAAACCAACAGCTGATGATGGTATAAAAACAGAAACCTTTAGCGGAATAATTTGCCCCGGTTTTATAAATACACACTGCCATGTTGAATTATCCCATCTTAAAGATAAGATCACCCCGCACAAAGGGCTTGTTAGCTTTATAAAAGAAGTACAGGCTTTCAGAAATATTGACGAAAAAGAAATAACCGATGCTGCCGAAAGGGCCGACGAAGAAATGTACAAAAACGGGATTGTTGCCGTTGGGGATATTGCTAACAGTGGTATAACCGCCCCGCTCAAAAAAAGCAGCAAATTACACTACCACACTTTTATTGAAGTTTTTGGATTTTTACCCCAAAAGGCTGAAGAAGTATATAATGCCGCCACCAAAATTTGCGAACAATTTAAAGATACATCGCACTCTATTACACCACACGCGCCATATTCGGTAAGTAAGGAGTTGTTTAAGTACATTTATAAACTTTGTGAAGGCAAGGGGCCAAACTTACTGAGCATACACAACCAGGAATCGGAAGAAGAAAATAAGCTGTACCGTTATAAAACAGGCGAGTTTTTAGAGTTGTACGATGATTTTAACATGGATATATCTTCCTTTAAACCACAGGCCCGTAATTCTTTACAAACGGTTATCCCGCTGTTAAGTAACAAGCAAAGGGTATTAATGGTACATAATACTTACACCAACCTCAAGGATATTTACTTTGCAAAACGCTTTGATCGTAAAATACACTGGTGCTTTTGCCCCAATGCTAATTTGTACATAGAAAACCGCTTACCAAAAGTAGATTTGTTTGTTGAGCAGGGTTTTAACATCACGCTGGGTACAGATAGCCTTGCATCAAATAACAAGCTATGTATTTTAAATGAAATGAAGATGCTGCAGCAAAAATTTGATGGGCTTACACTCGAACAATTAATACAGTGGGGAACCATAAACGGCGCGCGGTTTTTAGGTATTGATGATAGCAAAGGTACAATTGAACCCGGAAAAACCCCCGGACTAAATTTACTGAGTAATCTTGATGGCTTAAAGATAACACAGGCTACAACCGTGCGCAGGCTAATTTAAAAAGACTATAAAATAAAAAGAGGGGCATTGAAAAATGCCCCTCTTTTGTTAATATGACTAATGTGATTTAATCTATCCACTCAAATTTGGTATAAGGTACCAATATATCGGGTATCTTAATGCCGCGTTCGGTTTGGTTATTTTCTAACAGGGTAGCCACAATACGTGGTAGAGCCAGGGCGCTGCCATTTAGCGTATGCGCCAGTTGGGTTTTACCTTCCGCATTACGGAAACGCAGTTTTAAGCGGTTGCTTTGAAAGGTTTCGAAGTTGGATACAGAAGAAACCTCCAGCCAGCGTTGTTGTGCCGCGCTCCAGGTTTCCATATCATAGGTTAGCGCCGAGCCAAAGCTCATATCGCCACCGCAAAGGCGCAATACACGGTATGGCAAACCTAACTTTTGCAGCAGGCTCTGTACGTGTGTGCTCATTTCTTCCAATACATTATATGATGTTTCGGGCTGAACGACCTGTACTATCTCCACCTTATCAAACTGGTGCAGGCGGTTTAGGCCGCGCACGTGCGCGCCATATGAGCCAGCCTCGCGGCGGAAACATGCAGTATAGCCGCAGTTTTTTACAGGTAGTTCATCAGCCTTTAAAATTACATCACGGTAAAGGTTGGTAATGGGTACTTCGGCGGTAGGTATCAGGTATAATTTATCTTCGCCAATGTAATACATCTGGCCTTCCTTGTCGGGAAGCTGTCCTGTACCAAATCCTGAAGCCTCGTTCACCACCAAAGGCAGCATCATTTCATCATAACCTGCTTTTTCAGCTTCGTCCAAAAAGAAAGCGATCAAAGCGCGTTGAAGCTTCGCTCCCTTACCAGTATACACAGGGAAGCCTGCACCGGTTATTTTAACGCCCAGCTCAAAGTCTATCAGTTTATATTTGGCAGCAAGCTCCCAGTGCGGCAAAGCACCTGCATACAGGTCGGGCTTTTGGCCGTTCTCTAAAACTACCTCGTTATCTTCGGCAACAAAACCTTTAGGTACACTGCTGTGGGGCAGGTTAGGCAGGGTTACCAGCTTTTGATTTAATTCTTCTTCTATTTTAGAATACTGCTCTTCTAAAGTTTTAATCTCTTCTTTCCAACCACTTGATTGTGCTTTAAGAGCATCTGCCTCTTCTTTTTTTCCAGTCATCATCAAATGACCAATTTGTTTTGCAGATGCATTGCCTTGTGCTTTCAGATCATCAACGACACCTTGAGTTTGACGGCGTTGCTCGTCTAATTTGATCACCTCATCAACCAATTCGGGTTGTTTAAAATTTTTTACCGCTAAACGTTCCAATACATGGTCCCTGTTTTCGCGGATATAACTAACTTGCAGCATTGTTTTATATTTATGGAACAAAGATATTTTTAAAGTAGCAGTTTTAGGTAGCAGTAGCAGGTTTTTTTTACCTGCAAGTATATCTGCCACTACACACTGCCACTGCCACTAACAAAATGAGCGGAAAATTATACTTAGTACCCACACCCATAGGCAACCTGGAGGATATTACCTTGAGGGCGCTCCGCATTTTAAAGGAAGCCGATATTATATTGGCAGAAGATACGCGTACATCCGCGCCTATGCTCAAGCATTTTGGCATCAGCCAAAAAGTGTATGCGCATCATCAGCATAATGAGCACCAAAGCACTAACGAGATTATCCGCTTTTTAAAGGAGGGGAAAAATATCGCACTGATATCTGATGCGGGTACGCCTGCCATCAGCGATCCGGGTTTCTTTTTGGTACGCGAAGCATTAAAACACGATCTGGCAATTGAGTGCCTGCCCGGAGCTACAGCCTTTGTACCCGCGCTGGTAAACTCGGGTTTCCCGACAGACAGGTTTTGCTTCGAAGGATTTTTGCCGGCAAAAAAAGGCCGGCAAACACGTTTTAAAGCTTTAGCCGAAGAGGAGCGTACCATTATATTTTACGAATCGCCGCACAGGATAATGAAAACGCTGGATGAAATGAGTACTTACTTTGGCGCCGACAGACAAACCTCCGTATCGCGTGAGTTGACAAAGATGTTTGAAGAAACCGTGCGCGGTACTGTTGCCGAAGTAAAAGCCTATTTTGAAACGCACCCCGTTAAGGGAGAATTTGTAGTTTGCGTTGCAGGTTTGGAAGTGCAAAAGAAGAAAAATAAATACCAGGACGACGAGGACGAAGAATAAATTTATAAAAATTACGTCATTGCGAGGCCCGAAGCAACCTCTGCGGAGGATGATAATATCGATTGGATACCTATCGCGCAGAGATTGCTTCGGGCCTCGCAATAACGGTTTAAAAGAATAATGAAAAGAAATATATTATTAGCCATTATATCGGGCTTATTGTTATGGTTGGCCTGGCCGCCAATGCACTATACCAGTTTTATTTTGTTTTTCGGTTTGGTGCCGATGCTGGTGGCGATAGAGGATATCATCCAATCGGATACCAAAGGCAAGGGGCGAAAGATATTCCGTGTGAGCTTTTTAGGTTTCTTTATCTGGAATACGCTTTCAATTTATTGGGTTTATAACTCGCTAAAGATCATTGGGCCCGTAATTGCCATACCCGTAACTTTGATCCCATACGCGCTAGGGCCGTTGCTGATGGCATTGGCGTTTTGGTTATATTTCAAGCTGCGAAAATATGCAAGCCGTAATTTAAGTTTAATTGCCTTGGTTTGTTTTTGGATAGGGTACGAATACCTGCATCAAAGCTGGGACCTGGCCTTCCCCTGGATGACGTTTGGCAACGGCTTCGCAATAAGCCACCAATGGGTACAATGGTATTCGGTTACGGGTGTTTATGGCGGTACAGTTTGGATCTGGGCGGCCAATATCCTCATCTTTTTAATTTACATGGGTATTAGTGAAAGCCAGGCAAAGCGCGATCGGTTAAAACTTGTGGCTGCACTTACACTCACTATCCTGCTGCCGCTCAGCTTGTCGTTATACATGTATTATACTTACGTGGAAGCTGCAGACCCGGCAAACATTGTTGTTGTGCAACCCAATGTTGACCCCTATATTAAAAATAACCAGCTGCCTGTAACGCAGCAAATAGCAACGCTCACACACCTTTCCGATTCGGTTGGGCAAACCAATACGGAGTTCTTTATATGGCCGGAGTCGGCCTTGCCTGATGCTGTGGATGAAGATAAATTTAGAACGACAAGCAGCTATGCCCAGATACAACAGTTTTTAAATAAGTACAAAAACGGCAATGTAATCACCGGGATAGAAACCACTAAACTGTATAACAGCCAAGTAACACCAACGGCTAACCCGATAGCGGGAAGCAGCCAGTTCTATGATGTTTTTAACGCTGCGGTGAATATTGAAAACTCGGCTAATGTGCAGTTTTATCATAAATCGAAATTAGTACCTGGTGCCGAAGAAATACCCTTTGGTTCGGCTGTTTTTAAACCTATATTTTCATTCTTAGGCGAATCTGCCGGCAGCTATGGCAAGCAAAAAGAGCCGAGCGTGTTTTACTCGCAGGCAGGTATTGGTGTGGCACCCGTTATATGTTACGAATCAATATACGGTGAGTATGTGGCAACTTACGTAAAAAGGGGTGCCCAGTTTATCGCCATCATCACTAATGATGGCTGGTGGGGAAATACTTCGGGTAAGGACCAGGACTTAGACTATGTAAAGCTCCGCGCGATAGAAACCCGGCGCTGGGTTTGCCGTTCGGCTAATACGGGTATTTCTGCCTTTGTTAACCAGCGTGGCGATATTGTGCAACATAGTGAGTGGTGGAAACAGGCTGCCATAAAACAAGATATCAACCTCAATTCCGATCTGACCTTTTATGTAAGGTGCGGTGATTATATTGCCAAATTTGCTTGTGTGCTTGCTTTAATAGGCATCATATTTATAGGATATAAGGCCGCGATTAAGAAATGGAAGAAATTACCCGCGGATGGTTCTGTGGTGTAATTATACGTTGTGGGTGAGTACAAATTCCATCAGGTCGGTTATGGGTTGTTTGATAACTTTGCCCAGTTGGATGTCGTTCTCGCTGCAAAGCATGGCCAATATATCACGAAAGTGGTATGCTATTGAGCCTACAAAGTGGAATTTGTATTTCTGGTGGTCGCGGTAAGTTTTTATGTTGGTTTCAATAAACTCGGTAAAGCCTGCTTCTATGAGTTCGCGGGTGTAAAAAGTTTCTTTGGTGGCACTTAAAAAACGTGCGAATGATGCCAGGTAGGTATTGGCATGGCTTTCCTGGTAAACCTTTTTGATCACTTGCTCCTTATCAAGCTGGAAACGCTCGGTAAACTGATGGCTGATATCTGCCGGCATGTTGCCATACAGGTAATCAGTGATCAGTTTTTTGCCAAAGTATGTTCCCGAACCTTCGTCGCCTAAAACATAACCGATACCGTGGTTGCCATCTACAATACTTTCGCCATTAAAAAAAGATACGTTTGAGCCGGTACCCAGGACACAGCAATAACCTTTTTCAGTGCCACAGGTGGCATAAGCCGATCCTAAAAGATCGGTATCAACACTAATAAATATCTTAGGAAAAACATGGCTCAACGCGTTCGATACCATTTCGCGCTTATCGGGGTTACTGCAGCCTGCGCCAAAAAAATAGATCTCGTCAATTTTGCCGGCCTTTTTAACAGTATCGGCACACTGCGATTGCAGTATTTTGATGATCTCTTTTTCCGTTAAAAAGTAAGGGTTAATTCCGGCGGTGGTAAATCCTTGTGGTTGCTGGCCCGGAATGTCGATCAGCCAATCTGTTTTTGATGAACCGCTGTCGGCAACTAATATCATGCGCTACAAAATGATAGACTCCAAAACCTTATGCGTAAGCGGTTTGTGGATAAACTGGGTAATGTATTTGTTTTCGTTTGATAATTTGAAATCAACAGGATCAAGAGATGATGACAGCATAAAGATCTTGATCTTTTTATTATCATCAAGATGCAGCATATCAAACTCTTTTAAAAATTCAAAGCCATCCATAAAAGGCATACGGATGTCTAAAAATATCACATCAGGCTGTATTTTTTTTGCCTGTATCTGGGCAATAGCTTCCGGTGCAGATTGTATAACAACGATCTGTTCAGCAAAGTTGCTTGTTTCTAAAATTTTACGCGTAACAAAATTGTCGATAAAGTTATCGTCAATCAATAAGCATAATTTAAATTTAGGTTCAGCCATTGGCTTCAAAAATAATGCTTTAAATGAGAAAAAATAAAATATTTATTGAATATTAATATTATTAGTGATCTCTTTTAAACTTATCTCTGCTGTTTTGGCCTGATATTGGGCCTGGTAGTACATGGATTGGGCGTTTATGTAGTTCCTTTGGGCCTCCCTGATCTCTAATGGCGTAATGTTGCCGAGTTTATATTTTTCTAAAGAAATATCGAGATTTTGCTTTGCGATGGATACGTTAGATAGGTCTATCTTCATTAATTCAAGCCCGGATACGTAACTGATGTACAGATCATTTATCTGGGCTTCTATGTTTTGCTTTGTTTTACTTGAGTTGATGTTGGCATTATCGATCTGCAGTTTGGCATTAGCTTCCTTACGCGATTGGTTAAACCCATTAAATATATTGATGGATGCAGTTAAGCCATAATTAAAGCCGTGTGTATTTTGCTGGCTTGTAAAACCTGCCGGGGTTTTCGCATCGGTAAAATTATAGCCCGATGTAAGGCCTACCGATGGGTAACGTAATGCCTTTACCTGGCGCAGATTAATTTCGGCAAGCCGTTGATTAATTTGTGATAATTGTATGGATGGATTTGCTGTTTGCGCCTGGTTAATAATATCAACCAGGATCAGCTTATCATCAACAAGAATATTATCGACCACTGAAAAATCAATGTTCAGATCGCGGGCCAGTAATTGATTAAACCTGATCTTTATCGATTTGTAGTTTTGCACCTGTACCAGCAAGTTTGATGTATCGGTATTGAGGTTTACCTTGGCATTTAATACGTCCAGGCCCGATGCACGGCCAACATCCAGCTTATCTTGCGCGTACTGCAACTGTGTTCTTGATATTTCAATAGCGCCACGTAATGCTTTTATCTGCTGGTTTTGATTAACCAGTTGGTAGTAGGTAGATATTACGTTGGCAATGGTACTTTCGATAGTATCCCGCGAGCTGATCTGGCTCAGTGCGTTCAGGGCTTTTAGCTGGTCGTAATTTGCAAACATACCAAAGCCATCAAAAATGGTCCAGTTAAGGCTTACACCATAATTTAAACTGCTGTTTTTTGCTCCGTTTATTTGGTTAACACTACCATCTGAGCGGGTTTGCTTTGTATCCTGTATACTATTGGTTGATGTAAAATTACCTGCAACCTGTGGCAGTACCCCCGCATTACCCAGTGTAACGTTGTTGGCTGCAATAGCATTGGAGTTTTTTGTGAGCTTGATATTGTAATTGTTTTTCAGGGCAATATCAATCGCGTCTTTTAAGTCGAGCAAGGGTGCTGCCTGCTGTGCAGTGGCCGCCAGTGCTGTACAAAGTATAAGTAAGAATATTTTAAAAGCTCTCATTGTAATTACCTTAATTTTTTTTGATCGGTTTACCTTCAATATCGGCTTGTGCTTCCAGTTCCATCGGGTCTTCATCAGGGTTGTGTTTAACCTTTGGTGCAAGCAATACATACATTGTAGGGATAACATATAATGTTAGGATAAGCGAGAACAGCATCCCACCCATAATTACAATACCTAACGATACACGACTTTTTGCGCCCGCGCCCAAAGCGAAAGCGATAGGCACCGAACCTAATACTACGGCCAAACTTGTCATTAAAATAGGGCGTAAACGCGATGTTGCAGATTCAACTACGGCTTCAAATTTTTGCAGGCCATGCTCCATCCGCTGGTTGGCAAACTCAACAATAAGGATCCCGTTTTTGGTTACCAAACCCACCAGCGTGATCATACCAATTTCGCTGAAAATATTTAGTGTTTGATTAAATAACCATAACGATAAGAATGCACCAGCGATAGCCATGGGCACTGTAAGCATTACCACCAAGGGATCGATAAAGCTTTCAAACTGCGCGGCAAGAACGAGGTATATCAGCAGCAATGCAAAGCCAAACGCGAACATGATGTTAGATGAGCTTTCGGCAAAATCGCGAGAGGGGCCGGCAAGATCTGAGCTGAATGACGGGTCTTTGATAACTGATTTTGCAATGCGCTGCATTTCTTTAATACCATCGCCAATGGTTACGCCCGGTGCAAGCCCGGCTGATACCGTTGCCGATTTAAACCTGTTAAAGTGATAAATTGATGGCGGGGTAGAGTTTTCGGAGATCTTTACTACGTTATCCAACTGGACCAATTTGCCGGTAGAGCTACGCACGTATACCGATTTCAAGTCGAGCGGCTGATCGCGGTTGGCGCGGTCTACCTGGGCCACTACCTGGTATTGTTTACCGTTGATGATAAAATAATCAAGGCGGCCACCGCTATAATAAAGCTGTAGCGTTTTGGCTATATCGGATACAGAAACACCTAAGTCACGGGCACGGTCACGGTCGGTAACTATGGATAGTTGCGGCTTGGTAAACTTAAGGTTTACATCCACCGTTTGGAACTCTGCGCTTTTATTGGCCTCGGCTAAAAATTTCGGCAATACCTTCCTTATTTTTTCGAAATCCTGATTCTGCAGCACATATTGTACAGGTAATGAGGTACGCGCGCCGCTACCGCCACCACTTATGGTTTGCTCTTGTACTACAAAAGCACGCGCATCGGGCATTTTTGCCAATCGCCTGGTTAAAAAATCGGCAATTTGCTGCTGACTCCTTTTACGCTCATCTACAGGTACAAGACCTACCCTGCCGAAGCCTGTATTAACGCCGCCCGAGCCGCCAAACCCAGGCGAAACAATAGCAATGTTTATCCTCTTTTCTGCGATGGAGTCTTCTATCAGTTGTGATACCTTGTTCATGTAACGCGTCATAAACTCATATGATGCACCTTCGGGGCCGGTTACCGAAACGCGGAGCAAGCTGCGGTCATCAAGCGGGGCAACTTCCTGCGGGATGCTGCGGAAAATGAAGAATATGATTACGAACGAACCTACAAGGATAACAACAGATACCCAGGTTCGTTTCATGAATTTCACTAACGACTCGGTGTACGAGGTTGTCATGTACACAAAGAAAGGTTCTGTTTTTTCGTAGAACTTTGATTTTTTAGAGTTCTTGCGGATCAGCTTCACGTTCAGCATCGGTGTAAGCGAAAGCGATACGAAAGCTGAGATCAATACCGAGCCCGCGACGACGACGGCAAATTCCCGGAATAAACGGCCTGTAAAGCCCTGCAAGAACATGATGGGTAAAAACACCGCTGCCAAAGTAACCGAAGTGGATACTACCGCGAAAAAGATCTCGGCAGAGCCTTCAAAAGCTGCTTTACGCACAGGCATACCTTCTTCTACCTTTTTGTAGATGTTCTCCGTGACAACGATACCATCATCAACTACCAGGCCCGTTGCCAGTACTATCCCCAACAGGGTTAATATATTGATGGAGTAGCCAAAAATGTACATGATAAAGAATGTACCGATGAGCGATACCGGTATATCGATAAGCGGGCGGAAAGCAATGATCCAATCGCGGAAGAAGAGGTAAATAATGATCACCACCAATACGAACGACAAGCCCAAAGTCTCCTCAACCTCGGTTATGGATTGGTTGATGAAACGGGTATTATCCAAAGCAACTTCCACCTTAATATCCGGCGGAAGGTCCTTTTTTATCTGGTCGAGTTTTTTATAAAAATCTTTAGCTATCTGTACATAGTTTGCTCCCGGCTGCGGCACAATGGCCAAACCAACCTCGGGTACACCAGATTCCTTTAAAGCGGTTTCTTCGTTTGCCGATCCTAATATGGCATAACCCACATCGCTCAGGTGTATTACGTGGCTGCTATCGGCTTTGATGATGAGGTTGTTAAAATCCTTTTCGGTGCTCAGTTTACCTAAAGCACGTATAGTAAGCTCAGTATTGTTACCTTCAATTTTACCTGCGGGCAGCTCCACGTTCTCGCGGCTTAAAGCATCGCTGATATCGCTTGCGGCGAGGCCTAAGGCAGTTAGTTTGTTAGGGTCTATCCATAAGCGCATGGCGTACTGGCGTTGCCCCTGCACGTTTACAGAGCTTACACCGGGTACAGTTTGCAAGGCCTGTTGCAATACGTTTTCGGCATAATCATCAATCTGCAAAATGTTACGGGTATTACTGCTTACGGTAACGGTAATGATCTGGTCGGCATTGGCATCGGCCTTGGTTACTACCGGCGGGGCATCAATATCCTGCGGTAGCTGGCGCTGTGCCTGGCCCACTTTATCGCGCACATCATTCGCGGCGGTTTCCAGGTCGGCATCCAGGTTAAACTCAACCGTGATGTTACTTGAACCTACGTTACTTGTTGATGAGATGTTACGGATACCCGGGATACCATTGATCGCTTTTTCGAGCGGCTCGGTTATCTGCGATTCGATAACATCCGAGTTGGCACCCGCGTAGCTGGTGCTCACGGTTATAATAGGAGGATCGACCGAAGGGAAATCGCGGACACCCAAAAAGTTATAACCAATAACACCGAATACCACAATTACTATGGAGAATACGGTAGCTAAAACCGGCCTTTTTATACTGACAGAGGATAAACTCATAATTGCTTAATGAATAACTTTTATAACCTTAATTGCCACTTTAGGGCGCATTTGTATAATACCGCTCACAATTAAACTATCGCCGGGTTTAAGGCCGTCAACAACCTGTAGTTTGGTTTCGGTACGGGTATCGGTTTTAATGGCGCGTGGCACGGCTGTTCCATTTTTAGCAATATACACGTTGCTACCCTTAATATCAGGTATCACCACTTCGGTTGGTACCAGTATGGTTTTAGGGATCTGATCGAGCGCGAAATGTATTTTGGCGAAGGCGCCTGCTTTTAGCGCACCGTTCTTGTTATCGGCCTTGGCACGCAGGGTTACCGAGCGAGATTCGATATCGATATTAGGTTCGATAGCGTAAACCGCACCGGTGAATTTATCGCGGGAACTCTCTACATTAAAGTTTATTTTGCTGCCAACATGTATGAGCGACAGGTACCTTTCGGGAACGGTAAAAGTAATTTTTGCAGGATCGATATTTACCAGCGTAGCAATTGAGCCTTGCGGGGATAAGTAACCACCCGGGCTGATGTTACGCAAACCAATTATTCCCGAAAAGGGCGCGCGTACTTCTGTCTTTTTTATTTGTGCTTTTATCAGCTCGGCCTGCGCCTGGTATGAGTTTAACGATGTTTCTGATATATCGTACTCCTCTTTACTGATGGCTTGTTTGCTCAATAATATCTTGTTACGGTACTCAGTTTGTTCGGCCAGTTTGATCTGCACCTGTATTTGCTTTAACGATGCCTGCAGGTCCTGATCGTAAACTTTAACCAATAACTGCCCCTTGTTAACATGCTGGCCCTCGTTAAAAAATATGCCTGTAATGTTTCCGGCTGTTTCGCTGCGCAGTTCAACCTGCTCGTTTGCGGCAATGCTGCCGGTTACATCTATAGCATTGGCAAAAACAGTATCCTTTACTATCATTACGTTAACGGGCACAGGGCCGCCACCTTTTTTACCTTTTTTTCCGCCACCGGCACCACCGCTTGCGGCCGCGGCTTCTTTGGCTTTGCCACCATAAAACTTATTGTAGATAAGGTAACCTATTAATAAAATGAGTAAGGGGTAAATAATGTATTTAGGCTTCATGGTTATGATTTGCGTATTAATGGTTTAGATTTTTTTAACCTGAACGATACAGGGTTGGCGGCAAGCGGTTTTAGGTTTTGTGTCATCTGTTGTAAAACATCATTAAATATATTCAACTTTTCGTCGCTAATGCCTTCGGCGGCCTTAATGTTCAATAAATTAAAAGATTCTTTAATGGCCGGTATATCCGCCTTTGCTTTATCTGTTATCTTGATTAACTGTTCGCGCCTGTCGCCGGGGTTTATTTCGCGGTACACGTAACCTTTATCAGTCAGGGTATCAATAATACTTACCATTGATGATTTGTCTTTCCCGGTAATTCCGGCTAATTTTTTTTGGGTAAGCTGGCCTTCGTGTTCGGCAATAAGGAGTAATATAAAATGGTAACGGTTTATATCCAACTCCTCCACCCGCTTTGAAAAAGCGCCCAGGTAAATTTTGGCTACATGTAATAACCTCCGGGATATAGGTTCTTCCAACATTTTATTTTTGTTATCAATTACGAAGCAAAACTAATTTAGTTAGGTTTCATAATAGTTATATGTATCAACCATTTTACAGATTTTGCACTTACTTTTAAGTCATATTTTTAATGTTTGGGTAAATTTGTAACTTGCTGAAAATGAAAAAAAGTTACCCGATCGTTTTATATATAATCTCCCTTTTTATGAGTGTAAATGCAATACCTGTTACCGCGGCAGTACCTGTTAATTATAATGTAACTTTCCCTGAAGCACAGGCGCATTATGTAAATATTGAAATGAATTTGACAGGGCTGCACCAACAGGAAATTGATGTTAAAATGCCTGTGTGGACACCTGGCTCTTACCTGATACGTGAGTTTGGTAAAAATGTAGAGGGCTTTGTAGCCAGCAGTAACGGTACCACTTTAACTACCTACAAAACCGATAAAAATACCTGGCGTGTTGTTAATGGTGCGTATACCAATATCAAAATAAGCTACCGGGTATATTGCTTTGAAATATCGGTTAGGACAAGTTTTGTTGATGCCGCGCATGGCTTTCTTTCAACCTCGGGTTTGTTTATGTACCCTGTAGGGATGCTGGACCTGCCATCACAAATACATATTGAGCCTTATAAAAACTGGACGACCGTTTCAACAAGTTTAGAGCATGTTAACGGCAATCAGTTTACGTTGAGTGCACCTAATTATGATATCCTGTTCGATTCGCCGATAGAGGTGGGGACACAGGATGTTTTTGATTTTGATGTGGATGGGGTACATTACCAGGTTGCCATGGTAAATGGTGGCAATTATAACAAAGAAGACCTGAAGCGCGATTTTACCAAAGTGGTACAAGAAGAAGTTGCTGTTTTTGGAGAGAACCCTAATAAGCGCTATGTTTTTATTGTACATAATTATACAAAAGGCGGCGGCGGCCTTGAGCATTTAAGCTCGACGGTTTTAGGCGCATCTCGCGATAATTATGCGACAAGGGGCGGGTACGAAAACTTTTTGGCGCTTGCCGCTCATGAGCATTTTCATGTATGGAACGTAAAGCGCTTAAGGCCCATTGCTTTAGGCCCGTTTGATTATGATAAAGAAAACTATACTACCAACCTTTGGATAGCCGAAGGGTTTACCTCATACTACCAGGATATTATCATCAGGCGCACGCACCTTTACCCGGTTGACGATTACCTGGCACGCCTGGCCAATAACATTACTACGGTAACCAACCAGCCGGGAGCAAAGATCGAATCGCTCAATGATGCGAGCTTTAATGCCTGGATTAAATTGTACCGCCCTAATGAGAATAGTACCAATTCAACTATATCATATTACAGTAAAGGCGGTATTGTGGCTATGATGCTCGACCTGATGATCATTAACAATACCAAAGGAGAAAAATCATTAGATGATGTGATGCGGTATATGTATAACGAGTATTATAAAATAAAAAACAGAGGATATACCGATGCCGAATTTAAAACAGCATTAGAAAAATTTGCCGGTAAAAACCTGGATGATTTTTATAACAAATACATTTATGGCGTTGCCGACCTGGATTGTAACAAGTACCTGGCCTATGCCGGCTATAAGCTGACAGACGACAATGCCGGTAAAACCACAATAACCCTTGGTGCAACGGTAGTAAAGGCCAATGGCAAATATATTGTAACAGCCGTAGCACGTAACAGCGCTGCCTGGATAGACGGTATAAATGTAAACGATGAACTTGCTGCTATTGATGGTTTGCTGTTAACCAACGAACCTGATAAAGTATTGGCCCTTAAAAAGCCCGGCGATAAAGTTGTAATTACCGCTGTACGCGATGGTATTGTAAAAAACCTACCTGTAACGTTGTTAAAAAGCAACCTGGTTAAATATCATATAGAAGACATTGGTATACCAAGCGAAGCGAATATAGTAGTACGTAAAAAATGGCTGAAGTTATAAGTTAGGTATTTTTAGCATAATAATTAAAACAATTTCGTTTTGAAATACTTTTATAAGAAGAAATTTTAATTATTAACTAAAAACACAAGTTATGAACTCATTACTGTATATAGTTGCCATTATTCTGATCATAGGATGGGCATTAGGAGTATTTGTTTATTCGGCTACAGGGCTTATTCATGCATTGTTGGTTATCGCTATCATATCATTGCTGCTGGGCTTAATAAGAAGGCCGGATACGATATAATAAAACTGTACTAATTATTGTACAAAACCCGGGTCATTAGCCCGGGTTTTTTTATGGGCTTGAACTAAAAAATCGGTATAAATGCAATTTCATACTTGTAAACAAATTGTATTTAAAGGAAAGTTATTAGGTATTTTTATGAAAACAATAACTTGAAATTTTATTAATTAATTAAAAATTAGATAAATCAATGCGTTGAATATTCTCTTTTACAGCATAATGCAAACGTGACCGGGTACAAAAGTGCGGGGCATATTTTTTGGATAGGTATATATACAAGTTTAAAATCTGATCAAAAAATATTAAGTTATGAAACAGAAATTGCCAGAGTTCCTTTTATGCGAGGATCCCACATCAACAGATGAGAATCTATTTATTTATTACATGCCGACACGTTCATTAGTGCATATTGTTCACACAGATGTTTTATCAGAAACAGAGACAGCGAAAATTAAATCGGCCGGCCGCAGGCACTTTTATTACACCTATAAAAATGCTGTAGGCAATACAGAGAAAATAATATTCTTTGCTCAGGTAGTTGACAAAGATGAGCATGATGAGCAGGACCTGTTAGAAAAGTGCGCCCACTGGTATGCCTGTTACCTGGGCTGGGAAGATGACTGCGAAGATATAGTTAAGAGTGCATAAAAAAACCCGCTATTAGCGGGTTTTTTTATGCTGGTTATCAGGATGAATATACCCTGCCTAATTGCTCTGCCCTTATCAGGGCTTTTTCTATTCCGGCCCTTTGATCTTCTAAAATTGCCCTTAACCCGGGGCTTAATTCAATTGATTTTAAAACCTCATCATACTCAGCAATTGCCGATTTATCATGCGATTCGCTGGCTTCGAGCAATATGCGCTCTTCGTCACTGCTGATGGTAGTTTTGATACCTATCCAATACCGGTTTAACGTGCCTAATACACTGCCCGATTGTTCAGGGTTACCGCCCGCTGCAACAATTGCCTCTTTTAGCTCTTTGGCATCATCGCTGCGTTGTATCAGATAATCGTTAAACAGGGCTGTAAATTCGGGCCCTTTGGCATCGTTAGTTGCCTTTTTATATACTGCTATACTGTCGTTAGCTATAGAGAGCAGGTTTTGCAATTGCTCTGTTAGTTTTTTATCTGCTATCTCTGCCATGGTATTAAATTTTAGGTTGTAAATAAAATGAGTTATTGATTATATAACCAATAACTCATTATTTTGATTTAACAAAAATCAAAGTTTATACTATTCTTTAGGCTCTGCTGCTGCTTGCGAGTTTACGCAGCCTTCAGCAACTTCGGTTAGTTTACTATCGGCGTTTTTTTCTTCCTGTAAAGTAGCTTCCAATAACTCAGCGGCTTTGTTGTAGCCTAATACACCTGCCAAAGTGCGCAGTGTACCGTATGACGCGATCTCATAGTGCTCAACTTTTTGCGCTGCCGATATAATGCCAACATCACGTGTAAGCGAGCCTTTTTCTGTTTCGCTCATAATTTCTTCGCCTTCTTTTAACAAACCTGCCATCGCTTCACATTTTACAGCTACTGCTTTTTCACCGATCGATTCGAAGGCCTGCTCTAAGCGGGTGATATGATTTTCCGTTTCGGTAAGGTGGTTTTCTATAGCTGTTTTTAGCTCTGCAGATGTAGCGCCCTTTATCATTTTTGGCAATGCTTTGGCCAGGTGCTTTTCGGCCCAATAAATATCTTTTAATTCATCAATAAATAATTCGTTAAGTGCCGAATCTTCAATGCTGTCAGCTTGTGACGCAGATTTTGTTGCTGTGGTTTTCATTTGTTAGATTTTTTAATTGTTGTGTGATTAAATAACCTATAAATGAAGAATATGTTTTTGTATTAGGTAAATAATTATCTTAATATGATATTATGGTTTTGTCTTTGTTAGTATAATGTGCATATGCTCGGTAAGTATTTGCCCCATGGTGGTACAATGCTCAAAGGCCGTGCTTTTATGGTATTCGCCTAAGTCAACGGCAAGCTGTTGAATTTTTTCTTTCGGCGATATCTCATCAATACGCATTATTTTCATCAGGTCGTGCAGTCGCACCCGTGCCATACGTACCCGCTGAGCTATCAGGCTGCGTTCTTCTTCCTGGTATTGTTTCATCGTAGTCTCGTTAATGAATTTCATGCCCAGGTTAACCAGTATGTTATTCTCTTTAAAAAAATGGGGCAGGTAAAACTTACGGCGGCCTTCGTACGATTGCTGATCAAAATCTATGGCGCGGATGCGGTATTGGTTACCCTCAATATCGGGCGTAATATCCACCACAAAATTGTAACTCCGCATATCGCCCAACAGGCGTACAAAACAGCGTTCGTTAAACTTTACAAACTCTTTGCAAATGCGTATCTGGTTAAATTTGGATGTTGTTATCCTGTGGTTGATAAACACATCGCCGGGTAAGCCGGGGATGTGCTCTTCGATGAGGGTGTTGCCATTTGATATGTACAGGATGCGGTTAGGCGAGAGTATATGTTCCAGCTCCAGCCCGTAAATACGCGAAGCGTCGGATACCTTAATATAAAAGTGATCGTAATTATCATTTAAACGGTTAATGATGCGGATACGGAATGGCTTGGAATTACCAAACGTGCAATAATCTATCCGGGCAACCGAAAGGTGCTCCATGGCTTTAGTATCGCCATCGGTATGGAGCAGGGCGTAGATATAAGTAAGGCTTGGAAAAAGCTCCTTCATCTCGCTCTCATCATAATAAACAGTTTGCCAAAGGGTATCGCTGCCATCTTTATTTAACAATGGGGTATGGAAATTAAAACGGAGCAGATCCGAATATTGAACGGGTAGTTTTACCTCACGATCGTACTTTATCAGGTAAGCCCGTAACTGATCTATTACAGGGTAAAAGAATTTTTTACGTGAGGGAACATCTTCGCGTGGGGTATCGCTCATAATAGGCTAAGCTACAAAATAGCTTTAAATAACGATGGGTTTTAAGCTCAGGAGTGTTCGAAAGGTTGGTCAACCCATCAAACTCCTTCCTTGGGGAAGGGTGCGGCGGATTGTGAAGTGGCGGGTAGGGGTAATTTGCACTATGTACTTCCCAATAGGACCCCTCCCTGCACCCTCCCGTTGGGAGGGAATCGCACAGGCCCAATGCTTTTTATAATCTTTCGAACACTCCATGTTTAAAACTCATCGTTATTAGTGAGATCAATTATTACTTCACAATCTCAAAAACCGCGTTCACCTGGAAAGTCAGTTTTATCTTTTTAAAATCAATATCCTGCTCGGCTGCTACATCGGCGTTTGAGGCTTTTGCCATGTACATTACATTGCGGGGCTGTGCAAAATTATTTCCGTTATCAATTTCGGTAATACTGATAGGGTCGCCTGTTTTTTGGCCAATACCGGTTAACAGGTAAGCTGCTTTATCTCGCGCGGCAATCAGGGCCTTTAGCTTAAGTTCCTTTTTCAAGTCCTCAATTTTTGAGTAATCGTAGCTTTCGATGTAGGTAGACTGGATACCTTTTGGATCAATAGCGCCCAGAATCTGGTTGATCTTGTTCAGATCGCGAAACTTAACACGGTATTGTTTGCTTGCCAAAAAGTTAGGGTCCTTCTTTTTTTGGTAGGTAGTATAGCCCGATATATTGTTAATGGTCAGGTCCTCTTTAGCTACGCCGGCATCGGCAACAGCCTTAATTAACTGGTTTTCTAATGTTGTGATATCAACCCGGTTACGGCCATCCATGTACTCTTTTAATGAGATGCTAAAGTAGATGATATCAGGTGTTACTTCTGTTTCGGCGGTGCCGGATACTTCTATTTTACGGCGAAGATCAACGTTTTGTGCTTGCGTTGCTGTTATGGTGAACAGTATTAATGCGGAAAGAATTAGCTTTTTCATATGATATGTTTTTCTTTGAAGACGAAGTTATGTATGCTTTTGCATAATGGTAACATGTATTTTACAAAAATGTTGTGGACTCACCCCAAATGCGCTTCGCTGTTTGACCCTCTCTTCCGCAAGCGGGAAAGAGGGTTAAGAAAAAAGGAAATTGAAGTTTACCCTCTTTCCACCGCAGGAGAAGAGAGGTCACCTTCGCTAAAGCTTCGGCAGTCAAGAGTGGCCGGACGGGCGATGATGAGTTATGCCGATAACCCAATTTTATGTAAGTTTGGTAAAAGCACTTTTACATGAAACTGAACTACATTAAAACCACATTAATTTTTGGCCTTGCGGCGATGGTTGGCTGCAAGCAAAAAGAAGAAACAAAATCCTATGGACCGGTATCGGCAGACGATATTAAAGCGCATATAGCTGTTCTGGCTAACGATTCGCTGATGGGCCGTAAGCCTTTTGGACCAGGTGAGCCTAAGGCTATCAACTATATCTCATCAGAATTTAAGAAACTTGGTTTAGCACCGGGTAATAATGGAAGCTATTTCCAGGATGTGCCGATGGTAGAGATAACCAATACGCCGAGCGATAGCATGGTTGTAAGCGGACCTAAAGGCAGGTTCAGCTTTAAAAAAGCTGATGACTTTGTAGTATTCAGTCGCCGCGAGCAGGATACCATCCAGTTAAAAAATGCGCCAATGGTTTTTGCAGGTTATGGCATTGTAGCGCCAGAGTACCATTGGAATGATTACGCGGGCCTGAATGTAAAGGGCAAAGTAGTAGTAGTATTAGTTAACGACCCTGGTTTTAAAGCACCCGAAAAGCTATTTAAAGGCGATACCATGACCTACTACGGCCGCTGGACCTACAAATTTGAAGAAGCTGCAAGGCAGGGCGCCGCGGGTGTATTAATAGTTCACCAAACTGAGCCTGCAAGTTATGGCTGGCAGGTGGTGCGTACCAGTAATACAGGCAGTAAGTTGTATTTACAGCAGGCCGATAAACACATGGGGCGCTGCCAGGTTGAGGGTTGGATAACCGAAGCTACGGCAGGTAAAATATTTGGTGCTGCAGGTATCACCGGAGACCTGCGCGCCATAGCCCGGAAGAAGGACTTTAAAGCAATACCGCTGAATATGAATGTAACGGTAGGTATTAGCCTGAAGCTGAAGTATGCCATGTCGCACAATGTGGTGGCTATTTTAAAGGGAACCGAAAAACCGGATGAAACCATTATTTACAGTGCGCACTGGGATCATTTAGGCGTAGGCGCACCCGTTAAAGGCGATTCGATATATAACGGCGCGGTTGATAATGCCAGCGGCGCGGCATCATTATTGGCTATCGCCAAAACCTTTGCCCAAGCAACCACAAAACCTAAGCGTAGCATTGTGTTTTTAGCGGTTACTGCCGAAGAGCAGGGCTTGTTAGGCTCGGAATATTATGCCACACATCCTATTTTTCCGCTTGCTAAAACAGTTGCTAACCTGAACATGGATGCGCTGGGTTTCTTTGGGCCAACCAAAGACCTCGCTATTACCGGAAAGGGGCAGAATGACCTGGACGATTATGTTGCCGCAGAAGCCGCTAAATTTGGCCTGGAGCTAAAAGGCGATGCAAGGCCGGGCGCGGGTAGTTATTACCGGTCGGACCATTTTAATTTTGCCAAGGTTGGCGTACCTGCTTTGGATATGAACAATGGCGCGAATAGCATTGAGCATGGCGAAGAGTGGGGCAAAGCCAAAAAGAAGGAATATAATGATAGTAATTACCATCAGCCATCAGATAACTACAGTGCCGATATGGATTGCACCGGTATGGCCGAAATAGCCAATATTTTATATAACATAGGCGTAAAGCTTGCTGATGAAACTACCTTTCCGGGATGGAAAGCGGGATCGGAGTTTAAAGCGCTGCGAAAATAATGTGCAGGTGTGCAAATGATTAGTGAATGAGTTTATGTTTTTAAGGACCGAAGTTATCGTTGAAAAGATGTTGGTAGGTAAAAGTCTGACCATGTCTTTTGTAAATAATAAAACAGCAGCATTATGGGGGGAGTTTATACCCCGTCGGGCCGAAGTTGTAAACGCTGTTAGCAACGATCTGTATTCGGCGGAGGTATATGTGCCGGGCTTTTTTGAAAGTTTTGATCCCGCAAAGGAATTTGAAAAATGGGCACTGGCTGAAGTAAGCGGCTTTAATTCGGTACCTGATGGCTTGGAAACGCTTGTTTTTCCGACAGGGTTATACGCCGTGTTTTTGCATAAGGGGCCAGCCAGTGAGGGCGCACGAACGTACCGGTATATTTTTATGGACTGGTTGCCGGCGTCTGGCTATGTATTAGATAACAGGCCGCATTTTGCTATTATGGGCGCGAAGTATAAAAGTGATAGTGAAGAATCGGAAGAGGAAATATGGATACCTGTTTTATAATGTGCAAGGATCTAAAATAAAAATGAGTAAATGTTCAATATGATATGTCTTATCATTTGCACATTTACTCATTCGTAAATTAGTTAAATATCTTTTTTAAAAAAGTATCAATATTGTTTACCATCGGGTTAAACCAGGGTTGGTACAAACAAAATGCATGCGGTGTATCCTTAAAATTAATGATTTCGGTGTAGATGCCTTTTTGGTCCATTAGTTTTTTGAAATCATCGCGACCCGCGTGCATGCGTTCAACCGCGCTGTTGAGGAATAAAAAAGGAATTTTGTTATCTGCCGCGTAGGTAAAGGGGCTTGCTTCTTTCCATAACTCGGGGCGCTCAACCATGGTGAAGCCTATCCATTGCGCTGATGCACCCGTTTGCTGCGGATTTTTAAATTCCTGCGATTCGGGGTGAACGAATGACAGGGTACCATCAATATCAATAACAGCCTGCACCGCGCTTGACTGTTTTTTGTTGCAGTCATTTTTATCGAACAATGAAGAGTTTGAGGTAAGCCCCGTAAGCGCTGCCAATTGCCCGCCTGCTGAAAACCCCATGATCACCAGTTTCTTAGGGTTGATATTGAATTTTTTAGCGTTTGCGCGTACCCATTGCACCGCAGATTTGATATCATTGACTGCTGCCGGATAAAAGGCTTCGGTTGACAGGCGGTATTCAATCGTAAAACAGCTATACCCCAATGCTGCAAGGTGTTGCGCCAGCGGGATATGTTGTGATCGGTCGCCCGAGCGCCAGCCGCCGCCGTGGATGATCAATATTGCTGGTGTGGTTTTTTTTGATCGGGATGCCGGTGAGAAAGCATCTAAATGCAACTGCCTGTTATCTACCTGGCAATACACCAGGTTACGGGTTTCTTTAACTGCCGACGTAACACTATCGGGAACCAGCCGGATGAATGGATATTTTTTAAGGTTCTGGCGGTAATCGCGCATGGTATTGAAACTGGTATCGCGGATACCCGTGCGCCATTCCTGGTGCTGAGCTTTTGTTTTAAGTGTGAGTACTAACAAAAAGCCGATACAGCAACTTAGTTTTATTTTTTCGAGGCTATTCACAAAACAGGGTTTATATTAACCCAAATATAAGTTAAAAGTGGTATGGATGTGCAAATATGCAAATGTGCCGATTTGCAAATGATCTAAAACAAAAATGAGTAAATGTTCAAAATGATAGGCCTTATCATTTGCACATTTACTCATTCACACATCTGCATATTGAGTATCATTTACTCATTTGCATATCTGCACATTTAAAATTACTCTTCAACAACCTCGCTATTCAAACTGCTTTCTTCAACGTGCTCGTGTTTGAAGTAGTGTTTTTGATAGATGAGTATCAGGATAACGCCCACTGATATGGCGGAATCGGCAAGGTTAAATATCGGCCTGAAAAAGATAAAATCTTCGCCACCCCAAACAGGGACCCATTTTGGGAAATAGCCCGAAATGAGCGGGAAGTAAAACATATCGATAACACGGCCGTGAAATATGCGGTCGTAATGATATATCATACCATAAAAGGTAGAATCGATGATATTACCCATGGCACCTGCGAATATGAGCGATACATTCATGATGAGCCCGCGATGGTACTTGTGCTTAACCAGGTAATATATACCGTAGCCTATGGCACAAACCGCCACAATACGGAAAAGCGTTAATATCAGTTTACCAAAATCGCCACCAAGCTCAAGGCCCCATGCCATACCGTTGTTTTCGGTATAGTGCAGCATACCCCGGCTACCCATAAAACGGATCTCCTGGCCAATATACATGTGGTATTTAACCCATGTTTTTATGGCCTGGTCGGCAATAATGATAATAGTAGCAGTAAGAAAAGGTTTTACGTAGGATGCCTTCATTTACTACTGTTTCAATTTAGCTTCCATACTTAAGGTAGTATGCGGTACGGCGCGTAAACGCTCTTTTTGTATCAGTTTACCAGTTTCGCGGCAAATGCCGTAGGTTTTGTTTTCGATACGGATCAGGGCGGCTTCTAATTGCTCAATAAATTTCTTCTGACGGGCAGCCAATTGGTTGATCTGCTCTTTCTCTAAAGTCGCAGAGCCATCTTCTAAAGTTTTATATGTACCTGCGGTGTCATCAGTTCCGTTCGAGTTAGGGCTGCTTAATGACGATGCAAGGTTGTTTAATTCTTGTTTCGCAATTTTTAGCTTGTCTAATAATAATTGCTTAAATTCCTGTAATTCTGAATCAGAATACCTTGTTTTTTCGTTTTCCACGTTATTTTCTACTTTATATTTTACTTATTTCAATCAATATCTTGTTATCATCAATCAGGGCTTCATCGCCTGTAGTTAATTGAGTGTCAACCAATAAACTGTCCGCCAAAATTTCGGCGCAAATATAGGATAAATTATTTTTCACCGCATCGGTAATATAGGGGTGGTCTGATAGTCTTACACTTATCTTATCGGTCACCTCAAAATTCTTCGCTTTACGCAGATTTTGTATCCTGTTCACCAATTCACGCGATATGCCTTCTTCCTTTAACTCGTTGGATATGCTAACATCCAAAGCCACGGTTAGTTTGCCTAAGTTAGCAACTTGCCATCCGGGTACATCTTCGGCAATGATCTCAACGTCCTCAAGCAGTACTGAGTATTGAGTATTTAGTATTGAGATTTTTCCTTCTGTTTCAAGGGTCGCTACTTCGTTCGCTGTTAAATTAGTAATTGCGGCAGCTACCTCTTTCATGTCCTTACCAACCTTAGCACCCAATGCTTTAAAATTAGGTTTGATCTTCTTTTTGATGAGCCCGGCGGTATCGGTTATGTATTCAATGGTTTTGATGTTGGTTTCTGATAAGATCAGTTCCTTCACCAGTTCCACCTGTGTTTTAAAGTTTTTGTCCAGTATCGGCAATAATATCCTGCCCAAAGGCTGGCGAACGTTGATGCCTACTTTTTTACGCAACGATAATACCAACGATGATACATCCTGCGCCAGTTGCATGCGCTCTTCTAAAGCTTTATCCACAAGGTTGGCATTGTACGCAGGGAAATCGGCCAGGTGAACAGATTGTATGCTTTCCTTTTTGGTGATGCTGTTCAGATCGGTAAATAAACGCTCTGCAAAGAACGGCGCAACCGGCGACATCAGTTTCGCGATGGTGGTTAGGCAAGTATATAACGTTTGATATGCCGATAACTTATCTGTTGTGCTATCCGACCGCCAAAAACGGCGACGGCTTAAGCGTACGTACCAGTTGCTCAAATGCTCATCCACAAAGTTCTGGATGGCGCGGGTGGCTTTGGTAGGTTCAAAATCGGCATAAAGCTCATCTACCTCATTGGTTAAGGTATTTAATAAGGATATGATCCAGCGGTCTATTTCCGGGCGGTCATTTATTGCTATCTCTGCCTCGCTGTAATCAAACTTGTCAATATTCGCGTAAAGCACAAAGAACGAATAGGTATTGTATAATGTACCGAAGAACTTACGGCGCACTTCATCTATTCCTTCAATATTGAATTTTAAGTTATCCCATGGCGATGCGTTGCTGATCATGTACCAGCGGGCAGCATCGGCACCATATTTTTCTATGGTTTCGAAAGGATCAACTGCGTTGCCTAAGCGTTTGCTCATTTTGTTGCCGTTCTTATCCAGCACCAAACCGTTAGATACCACATTTTTAAAGGCGATACCTTTGTTGCCTATTTTTTGGTTGATGGCTTTTACCTCATCGCTTGCCTCGCTCAGCATTACCGCTATGGCGTGCAGGGTAAAGAACCAGCCACGGGTTTGATCCACACCTTCGGCAATAAAATCAGCAGGGTAGGCGGCGGCAAACTCCTCTTTGTTCTCAAAAGGGAAATGCCATTGCGCGTAGGGCATGGCGCCGCTATCAAACCAAACGTCGATCAGATCGGCCTCGCGGAACATTTTTTTGCCCGATTCCGATACCAATATCACATCATCCACATACGGGCGGTGCATATCTGCCAAACGGTAACCTTTCGGCATAAATCCGGCTTGAGCCGAAGCGTCTATTTCTTTGTTTAATTCTTCGATAGAACCTATGCATTTTTCTTCGCCGGACTCGCTGCGCCAGATAGGCAGGGGCGTACCCCAGTAGCGTGAACGCGACAGGTTCCAGTCCACCAAATTTTCCAGCCAATTGCCAAAGCGGCCGGTTCCGGTGCTTTCGGGTTTCCAGTTGATGGTTTTGTTGAGGGCTACCAGTTTATCTTTAACAGCTGTGGTGCGGATGAACCAGCTATCAAGTGGGTAATATAATATCGGTTCATCGGTGCGCCAGCTGTGCGGGTAGCTGTGCTCGTATTTTTTAACGTCGAAGGCTTTGTTATCGGTTTTTAGTTTGATGGATATTAATACATCCGTCGCCTTAAAACCGGGTGCTTCGCGTTCTTCTTTGCTGTAGTATTCTTCTTTAACGTAAAAGCCTGCAAAATCGGTAACTTCGTCAACAAATTTACCTTGTTTGTTCACCAAAGGCACTTCTTTGCCTGTTTCATCCAACACCATTACTGATGGTACGTTGTTTTCTTTACAGGCCCTAAAATCGTCCGCGCCAAAAACAGAGGCGGTGTGTACAATGCCGGTACCGTCTTCGGTAGTAACAAAATCTGCCGGGATCACGCGGAATGCGTTGGCTTCCAGGTCGGCATTAGTTACATAAGGCATCAGTTGATGATAACGTAAACCTACCAGGTCGCTGCCTTTAAAATTGGCTGTTACCGTCCAGGGGATCATTTTATCGCCACCCTTATAATCTTCAAACGAAGCATTTTCCGCCTCAGGCTTAAAATATTTTCCAACCAAAGCCTTGGCCAATACCACGCTAACAGGTTTAAAAGTATATTGGTTAAAGGTTTTAATTTTAACGTAATCTATCTTTTCGCCAACGGCCAAGGCACAGTTTGATGGCAGGGTCCACGGTGTGGTGGTCCATGCTAAAATTACGGTTTCCTCATCAGCCTCGCTAAACAAGGTGGGTAAAAGTGGGTGTTTTTGATCATTTTTTAAATGAAACTCGGCCACAATGGTGGTATCCTTCACCATTTTATAAGTACCCGGCTGGTTTAACTCATGCGAGCTTAAACCTGTGCCCGATTTTGGTGAATATGGCTGCACCGTGTAACCTTTATACAACAGATCCTTATCATACAACTGTTTAAGTATCCACCAAAGGCTCTCTATGTATTCGTTTTTGTAGGTAATGTACGGGTCGTTTAGGTCAACCCAGTAACCCATTTTTTCGGTCAGGTCGTTCCACACATCGGTATAGCGCATCACTTCCTTTTTACAGGCGGCGTTATAATCATCGATGGAGATCTTTTTGCCGATATCATCTTTGGTAATGCCCAGCGATTTTTCGACAGCCAGTTCAATTGGCAGGCCGTGGGTATCCCAACCGCCTTTGCGGTTTACCTGGTAACCTTTAAGGGTTTTATAGCGACAAAAAATATCTTTAATAGAGCGCGCCAGCACGTGGTGAATGCCGGGCATACCATTAGCCGATGGCGGGCCCTCATAAAACGTATATGGTTTATCGGCCGGGCGGCTGCTGATACTTTTTTCGAAGATGTTGTTCTCTTTCCAAAATTCCAGTACGTCCTTGCCGATCTGCGATAGGTTAAGCTGCTTATATTCGTTGTACATCAATACTATTACCTCAATTTTTAGAGGTGCAAATTTAAGGAATTTTATATGAAAAAGATAGTCTTTTTGATGTCGGATGTCGGATGTTCGATGTCGGATTTTTTTTAATGATTTACACTGCGTAGCCTGTGTTTTCTCTATGCGCACTTTGCGGTTAAATTTGGATAAGCTGTTTTTAACCACAGGGAGCACAGAGGGTTGCGCAGAGAGGCACAGAGAAAGTGTTGGTGGCAAATAATTTGGGCGTTGCCTGCGGCCGGGCTATCCGTTGCAACTCCTCACTCAGTCCCGATAGCGGGCCTTCGCTCCGGGGTTTCCACTGCTATCCCTAACGCGCGCTACAGGCCATTTTTATCGTAATGAAAAAGTTACGTGCCGATTGTGGTTTGGATGCCTGTTTATATTTTGAAATAAAACTTAGTTTTAATTAAATTCGTAAACTTACTGCCCCGTAATTTAACTGTTGGATTAATTTGACCGAATGGATGAGAGCTTGCGAATAAAGTCTGTTGAACGCTTTACGAAGTATAATTTACAGGCTGATAAAGAATTGATCCAGCTTTTAGAAATGGCATCCGAAATTTGCGAATGCCCCATAGCCACCATTAATTTACTGGATAAAGACACGCAATGGATAAAGGCGCGTGTAGGGATCGACCTTGAAAGCACACCCCGCGCATCCACTTTTTGCAACCAAACCATAACCGGCGATGAGCTGGTGTTGATACCCAATACCCTTAAAGATAAGCGCTTTGCCAGCCACCCGCTGGTTAAAGGCAAAACCGGCATTCGTTTTTATGCAGGGGTGCCTCTTATTACTCACGAGGGCGATTGTTTAGGTACACTTTGTGTAATAGACCCCAAACCCCGTGAGCTGAACAAGCACCAGCAGATGATGTTGAAAATGCTGGGCAAACAGATCATGACGATGATGGAACTGAAGCTTAACAACGACCTGCTGGTACAGCATGAGCAGGAAGTGATAGCAGAGCGGCGTAAAAACAATGAAGCCGATATTAAGCTGCGCGCGTTTTTTGAGAGCTCGGTAAATTTCCATGTGTTGCTGGGGATGCAGTACGAGGTGATGGATTATAACAAAACCGCCTACAAATTTATTAAAACCGCTTACCACAGGATACTTAACCGCGGCCACAATTTTGTTGATTATATTGAGCCCAACTTTAAAGATACTTTTATTAAACGGGCAACAGCCTGCCTTAACGGGATTCGTGGTTATGAAGAAGGTTATACGGATTACCCCGAACTGGGCCGCATTTGGTGGGAAGCATCATTTGAGCCCGCTACTAATAACGATAAACAGATCATCGGGATATCATACAGCATCCGCAACGTAACTGAGCGCAAGCTGTACGAGCAAAAGATAGTGGCGCAAAACGAAATGCTGCGCCGGATATCGTACATCCAATCGCATGAGTACCGCGGGCCGCTGGCCTCGATAATGGGGCTAATGAACCTGATAAAACTGGAAAACTACCAGGCCACTACCGAATACCTGGAAATGATGGATGTTGCCATAAACCGTTTGGATGTTAAGATACGCGAGGTAGTGAATGTGGCCAACCAGGTGAACGCAATGCCTGCGGCGTGAGTATGTAGACGCAGTCTACATGCATATGAGTTCGAAGTCGGAGAATCGAACAGCGGAGGATTATAAATCCCGACCAACGGGGATGTTTATAGTAGGGAGCTAATATGCCTACTAAGGAACTTGCCTCTTGGTGAAAGACTATAGTATGTAATTCCGGCTGTGATTTTAGTTGAGTGTGGAATAGCTTTGCCTTTTGCATCAAGCTTCCATGTGTTCGTTGTATCAGTAACAACTATTTTTTGTTTCGCGGTTACCAATAGGTTTTCAAATGTAATCGACTCTTCATCATCTCCGCTCAATGGGTAAGGCGCCAGTGAATCCGTCACATTACCTTTATCATCATAACATGTAAAAAAAGGCACAGGCCCTTGATCGCCTATAGAAATATCTGCAATAACAGTGTATTTCGTGTTTTTAAATAATATACCTAAAGGTCTGGTGGTATTTCGGTCGTGAAACAATTCAAATTCCTTTCTATCATACCCGGGTGACACATTGTTAAATTTGAGATGTAAAGTTGAACTTCGAAGTGGCAGTGGTATATGGTTTAAAGTAGTAATGTAATGCCTGAACCGATCGCCTTTATCTGATTGATGATGTAATGGCAGGGTTGAACAATAAGTCGAAAATATTATAATCAGTGCGGGTGTAAATTTAATCATAGGGTTTAGTGAGTAGCTAATGCAATATAAGCAATGTTTTGTGTTTATTAGTTATTTATTTTTTGCTTATCCCGATAAATTTTGCTATATTTTACGGTTGGTGGTACGTTGATAACACCGACCACAAGCAGGTAAACTGAATATTTCTTTCACCTCTCTTTCTTGAAAATCCCGGCAAAATTTCGTACCTTGTATGGATTGCGCTGCGGGCGAGTTTTTTAGCCGGTAGCACCCGTTTGGGGTTTGTCAGGAGGATGGTTTTTCGATGGCCTTTTGATTTTTCGATTGCATTTTATTGGTGTTGGGTGAGGGAGTGATAGCTGTGGGGTGAATGGCTTTGGGTGTCGCTCATAGCCGCGACGGGCTTAGTTACTTTTGGCTTGACCCAAAAGTAACCAAAAGGTCAAGTCGCAACACAGCTGCCCTGCGCGCCCTGTCGGTTCTTTACGCCGCACCGTTACACTTTGCTCCACTCAGTACGGCTAAACCGCCATTCCCGCCAGCGCCGGCCCGCACGTTGCGACAAGGCCCACGCTCACGGGTGGATGAAAGCCTGCATTGTTCTGCCCACTTTTTGGCCGAAGCTTCCCTGCTGACGGGTTAATAACAGCATTTATAAACTAACTTAATTAACCTCATCCAACCACTTAACTAAACCAAACCTAATCAACTAATCATTCAACATTACAACCTTAAAACGTTACAACATTTAAACAAAACAAACATGAAAACAGACAAAGGGGAATTAACATTACAGCAGAAGCGTTATTGCTTTGCCTTTTTCCACCATTTCTCATGGAGGGAGGTTCGTAGGCCAGCCGGATGACGATTTCATTTTTTGCGATCACAATGCTCTCGGTTATGGTTTCCACGATTGAGCGTTTTTGCTCAAATGGCATATTGGGCCACTGTTCATACAGGGTCCTGGTTTCTGCGAAGACCGTTTCCGATGATAGCCGTGTAATGGTACGGACATCGATTTCGGCTTCCAGTTCCGGCAGTTGCCTATCAAGCTGGCTGATACGTTCTTCGAGCGGGTCGTATTGCTCCTTGAACCGTTCCTTTGCCAGTTCTCCGTCCATTCGCAGTTGCACCAGCGTGTTCACTTGCTTCGCTAACTTGGCGCGTTCCTTGGAAACCACATCAAGCAATTGCTTTTTTTCGTGCAATTCCTGATCGGACTGTTCCAAGTATTGGGCCGAGTCAATGCCTGAAAGATAGTCTTTCAGGTATGTCTGGTATATCTCATCAATGTCGGAGACCGCAATGCGGGTGCTGCACTTTCTGCACACATAGATCAGGGATTTGTGGAATACGTACATTGACTTGCCACAGGCACATTTCATGTAGCCTGACAAAAGATGTACTGCTTTAGGTCCGGGTTTCTTTCTGAGTTTCTGCTGCTCGTCCATGATGAAATTGCACTCGTTCCATAGCTCCGCTGAAACTATCGCGGGGCATGGTACACGTATCCATTCGCTTTCGGGCTTTAAGACCCACGATTTGCCTTGTCCCTTGGTTTGGCTAAATGCTGCCCTGCGTTCGCCTTTTGCGGCGGGGTCGCGCAGCAGGTTGAGCACTGTGGAATCTGAAAACAAGTTGCCGTCCCGCGTGCGGTGTCCAAGCTCGTTCAATGCTTTGGCGGTGGTCTTCTTGCGTTTATACTTCAGGAACAATTCATACACCAGTTTACGCACTGGTGCCTCCGTTTCATCAATCACTAATTGATTGTCTTCCCAGCGATAACCAAGGGAGGCTTTGCCGCCAATGAATTTGCCGAGCTTGGCGCGGATGGGAATGGAGGCTGATATGCGTGCGGCGATTTCTTCGCGCTCCCACTGCGCCATTGCCGCGATCATGGTGTAGAACAGGCGGCCTGCCGGGCTGCTGGTATCAATGCTTTCGGCTAATGAAATCAGGTCTGCATTAGAGGCCCGGAAAAGTTCTGCGAACTCCAATAATTCCTTGGTGTTCCTGGCAAGACGTGCCAGTTTGGAGAATACCAGTCCGGTGATGTGCCCGCTTTTGATGTCAGCCAGCATGCGTTTGGTTTCCGAGTGCCCCATCACTGATTTTCCGCTGATGGCATCCAGCCGATATACTTCTGCGACTTCCCATTCTTTCAATTGGATATAATGCTTGGCGCGTTGTTCGTGGTGCTCGGGACTATCGCCCTGTACTTGCATGTCGGTGGATACCCGTATCCATATCCCGACCCGTTTGGTTTCGTTCATGGTTTGATGTTTAATTGTGAAAGAATTGATTTACTTAAAGATAGCGAAAAATAAAGCCTCCCAAAAGGGAGGCAAATTTGTCCTACAGAACTAATGGTGAAAGAATGTACAATTGTCCTGTAATCGTTCAACTTCCATAATTCTGGTCATAGGAACAAAATAAGAGGAATCGTGATAGGGCTGATCTTCAAATGCCTGTAAAAGGTAGCATTCTTGTCTGAACCAATCGTACTCCATGAGATTCTGCACATACGGCCAGAGCACTAATACGTAGAGGTCTTCCATTCCATCTACGTCAAAAAAGGGAGGAATTATACTCATATTAAATTGTGTTATGTTTCCCTTATTGTATGCTTCCAATGTTTTCGTTTGTAGGGAGGCGTATTTGTTTTGTACAGCTATTTTGGGGGATTTCCGTATTCCTCCTTCACTAAGTGGGCCACTAAGACGGCCTCGAACATTTTATCGTGATAGCTGTTCTTGTTTTGCAATTCGCGGTGTTTATGCCGTTCCAAGATCGGGTATAATGTAGCGGTATGATTCATTAAGTCCCGGCTATTTTTTATCTCGGGAATAGCCGCTTTTATTTCAGCCTGGGTTTTGTATTCCACCATGCAGCCCGGATAAATGATCGAACCGATTTTATTTATGAGATCAATGATTGCATCTGTATGGTGACTGATTCGGGGGATTTTCAGCACCACCATCGTGACGTTATGCTCTTTCATGTACCGCTCATATTTTGAAATGATATAGCTGCCTTTCTGTTGCGACCAGCTGTCTTTGAACGAGAGCGTATCCCATGATACTAAACTCCGGTTACTGAGTATGGCGATACCGGACGTCCTGGTACCAATGCTAATTCCGAGGATAACCATGTCCGTACTCTTTGTATTGGCCGACAAGGAAGGTAAAGAGTGCGCCACGAGTTCGCTTAATTTGTTTCTCTGGAATGGAGCATACTTTGTTTAAAATCTCGCGCAGTTTTTCGTGCGGAAGCTGTTGCGCATAAGTGAGGTATAATGGCATAGCCTCAGGATCATTGAGACGTGATGATATTTCGTGGGCAAGTTGTATTTCTATTGGATTGTAATTGTGTGAATGGTGATTAAATGATTTCATACGTTGGTGCTGTTACTTTTAATAGCATCGATCGTTCGCTCGTTTTTTTTATTTTATATCCGTTCGTATCGTTCGATAAGGGAGGCCATTCATTTTTGAAAATAAAGAGCCACTCTATCGGACATAAAGGACAATACCCTTAGCAATCAAGACATGGTGAACTGTTGCAGTTCCTTTTCTTTTAAGTCCGCGCGAAAGGTGTAAAACAGCTCGTCATAGAGTTCATTGGGATAGGTGCGATAGATCAAACTCAGTTTGATGAGATTGACGGTGTTGGGGAGCTTAGCCCCTTTTTCCCACTGGCAAATCGGCACGGTGTCATGCAGGCCCAACAGTGTCGCAACCTGTCGCTGGGAATACCCCATCGTCTTTCGATGCAAACGCAATGTGTTTGGAAATGTTCGACTGGTTCTTTCCATGCCATTAGGATAACAATGGCATGGAAACTTGATAAGGGGGGTAAAATAGTTCTAAAGACAATAATTAGAGTTACATAGGTTTGACGTTATAAACGAAATCCAGGATTCCAGGTTAAGGTGGCCAAGGCTATGTCTTGTGGAATTTTTGTAGTTCCGGTACTAAAATATTTGAAGATGCCATTTGAATACTATGTTCAAACATGCCGTTCCATTTAATGCTGTCATATTCATGTTTCCATTTTTCGAACAAAGGAAATCGGTCAGGATTATCCATGATAGAAGAAAAGCAAATCGCATCACCAGTATCTGTATCAATGGCTCTAAGTTTCTTTCCTATAAATTTCGGTTCGGTGATCTTTAATGAAAAAATCTCAGGTACGTTTATTTGGTATTCGGTTTCATAAGTTAAGTCAAAAAGTGGCGTATATTGTAATTGGTAGGTGTATGACGGCAATTTATTATTTATCCAAAGGAGAGATAGGTCAAATAAAATGACCGGCGCATTTGCACCTTTTTTCATAATGATGAATTTATTAAGGTTACGCTTATGTAAATCCGCGATAAATTCATGAGACAGTTTTCGTCTTTCAATCCTCAAACTTACGTTTTCATACAATTCATTTACCAATCTTGAAATAAACTCAATACGATTCCAGTAAACAACACCCCCAAAACTATGCCTGTCAGGGTGCGCAAAATGATTTCTCGTTTGTTTAACCTGTATTAAAGTTTCCATGTTGGTATCAAAACAATTTTCTGCGACCAATGATTTTATCAAATGATCAAAGACCAATTTTCCGTTGCGAGGCAAACTCAATTCATTGTACCTAATAGCCATGGCCATTTCTAATGTATGAACGGCTTTTGAATAGGCTTCATCTATAAATTTATATTCATAGTAGCTAAATGCAAGGAGTTTCTCTACGACCTCAAAATTCTGAATCACATCTTCCGGTACTTCTTTTTTAAAATAGAACACCGGTATTTCTGAGCAGAATTCTTCAAAGGAGCGGTCATGGAATAATCCATGAGCCTGTAAGTATTTATCTGAATATGACATATTAATCAAAGTAGTTAAATAGTCGATGTAATTGAGATTTTCATTTGAATGTAAATTCAAATACTCTTATGCCAATCACTATCCAAAACAGGCTTGCCATCAAAAGCTAAAGCAATTTTGTTCATGCGGTCTGCTACACCCCTAAAAACCATTACGATTTTACTTAGTTGTTTTGCCGTAGGCATTTTTGCGCCTGATTTATATTGCCGTAATAAGCTTTCGTTGAGGTCAATATATCTTGCAAAAGCAGAAACATTAATAAAATCAAAATTCCCGAATATATCCGATACATCGAATCGGCGGTCAATAGTGACATTTTCTATCTGGCAATGCTTTTTTAGATCGGCCCTGACGTTGTTCTCAAGTTCGTCCATACTTTCACCTTTAATAGTATTACCATATTCACCGTACCGGAACCATCCCGAATAGTGGATCTCATCGTGCGTGATGTTCAATGTTACTTTTATCTTTTCCATATTCAAAGATATTAAAAAAGTAACGAATTCGTTACTTTTTTAATAATTGTTCTATTGAATTAATGACGCAATATATTTTTAGTTCTCCAACAATATAGCTGCTCAACCGGAGTCTTGTATAACTGGGCAAGTGCCAAAAATGACCAGCTGACGGACAAGAGTTACCATTCTCTCACGCACAGCGAGGGTACTCGAACTACTGTGCCCAATACCACTACAATAACCTATCGGGTAAGGACTATTTAGGCAATAGTGGTACAAATTGTTGTAGAGTTTAGGTCTCATTTAAGCTTCTGGTATTTACTTTCTAATATATTTCTTTATATTACATTTATATATAATTATGGCAGTTTCAGAACAACAACTTATAACCTGGTCAAAGCCCCTAAGTAAAACAGAGGATACTAAATGCCAGAATGTAGTCAGTCAGGTGACTCAAGTGCTGCGTACCAAATTTGGGTATGGTATCGATATATTTCTCCAGGGTTCGTATCAGAACGATACTAACGTTAAGCAAGATAGTGATGTCGACATTGTTGTTCGGTATAATGGGTCATACTTTCCTAACCTGGTATTTTTATCAGACGAACAAAAAAGAATTTACGATGCAAATACACAAGACGCATCGTATCATTTTCCGCAATTTAAAAATGATGTTGAACTGGTTTTGAAAAACAAGTTTGGTACGGATGCCAAGAGAAAAGACAAATGCATTTTTATACAAGGGAATACTAATCGTGTAAATGCGGATGTTGTACCGTGTTTTCCGATGAAGCGAATGAGTGATGCATATACTGCTGGTGCCATAGGTATCAAATTTATTTCTGATGATGGGGGAACTGTGGAAAGCTATCCGGAACAGCACTATGCTAATGGAGTTACAAAGAATACAGCCACCTCAAGGATGTATAAGCGTACGGTTCGTATGCTCAAGAATATAAGAAATAACTTAATTGATACAGGTGTTATTAAGGAAAAGTTTATCTCATCGTTTTTTATCGAATCACTAGTTTATAACGTCCCTAACACTAATTTTAACCAATATAATTACTCAGAGACTTTGAAAAAGGTAATTAAAAAAATCTACGATGATATGGATAATGCAATTACGGTAAATGAGTATGTCGAGGTCAGTGAATTAATGTATTTGTTCAGAGGGAGCGACAGGTCGGCGGCCGATGTAAGAAAATTTATGCTTAAGTGTTGGGAATATGCAGGATTCTGATATCAAACTCATTATTTCAGACGATAAAAAGGTGGAAATACTACTCAATGCATTGGATGAGCGGTATTCTGCCACTAAAGTTATTAGAGAGCGCGTGCAAAATATATGTACCTGGGCACTTGGGTTATTTGTTACCTCATCGGGCTATATTTTAACGTCTACAGCACCTATTTCGATTCATCAAAAAGCATATTTTACAGTTCTCGCAACATTGTCCGTAATAATTTTAAGGGTGTTTTATCTTGAGGATCTGGAGCGTGGATTTAAGTCCCAGCAGCAAATTCAGGCCAAGATTGAGAATGTTTTGGGCCTTTGTAAAAAGGGGACATTTGCTAAAGAATCTATTTATCCTGAATCTTGGTCACATGCCGGTACCAACAAGGGAAAAGGAAAGTTCTTTCTCCATAACTACATTCTAATTTATTCAGGTATGTTCATGTTAATACTTAGCATTTGGCTAAGATAGCTGGGTATTAAAATCCGACATGTTTTGACAACTTCTTCTTTTGGGTGTTTTGTCAGCCAAAATATCTTGAGCTTCTATTATTTCCTTTGCAATTTCTTCCCAATACTCCTTTGTTTCAAAGAGATATTCATCCATGATAGGTAATTTTGTTCTGGACACGGTGTTTTTATTTATTTCGCTATTGTGCACATTAGTGGAAATTGCTTTCCTAATATCATCTTTTAGCTTGAAAAGCTTACACACTTTCATGGTTCGCAATATTTTATTTTCAAGGATGACGCCTTGTGGAAAAACGAACCACTGAAACCTAGTTTTAATTTCAAATGATCTTGTGGCCCATACGGTGCTTATGTTTTTAAGGAACTCTTTAGCAAATGAAAGTAATTCCTCGATATCGAAGCTTTCCTGTTTTCCCAAGCCTTCTTTTTGCTTCTCCAGAGTCCGCAGTTGAAAAGTTAAGTCTTCCATGTGAATTTTCAATAAGTCGCTGTTGATAATGCCCTTGAACTCGTTTTTGCTATAATGGTGCATTTGGTCGTACACTTCTTTTATTTTGGTATCAATAGCTGATTTGCTTTGGACATCGTCTTTATCCTTTCGTTTCAAATGGAAGGTCAAATTTTGCTTTAATACCTCTAAATATTTAGCGTCAAATTCAAAGGCACTTAAAAACGTGACAAATGCCTGCTCTAAGACCTCTTTTCTGATAGTGCTGTTCTTTAGCTCAAAGCCATAATAAGGGTATTTTTTCTTGCGGCCCTGCGCCCAATAACCTCGCAGTTTCAGACCCTCTTCATTGACGATATACCGCCTCAGGGGGAAGTCCTGGTGCTCTTTGCTATATACCTTCATTTTGATGGTTCTGCCGCTTAGGCGCTGTTGTACCACGTTAAACAAGGCTTCAGAAATGATAGGGGTATAAGAGCCTTTGTGTTGTTCCCCGAATTTATCAATAATGCCGCAATACACTTTGTTTCTGACTAACCGGTAAAATTGCGATTTGGTAACAGGTGCTCCCTTTCTTGTCACCAACCCCTTTTTTGCCATGCGCAAGCGTACCTCGTCAGTAGCATATAAACCGGTCTCAATCTCCCTGAATACTTCTGCCATAAGGGGAGCTTTGTCTGTTTGTATAATATTGGCTTTACCATCAATTTTCGCATTGATATAGCCAATGGGGGCATGCCATACATAGCGTCCCTGGCGCATCGCTTCGCGCATTCCGCTCATCGCTCTTTCTGTGCGCACATCGTTGTCAAAATGGGCCATGTTGGCAAACATGTCCTCCATAAACCTGCCCGCCGGGCTGTCATCGAATTGTTCTGACACATAGCGGAATCGCAGGCCGTATTTTACCCGCTTGATGTCCAGTTCCCGGTAGTCATGCCTGTTTCTGGCAATGCGGTCAACCTTATAGGCAACGATATATTGAATGTTATTACTCTTTTGCTTGCAGAACTCCCACATGTTATTGAGTTCTGTACGGTCAAGGGTTTTGGCGCTTTCGCCTTTTTCTATAAAAATTTCTGCCAGTTCAAATCCGTGTGCCGACACGAATTCGCGGCACAATTGTTCCTGAATGGTTAAACTATATCCTTTTACTTGCTCTTCTGATGACACCCGGCAATAGATAACGGCACGGTTACTCTTCTTTTGTTCGTTTTGAAAATACATAGGCATCAACAATAATTTCTGATAACATATTGATCAGTTCCTCTATGGTCGGTTCTTTGTCTGTATAACCCAAAGCGGAGCCACGATTAACGTCATTGTTGCTACACAATAAACCACGTGGCTCCGCTTTGGGGACGTTAATATTTGATTTATTGTGTAGCTTTTTCATAATACCATAATGTTAATTCTTGCATAGATATAAGTATGGCAAAGAGCGAGTATTAAAAAAGAGTGGCTTTTTGGGTGTCAAAAACAAATTAGCCACTCTTTTTTATGCAAATGATATTTCATACCATACAGAAGTACATGACTTCTTATGAACCCTTACAACCGTTCACCCCCATTGGCATAACGAACTGGCGCAACACGAACAAGGTGTTTGGAATTTTATCGAAAGACCGTTTGCAGCACGTATACGCTATCGGAAAGTCCGGTGTCGGTAAATCGACCCTGTTATTCAACATGGCGTATGACGATATTAAAAAGGGCCACGGAATTGCGGTATTAGACCCTCATGGTGACGTTGCTGAGAAACTTATCCGTTCTATTCCCGAACATCGAAAGACAGATGTGATTTACTTTGATGCCACCGCACCAGCCCACCGCACGGGCTTCAATCCCTTTGCGAACGTGCCGCTGGAACAGCGGCATTTAGTAGCTTCTGAAATAGTGATGATGTTCAAGCGAATTTGGGGTGATACCTGGGGGGCACGGTTGGAATACATATTGCGCTTTTCGGTATTAACGTTATTGGATTATCCCACGGCAACGCTGTTAGACATTCAACCGCTATTGCTTGATAGCACCTTTAGAAACCTGGTACTGCACTATACTGATAACCAATACATATTATCGTTTTGGCACAATGAATACAATAACTACCCGGCCACACTAAAAGCCGAGGCCATTATGCCTATACTTAATAAAGCAGGGGTATTTGCTGCCAGCGAAACACTGCGGGAGATTGTCGGACAGCAATACGGGATTGATCTGGACGGTATTGTCAACGGTCAAAAGATATTGATATGCAACCTATCCAAAGGACTTATTGGCGAGGATGTTTCGCAAATCCTGGGCAGTTTGCTAACTACTGGCCTGCAAATGGCTTCCATGCGGAGAGCAAGCATAGCAGAAGACAAGCGTACCCCGTTTTACATCTTCATTGACGAAGCACATTCATTTATTTCTAATTCGTTCACTACGATGCTTTCCGAGGTACGCAAATTTGGAATAGGCCTGTTTCTCACACACCAGTATTTGGAGCAATTGTCAGGAGATTTGCAAAGCGCCATATTGGGTAATGTGGGTACGATTATATGTTTTCGTTTGGGAACGGCAGATGCAAAGATCATGGCCGAGGAGTTTTACCCGGTGTTTAGGCCGGACGACTTTATCAACCTGCCGAGGTATTGCATGTATTTGAGGTTGTTGATTGATGGTAGTGGGAGCAAGCCGTTTAGTGCTATAACCCAAAAGACCAATGTAGGTTGTTGACATAAGTGCATGAAAATGTACAATAAAGCCACATGAATCGTTTATTTTTAAACAAAATAAATGCAGACAACAATTATACAATAAGGCGGACTGCTAAAGCCGTCATAATAAACCCCATAACCGATGAAGTCCTCTTGATTTCCGATATCTTAGTTGGAGGAGGTGTGGAATCTGGAGAAACTTACCAAACAGCATTATTGAGAGAAATTATGGAAGAGACCGGGGTTGAAGTTGAAATAGTTGGATATTTAGGAAGTGTAATTCAATATCGACAATATTTAAAAAAGAAATATATTATTAGGGGGTACCTTTGTAATTTCACAACAAACATAAGCCAACCAAGTACAGTAGATATAGACGAACTCAAAACAAAAAAAACGTGGAAATGTATTACTGTTGCGATTGATGGTCTGAATAAAAAAATCATGGAATTGCAGAATATACATTCTAAAGATATGCAAACCGATCATTATCAAGCAAGCTTATTCAACAGGCAAATGGCTGTTTTTTTTTTAGGTGAAGCGTTGAAAACATTAAATCAAAAAACTATTTAGAATATTTCCTAATTCTTTCCTCAATCAGCCAATGCCCAAGTGATTTTATTAAACTTAAAATGTCTTCAATTACTATAGTTGGATTTATTGACAGATTTAAAGCCAATTCCATATCATTCTTTTTATCGGGATAGTATTTCGAGAAGGTTTTGTAACATAAGAAAAGTTCATTAGTATATTGTTTTTCTTGTTCAATGACTAATTCCAAACCACATCTCACAAATTTCCTGCAAATCCATGAACACCAGTATTTTGTTAATGAAGGTTCAAAAACTTGTTGCAGCTTAGAAGATGCCTTATTAATACTAATTTCTAAGTGTTGAATAGCAAACGCTATCTCTTTATTAGGCCTAAATTTAGACAGTTTATTTATTAGATTATTACCAAAAAGAAATACCGATTGAATTTCAATCGTAAAAATCCAATGGCTATAATCCTCCTTAGTAATTAAATCATTATAATTTATATAATACAAGTCAAAATTTGAAACGAATTTATATTTAATTAATAATTCCTTTTCAATTAGTCGGATAGCATAAATTTCTTGTTCGGTGGCTGGCTCTTCTAAAATGGCAAAGCAATCATAATCAGAAAAGTTTATTATGGCTTTTCCTCTTGCTACCGAACCTCGCAAATAAATACTATGGATTTTGTTTTTGAATATATTACAGTAGTGATTGACAATATCACTGATTGGTTCTAAAAATGGTTGCTTTATGGTTTGTAGAGAATTCGTATTTATTAAATAGTTTTCATCATTAGTTTTTACGAAATCGCCTAATTCTAAAACTTTAAATTTCATTTCCGATTATTTCTAAGAGGCCTGATAAAACCATTCTTTTTGCAATCAGCATTTTGCTATTATTATCAATTGGGCCTCTAAGCTCAGTAACGGATAGCTGTTTAGTTTGTAAAATGGAGTCTATTGTTTCCTTTAAGTATAATGGGAAAGTTATCTCTTTATCATAAAAGAGTATCGCCAAAGAATTGGAATTCGAAATATATTTATAAGACACATTATCTCGAAGTTTAATAATAGACCTTAAGGACATATTAACTATTTGAGAACTATTCGCGAAGCGATTTTTGTTATTTGGGTATCTTGTGGCTAAAAAATTATTGTCAAAGGAGTTCAACAAATCCTCAAAGGAAATTTCATCGATAAAATTCTTTATATACAATTTGAAATTTTTTATAAAATATTCTTTTTCTTCATCAGTAGAAAATTTAGTTGGTAGGAACTTTCTAAACTCTTTTTCTTGTTCAGCCTTTAATAGAATCTTTTTTATAAAGTCCACACGTGTATACGGAAATACACCCAATGTAATGTGAATTGACGAATTATCAGTAGTAAAAGTATCGTGAACAAACCCTCTTGGTATATAAATCATATCTCCTGGCAAAAGTTCAATTTCAATAGCAGGAACGACATCTTTATATTTTTTAGATTCCTCGTCGCTAATAATTTGGCTTGATAAAGGTAGGTCTAACAAAGAATCATATAAGCGCCAAGTTTTCTTTCCATCGATTTGTAAAATGAAAATATCATGAGTGTCATAATGTGTGTTGAACCCGCTTGTGTTTTTTTGTGTGACATAAACATTCGCATTAGTACTTATGTCAGTCTCATATTCGATTGAATCACAAAAGTCGGATAGTTTACTTATTGATAATTGTGCTTTTTGAATAGCGATTGTTCCACCCCCATTATAGACATCAAATACTTTGTCGGTATCTATTATATTGTAATCAGGCTCTTCAGATGCTTTTATATATTCATATTTCGACAACGAGTGACCATCTTTAATTATCCTTATAAATGGATAAATGATGTCTTTCCGTGCTAAAAACGCATTAATATCATCCTTAGTCAAAATTGAATCAAAGAAGCGGCGATCATCCCTTTTAATTATTAAGTAATTTTTTTCCCAATAATTGGCAAAAAAATCATTAAGCGTTTTTGGTGTAATTAGGTTTTTAAAGTTAAGAAACTCCATGGCCGTTATTATTTAATAAAAAAGCCACTAATGAAACTCATTAGTGGCTCAATAGAAGTTGAGCTAATTACTTAATATCCAAATGAGTGTCGTAATCTAACTCATTTTTTTCATCATCCGAAGGTTTTAGGTTAACCGATAAATTCAAATCGATGGTATTAACTCCATTATTAATTCGAATATCTTCTTCTCTTACTTCGATTAATCCAACTTCTACAACATTGTTTTGAGGATCTAAATTAGATTTCATAAGATTTAATTTAATAACTCTAATATATAAATAATTTATTTAAATAAATCAACTCCGGAAAATCGGTATGCTTCACTCTCAAACTCCACAAACCCAACGCCAAGTTTCGTCAATCCAGGCATAAGCTTTTCAAGCACATGCCTGGATTGACCGGCTTATTCGCTTTCGCGGCCGACTTGTCATAGTATTTGTTTGGAGTAAGGTCGTTGCGCATGCAAGCTGCCTGTAGCTTGTAATGCGCTTCATTGCATTGCAGCACATACAAGCTACCCGCTTGCTTTGTTGAAGCTCACCGCTGGTCGCCAACTGCTTCACAAGGCTATCGTTTATTGCTCAATCCTTTCACGATAGCCTTGTTTCGTGTAAGACATACTGCATAGCCGCGTCGCTCTCTCTATGCAGACGGTTGGCTCCATTCGCGGCGCGGTTCGCGAAAGACTTATGAATTACAATATTGTAAATAGTTTTGATTAATCGACTACCCTTTTATTTCTAGGCAAAATTTGCCTACAATTTCCACATACTATTTTTAACACTCTTACAATTTGCATCGAGAGCACTCTGTTTTGTTAAACAATAGATATCAAATTCAATATCGATTTGGTAATAACTTAATCTCGCAGTCAATTCTTTACTGAATATAAAATAAGGATTCAATCTATCTCCGTCTTGATTTTACACTTGAAAGCAATCTAATTGATAATTAAACCTTTCAAAGTCAAAGTCAAAGTCAAGTAATAACTTTAACATTTCGGCTTCATGAACATATATATTGTATGGGTTATACATCAATGGATCATTGGGTTGTGGCATAAATATTTTTTTTAAATCCTGAAATTCTAAAAAATCTATATTCTGCTCGCCTACAAGATCTTGAGTATCCTTATCATACCAACTTATTAATCTTTCTATTTTCATACTCACTGCCTATGTTTATGGTTCAATTTTACGTCCACCTACCGGATCCTTTGTCATTTCACCTGTATCTGGATTGGCGCTACCAAGATGATTACCTCGATCATTATACACTTCAACATCACCATGTTGTGAATCCCACTCTAAAAGCTTGCCATCATTATTTTTCCATCTTGTTCGTCCACTTCCTTTATTTCCTGTTCTTTTTGCACCAGGAAATCCCTTGAGCGTCTTAGGCGCAGGTGTGTAGGCAGCGAAATGTACGTCCTTAAGCAAATAATATATCGTAATGCCATCGAGAATAAGATTAACGACAGGTACTTCTTGCAAAGTAACATCCGCAAGTAACAAACGAGCAGGAACTTTTTCTGCTAAACCTACTAGGAAAGGAATTGCAGGAGCAGCAGCATTTTCCGATTGAGGTAATTTCCCCTTGATAATAACCTCTTTTAATGGTTTCGGAGCTGGTGGGGCTGGCTTCGGTTTGCCATCATCATTATCTGCATTTGTACTACGAGACCACATTCCGTCAATATCAATATTATTAATTGGGTTGTTTTCGGCGTAATTGTAAGGTGAAAGATGCTCGTAATCCTCCACTAAAGGGTCAATACCCGTCCACCGCGCAATAACTGGATCATAATATCTTGCTCCATAATCGTATTCATTAAACTGATCTCTTAACTCTTTCCCATTATAAAGGTAATTATTTTTATTACCAAAAACAGATATCGTGGCGCTTAAACCAAATGGGTAATAGTCCGTTTCCTGGATTACTCTTGGCGTAGGAGTTGTTATAGATGGATCTTCATCAAAGTTTAGCCTATTATTGCCTAAGTGATCTTTTAAGGTATATTCATACTTGAAACCTCCGCTACCGTTTGGCACAGCCCTCCCTTCCTCAGTTTGAATAAAATCAATTGCCAGTGGGATAGATATATTGACATTCTCGGTATACTCCATACCTTTTATATAATACCGGTAAATACCTGATACATTATCCTCTTCTTCAATTTTTTCACCGGAACCATCATAACAAATAAACATATCCATAGAACCGCTAAAATCATCCGGTTTACCAAAAATATTGAAATCAGCGTACAATATCCTATCATTTCTATAGTCGAAATACAAATTGCCGTTTCCGTCGTACTGCATAGGACCATAAATGGTTAGAGTGTTAACCAAACCACTTGAAGCGTACATTTGATTACTGTTTGAATAATAGCTATTGTTTAAAACTGCACCATTACGGTAAAGTTTAGTCATATTGCCGCCTTTATCGTAAATTATACCGGTTTCGCTTAAATTGTTGCCAGATGAAATTCCGTCGGTTAAACGATTTACCGCGTCGTAAGCATACTTGAACGACCGGTTACCTGAGGATGTAGTAGTTTCTTCTTCGGAGATATTTCCATTATAATTTACAGTGGCACCTTGAGTCTGCGTATTATATCGCATTTGCTCATGGAACAATGGAGAGTTGATATCTTTTAACCAACCACGTTCGTTATAAGCATATGTGATATCTTGCAAAAAGCTATTCCCGCCATCCTCACTATGTAGGTGTTTTTTAAATGGTTGACCTATATCATTGTAATCGACCTGGCTAAGTAACACATTGGTCGCATTGGGCACTGTAGGTGTGTTGATTTGTTCCCACGACTGCTTTTTACGACCCATATGATCGTAATAATAGGTATTTTGGATAGTTACTTTAGCTGTTAAACCGCCTGTCGTTGTAAAATGTTCTCTTTTGCTTGTACTTATCTGGTTATTAAAATTGTAAGTATTTGTTGTATGATCATAGTTGCCCGTATTCAAATATCCATATCCCTGCAAGTAATGTTGGGCATAAACGTCGGTAATACGCCCTAAATCATCGTAATAGTTTACGCTCCAAAGCATATCTTGGTAATAGAGGACGCTTGATATTGTTGCAGTAGCCATTCCCTGAGTCAATTGGCTATGTTGGGTATGAAAATCATATGTTGACGGTAATCCAGGAATATCGTAGTTATCGTAATAAGTCTTAGTGAATTTCATATAAGAACTACTTGTTGGCCAAGCAACATTTGTATAGTCACTACCGGGTACCCTTGTTTCATATTGAGGACCACTGTCTATCATATATTGGGTCGTAGCGCGATTGGAAATACCGCTGTAATACCAGCCCGTAATAATTATACGACCTAAGTTATCATATTTCGTAAACTTCCAGGAATTTCCAAAATTAGAATCTGAAACCGCGACCATCTGATCTTGGTTGTTATAGACCATATACTCCCAGCCTTTGTCAGGTATCTTCTTTTCTATCAATCTTTTTCTACCATCATAAAAATATTGGTAACACAAACCATCAAGTGCAGCCTGGCTAATGCTTCCCAAATCCGGGTCGGCTTTTGGAGTTAAAACAAATGTCAGGTTTCCCAGATAATCATAAACATAATAGGTTGAAAGTGCCTGCCCCGCCGAGTCGTACTTACGCTTTAAAATGACGCGGCCATATTTGTCTTTATATTCTTCAGTAGTGCCAATCTTAGCCATGGCTGTTACCCAGTTCTCGTCTTTGGTAACAGTAAGATAAAGCTGTCCCGCAGGGTAAGAACCCAATGCCGATAAAGTTCGCTTATACTCTAAACCATTTGTTGTTACCGGCGTAGCTTCGTATTGTTGAACGTCGTTTGCAACATTAACACCATAACTAACCTTTACCGTATGGCCTGCGGATAATTGCCAGTCGTTTCCAGGTGCGCCTTGTTCCAAAACCCGATTAAGGGGAGATGGTTCAAAGTTGGTTTCTGCAACTGGTGTTGCTATCTGCGTTACGCCCGTGGGAGGAGTATTATAAAACGCCGCTTGTTGGACGCCTGTTTGCAGCGCATCGGCACGATACGACCCAATGCTCTCCACGTTATCCGCATAGGGCAAATACTTTTTACCCTCGCGGCCAAGCTCGTCGTACGCTATCGGCTGTACTATATCCTTTGTAGCATCCTGGTTGCCCAAAACCTGTACGTTTTGCATAGGCCTGCCGATGCCATCGAGGTACTGCACGGACAGGGTGGATGCGCACGTGTTATGCAACTGCCAGTCGGCGGTTACAGGGGCGGTTGCGGTATAGGTTTCAACATAATTTTCATCGAAGCTCGCAGTGGCTGCTAAATAGGTGCACGGGACTGTCCAGGGCGGCGAGAAAAACACCTTAGTCTTGCTTTTTTCCTGTATCTTATGGGCTTGGGTAATTTTAGTTGCCGTTTCCTTTGCAACAACTGTGTTAGTTACGTGCCAGGTATTTGTAACTACCGGCGCGGTAACTGTGGCTACGGTTGATACGGTAAGTAAACCTGTTGTGATAAACTTAAGTTTTAATTTAAAAAAGAGCTTATTGTATAAAAGCATAGCAGCTATTTAGTTTGTCAAAGCGAGGGTTTCAGTTAACGTTATTGCTTTTGGGAGGCCGATGATCCCTCTGTACGCATTGGATGAGTGTTTTGCCGTTTATACCCAAGTATAGAATCTACTTTTGCAGTGCGGGCCTGCATTAACTTTCTCTGCAGGGTTCTTTTTTGTTCCATACTCATTGTTGTATCACTTAAAAGCTTCATTATTTGTATGCGTGTAGAGTTCATTATGGCTAATAACTGTTCCTGCTTTACCTTATCAACTGCCGGCGCATGATTCTTGGTCGTATCTGGATTGCCAGCAATCCGTTTATTCGTTTGTGCCATTCCTATATGTGCCAGCATAATGATGACCATCGTTACAATCGCTTTTTTATAATTGAACATATGACGATTTTTTTTAATATGAAGCATAGTGGTAGTTATTGTGTTTCAGAATGTTATAGTCTTTATCGCGTATGTTAACCAACCTACCAAAAGCATCGTATTCGTAGGTTTGTTTCTTGCCATTTGGGTCTATGGTGTAAATTAGTCGATTGAAAAGATCATACCCGTATTGAGTCATCAGTCCGCCATCGTTCGTAAAAACAATTTCGTCAAGTGTTGCCGTTCCCGTTATTGCAACCGGGTTGTTGCCAAAAGAGGGGGCTGCCGGAATTGTGACGGTGTAATAGGTCCAGCCGCTCGGGGCGGTCAGCGTCTGGCTAAAGGTCCCGGTATTGTAGTCTTCCACTGTCACAGTTCCTCCATTTGCCCAAAAGCAAACCTTGGTTGGGTTGATGCCGTCCATCACATATCCAGTAGCTCCGCTGTATCCGCTCCATACCCAGTCTGTTTGCCCGGTCCTCGCATTCGGATCATAAACTTCGTTCCACACTTGCGTATCGAATGAAGATGTTACCGCATTAATATTTGTTGAAAGTATTTTGGATAATAAAAAGCCGTTATAAGACCATAGTAAAGATTCCAACTGGTTATCACGCTTTGTTAAAATTGGATTCATGTAACCGTCATAGTTTAAAAACTCAACGCGCTTGTTAAATAATGTGCCGGGATTTGAGGGGTCTAACACTTCAATGTTAGCATTTGATCCCGGTGTTCCCTGTGAAATTTGCGTGGAAAAATTAGAGGTAAAGACCTGTGATGGAACGATATGCACATGGCTCGAAAAAAGAGCCTTGAAATCATTGATCTTTACGTCGGTAAAATAACTGACCGGGCTATTGTTTACGGCGTTTGGGGTGCGTGTTTTTATTTCGCTGATAACAGGGTTAATATAATTCATTGCCACCATATACCCCATTGCATTGTTCGATGCGTTTGCGGAATAATCGAACGGGTACTTGTAGGTAACCTGGTTTGATTTTCCGGCCAAAAAGTGGATATTATCGCTGTAATTTGGATCATGATTAGCATCATCGTCATATTCCGTTATACTCCGTACAAATTGACCATTATGCGTCCCGTCGGTGTATGTGTAAGTTGTCGCCTTAGTGATGATCGGCTGAACATTGTGATTCCCAATGCTACCGGTATTCATGGTTTCCGTTTTGTAAGTCAGGATCATTTTTTCTGAATTGATATTACGCGTCCCCTTGAACTTAACAAAGGCACTTTGATTTCCGTTGATATCAAACAGTTGAAAATATGACTTTAAATTAATTACGGGATCGGCTATTAAAGCATAGTTATAATTAATTGATTTTATGGAATTATCGTTTGCATCTATCAGCTCTTCTTTTAATAATAATCCTCTTTGCTGCTCCTTGGATTCCATTTCAAAAAACGGGAAATAACCATTTGCACGGATATTTGTCAAATTGGCAAGACCTGTACAGCCATTGGTTAGGTTTGTAAAGGCGCCCTCAGTATCCTGATCTGTCGAGTAGGTGTACATCGTAGCTCCATTATCCGTGTTTAGGCCATATTGCTTTACGGATACATATTTATATCCTACATAGCTGCCTTGAGAAGTTCCTAGCATTGATTGGTTGGTGCTGAACCGCACTAAATTGTATGAATCACCCGATCCTGGAGCTACCGGATATGCAACTTGTGGGTAAGGGCCTCCCAAACTACCAAAACTATAAGCGTACTTTTTTGATAACAGCATATTTCCCGTGGCTGAATAATCGGAGATATCTTTTATTCGTACGCCCCCGCCTTGGTAGGAGTTAAATTCATTTATCTCGTAACTGTATATCGTATAACCTTTTGTCGGATAAACGATCTTGTTAAGCGTACCGTAATCTGCTGTGCTGGGATTGCTCGACCGGTCTAAACCCGGATCAACGTTGGAAGTAGTGCCAAATGGCAAATACGAAGTTTTTGATGGATTAAAGGGGTCATAAGTGATGTATACTTTCGGGAATTGAGGCGAAGAAGAAGTTGCACCGTTCGCATTGTAATATCCCCAAATGTCTTGTTGAGGGGAGTTTCTTTCAGGGAGCAGGTCTCGATTTTTATAAAAGAAACTATATGGCGGCAATGAAGTTCCGTTGCTTCCTTTTTCTTGAACAGATTCCAAATATAATCGTCTGTTTGCCTGGCTGCTACCGCTTCCTGATTCGTAGTAATTAAAATTGTACCCCTTTTTGAAAACCGGATTATAGTCATTAAACCAAGTAACGTATTCGTTAATTTCAGTGTACGCTTTATCTCCGGTAAAGTCAGCCCGCGAATGATCTGCTTTAAATTCAATATAACCGCCATCGTAAACAATTTTCTGCAGTACTTTAACGCCTGACAAAGTATTTGAAAAATCATTCCAAGCTCCTGACTGATACGAAACTGTACAATTCGGTGCTCCTGATATGCTTTTCTTTATATCGTACGATAAATTTGGCATATCAGTCCGGTAATAAAAATTCACTTCTTTTTCTGTTACGGGGTCTTTGATGTTTGTTAAATACCAGGAAGAATCATAGTAGGAAGCATAGATAAGATTACCAGGATGATCGTTTACACTGGTATTTTTTTCAACAGCTGCAAAAGTGTATATAAGCCCGTCTTCGGTCGTGATAACAAATTTATCAACCCCACTATATGGGCCAATAACTTTTAGTGGGTCTTTATTTAATAACACTGGCTGTGTTGCACTGGTGAAAATTATTTTTCCGCTTTTCCCGCCGAAATTATAGAAATGAATGTCGGGTTCAAAATCTGTTGTTCCATAGTCTGAATCATAATAGGGCTCTACGCCCTGACTGTTAAAAAAGCCATTTACATTAGAATTACCTGCCGGCTGAAACTCATCCGCCCACCCCTTTACTGTTCTCGTTACAACCCCGCCGGCGTTCAATGCCCAACCAATACCTACCCTTGAAGCGATTTCATCCACTTTTATGCCGGAGCCATGGTACGAAATTGAAATTGGGACTGTGATTCTACCGGTCTTAATGGTAAACAGTGGGATATCAATACTTGGAGTACCGGTAAATTTACCCACAGGATGTTCCACGTATTTCCCCAATGATGATGCTTCGGGGGATGGTGGATCGTAGTTTGGCAAAAAACCATTTTGGGAAAACGCACAATAATTAAAAAATAAAAAAAACAGACAAATGAGAAGATTTCTTTTCATGTTGGGCAATGATATTATTGCAATGGATTGATATGGAATTTATTAGTTATTATTTATGCTCGCTAAAATATGATTATTTTTATATCAAAAAAATGATGTGGAATATTATTTACTATTTCCCTTTATTTGGTAATAATTATTTAACAATCTTCATTATTAATTATAGAAAACAAACAGAACATCCAACAAAAATACCCGGCTTGCGTGTACCATCCCAAAGCACCGCAAGGAATTTCCGGCATAAACCCGCCTGTCCCATTGCGCCACCCATTTATTCCGTTCCTCCTTGCGGTGCATACCCGCGCCGTGTATAGAGCTTTCTTTTTACTTTTTGTTTTTTTGAAATAATTAGTAGAAATACGGTTAAAAACAGGTAGAAACACGGTTGTCTCAATGTATTGGGTTCTTTTATTTTTATACATGCGTTTCCCCGGGCGCTGTATCTAAACGATTTTTCAACCTAACTCTTAATACATGAACCTGATTTTAAAACCCTCCATCATCGACCACTGGCAGAGTCAGGTCGAGGACTTGCAACTATCGTCGGAAGCCTTTTACAAGGAAATTACCGACACTCTGGACAGGAAGGCGTATCCCAATGTCATCTATGAGCGCACAGCACTGAACCAGGGCGGGTTCTTCTCGGCCAAGCGAGATTACCTCAAGGTGGCGTGGGGAGAGTATGAATTTCTGATTTGCGCCGCACCATTTGGGGCGGACTTCTTTTTTTCCTGGTATATCAAAAAATGCATGTCAACAGGTGCACTCCTCGAGCCGATACCGTTTATCGGAAAATGGCTGTACAGGATGTCGCTGCGAAAGTCATACTACGAGTATGATACCGAAACCATGTTCATGGGAAGTATTAAGAAAGTAGTGGAAAATATCATGGCGAAGGTAGCACAGGACAAGGGGTTGCGCATTGGTCAACGCGAAGCGGCTACCGCCTAATGCCGCTGAATTTAGGGCAGCATTTCACTACCCAGTTCTATGACTTTGAACTGCGGGGGCGTGGCTGGTATGTCGCGCCCTTTCCGGTGCAGTTAGAACCGCACTTCCACCCGTTTTTCGGCTTTCAGTACCCGCAGGCATATATCGATGACGGAAAGAAGGAAACACCGTTATCAAAGTTTGCAGGCTTTTTCAAACCAAAGCCTGTAATTCCCGGAATAGCCCAATATGAAAGCCCACCCTACGAATGGTTCCCATTTACCGATACTGCACCCCTTGCTGGCTTTAAGATCTCATTTCCAAAAAACGCCAGGCCTACTGCCGAACTGATGGAGCAATGCTTCATCATGCTCTCAGGCATCAGGGAGCCGATCAGTTTCGAAATTATAGGAGAGGAAACCAAGATTAGTATTCAGCTTGTCTTTCGCGCTCCCTATGGCGCATATATCCGCAGCCAGGTGCTTGCGTTCTTTCCCGACGTGATACTTATACCTTTGCAGGATACCGACACCCTCATTGACCCCGACCTCTCGATATACACAGTCGATTTTGGCTTGGAAGAAGAATGCATGCGACCAATTAACATCGGGCGTACCCATACTGAACCCTATACCGCCTTATTTGGCATATTGGACGGCTTACGGGAAGATGAGCGTGTGATAGTGCAAGTGTTATTGAATGGCACGGCGAATGCCTGGGCGGAAAGCATGGAGCGTGTAGTGTCCGATGGGCATGGCGGATCGTTCTTTTATGATGCGCCGGACATGCCACGCCTGGCACAGGAGAAAACCGGGAGCCCGCTGTTCGCGGTCGCATTTCGAGTGCTCACCCAGGCACAGGAACTTGATGCAGCATACAGTTTGTTAGAGCAAGTTGCCTTTGCAGTCAGCACCGCCTCACAAAGCCCACACAATGCGCTTGTACCACTTCCTGAGGACGGATACACCTTAGAGCAGCGTATGGAAGACATTGCCTTGCGCCAGTCGCACCGTGTCGGGATGCTGTTGAACAGCAAAGAACTGTGCACGCTGGCGCATTTTCCAAACAGCCAGCTCTCCAAAAAGCTCCATGCATATAACCGCACCACCAAAGCCGCACCGGCTTCACTTATCGGCGTGCCCTATGTATTGGGGATCAACAGCCACTATGGGACGGAAGTCTCGGTGGGAATAAACGAGGCGCAGCGCACCCGGCACGTACACCTCATTGGCGTTTCGGGTAGCGGGAAAACGACCATGCTCCATAACCTCATGATGAATGATGTCCTAAGCGGTGCGGGGCTCTGCTGCATCGATCCCCATGGGGACTTGATTGATACCATTGTGCAGTCCATCCCGGCGCACCGGATAAAGGATGTGGTATTGATCGACCCCTCGGACAGCGAGTTTCCGGTTGCCTTTAACATACTGGGCGCACACAGTGATCTTGAAAAGGAATTGCTGGCTTCAGACCTGGTTGCATTGTTCAAGCGCTTCAGCACTTCATGGGGCGACCAGATGAACAGTGTCTTTGCCAACGCGGTCAGCGCATTTGTATATAACACCACTACCGGTCACTTGGGGGACCTGCGCAAATTCCTCATTGATGCTGATTTCCGCAACAGGATGCTGGCCACCTGTACCGACCCCGACATTGTGTATTACTGGCACAGGGAATACCCGATACTGAAAAGCTCGTCCGTCGGTTCGATACTGACCCGGCTTGACAGTTTCCTGCGCCCGCGCGTGTTGCGGCAGATGGTCTGCCAAACGGAAGGCCTGAATTTTCAGCAATTAATGGACACCAGAAAGATCGTATTGGTGAAATTGTCGCATGGCCTGATCGGCGAGGAGAACAGCTATCTGTTAGGCGCGTTCATCGTATCCAAGCTGCAACAGACCGCCATGGCCCGGCAGGCGCAGCAAGCCAGCGACCGTGTCCTGTTCACCTGCTACATTGACGAGTTTCAGCACTTCATCACGCCGTCCATGAATAGCATATTGAGCGGTGGGAGGAAATTTTTGCTGTCACTGGTTTTGGCGCACCAGGAGCTGCAACAGCTTGCTAAAACCGATAATGACATTGCCAGCGCCTTGCTTGCCAATGCGGCAACGAGGGTCTGTTTCAAATTATCAGACAGCGATGCCAAGCGCATGCAGGAAGGTTTTAGTGCATTTAGCACGGAGGACTTGCAGAACCTTGCAATCGGAGAAGCCATCGTGCGGGTGAACACCAAGGAGCAGGATTTTAACATTGCTGTTGTTCCGCATGCGAATACGGAAAACAGTTATACAGAGGAGATCATTGCTCATTCCCGACAGGTTTGCAGTGTCCGAAGTGGGCCATCTGATACCCAACCATCTGATGAAGAGCCGCAGGCAGCTCCACCACCGCAAAAGGCACCGCCCCCCGTTCCGCCACAACCTGTACCTGAACCAGCGGCGGATTCACCGCCTCCAACGGAAGTGCGGGAGCACCGGTATTTGCAAATGTCTATCAAAACACTGGCGGAAAGCCATGGATACAAGGCCAATATTGAAGCCCCGACACCGGACGGCCAGGGCCTCATTGACGTATTGCTCGAAAAGGGCGGTCAGCATATCGCTGTTGAAATCTCTGTCACCACGCCAGCCTCATGGGAGCTGCACAACATCAAAAAATGCCTGGCTGCTGGGTACTTGACCGTGGTGTGTACCACCACTGCTGCAAAAAAGACCGCGATACAGAAGCGCATCTCATCCGCGCTCACCAGTGAGGAGCAATCGAAGGTGTCTGTCATTACAAAAGACCAAATCCATACGCTCTTTACGACATCAGACCCGCAGCAGAGCGAGACCACATATAAGGGCTATAAAGTGAAAGTGGAATACGGGCAGTCCAATAACGACATACAGCAAAATATCCTGCAACGGATCATGAACGCGAAGAAGTAAACTACGTATAGTTAAAAACTTGCTTGTTTACCGTAAGGAAAGTATTTATAGAATATTTTATAGCACACCTCTCGTAATCCCTTTGGGATATTACTGCTGTCTTTGAAATAAAACACCGGAATGCGATTGTTGGGCGGATTTTCAAATGCGATGACGGTATTTTCTTTAACATGCTGACCGTAGGTAAATAATTCGGTTTCAAACTCTACGATTTTTTCATCTTGTGCTGCATAATCAAATTTTTCCATGATCTGTTTTTTTGAATTTATTATTTCAAATTTAAGATAGTTACCTTTTTGCAATCAAGCTATCTATGGTCTTTTGCAGTCGCGCAATTTCTTCGTCTTTGCTTGCCAGCAGTTTATCCATTAGTTCTTTTTGATTTGATATGTAATTTTCTACAAACCCAAACGAATGTTGCGTGCCCTGGTTTGGCTGAAAATTAATAATGGCAGGCTGATTAGTAATAATGTCCATTGGAGAGACATCAAGTACTGCTGCAATCTTGGTCATCATTTCAGTAGTGAGTTTTGTCTCATTGCGTTCAATTTTCGAGTATGAATTTTGTGCAATGCCAAGTTTAAGTGCAACGTTCTCTTGCGACAGCCCCCGCAACTCTCTGATAACTCTGATTTTTTCACCGAACATATCAATTGTATTTTCGATAAAATTAGCAAAAATCAGGATAAAGTATCACTAAATGAGGTAGGATTTGAAAATTTCGTTGGGCAATTTTATAACTCACCAAAACCAACTTTTTATGAACAAACTCTTATCGTACTTTCTGATTTTAACTATTGCGTTTACCTGCACCAGTTGTGCTTCCATCATCAAAGGCACCACCCAAACCATTCATGTGACCTCAGAGCCGCCCGGAGCGGACATTGAAATCAATGGCGTGCCGCACGGCAAAACTCCGACAGATGTCGTCATCAAAAAAAGCATCAAGGGCGAACCTATCGTATTGAAAAAGGCCGGGTATGAAGACAAGGTGTTCACGCCACCAGTCGTGTTCGACCAGATCGCCATCCTTAACTTGTTTGGACTGGTCGGCTGGGGTGTAGACTACTTCACCGGCGCAATCATGCAATACGCTCCCACCAGCTACTCAATTCCACTCACCCCATTGAAGAAATAATGCCATGAAGAAATTAGTTATACTCTCATGTTTTATCCTGTCCTGCACTGTTGCATTGGCGCAAAAGTCCGTTGACACCGTGTACGTGTCAAACAACGGCACAGCGTTCAAAGTCGGTCAGAAACTCACCCTCGGCTTGGGCACCCGCAGCGATGGGTGGTTCAAGTACATCCTCAGTTTTGATATTTTGGGACTGCCGGAAACAAACAAGCCATTGCCTTCCGAATATGCCACGAAGCAAGTCATTATAACGAAAATCAAACGCCAGAAGGCCCGCATGTTTAGCAAGGGCGATGTGACGGTATACCTGATGTTCAAATCGTTCACGAATGCAGGCATCAACTTCGGTATAAATATTGAACCTGCGCTCGTGGCAAACGAGATAATTGTCAAATGATATGAAGAGGATAGCCATAACAATTATCTGTTTTGCCTTTGTAGTGTTGCAGGGATGCAAAAAGGGTACTGCGTTTGACAATGAACCGATAAAGACACGAACACTGCGATACCTTACGCAATCGACCTGGAAGCAAACGGCCCTTGAATATCAGAACCAAAACGGGACATGGACAGCGAAGACGTTAACAGCGACACAGCTTGCATATGTGTACGCATTTATTAGGACTGGCGACTATAACGGTACGTACACCGTGTACAATGCCAACAACACCGTAAATAGCACGGGGACGTGGATTGTGGTGGGAGACAACACGCAGTTAGCACTCAATTTTTCCATAACGTATGATTTTTCCGTACTCAATGACACGACGATGCAGTTGGCGTTAACTGGTTCGATACCATACGCCGATCCCAGCAGCCACGTCACTACGCAGTACTACGGCATGCGGGAAACCTTTAGTCATTAAATAATGGTAGCTTAGCGTATTACTTTTCCCCGTAATTATATTTACTAAAGAAGCCTCTCAAATTTGAGGGGCTTTGCTTTTATAGAAATCCGAGACCTTAATAAGGTTTTTATAATTTGACACGATAAGTTTGTTTTCTGGTTATCATGTTGCGAATATTCGCTAACTTTATTAACCTAATTATTGCAATGAAACTAACCGAAAATCAACAACTAAATAAAGTACTTTCATTTTTTAGTGACACAGATAATTCACCATTAAATGGGATAGAAATACTCAATGGCCTTATTAAGTTTGGAGTTATAATCGAATTATCATTAATGAGAGAAATATTGTATAAACTGGTGATAGATGGGTACTTAAGAGAGCATGTTAACGATGGCATGTCCATATTGGGATTACCAATGTTAAGCACATATACGTTAACTGTAGATGGTAGTGTCTTTATTAAGAATGGAGGCTATAGCATAGATAGAAAAAGGATTTCATTGATCAAAGACATAACTCTTTCCCAATGGGCTGCTATTGCAACAATTATGGGAACGATTATTGCGTTATGGGCATTATTTATAAAATAATTTTTTTTTAATAATAAAGCCCCTCAAGTGAGGGGCTTGGTTTGTTCAATATCGAACTCGTAATACAGGATGAGGATCTGCTCGGAAGGAACAATTTTGTTTCTCTCGTAACCGAGAATCGTTGAGCGGCTAACGCCAAACCACTTTCCCAACTCTTCTGCACTCAAGCCATGCATGCGCCTGGACATAAGTAATGTTCCGCCCAATGTTTCGGTTTCTTCCATGAATGGATAATACCCGAGGAACTTAATGATTTTGGGGTAATGGGCAATATAGGGTTGTGATCGACCACGTTCCCACATCGTGATAGCCCGTTTTGACACGCCAATCAATTGCCCGACATATAGCTGTGTCAGGTTTCCTTCAATCCGCTTCTTTTGGATATGTTCGCCAATGGTTTCAGGATGCTCTTTGTACGTAGGTTTGACTACTCTTGGCAGCTTCTTGCAGTATCGGGAAAAAGGCAACGCAACAGCGATTTTGCGACGAGTATTTGGTGAGCTTTAATGCTTACCAGGCGGCGTTAAATGCCGGGTACAGCAACAACACGGCGCGCAAGTGCGAGTTGCTGCATTTGCCCAAAATTCAGACCTATTTACAGGCAGCTATGGCGAAGACGGCAGAGCGCCTCGAAATTACGCACGACATGATCTTACGCGAGCTGGCCAAGGTGGCCTTTGCCAATATGGGCGATTATTATGATGAGAACGCGGTGCTGAAACCCATGAACCAGCTGACGCCGGACCAGAAAGCAGCGATACAGCAATACCAGCTGATAGATGCTGTTGGCGATTATGGCGAACGGGCAGGGGAGCTGAGTAAGATAAAGCTGCATAATAAAATGGCGGCTTTGGATAAGATTGCCAGGCATACGGGGTTTTACGCTGCTTCGCAGAGTTCAAAGTCGAAAGTTCAAAGTCAACAGTCGAAACTGATTTTGGAGGGGGCGGGAAAGTCCGGAAGTTGAGAAGAGTTCGCGGGAGGTGAATGCTATTATTGAGGCGGAGATCGAGGCGCTGGTGGCGGCGGAAGAAGCGGGCTTGCCTGAATCTACGGTTCCGGCTTCGGGGTATATTGAAAGGGAGGAGATGTTGCCATCCTTCGCTGATGCTCCTTCGCCAAACAGCTACGGAGCACAAAGAGCTACGGCTGGTGAAAAAAATATTCTTACTTTATCACCCCTTGGAAAGAGAATCAAGAATATAGAATCAGGAACCAAGAGGAAGGAAAAATCCGAAATTGAACATCCGAAATCTGAAATCAAATATCCTGTGCCTCACCATCCAACGCAAGGCCTGCTTTTAGCTTGCGGCGGTTGATGCTGTGCTCCATGCTGAGCAGGAAAGCGGGGAGCAGGGTAAGGTTGCAGATCATCGCGACAAGCAGCGTTACCGATAGTAAAATACCCAAGGCAACCGTGCCGCCAAACGTTGATGCCGCGAAGATGCCGAAGCCGAAGAACAGGATGGTGGCGATATAGATCATGCTGATGCCGGTTTCGCGGATGGTATCGCTTACAATTTGAGATATGCTTTTACGCTTGTGCTGCAACTCCTGGCGGTAGCGGGTGAGGAAATAGATGGTTTGATCGGATGAAATGCCCATCGCGATACTGAAAATAAGGATGGTGGATGGTTTGAGCGCGATGCCCAGGTAACCCATCAGCCCGGCGGTAATGATGAGCGGGATAAGGTTTGGCAGGATGGAAATAAACACCATTTTTACCCCCCTGAACAAGATCCACATCACGATAGCGATGAGGAAAATAGCCAATGCCAGGCTCTGGTATAGGTTTTTTACCATATAGTTGGCACCTTTAACAAAGATGACGCTGGTGCCCGTTAGTTCTACGTGAAACTTTTTAGGGTTAAATATTGAATCGATACGGGGTTGCAGTTCGGCAAAGAGGGCGTTGAGTTTTTTGGAACCAATATCTGCCATCTGGAAACTAACACGGGTGGTTTGTTTGGTACTATCAAGGTAAGCGCGCAGCATGTTGTTGCCCTTGCCAGAGTTCGCGGCATAACCCAGGATGAAGGTTTTCTCCATATCATCCGGCAAACGGTAATAGTTGGTATCGCCACCGTAAAAAGCCTGGGTAGAGTATTTAAGTACCTGCGTAAGCGATATGGAACGGCTGAACTCCGGGTAAGATGAGATGAGGTTTTCCAGGCGTTCTACCTTGTGTATGGTAGGCAGGTTCATCATCCCGTTCTTGCGTTTGCTGTCAATGGTCACCTCTAAAGGTAAAACTCCTTTAAAGTTGGATTCGAAGAATCGGAGATCAGTTAAGGTAGTACTGGTTTTTGGCAGGTCGTCAACTACAAAGCTGTTCACGTTAATGCGGGTGATGCCATAAACACTGATAAGGACAAGTACTACCGTGCCGGTGTAAATAGCTTTTCGATAGTTATGTACCCAATGATCAACCTTTGCTAACAGTAGTTGCATGGCCGGGCGGTTTTTGATGCCGCTTTGAGTTTTCCCGGGTTCAGGCAAATAGCTAAAGATGATAGGTATGAGGATAAGCGTAAGCGCAAAAGTTACCAAGATGCTGATGCTGGCTACGAGGCCAAACTCGGTGAGGATCTGGCTATCGGTAAAGCAAAGCACGCCAAAGCCGATGGCGGTGGTTACGTTGGCGATGAAAGTGGTGATGCCTACCTTTTCGATCACGGTATGCAGCGATGCCATCTTATCGCCGGTAAGGCCAAACTCGCGGTAGTATTTGTTAAGCAGGAAGATGCTGTTAGGGATACCGATAACTACAATGAGCGGTGGGATGATGCCCGTAAGCAGGGTGATATCGTAATGATTGAGCACCAGGATACCCAGGCTGCATATCACGCCAAGTACAACCACAATAAGCGGGAAAATAACCGCGTAAGCCGTACGGAAGAACAGGAGCAGGATGATGGCGGTAATGCCTAATGACAGCGCAAGAAAGAGGATAAACTCGTGCGAGACGAGATCGCTGATGACAGTGCGGATATAAGGTTGCCCCGAGATGTGCACCTGCACATGATTGTCCCTGGCAAATTGATCGGCTTCGGCTTGTATGCTGCTGATCATTTTAGCGCGGAGCTTGCTGTTGATGTAGCTTGCTTTAAGGGTTACTGCCATCAGGGTAGCCTGTTTATCGCGACTCAATATTAATCCATTGTAAAAGGGTAGCGCGTAAAGCTGTTGTTTAACACTGTCGGCTGCAGCCTGATTAATAAGCGGCCCGGTAACTAAAGGGTTAAGTACAAATTTGCGCTGTGTGGTGTCTTTTTGCAGCTTGTAAATATTGCCCTGCGAAACTACAGCTGTAACCCCGGGTATTTTTTGCAGCCGTTTGCCCAACTGGTACCAGGCGTTAAACAGGTCCTTTTGAAAAAGGTTGGGCGTTTTAATGCCGATGACCATGGCTGTACCGTCTTCGCCAAAGGTTTTGCGGAATTGCATAAAGCGGATGTAGGCGCTATCGGTTACGGGAAGTATTTTACCGGCATTATAGGCCAGGTGTACTTTGCTTGCCTTAAAACCCATGAAGCCGCAAAACAACAATACAATGGCGAGGATGAGCAGTCGGCTTTTAAGAATGATGTCGGCAAGCTTTTTCCAGAACATTGAATACAGATTTTGTTGCGAGGCGGTAAAACTACGAAATTTGCGTAAACCCTAAATTTTTGAACGATATTGTGACACAAAATAACAAGGCAGGGGTTAGGTATATACTATGTTACGACTGATAAAGAGTTTTGGCTACGCATTTAAAGGACTTTGGTATGCCACCAAAACCCAGCGTAACTTCCGTATCCATTTGGTTGCCGCGGTAGTTACCATTGCCATGGGATTTTACCTGCACCTGCAGCAAAGTGAGTGGCTATGGATAAGCCTTGCCATTACCATGGTGCTTACCGCAGAACTGCTTAACACCGCCATCGAGGTATTAACAGACCGGGTATCGCCGGAATATAATGTGAAGGCGGGGCATACTAAAGATACGGCAGCCGCCGCGGTTACCATAACTGCATTTTTTGCTATTGTGGTTGGTGCCATCATCCTGTTACCTAAAATTATAGCTTTGTTTTAGTATGCTGCACAAAACCCGGGGTATTGTTTTTAAAACCACCAATTACGGCGAGAGCAGTGTGATCGTTCAGGTATATACCGAAAAGTTCGGACTGCAATCGTATATCATTAACGGGGTAAAGAAACCGAGAGCTAAGATCAACCGAAACATGTTACAGCCATTGTTTTTGCTGGACATGGTGGTATATAATAAGCCGGGAGGGGGGATCCAGCGCGTATCCGAACTGAAGAACGAACCGTTGTTACAAAGTATACCTTATGATGTGATCAAAACCTCGATCGTGATGTTTTTGAACGAGGTGCTGTATAAAGCAGTAAAACACCAGGCTACAGATGAAAACCTGTTCGGCTTCATCTTCCATGCCATTGAACTGTTGGAACACCAGCAGGAAGGACTGGCAAATTTTCACCTGTTGTTTTTACTGAAACTGACGCGCTACATGGGTTTTTACCCGGAAGTGAACCAGAACATCAACGCCGACTTTTTTGACCTGAAGGAAGGAGTGTTTAAACGATATAAGCCGGAGCATACGTTGTACCTGTCGCCACCCCATACGCAAAGCTTTAATATGCTGCTGCAATACTCGTTCGAGGATATGACGGCTTTAAGGATCGGTAATGATGAACGCCGGTACCTTATCAATAAACTATTGGAGTATTATGCCCTGCACATCGAAAACTTTGGCGATGTACATTCGCACGAGATATTGGAAGAAGTATTGGGTTAGTTAGGTACTACCAGCACTTTGCTGATCACCCTTTCCAGTTCATCAATATCAAAGGGCTTGGCTAAAAAACAATCGGCACCGGCATTTTGGGCCAGTAGCTGTATATCATTATTAGCCGAGAAATAAATTACAGGAACATCTTTATAATCCGAAGATGCTTTTAAGGTTTGGGTGGCCATAATGCCGCCAACATCAGGTATCCAGTTATCCATCAAAATTACACGGGGGTTAATATCTGCAACCTTACTGATAATGTTGTTACAATCATTAAAAGTGTGTACTTCCCAACCTTGTTCTTCTAAAATATATGTGCAAATTGATAAGATGTCTTCATCGTCATCAAAAATAATAATACGTTTTGAGTTATTGTGTTCCATCGTTTGTTATGACAGGTTATGGGCTAAGTATATAGTAAAACATGAAAGTAACCCAAATAACAATCAGGCTGAGTAGTTGTTTTTATTTTTTTGCTTTTTATGTAAATTACATAAAGCACCAATCTTAGTGGGTTTTTAATATATGTATACAATAACTAATGTAACTATATTGCGTGTTAGTACATGCTATTTTACGTTGCATGCTTTTGCGGGGTAATTAATATTGCTGGTAATCAGCATAATAAAATAAATTGAAAAAACATTTTGTGAAAACGCAGAACAACCCTATATTTGCAATCCCAAAACAAACAAAGGGAGTTTAGCTCAGCTGGTTCAGAGCATCTGCCTTACAAGCAGAGGGTCACTGGTTCGAACCCAGTAATTCCCACATTAATAAAATCCTTCAGATTAGTTTCTGAGGGATTTTTTGTTTAAGCGTTATTTAAGCCTTTCAAATAATTAACCCATCCCGACATATCGGTTGCTGAGTAATGATCTGTTAACTGGCCGGAAATGTCAAAATCAGGGTGAAGCATCAGCTCTGTTGCGCCTTTGTCTTTCCTTGGTATTTTATTACTTAAAAAGTAATCTATCGTTTCAAATTGGTCAGAATAGTTACAGCCCGAGTTTGTTATCTTCCGATTAATGTATCGCCTGAAAAGGAATTTGATGTAACTACCCTCATTATATGTTTGTGCTAATCTCAGTTTTACTTTATGGCGTTGTGCTGCATCTAAAAATATTTCGTAAAAACCAGGTAAAGTATGCAGGTGATGGTGTGAATCGATATGGGTGATCTTTACTTTCGAGTTTACTACTTTTAATACCTGGGCTTCAATTTCGGCCCTGAAATCATTTTTGGTTTGTGTATCTAAAAACTTGACTTTTTTTGAGGTTGTTGATTTATCCCAATGCCCGTTTGCGGTTAAATATCTTTTATTTTTAAAATTGGTGAGCGGTTTGCCATCATCAAGGTTAATGTGTACGCCAACATTTTGTATCGAAGTATTAGCATGGATCATTTCAACTGCTTCATCAAATGCGAAATTAATTTCAGTGCCTGCTGTTGCCATTAACGAAGTACTGTTAATATATCCATGCTCATAGCAATATAAAATTGCCTTGTTAACCGATGTTTTAAGACCAAAGTCATCTGCATTAACAATCAAATTTTCAGGTATTTGCATGTTTAACCGTTTAGTTTTGTGCAAACTTTACAGCATCAACAATGCCGGCCGCGCCCGATTCAAAGTTATACTGTTGAACGTGGGCATAAGCATTACCCGAAAATTGTGCATACAGCTTATCGTTAGCTAATAAACTAATAATTTTGTCGGCCCAGATATCTTCATCACATGGCAGCACATACCCATTTACACTATCAATTACAAGGTCGTTTTGTACCCCTGCATTTTGGCATGTAATTACCGGAACGCCCGATGCCATTGCTTCGTTAGCTACAATACCCCATGCATCGTTCCTGCTCGGAAATAAAAAAAGTTTTGCGCGCGGGTAATAATCGGGCAATTGTTTTTGGTCAATAAAGCCGGGCATATCATAGGCAATATTATACTGTTTAAGCAACGTTTCCATTTCTGCTGCCATATTGCCACTGCCTAATATCAGCACTTTACAATGCCCTATTCTCTCTTTAACCTTTCGGGCAACTTCAACAAAAAAAAGGGGCATCTTTCCTTCTATTAATCGCCCCGAAAACATTAGCGTATATTCCTTTTCAGTTGATTTAACTTTTCCAAAAAGCGAATTATCAATAGCCAGGCAGCTCTTAAAAATTTTCTCTTTGGTTATTTTATAACTTTCGTATAGTTGCACACTTCCCTTGCTGGCCCCAATAAATGCTTTCGAATTTGAATAAACTATTTTGCGCACCAGCCTATGGATAAAAGAAAGGCTCTTCTCCGATCGTAATGTCCCATCAGTAAAGGGTATAAATTTTGCGCTGTGCAATTTTGCCCAAATAAAGCTGTATAGCATTGTTGGGTTAAAGCCGGTTGTAATAATTATTTGGGGTTTTAGCTTATTTAAAACTTTATATATCGAAAAATTGTTGTGAATATATCCCTCGCTCTTATCAGCTAAAAAGACCTTTTCATAACTGCCGTATTGAAATTTCCATTCGCGGTTGGGTTCAAGTTTTACACAATAAATTACGAGGTAATCTGAGTTTAAAGATTCAAATACTAAATCATGGATCTTTTCCCGATAAGGTGATGGTGCGTTTGTTAAATGTACAACTGCGGGCATACGCCAATTATACACAAAAATGTTAGATTTTTGTGCCGAATTACGTTTTTAAAGTAAATACAATAGGTAATAGCGGATAGATAATTTAAGAATTGTATAAACCGGTTACACGAATTAATATGCGGAATGATAAATATTAAAAAACTACATTTTAAAAAAAATGCCAGCGAAAAGTGGTTTTTATCCCTGCCGGAGTGGAATGGAGGTCCTGAAGAGTTGGAAATGGTTTCGGGTGCCGATACACTGCTCGATATCCTGTCGGAGGACGGAAGCGAGTGTATATTATACATGTCGGAATCGCAATTTGAAGGTGCGCATGTAATAGAGCTTTTAGCCGAAAGAGAACCAGATAAGGGTGGTGGCGGAGATTATATTTTGAAAGTGTACAATGGTGAAGTTATTGACCTGAAAATATGGCTTTGCGAAGTAACACGCTGGGTTTGGGGTAAACTTCCGGTGAGTATTTATTTTTCACGCACCGGCAATGGGTGAGTTTTACAACATTTTATGCCGGGCCTGCGTAAAATGATTCTTTTGATACGCATTTAGTTACATGGGCTTAGGTTTTGCTACGTCCGACGTTTATGATTACTATATTGCAAAAGGCATCGGTATCATAGCAAATGATTCCTCAGTAGACAACGCATTAGGCGGGTCAGTAACTACTCATTCAACATTACTGAGCTATTCCATTAAATAATAATGATCACGCTTTCTTTATTGCGGCTACCACATCACTTAGTTTAGGTACTTTTTCAAATGCCTGCACTAATTTACCTGCTTTGGTATAAACAGCTATATATGGTGTGGTTTTAACCTGGTAATACTTTTGTACTAAATAGGTATAGCCTTCGGTGCCAACGGTAATATTAGGGTATTTATCCAACTCATAATCCTTATAAAAAACCTGTATGGCCTGCAGGCTCGACCAGGTAATCATCACGATCTGAGTTTTGTGTAGTAAATTTTTATGTTGCTTTTTCTCAGCCTTTAACTGGTCGGTAATTTCATCTGTAAAATGTTGGCAGTGTGTACAGTCCGGCGAAAAATATATAATCATTACCGGCCCGCTTTTTTTCAATTGAGCAGGGGTAACATATACACTATCTGGATTTAGTATACGATAAGGCGGAATAGGTTTGCCGCCATTTTGCGCATTTAACGATGCAAAAGTTAATATGAAGGAAAAAAGTAATGCTATTCTTTTCATGCTGTTCAAATTATGCGGTAAATATACAGATCAACCCTGTAATAAGTCCATTTGTATTAATATGTGTTCTTCCGTTATGGGGTATAGCTTACCGTTGCGGATGCTTTGATAAACAGCTTCAAACAATCCCATATAATCACCCTTTAACGACGGAATACTCTCTATATTTTTGGTGCCGTCTGCATTCATGGTAAATAGTTTTCCTTCAACACCTTCGGATTCTATGCCGTATTGTGCATCTGTGGGTAGCATGTTTTTATCTAATTGTATTTCCTGCGGGTCAACACGGTCTTTTATATAAGTTCCGGTAGTGCCTTGCAGCACAAATGATGGTAAGGGCTGTACGGCCATCAGGTTTGAAGCAGCAAATACATTTAGCTGGTTTGGATATTTAAGATGAAAGAAAAAATAATCATCCACTTCAGATCCCGGGCGGTATTTACCTGTAGTTTTGGTAAAGCTTTGAGGCTTGCCAAAAAGGCTGATGATCTGGTCAAGCAAATGCGGGCCAAGGTCAAACACCAATCCACTTGCCGGGGTAGCCGCGGTTTCTTTAAATACCTTGGGGCTTATTAAAGGTTTAAACCTGTCAAACCTGAAGGTAACCTCGCTTAACTGGCCAAGCTTGCCGCTTTCTATCACTTGTTTAATGGATAAGAAATCACTATCCCAGCGGCGGTTCTGGTAAATAAATACTTGCTTGTTTTGTTTGCGGCCTAAGTCAAAAAGCTCCTGTACTTCGGCTATGTTTGCCGCTGCCGGTTTCTCTATTAAAACATGCTTGCCGGCATTCAGGGCTTGTTTGGCAAGCTCATAATGCGTGTTGTTGGGCGTGTTTACAATAGCCAGTTCTATCTCATCATCAGCCAGCAATTCATCGTTGCTGTTATAGCTGATGATATCCGGATAGCGCTCTGCAGCTGTTTTTTTGCTACGTTCGGTTATTGCTTTAAGCTCAAATCCCGGGTGACCGGAAACAAAGGGCGCATGGAATATTCTGCCCGACATGCCGTACGACATAATGCCGGTTACTATTGGTTTTGCCATTCGCAATTATAACAAATAAACCATAAAGTTTATGTCTGCGTTTTTAGTTTGGGCGTATTGCTATAGCCTAAAGTTTTGCTATTTTTGGAGCACAAAAAACAAAACAGATATGAACTTTCCAGCCGATTTAAAGTATACAAAAGACCATGAGTGGGTTAAGCTTGATGGTGAGGTGGCAACTATAGGCATCACAGACTTTGCCCAGGGCGAATTGGGTGACATTGTGTATGTTGAAGTAAATACGGTGAAAGAGATAATTGGAGCTGAAGATGTTTTTGGCACGATAGAAGCCGTAAAAACTGTTTCTGATCTGTTTATGCCCGTTACCGGCGAGATTATTGAATTGAACCCTGCATTAACAGCTAACCCCGAATTGGTAAATACTGACCCGTATGGCGAAGGTTGGATAGTAAAAGCTATCGTGGAAGATGTTGCTTCTGTTGCGGCATTACTTTCGGCAGATGAATATAAAAAACTGATAGGCGCCTAAATGCAAGGCGCATTTAAATATCAAGGGCTCACTTTATGGTGGGCCTTATTTATTTTTGTGCTTTGCTCCATTAAAATGGGAGGTGTTTCAGAATCGCCCATGTTTTTTGCCGGGTTTGATAAACTTGTACACTGCGGTTTATTTTTTGTGCTGACCGTAATGCTATGCAGCGGTATGTTACGTAATAACGGCAAGCACAATTTAAGCATAAAACAGGCGTTTGTAAGTTTTATTTTAGCTGAAGCTTTTGGCGGTTTCATTGAAATATTACAAAAATATATGTTTACATGGCGCAGCGGCGATTGGGCCGACCTGTTTGCCGATACTGTTGGCGTTGGCATGGGTATGTTTAGCGTACAGGTTACCCTTTGGGCATTTAATTATGAAAAAAAATAAACTGTTATTTTTAACCTTCGTGCTGCTTGGCGCGACATTGAGTTCATGCGGGCTTTTCCATAAGGGCTGTGGTTGCCCAAAGGTTTTTTATAAAGCGGCAGCTGTTCAAAAACATTAATTTTAGTGCGTCTTCGTTATTTGGATTTAATTTAAATAAGGGTATATTTGTATCGTCTTTATAACAAAACATGAAGTTATCACAACTTAAAGTAGGCGAGCGCGGTACCGTAAAAGAATTTACTGATCTGGAAATGTCGGTAAAACTGATGGAAATGGGTTGTTTACCCGGAGAAGAGATAAGGGTTGAACGCATAGCCCCTCTTGGCGACCCGATAGCCATTAATGTAGCCGGTTACCAGTTAAGTTTACGTAAACGCGAAGCTTCAACTATTATATTGATGTAGTACCCCATACCTTGAAAGCTGATATCAGAATTGCGCTTGTAGGTAACCCTAATACCGGTAAATCAACACTATTTAATGTTTTAACGGGTCTTAACCAAAAAATAGGAAACTTTCCGGGAGTTACGGTTGATAAAAAAATAGGCTATAGCAGCCTGCCCGATGGCCGCTCCGCCGAAGTTATAGACCTGCCCGGCACCTACAGCCTTTATCCTAAAAGCCACGATGAATCTATCGTATTTTCGGTATTGGCCGATAGGAGTAATGACCATAATCCCGACCTGGTTGTTATCATATTAGATGCTACTAATCTTAAAAGAAACCTTTTACTATATACCCAGGTAGCCGATCTGAAAATACCGGTCATTGTAGCATTGAACATGATGGACATGGCAAAAAAGGCCGACCTAACCATTGATGTTGATGGCTTTGCTAAAAAACTGGGCGTGCCTGTAATACCCGTTTCGGCGCGTAAAGTTGAGGGTATTGATAAACTAAAGGAAGCAATAGCTTTTTCAAATAAAATAGCTTTTCAGCCGGATAGCATTGATGTCGGCTCTATTGCGCCACAATTAATAGCAGCCGTACAAAAGGAGATAGGTATAGATAACCCATATTATGCCTTGCAACTAGCCCACCAGCACGAAACGCTTGCATTTTTAACACCCGGCCAAAACGAAGCGATAGAAACGCTGGAAAAAGAGTTTGCCTTCCATTCGCAAAAAGCACAAGGCGCCGAAACCATTGCCCGGTATAATTTTATAAATGATCTGCTTTACGATACCGTTACTAAAAGCGTAACCGCCGAGGATGAAACCACCAGTAACCGTATTGATAAAATATTAACCCACAAAGTTTTTGGCTTTGTTATCTTTTTCGCCATACTGATGTTCATCTTCCAGTCGATATTTGCCTGGTCGGAGTATCCTATGAGCCTCATATCTGATGGTTTTGTTTGGGCGCAAAGTACCCTGCACCATTACCTGCCTGCGGGCCCTCTAACCAATTTATTGGTAGATGGCGTAGTGGCCGGCTTAAGTGGCGTAATGGTGTTTATTCCGCAAATAGCCATCCTATTCGCGTTTATATCTATTTTGGAAGATACGGGCTACATGTCGCGCGTTACGTTCATGATGGATAAGATCATGCGTAAAGTAGGCCTGAATGGTAAATCGGTAGTGCCGCTGATAGGAGGCTTTGCCTGTGCCGTACCATCCATTATGAGCACCCGCACCATTGAGAACTGGAAAGACAGGATGATCACCATTATGGTAACGCCATTAATTACCTGCTCGGCAAGGTTGCCGGTTTATACTTTGCTGATATCGCTGGTGGTACCCAATAAAAGCGTGTGGTGGATATTTAACATGCAGGGGCTGGCCTTAACTGCTATGTACCTGTTTAGTTTGGTATCGGCGGTGGTGGTAGCCTGGGTAATGAAATACATCCTCAAATCGCGCGAGCGGGGCTACTTTATTATGGAGCTGCCTGTATACCGCATGCCGCGCTGGGGTAATGTGTTGCACAGTATGTATGATCGCTCTAAGGCCTTCGTTTTGCAGGCGGGCAAGGTTATCATTGCTGTATCCGTTATCTTGTGGGTAATGGCATCTTATGGCCCGGGTAAAGGTTTCGACCAAATAGATCAAAAATATAAACAGGCCCAATATCAAAAAGCTGCCCCGGATAGCTTACAACGAATGATCGCGTCTGATAAACTGGAAAACTCTTACGCTGGTGTATTGGGGCATGCTATTGAACCGGTTATCAGGCCATTGGGCTTTGATTGGAAAATAGGTATCGCACTTATTACATCCTTTGCCGCCCGCGAGGTTTTTGTGGGCACCATGGCCACCATTTACAGCGTTAACGGCGATGCGGATAATATACAGTCGGTAAAGCAAAAAATGGGTTCGGCAAAAAATGAGCAAACAGGGCAGCCGGTGTTTACGCTGGCTGTTGCCATGAGTTTAATGATGTTTTACGCCTTCGCGATGCAATGCGCAAGCACCGTGGCCGTTGTTTATCGCGAAACCAAAAACTGGCGCTGGCCCGCAGCGCAGTTTGCGTATATGACGGTGCTGGCCTATGTGGCCAGTTTTGTTACCTATCATTTGCTGAAATAGGGATCTTTTATTGTTAGCCACAGAGACACTAAGGCACAAATTCATATTTGTGTCTTCGCGACTTTGTGGCAAAAAACCGACAAACTTCTTTTTGTTCCCATTGAATAAAACCTGATATTTGAATCAAGAGGTAAAATTGGATAAAGTAAAAATTCTGGAAACCTATCTTCCGCCAAAAGCCGCTCCGCTTATCAGTCGATGGATAGATTATTTTGTATGTGAGTTTAAAGTATCGCGTAACCGCAACTCAAAGTTTGGCGATTACCGCCATCCTTATGGTAGCGATGGGCACCGCATATCTGTAAACTACGATTTAAATCCATACGCTTTTTTAGTAACCACCGTGCATGAGTTTGCGCATCTGCATACCTGGAATGAGCATAAGCATAAAGTAAAGCCGCATGGCGCCGAATGGAAGGCCAATTTTAAACGGATGATGCAACCTTTTTTCGAAATGGAAGTATTTCCGCCGGATGTGAAGAAGGCCATTACAGGTTACCTGGACAATCCCGCCGCATCAAGCTGCTCCGATCTGAATTTGTACCGATCGCTAAGGCAATATGATGCGCCAAAACCTGATCATTTAACGGTAGAGAAACTTCCCGCCAAGGCACTCTTCAAATTAAAAGATGGCCGTGTTTTCCAAAAAGAAGAGCGCCTGCGCAAGCGTTACCGCTGTGTAGAGATCAGCAGTAAAAGAGTTTATTTGTTTAGCCCCGTGGCAGAGGTGGAGCTGGTGGAGAGGTAATGTCGAAACCCATTTCGATTTTTAATGATTATAGTTAATACTCACAACCTGTTTTATCCGTTCAAGTTACTGAAAACTAAAACCTGCATAATTTAAAAAATGCCTACTTTTGGCAAGCTATACTTTCGCGATATATGAAACTACGTTACTTTTTTATCTTTTGTCTTTTGTTTGCTGTTGGTTTGATATCATGGTCAAACGACTATATACTGGTACCCGAAAACTTTTTTATGCATAAAGGCGATAGCCTTAATGTACATTTGTTTTCGTCGGAGTTATTTGAGAGTCCTAAAGAAGTAAAATACGAACAAGCTACTACAGAAAAATTTGCTTTGTATGACGGCGGCAAAAAGATAGATCTTAAAGCTACAGCGAAGGCAAACGCGTTGCCTGCTTTGAGTTACAAAATGGATAACAGTGGCTTAGCCATGGTAGAAATGGTACGTAACTACCCTGCAGATGATGTAGATAGAGGTGACTTTACTGCCGAGCTGGAAAGCGAAGGCCTGGTAAAACTATCAGAAAAGGTAAATAATATTGGACAAAACCGTATCCGTACAAAATATACCTGCTATTTAAAAAGCCTGGTAATGGTTGATAAACCCGGTGGCAGCATTTACAGTACCGATCTGGATCATAACCTGGAAATCATCCTCAAATCAAACCCATATAAATTAAGCTATGGTGACGACCTGACCGCTATGGTGAAATTCAGGAAAAAACCTTTAGTGAACGCCCACGTTGATCTGCTTATTAAAACAGCATCGGGCAGGGTATACCCTCAGAAATTAGTTAGCGATGCCAATGGCCTTGTTTCTTTCAGCGTTAACCGCGAAGGCATTTACCTGTTGCGCACCGTAAATATTGAAGCATCAACATCAAAAACATACGATTATGAGAAATGGGGTGCCGATTACTCTTTTGCCTTTAGCAATAACAGCATTATGCCAAATACCTATAAAGAGTTTGGCTTAGGCAACCTACATTAAAATACTTATTCAGGTATCTCGGTTAATACATTTTGCGCTTTTTGTTTTTTGCGTTCTTCGCGTTTTTTACGGCGTTCTTCGCGATGGCGTATGCGCTCTGCCTTGCGGGCATCATGGGTTAGCCGATTTTGTTTAAACTGGCTTATTTTCTGTTTAATGGTTTGCTCTGTTTTTACATCGTAACCTACCGATTCTTTCAATCCCATAAATATTGAACGCCACATAAAGCTGAATATTGATGCACCTGTGCGGCGTTTGCATGTTATTTGCACTACACGCGGCGCTTCGCCATAATAAGGGTTATCTCGCTTTATGATCATGGCATTTGCCAGTAATGATATGATGCCCATTTTTTTCAAACGATTCTCTTCATTCTTTTTCAGCAGTTTGATCTTCAGATCATGATAGATAGCGGTTAGCTTACCTATGGCAAATACGCGGTTTGCCGTGATATCAAAATCCAGGCTCTTAACCTCGCCCGATGCCAACTTAACCATACCCAATGGCATACTGATAGGGTTAACATATTTTAGCGCTATAGAATCAAGATGGCCTTTAAAACCAAATGGGGCATTTTGATTGGTTAAATTAAAAGCGAAATTGGCCTTTAGTTTACTCCGTCCCATAAACAGGCCCTCTATATTAGCTATTGCTACGCTATCGGTATTTAGCGCTGCTTTGTTATTGGTTACATTATATATTTTGCCGTGTATGCGGTTAAAAATAACCGTACCCGGCTGGCCTGATTTAATGCCATACTCGGTATATAATACTTTACTATTATCAGATACAAGAGTATCTACTTTAACGTCAAGTTTTAAACGGTGCAGTAAAAGTTGAGGGAAATTCACGCTTTGATCATTAACGGTATCGTTTGGTGTAGGATTGGCATACATTTCAAATTTGCCATTGGTAAACGTAGCTGATGATGCATGTATAGTATGGTATTTACTGTATGCCTTAAAATCGAACTTGTTTAACCTTACCGAATCAAGGCCCACGGCATAACAGTCTTCGTTATTACCTTTAAAAAAATCAGCGACGGGCATAGTGGGTTTAAAGTTGATGCCCGTAGCGATGAGTTGCGATGTTTGTGTTGAGAATTTTAACGAGGCGATGTTATACATATATCGCTTGCTTTCGCTGGTACGCGAAAAATTGGTTAGCTCGGCGCTAACATCGGTGCAAAACAAAAAGCGCGACTGGCTATTTTGTGTTGTAGAGTCGATAAGCAGGTCGGTAGCTTTTATGTTTAGGTCTTGGAGCTCAATGGCATCTTTTTTTACATAATTATCTACATAGCTAAACTTTACGTTATTCAGCAAAATGCTGTTGATCCGTACCGATTTTAAAACTTTTGATATCAACTGATAAGGTGTTTTCTTGTCTTTAATTAAGGTATCCTGGTCGCGGTTGCGTTCAAAACTAACATGCAGATCGGGGCTGCTGATAATGATCTGGTCAACATCTATCCGCTTATTAAAATACAGATTTAATGGGTGCAGGTGATGAATAACAAGGCGTTGTATTTTAAGGTTGTATAAGCTGTTGGGGGCAAGGTGTATTTGTTTCTTGCGGTTATAAACCGCCATATTGGGTACAAGTTCAATATTATCAATAGTAAGCTCGCCGTTTAAAAAGCTCAGGCTCGATTTTGAAAAATTAACACTGTACAGGCTATCGGTACTTTTTAAAACAGTACTTTTCAACTTCTCGCCCAAAATTGGCGACCAGTAAAAGTTAATAAGCAATACCAGCACAGCCACAAAAACCACCATAACAGCAGCAACTGTTAATGCAATTTTTTTCCATCGCTGTTTTATGAACCTGATAACCATTATTTAAACTGTAGCTGCAATATATCTATTTTACATACATATCAAAAAAGATAGTTTTATAGTTTGGTGTAACCTGCAATAAATAAGCGGTTTAATAACGAAACGGAATTACATTGCAATAAGTTACAAAGAGATGGTTTTTATACGCTGACATTATGGCATGCAATATAATAATTTATGTATTTTTGCATTTTGAATTTTACCATGATAGGATTAGATATACCGGAGAAAACGCACGACGAGAGCAAGCAGGGTGAAGCGTTAATGTTGGAAAAAAGCCCCGTAGTTAGTAATGGCCGTAAGCTTTATATTGAAAGCTATGGCTGCGCTATGAACTTTTCGGATAGCGAGATAGTGGCTTCAATACTATCGGATAAAGGCTTTGAAACGACGAACAATTTTAATGAAGCCGATGTGGTTTTCATCAATACCTGCTCAATTCGCGAGAATGCCGAATTGCGTGTGCGTAACCGACTGCAGCATTTTAAAAATGCCAAAGCTAAAAACCCAGGTATGGTGGTTGGTGTATTGGGCTGTATGGCCGAACGCCTGAAATCTAAATTTTTAGAAGAAGAAAAACTGGTTGATGTTGTGGTTGGCCCGGATGCTTACCGTGATTTGCCGAATTTGATAGAGCAGGTTGACAGCGGACAAAAAGCGGTTAACGTTTTGCTTTCGCGCGAGGAAACTTATGCGGATATTAATCCCGTAAGGTTAAACACCAACGGCATTAACGCCTTTGTTTCAATTATGCGTGGCTGCGATAACATGTGCTCATTTTGCGTAGTGCCGTTTACACGCGGCCGCGAGCGTAGCCGTGATGCGCACTCGATCATAAAAGAATGCCAGGACTTGTTTGATCAGGGCTACCGCGAAGTGACCTTACTAGGCCAGAATGTTGATTCTTACAAGTGGACAAACGAGGAAACGACGGAACATGTTAATTTTGCCCGCCTGTTAGAATTGACCGCTTTGGTTAGCCCCGATCTGCGTGTGCGTTTCTCCACATCGCATCCAAAAGATATTACTGACGAGGTGCTGCACACCATTGCCAAATACGAAAACATTTGTAACTACATCCATTTGCCGGTACAATCGGGCAACAGCCGGATATTGGATATGATGAACCGTACCTATACCCGTGAGTGGTATATAGACAGGATAGATGCCATCCGCCGTATAATTCCCGGTTGCGCAATATCTACCGATGTGATAACAGGCTTCTGCACCGAAACCGACGAGGAACACCAGGATACCGTAAGCATGATGGATTATGTACAATATGATTATGCCTACATGTTCATGTACTCGGAGCGCCCGGGAACGCTGGCAGCAAAACGCTATGCGGATGATATTCCCGAAGAGGTAAAGAAAGCGCGTTTACAAGAGATAGTGGCCAAACAACAGCAATACTCACTTGTTCGCCTGCAAACGCAATTGGGCAAGGTGCAAAAGGTGTTGATTGAGGGAACATCCAAAAAATCGGAAAACGATTTCTGCGGTAGGAACGACCAGAACGCAATGGTGGTGTTCCCGAAAAGCGATAAATATAAGCCGGGACAATATGCGTATGTAATGGCTGAAAGCTGTACAACAGCTACTATTATTGGGAAATTAGTTGATGCCCCCCCAACCCCCTGAAGGGGGAGCTATGGCGGGTAAGTAATAATAAAATTATAAGCTATTATTCCCCCTTTAGGGGGTTAGGGGGCTATGGAGATACAAGAAATAAAACAACGCTTTGGCATTATCGGCAATTCGCCATTATTGAACAGGGCCATAAATATTGCCAACCAGGTTGCGCCGACAGATATTTCGGTGCTGATAACCGGGGAGAGTGGCAGTGGTAAAGAGGTTTTTTCGCACATCATTCACCAAATGAGCCCGCGCAAGCACGGGCCGTTCATAGCGGTAAACTGCGGTGCCATCCCGGAAGGTACAATTGATTCAGAACTGTTCGGTCACGAAAAGGGAGCTTATACCGGCGCCGTAGGCGAGCGTAAAGGTTACTTTGAAACCGTTAACGGCGGCACGATATTTTTGGATGAGATAGCCGAAATGCCTTTAGGTACGCAGGCTCGTTTGTTAAGGGTTTTGGAGTCGGGACAATACATTAAGGTTGGTTCATCAAAAGTGGAAAAAACCAATGTGCGCGTTATTGCGGCAACCAATGTTGATGTTTATGATGCCGTGCGCAATGGTAAATTCCGCGAAGACCTTTATTACAGGTTAAATACTGTTCCCTTACGTATCCCACCTTTGCGCGACAGGAAAGAAGATATTTACCTCATCTTTAGAAAATTCACTTCAGATTTTACAGCCAAATACCGCAGTCCGCCTATACAACTGGACGAGGCCGCGCAGCAGGTTTTAATAAACTATACCTGGCCGGGTAACGTGCGGCAGCTTAAAAATATAGCCGAGCAATTAGCTGTGTTGGAGCGCGACCGTACCATTACGGCGCAATCGCTTGCTACTTATATCCCGCTTGAACAAGGTGGCGGTAACAACCGGAATCTTCCCATGAAAATTGAGAACAACGGTAAAGAAGACCTGTCGGAAAGAGATATTCTGTACAAGGTATTGTTTGATATGAAGCGCGATATGGTAGAATTAAAAAAACTGGTAGCCGATATTATTGAGCACGGTGGTGTACCGCACAGCGGCAACCAGCAGGTAATAAACCAGCTGTACCGCGATATTGAACTGCCAAACAACAGCGATCAACAATTTACCATACAGCAACCCGTTCATAGTAACGATGGTAACTTTAACATAACCCACGCGGCCGAAGAGGTTGAAGAATCATTGTCGTTGATAGAAAAGGAATCGGACCTGATACGCAAGGCGCTAAAAAAGCATAAAGGTAAGCGTAAGTTGGCCGCGCATGAGTTAGGCATATCAGAACGGACCTTATATCGTAAAATTAAAGAGCTTAATTTATAAAAGGATAAATGAATAAGAGATTATTGTTACTTGTTTTTCCGTTAATGTTTGCCATGCAGGCATGCCAGATAAGGCTGAGCGGTGCATCCATCCCCCCTGAGATGAAAACCATTAATGTAAAGTTTTTTGAGAACGATGCGCAATTGGTTGTAAGTACCTTAAGCCAATCGTTTACAGAAGCGCTAAAAGACAGGATACGCACACAAACCAAGTTAAGTATTGTAAGGGGAGAGGCTCATGCCATTATGGAAGGCACCATTACCGGGTACACCATAGCCCCGGTAGCCATACAGGCATCGGCAGATGGTAAGGCACCTGTTGCAGGGCAAACCCGCTTAACTATTACAGTTAGCGTTACATACACGGCAACATATCCTAATGCCGATAAGAAGAACGACTTTAGCAATGCGTCTTTCTCGAGGTTTAAAGACTTTACAGGCGATATATCATCGCAAGAGCAAAGTTTAATACAAGACATTAATAAGCAGCTTACCGAAGATATATTTAATAAGGCTTTTGCAAATTGGTAATCAAATCCTTACTTTCAACCACGTGGATAATTTATTAGATAACGATTATAAGGATATCTTTTTCAGCTTACTGGCTGCGCCCGATAAGGCAGGCACAGTACCTGTTGATAAGCTGGAAGAGCTTGTAAAGGTATATCCACAGGTTAGTATATTGCGTGCTATGCTTGCCCGTGCCTATAAAGATACCTACCGCCCGGGCTTTGATAGTAAATTGAAAAGCGCGTCGGTGTACACGCCAGACAGGCCTGTACTTTATAAAGTGATCAATTACCCCGATAAGTTACAGGTAGTTGATGAAAGCCAGGTATTTTTGAAAGGCTCTGTAAAGAAACAGGAGCCGGTACAACAGAAAGAAATAACCGCTTTACCGCAAGAGTCGGAAATTGCTGTATTAGAGGAAGAAGATGATAATAACCCTTATCATTATGAAAATGATGTACAGGAAGCAGAAACGAAAACCTTTGATGAGTTAGACGAAGGTGCAATTTTGGAAGAAGAAGGTTATAGTGTTGAAGAAGAGGATGACGAGGAGTTTGATGAAGATAAATACCTCGCGGCCATGGAAACACAAATACCAAAGTCGCATCACGAGGGAGCTTATCTGCCTGAAGCTGATGAAGAAGGGAACGACGATGAGAATGATTACAATTCGGCTGTTGAAGAAGAAACCGCCACAGGCTTTAATGAACGTGAATTAATTGCTGCGGCCGGCAGGGGCGAAGAAGCTGAATCGGAAATTGACGATGAAATATTTGATGAGATAACCGGGATAGAAGATATAGCGATCAGTTCATCACCTTTTAAGCTCATTGTTGAAGATGGCATCATCCAGCGTGATGCTGATGACACTATTGAGGATGATGAAGAAGATACAGGGTTGGTGCTGCACGAAGCTGTAATTGATGAAGATGAAGAAATTGATGAGCCCGAAGCCCGGCAACATACTCCATATTACGAAGAGCCTCGCCAGGCTTTAAGCAACGATGCCGCGGAAGAAGAAAAACTGATATTAAGCAATATTGCGGGGGCTGATTATTTTGCCTTTAATGACAAATTTCCGGCAGCGGAAGATGGCATGCACGAAACCGTTGCACAGGAAGAGCAAACTGTTCCGGCACCCGTAGCTGTGCAAAACCAGGCCGATATTGCAGATGACGATGGCCGCGTATCAAAATATAACGATGATAAGCTGCCGTATAGCTTTATGTGGTGGTTAGATAAAACCCGCCGCGAATATGCAGGAACGTATCAGCCTTATGCAGCGTATAAACAAACCGGGCGACAAATGCAGCCGGGTGATACCATGGAGCTCCAGCAGCAGTATTACGAAAATATTTTTCATCTTACCACCATCGAAAACCTTGATAAGGCACGTGCCGAGTTTGATAACGGTAAGCACGAAGACCAGATCATTGAGCGCTTTATAAAAGAAGAGCCGCAAATAAAACCACCAAGTAACGATAAGCTGGATAACGAAAATAAGGCTAAAAAGAGTGCCGAAGATCAGGACGACATGGTTTCTGAAACACTGGCGCGTATTTATATTGACCAAATGCTATATCATAAGGCCATAACTACCTACAAAAAATTATTGTTGAAATTTCCGGAAAAAAGCAGTTACTTTGTGGCCCAGATTGAATTACTGGAAAAAAAGATCAACTAAAAAAGTAAAAAATGTATTTTTTAATCATTATCGCCATTATTGTTTGTGTGCTGTTGGGCCTTATCGTTTTAATACAAAACCCTAAAGGCGGTGGCTTATCATCTAATTTTTCAAGCTCATCGCAATTATTGGGTGTACAAAAAACAGGTGATATCCTGGAAAAAGGTACATGGATACTAGCTATCGCCTTAATGGTATTATCATTAACTATCAATGTTATTGGTAAAAGCGGTGTAGCTGCTTCAACCAACCCCGATCAGGATAAGATCATTAAAGAAGCTTCGAAACCAACTGCTCCTGCTGCTACACCATTTAATGGTTTAAAATCAACACCGCCACCTGCTGCGACGGGCAATACAAAGTGATTTCATACCAATAAGATATTTAAAGGGCTTACATGTTAAGCCCTTTTTTGTTTTTTATACTGACATGATGACACGGCAGTATGAACATAATGTTAAGCCTCATTATAACTTAATGCAATTTTGACAAACAACCGTCATCCTGCATTAAAAATGAATGCTTGGCACTATAAGTGTTGAATGCACAGCACAGATAAATTATAAACAAATCAGTACAAATAAATTAGTATAACTATGTCGTTAAACATTAAACCTATTGGAGACAGGGTAGTTGTTCAAGCTGCTGCTGCCGAAGAAAAAACCGCATCTGGTATTTTTATCCCGGATACTGCCAAAGAGAAACCACAACGCGGAACTATAGTTGCTGTTGGCGAAGGTAAAAAAGATGAGCCTTTAACCGTAAAAGTTGGTGATGAGGTATTATACGGTAAATATGCCGGTACCGAAATTACTTACGAAGGCAAAGAGTATTTAATTATGCGCGAATCTGACGTTTACGCGGTTCTGTAATTTGTTGTAAAGTTGGAAGGTTTTAATATTGAAAATGTTTTTCAATATTTAATAACCTCCCACATTCAACTAAAGGCATTAAAACAAATAAGAGGTGTTGTAATATTTTAACCTTACAACATTTCAACTTTAAAACATTCAAACACAAAAAACATGTCAAAACAAGTTAAATACAATGTTGAAGCACGCGACGCCCTGAAACGTGGCGTTGATATTTTAGCAAACGCAGTTAAGGTAACTTTAGGCCCCAAAGGCCGTAACGTGATCATCGATAAAAAATTCGGTTCACCTGCCATAACTAAGGATGGTGTTACAGTTGCTAAAGAGATAGAGTTAAAAGACGCTTTGGAAAACATGGGCGCTCAAATGGTGAAAGAAGTAGCATCAAAAACTGCTGATATTGCCGGTGATGGTACTACTACCGCTACTGTATTAGCACAAGCTATTGTAACTGCAGGCATTAAAAACGTAGCTGCTGGTGCAAACCCAATGGATCTGAAACGCGGTATTGACAAAGCTGTTGAAGCTGTTGTTAAAAATCTGCAGGCACAATCGCAGGCGGTTGGCGAAGACAATAACAAAATTAAACAAGTAGCATCTATCTCTGCTAATAACGATGAGGTTATCGGTTCGTTAATTGCCGAGGCTATGGCTAAGGTTGGTAAAGACGGTGTAATTACCGTTGAAGAAGCAAAAGGTACTGAAACTGAAGTGAAGACTGTAGAAGGTATGCAGTTTGATCGTGGTTACTTATCACCATACTTTGTTACCAATGCTGATAAGATGGAAGTGGAGTTAGAAAATCCTTACATCCTGATCTACGACAAGAAAATTTCTTCGATGAAGGAATTGTTGCCGATACTTGAAAAACAAGTACAAACAGGCAAACCTTTGTTAATTATCGCCGAAGACTTAGATGGCGAAGCATTGGCTACCTTGGTTGTAAACAAAATACGCGGCTCACTGAAAGTTGCTGCAGTTAAAGCACCAGGCTTTGGCGATCGTCGTAAAGCGATGTTAGAAGATATCGCTATCCTTACCGGTGGTACTGTAATATCTGAAGAAAGAGGTTACAAATTAGAAAATGCTGATTTGACTTACTTAGGTACTGCTGAGAAGATCGTTATCGATAAAGACAACACAACTGTTATTAATGGTTCAGGCGAATCTGAATCGATCAAAAACCGTGTTGGTCAGATCAAATCACAGATCGAATCAACTACATCAGATTACGATAAAGAAAAATTACAAGAGCGTTTAGCCAAACTATCAGGCGGTGTTGCTGTACTTTACGTAGGTGCTGCATCAGAAGTTGAAATGAAAGAGAAAAAAGATCGTGTTGACGATGCTTTACATGCAACCCGCGCGGCAGTTGAAGAAGGTATTGTAGCAGGTGGTGGTGTTGCTTTCATCCGTGCAGTTGAGTCGTTAAAAGACTTAAAAGGCGATAACGAAGATGAAAACACAGGTATCCAGATCATCCGTCGCGCTATCGAAGAGCCGCTACGTCAAATTTGCGAGAACGCGGGTATCGAAGGTTCTATCGTTGTACAAAAAGTGAAAGAAGGCACTGCCGACTTTGGTTACAACGCACGTACCGATAAATACGAAAATTTAATTGGTGCAGGTGTTATCGATCCAACTAAAGTAGGCCGTGTTGCTTTACAAAATGCGGCATCAATTGCAGCAATGTTATTGACTACCGAAGTTGTATTAGCCGACGAGCCATCGGAAGAACCGGCACATAGCCACGCTCCAATGGGCGGCGGCATGGGCGGAATGATGTAATTCATCCCGGTAACCGAAATCATACATTTTGTAAAACCCTGTCTGTTATAACAGACAGGGTTTTCTTTTTTGCCCGCAATTGGGGTTTGCATTATTGTAATTTATCGGATACATAATTACCATATCGTTAATAACATAAATAATACATGGGCATATTAAACGTATTTGGCGATTATACGTCTATCAAGTAACAAAAAGGCACAAGCTTTGATATACTGAAGACATGAAAGCGATAAGTGAAAAAACAAAAGATATTACCAGCAGCCTGATGGTTTGGGTGGTGGTAGAAGGCCCACAATTATTTGTAACTCTGTTTAGATAGGGATACATTTGCCTGTATGAATTTGAAAGATTTTTACAGCAATATATCACTATGGGGCCTGCAATATGGAACGCGGTTAATAACCGGCATATTTGTATTGCTCATTGGGCTTTGGATAATCAGGCTTTTAAAAAAGCTGGTACAGGCCAGGATGTCCAAACGGGAGATCCACTCTTCTTTACAACCTTTCTTTCTTAGCTTAACAATTACCGGTTTAAATATCCTGCTGTTTTATATGGTGCTCGATATTGTAGGGATACCGATGACCATCTTCGCTACTGTTTTAGGCACGGCAGGGGTGGCCGTAGGTTTGGCCCTTTCGGGGACATTTCAAAACTTTGCCGGCGGAGTATTGATCTTACTATTAAAACCATTTGCATTGGATGATAATATTGTAGCGCAAGGTGTTGACGGCGTTGTAACATCCATACAAATATTTTATACCGTGGTACTTACCGGCGATAATAAAACGGTGATCATCCCCAATGGTAAATTGTTTAACGAGGTGATCATCAACGTTACCCGCGAGGGTAAACGCCGGGTTGATTTTGAAATTAAGTTGGGCTATGCCGTAAATGTTGATGAAGTAACCGCCATTATAAGGGACGCTATTAAAAAGGTAGATACCATTTTGCCCAAATACGAACCTATTATTGGCGTAAGCGCGATGGAGATAGATGGCGTGAAATTTATTGTTAAAGTATGGAGTAATACCAATGTGTATTCGGCTACCAATTACAAGCTGCAAGAACATATTCTGCGCGATCTAAAAGCTGCAGGGGTTAAATTACCTGGTGTGGTTTAGTGATATCAGGTTCTCATTTCGTATATTTGTTTATGTAGCAAAGCACAGGTGCATAGCATAAGGCGGTAGTTAAATTAATTTGAAAACACCTGCTTTTACCTGTTTTTATTGCAAACATAAACTGATCTTATTAAATGCAAAAAGAGCAAATATCCGTATTCGATATTTTCAAGATAGGTATTGGCCCCTCAAGTTCGCACACGCTTGGGCCATGGCGGGCAGCACAGCAATTTGTGCAGGTTTTGCAGGATAATGATTCCCTTAAAGATGTTCAGCAAGTTAAGATATTACTGTATGGCTCCCTGGCCAAAACAGGAATAGGGCACGGTACCGATATCGCTATTCTACTTGGTCTTAGCGGCGATGACCCGGTTACATTCGATATCAGCCAGATAGGTCCGAAGATAGACGGGATAAAAACCGATCAGCAACTTGTGTTGGGTGGATTATTGCCAACCCGGTTTGTTAAAGATGAAGATCTTATTTTCCTATATAATGAGAGTTTGCCATTCCACCCCAACGCGGTAACTTTTCAGGCATTTTTAAATACCGGGAGAGCGGTATCCGAAACTTATTACTCAACAGGTGGCGGTTTTGTGGTAAAAGAAGATGAACAACCGGGTTCATCAAAAAAAGAAGTGGACCTGCCCTTCCCGATAGATAAAGCCGGCGACCTGCTCCACTGGTGCCGTAAAACAGGCCTCAAAATATGCGATGTGGTAATGGAGAACGAGTTGGCCTGGCGCTCCGAGCAGGAAACCCGCGACGGCGTGCTCAATATATTTCGTGTAATAAATGAGTGTATTTATACAGGCTGCCATACCAAAGGTAATTTACCGGGTGGCTTAAATGTTGCCCGCCGGGCGGCAACGCTCAATAAAAAATTGCTGGGTAATGCGGTGTATCATAGTTATGAAAGTTGGATAAAGGCCATCAGTAATGGGGGCAGCGGCTTTAAATATACATTGGATTGGGTAAGCTGTTTTGCTTTGGCAGTTAACGAACAGAATGCATCGTTTGGCAGGGTTGTTACCGCACCAACAAACGGTGCGGCAGGGGTAGTGCCTGCGGTACTGCAATACTTTATTGTTTTTTGTGATGGGCACAACGATGATAGTACTATTAAATTTATGCTCACCGCATCAGAGATAGGCAGCATCTTTAAAAAGGGAGCCACATTATCGGCTGCTATGGGCGGTTGCCAGGCCGAGATAGGTGTATCATCAGCCATGGCTGCAGCGGCGCTTACAGAGGCTTTAGGAGGCTCACAGCGACAGGTATTAATGGCAGCAGAGATTGCCATGGAACACCACCTAGGTTTAACCTGCGACCCGATAGGCGGCCTGGTACAGGTGCCTTGTATTGAGCGTAATACCATGGGCGCCATTAAAGCCATTACGGCATCGCAACTGGCCCTGCAAACCAACCCTGATAATGCTAAGGTGAGTTTAGATGCTGTTGTAAATACCATGTGGCAAACCGCGTTGGACATGAACTCCAAATACAAAGAAACATCGGATGGTGGATTGGCCATCAATATCCCGCTGAGCCTACCAGAGTGTTAGTAGTTATTTTAGTTGTGGTGTTACCATGAATTGAAGTGTGCTTACCCATAAGCCGTACATTTTAGCCGAAGGATGTAAGCCATCATAAGCTATCAGCGATTGGTCTGTAGCGGCCAAGCGTGATATATCAGTAATATTAAGGTAATTTACACCGGCTTTAGTGCTCTCATCTTTATTAATGGCATTATACTGGTCTATCTCTGTTGCTATTTGTGTTTTGTTATAACCTGTAGCAAATGGGGTAACGCTGTAATCGGGAATGGAGAGTACAAATACCCGCATCTTGTTACCATTGGCAAAACCTATAGCTGTATTTAAAAGCTGGACAAATTGGGTGCGGTAGTCAGCCTGGCTCATGCCCTGGTACTGGTTATTTACACCAATGAGCAAGGTAACAATATCGTATTTTTGAGTAAGATTGGCTTGCTGTATGGCATTAATGAGGTTGGCAGTTGTCCACCCGGTTACCGCTATTATTTTAAGATCAGCTACGCTATAGCCCTTTTGGCCGAGTTGGGCTTTTAGTTGGTACGGGAACGATTCGCTCAGATTAACTGATTGCCCGATGGTATAGGAATCGCCCAAAGCAAGGTATTGATACTTGCCTTTAACAACCACGGTATCAACAGGGGATGCGGGCTCAAAAGTTGGCGCATTACGAGAGCAACCGGCTAAACTTAAAAGGCTAAATAGTGCTAAGAGGAGCGTTTTCATAGATATCCATTTCAAATAATACGGATATATGATGCTTTAAGTTTTTTTGGACCTCATTAATATTAAGTGCATGCCCTAATTCCAGTTGCATTGATGATACTGCTTTGTCGTCTATCCCGCAAGGAACAATGTTTTTAAAGTAATCCAGATCGGTATTTACATTAAAGGCCAGTCCATGCATAGTTACCCAACGGCTGCAACGAACGCCCATAGCGCAAATTTTTCGAGCCCTGGCAGGGTCAGCGGCATCCAGCCAAACACCTGTGTAACCTTCATAACGTTCGCCCTTTAAGCCATAATCGGCCATGGTGAGGATGATTGCTTCTTCCAGCGTGCGCAGGTACAAATGGATATCGGTAAAGAAGTTGTCAAGGTCGAGGATAGGGTAGGATACGATTTGCCCCGGCCCATGATAGGTAATATCGCCGCCACGGTTAATAGGGTAGTAGGTGGCGTGTTTATCTTTAAGGCCTTGTTCATCTAACAGCAAATGTGCAGCCTTGCCACTTTTACCAAGGGTATACACATGCGGGTGCTCGCAAAATACCAGGTAATTGGGTGTAAGTATTTCAATCGGTGCATCAGGGTGCTCCAGGTTATGGTTTCGTATATCTGTCTTTATTTTTACCGTTGCGGCTAATAAAGCTTCCTGCGCGTCCCATGCCTCCTTGTAATCGATAAGGCCCCAATCCAGGTATTGTACTTGTTTGTTTTTCATTATTTCGCTTTCACGTATCCTAACATATAATCGTTAAAGTGCATATAATGCACATCATAGCTTTGGTTAAAGCTGCCTTTTGTAATGCTGGTTTTTATGGTGCCGGCATCGTTCCCCGTAAAGGGTTCCAACAAAATATGATCCCGGAAGGAAACCTCTTTAACGCCGTTGCATTTGTAAACAGCCTCTTTAGCGCACCAGCAGGCATACAAATGTTCCACTTTGCGCTCCGGGTTAACAAAGGCCAGCTCTTGTTTACTCAAAAACCTTTGGGCAATGCGTACCACCTTAGGGCTTATCAGTTCGATATCAATGCCTACGGGTTTGCTTTTGCTTAGCATTACCGCTGCATAATCAAACGAATGGCTCAGCGAAATATGGTAGGGCATATTAACAAGGTATGGTTTGCCGTGTTCATCAACCTGGCAATCTATATATTGGTCAGTATTCAGCATGGTGCGTAACAAAACCCTTGTCCCCAGCCAATGTAAATGCCTTTTATTATGTTTTAACGATTCCACGTAGGCCTTTTCCGTATCGTTAAGCTGTAGTTGATTATACAGGTCGTCTGCTTCCTCTTCTAACTTCCAGAGGGCAAATTCGGTGTCATCATCAACACGCATACTAAAGGCAATGGCCATAAACTTTAATTCAAAATTAAGGTGCAAAATTATATCAAATAATTCTAATTTAGGCTACTTGATATAAGTATATGATTTTATCCGACAAACGTATTTTAGAAGAGATAGATAAGGGCCAGATCATCATTGAACCCTTTCGCCGCGAATGCCTGGGTACCAACTCATACGATGTGCATTTAGGTAAATATTTGGCTTGCTACAAAAGCCGCGTATTGGATGCAAAGTTGCACAATGAGATAGAGCATTTTGAGATACCTAAAGACGGATACGTTTTGCAACCCAACCTGCTATACTTAGGCGTAACCATTGAGTATACCGAAACACATAGCCATGTGCCTTTTTTAGAAGGTAAATCGAGCACGGGGCGCTTGGGTATTGATATCCATGCCACAGCGGGTAAAGGCGATGTTGGCTTTTGCAATACCTGGACGCTGGAAATATCGGCCCAGCAACCGGTACGTATTTATGCCGGGATGCCAATTGGCCAACTCATTTACTTTGTAGTTGAAGGTGAGATAGAAACCATGTACAACACCAAAGGCAACGCTAAATACAACAACAAAACCACCCGCCCTGTTGAGAGCATGATGTGGAAGAACAAGTTTTAAAGCATAAAAAAAGGCAGGTTTGTTAAACCTGCCTCAATATTATTGAATTTATATTTGGTTAAATCTTAGCGGCAACAACCATTTCAGACATCGTTGGGCTTGGTACGCCGCCGTGTTTTTCTAAAGTTACTGCAAACATCACTGCGTTACTTACCGGTTTCATTTCCTTCATGCCGGCAGTATCAGCTTTAGCTGCATCAAATACACCCAGGTTAACCGGTTTGCCATCAACAATGGCCCATAGCTGGTATTGGTGATCTTTATCGTTAGCGGCAAGCTTCATGTCTTCAAGGTTTATCATTACCTTCTTTTTCTTAGGCATCCATGCTATTGTTAACTGTGCTCCGGGAGCTTTAGGCAAACCTTGTAATTTCAACACCTTTGCTTCAGGGTCGCGCAATACCGTTACTTCGTTCTCAATATAATTAACCTGGTTGGCAAAGCTTGTATTTTTAATCCGCAATGATGCGATGGTCTCCTGCGATTGCTGCAATTGGTTATTTAGCGAGTATATACCAAATAAACTGGCTATCAGTGCCAGCATGCTTGCCGCAAAGGCATACTTGTAAAAATTGTTAGACCTGCCCGTAAAGGTGATAACGTTATCTCTTACGTCTTCGTTATCATCATGTGTTCTTCCCTTTGTTGGGAAATTATTATCGTTTGCAAAGTTGGTTACCAAACTATTCAGTACCCGTTCGCGCAGATGATCGGGTGGTTGTACCGCGTTTTGTAAAGCGTATGCTTCTAATGATCTTTCTATCTCTGCCAGTTCAGCTTTGATCTCCGGATATTTTTCAGCCATCTCCTCCACCTGTAACTTTTCGGCCTGGCTTATATCGCCAAGAACGTAAAGCTCCAGTATCCCTGTTTCTATATATGCTTTAAAATTTTCCACTTCAATTAAAATATTTACGTAACTGCATTATGGCCATTCGTAAACGGGTTTTAACAGTGCCCAAAGGCATTCCTAATTCTTCGGCCGCCTCAACGTGAGTGTAGCCTTTAAAATAAACAAGGTCCAGAATTACTTTTTGCTCGGGTTTTAGTTTTTCAACTAACTCTTTAATACCCATTAGCTCAGGTTTATAAACGGTGTTTACTTGCTCGTCTATAAAAGTTACGTTATTTTCAAGTTCTTGGTTTTTGTTTTGATTCTTAAAATCTTTCGATCTTATTTTATCAATAGCCATATTGCGGGCAATATTTACCATCCAGGTAAATAAACGGCCTTTTTCACTGCTATAACTTTGAAAAGAGTTCCAAATTTTGATAAATGTTTCCTGCAAAACATCCTCGGCTGTAGCCGTATCAATTACAATTCTGGATATTACACCCATAAGGGAAGACGAGTACATATCATACAAAGCCTCAATCGCTATCTTCTCGCGATTGCCCAGCGCTTGTACCAGCTCTTCTTCAGTTAAGGATATTTTACGTTTTTTGGTCAACGGGGTTGAATGTATAAAGATTTACTTACAAATCAAATAAATGTTTTTCGGCATGGTAAGATGATCTTACCAATGGTCCGCTTTCTACATATCTGAAACCCATATCTAAACCTATCTGTTTGTATTTTGCAAACTGATCTGGTGTTATCCAGTCAACAACAGGATGATGGTTTTTTGTTGGTTGTAAATATTGGCCTAAGGTTAAAATATGTACACCTGCGGCTAATAAGTCTTCCATAGCCTGCAAAACATCTTCTTCATGCTCACCCAAACCCAACATAATACCCGATTTTGTTCTGAGTCCGGTTGCTGATATGCGGCTTAGGCATTCTAAACTCCTGTCGTATTTTGCCTGTATGCGCACCTCTTTAGTTAAGCGTCTCACTGTTTCCAGGTTGTGTGATACCACCTCTGGTCTTACGGCTGTTACGCGGTCAAGGTTTTCCCAGATGCCTCTAAAATCTGGTATCAGGGTCTCTAAAGTGGTAGTAGGGCTTTCACGGCGAATAGCATTTATGGTTTCCGCCCAAATGGTCGATCCTCCATCTTTCAGGTCGTCACGGTCAACCGAGGTAATTACACAATGTTTAACCTGCATCAGCTTAACCGAATTAGCAACGCGGTTAGGCTCGTCCATATCAACTGCAAGGGGTCTGCCTGTAGCAACAGCGCAAAACGAGCATGAGCGGGTACAAATATTACCCAATATCATAAAGGTAGCGGTACCTGCTCCCCAGCATTCGCCCATATTAGGACAATTCCCGCTTTCGCAGATGGTGTGCAGCTTATGGTCGTCCACTAATCCGCGAACATGCGCATACTCTTTCCCTACAGGGAGTTTTACGCGAAGCCAATCTGGCTTGCGTTGTGTTTGGTTTGCAGAAACAACCGGTAATTCGATCATACAACAAAAATAGATAAATAAGATTTAAAAAACACGCCCGTTATTAGTTATTGGTTATTGAGTTGTTAGATTTGCGTCAAATTAAGTAGTTGCTATTGTGTTATTTATTATTAAATTGTTGGATGGTTTCGCTACCTGAAACAGTTTAGTCAAATCATAATTCAATGACAATGTAACTTTATAACTCAACAACAAACAACTCAATAACTCAAAAAAACATGGCAACTGTTGAAACTATTTATATTGGCGAATTGCGTACAAATAATACACACCTTCAGTCGGGCACTCAAATTATAACTGATGCGCCTACAGATAACCAGGGCAAGGGCGAAGCTTTTTCGCCAACCGACCTTTTGGCTACCTCATTAGGTACCTGTATGCTTACTACAATGGCTATCAGAACGGCTAAAGATAATATTGACCTTGATGGCGCTAAATGTTTTGTTACCAAAGTAATGGCAGCCAACCCACGCCGCGTATCTGAAATTGTTGTCGAGTTTAAGTTTGCCAAAAACTATACCGAAGAACAAAAGAAACAACTTGAAGAAATTGCCTATACCTGCCCGGTTTACTACAGTCTGAGCGAAAGCTTAGTTAAGACTGTTGATTTTGGATGGTAAGCTTTTGAATGTGCAGATGTGCGAATGAGTAAATATGCAAATGAAAAGTATTTCTATCATTTGCACATCTACAATTTGCACATTAAAGAACAGTTACCGCTTCTTCAACAGATATTTGTCCGTGCGATTGATCTAAGATGCATTCGCCGTCTTTGATCAAAAGCATTTGTGGTGATTCGTGGTGTACCTGGAAATCAGATGCTATTTTGTTAGATAACTCACGGTATTTTATCAGGTCTAAAAAGTACATCGAAATATCAGGTGGCAGTTCATCGCCATCCATTTCAAACCTTCTTTTAGCCATCATGCTGATAGAACAGCGGGTACTATGTTTAAAAATAATACTATAACCGGGCTGTTTTTTAATCCCATCAATCTGTTCAGCCGTTTCTAATAGAGTCCAGTTAATCATGCCAAAAATAATATGTATGCCTAATTTTACCCGCAAAAATAAGGCAATAATTACGCCACAGAAGCATAATGGTAAAAATTTGACAAGGAGGTGTTTATTTGTGGTTTGAACCGTACGCGGCGCACAATTGCGACCTGCACGATGAAACCGTGCTACCTAATGCGATTGCCAGGATGGTGATGTAGATTAACTTTTTCATGCTACAATATTTTGCAATATAACGCTTTTAAACGAAATTAATTATCTAGGGTTGCAGCTAAATTTGCCATCTTAATGGCGGTAACTGCGGCTTCAACTCCTTTATTACCATGTTTGCCGCCTGCACGGTCTTCGGCCTGCTGTTGGTTATCGGTAGTTAATACACCAAATATAACAGGTTTGCTGTATTTTATAGCAACATTACTTATACCGTTAGCTACCGCGTTACAAATAAAATCGAAATGGCGGGTCTCGCCCTGGATAACACAACCCAGGCAAATAATAGCATCAAGCTTTAAATTTTTAAGCAATAGGTCGGCACCCGAGGTTAATTCAAAGCTGCCCGGTACGGCGTAGGTGAAAATATGCTCGGGCAATGTGCCGTGGTCTATCAGGCTTTGGTAAGCGCCGCCATACAGGGCATTGGTAATAACCGCGTTCCACTCGGCCACTACTATCCCAAATTTATAATTAACAGCCGATGGTACCTCGGTATGAGAAAAATCGGACAGGTTTTTTAACTGGGTAGACATTGCTATTTTTGATTTATTGAATGATCGATTTATTGAATAAAGAATTAAAATAATCAATCATTCAATAAATCAGTCATTCAATCATTGTCTTATTGTTTCGCCTCGTCGCGGGCTATGTAACTATCTATAACCTGGGCCTCTGCACTTTGCGGATACTCGCTTTTAATCTTTTTGTAAGTATCAATAGCCGATTTCAGATCATTTTCAGCTTCGTAAACCAAACCTAACTTTTTAAGGTAAAAAGGAGTGTGGAAGGTATTCTTAGCCTTGTCTGCAGCTTTTTGAAAATAGGTTTCAGCTTTGCTGTAATCTTTAAGCTCAACATAAGCATCACCTGTTTGGCCCAATGCTTCCGATGCGATAACGTTATCATCGCCTCTAAAGCTGGTTAGGTTGGCAATGGCTTTTGTGTACTCGCCTTTGTTAAGGTAAGCAGTACCTAAATAAAAATAAGCAAGGTTGGCAGCTTTGGTATTGCCATACTCACTAATGATCTTTTCAAATCCCGGGTAACCGGCATCGCCTTTAATGGCCTTGTCCCAATCTTTTTTAGCCCATGCATCCTGCGCTACAAACATTTGGTTGGCAGCTTCGGTTTCGCGTGGTGCCAGGTAAAACTTTTGATAACTAAAATATCCTAAAACAAGCAATATAATTGCTGCTGCTATAAAAATGAGGCTTTTTTGGTTGTCTAAAACAAATTTGCCGGTTTGGCCAAAATCTTTGTTATTGGTATCAATTGGTGTACTTACGTTCGTATTTGACATTTCTTGTCTAAAATTAAGAGTGCAAAAATACAACTTTAGATTTTTTTAGCAATATCTTTTTTATGTTAAATATTTGACTCGTTTTTTAACCCTTAAAATGGCCTTTAATATTAACTTTGATGCATACTTATCATGCATTTAAAACAACTGTCTTTACTCAATTTTAAAAATTACAACGAGGCCGAATTAAGCTTTCAGCCCGGCGTAAATGTTTTTGTGGGCAGTAATGGCGCGGGCAAGACCAATTTGCTGGATGCCATGCATTACCTGTCGCTCTGCAAAAGCTATTTTAACCCTATTGATAGCCAGCAGATAAAGCAGGGTGCCGATTTTTTTATGATAAACGGAGTTTTTGAAAAAGACGAGCACAAAGAAGTAATAGCATGTGGCCTGAAACGCAATCAAAAAAAACAGTTTAAGCGTAATAAAAAAGAATACCAGCGCCTTGCAGATCATATCGGGCTTTTTCCATCGGTTATGATATCACCTTACGATATCAGCATTATTATTGAAGGAAGCGAAGAGCGGCGTAAGTTTATTGATAACGTAATATCGCAAACAGATAATCAATACCTGGATGAGTTGATCACCTATAATAAAACATTGATAAACCGTAATGCCTTATTAAAGCTGATAGCCGATACCGGTAAGTACGACCCTGCTTTGTTAGAGGTGTATGATGAGCAACTGATATCATCGGGAAACCGGATATTCCAAAAGCGTAAAGCGTTTATGGAAACCTTTACTGATATTTTTAACCGGCATTACCAATTTATTAGTGATGATGCGGAGCAGGTAGCCCTGGTTTACGAGTCGCAATTACTTGCAGATGATTTTGCAGCATTACTTAAAAGATCGGTTGAGCGCGACAGGGTGCTGGAGCGTACCACCGCCGGCATACATAAAGATGACCTGCAGTTTACCATACATGGCATGCCCATGAAAAAATTTGGATCGCAGGGGCAGCAAAAGTCTTTTTTGATTGCCTTAAAGCTGGCACAATATAGTTTTTTACAACAGCAAAAAGGGTATAAGCCTTTACTATTGCTTGATGATATTTTTGATAAACTGGATGAGCACCGTACGGTGAAGCTGATGCAGATGGTATCTAACAATGATTTTGGGCAGGTTTTTATAACCGATACCAGCGCTGCCCGTATAAACCAGATATTTAATACCCTGGGCGTACAGATAAAGATGTTTAAGGTTGATAAAGGAGAGGTAACAAATGAGCAGAACTAACGATAAATCGATGAAAGAGGCCATTGAGCAGATGCTCAATGTGTATAAGATAAAGCGTAAGTTTGATGAAACATCGGTTGTTGCGCATTGGAGCGAACTGATGGGCAAATCGGTAGCTAACCGAACTAAAGAGATCTATATCTATAATAAAAAGCTGTTCCTTAAAATAGAATCGTCGGTAATAAAGAATGAGATACAATTAATGCATTCACAAATTATTCAAAAAATTAACGAGAGATCGGGAATAGAATTGATAGAAGAAATTATCTTCCTCTAGTTGTACGATAAGCCTGAATATCTGTTAGGATAGACGAGAAAATGATCAAAAACACACCCGGAACTAAAAATATAAATTGTATTTCGGGGTGAAAATGATAGAAACTGTAGCAATATAATGAAAGCAAAACTATCCCTACCACATATAAAAAATACTTCGCTGCTTTCATGTCCCTGTTTAAATTAAAAAGATTTTTAACTAAAAAACCTGTAAATACAAATTTACAAACTTCTTAGTTAAAAATCAACAAGTTAAGTTAAAATTTTTCGAAAGCCGAGAAGTAGAAGTTGCCTTCTATCTGCGCATTCTCGTCAGAATCTGATCCGTGAACCGCGTTCGCGTCAATTGATTTCGCAAAAAGGTTTCTTATTGTACCCGGTTCAGCTTTTGCAGGGTCAGTAGCGCCAATCAGTTTCCTGAAATCTTCAACCGCATTATCTTTTTCTAAAATAGCCGCAACAATAGGGCCTGATGACATAAACTCAACTAAAGCCTTGTAAAAAGGGCGCTCGCTGTGTACAGCGTAAAACTGGCCTGCTTTTTCGCTGCTTAACCAGGTGTATTTTAAAGCGGTAATTTTAAAACCGCTTTTTGTTATTTTATCTAAAATAGCTCCAATGTGGCCTGCGGCAACAGCATCAGGCTTAATCATTGTAAATGTTTTATTTGTTTCCATTGTTATTTTTTAAAACTGGCGCAAAATTATGCTTTTAATGCCGGATATTAAAGTAAAACCACGTAAATACATGGTTTTGTATTTCATTAATTTATTTAGCTTTGCGTTTCGTTTTTCAAAAGTTAATGTTAGATATAGCCTCGCTTTCAGCGTTATTAGCCAGCCCTAAAAAAATTGTAATTACCACTCACCACAAACCCGATGGCGATGCTATGGGTTCGGCGTTAGGGTTGTACAATTACCTCATACAAAAAGGGCATCACGCAAAGGTGATAACGCCAACTGATTACCCACAAACTTTTAATTGGATGCCGGGCAACGAAGAGGTTATTATTTATACAGAGCAAACCGAAGCCTCCAACCAACTGATAAATGCTGCCGAAATTATTTTTTGTACCGATTTTAATAACCTGAGCCGCATTAACGAAATGGGCGAGGTAGTTAGGCAAACCGGAGCAGTAAAAGTAATGATAGATCATCACCTGGAGCCTGAAGATTTTGATGATTACAGGGTATGGAATATTAACGCCTGTGCTGCCGCTCAGTTAGTTTACGAATTTATTGTGAACGAAATGCAGGAAAAGCAGTTTTTGAGTAAAGATGTAGCCACCTGTTTGTACACAGGAATCATGACGGATTCAGGCTCGTTCCGCCTGCCGTTAACAACATCAACCGTACACCGCATAGTTGCCGATCTGATAGATGCCGGTGCCGAAAACTCGAAAATACACCAACTGGTTTTTGATAGCTCATCCGAAACACGTTTACGCTTTTTAGGGTACTGCCTCAGCAACAAGCTGGAGATGCTGTACGAATACCATACGGCGCTCATTACAGTTACTGCCGAAGAGCTCGAACGCTTTGATATCATCACCGGGGATACGGAAGGTGTAGTTAATTTCGCATTGTCAATTACAGGAATTAAATTAGCGGCCTTTATAGTTGAAAGGCCTGATAAAGTGAAGCTTTCATTACGGTCGCGCGGGGAGTTTCCGGCTAACGAAATATGTAAAAAGTATTTTAATGGCGGTGGGCACCGTAACGCGGCAGGTGGGGCAGTTAGTGATACATTAGAAAACGTAGTAAATCAATTTAAAACCATATTACCAGAATACAAAAAACTATTAATACAGTAAAAATGAAAAAAAAGTTAATGCTTTTAGCAGTAGCAGCCATTACTATTGCAGGCTGCAAAAATTTTAAACAAGGCGACGGCGGAACGTTGTACAGCATTGTTGAAGATAAAACCGGACCGCTTATTAAAGAAGGCGACATCATCAGCTTAAATGGTGTGATCAAAAACGAAGGCGATTCTGTGTTATCAAGCACTTATGATGCCGGTCACCCTGCTTCTTTCGCGGTGCCAAAATTCCAATTCAAAGGCGATTTGATGTGGGCTCTTCAGCAATTAAGCGAGGGTGATAGCGCCGTATTCAAAATAAACGTTGATACCGTTGCTAAAAAATCAGGTCAGCCAAAACCTCCGGGCTTTAAAGGTAAATATTATATTTACAGCCTGCGTATTGTTAAAGTTTTCTCGAAACAGAAAAACGAAGCTGATTCAGTTTTCCAAAAAAGAGTATCTGCATACTTTAAAGACCTGAGCGATAAAGCTAAGAACGAAGAGCCTGCAAATATTAAAAAGTACATTGCCGATAAAAAATTGGCTGTTACTACAACCCCATCAGGTTTAAACTATGTAATTACAACACCAGGCAACGGCCCTAAGCCTGCCGTTGGCGATACTGCTATTGTAAACTATACCGGTACTTTCTTAAACGGTAAAGTATTTGATACCAGCATTGAAGCTGAAGCTAAAAAAGCGAATAAATTTCAACCGGGCCGCCCTTATGCTCCGGCACACATTACTGTAGGTGTACACAGCGTAATACCGGGTTGGGATGAAGGTTTGCAATTAATGCCTAAAGGCTCAAAAGCAACATTTGTTATTCCATCTATATTAGGTTATGGCGAGCAAGGTATGCAAGGTGCTATATCACCATTTACCCCGTTGGTATTCGAAATTGAAATGATCGATGTTAAACACGCTGATCCTAACGCACCTAAACCTGCAGCGGCACAGCAAAGCTTAACACCTGAGCAAATGCAGCAGTTAAAAGCACAGATGCAACAGGCGCAAAAAGCTAAAAAATAAATAGTAAACGCTTTATTATAACGCCTCCCTTTTACAGGGGAGGCGTTTTATTTGATAAATCATGATTAATTACAGATCATTCTTAGTGCTTGTGTTAAGCCTGGTGCTTTTAAACAAAGCCAATGCGCAGGTAACGTTTGAGCATACGCCAAAAGGCGCGTCATATCATATATTTACCGCTAACCCGGGTGATAAGATCAAACTGAGCAATGTTATTACCTTTAATGTTATTCAAAAAACTGAAAAGGATTCCGTACTGTACAGTTCATACCAATCAGGCCGCCCGGTTAAATTACAGGTACAGGCATCGCAAAACATTGCCGATCTGATGGAGATATTCCCGCTGCTGGCATCAAAAGACAGCGCAATTGTAAAAGTTCCTTCCGATTCTGTTTTTGTTGGCCACGAAGAACAGCGCCCACCGTTTTTGCCAAAAGGCAGCAGCATAGTTTTTTTGCTGAAAGTTGAGCGTGTACAAACTATTGATGAAGCTATTGCCGAACGAAACACAGCCATGGAAGCCATGAAATCGGCAGAAGCGCTGGCCCTTACAAAGTATGTTACCGAAAGCAAACAGGCTTATAAAACTACAACATCGGGTTTAAAATATTTTATCACCAAACCCTCAATAAAACGCAAACCGTTAAAAGGCGATACAGCTTATGTTAATTACGTTGGCCACACCCTTAACGGTAAGGTATTCGACTCGAGCATTGAAGCGGTTGCCAAGTCAGCAGGTTTACAACAACCCGGCCGTACTTACGAACCTATTAAGGTTGCAGTAGGCGAGGGCCAGGTAATAAAAGGTTGGGATGAGGCCTTGTTATTGTTAAACGAAGGCTCAAAAGCAAGCCTGGTAATACCATCAGCTTTGGCTTATGGCGAGCGTGGCGCGGGCGAAGATATTCCCGCATTTACGCCACTGGTTTTTGAGCTCGAACTGGTAAAGGTAAAAGCCGTACCACACGTCGTCCCAAAAACAACAGCTAAAAAAACCACCGCTAAAAAAGCAACGGCAAAAACAACCACGGTAAAAACAACCGCGGCGCCAAAGAAAAAATAACAAAACGATGCCTTCTGTACAAACAGGAGGCATTTTTTATTAGTTTTGCGCCATGGTATTTACCGATACGCATACACATCTATACTACGAAACAGATATAAACAAACAAGCCGCATTAATGCAGCGTTGTTTGGATAAAGGTGTTGATCGTTTGTTTTTACCCAATGTGGATGTGGCATCTTTGCAATTGATCTCATCCCTGGTAAGTGCATATCCTCAAAATTGCTTTACTATGCTTGGCCTGCACCCCTGTGATGTTAAGGCCGGTTGGGAAACTGAACTTAGCCAGATCATGCAGGCTTATAGCGGCCATAAAGTATATGCCATTGGCGAGATAGGTATTGATATGTATTGGGATAAAACCCTGCTGGCCGAGCAGCAGCAGGCCTTTAAAAAACAAATAGCCTGGGCAAAGCAGCTTGATCTGCCCATTGTTATTCACTGCCGCGATGCCTTTGATGAGGTTTATGCTATTTTAACTGAAGAAAAAGATGAAAAGCTGCGCGGAATTTTCCATTGTTTTACCGGAACATTAGAACAGGCTCAAAAAGTAATAGCCCTGGGCTTTTATTTGGGTATTGGCGGCGTTGTTACCTATAAAAATTCGGGCTTAGATAAAATTGTTGAGCAAATTGATCTTAAACACATCGTTTTAGAAACAGATTCTCCTTATCTTACACCCGTGCCACACCGCGGTAAGCCTAATGAGAGCTCGTACCTTATTTATATTGCTCAAAAAATTGCTGATGTGCACCAGGTAGACATTGATACTGTTGCAGCGGTTACAACCGAAAATTCGAAACGGATTTTTGGTGCTTAAATGTATTGTTTGATTATTTTTATCCGAAAACTTAAATATATCCATGACTAAGATACTGATCATTTATACCGGCGGAACCATAGGTATGATGACCGATCCGAAAACTAAAGCGCTCAAGCCTATCAACTTTGAGCAGATCATGGATAACGTGCCCGAGTTGGAGCGCCTTAACTGCCAGATCGAGGTTCGGTCTTTCGATCAGATCATCGATTCATCAAACATGAACCCCGAGGTATGGGCTGATCTGGCAGGTATTATTGAAAGCTATTATGATAGGGTAGACGGTTTTGTGGTATTGCACGGTTCAGATACGATGGCATTCACTGCATCAGCCTTGAGCTTTATGTTGGAGAATTTGGCCAAGCCTGTTATCTTCACTGGCTCGCAATTACCTATAAGCGCCATCCGCACCGATGCGAAGGAAAACCTGATGACGGCCATTGAAATCACCTCGTCAATGAAAGATGGCCGTGCCCTGGTACCTGAGGTTGGTATTTACTTTGATTATAAGCTATTCCGCGGTAACCGCGCTTTTAAATATAATTCAGCCAAGTTTGAGGCCTTCCGCTCGCCTAATTACCCTGTTTTGGTCGAGTCGGGTGTGCATCTTAAGTTTAGTGAAAACTACATCAGGAAGCCTGTAGATGCGCCGTTTAAGGTGCATAAAAATCTGGCTAATGATATTGCCGTGTTAAAGCTTTACCCCGGCATAAGCCCAATTGTAGTTAGTGCGATTCTCGAATCGGACATCAGGGCTGTAGTAATGGAAACTTTTGGTGCAGGCAATACCACTACCGATGCCTGGTTTATTGATATGCTGAAAAAGGCGATCGATAACGGTAAGGTAATACTCGATATTTCTCAATGTAAGGTAGGCACTGTTGAGCTTGGCCGTTATGAGACGAGTAAGCAACTCAAGGATATGGGCGTTGCTAATGGTTATGATATGACCTACGAAGCCGCCATCACCAAAACCATGTACCTGTTAGGGCAGGAGCAAGATCCTATTAAAATAGCCCGCCTGTTAGAGCAGGATCTAAGAGGTGAACTAACCTGGTATTGATAAGCCTTTAGTCTGAAGGAAATAGTCCTGACTGGTCAGGCTTTAAACTGACTCAAGTATTCCGACTCAACATTAATACCCCTGATCCGGCTGTGGGAGATTCGGGTTACCGTCCTTGTTTTTATCTTTCTTAAATTCAAGCTTCCCAAACCTGTAGCTGAACGTTATACCAAACGAACGGAAAGGCACCTGTCTTACACTATGTTGGTAGCTATAGTTTGGCTGCGTTTGTAATATGGTCGATGTTTGATCAACATATTCGTTAAAGGGGACTGTAGCGGTGAGGCCCAAACTTGCTTTCTTATTCCAAAATTGTTTTCTCACAGCAAAGTTATAGGCAATAAATGATGAGTTTGTTCCCTGTAAACCCACCCTTGGGGTACTGTAATTAACAAATGCTTCGGCAGCAAGGTTGTTTTTAAATTGGTAACCGGCATTTAAATTTAAACGAGTTTCATAACCCATTACAAAGGCAGGCACATTAGGTAAATTAACCATCACGCGTCTTTGCGATGTGATGATATTGGGCCGTATGGTAAATTTATCGGTCACCTGGATTGATGATGACAGGTTAATGCCAATGGTAACCTCAGATCCTACGTTGGCACGTGTTTGTATATAAACGTTCTTATAGTACTTTCCACCGGTTTCAAGTAATGAATCGACACGGAAGCTGTATTGCTTTACATCAAAGCCATTATGCCTGTAAAAGGTTGTAATGTTAATATTGCTCCCCTGTTCAAATGACCGGTTATAGCCGATCTCAAAATTGTTGCCTATTTCGGGATGCAGGTTGGGGTTGCCATATTGAATATTGTATGGGTCGTTATAATTAATAAAAGGGTTTATATCGCCAAAGTCGGGCCGCTCAATACGTTTGCTATAGCCAAATTTTATGCTCTGCGTTTTATTGATTTTGTGCGAAACAGCTACCGATGGCGACAAAAAATTATAATCCGGAATATTCGTCCCGGGAAAATCAACCGTTGTGGTGGTATACTCATCCCTCAAGCCAAGCTTAACATCCAGAAAGTTGAACAATGGAAATGTAGTTGATACATAATACGCGTATACGTTACGGCCATAAGTAAAGTTGGTTGATTGCAGCGGGTCGAATACAAAGTCTTTAATTGCCGGGTTGAAAGTATTTACGTTTGATATGGAGTTTGTTTGATAGATGTTTAGTTTAGCTCCGGTTTCAAACATTATATCTTCGGTAACAGGGTAGGCGTAATCGACAGATATTTCGCTCTCGTTCTCCCGGCCGGGGTTATCCCCTGTTGAACCCGATGCTGCCGTGGCCTGGTTAATATAATTTACTTTTTGATAGTAGTTGCCATTGTTGCGGTTATAACTAAAATTATATGCTATGGTTAATTCATGCCATTCTTTTTTAAAGCTTTTTTTGTACTCAACACTGGCGTCAAAAGCGTTCTCACCAAAGCGGCTGTTCGAGTTTCTTAACAGTTGTATATCCGAGTAGGGAGTAACACCCTTTAATTGACGGTCTTCCTGGCTGGTTATACCCTCATTATAGTTCGAAAAATTATGATAGCTCAAAGATGCTGTCAGGTTATCAACTTTACTTATCGCCCAATCCAGTTCTAAACCCGCCTGTCCACCCTGTCTTTCAGTATTCCCGTAACCGTTTTGGAATTGGTTTTGCGTAGTGTCCTTATATATATTGGTGCGCTCACGGTTACTTAACGTTTTCGACCGTAGTGTTTGATTGCCGCTAAAATAAGCACCTATACCAAAGTTAACCTTCCGGGCATTAAGGTTTACCGAAGTATTCTCCAAACGTGTTCCGGCCGATAAATTAACTGATCCATTATAACCTTGTACCTTATTATCTTTTAATATAATATTGATGATGCCACCTGTGCCGCTTGCCGGGCTTTTTGCACCTGGGCTTGTAATTACCTCAATACTTTTTATCTGGCTCGATGGGATGGATTGCAGTGCATCCGCAAGGCTGGCCCCAAATATGCTTGATGGTTTTCCATTAATGAGGAACTTTACACTTGGGTTACCCAATAACTCTACATTTCCATCAATATCAACAGTTACCATTGGTACCTTTTTCAAGATATCGGTAGCAAAGCCGCCCTGTGCGGTAAGGTCGTTACCCACATTATAAACAAGTTTATCAATTTTATTCTCAATGGTACTTGCCTGGGCGGTTATATTAACTGTACCCAATTGTTTTTGCATAGATAGTACTGCGATGTTGTTTAGCACAACCGTTGCCTTTGCTGCACTCAGAATAATATGATCAATAACATAATGCTGGTAGCCAATAAAATCAACCGCTACCTGGTACTCGCCATAGGGGAGGTTGGTAACGCTGAAATTGCCTTTAGTATCAGATGTTGAACCATTGATGGGTGTTTTGCTACCTTGTTTATAAACAGCAATGGTAGCGTATTCAATCGGGGCTTTATTTGTTGCATCGGTTATCTTGCCGCTTATTTTACCCTTTGCAGGGATATTGTTTGTTTGAGCTTTAACTAATAAACTAAAAAGGAGTACTGCAACAAGCAGAAATGTATATTTCATTTTTTATAATTAACTGCTGCAAAAATTGTAAGGGAATTTGAATTAAACCTGTATTTCAATATTTATTCCTGTAATAATATTATTACTTTGAAACCAGTTCGTTTTGGAGTAGCTAAAAACAAAAAAATCCCCCGGGAACTCCGGAGGACTTTTTGTTTATGGATATTGTATTTTACAAAAATCTTGCAGCCAGGTTTTTGCCAAAGCGATAGCTTAAAGTAAGTTCTTGTGTGGTATTATTAACACCTCCAACAGGGTATTTACCAACACTAAACTGGTAGCTATAACCAAACTGGATGTTCTTAGCAACATTAACTGTAAGTATACCTGCCACAGCGTTATCATTACGGTAATTAAAACCTACACCAACATCTTCTTTTACATATAGCGTTGCCGAGAAGTTGTATTCAAGTGGCAAAGCATTACCCTGGTAGGCTAATAGTACTGATGGTTTAATTTTAAAATCGGTACCCAGGTCTTTAACATAAGCGCCGGTTAAATAGTAGGCATTTGGCGAGGTATTGGTACCGCTGTTTAATGATAAGCGGGGTAGTGATAAACCAACATAATAGTTGCTGCCATATAACATTACGCCAAAGCCAAGGTTGGTTATGGTTTCGTTCACATCGCTGTTTTGAAATTTAGGGTCAGATGGGTCAAGGCTTGAATAAGTGATCTTATGGTTTCTAAAACCGGCGTTAATTGATGCTGATAAAAAATTACCGCCCGATAACTGTACCTTCTTAGCAAAAAAAGCATTGATCTCCGTTAAGTTTTCAGGTCCTATTTTATCCTGTAAAAGTACCAGGCCTACGTTGCCGCCAACACCTGCAAGTGGCACACTTCCGTTTAACAGAAATGATGATGGTGCGCCATCAATACCTACCCATTGCCTGCGGCCTATCAGGTTTACGCTGCCGGCATTATCTGTAGTTGAATAGGCATTGTTAACCGGGGTTAAATTATTCATGTATTGTGTAAAGGTAAAGGGCTGTTGGGCCAATGCCTTGTTGCTCCATAGTTGAGTGGTTAAGCCAACCAGTAATGCTATGTATAAATGTTTTTTCATCTTAATGCTTATTTGAATTTTAATTGCTTCGGTTATTTATAACCCATGTGGTTTTTGTACCACATGGGTTCATTAAAAATTGATTAATATTTTAACACAAAATAACCGGTTACATGATTCCTCTGATTTCCGACATTGTAATCAACGATGAAGAAATATGTACCTCCCGGAAGTTTGTTTCCGTTTTTGGCTTTTCCGGTAAATACATTGGTTTTGTTATCATAGTTATCAGTTTCAAAAACATTACCACCATTACGGTCGATAATTTTAACATGGTTCACAGGGTAGTCGGTTATACCTTCAATGTATAAGAAATCGTTAATGTTATCACCATCAGGAGATACCGCCTGGTGAACAAGCAGATCTGCACCGGCAGGGTCAATAACTTTTACATACACATTTACAGTATCCGCGGCAGCGTAATTTGCATCGCCGGCCTGGGTGAATGATACCTTGGTGGTACCAACATGCAATGGTAATAAGGTATTGTTAACCACACTTAGGAATGACGCGTCAACCACGCTTGCCTTAACAGCCAGGCCTGATGATGACGAAGCCGTTGGTGTATAGGCGTTAGTGCTGCCTCTGATAAGGAAAGGTATAGTGGCAACAGTTATGGTTTGTTTGCCTTTTGCAACAATTAACGTTTTAGTTAATACAATAGGCAAGTTGTTAGGCAATGTTAAAGAGTTAACATAGTTACCCGATGACGTGTTTAAGGTAGCTCTAATTGTTGCTGTACCTGCACCAACAATATGAATCAAACCGTTTGCAGTAACTGTAGCCACCGATGGGTTTAAACTGGTGTATACTATCGGATCGCCTGTGCTACGCGCTAACGGATCAAAGTCAGCATCGCCAACAGCCTTGTTTATCGGTGCTTGTTGTGCTACCGGTAATTGGTCATTACCTACCCAGGTTAATGTTTGTACCGGTGCAACTACTGTTAATGTAGCTGTACCATAAGTAAATGTGTACAGAGTTGATGCCGCACCTGCAGCAAATAAAGTATAGGTACCCACAGGTAAGGTTGAGTAGTTGCCATTAAAGGCCCGGCCTACAATATATACGGTAGGTTGGGTTGTAAACTTGGTACTGTCATCTAACGGTGCATTGCCCGATGCGCTCTTGAAGCCGAAGTAGTTTACAGGCAATACCGGTACGCCGGTAGTACCATATGCTATGGTTACATTTTTAGGTGTAATGGTCATAGGCGCTTGTGTTACAGTTAGCGTTGCAGTTGCGTTAGTTGCAGCAGCAGTATTACCATCGCCTGCTTGCGATGCAGTAATAACACTGGTACCAGGCCCAACTATGTGTACCAATGAGTTAGGTATACCATTGGATGTTACGGTTGTAGCAACTGTGGTTGTTGCACTACTGTAAGTAACCGGATAGCCTGATCCGAATGTTGAGAAAGCCGGTGCAAAGTCAGGATCGCCATAAGCTTTTATCATCACATTAGGGAATATTAAAGCTTGAGTAACAGTTAACGTTTGTAAAGCCGTTTGAACCGGAACATTCGACTCGCCAACCTGTGTTGCTGTAATAATAGCAGTATTGTTGGTTAAGTTAGATGTAGGAATATTAAAGTGTAACTTGTTGTTCACTATGCTTACCAAAGCCGGGTTACTGCTGGTATAAGTAATAGGTGTTGTAAGCAGGGTACTTGTAGCTGCCGGGTCCTGATCTGTTAACGTAAAGGCTATTGTACGGGTTGCAGCAAATGTTAGTGTTGGGGCAGTAACGGTTAATACCTGCGCTGCATTTAGCGGAGCGGTTGAGTTACCTACTGCAGCTTGTGATGCGGTTATAGTAGTTTGTCCAACACCTGTAAAGTGAATGTTGCCATTAACAATAGTAGCCACGCTCGGGTTACTGCTGGTGTAGGTAATAGGGGCAGTAGCTAACGTACTTGTAGCACCTGGTGCCACATCTGTAGTTGAATAAGCTTTTGAAGCTGTGGCCGCAAACGTAATTGCCGGGGCAACAACTGTTATGGTTTGACTAACATCCGGAACAATAACGTTACCCATAGAAGCGGTAATGGTAGTTGTACCCAAGCCAACGAAATGGATATTTCCGTTAACGATGGTGGCTACCGTCGGATCACTGCTGGTATAAGTTATTGGTTGCACTATGTTATTAGAATTGATAATAATATATGAACTTGTTGCACCTGGGTTAAGGTCGGTAGTGTTGAACCTTTGAACACCAAGTGGAGGGAAGCTGATACCGGCAGGTACAACTGTTAATACAGTTGATACGTCTGCAGGTAATAAGCCCGGAACGCCATTGATGCCGCCACCCTGGCTTGCGGTAATTACCGCAGTGTTAGGGTTTGGATAAGTTACCACACCATTAACTATACTTGGCGGAGTTAAGTGGATAAGGCCATTTACTATAGTGGCAACCGCAGGGTTACTGCTGGTAAAGGTTAATGCCGTACCCAGCGTTGATGATGCAACAGGTGTAATATCACCATTGTTACTGTATTGACGGGTACCTAAAGCTGTGAAGCTGATAGTTGGTGTATTGGCTACCGGTACCTGTGTTACGGTTAATGTACTTAGCGTAGGTAATGGCTGATAATTTGTATTTGTTACCTGATTACCGGTTATAACAGCTGTGCCTGCACCCACAACATGCAATAAACCACCCACAACAGTTGCTACTGTTGGGTCGCTGCTGGTATAGGTTACAGGGAATGTTGATGTTGAGATGGTACTGGTATAAGCCAATTGAACATCAACCGCGTTTATAAGTGTTGTACCAATTGCAGGTGCAACCGTTAACACTGCAGGTGTAACAGTTAATGTAGAAGTGGCAACAGCCGGAGCACCGGCACCCGGTACCGCCGCTTGTGTTGCGGTGATAACACAGTTGCCAATACCTACATAACGCAATTGGTTGTTCACAATAGTGGCAACGGTAGGGTCGCTACTGGTAAAGGTTATTGGTGCGCTTTGATTAACCGTACCGGTAACAGTGTTCAGCAATGGCAGATCGGTAGAGGTAAATGCTTTCGATCCCAAAGCTGTCATGGTAAGCGTTGGTGCGGTAACCGCCAATTGTAATGATACATCCGCAGGGGCTAAGTAGCCTGCTGCAAGTGCTGTTGTTTGTTGTGATGCGGTAATGGTTGTTGAGCCTAAGCCAACAAAGTGAATATTACCGTTCACTATAGTAGCAACGTTAGGGTCGCTGCTGGTATAAGTAATAGCAACGTTTGATAGTGTACTTGTTGCACCAGGTAAACGATCGAGTGTTGCAAATGGTAAAGTTGCAGGTAATTGTGTTGTTGTAAATGTAATTACCGGTGCGGTTACAGTTAAGGTTAACTGTACATCGGCAGGTAGTGTTGCCGTTGCCGGAGCTAATGCAGATGTAGCCGCGGTACCCTGTTGTGTAGCCCTGATAACAGTGCTGCCAATACCACCAACAAAATGGATATTGCCATTAACAATTGTGGCAATGGTTGGATCGCTGCTGGTATAAGTAATTGGCACAGTGGTAACAGTACTTGTAGCCCCCGGTGCTAAATCTACACTTTGTATTGCCTTGGTTGCAGGTAATTGAGTAGTAGTAAAGGTTATTACCGGTGCGGTAACCGTTAATACCTGGGTTTGATCCGGAGGTAATGTAGCTGTACCTGAAACACCACCACCTTGTGATGCGGTAATTGTTGATGTACCTAAACCTACATAATGTATGTTACCGCCAACAATTGTAGCAACAGCTGTATTACTACTGGTGTAAGTAATTGGTGTTGTGGTAACAGTGCTTGTTGCGCCTGGTGCAAAATCAGCAGATGATAATGGTTTTGAACCTAATGCTGCAAAAGTGATGGCAGGTCCGCCGGTTACAGTTAATACTTGAGATACATCGGCAGGTATTGTAGCTGTACCCGTAGTACCGCCACCTTGCGATGCGGTAATAATGCTTGTACCTGCTTTAAGCATGCGTATTTGCCCTGCTGATGTTATTACGGCAACTGTTGGTGTTGCGCTGGTATAAGTAATAGGCAAAGTTACACTGCTGGTAGCACCTGGTGCAATATCAATATTGCTGTATGCAACCGAACCTAAGGCAGGGAATGTAATAGTCGGGGCGGTTACCGTTAATACCTGCGATACATCTGCCGGAAGGCTGTTTGTACCCGTTGCCCCGCCACCTTGCGATGCTTTAATGGTAGTTGTACCTGCAGCAACAAAATGAATAAAGTTGTCAAATCCGTTAACACCTATCGAGAAGCCGGTACCTGTACCGCCTAGCGCACTGCTTGCCACGGTTAAAACATCGCCTGCATTGTAGGCTCCGCCTGTTCCGTTACTGGTAACTCTTACTGATGCGACTGAGCCGTTAGCAACAACTATAGTTGCAGCTCCGTTAAGCCCACTGCCGCCTAATAAGGTAACATTATTATAGGTGCCATTGGTATAACCCGAGCCGATATTAAAGGTTGAGTTTAAAGTAAGTGTACTTACAATTGTGGCAACAGCTGTATTGCTGCTGGTATAAACTATTGGAGTAGTAGTAACAGGGCTGCTTGCGCCAGGAAGTATATCTACATTTGAGTATGCTTTAGTTCCTAATGCAGGGAAGTTAATTGCAGGGGTAGTTAGTGTTAATGATGCTGTAACGTCAGCAGGGAGAGTAGCAGTAGCTGCTGCCACAGTACCAACTGCGCTACCTTGCTGTGTAGCTTCAATAGTTGTTGTGCCCGCACCAACCGGGTGTATTACCGGGCCAGCGGTAGCGGTAAAGCTAAAGCCTGTACCAACACCGCCTAAACTTGCAGGTGTTGCCGATATGACATCGCCGCTTACATAGCCTGTACCACCGGTAACCAATGTTAATGATGATACGCCACCGCCAATAATAACGATGTTTGCTTTTGCGCCGGTACCTGTACCGCCGGTTAAGCTCACATTATTGTAAGTACCCGAAATATAGTTTACACCAGGCGTAATTGTACCCGTAGAAAAAATACTACCAGGGATAATTGTGGCTACAGCTGTATTGCTGCTGGTGTAAGCTATGGCAGGGCTTGCAATAGTGCTGGTAGCACCAGGGGCAAAATCACTGCTTAAGGTTGTTTTAGTTCCGAATAATCCCGTAAAGGTAATTACCGGAGATGCAACGGTTAATGCACTTACCGCATCGGCAGGTAATGAGCTGGTAGATGTAACCGTTATAGAAAACCCAGTGCCTGTATTGCCTATATTAGCGGCAGCAGTAGTTAAAATATCATTAACTGTGTAACCATTTCCACCGGATGTGATAGCTACCGATGCGATTTTACCACCACTTACTATAATAGTTGCTACTGCCCCGGTTCCTGTTCCGGCTGTTAAAGGTACTCCTGTGTAGGTGCCATTTGTATAATTAGTGCCCGCTGCGGTATTAAACCCAGCCACACTTCCATTAGTACCTGTAGCGCCGCCACCTTGCGATGCGGTAATATTTGTAGTGCCTGCCGCAATGTAGTGTATATTTCCATTCACTATTGTTGCTACTGCAGGGTTGCTGCTGGTATAAGTTATAGCAGCGTTACCATAAGTACTTATAGCATTAGGTGTAAAATCAACATTGGTTAATATTTTTGTTCCTAAGGCAGGGAAACTAATGGTATTTGGCAATATGGTTAAAGTTTGTGAAACATCGGCAGCAATTGGGCCAATAGCCGTAACTGTTATGTTAAAGCCCGCACCTGTACCACCAATGCTTGTAGCAGCGCAGGTAAGCACATCTGTTGCTTTGTAACCTGTACCGGCATTTGTTAATGACACAGTGTTGATCTTACCACCTGATACTAATATGTTAGCAGTAGCTCCTGTTCCCGAGCCGCCTGATAGCGCAACGGATGTATATAAACCATTGGTGTAGCCTGTGCCGTTAGCTAAAATAAAGCTAATGATGCCACTGCTTAAGCCCGTAGCACCACCGCCCTGGGTAGCTTTTATAGTTGTAGTGCCTGAGCCTGTAACGGTTACAGCACCTCCAACAACACTTGGCGAAATTGCGAAGCCTAAGCCTGTATTTCCAAGGAAGCTATTTGAAACACTTAGGTTATCACCAACTACATAGCCTGTACCGCCGCTTGTAATAACAGCACCTGTAACAGCATTACCAATTACAGTTAATGTTGCTAATGCACCGGTTCCGCTGCCCCCTGTTAACGGAACTAAAGGATAAACCCCGTTTTGATAGCCCGAACCATTAAATGAAATATTTGAAAGTTGTAATATGCTGTTTGTTAAAACAGTTGCTACTGCAGCAGTACTGCTTGTGTAGCTTATAGGTGTATTAAGTGTACTTGTTGCACCTGCGGCAAAATCTGCGACAGGTAATTTTTGTGAACCCAACGCAGGGAAAGTTAGCGTTGGTGCAACTACAGTTAATGATTGTGTTACATCAGCAGGTAAGCTAACAGTACCTGTAGCGCCGCCACCTTGCGACGCGGTAATGTTTGTTGTACCCACGCCTACGTAATGAAGATATGAGCCAATACCTGAAACGGTTACACCAAAACCTGTACCTGTTCCACCTATGCTGGTATTAGGACAGGTTAAAACATCACCCACGCTATAACCTGAGCCCGCGCTGTTTAAGTTAACAGACTGAACGCCATATACAAACGTTACTGATGTTACCCCAGCCGTTGTTTGGGTGCGTGAGCTAATAGGGCCAACTATAATGGTACCCGTAGCGCCTGTGCCGGTACCACCGGTAAGCGGTACGTTAGTATAAGTTCCCGGGGTATAATCAGAGCCCCGGGTAAATGTACCTGCCGAAGCGCCTGCATTATTTATGGTAGCAACAGCAGTGTTGCTGCTGGTATAGTTAATAACAGTATTGGTTAATGAACTTGTAGCACCCGGGTTAACATCTGTAGTTGAGAATGTTCTTGATCCAAGCGCGTTGAAAGTAATGGTAGGTGAGATAACTGTTAACGTTTGTGGTACAGGGGCCGGTAAAGCATAACCCGTTAAGTTAACACCCGCCGGTGGTACCACCGAAGCTGTGATAACAGTTGTATTATTACCGGGAGCCGTACCTACAAAATGTATAAAACCATTAACAATTGTAGCAACAGCAGTGTTGCTGCTGGTGTAAGTTATTGGCAAGCCCGCGCTAATACCGCTAACAATAACAGAGAATCCGTTTCCGGTTCCGCCTATTAAAGTATTAGAGGCTGTTAAAACATTGTTAACTGTGTAACCTATACCAGGATTAACCAATACTACTGAAGTAACAATTGTTCCAACAACGGTAATATTTGCTGTGGCACCTGTACCTGTTCCACCGGTTAATGGCACCGAAAAATAAGTACCCGGTGTATACCCGGAGCCTGCTACTAAAGTAGTAGAAGTGATGCTGTTAGTACTTACGTAAGTTGTTGTGGCACCGGGGTTAATATCTGTGCTGGTAAATTGCTTTGTGCCTAACGGCGGGAAAGTAATAACAGGGCCTGTAACAGTTAATACCTGCGATACATCAGGCGCTAAAGTAAGCGTGCCATTTACACCACCACCTTGCGAGGCTGTAATTGTTGTGGTGTTATTTGGTGCAGCCGGTACGTTTTTATTATAACGTACAACACTGTTAAAGCCGGTAACTAAAAACGAGAAGTTGTTACCACCACCTATTGAGCCGGGTACAGCCAATGTTAAAATATCGCCGTTATTATAAACTGTAGTTGTGTTAATAGTTACAGATGTTACAATGCCGCCCGCCACTACCAAAGTAGAAGCTACAGCACCGGTACCTGAGCCACCAACTAATGCGATGTTATTATACGTGCCATTGGTATAACCCGTACCACCGGTTAATGTACCGGTTACATTGTTAACCACTGTAGCAACAGCAGGGTTACTGCTGGTATAGTAAATAAATGCTGCTGTATTGGTACTTGTAGCACCAGGAGCAAAATCCGAAGCAACATATGCTTTTGTTCCGATTGTAGGGAAGGTGATTGTAGCAGGGGTAACTGTCAATACGTTTTGTACATCAGCCGCCAGGCCAGGTGCTCCGCCCGTACCACCACCTTGCGATGCGGTAATAATGGTAAAGTTGTTAGGAGGGGCAACTGCACCGGTGAGGGTTAAAACACCTGCCGATGTTATAGTAGCAACAGCCGGGTTACTGCTTGTAAAAGTAACAGCAGGGGAGGCAACAGTAGAAGTTGCTGTAAGCGTTGTAGTACCATTTGCATATGGCCTTGGCGCCAAGGCTGCAAAAGTAATTACAGGGTTAGTAGGTGCATTTACCGCAAACACAGCGGTTACATCTGCTGCCGGAGGGTATCCCGCGGCAATTGCCGCGGCAGACTGTGATGCACGTAATGTTACGTTGCCTGTACCTCCAAGTAAGTGCACATTACCATTTATTATTGTGGCTAAACCCGCAGGGGTAGCAGCATCAATGGTAACAGTTACGGGCACAGTTGGAATTGTTGCTGTAGTTGCAACAGCAAAATCAGACGCATTGGTCAGTTTAGTACCTGGATTTGTTATAGCAATGGTAGGTGCAGTAAGCGTTAATGTTTGTGATACCGGTGCCGGGATAGCTCCTGCTATGTAGGCACTGCCGCCCTGGCTTGCGGTAACTATTACTGTGTTGTTTGGCGCCACAGGCACTGCCGCGATTGGTAAAAGGCGCAGGTTGCCGTTAACTATGGTAGCAAGTGCTGTATTACCACCTGTTATAGCAAATGTAATTGGCGTTGCCGATGTACTGGTAGTAGTTGCTACTAATGGGATATCAATAGTAGTGTATGCTTTTGAACCTAATGCAGTAAAAGTGAGTACCGGGCTTGTTGGTGCTGTAGCTACAGTTGCGGCAAGTGTGGTATTATTGGTTACCGCTGTTGATGCAGTTCCGCCGGTACCTACAGGATAGGTGTATGAAGCGCCTATGGTAACCGTACCCGCTGTAATAGGGCCAGATACCAGGTGTATTTTATTATTAACAATAGTAGCCAATGCAGGGTTGCTGCTGGTATAGGTAATGGTTGATGCCCATCCGCCTTGTGTGGCAGCGGGGTCAAAATCTAACGTAGTGCCAAAGACTTTACCACCTAAAGCAGTACTAAATGTTGGTGCGGCAGGTGCGGTTATAACAAAATTAGCGCTGGCCGGCGCGGCATCAGTAAATTTACCACTGCCTGGTTGCGTTGCTATAATAGTAACTGTACCTGTACCCGTCATGTGCAGGCGGTTGTTTACAATAGTAGCCACATTAGGGTTGGCTGGCGTTATTGTATATATAATAGGGAACTGAGCCGTATTGGTATTGGTACTGGTACCACCCAAAACCAGGTCGGCAGATTGCAATGCTGTACCGGCTGATCCTGTCCAGGTAATAACCGGTGCAGCACCCAAGGTAAGCGTTACTGTTGCCGTTTTTGTAGTTGTAGTGTAAGCAACACCCGGATAAACCGATCCTTGTTGAGCCGCAGTAATAGTAACTGTACCTAAACCAACGCAATGCAGTTTACCAGCAACAATGGTTGCTATTGTTGCATCGCTGGTGGTGTAGGTAATAGGCCATGTTCCAACAGCTGCGTTACTTGTAGCAGCAAGTGTAATATCTGTTGGTGTAAAAGCAACATTGCCTAAGTTGGCAAAAGTGATGGTTGGGTTTACGGTAAGCGGCAGGCTAACGCTGGTAGCGGGCAGCCAGTTTACATTATCGCCTGGTTGTGTGGCGGTAATAACGGCACTGCCTATACCTATATAGTGTATTTTACCGGCAACTATGGTAGCTACCGCTGTATTACTACTGGTATAAGTTATGGGCAAGGCCGAACTTGCTGTTGCCGTTAAAGTAATATCGGCAAAGCCTGCGGTTTGCGCGGCAGTAAACGCAGGGAAGGTAATGGTTTGCGCAACGGGTGCGCCGTATACCTTCCCGGTAACTAATTTGTAGGCTTTGGCATTCACCGCATTGGTTTGCGATAAGGCCATAACAATCATGAAAATGAAGAAGTAGAGTTTTTTCATCTTTTGGGTCTCATTTAGTTTAATTGGTGGTAGTAATAGTAATCTCAATACGCGGTGTAAAGCCGCTTTTTTATTTTTATTAATAGTTTAATCTGCGCCTGGTTATGTTGCAATTGTAAAATGCGTAATCTTCCCAGTTAATTAACCATTTCTTAATAAGAAATGATAATTAAATGTTAAGCGTACACTTTTTGTGCTTTTTTGTTCCTGCTATTTATAGAAGGTTAATAATTGTAGCTACGAACTTATAATAAAAACTTTGATGTGCCATCCTGTAGTGTCATGCTTTTTGTATAGCTAATTGCCGTTAAATGCTTGAAAACAAACAATAATTGGGGTTTTATTAATATATCATTAAACATACCCTGCTCTTTTTTAAATGTTAATAGCATACCACTTAAAAAATTATATTTCTCCTATATTTTCGCTTTGAGCAACATTTGTGCATTTTTCATTTTTTAATGTGATAGTTTGCAGCGGTTTAATTTGGATGTACTATGGTGCACCTCAATATCCATATAACCAATAAAAATATTGTACATGAACGATCTGAAAGCGGCTTTATACCAACATTGTTTTACTTACCTGCAAAGCCGGATAGATTCGATAAGCTATACCATTCAGGATGCGCAGGAAGCGGCGAACGGCGAAACCAAAAGCAGCGCGGGCGATAAATATGAAACAGGCCGGGCCATGGCCCAGCAGGAAACCGACCGCAATACAGGTTTGCTGAACGAGGCTAATAAGCAAATGGCCACACTTAACCGCATCCCGGCATCAGGTACTTCGGCTGTTGCCGGGCTGGGCAGTATTGTTATTACCGGCAATGGTTTATTTTACCTTGCTGTTAGTGCGGGTTCGGTTGTAATTAATAATGAAACCTATTTTGTTGTATCGTCCGCATCGCCGATAGGTGTAAAACTTACCGGCAGTAAAGCCGGTGACAGGTTTGTTTTGAACGGGAAACAGTATGATATAAAACAAGTGCTATAATATTCCCCAGATATATACTATTATTACATTACCAAAGCCTGAATTTATAATGAGAACTTTATCAACCCTACTGTTATGTTTAACAACAATGGTTTTCAATGCCATGTGTTCAGATAATAAATATGATATCCATAGCCCGAATGCGCATTTAACTGTTGTTCTGGAGGTTACTCCGCAAAGCATATGCTACGCTATTACCCGCGATGGGCAAAAAGCACTCCAATCTTCAAAACTTGGCATCGTGCGGGAAGACGGCGATTTCTCAAAAGATTTGATCTTGCTTTCAGCGTCTCCGGTATCATTAATAACCGACTTTTATCAGCTATCAACCATAAAACGTCATAACAACACTTACAAAGCTAGCAAGCGTATTTTCCATTTCAAAAACCCGGATGGTAAACTGATGGATATCATTTTCCAGGTATCAAATGATGGGGTGGCCTTCCGTTATTATTTTCCCGGTACATCAACCGATGTGAAAAAAATCACGGCCGAACTTACATCATACCATTTTAGTACAGATACCAAATGCTGGCTGCAGCCTATGGCCGAGGCCAAAACAGGTTGGGCAAAAGCAAACCCATCTTACGAGGAGTATTATCAAAAAGAGATCATTGCAGGTACATCATCGCCAATAAAAGCTGGCTGGATATATCCTGCACTTTTTAAAACAGGTAATAACTGGGTACTGCTAACCGAAACTTTCCCAACAGCTGGTAATTATTGCGGTACCCATCTCAAAGCAGAATCGCCGGATGGCGAATACCAAACCGCACTTGCCGATCCCCGCGAGGTTTATACCGGCGGCGTATCAGGGCCGGAGTCCAAATTACCATGGTACACTCCCTGGCGCATTATCACAATAGGCTCATTAAAAACCATTACCGAATCAACCCTTGGTACAGATGTAGCAGCAAAGGCTATAAAAATAGATGCTAATATGATAAAGCCGGGAAAAGCTTCATGGAGTTGGGTGTTGCTTAAGGATAGTAAAACCACATATCCTGTACAAAAGCAATTTATTGATTATGCTGCCGATATGCACTGGCAGTATTGTTTGATTGATGCCCTTTGGGATACACAAATAGGTTATGATAAGATAAAGGAACTTGCCGACTACGCTAAAACTAAAAATGTAGGTTTATTACTGTGGTATAACTCGGCCGGTAGCTGGAATGAAACACCCCAAACCCCCAAAGACAAAATGCTAACCCATGAGAGCCGGGTTAAAGAATTTGGGATTTTAAAAGGCATGGGCATTAAAGGTGTAAAAATTGATTTTTTTGGTGGCGATGGGCAATCTATGATGCAATACTATTTAGGTATTTTAAATGATGCTAAAGATTATGGCTTGTTGGTTAACTTCCATGGCACTACCTTGCCTCGCGGGTTGGAACGTACATACCCCAACCTGGTAACTATGGAAGCTATTAAAGGGATGGAGTTTGCCACTTTTGAGCAGGCTAACATGGATGAACAACCTACACATTGCACTACTATTCCGTTTACCCGTAATGTATTCGATCCGATGGATTATACGCCAATGGCTTTATACAAGGTGCCTAAAATGATACGCCGCACCACCAGTGCTTTTGAATTGGCATTGCCTGTTATTTTTCAATCGGGTATACAGCACCTGGCCGAAACACCTGAAGGCATGAGCCATGTACCATCGTATGTGCAAGGCTTTTTAAAACAGTTGCCCAACTATTGGGATGACATCCGTTTTATTGATGGTTATCCCGGTAAACTTGCCGTACTGGCTCGCCGCTCGGGTAATAAATGGTATATTGCGGGTATTAATGGTGAAGCCGTTGATAAAATGCTCGATCTGGACCTGTCCTTCCTACAAGGATATCCGGAAGGAAAACTAATTACTGATGGGGTAGAACCACTTACCTTCGCGCAAGCAATGCTAAAAGCGGATAAACATACTCAGGTAAAAGTTAAGCCAAACGGAGGGTTTGTTTTGGTGTTCGAAAAATAAAAAGATGCCTTGTAATGTTATTAATATATAAGCGACTAAGCTCATTATGAAAACACTAAAATTATCAGTTATATTATTATTACTGCTTTCGCTGAATACCTGCAGCCAAACGCCGGGCAAAGTTAAACCAGGCAGTTCAGAAGATGTTAAGACATTCCCGGCAGCCAAACCTAACAGTTATTGGAAAACTGTGCTTTCGCCCGATGCTTATTACATCATGGTAGAAAAAGGTACCGAGCCACCCTTTAAAAATCCGTATTGGGATAACCACAAAAAAGGCACCTACGTGAGCGCCGCTACGGGCAAGCCATTGTTTAGTTCGGATACTAAGTTTGACTCGGGAACAGGTTGGCCAAGTTTTTACCAGCCAATTAACCAAAAGGATATCATGATAGTGAAAGATTATTCGTTTGGCGAAGTGCGCGAGGAAGTTGTAGAGCGTAGCACAGGCTTACATTTAGGCCACGTGTTTGATGATGGCCCGGCCCCAACCGGTAAACGTTATTGCATGGATTCGTGGGCGTTTAAATTTGTGCCTGCTAAAGTAATATCAAACAGTCCCGAAACTAACTTCTGTTTCGGGACTGTTTTTTTGTTTTACGATTTCTTCTCAGGCACTTTGCCGCCCTCTTTCCGCGCTTCGGATAAGCCAATGGCTATAGCCTGCTTTTTGGAAGTTGCCTTTTTGCCACTGCCGCTTTTGAGCGTTCCCTTTTTCATTTCGTGCATGGTTTCCTCCACTTTTTCCTGTGCTTTTTCTCCGTACTTTGCCATGATATTTAATAGGTTAATGTGTTAATATTTTAACAAATACATCCCCGGGAGGGTTTGCGAAATATTAAACTGACTTAACATAAGCATTTAGTGTTGCCAGATTTTTTACCGCATCGCCAATGGTATTATTAAAATAGGCATAAACGGTTTTCCCATCATCCAGCCATTCGCGGATATACCCTGCATACTCATATAAAAAGCCGTCGGTATATGTGCCGCGGTAACCGCCATCCGGTCCGTGGAAACGTACATAAACAAAATCCATATCCAATGTTTCCATTGGTGCGGCAGATGGTGGAAGATCGTGAATCACCATACTCATATTCAATTGCTGCAGCAATTGATAAGTCCTATCCAAGTACCATGACCTGTGTCTGAACTCTACAGCTATTTTCCACTCCACGCTATTATCGCTTTCGCGGATGCAGCTTAAAAGACGCTCCAATTGCGCTATACTATCAACCCTTACCCCCGGAGGGAATTGAACCAGTAAACAACCCTTTTTATCACCTGCTTCGTTTATTACCTTCATAAACCGCCATACATCCTTCGCGTCAAATATCAAGCCTTTTTCGTGTGTAACACCCTGCCACAGTTTGTAGGTAAACCGGAAATCATCAGGCACTAAATCAACCCATTTACTAACCGTAGCAGCCATTGGTATTTTATAGAACGAGCTATTGATCTCGATACTATTGAACAACGAGGCATAGTATGACAACCTCGGTTTATCTCTGAACTCCGGCGGGTACGCCGCCTTGTTAGCTACCGGTAAAGCCAGGCCGCTTGTACCCGCGTAAAATTTACATTCCTTCTCCATTTACATCAACAACATTACGTTACCGTTAAGGTTTATTTTAATGTTGGATAGTACACTGCCACAGTTTATCAATTATCTCGTATAATTGTATACATGAGCAACTGGATAAAAAACTATACCGGGATGATATGGCTGATAGGCGGTATTATTATTGGCTGTATTGCAGGTATGCTCCTCGGCAAAAAGGCCGAACTGTTAAAACCCATTGGCGATATTTTTTTAAACCTGCTTTTTGTGGCTGTTATCCCATTGGTATTTTTCGCTATTTCATCGGCGATAGCCAGTGTTGGAACCGGCCAAAAACTGAGCCGTATTATGGGCATCATGTCAGTAGTGTTTTTAGGAACGGTGCTGATGGCCGCATTATTTACCATTGCGGCGATATGGCTGTTCCCGGTGCACCAGGTGGCTACTACGGTTACAAGCACTACCTCTGCAGCACACGAAAGTTTTTCAGGCGACTCCATAACTCAAATGTTTACTACAGGCGAGTTCTTCCAGCTACTCTCGCGTAAGAATATGCTCGCCATGATCATCTTCGCCATATTAACAGGTTTTGGAATTTTGCAGGCCGGCGAAAACGGGCACGCTTTCGCTCAATTTTTAAAATCGGGCAACGAGGTCTTTAAAAGTGTATTTGTTATCATCATGAAAATGGGGCCGCTTGGTTTAGGCGCGTACTTTGCTTACCAGGTGGCCGTATTCGGGCCATCGCTGTTTGGTACTTACGGGCATATAATGGCTGTTGGCTATGGCGTGAGCTTGTTTTATTATGCTGTATTTTACAGTTTATACGCATTTTTAGCGGGAGGCTTTAACGGTATAAAACGTTACTGGCAAAATAACATTATTCCATCGGCTACCGCGGTAGGTACCTGCAGCAGTATTGCTACCATACCCGCTAACCTGGAAGCTTCAAAGGGAATGGGTATATCCGCGGTTATCGCAAACATTACCATTCCCCTTGGCGGGACATTGCATAAAGATGGTTCAAGCATCTCATCCATATTAAAAATGGCCGTGGTATTTGCCATGTTTGGCAAAAGCTTTAACAGCCCCGAAGTTATACTGCTCGCCCTTGGGATGACAGTGCTTGTAAGCATTGTTGAAGGTGGCATCCCCAATGGCGGTTACGTAGGCGAATTACTTTTTATATCCGCTTACGGTTTTCCACCCGAGGCATTGCCACCTGCTATTATCATTGGTACGTTGATAGACCCGGTTGCTACCTTGCTAAACGCCACCGGCGACACAGCCGCCGCGATGCTGATCAATCGTTTTGCCGGGTTGCGCGAACAAAGTGAACTCACTTAGTAGCTACCAAAACCCATCTTAATGATCTGAATGGTTTCGAAAGCCATTTTTTGGTTGTACTCGTCTGTCAATGCTTTAATGTTTATCAGGTCTACCACTGTACCAATAAAGCAGAAACCTGCGGTGAAAAAGTAAACGATACCCATACCAACCTGGCCCAGCATCATACGGTGCACACCAGCAAAGCCAAAGAAACCTAAAAGGCACATCAGCAATACATCCTGTGAGTTCCGCCTTTTTGCGGAGTACAGGCTATAAAAGTTATGTAATTGTTTTTCATCAAGGCCTGTGGTGCATTGTTGTAAAAAAACCATTTCTTCGGCAGTGATGCCCGGAAATGTCATATAAGGATTAGTGTACATGGTTGTTGTTGTTTAATTGTGATGTAAAACTATAGCAACCCCGTATACCACCCTACCCATTTTTGGTAAACACGGTCAAAATCTCGGCAAACAAGGGCATTTATACGGTCAAAATATTTACGGTTATATGATAGCTATTATAAATAGGGCAAATTTATCTTAGGTATCTTTGAGGAGATAATAATCAGCTAAATGAGTGTTGAATTAGAATGCCCGGTTGACCTGGTACCTGTTAACGAAAATAAGATCCGCCTTATCGCTTTATTGGTATGGATACTCGCCATTACTTTTTGGTTTACCAACAGCAAAGTGATTATTATTGTATTACTGGCCGATTTCTTTTTACGCGCATTTAATCTTCAGAAATATAGCCCACTGGCATTTATAGCGGGTATTATTGTAAAACAACTCGACATCAAAAACAAACCTACCGACCAGGCACCAAAGCGCTTTGCCGCACGCATGGGTTTTACTGTTATATTGTTATTGCTGGTGTTTGTTTATTTTGACATCAGCATTGTAGTAAACATCATAACGTTAATGCTCATTTCCTTCTCGTTTTTAGAATCATTTTTGGGTGTTTGCGTGGGATGCTATGTTTATACCCTCGGTTTAAATTTACAGAGGTTATTTACAAAATAGCTTATATTTACTATTTATAACTGCTATAATTTTAAGCCATGCCAGATCCATCACCGGTAAACAGCCAGATAACCGATAAGATAACCCAAACAAACATAAAAGTGGAGGGCGAATCACCTGCCCAGGCTATGGGTAACCTGTACCAGCAACTGCAAGACCAAAGTGAACCACAAGAAAACGTGCCTGAAACCGGCGAGTAAAAAACTACTCGTTTTTTACAGCTTTAGATTCTGTGATGTTATAAACAGGCTTTGCATTATCAGCACAAAGCACATTATTAAAACTTACACCATCGCAGTTTTTAACATTGATTTTGGCGCCTTGAGGTAGCCTGATATCTTTCAATAAAACATTGAGTGTGTAGTGCTGCTCATCCGGGAAACCGTTAATATCAATAAGGGTTTCACCTGATTTTGCGTTGCTCATATCTAAATTAGAAAGTTCTATATCTTTAAACCAGGCCAACTCGGGCGCGGCCGCACCATCGTTATTGTAGTTAACATTAGTTACCATCGTGATCTTTAAAATCGAGCAATCGCGCATCACAATATTTTTCACATAGCCGCCACGGTCTTTAGTTGTTTTTACCTGGAACCCATTCTTCAGGTTGCCGATCTTACAATCCTGTATAAAAACATCACTTACCCCGCCCGACATTTCGCTGCCGATAGCCAGTGCCGCCCCACGTGTAAACGTGCAATCAGTAATGCGTACCCGTTCCGTAGGTTTATTTACAATATTTCCTTCCGGATTTTTGCCCGATTTTATGGCAATGCAGTCATCATCGGTAGCAATTGTACAGTTAAATATATACGAATCTGTTGATGAATCAGGATCTATTCCATCAGCATTGGCACCATAGCTTGTAATGTTAAGGTCGTGCAGTGTAACATTGGCCGAATAAATGTAATGGATATTCCAGCATGGCGATTGTTCGATATTTAAGCCCTGTACATCTATATTATTGCCGTTCATAATACATATCAGTCTTCCGCGGCCGCGTTTGCCACGGGCCTTCAGCATAATATCGCGAAACTTAAGTCCGCCGCCACTTATGGTACCTTTACCCTGGATACTTAAATTTTCAACATTGTATTTGCCTGAACGGTCGAGCGTGCCTGCGGTAATGAAGCTGGCATAGGTTTTTAGTTCCCAGCCTTCAAAGCGGTTAAGCTGCAGAGGCAGGTAATCCAGTGTATCGGTACTGCCTTTTAGTGTACCGCCTTCGGCAATATATAATGTCATGTTACTTTTTAAATATATTGCTCCGCTTAAAAATGTACCGTTTGGTATATATACCGTTCCGCCGGGGGTACAGGCGTTAATGGCTTTTTGTATGGCAGTTGTATTTTTGGTTTCGCCATCGCCTTTGGCACCAAAATCTAATATGTTAAAGGTTTTTCCTTCGGGCTTGGTTTTGCAAACAACTTTATTGCCTGTTTTAGATAATTTACCGGCCTTATCTTCAGCCTTCACAGTGAAGGTATATGTTTTTCCTGCAGGCAGGTTTTGTACTGTATAATTGGTTTTTGCTGATTTTCCAACCAATACACCGTCTTTAAAAATTTGATAACCAATTATGTTTTCGTAGTTATCCGGCTTATCCCAAAGTAAGGTTACGCTATTGGCAGTAATGCTGGCTTCGGGTATTACCAGGTTGCGTGATATAGGTATTTGCTGCGCTATAACAAAACAGAAAGGATAAAATAGCATTAAGCAGGCAACGCCGGCCTTTGCAACTGACCTGATTGGGGTTAACATGTGGTGTTTGGTTTACAGTTGGCTAAAATAGTTTTTAAATTAAAACTAACCATCCTGTACCGGGGTGAATGAGATATATAGCAGATTTATCCGGCCCGATGTAATTAAGAATTGGAAGGGGTATTATTCGGGCTTAACCCAATGTGTTTTAAAATAAGAGAAAAGGTCGTCAAACTCATTTACCAGCTTAAAAAATCCTTGCTCATCAATACTGTAATAGGTTTTCCGGTTATGGTGCTTTTCTTTAACTATGCCCGAAAAAACCATCGATTTTAAATGCCTTTCTCTTGTTACGGGGTTCAGGCCAAGGTTCACAAAAACATCGGGGCTAACCCAGGGGCCATTCAATAAAATTGCCCTGATGATAGATACCCTTATCGGGATGGCAATAGCCCTCGCGAAGTTGGATAGTTCATTGTCGGTTTCGGTGATCTTTATTTCGTTAAAATCCATAGATAGATGTTTCATTAAAAAGGCACTTCAATGTATTTGAAGTGCCTTTTAATTGTTTGCAATAGCTTATTATTTTACTACGCCAGGAGTAGTGTAAGGCAAGTTTTGCGGATCATAAACAGCCCAGCCTGCAGACCAGTCTGTTGTACCGAAAGCGCCTTTATAAGCAACTTTATCAAAAAATGTATCTGCAGTAAACTTAGTGTTAGTAAAAGCAGCACCTGTTAAAGCTACCGAACCTGCTTTTAAAGTAAAGTTTGGTGTACCAAATAAAGGATTAGCAGCACCATTAACTAAAGCGTTTTTAAAATCAGTACCGTATCTCAATGCATCTGTTAACAAGTCTGATACCGATTTTGTAGCGTCAAAAGTATTTGCTGCGCGCATAGTAGTTTCAAAAGTGGCTTTGCTTTGGCCTTTTACTTCGTTGCCTTTTGCATTACAGTTGTAAATAATATTATCAGAAAAAGCAAGGCTACCGTTTGTGTAATTTGTAGTAGTAGCGCCTGCGGTAACAACGGTACCTTCGTCAATATAAATACCTTCAAAATAATTGGTAAACAATGAATTAAATATGCTGATAGAAGAGTTGCGGCGTATTTGAGCAGCATGCTGGAAGTTAGCGTTTAAATTAGATAAGCTACCACCAGAAGCTGTTACTGTTAATATAGGGCCAACAATGGTCATGTTAGAGAAAACAGCTTTGGTTTGTGGTAAGTTGTTTGAACCAGTTGCATCATTATCAGACTCGAAACCATTTGATCCCGAAAAATCGGCAACCACCTGTGCACGTTGCGCTAAACCAAACTGAACTTTACCTGAATAACCAAAATCGGTATCAAAGTCATCATCTGTAGTACCAATAGCTAATAAGTGTTTAGCGTTAACTGTACCACCAAACCATTCGTAAGCGTCATCGCCTGAGCGGTAAACTTCGATATAATCTAAAGTAGTACCTGAACCAACACCACCCATGGTTAAGCCATTGATCTCGTTATCCGGTGAAAAAGGGATACCCGCGTACTCAATACGTACATAAGATAATGTACCTGAGTTATCAGCAGCATCAGTACCACCATATTGGATGTATTTAGCAACATCACCACCACCGGTTGGCACTAAACCACCTTCGATGTTTGGAACTGTACTTGGATTAACCGGAGCTTTACCCAAAAGGATAATACCACCCCAGTCGCCGGCTGAACGGCCACCTGCAGCTACGTTAGATGTAAATACAATTGGGTTGGTTGCAGTACCAACAGCCATAATTTTTGCACCCCTTGTAACTACTAATGTACCTTTTGTAGGTTTATCACCTTTAATAATTGTACCGGCATTAATGGTTAAAGTTGCACCGTTGGTTACGTAAACAAAACCTTTTAATAAATAGATCTTGTCTGATGTCCAGGTAGTGTTGGCAGAGATATCGCCGCTGATCTCTACAGTGTTTGATGGCACGGTTGTACTATCATCCGGGTTGTTGTTTTTAGTACATGCCGCGAAAAATAATGTCGCTAAGAATAGTACAATTAATGAATGCTTTTTCATGTTGAATTGTCGTTTTTTAAAAGAAATTGGTTTGAACTTTTTATTGATTGATTTTTATGTATACTAAATATTAAAATGTATAAGAATAGGATAGCGTAAAGCTTGTACCTGTTTTGTACCTGTTGATGATGGCACCGCCTGTATCTAAATGGTAGGTGCTTATATCATCTTTATAATAAAAGGAAGTGTTTTGGTTCAGCAGATCGCTGGCATTTAATTTAAACTCACCTTTGTTTTTCTGTACACGTAACCCCAGCTGTACATCCAATACATCTCTGGAAGCTTCGTAAATAGACGGATACTGTGTCCCCTGGGCCGAGAATATACGTGGGCCAACACGGTTATACAGGGCATTGATAGTCAGTTTATTATTATATGCGGTTTGTAGTAATCCGGCGTTAATTACATAAGGTGCCTGCCCCACCATAGGCCTTGAGCCTCCGGGTAAGTTATTTAAGTTTGGATCACTAACCGTTGAGTTTATTAATGCAAGGTTGGTGTAAACTGTTGTGTTCTTTAAACCACCCGAAATAAAATCGAGTGTTTTACGCAATTCAAACTCTACACCATAGGTATTAGCTTCGGCAGTATTAAAGTAAACAATGTCGGTAGTTGATAACTTATCATCGTTTGTTCGCTCAATGGCATTTTTAAAGTTTTTATAAAATCCTGATACAGACATGATCTGCCCCGAACCCGGGTAAAACTCATAACGAACATCTACATTGTGTATCTGCGTGCTTTGCAGGTTATGGTTACCACGAACATTTGCTAAAAGCTCATAATCGTAATATGATCCTTCTGATAGCTCCCTTAATTCGGGCCTGGCAACTGTACGCGAGTACGATAACCTGAAATTAGCTTTTGGAGTTACAGCATACGTGAAATTTGCTGAAGGCAGAAAATTAAGATCATCAAGTAAAGCATCGTTAATAAATATATCTTTATCAACCAGTCGCAAGTTGAATTTTTCTACACGAAGGCCCCATACCAACCTGGCCTTCTCTCCAAACTTGTTATCAAGCATGGCATAACCCGAGTTTGTATAAACCTTGGCTGTGTAAGGATCGGCAGGTAATGTTTGATCTGCCAAAGTATAAAAACCCTGGTTAATGGTATTTCGGCTAAATATGCGGTTTAGCGGTAAGTAAGATATCTGTAAAGCTGCCGGGTCTGTTGAAGTCCCTAAAACAGGGCCTAAAAACCTTGGTGAATATTCGCGATCACGATATTGTGATAATACCCCTGCCTTAAAAGTTGATTTTTGTTTAAAAAAGTTAACCGGAGTGCTGTAGTCAATCTGTGCTGTGTATATATTCTCGTTTAGATCTGCAAATAGTCTTGCGTTCTGCTTTCCCAGCGAAAATATATCTGCAGAGTAGCCGTTAGGGTCGTTCAGCTTTAATGCATAATTTGCTTTACGCTGATCGGGCTGCGTATTGGTGATATTGCTGTAACTACCAACCCAGGTTAACTTTGAGTTACCGCCAAAACCATGGTCGCCTTGCAGGGTACCTTTGTAAAGCGATTTTTCTGTGAGATCAAAAGCGGTAAACCGGTTATAATTTCCGGTACTTTCGTTAAAGCCTGTACGGTATAAGTACTGATCATCAAAAGTACGGTTGTAAATATTTTTTAAAGTAATGCGGTTTTTGCCATAGCTATATGCAAAGTTAGCTAAGCCGCCAACGCTGGTTGAAAACTTGTATTTAGAATCGGTAAACTGGTAAGCGTTAAAGTCGATCTTGGCATCTGTTATAGTTTGCTGTGAGTTACGGTAAGTTAGGGCGAATATTGCGCCTAAGCGGTTTCCGTTTTTACCAATATCCTTTACCCGGCCCAATGATACCTGGTAACTTTGATTAGGCAATGAAGTAAAATTATACACATTAAAATTAGGGTTTAATGAGCTTAAGGCTGAGGTACCCTGCTCTCTGTTCACAGCACCGCTTTGGATTCTGTTTAGGGAGGGGAAGTTTGAAGGTAACTTGCGTGAGCCATCGTCAAAACCAAAATAGTCAGATAAGTTTCTGTAACCGCTTTTAAAATCTTTAAAAGTGGTATTTGTATTGTAGCCTAAGCCAACATTTACACTAATAAAGTTTTGGTCCGGAATATCCTTTGTAACGATCTGTACGGTACCGCCTGCAAAATCACCCGGCAAATTAGGCGTAGCTGTTTTATTGATGATGATATTATCGATCAGGTTGGCCGGAACGATATCAAATGAAAATGCTTTGCGGTTGGGCTCCGTGCTTGGCAATGATGTGCCATCCAACATTGCATTATTGTAACGATCGCTCAAACCGCGTACAACAACAAATTTGTTATCCTGGATGGTTGCACCGCTAACCCTGCGCAAAACTTCGGACGCGCTTTTATCAGGTGAGCGTTTTATCGTTTCCGATGTAATACCATCAGATACAGCAGCATTGTTTTTTTGTTGCGCGTAAAGCGAGTTAACCGATTCTTGCCCGAAGGTTGATTTAATAACAACTTCTTTCAGGCTTTTAGATGATGCATCTTCTAAAATTACATCGAGTGTGGTGGTTTTAGCAGCGCTAACCTGTATGCCTGATATCTGCTTATTTTGATATCCTACATATTTAACTAAAAGGGTATAGGTACCTGCCGGTAACGATAAATTATATTCGCCGTTAACATTTGTAGCGGCACCCTTGTTATTTTCCTGAACAAGTACAGTAGCACCTATCAGCGCTTCGCCTGTTTTTTTGTCGCTGATCTTACCCGAAATCTTTCCGGTTGTTTGCCCAAAAACTAACGACTGCATGCTTAAAATGAAAGCGGTGGTTAGTATTAAAAAAGTATTTTTTTTCACTATATTGATTTTGGTACAAAAGTATTTGAAGCCAAAACCGCAAACGATTTTTCGCCATTATCATACCATGATATGTTTCTTAAGCGAGTGTTAGTAATGGTTTACCGGGTAAACCATCTGCTAAAAAAGTGGCGTTTTAAGGCAAATAACTATTGTATTTATTACCAAAACCTTAAGTATGATATACTTTGTTAAGCGTTGGCGAAACTTCTGCTGTAGCGTTTTTGAAATTCTCATTTACCAGCTTTAGCGCTCGGATACAGTTATGTTTTTCCTGCCAGGTAAGGTGCTCTCCCATGCTTTCTGTAAACATTTCCATTTGGCTGGTAACTGTTTGTGCCAGCTCTGCTGCCTTTGTGGTAAGGCTTATCATTTTGCTCCGCCTGTCTTTAAAATTCACATCGCTAAAAACATAACCTTTTTGGATCAAAGCCTCAATAATGCTCGTCATGTACGATTTTTCTACTTGCAGGTTTGTGCATAACTCCTTTTGTGTACAGCGGCCTCCAATGCGGTTAAGCAACATAATAACCTGTAAGTGCTGGTATACATCAATGTCTTTAAAACACTTTAATAAGAATTGATGATATGATTTGTGAGCCAGCATAACCTGCAGGCTCAGATCTTCTCCGAAATTCATGATAACTGAAATGTCGGCTCAACTAAAATTGATACCGGTAAGGTGAATAGAAAAACTATTTATCAGAATGGCTGGTACAGCCCGGAAAAGGATCAGATAAGGAATACCTTATGGCTAAGGTATTTAGGTATAATTAAGCTTACGCTGTTTTTTGATAGCGTAAATGCTGTATGGTTTGAGCGTGAAAGTGAATTTTTAAAAACCAGGCTAAAAAAGAAAAGCAGGCTGATAATAGCTGCGTTTTTTACTTTAAGCGGCAATGGGGGGGCAGAAAGATGCTTGTTTTTTATTAAGGTCCAGCTATGATCGGGCTGGTAATGGTCAAGGTGCTGGTGCGGTTTTTCGTGTTGCGTGTAAGAAGCATGATGCGGGCATTTTTGCTGCTTAACGCGGAAGATGCTTGAAGCAGGCATAGCAATAATAATAAATACTGCTATAAAGGATAAAAACTTTGCTATCTGCTTTAACATTGATACTTCGGGTAATTAAATGATTCACCACCAACTCAAAATTAATCCATAAATCGGATGTGTGTGATTTTGTGTTATTTGATAATATGCATTTAACGTATTGTTAATCTTGACATGAGCTTTATTCTGAATATCTATACCTTTTTTTAAAAAAAATTATGTAGTTAAGTATCTACATTTTATATTTGTAGTCAAATAGCTACGCAATGAATTTAAGACGAGATGTATTTCAGGCAATAGCCGACCCGACAAGAAGGGCAATATTATTATTGGTGGCATCGCAGGCCATGACAGCAGGAGCCATAGCGGCAAACTTTGATACGGCCAGGCCCACGGTTTCAAAACACCTGCAAATACTCACCGAGTGCGAGTTGCTCGAACAAAAACAGAATGGCAGAGAAATTTACTATCACAGTAATGCAAAAAAAATGAAAGAAGTAGCTGATTTTATTGAACCGTTCCGCCAAATGTGGGATGACAGGTTTAATAAACTGGAGAATGTTATGAAAGCTTACCAGGCCAAAAAACCGGAATGATATGGAACAGAAAACAAAAATACATGCCGAAGATGGCAAACAAGAGTTAATAATAACCCGCGAGTTTAATTTGCCTGTAGAGCTGCTTTTTAAAGCCCACAGCGAAGCAGATATCATTGAGCAATGGATGGGCACCAAAGTGCTGAAGCTTGACTACAAGAAGCACGGCAGCTATCAGTTTGAAACAAGCGATGCTAAGGGCAACGTTGTTGTTAAAATAAATGGGGCCATCCATGAGTTTAGCCCCGGCAGGAAAATAACCCGCACTTTTGAAATGGAAAACACTCCTTTTGGTGTTCAGCTTGAAATATTGGAATTTGAACCACTTACCGCTGATACCAGTAAATTGAATATGCACGTAATATATGAATCGGCCGTGCAGCGCGACAGGGTGTTGCAGCTACCTTTTGCGCAGGGTATTAACATGGCGCATACGCGCCTGCAAAACATTGTAAGTAAACTTAAATAAAAGCAATCATGACAAGAAGCAAAAAAATAATTTACTGGGTAGCTACCCTGTGGCTTGCATTAGGCATGGTATCAACTGGTGCTGTTCAATTATTTAAAGCTAAAACAGGAGCCGGGGGCGTAGATAGCGTTACACACCTTGGTTACCCGGTTTATTTCCTGACGATATTGGGTATCTGGAAAATACTGGGTACTGTAGCAATACTTATTCCTAAATTTACTTTGGTTAAGGAGTGGGCTTATGCAGGCTTTTTCTTTAACATGTCTGGAGCGGTATTGTCGCATATGATGGCGGGTAATGTTAATGCGGTGTTTCCGGCCTTGTTACTGCTGGTGCTCACTATAGTATCATGGTACTCAAGGCCTGCAGACAGAAAAATTATTGACCTCAACTAAATAATATGAAAAAGGAATTATCGCCGGCGCAGCGTGAAGAGCTGCTTAGTATACTGAAAACCCGTTTTGAGAAGAATATGCACCGGCATACAGGGCTTGAATGGGCTAAGGTACAAGCCAAGCTGGAAACTAACGGCACAAAGCTATTGGCAGTAAATGAGATGGAAAATACCGGTGGTGAGCCGGATGTTTTGGCTTATGATAAAGCAACGGACGAATACCTGTTTTACGATTGCTCCGCAGAAAGCCCCAAAGGCCGCAGAAGCCTGTGTTACGACCGCGAAGCACATAACGCGAGAAAAGAATTTAAGCCCGAAAACACGGTTGTTGATGTAGCAGAGGCAATGGGTATTGAGCTTTTAGCTGAAGAACATTACCGCGATTTGCAAAAAACAGGGAACTTTGATACCAAAACATCAAGCTGGATAAAAACACCTGCCGACATCAGAAAATTGGGCGGAGCTATCTTTTGCGACCGCCGCTATAATACTGTATTTGTGTATCACAACGGGGCCGAATCGTACTACGCGGCAAGGGGGTTTCGTGGTTTGTTGCGGGTTTGATAGAATATAAATAATGAAGAAATTTAAGTCGGAAATTACCGGTCATTTGGATGTTATTATTGCTAGCAATGAGGATGAATTCGAAGGGAAGATAGAAAGATGGCAAGATGTATTAATTCATGGTGATCCTGAAGGGCTAAGGTCTTTGGCTAAACTTTTAGTTAAGATAGCCAATCTGGATCAAGATAAGATAACAGATATTCCAGTAGGCGCAAGAGAACATTTTCATTTACGACCAGATATAGAATTAGGTAAAAGCTCGGTACAGGTAGTGGTAGGCCGATTAGATGCAAAAGGTACTGGTCGTTTTTATGACAAATACGAGCAAAAGAGTAAATGACCATATCCTAAATGAATAATCAAATGAATCCGAAAGTTGATTTTTATTTTGACAAAGAACAAAAGTGGCAGCATGAGATCGCAAAATTAAGAACTATCGCGCTCGGCTGCGGATTGACTGAAGAACTGAAATGGGGCTGCCCTTGTTATACCCATCAAAACAGCAACATCGTTTTGATACATGTGTTTAAAGAATACTGCGCCTTCCTGTTTTTTAAAGGAGCATTGCTAAACGATGCTAACGGCATCCTTATTCAACAAACTGAAAATGTACAGGCCGCGCGCCAGGCCCGCTTTACAGCATTATCCCAGATAGCCGATGCTGAAAGCACCCTGAAAGCCTATATTTTTGAAGCCATAGCGGTTGAGGAAGCAGGCTTAAAGGTGGAATTGAAAAAGACAAAAGAGTTTACCGTAGCCGAAGAATTTCAAATTAAACTGGATGAATTACCGGTATTGAAAACGGCTTTCGAGGCATTGACACCAGGGCGGCAGCGCGCCTATTTATTGTACTTTTCGCAAGCCAAACAAGCTAAAACCCGCGAAGCAAGGATTGAAAAATGCATCCCGCAAATTTTAAGCGGTAAGGGTTTGGATGATTAATGAGTTTGCAAGCTCTGCTTTAGCTGATCAATATGCTTTCGCTAAAGCGTTGTGAAACTGTTGTTTGGTCTTGCTCATTGATTTTGATAACCAGCGATTGATCAAACGCAATCCTTTCCAATACCTGTATCGGCGTGCCTATGCCTATGCCCAATTTTACAAGATATTGTAAAAAGGAACTGCTGGTATCGCGTACTGCTGCCACTTTACAGCTTGCACCTGTTTTAACATCTGCCAGGCTCACGGTAAACGTTTTTGGCAGCTTACCATTAGCTTTAGGTATCGGGTCGCCGTGCGGGTCATACTCCGGGAAACCCAGAAACTTATCCAGCCTGTCGGCCAATGATGCATTACTTACATGCTCCAGTTCTTCGGCAATATCATGTATTTCATCCCAATGAAAGCCCAGTTTTTCTAATAAAAAAACCTCCCATAAGCGATGTTTACGTACAATCAGTATCGAGTCTTTTAAACCTTGCTGGGTTAAACGTACCCCTTTTTTCTTATCATATTCTATCAGTTCCTTATCGGTCATTTTCCTGATCATATCTACAACCGATGCCGCGTTATTACCCAAAGCCTCTGCTATTGCTGTGGGCGTTATTTTTTCATCTGATTTTTGAGAAAGGCGGAAAATAGCTTTCAGGTAATTCTCTTCTGATAGTGTATTCATCTGGTTTATTTGGCTAGTCACAAAAATACTAAAAATTATTTCTATAAATAAAATTAGGTATACCTAATTTTATTTATTTGCTTTGTATTTATAAATTAATTTGAATAGTATAATAAATGAAAACTCTGTACCTGTTTTTTATCGCGCTGATGCCTGCCGTAACTTTAGCCCAGGAAGGCTCTTTAAAGGGCAGGCTTACAACCGGAAGCGAACCGCTGGCTTATGTTACAATAGCCTTGTCGGGAACGGGTATTGGTACCACAACTAATGATAAGGGTTATTATGAGTTAAAAAAACTGTTGCCCGGAAATTATGAAGTGAGCTTTTCTGCTATTGGCTACCTTCCCGAAAAGGCGAAAGTAATTATCCGTATCGGGCAGGTAACCTTACTTAACGGTAACCTGAAAGAGAATAATTCTAAATTGAACGAAGTAGTGGTTACCGGTGTATCCCGTGCTACCGAACTGCGCAGCAACCCTGTACCCATAGCTGTAATGACCAGGAAGGAAATGAACGAAAACGTTAATAATAACATTATTGATGCTATTGTAAAAGGCGTACCCGGAGTGAGCGCGGTAACCACAGGGCCCAATATATCAAAACCTTTCATCAGAGGCCTTGGCTATAACCGGGTGCTCACTTTATTTGATGGCATCAGGCAGGAAGGCCAGCAATGGGGCGATGAGCATGGTATTGAGGTTGACCAATACGGCATTGGCCGCGCCGAGGTGGTAAAAGGGCCGGCCAGTTTAACCTACGGATCAGATGCGCTGGCCGGTGTTATCAACCTGATCCCGGCCTTTCCGGCGGGCGGCGATAGCGTGTTACATGGCGATATAATAACTGATGTGCATTCAAACAATGGTATGATAGGTACTTCAGTTGGCTTGAGTTACCGGCAAAACGGATGGAAATACGTTTTGCGTGGTACCGCCAAAGCGGCTTATGATTATACTAACAAAATTGACGGCCCGGTTTACAATACAGGTTTCCGCGAATACAATCTTTCTGCCATGGCCCGGGCCGATAAAAAATGGGGCTACACTCAAATAGGGGCTACACTTTATGATAACCAGCAGGAAATACCTGATGGTAGCCGCGACTCGTTAACCCGCAAATTTACCAGGCAGGTAAGCGAGAGTGTTACTGATGATATAAAGAACAGGCCATTGGTAAATACCGGCGATTTTAAAAGTTACACCATATCACCCTTGCACCAGCATATTCAACATTACAGGCTATACACCCACAATGAAATTAAGTTGGGCAATGGCAGCCTCAATGCCTCGCTGGGTTTGCAGCAAAGTATCCGCAGAGAGTATAACCACCCCACGTTGCCTGAGCAGGCGGGTTTGTACGTAGTGCTCAATACCTTTAACTATGATTTGAAGTACAACCTGCCTGCTATTGGCGGGGTAGAGAGTACCATTGGCCTTAACGGGATGTACCAGGCCAACCGCAGCAAAGCTGCAACCGACTTCCCCATTCCTGATTATGACCTGTTAGATGCAGGTGCCTTTTTTTTCGCCAAAAAAACCTTTGGAAAGCTGGATCTTTCCGGCGGGTTAAGGTATGATAACCGCCATATTAACTGGAGCGATTTTTATGTAGGGCCAAACCCCGGGAACGGATTTGAGCAGCACATTCAATTAGCCGGTACGGCCGGTTCACGCTTGCAGTTCCCGGCATTTGAACATGTGTATGAGGGTTTTTCGGGTAGTTTAGGACTGACCTACAACATCAGCGAAAGGTTATTGCTTAAAGCCAACATTGCCAGGGGCTACCGTGCGCCCAATATTACCGAAACCGGCTCAAACGGCCTCGATCCGGGCGCGCATATAGTTTACCTGGGTAACCGTGGCTTTAACCCCGAGTTCAGCTTGCAGGAAGATATCGGTATTATCTCTTACCTAAAAGATGCCGATCTTATAGCGGAGCTTTTTAACAATAATATTGATAACTACATTTACCAGGCAAAATTAACCGATGCCAATGGTAATCCGGTGGTTATTGTACCGGGTAACAGCACATATCAATATCAACAGTCAAAAGCATGGTTATATGGGGCCGAATTAACCGTTAATCTGCACCCACGCGGTTTAAAATGGCTGGCCTTTAACAACAGCCTGGCCTACGTAGCGGGTATTAATCAAAACGAACAACTGATAAACGAATCAAAAGGAGCGGCTAAATACCTGCCCTTTATTCCCCCTTTACATACCCGCTCTGAGTTGAAAGTTACCTTACAACGCCGGTACGGTTGTTTATCCAAAATTTATTTAAAAACAGAAATAGAAGCTTACGCCGCACAGAACAATTTTTATGCGTTGGATGATACCGAAACCGCAACCCCCGGCTATACCTTATTCAACGTTGGGGCAGGTGTAACTCTAAAAAACAAAAAGGAGCTTACAGTGGCCGAGCTTTTTTTACAAGCAGATAACCTTTTCGATATCGCCTACCAATCTAACCTTAACCGCCTCAAATACTTTGAATATTACAATGCTTCGCCCAACGGACATTTAGGTATTTATAACATGGGCCGCAACATTAGCTTTAAAGCGGTGTTTCCGTTTTGATATTTGTTATTGGAGTTTAAAAAAAACAGGTAAAAACAGGTATTCTTTCGTTTTCGCTCCAAAGCAGGGTGGTAAATTGGTATTTTAAAAAAAACATCACTTTAGTCCTTCATAGCTAACTATACAATATACGAAACATTGATGGTATTTGGAAACTATTCCATCTATAACAAAGGTGAGTTTGCTCGCATATTGCCACAAAGTCATTTCGCTCAATTTTGTAAGTTTGCATCCTCAATGAACCTGTCTTATATCATCATCATAGAATTATTCGGCACCATTGCATTTGCAATTTCAGGCGCGGTATCAGCTATTGAGAAGAAGCTCGACCTGTTTGGCGTGCTGGTGCTGGCCTTTGTAACCGCCATTGGCGGTGGTACCATTCGTGATGTGCTTATTGGCAATACGCCCGTTACCTGGATGCGCGATTTGAATACCCCTATGGTGATACTTGCAACGGCATTGCTGGCCGTATTTTTTAAAAACAGATTAAAGCTGTTGCCAAAAACGCTTTTTTTATTTGATACGCTTGGCCTTGGCCTGTTTACAGTAACCGGTATACAAAAAGGTATCGCCATGGGTATCAGCCCCGGCATTTGTGTGGCGCTCGGTACCATTACCGGATGCTTCGGCGGCGTAATGCGCGATCTGTTATTAAGGGAAATACCTGTATTATTCCGAAAGGAATTTTACGCGTCGGCATGTATTGTAGGTGGCTCTGTTTACGTGTTATTGCTCCCGGTTTGCGGGCAGGTAATTGCCCAAACTGTTGCAATTGTTATCATCTGTGCTTTGCGTTCCCTGGCCGTTCGGTTCAACTGGCGGCTTCCATCGGTTTAGTGAGATAGGGTTTAAAGCTACCTGCAAATTATTTAATGGGCTACCCTTTGGTAACTAAATATAAAAAATCTACATAATGGCTACGCTGATTTTTTTCAGTGCAATTAAATAGTATTTTAGCACAACCAATTTCAATCCGATATTTTTTTATTCACGAATGACCTGAATGATGATGAAAAAAAGATTGCTTGTTTTAATAAATGTTATTTTAACAATTATATGTTGTAAACAAACAAGCTACGGACAAGTTCCAAAAGACCATATTTTGTTTGGCGTAGCTTATTATGACGAATATATGCCCTATGAGCGTCTTGAAAGGGATGTTAAAATGATGAAGGAAACAGGCATAAACGTGGTACGCATAGCAGAGTCTACCTGGAGTACAATGGAACCACAGGAAGGGGTTTATGATTTTAGTCATATCGACAGGGTGCTTAACGCGATGGGCAAGGCCGGTATCAGCGTCATTATCGGAACACCGACCTATGCGGTACCTACCTGGCTGGTAAAAAAATATCCTGATGTATTGGCCATTACTTCAAAAGGCCAAAATCAGTACGGGCCGCGTCAAAACATGGATATTATTAATGTTCACTTTCGTGCCTATGCCGAAAAGGCAATACGCAAAATGCTGATGCATATTAAAGATCATCCGGCAATCATCGGCTATCAGATTGATAATGAAACCAAATCTTATGGAACCAGGGGGCCAAATGTGCAGGCGCAGTTTGTGGCTTACATGAAAGTTAAATACCCATCGCTGGATAGCCTCAACAAGATATTCGGACTGGATTATTGGAGCAACCGTATAAACAACTGGGATGATTTCCCATCCGTAAACAGCAGTATCAATGCCAGCCTTACGGCAGAGTTTGCCAAATTTCAGCGTGCTTTAGTTACCGAATACCTTGGCTGGCAGGCCAATATGGTGCGGGAGTATAAAAAGCCCAACCAGTTTATTACCCAGAATTTTGATTTTGATTGGTGGGGATATACTTATGGTATACAACCGGAGGTAGATCATTTTGCGGCAGCTAAAGTACTTGATGTTGCCGGTGTTGATATTTACCACCCATCGCAGGATAAACTTACGGGTGCCGAGATCTCATTTGGCGGCGATGTTGGAAGATCTATGAAAGGAGGGCAAAACTACCTGGTAATGGAAACACAAGCGCAGGGTTTCCCGGAATGGCTTCCTTATCCGGGCCAGTTACGCCTGCAGGCTTTCAGCCACCTCGCATCGGGTGCTAATATGGTTTCTTACTGGCATTGGCATTCCATACACAATTCCGCAGAAACCTATTGGAAAGGCTTGCTCAGTCATGATTTTGAACCTAATCCAACTTACCTGGAAGCGCAGAGCACAGGCGCGGATCTCAAAAAGATCGGCCCGCACCTGGTAAACCTTAAAAAAACAAATGAGGTAGCCATATTATTCAGTAATGAAGCGCTAACTGCTTACAATTCTTTTGGACCGGGCAATTATAACGGCATACTTAGGCCAATGTATGATGTGTTTTATAATATGAATATCGGGGTTGACTTTATAGATCCGTCAAGCAAGGAAATGGAAAAGTATAAGCTAATCGTTGTACCAGCTTTATATGCCGCTCCCGATAGCTTATTGCAACGTTTGAACCGTTTTGTAAAAAATGGCGGGCATATTGTATATACCTTTAAAAGCGGCTTTGCCGATGAGCATAATAAAGTAAGGGCCGTTCGCCAGCCGGGCATTATCAGTGAAGCTTGTGGTGTGTACTATAGTGAATTTTCCAGGCCCGAAAAGGTAACGCTAAAAGATGACCCGTTTCATGTTGGTAATAACCAAAACTATATTGATAAATGGATGGAACTTGTTGTACCAACAACCGCCAAAGTATTAGCATGGTATGATCATCCGGCCTGGGGCAAGTACGCAGCGGTTACACAGAACAGCTATGGTAAAGGAGTGGCTACGTACATAGGCTGTGGCACCACCGGGGCTATCACACAAAAGATACTGGAGGGGGCAGTGAAAGGTGCAGGACTTTGGGGGAAAGACCAGGCACTGCAATTTCCGTTGATAGCCAAGTCCGGGATTAACCAACAGGGTAAAACAATTCATTATTATTTCAATTATTCTGCTGCGGAGAAAACATTTGTTTACCCATATAGTAATGGTACTATGCTGTTAAGCAATGAAAAAATAGTTGCGCAAAGCCAGGTAAAATTACCAGCCTGGGGATTCATGATTGTTGAGGAGTAACAGATGCGATAATGCTGTTATGAAAAGCGAATATGTGAAAATATAAATTATTGAGTGTGATAGAAAGAGTTAATATGCTCATTGTGGGGAGTACTTCGTTATGCGGTTTAAAAAAGGTAATTTTGAGTACCAATTTAATTTTAATAACTATACTTATTTGAAATCAACATTTACTTGCATCGTCGGGTTTGTGCTAATGGTATGTGGTGTGCTGGTTTCTCCGGGTGCATCAATGGCGCAGGATCGTCCTGTTAAATACCTTGGTATAGAATCGGGGCTGTCAAATAATTCTGTTACCAGCGTTCTGCAAGATCAATTCGGATACATATGGCTTGGCACTTATGATGGTGTTAACCGTTACGATGGCTACGATTTTAAAACATTTCACAATGAGTGGGGCGATCCCCATTCGCTTATCAACAACCACATTAAATCGGTAGCTATTGCAGGTAACCGCATGTTTGTTGGAACTGAAAAGGGGCTGATGTACCTCGATTTTACCGATTCGAAATTTCATTCATTATATTTTGCCGGAGCTGATAAACAACCCACAAAGATCGATTTTATTATCAACCAGGTTATAGCTGATCGCGAGGGGAATATATACGCGGGTACAGGTGCTAATGGACTGATAAGATTTCAGGGTACAGATACAGTTGGTATAATAGTGCCACTTAAAGCTTCTAAACCCAATTACTCAGCGCAAGCAATGGCGCTTGATGGTGCCGGCCACATGATGCTATTTATAAATGGCAAAGGTTTGGGGCTATACAACGCTAAAAGTAAAAGCATTTCGCTTGTCAATAAAGACCTGCTATTAGCTGGTTGTATGATCATTGATAATAAGAACACGGTGTGGATAGGTACCAGTAATGGAGTTTATACCTTTAAAGACCACCGGTTAACGAGGTTTGATGACGAACAACATCATTTGTCAGCTACCAATATCTCATGTTTGTACCAGGTAAGCAATGGCGATATATGGATAGGTACCAATGGTGCTGGTATCAATATTTGGAATCCTGAGAAGGGCAATATCCGCTACCTTGTTCCCGGAGAATCACAAACATCGCTTAGGAGCGGAGCTGTTTTTGGTATCTTCGAAGATAAGGAGAAACGGATTTGGATTGCTACCCTGCGTGGAGGAGTAAATATTATAGACAGCAGGCCGGTACGTTTTGTTAATTATACCTATGATGCCGCAAATAAGTATGGCATCCCCAATAATTTTGTCCGTTCTTTTTGCGAGGACGAACTGCATAATGTTTGGGTTGGTTTTGACGGTAGCGGACTCTCTTACTGGAACCGTAAAACGGATACATTTTCCAGTTATCCCCACCCGGGCGCCGGTACCGTAGGCAGCAATTTTGTGGTGAGTATAGTTAAAGATTACCAAAACAAGATATGGACAGCCACCTTTAACGGGGGAATTGATGCACTTGATAAAAAGTCGGGAGCATTTAAACATTATACCTGCCTAAAGCCGGGTACAAACATTGAAGAAAAAAACTTTTGGAACTTATACGAAGACAACGCGCATAACCTTTGGGCGGGAAGCACCTGGGGCGGAACAATATACCATTACAACCGCGCGAGTGATCGCTTTGAAGTGCTTGACCCCGGATTAGCTGATATCCACGCCCTGTATGTTGACCATTCAGGAAGAATGTGGGGTGGCGATTACAGACGCTTGATTTTATTAGACCCCATTAAAAGAAAACATAAATCTTTTTTTGTAGGACAGGCTATACGTGCTATTACTGAAGATCATAACGGGCAACTATGGGTTGGTACCGAAGGCGGGGGCTTATTAAAATTTGAACCTGCTACGGGGCGTTTTAAACGCTATACAAGTACCGATGGATTACCGAGCAACTCCGTGCTCACTATTTTGGTAGACGAACGAAATAACCTGTGGTGCAGCACGTACCACGGGTTGGCTAACCTTAATACAGCTACCGGAAAATTTACCAATTATTTTGCTTCGGATGGTTTGCAGAGCAACCAATTTCTTTATGGTGCCGCGCTGCGCCTCAGTTCAGGGGAAATGATTTTTGGAGGTATAAAAGGCCTCAGTCTTTTCAATCCCACAAAAGTGGCAGCATACGTACATGTTCCTACCTTATTGCTAACCGATTTTAAAATAAATAACGTGTCGGTAGCTGATAATGCCGATTATTCGGCCCACCAACCCTTAAATGCGTTGAAAGAGATCGAGATCCCATATGATCAGGCATCGCTGGCACTAAGCTATACCGCACTGGAATATTCGTATCCCGAAAAGATAAACTATGCTTATTACCTTGAAAATTGGGATCACAACTGGAATTATGTTGGCAAACTTAAAACCGCATACTTTAGCCGGTTGAACGAAGGTCATTATGTGCTTAAAATCAAATCAACCGATACGCAGGGTATATGGAGCAAACCCTATGTGTTGCGTATTACTGTGTTGCCACCCTGGTACCGTACATGGTGGGCATACCTGTTTTATATATGCTCTGTAAGTACCATAGTTTACTGGATATGGCTGTATCGCATCAGGCAAACACGCTTGAAGTACGAAGTCACTATCGCTAACCTAAAGGTTGAGCAGGAGAAAGAAGCTAACGAACGCAAACTTTCCTTTTTTACCAACGTATCACACGAGTTTCGTACACCACTTACATTGATCATCAACCCGATCAAAGATATGTTGAAGCTGCATAAAGCTCCGGGCGACGAACTTAATATCGTATATCGTAATGCCAGCCGCCTGCTTGGTTTGGTTGATCAGTTGCTCATGTTCCGCAAATCTGAAAGTGAAAATGCCGATGTTAAGGTTAGTGTACTCAATTTTACCGACGTTTGCCGCGAAATATATAACTGCTTTACTCACCAGGCTAAAATTAAACTCATTAATTATACTTTTGAAAGCACCGAACCCGAAATTGAAATATTTGCTGATCGCGAAAAGATCGAGATCGCTTTGTTCAACCTGATTTCGAACGCGATAAAATTTACACCACAAAATGGCAATATCACAGTTACGGTAAAGCAAGATAATGAATCGGTATATTTCGAAATAGCTGATAGTGGCATTGGGATATCTGCCGATGTTGGCGAAAAATTGTTCGATAAATTTTACCAGGTGAAAGATCCGAGTTCGCTCAAAACCGGTTTTGGTATTGGCCTTTACCTGGTTAAAAACTTTATCGAACTACATAAAGGAACCATCACTTTCCACAGTACTTCGGGCGAGGGAACTACATTTGTATTGTGCCTGCCAAAAGGTAATGCTCACCTGGCGGGCTACCAAATGGTGGAAACTACACCGGGCAAAAATTCTTATGTTGAAGAATTGATCGATGCCGACTCGACGGAAGCGGTTGCGCCTGAAGAACCTGTTGCAAACGATATCGAATTGATGATATCAACCGCACAGTCCATTCTGGTTATAGATGATGATGTGGATATTCGCGATTACATTAAAAAAATATTTGAACGGGATTATACCGTTTATGAAGCGGAAAATGGAGCGATTGGATTAGACCTGATCAGAAAAGTGCTCCCCGACGTAGTGATCAGCGATATCAACATGCCAAACCTTACCGGTTTAGAACTTTGCCGCCTCGTTAAACAAGATTCACAGCTTAGCCATATCCCCATCATCCTTTTAACAGGCGAACAAGCCCCTGAGATGAAATTACAAGGGATTGAAGAGGGCGCGGTAGATTTTTTAAGCAAGCCTTTTGATAAAGACCTCCTTGTGGCGAGGGTTAAGGGTATTATCAAAAATAAAAAAGAGCTTCAGCATTACTTTTTTAATGAGGTTACACGCAAAAACAATAGCCGCAACATTTCTGAAGAGAACAAACAGTTTTTGTATAAGTGTATCGATATCATTGAGAACTCCCTGCTCGACCCGGTGCTGGATGTGAATACCATAGCCGATAAAATGGGGATGAGCTATTCAAACCTTTACAAAAAGATCAAAAATGTAACAGGGCAATCCATCAATGGCTTTATCCGTTTTGTACGGCTCCGTAAATCGGCTGAGTTGTTAATCGAAACTAATTGCAATGTTAACGAAGCTGCCTTTAGGGTAGGCTTTAGCGATGTGAAATATTTTAGGGAGAACTTTAACAAACAGTTTGGCCTTAATCCATCCGAATTTATCAAAAAACACCGTGTTAATTTCCAAAATACACCCGAAAAAGTAAAGAAGTAGCACAGGCTACTTCTTTACTTTTTGTATGGGTTTAAGGGTGGTTTTTTTGATAAACCCTTACATAATCAATGGCAAACGTTCTGGGGAATTGAGTTGGGGTAGGGTCTCCGCCATTATCTCCGCCTAAAGCCAGGTCGAGCAATATGTAATGCTCCTGCATAAATGGGTTAAAATTGCTGCCATCCTGGTTTATAATATCCTGCATCTTCGCATCCTTTAAAAGTAAGCCATCCACGTATAGCCTGATGCCTGTTTCGTCCCAATCCATCTCCCATACGTGGAATGCTTTGCTCCACTCAGCGCCAAAATCAACAACTGGTTTTGCAGAACTATTATACACCGCCTTATATTGCCTGTTGGTTCCAAAAATAACATTGGCCAAGAGCTTGCCACGGTAATATTCCATAATATCTACTTCGCCGCTGGATGGCCATGGTTTGTGTTCGCCCAAAGTCCAGAAGGCTGGCCATAAACCGGCGTCAATATCTATCCGGGCACGCATAATAAAACGCCCATATTGCCAGTTATGCTTTTTGTGGGTGTTCATACTGGTTGATGTATAATCGATAAACTCCCTGTTGGTTCGCCAATCGGTGCTCCCGGCTACATAATTTGGATTAGGCAGATGCACCCGTTTTGCTTCGATAATGCACAACCCACCTTTACAAAAGGCATTATCCTGCTGATACCATTGCAATTCGTGGTTACGTTTAAAGCCGGTTTCAAAACTCCAGTTTGCTGTATCGGGATGACCATCTTTATTAAACTCATCCGACCAAACTAAATGATAACCCGGTAAGTCATTCGTTGGGTTTTTGGATTGCCCATCAACATATTGTGAAAGACCACAAAATACGAATGCACATAACGCAATTTTTAAACTCATAGTAATTCAAACATAATCATTGCCCGCATTAATTTCATCCGGATCATTATTGTTGCAGATCCAATATCGGTTTTGAAAGTGATGATAATTCATTTTGGTCACTTTTCAGTAATTCAAGCACCACTACTTCATTATTTCCTTTTTTTAACCATTCCGCAGGTACATATAAGGTTTGCTGTGCGCCAATGCTCCAGTACTTACCAAGATTATGCCCGTTTATCCAAACCACACCTTTGCCCCATTTGCGCATATCCAGGTAGGTATCGGCAATAGTAGTCAGTTCAAAAGCTCCCTTTTTAACAACAGGCGCGTCAGTATCGGTCATTTTATATTTTAATTTGGATACATCTGAAAAGGGTAGGCTATACATATTCCAGCCCAATAGTTCTTTACCACCCAACATCACTTGTTTGGTAATGCCCTTTTTATTTTCTAAAAGGTATTTACCGAAATTGATCCTGCCCATATTCTCAACCAGAATATCAAGGGTCACTGTTCCTGCAGGTATCGTTATCGCTAAACTATCCTGCTTCAATCGCCTGTCCAGTATTCCCGCCCTTTTACCATTAAGCATAATGATTGCGTAATCACGCAGGGCCGAAATCTTCAATACTCCGCTTTTGGCGTTTTCTAAAGTGGTACGGTAAAGTACATAACCGTAATCCTGGTTCATATCTTCGAAAGTTAGCGGATGTTCGCTTTTACGTGCAACAGGTAGGTTTTCTGTTAATGCTCCGGAGCCTGTTAGCTTGATGCTTTCTATAGCCATGCTTGGTTTGGCTGCAGGTACTTCGGGTAAATTTGTCCCTGGTGGTAAATGTTTCGCTATTACATTTCTGAAAGCCATAAATTTTGCAGTAGCATTGCCTGCCTCGTCAAGCGGGGCATCGTAATCATAACTGCTGGTTTGCGGTTCGTAAGGCGAAGTATCTTTATAATTTGCACCATTCATAAAGCCACGCGTTGTACCGCCATGAAACATGTACATATTGATAGAAATACCTGCTGTTAAAACAGAGTCAAGAGGGCCTACATACTTAGATGCCGGTACAGTATGGTGCTTTGTTCCCCACCAGTCAAACCATGCGGGGTACCACTCGGCAATATAATACGGGCCTTTACCGCCGTGATTATCATTCACCAGTTTTTTCACCTTTGCGGGATTGTCAATACCGTTAACAGCAGGTAATAAACCAGGTAAATGGCCTTTGGCTACATCGTTTGCCGGGTCGCAGGTATAAAGCAAACCATCAAAACCGGCTTCTTTAAACAGCGATTCGTTGATCGTTAAATATTCTTTATCGGCGGCGTACGAGCCATATTCATTTTCGATCTGAACCATCAGAATATTACCGCCATGGTTAATTTGCAGGGGGGCCAATTGTTTGCCTATCTCGATAATGTACTTCCGGTATTCATCCAAATATTGTTTCTCCTTGCTGCGAACGATGAGGCCTTTTTCGTTTTGCAGCCAGTAGGGGTAACCTCCAAACTCCCATTCAGCGCACACATAAGGGCTTGGGCGAAGGATCACCCACAAACCTTCCTGTTGCGCTATTTTTACAAATTCGGCTACATCATTATTGCCCGAAAAATCAAATTTGCCTTTTTGTGGCTCATGCAGGTTCCAAAAAACATAAGTGCCTATAGTATTTAAGCCCATTGCTTTCGCCATTTTCATACGTGCGCGCCATGCTTCGCGCGGCACTCTGGGGTAATGCATTTCCCCGCTGATCATCTGGAAAGGTTTTCCGTCCAGCATAAAGTCCTGGTCGCCAAAACTAAAACTGTGTTTGGTTTGGGCTTGTGCGTATAAGCTACCTGCCAGCACTAAACAGGCTAACAGTTTTAAGAATTTTTTATTTAACATGTTATCTCTCTTCATTCGGTTTATTATTTTGATGTTTTGGTTTTCATTTCGTTATAATAGTTCTGCATAATGTAAAAGGCCTTTTTCTTGTTCCCCTTATCATCATACAAACCCTTGCGGTTCCATCCTTCCTGGTATACAGGATTATTTCGTTTTGGCGAACGGAAATCATTTAACACCCATGGCGTAATACCTACAAAATTATCGGGCATACGTTTCAGCATGGCTACCTGCTCTTTAAAATACCATTCCTGGTATTCTTCGCTAAAGCGGGTAAGCGAATCGGCATGAAAACCGCCTTTTGCACCGCCTCCTGTTTCGCTGATGAATAAAGGTTTATTATAAGGCGTGCTCCAGCTGGTTTTGCGGCATTGGTCGGGCAGGCCGCCATACCAGCCTAAATATTCGTTAAAGGCAACCAGGTCAACAAATTCGCCCAAGGGATCGTCAACCACGTTCACATTTTTAAGCGAGGCATAGTTCACTTCAAGGGCTGCAGATATCATACGTGTATTATCCAACTCTTTTGCTTTTGTGATCAAACTGTGCATAAAATCAGTCCTGGTTTGGCTTATCGGTGTTTCGTTTCCTACAGACCAGATAATGATAGAAGCTCGGTTATGGTCGCGGGTGATCATTTCCTGCAATTGTGCTTTGGCTTTATTTAATACTGCATTGCTACCAAAATTGATGGTCCAATACACCGGGATCTCCGACCATACCAATATCCCAAGGGAATCGGCTAGGCGGGTGATCGCCTCATCATGTGGGTAATGCGCCAGCCTAACCATATTACAGCCTAATTCCCGGGCCTGGTTTAAGAGTTGTTTGGCATCATCCGGGCCAACCGCACGTCTAACATCCTGTGGTATTTCGCCGTGGATACAAATGCCTCGCATAAATATTGGCTTACCATTTAATAGTACCTGTTTTCCAAAGGCTTCAATGGTGCGGAACCCGATCTGATCATCCACCACATCGGCACCAGCCGAAACGCTTACATGGTATAGTTTAGGGTGTTCCGGCGACCAAAGTTTGATTTTAGGAAGTTTGAAATTTATTGGAGTAATATCACCCGTAGCTGCCAGCTGTTTTTTGAATTTTAACTCGGGAATGTTAATCGTGATGATCTCGCCGGCCTTTATGTTTTTTGACTTTACCCAGCCCTCTGCATCAGGTGTAACTGCAGGGATTGCACCCGGTACAGGCTTTTTTAATTGGATAACAAAGTCTTGTATAAAGCCGGTTGGAACTTCTACAACCTTAACATCGCGGGTAATACCGCCATAGTTCCACCAATCTGTATTAAGGGTCGGCACTTCGTCGGCACCACGTTTATTGTCTACTTTCACAACAAGAAAGTTTCCCTTTTCTTTCAGCAAGCTATCGGGTATAGCAAAGTTAAACGGTGTAAACCCGCCAATATGCATTCCTAACTTTTTGCCGTTCAGGTAAACATCTGCGCGGTAATTTACAGCACCAAAATACAGGTAATAATTGCTGTTGGAGTTTTCGCGATGATAATCGAAAGATTTTTTATACCAGATAGTACCTTCATAATACAGAAACTCGGGCTTTTGATGGTTCCAGGCGCCGGGCACCTGGATGGTATATTTATCAATATATCCGTGTTCCTTTTTTTCGGTCTTGTTTTTCTGCACATCGGTATTCCAATAAGCATCGCCATTATTTTCCTTTAATTCCTTAAAACGGTAATCGTAAAAGCCCGTTTCATAAGGATCAACAATATATTGCCAGGCTCCGTTGAGCGATAGCGCTTTCCGGTTACCAATGGAAGTGATCAGGCTTTCTTGTGCAAATGAGCTTGCGAATAAAAGCAGCCAGCATGTTGTTAAAAATATTCTTTTCATTATTTATTAAATACATCAAGGTTCCATTTATCTACCCAACTAATCTCAATATCATCGCCTTTAAAAGTGATAGGTAGCCACAGGTAACGCCCGTCAATAGCGTCTTTAGGTGTCCATTTATCTGCAATAAAAATAAAGGCGTTTTTTTTACCCGTTACCGGCAACACATAAGTGCTTTGCCCACCAAAAGTTATTTCGGCGCCTTTGCCAACGCAAGGGTTGCCGTGATAGGTCCATGGACCATAAATAGATTTAGCAGTAAACCAGCGTGCAGGGTTAGGCGCCCAGCCTGTAGTACCCGAGCCTATCATATAATAAATACCGTTTCGCTTAAAAATTGCCGGAGCCTCAGTTTGGTGGCCTGCATATACCCTTGAGAATTTACCGGTATGCCCGGTATAATCGTCAGTCATTTCGGCAACATCCAGTGTGAAATTCTCTTCAGCCGAAAAAATATGGTAAGCCTTGCCATCGTCATCAATAAAAACGTTCATATCCCGGGCCATCTGTCCACCCGGCACATCGCGACAGAAAAAGCCTTCGCTCTTATTCTTCGGCTGAGCGCAATCCAAAATTTCAGCCTTATCGGTACCGGGAGGATAATACGGCTGAAAGCCTGCATTTGGCCTGTAGCTTTTTACAAAAGTATAAGGCCCGGTAACTTTATTACTGGTTGCCACACCCGCGCGGGCGGCTTTATAACCCTGGCCAAGCAACTCCAGGTGGAACCACATTACATATTTTTTTGTTTTAGCGTTGTACACAACTTTTGGCCTTTCCAGTATGCAGCCCTTTGCAATATCATTTGCCGGGTCTTCTGATACGCTTAACGCGATGCCTTCATCTTTCCAGTTGTACAGGTCTTTAGATGAATAGCAATGCACCCCAACCATTGCCCGGTTGCCTGCTCCGCCGGCAATTTTGTGCTCTCCAAACCAATAGTATATTCCACCTTTATAAAGCAAACCACCACCGTGGGCATTAATATGCACTCCTTTATCGTCGGGCCAAAGTGTGCCCGGCGTAAAATCTTTATTTTTTTGCTGCGCGTAGGCTGCCCCAAACAGGATAAGGAACAAAAAGGCCAATTGGTACTTCATACGTTTCACTTTAAATAGTTCATTAGTTTTTAATGTCTAAAGCATGGTCTGCCGGCGTATCCTGTCCGGTCCAAACTTTAACAGCTGTCCAGGGCTCATCAGGCGTTGTCCAAAAAGCGTTGGTGTCGGGCAGGCCAAGGGGTAAAAATATCTCGCTGCAGATGTATAAGCTACCCGAGGTAATATAAACATCGGCCAATGAAGGCTGAGGGCCGTACAGCCCAATGCTCAGCCAGCCATCTTTAGAAAATGTAGCGGGCGCGCCTAAGGTCTTTTTTATCACAGCCGCCAACGCGCAGCGCACCTGTGCGGGTTTAAGGCTGGCTGGCAGTTGTTGTAAGTATGCCATGTTGGCCAGGTGATGGAAAACGCCACCACGGTAAACAATAGAGCGACCAATTATAGGGTAAGTGCCATCCATGTTGATCGTACGCTCTTGTATTTCAGCATATCGCTGGCCTATTTTTACTTGTTTTTCTTCTTCATTTGGATATGATCTCTTTTTCGCGTTGATCTCTTTTAAGATGAGCGACAGGTAGGGCTGGATTACGATGCTGTTATAATAATCCTGGTGAAAATTCATACCATCCGAATACATCCCATCGCCAGCATACCAGTGTTTGGTAAATTCCTTAACCCCAAATTCAACCCTGAGCGGATCATACGGAAGGTCATATTTACAAAAGAAGGTTTCGATCATTCCCGAAAAAAGTATCCAGTTTGAGTAAACAGGAACTGTTGCACGGGTAGATATAAGTGCATCTATCACTTGTTTTTGAACGTGTTCATCCAAATGATGCCAAAGCCAGGGCGAGCGTACCAGTCCTAAAGCAAAAAAAGAGGCATCAACCAAAGGTTGCCCGCCGGTCCATTGCAGGTAATCTTTAGCTTCCGGGTTAACCGCGTTGGCAATTGCTTTTAGCGTTTGCTTTCGATACTCGTTACGCAAACTGGTTTCATCAGCATCGCCGCCTTCAAGTTCTAACCATGGCGCAATTCCGCTTAATGTTCGTCCGAAAGCTTCCAGGTAACCCACCTTTGCCCTGCTTACCTTATTATCGATATGATCAGACATTAGCATGGGCATTTTCTCTTTCAATTGATTTTCGGCAAGGTTGAAAATTATAGGCCGTGCAACCTCATCCATATATTTTAACCAAACCTGCCGTTCAGAAACGGGCTTTGCCGTTTTCTTTTGCCCGTAAACGGGGCCAATAAATACCGCTAATAATAAACTGATCCGGATGGTGAATTTGATCTTTTTCATCATTATTTTATCTTCACAGGTTTGATTTGTTCGTAAACATTTACCGGCATAATATTTCCGGCTGCATCAAAATGCATGGAAGAGATACAGGTTTCCCTGTTGTACCCATCGCCTCCGGGTATTTTAAACCGATGATATGCGATATACCATTCATCTTTGCCCGGTACCTGAACAACAGAATGATGCCCGGCACCTTTAACCAGGCCATATCCTTTTAGTACAGAATGTCCCTCTGCCTTAACAAAAGGCCCGAGGGGCGAGTTGGATGTAGCATACGCTATAGAATAACGCGGGTCGCGGGTATCAAATTCTGACCACATAAGGTAGTAAACCCCTTTACGCTTGATCATGAAAGGCCCTTCGTTATACCCCGGAGGTTTGAAAGACTTGATGGCTGCCGTATCACAACTGATCATGTCAGCATTTAATTTCACGATGTTGCATTGCCCTTGCCCCCAGTATAAGTAGGTGCTGCCGTCGTCATCGGTAAAGGCCATTGGGTCTATCATTTGCCCCCTTCGCGTACCTTTTGGTATCAATGGTTTTGATAATGGATCTTTAAAAGGACCCGTAGGTTTATCCGCCACAGCGACACCAATATTTACATTGGCCGAAAAATAGAAATAGTACTTGCCGTTTTTTGCGGCTATTGTTGGTGCCCATGCACGATCCTTCGCCCAGGTAAGGTCTCTAGGAAGATCGAGTATAACGCCCTCGTTTCTCCAGTCTACCATGTTTGCAGATGACCAGCAGCTGAACGAGGTAGATAACCAGCCTTTGGTGCCATCGGTAGTTGGATATATGTAAAACCTTTTTCCAAAAGCTGCGATGTTAGGATCAGCAAATAAGCCGGGTAGTTTTGGTGCAGGAGCAGGCCGTACGGTATCAATTATAACTCCGGCCAGGTGTCTTTTCCCAACCGTATCGCGAACCTGCGCGAATGTTATTTGACACGCGGCCGCCATCAAAAACGGTATCATGGCACCACTATAGTGTTTTATTCTTTTTTTCATTTTTGCGCGAAGTTTTGGTACCGCTGTATGGCTTCAATAAAATAATAGTCGGCATAGGTTAAAGGCACATCTATCTCTTTCTTTTCGGGCATGTGCCCTACGCTGTGCTGTAATATAAAGCCACCATTGCTACCTGCTTTGGCCAGGTACTCAGGTGACGACAAGTTCCGGATAATAGTTTCTGCAGTTTTAAAATAAAGCTGACCATATTTTAAGTCTGAATATCTACAAAGCTCAAGAAATGCTGAGGCCATTACGCTCGCCGCAGAAGCATCTCTTAACGCATTAGGTATATTGGGCGCATTGTAATCCCAATAGGGGATCTTATCGGCCGGCAGGTTGTGGTTGTTCAATATAAACTGAGCGATGTGTTCTGCCTGTTGTAAATACTTTTTATTGTGAGTTTCGCGGTACATTACCGTATAGCCATAAAGTCCCCAGGCTTGCCCACGCGCCCATGCCGATTCGTTTGAATAACCCTGTGCTGTGCGGCGTTGTTGAACCTCGCCCGTGGCAGGGTTGTAGTTAACTACATGATACGAACTGAAATCGGGCCGGAAATGGTTCTTCATCGTGGTGTTCGCATGGGTAACGGCAATTTTGTAAAAGCTGGAATCGCCGGTTACTTTTGTCGCGTAAAACAACAACTCAAGGTTCATCATATTATCGATGATGACCAGGTACTCCGGCTTTTTTGAATCCCATGATTTTATACAACCAATTTTAGGATCAAAACGGCTGCTTAATGATTTAGCGCTATTGATCAATATCTCTTTATTTTTTTGAGTATTGTTTATTTTCTGCACGGTGCCAAAGCTGCAATACATCATAAAACCCAGATCGTGCGTGGTTTTATTGTATTGCTGGGCAGATAATACATCCAACATCCGGTTAGCTTCGGTAAGCAGCGCTGCATCTTTTGTTTTTTGATAAATATTAAGCAATGTACCCGGATAAAAACCACTGCACCACCAACCCGGGCCACTTGTTTCCAGTTTATTTGAATCCGGATGATAGGTCTTGGGGAACTTGCCGGGTGCTAAGGTTTGCATTAATTGTTTGTATTGGCTGTCTGCTAACTTATAATCTGCCTCAATTAGCTTCAAAACGGCCCTGTTGGTTTTGAAACTCCTATGCTGGGCATTGGCCAATGTAAATATCAGCATTAAAGCCACTAAACCAGACGCTATTTTTTTTCTCATGTTACCTTTTCTCAAAATTTTGGTGTCCATTCAATTACTCCTACGGGTTGCGATGACACTTTAGCGGTACCTTCACCGTCTATCTGCGTAGTTTTTTGGATAAATAAATTAAGTATGTGTTTGTCATTCCACAACAATGTATCATACGATGGTTCCCATGATCCTACAGCGTAATCTGTTAAATCGCTTATCTGCCATTGGTTTCCGGCAATATCATTAGTTATGGCAACGGATACTTTGTTCCCGCGTTCTTCATCGCGGAATATTAATGCTGTTTTAAAGTGTTTTTTTTCGGCCCAGGCAACAATTTGCGGCCTGGAAACAGGTATTTGCTTTGTACCTGTGCCGCTTAAGCTAAAGTCTGTTTTGCGAAAGCCTAAATTGTTCACCTCCCAATGATCGCCTGTTTTGTAAACAATATGGTATTGCGGTACTGATTGAGCATTATCTTTCCAATAGGTTGCTATAAAAGGGTGCCCGGATGCATCAGCAAACATTGATGTTTGATTGATCAGTTCGCTCCGCTGTGGGATTTTAACCGCGTACTCCGCTGTTTCTGCATTAATAGGTAATTTGTAAGCTTCTCCCGTCGATTTTTGCCAGGTTATGCCACCGTCTTTCGAACTAGCGTAAGCGATATCATGGTTACTTGCAACATCAGGCGATTCGCGCCAAACCCACGACAGGTGAATGGTGCCCAAAACATCGGTGGTAATTTGCCAGTATGCATTGCGCTTACCCTGGCCATTTATCAGGTTATCCTGCAAACGGTTCCACTTCTTATTCTTTAGGTCATAACGGTTTAAAATGAGGTTCCCATTCCCCGATCCGCCATCTCTGTAAAAAAACAGCAAATCGCCGGTAGGAAGCCGGTAAAACTCAGGGTAACTTAATTTATTCTCCTTTTCGCCGGTCATGCTTTTTTTACCGGAAAGATCTAACGAACCGGGAGCGATACCAACGGCATAATTTAATGGATTATTATGCTGCCCCCATGCCATATGGATATACCCATCACCGTCAACCATAATACTGATGGACTTGTGTGCATCGGTAACATCGCCTTTAAAAGGGGTACGCTTTATTTCCCACTGGCTTGCGCCCGACTTTCTTTTTGCCAATACAACATATGCCGAGCTATCGTAATAAGCAGCATATTGATATCTGCTGGAGGTGACCAGGGAGTTTTTACGGAAGATGACCGTATTAACACTATTATTGGCCCATCCGCCGGAATCAATTACTGACAAATGACCAGACTGTGCAAAAGAGTTGCGGTGTAGCACGCAACAACTAAGGCCAATAAACAAAAGGTAACAAAAAATTTTCTTTAACACATTATTATATTTAGATATCGGCCCTGCTACTTAGGTTTAGCACCGGTCGTTATAATTGATGCTGCTAAATTCAAACTTTTACATGGATTACACAGGGGGTAAAATCACCATTTAAAGGGGGATAATTAAAAAAAAGCATAAATGTAAATATTGTATTAATCGTTTTAACTGCTATATAGTGGGTTTTTAAAAATGACGTGATCCATTTTATTGTATCGATGTTTTAACCGTATAAGTTTGCTGGTTGGTTGTATGTTAAGTACTTTCTGCTGGTTAAGTGCTGTTTTTTAAGTGTTTAGGTGGTGGCTTAATGGTTTGAACTCCCCGGACATATGTGTAAAGTAATGATTAGTCCCTCTATCTTGGTAGATTTGTCCCCTTCTTTTGCCATACCCTCTGTATACCTTTGTCATATTCGGGATCGAATACAAAGCTAATTAGTGTCAAAATCATTAAAGTAAGCTCCCCGTTTCGACGACGATAACCAATAAACCAATAAGCTAAAAAATTGTAAAACTATGAAGTTAATGCTTAAACCTGCATTACTCTCTCTATTAGTGTGCTACACTTTAGGGACGGTTGCTGCCCCACCCGGCAAAATTTCCAACAATGTGAAGAAGCGATCCCACCGTGTCGCTGAAAATGAATTTAAGGGTACGGTTTTAGATGATCAGAACAATCCCCTGGCTGATGCAACTATCAAGAACCCGATTACCCGTTTTGAAACCAGGTCTAACAAATCGGGCAAGTTTATTTTAACAGCCAACATTGGCGATACCATCATTGTTAGTTTACAGGGATACAAAAACTTAAAATATGTATTGGGTGCCGAAAAGGAATTTTCGGTTAGCCTGGAAACAGACCAGGGCAGTGTAGCCCCGACAAAAGCACTGGCTGTACAACAAATTTATAATACAGTGCCGCAGGATCTTGTCATTTCGTCTAACGGTGCGGTGTATAATAAAGATTTGCTTAAATCGCCTGTAACCAGTTTCAGAAACGCTTTAACAGGTAGATTAGCCGGTTTATATACTTTACAATCATCGGGTCTGCCTGGTTCAGATGGTGCATCACTTACGTTAAGGGGCCAGGCACCTATCCTTATCATTGATGGCGTAGTTGCAAATATAACCTCATTCGATATGGAAGAGATCGAATCGGTTACTGTTTTAAAAGACGCATTAGCAACCGCCATGTTGGGTGTTAGAGGATCTCATGGAGCAATAGTGGTGACCACTAAAAAGGGGGCTGCAAAAAAACAGCAGATATCATTTACCGCGCAAACCGCCATACAGCAACCCATTACCTGGACAAAACCATTAAACTCGTTTGATTACGCCACCTTGCGAAATGAAGCCATGAAAAATGATGGAGTCCCTGCAAACTCAGGTTTGTATTATTCGCAAACAGCCTTAGATGCCTATAAAAATCATACAGACCCTATCAATTATCCTGATGTTGATTACAGGAGCGCCATTACAAAAAATAGCTCATTGTTTAATCGTTATACTTTCAGCGCTAATGGAGGCAACAGCTCGGCCCGGTATTTCGTTTCGATGGAAAACGTTAATCAGTCGGGCTTTTTAGCAACTGTTGATAGTAATAAGTATGAAACCAACAACAATTTCAACAGCTATATCATCCGCTCGAATGTTGACTTGAATATCACAAAGAAATTAACCGGCGGTTTGTATTTATTGGGACGTATTCAAAACTCAAATGAACCGGGGGCAACTACCGGAACAATTATTTCTAATTTATTGAATACACCCGCCAATGCTTATCCGTTGTTAAACCCAAACAACTCGTTTGCCGGAAATCAATTGTATCAAAACAACCTGTTAGCGCAAACTATCGGATCGGGTTACCGGCAGCGGTATTTCAGGGATATCATTGTTAATTTATATTTAAGGCAAGACCTGAGCGATTTGTTACAAGGCTTATGGATGAAAGGTAAAGTAGCCTTTAACTCCACTTTGGCCGAAGACATTACCAGGAATAAGGGTTTCGCGGTATTTCAGCAAACAGGTGCAACATATGCGCAATTTGGCACTAATGGTACCCAGGCAAACGGAAACGGTATAGGATACCAGGGTAAAATGGATTACGAGGAGTTTTCTTTGGGCTATGATAAAACAGTTGGTAAAAATGACTTTAGTGTTTTATTGCTGGCAAACAGGGATAACTCTACCGATGCTAATGATGCGCAGGCACTGCCTTATACTATCGTAGGTACCTCGGGCCGCTTTGCTTACAATTACGATGGCAAATACGTAGCCGAAGCAACCTTTGGGTTTAATGGTTCAAACAGGTACCCGCCTGATGGAAATTATAAACTTGGTTTTTTCCCGGCAATAGGTTTAGGATGGAATATGGAGAAAGAAAGTTTCATGAAGCCACTCACGGCCATCAGCAAACTTAAACTCTATGCATCTTACGGTATCAATGGATGGGATAGCCCGGGTTATTTTACCTATTATCAACGCTATTTTGATGGCCCCGCCCAGTATTTCGGAACAGGTGCCGGCTCGGTAACTACCATCACAGAAGGTACTTTGGCAAACGGTAACCTCACTTTTGAAAAAGCTGCCAAATTAAATATCGGCCTATCAGGTACACTGTTAAAAGACAGACTTTCGTTTACCGCCGAATACTTCAATAATAAATATTATGATCTGGCCATGCAGCGCGGGTCTAACAGCACTACTTTAGGGAATGACTATCCTAATCAAAATATTGGCCAAAACAGGTATTTTGGATGGGAGGGAACTGTTGGATGGCAGCAGAATATTAAACAGGTACAATTTTTTGTTTCTGTGAACGCCTCATCTGTAGGTAGCAAAATTATTTTTGCCGATGAGCCGGCTCAGCCTTATTCATGGATGTACCGCACAGGTCAGCCTGTTGGTCAACAATATGGGTACGTAGCACAGGGCTTATTTCAAACCCAGGCAGAGATCAACAGCAGCGCAACAACTGTTGGTTATAAAGCACAGCCCGGAGATATTAAATACCAGGATCTGAACAGTGACGGCGTAATCAACCAAAATGATGTAACCGCTATTGGTTCAACAAAGCCATTGTTTTTTTACGGCATAACCCTTGGCTTCGGTTGGAAAGGCTTTGATGTGAGCTTACTCTTCCAGGGTGTTCAAAACAGGAATGTGTACCTGAGCGGTAACAGCTATTGGGCCTTCCAGAACAACGGTACAGGTCAGGCTTATCAGCATAACCTAACCAGGTGGACTCCACAAACTGCCGCTACGGCAACCTACCCGCGTTTAAGCTATGGGTCAAATTCTAACAATGATGCAACCTCTTCTTATTGGGTAAGGAGCGGAGATTATTTCCGCTTAAAAAACGCGGAGATAGGTTATTCATTACCTGCATCCCTCATTTCAAAAATCCGACTTACAACAGTAAGGATATTTGCAAACGGTTATAACCTGGCAACAAGCAGCTCATCTGAGTTAGATGGCCTTTCGCCGGAATCTTATGGCGGCGGTTACCCGGTTATGCGCCTATATAACTTTGGTATTAACATTAAATTTTAGGACCTCACGAATATGAAAAAGAAATTTTACTCAGTTTTTGCCATCACATCGGTATTGTTATCTGTGCTGGGGAGTTCCTGCACCAAGTACGAAGAACAGCCTAAAGACTGGTTCACGAAGGACCTGACTTTTGATAACGTAGATCAGAATGGTATTGTTGCAGGTTACGATCTGAACAATATATACACCTATATCCCTGATGGCTTTGCCCGTATAAACGGTGAATTTTTAGATGCAGCTACCGATAATGCGGTTCCGTCTACCTATAATAAATCGGCAGAATACTTTACACGTGGTACAGTAACTGCCCAGAATAATCCTGAAGAAAGTACCGGAAATGGATATCCGCTTACTTTTTGGGGCGATTGTTATTATGGTATCCGCAGGGTAAATATCTTCCTGGCTAACATTAACGCGGTGCCGGTTGCTGCCCAAACCAAACAATACTGGATAACCGAAGCACGTTTTTTACGCGCCTACTTTTATTGGGAACTGCTTAAACGTTATGGTGGTGTGCCTCTTTTAGGCGATACGGTTTACGGCCTTGATGATAACATCCAGTTACCCAGAAATACATTTGCGCAAACGGTTGATTATATCATAAGTGAGTGTAACGCTATTAAACCCAATATGCGCCCCGATCCATTATCAACTTCCGATTTTGGCCGCGCGTCAAAAGGAGCGGCTGTTGCATTAAAATGTCATGTTCTGTTATTTGCTGCAAGCCCTTTATTTAACGGTGGCGGGTTTGAATCTGATCCGGTTAAGAAAGCTTTAACAGGCTACCCAACCGCCGACCCAACCCGCTGGCAGGCAGTAGTAGATGCCTATACAGAGTTTCAGGCACTGGGTTATTACGCTTTGGTGCAAACAGGTACACCAACAGCTTTCACATCGGTATTTACCACAAAAATGTCAACCGAGATCATTTTTGCTAAGCAAAGTACAAACAATAACTCCTTGGAAAACAACCAGAGCCCTGTTGGTTATATTGTTTCCAATACAAAAAGCCAGGGACTTACCAGTCCAACCCAAAATTTGGTGGATGCCTTCCCAATGTTAAATGGTTTAGGTATTAATGATGTTGGTTCCGGATATAGCAGTGCCTCGCCTTATACAAACCGCGATCCGCGTTTGGCAGGTACCGTATTTTATAACGGGTTAACCTGGTTAAACCGCCCTACCCAAATGTTTGAAGGAGGCCTGGATAAACCGAATAATACAACAATATCTACCGTGCAATCACGCACAGGATACAACCTGCGTAAGTTTTTAGGTAATTTCAGTACCAGCACAACATTTTCGGCCCAAAGCCATAACTACCCTATCTTCCGCTATGCCGAGATCATCCTGAATTATGCTGAGGCATTGAACGAGCTTGGCCAAACAGAGAATGCTGTTCAGCAAGTTATCCTGATCAGGAAAAGGGCGGGTATTACAGCAGGCACTAATAACAGGTATGGTATACCAGTGGGGATCAATACATCGGATATGAGAACGCTGATCATGAATGAAAGAAGAATTGAGTTCGCATTTGAGGAGCATCGCTTTTGGGATATAAGGAGATGGAAAACCGCGCCGCAGGTGATGACACAAAACCTTACCGGCGTTAGTATATCCGCAGGTGCTACACCAACCTTTACACCCATCGCAGTAACTACAGGTGTTTGGAATGACAGGTTATATCATATGCCGATCCCTTATGACGAGATCATGAAGAACCCTAAACTGATTCAGAACGAGGGCTGGTAATCATATTGATTTGGACAATTTATAATCCCTATTTAAAAAATAAATAATGAAAAAGATATTATACCTGGTTCTGACCATCTGTTGCCTGAGTAGTGTTAGGCTGATGGCTCAAAGCATACAAGTTACAGGGACCGTTTCAGACACTACCGGAGCCGCTCTGCCGGGAGCGCTCATTACCGAACAAGGTACAACAAATGCTACGGCGGCAAATGCTTCCGGTCGGTTTACCTTAATGCTTAAGGGCACCAAACATATTTTGGTTTTTACCATGATCGGTTTTAAAAGCCAGGAAGTTAACCTGGGCAACAGGCGAACCGTTGACATCAAGTTAAAGGAATCTTCGCAAAGCCTTAATGAGGTTGTTGTTGTTGGTTACGGCAAACAAAAGAAAATTACTGCAACAGGTGCCATAAGTTCGGTTTCGGGGGAAGAACTGCGGTCAAACCCTACAGCGGCTATCCAGAATACCATGGCCGGGAAAGTTCCGGGTTTCTTTTCACAGCAAACTTCGGGTCGTCCCGGTGCAGATGGTGCAACCTTTTATATCCGTGGGGTGAGTTCATATAACACGGGCAGTAACTCGCCAACCATTTATGTAGATGATATTGAATATACATTAGATCAGTTTTCGAGATTAGATGCCAATGAGATCGAGTCGGTATCGGTATTAAAAGACGCCGCCGCAACCGCAGTGTTTGGGGTTAGGGGGGCAAACGGTGTTATCGTAGTAACAACACGCCGGGGCAAGATAGGACCGCCGCAGATCACTTTCCGTGGCGAGACCAGCTTATCGCAGCCTACCGTATTCCCAACTTTTTTAAATTCGTTTGATGCCGCAACATTATACAACCAGGGCCGCAAAAATGACGGGCAGGCACCTCAGTTTAGTGATGCCGATCTGGCAGCATACCGTGATCACACTGACCCTTACGGACACCCGGATGTGGATTGGAAAAGCGTGCTGTTTAAAAAATTCGCGAGTCAGTACCGCGGTAACTTCGATGTATCAGGTGGTACAGAAAGTGTGAAATACTTCGTATCAGCCGGTTATCTTCATCAGGATGGTATGGTGAATGATTTTGGCAGCGCGGTAGGGGTAAATAACAATTATTTTAGTGATCGTTATAACTACCGCTCCAACCTGGATATGAAAATAACCCGGACTACCGATCTTAAGGTTGATCTTTCGGGTAATATCAGTACCATTAATGTACCACAGGTAGGCAGCCCCAATGGCTGGAATGATGTATTGGCTGATTATGGAAGCATCTGGACGCTTGCTCCATGGGCGTACCCGATCTATAATCCCGACGGATCATTAGGCTATAGCCAATGGGCCCGTAGCCCCGGCACCGGTGGTACGGTTTATGATGCGAATAATATTGTAGGAAGGTTAACCTATCTGGGTTATACCAGGACTTTTGAAAATAACATGAACCTGGCTACTACGGCCAATCAAAAGCTTGATTTTATTACCGAAGGTCTTTCATTAAAAGGTACCTTATCTTACGCCTCTCAATATAATAATCCAACGCTTACCATGTCTGGCGGCGAATTTCCTTCATATATTTATGATCCTGTAGCCAATACATATTCGCCACGTAGCGCAAACACCTTCAGGGTGCGCAGGTTGATCAGGGGATCGGGAAATGGCAGCACCATCAGGATACTGACCACCCAGGCAGCATTAAATTACGACCGCGGCTTTGGGTACCATCACATTACAGCCCTTGCCTTGTACCTGCAGCAATCAGACACCAGGAATAGTGGAGATGCTACCTATAATTTTATTCCAAGTATCTTCAAAAGTTATGTTGGAAGGTTCGCCTATAATTATCGCCAAAAATACCTGCTCGAGTTTAATGGTGCTATAAACGGATCCGATCGCTTTTCTGCCGATCATCGCTACGGTTTCTTCCCGGCTGTTTCAGCAGGATGGAATGTAAGCGAAGAGGGCTTCTTTAAAAATCATGTCAACTTTATCAACCGCTTAAAATTAAGAGGTTCATACGGGCTTGTGGGTAATGATAAATTAGGCAGTTTTACCTATTATTATCAACAAACGTATGGCTCTGGAGGTAACCAGGTATTCTTTGGTAACCCTAGCGCCAACGCCGCTAATGGCATTTACGAAGGCACCTTAGGTAACCTCGAGGTGAGTTGGGAAAAAGAAAGAAAACTTGACCTTGGTATCGAAATGGGTTTCTTTAAAGATAAACTATCGGCAACGGTTGATTACTTTGACAATAACAGGTTCGATATCCTGACCGACAGAAGTGGTAAAACTGATCCGCGTTTCGGTTCAGTATCATTGGTGTTCGGGCAAAGCCTGCCGCCGGTTAACCTTGGAAAAGTAAATAACAAAGGTGTGGAAGTTGAGCTGAGCTATAATGGCAAAGTAGGTAAGGACCTTAGCTTTAATGTGAAAGGTACCTATTCGATCGCCAAAAATAAGATCGTGTTTGCTGATGAGCCTTCTTACCAAAATAGCTACCAGGCCTACACCGGCAATGCCATCAATACACAACGTGTTTATACCTGGATAGGATTTTATAAAGACGCAGCCGATATTGCTGCCAGTCCTAAGCCAGCTGGTGCGCCTCCTCGTCCCGGAGACTTAAAATATGCTGACTTAAACAATGATGGCATTATTGATGGTTTTGATTCAAAAGTGCAGGGCGACCCGAATGTGCCAAACACAACTGGTGGTTTGAACCTGGGTATCCGCTATAAGAATTTCAATATTGGTGTATTCTTCCAGGGCTCGAGAGGGTTTAATGTGCGCGGCCTTGCAGAAGCCATTCAACCTGTTGGTGCAAACTTCCAGGCTATCCACCAACAGGCCTGGACGCCTGCTATTGGCGACGACGCCAAATTCCCGCTATTGTCGTTCATTCCGGGTATTAGCGATTCACGGGCGTACCCTTCAACTTTCTGGCTTATTCCCGGAGATTATATTCGCCTCAAAACAGCCGAGATAGGCTATACACTACCTAAAGCCTGGGTTGCGAAATTAAAAATGAAAGATATAAAGGTGTATTCTAATGGTTATAACCTGTATACCTGGACCAAGTTAAGTTCACTTTATCAGCTTGATCCCGAAATTAACCAGGGATCAACCGGATCGAGCGGTACCGACAGAACCAATTACCCGCCGCAACGCATGTTTAATTTTGGTGTTAGCGCAACATTTTAATAACAGATAAATTAACAAAGTACCTACGTACTTAAAAACTTAATAAAATGAAGAAGTTATTACTAATCTTAGGTGTTTGCGCGGTTTTCGCGTCATGCTCCAAGACAAGCTCTCTTGATAATAAAACCTCGGCTTTAGATGAGACCGCGGTATTTACCGATAGTTTACGTACCATACAATTTTTGAATGGTATATATGCCGAGGGTACTTACGGTAATACAGATTATGCAGGTATCGGTTTTTCATTCAATAAAAGAAGATGGGAAACACACGGTAATTGGGAAACCTCTGCCGACGACGCGGAGTATTCGCTAAGCTCGGCTACGCGCCCTTCGGTAATGTTTTACCAGGGTACTTTTTCGGCAGCCAACTATGGGGCAAGCCCCAAAGCCACCGATATTTGGGCTACTCCTTACAAAAACATCCGCAGGTGTAATTTACTATTGCAGGATATTGACAAATCGCCATTATCAACCGGAACAAAAAACAGGATAAGGGGTGAGGCAAGGTGTTTGAGGGCCTGGTATTACATGCAGTTACTTATCGTTTACGGTGGTGTTCCTAACGTGGGCGATAAGGTTTATGGCATAAGTGATTTTATAAACCTGCCAAGGCAAAATTTCGCTGAATTTGTAGCCTATTTATCTGCAGAACTGGATGCCGCCGCCGCATTGCTCCCTATACCCGGTGCAACTTACCCGCAAGGGGGCTATCAGGATCTTGACTATCAACGGGTAACTAAAGGTACTGCAATGGGCCTTAAATCGCGCTTGTTGCTGTACGCTGCCAGCCCATTATTTAATGGTGGGGCACTCGCTACGGCTACCGCCCAACAAAAGGCCGTTGTGAGCTATCCAACTTACAGTGTTGCCCGTTGGCAGGCCGCAGCTGATGCTGCTTTGGCGGTGATCAACAGTAATTACTATTCATTAAACGTTGATAACACAAAACCAGGCCTTGGATTCTATAATTTATTTTTATCGAGAACCAATAACGAATATATATTCGCCGTGTCGAGGCCGGTTAACAAAGATTTCGAGTCTTATTACCTTCCGGGAACAAGGGGCGGATCAAATTATTCAAGACCAACTCAAAACATGGTTGATGCTTTTCCTATGCGCAACGGTAAAGCCATTACCGATCCTGCCTCTGGTTATGTAGCAAGCAATCCTTACATTAACCGCGATCCGAGAATGAATTATACGGTTATGTTCAATGGTGCCAAGTATCAAAGTAATGCCAACATTCAGGATTTTGTTTGGACGTTTACAGGCACAGGGTCAAATGGCGATGCATTTTCGTCAGGTGGTAATACCGGGTATTTTTGCCGCAAAATGTGTGATAGCACGGTTACAAATAGTGTTGGCGCAAGCCCTGCAAGAAGCTGGCCGTTGATGCGTTATGCCGAAATACTGTTAAATTATGCCGAGGCGATTAACGAAACCGGGCAACCTGACTTAGCTTACCCGAACCTGAGGCTGATAAGAGACAGGGCTGGTATTTTGCCGGGTACTGATGGTAATTACGGTATGAAAGCAAACATGACCCAGGACGAGATGCGCGCGTTTATTCAAAACGAACGCCATATTGAGTTAGCTTACGAAGACCAGCGCTGGCATGATATCAGGAGATGGAAAATAGCCATGACGCTTTACAATGGCGGCCCTAACGGATATAACAAAGTAATGCACCCCATCCGCGTTGGCTCTGCCGGATCATTAACTACGGGTGTAGGTTTGACATTTACCTATCAGATAGAAGATAATATCCGCCAGCACGTATTCAGGCCCGAAATGTACCTGTTGCCGATTATGGATGATGAGATCCGTAAAATGCCGGCCATGATCCAAAATCCGGGCTGGTAAACAGCTTGATAACTTAACTCCCTATCATAATATAATTGACCGATAGCTGGTTCACGTTTTGTGGATCAGCTATTTTTATGAATGTTTCGCACTAATAAATTATTAATTACGATGAATGGGAAAGTATTTGGCTTAATAAAGAAAATGGCACTTCTTCGGTGTTTATGTACGATAACTCTAAATTATATAAATATAGCGAGTAACCTCGACGGAAAGAACTATCGCGTATAGAGCTGATTGTCATCTTCATATCATAAAGAATATAATATACTAAAAAGTATTTTAAAATAAACTTTTTAGTATATTTTTGCTTCAAAACTTTATTGATATGCTTAGCAAAGCGGAAAGAACAAAACAATTTATCCTGGAAACAGCGGCCCCCATCTTTAATCAGAAAGGGATATCAGGCGCAAATATAGACGACGTGCTTGCCGCCACAAAACTGACCAAAGGATGTCTTTACGGTCATTTTGAAGGCAAGGAAGATCTGGCCCTGCAGGTTGTTGATTTTATGCTAAATACTAACGGCGAAAAAATGTTACTAACCATTAGCCAGGGTAAAACAGCTAAGGCTAAAGTATTCGCCTTTCTCGATTTTTATAAGGATCCTCTTAATACTTACCTTAAAGGCGGATGTCCTGTATTTAACATCGCGGTAGAATCAGACGATAACTTTCCGGCTGTTAAACAAAAGATAGCCGGTGTTATCAGGCATGGACAGGAATTGTTTGTTAGCATTTTAAATAAAGGCATTGCCGACGGGGAGTTTTCTGACAAGCTTGACCCGGCTGTTTACGCGTTCAAAGCGGTGGCTGCGGTTGAAGGTGCGGTTGTGATGTGCAAGGCGATGAATACTGCACAACCGATGGCTGGTTTGCTCAGGAGTCTTAAAGCAGAATTGGAGAGTTACTCACTCTAATTTTTTTAATATAAAATATACTAAAAAGTCTAAAAAAAATAGAACCATGCAATTAAACGGAAAAACGATATTGATCACAGGCGGTGCATCAGGTATCGGGCTGGAAGCAGCAAACAATTTTTAGCCAATGGCGCCAGCGTGATCATCACCGGCAGAAACCAGAAAAAATTAGATGAAGCCAGAAAGCTGTATCCGGCAATTACAGTCATTAAAAGTGATGTATCAGATGCCGTTGATGCGCAAAAGCTTTTCAACCAGGTACAGCAACTGGGCGGTATAGATATTTTATATAATAACGCAGGAGTGTTAACTGCCCCGATCAACCTCGGAACAGCAAACGATCAGCATTTTGAAGATGCGGCGTACGAAATAAACGTTAATTACCTGGCAGTGATTCGGCTTAACAACCTTTTCATCGATATGCTTAAATCAAGGAAGGAAAGCGCGATCATCAATACTACATCATTATTGAGTTATGTTCCGTCATTGTTGGAAGCCACTTACGCCGCCTCCAAAGTAGCATTGCAGTTTTACACCAAAGCGCTTAGAAAGCACCTGCAAATTTTGAACAGCAGCACAAAGGTTTTTGAACTTTTACCGCCGCTTGTTGCCACAGAAATGACAACTGCTATGAACGGCAAAAAAATGACCACGGCAGATATGGTGAAAGCCTTTATTGCAGGCCTTAAAAAAGATCAGCTTACTATCCGTATAGGTGATGCCAAAGCAGTGTATATACTCAACCGACTTTTTCCCAAACTGACTTTTGACCTGGCTAATCCTAAGAAAAGTTACAAAGTAATAGCCTCGTAAAAATTTAAAAAATGAAAGCATTTATTATAGACAAGTATAAAAAAGATGGTGGCTACATTGGGCAAATGCCCGTTCCTGAACTTCAAGCAGACGAAGTGCTGGTAGAAGTACATGCTGCCGGCATCAACCTGCTGGATTCTAAAATCAGAAACGGGGAGTTCAAAATTATTTTGCCATATAAAACACCCTTTGTTTTAGGACATGACGTAGCTGGTGTTGTAACCAAGATTGGAGCCCGGGTGAAACAATTTAAGGTTGGCGACGAGGTTTACGCGCGTCCGGCAGATCACCGGATTGGAACATTCGCGGATTTGATTGCTGTTAAGGAAACGGATGCGGCGCTTAAACCTAAACAACTGAGTATGGAAGCAGCGGCATCCATCCCCCTGGTGGGCCTAACCGCCTGGCAGGCCCTGATTGAAAAAGGGAGACTGAAGAAAGGACAGAAAGTATTCATCCAGGCAGGCTCAGGTGGTGTGGGCACATTTGCCATTCAGCTGGCTAAACATTTGGGCGCAACTGTGGCTACAACTACAAGCGCAGTCAACATTGAGTTAGTGAAAAGCCTTGGCGCTGATGTTGTTATTGATTACAAAAAAGATGACTTTGAGAAAGTACTGCACGGTTATGACCTGGTTTTACATAGTCAGGACGGAAAGACGCTCGAAAAATCGCTGCGGGTATTAAAACCCGGCGGAAAACTCATCTCGGTCTCCGGCCCGCCTGACCCTGATTTTGCAGAAGAGATTGAAGCGCCCTGGTTCGTAAAATTAATTATGCGCCTGTTAAGCTTTGGCGTACGGAAGAAAGCAAAAGGGCTTAAAGTGTATTTTTCCTTCCTGTTTATGAGGGCAAACGGAGATCAGTTAAAGGAAATTACCGCTCTTATAAATTCGGGTACTATAAGACCGGTTATAGATAAAGTTTTCCCATTCGAGGCCATCAAAGAAGCGATGGCATATGTTGAAAGCGGCCATGCAAAAGGAAAAGTGGTGATAAAAATTAAATGATTAAAATCTCAGCAATAGATACTTGAAAAGCTGACAAACGCTATTCGCCTGGTATAGTGTATATGTATTATCGGGGCATCGGGAAAGGAACAAATGCCGAATGCTTTTGTGTGTGGAGCGATCTTATAATTTTATGAGATTTAGAACACCTTAAATCACAGTTATACCTTATTCTAAACAGCTAAGCCTGACAACTGTCAGGCTTAATCGCTTTTCGCGGAGAAAGAGATATTCGAATTGTATTTTTATTGTATTGATAATCAAATTATTGATTTGTAAATTTAATTAAAGACAACGATTAAGACATTTTATTGAATTAGCGGTATGACGGTCATTTTTGAATGAAGTAATTTGTGAGTTTATAAACCGGTAATCACTTTACATTGTCGATATTTGCATTTCTTCAATATTTATTTTCAATAACCATTTATGGAAAATGCCGCCCTGCTAAAAGCAATTATTGATAATGCGATAGACGGTATCATTACTATTGATGATCGCGGTAAGATCGAATCTATCAATCCCGCCGGGTGTAAGTTATTTCAATACACACCCGAAGAAGTGATAGGCAGCAATGTGGCCATATTAATGCCCCCGCCCGACAGGGAGCAGCACGATGAATACATTAACCGCTACCAGCGCACCGGCGATCCGCATATTATTGGTAAGGGGCGCGAAGTAACAGGATTGAGAAAGGATGGTACGAGATTCCCCTTTAGGTTGGGTGTAAGTGAGGTGCAGTATTCGGGCCGGAAGATCTATACGGGTTTTATCCACGACCAAAGCCGTGAAAAAGAAGCGGAGCAGCAACTGAAAGAATATGCCGCCGATCTGGAGCAGCAGGTACAGGAGCGTACACATTCGTTACAGGAAACAGTACAGGCATTGCAACAAGCCAAAGAAGAGGTGAGTTTATCGCTGGTGAAAGAGAAAGAACTGGGCCAGTTAAAAAGCCGTTTCGTTTCTATGGCTTCGCACGAGTTCAGGACGCCTTTGAGTTCGATACAATTATCGGCATCGCTGATCGATAAATATGCGGCACCGTTTCAAAGCAATGTTGGCAAACACGTGGTAAAGATAAAGAACGCGGTTAGTAACCTGACAACCATACTGAACGACTTTTTGTCGCTTGAGAAGCTGGAAGCCGGAAAGGTGGAGGCCTTGTTCAGTAGTTTTGACCTGGTCAGGTTTTCGGAAGAGATCACCGAAGAAATGCAAATGGTGGCCAAGCAAAACCAAAGCATTATTTACCAGCATACAGGTTCGCACCATGTGGTTACCCTGGATCAGAATTTACTGCGAAATTGCGTCATCAATCTCATTGCTAATGCAATAAAGTACTCGGGCGAAAATACGTTCATCGAGTTTAATACAGAGATCAACGGTTCGGAATGTATACTGACAGTGAAAGACAACGGGATCGGCATCCCGGAAACAGATCAGCAACATTTATTTGAGGCTTTTTTTAGGGCGCACAATACCGGTAATATCCCGGGCACGGGGCTTGGTTTAAACATTGTGGCCAGGTATACTAACCTGATGCATGGTAAAATCGATTTTAAGAGCGAGGTTAACAAAGGCACATTATTTACAATTACATTCAAAATAGTATGAGCAAGAAAATATTGATCATTGAGGATAACCTGGACATACGCGAGAACATTGTAGAGATATTAGAATTGGCCGGTTATACTGTTTTTGATGCTGATAACGGCAAAAAAGGTGTTGAACTGGCTTTAAAAAACCTTCCGGATATTATTTTGTGCGATATTATGATGCCTGAGTTAGACGGATACGGTGTTTTGCATATGCTGAACAAGTATCCCGGAACGGCCAATATTCCCTTTATATTTTTAACGGCAAAAGCTGAGCGGGTTGATTTGCGCAAAGGAATGGAAATGGGTGCAGATGATTACCTGACCAAACCCTTCGACGATATGGAGCTTTTAAATGCCATTGACGTGAGGCTGAAAAAGAAAGAGGCACAGGTGAACTTTTATAGCAAGTCGCTTGACCAGTTAAATATCCTGGTGATAAAAAGCGGAGGTTTAGCTGAACTCAAAAAGATCATCCATGAGCGTAAACACCGTCAGTTTAAAAAAGACCAGGTGATCTATTATGAAGGCGATAAGGGCAATGGGATATACCTGCTTATTTCCGGTAAGGTGAAAAGCGTAAAACTTGCCGAAGACGGGCGCGAGTTAATGACAGGTATTTACGCTTCAGACGATTATTTAGGGATAAATGCAATGTTATCGGGCGAAGCTTATTCGGATACGGCCACAGCTTTGGAGGATAGTACGCTTTGCCTCATCCCTAAAGATGAAATAGAGCAGTTGCTGAATTTGTATCCCGAAGTTGGCCGGGAGTTCATCAAGTTACTGGCAAATGATATCCGCGAGAAGGAAGAGCAGTTATTGCAACTGGCCTATCATTCGGTAAGGAAAAAAATGGCTGAGGCGATATTGAGGATCTACAGTAAACACAAAAGTACTGATCACAGCTTTAAGTTTTCTCGCGAGGACCTGGCCGCTATGGCCGGTATGGCTACGGAAACCGTGAGCCGCACTTTATCCGATTTTAAGGATGAGGGGTTGATAGAAAAGAAAGGCAGCATCATCACCATTATCGACATCAATAAGCTGACCAAAATGAAAAACTGACGAAGATCATTTTTTGTGCTGATGCCGCTCATGGTGTAAACATGCAGCTACCGTAGCTTTGTGTTTACAAATACAAGCCGGATGAAAGTAGTAGCCTATAGCGTAGCCCCATTTGAAAAGGAATACCTGGCCAGAGCCAATCAAAAGAAACACGATATCACGCTCATATCAAATGCGTTAGATATGAATACAGCTATTTATGCTGTAGATAAGGATGCCGTGCTGGTTTCTGTTAATGATGATGTATCGGAACTGGTGATAGAAAAGCTTTTCGCTATGGGTATCAGGTATATTGCCACCCGGTCGTTAAACACCGATCATCTTGATAAGGCAGCCGCGGACAGGTTTGCCATTAAACTATCCAATATACCAACATTTATAGCGGTACCGGTGCAAACCAAAGAAATGATGCAAAGCAATGCCGACCAGATCATCAAAAATCTCGATCAGTGGCAGCTCAACAAATGTGTAGGTAAAGCCTGTGTTGCTTCCAAAGGGTGCAATGGTATTAAGTCGGGCCATCACCATTGATATTGAACCATCCATAAAAAAAGATGCCCCGATATTATCTGGGCATCTTTTTTTATGGATGTGATTTTACCCTGTTATTACAAAATATAGATAGCCACCATTGTAATGTAAGCAATAATAGTTATTACAAATAACGACAGTGTGGTACGGATAGAGCCGCCACCCGTGCCAAAAATAAAATTGGCGAAGAACAGGGCCATTGAAATAGCAAGCACACTAATATTAGCCTGGTAATTATAAATTAAAACCGCAGGCAACGGAAGGAACAATACACCGATAGATATCATAGATACTGCAAACCAACCGGTTTGATTTTTTGCCTGGCTATCAGCTATTTTTAGCCATTTTTCCCATAAATTAAAATGTTGTTTTTGCTCTGTGGTTACTGATGCCCATGATGCCGGAGAGTTGGTTATTGTTGTCATGATCTGATGTTTTTTATACACCAAAGATGGGCTGAAAGGGCAGGATGTGCCATGACTTAGCGCTCGCCAAAAAGTGATATCGGTCACTTTCTTAGTTGAGTTCCTTTATTTTTAAATGGAAAATAACGCTCAGCTTATTGTTGGTTTTAATAAGGCCGCCCAACTTTCGGGGTGGCGTCAGATCAAAGTCCGAAAAGTTGATATCGCGTGTACCTAACAGGTGAACTACTTTTTGATCATCTATCGAAACCTGGTAGTTTACCTCAAAACGTTTAGTTATACCAACCATTTCAATATTCACCAGGCCTGTTATTAATTGTGGTTTTTCGGTTAGCTCCGGGAAATTGCTCAGTGATAAAAAGAGGATCCGCAGCCTTGGGTATTGTTTCTCTTTTAATGTTGTCCGCAGGTCGCGGGTCATGATAGCGTTATGGCAATCAAAGCTTTGTATGCTCAGGCTAATATTCCCCGATAGTGTTATCTCTTTGCTGCTCTTATTCCTGGTCATGTTCAAGGTATCCGTTCGGTCGCAAGCGGGTATCTCGCATGAGAATTTATTGACATTGGTATTTCCGTTCACACACAGGTTGCTACTTTCGCTGATGAGCCATTTTTTTGGTTCGATCATACCCGCGGTAAACCCCAAAAGCATAAATGCGGTAAATCCCAAAAGCAAACAGGCCCATCGTTGTTTTTTTAACATGATGATAGCTACTAAGGATTTGTTTTTGAAAATACCATTCCCGCAATAACTGCCTGCACCGATCCGTATAAAAACCAACTGGCTACCATGGGCACGGTGATATCCAAAGCGCTGAACGAGATCCACATTACAGGTAATAAGGCGATGATGGAGTACACCGCCCCAAACTCCAGGCCCCTCAAAACAAAAGGGCCCTTGAACAATATTTTGAAACTGTCCCAAAACCAGGATAAGGCGAAGCTGATGATGAATGGATGCATGTAGAAAAGCACATCTCTGCTGCCATCCGAATTGAATAGTGGGCTGTTGTATTCTACAAACAATGTAGGGAACAGCTTAACGGCAAAAAATAATCCGCCATAGCTAAATACAAACAGTATGCAGCCTGCTATTGATCCGGAGATAAGAATTTTTTTCATTGTTGTAGTTGAAAAATGCCGATAACAAGATACTAGCGCTTAACCGGCAGATCTTGTATCGGCATTTATTTTTATCAATTAGAAACTGATGGCTGCTTCCAGTACAAAGCCATTGAACTTGCCGCCGTTCAATATATTGGTGGCATCATAGTTTTGATATTCCTGGTTCACGTATTCGCCCTTCATCATGATATTTTTGGTCATGAACCAACCTAATGAACCTGCTGAACGGTTAACGGTAACATCCTGTGTGTTGCCTAAAATTGTGGCGCTTACGGTATTGTAGCGATATGCTACCCAAAAATTCTCTGTCTTTTCGGGAAATCTGTAAGTGATATCAGCAGCAAACTGTTTAGCACCACGGGTTGATGTTTCGGTAATGGTTCTTCCTTTTGCGGTTTCGGCAGTTCCGAAAAACTCAATGCCTTTGTATTTTACGAACAGGTTAGCCATGTAGCTATGGTTTTCCTGGCTAAAGCCGGGGTTAAAACGTCCTGAAAAAGCATTATAATCAACCGCTTGTGAAAGTGTTGTGCCTGCGGCTGTAGTAGGGTTCGACATTACATTATAGTAACGTGAGCCGGTACGGTCGCCGCCAAACAACGTACTGCTGTTGGCACTGCTTACGCTGTAAAACGAGCCTGATACACGTACCCTTAAGTCGGAGTTCAATTGTTTGTCGAAACCTAATTTACCCAAAAATGCAGGGGGGTATTTGTTAGTTTCGCCGGTTTCGGCATCTGTTTTAGTTGAAGCAAGGGTAGTGGCATTTAACTCGCCATTGGTTATTGCACCCATGGCAAACAAGCCTGTTTTAGCGCATTTGTAGTAAATATGTATACCTGTTTCGGTAGCGTACTCGTCCATGATGTAGTTTTCTACAAAGGGGTTGTAAATAGTATTACCACCATCAGATCTGCGGTAATGCTGATCGCCGTAGTCAATATCATACTGGCCTATAACAAAAGTTACGCTCTTCATGATATTGTCAATGGCCTGGCTGTGCAGAAAGGGTAACTTGTCGATCTGTAAATATCCGCCTTTTACCCAGGTGTCTTCGTGGTGCCTGGTAGATAGGTACGATGTCAGGTTCAAACGTATACCATCGGCTAACTGGACATCAAAATAAAGGTTGGCCATGGGCAGGTTAAAACCATCCATTAAAGGTGTAATGGCATTTACATTACCGGTTGCGGTGCCTACGGTTTTTACTACCGGTGTAGCAGTGTTACTGGCACGTAAAGTTTGGTAGGTTATAGTAAAGCCACCGCCTACTTTTACTTTTAAACCGGTGAACGGAACACTATCTTGTTTCGAAGTTTCGAAAGTGTTGATGCCTTGCTTGTTGTTAGGACGGTAGAATTGTATCTGCCCTTCCTGGGCTTTTAAACTTACCGGGATAAAACTTAGCGCTGCAATAGCTAACAGTGCGGGTATTGTATATTGATTTTTCATGGTGTTGTTGATTATATTAGGTGTTGAAATATTTATTTTTTGTAATTAAGGTTGTATTTGATGCTCAGGTCGTTATAAACCTTCATGGTGCCCAGCATAAAACTTGGCGGGGTAATTTTATAGTCGGTCAGTTTTAACTTTTCGGTCCCGGTGCAGGTGATGGAATTGTCGGCATTCACCACAGCGGTCACATCAAGTGTTACGCCTTGTGTGGCCCCGGCTATGGTAAGCTCGCCTTTGGCCTTAATAAGATATTTGTTCTTTTCGATCAATGTTACCACGGCCGAGTTCAGCTTATAAGTTATTTTAGGATACTGATTTGCGTTGATGGCTTTGTAGGTACGGCTATCCATTGAGCTGTGTTCGCTTTTTAAGGTCTTTACATCAATGGATAAGTTGAACGATTGCAGCCCCGTAAGGATGCCATTATCAAACTTAAATTCGCCTTTGCTATCTATCCCGGTCGAGGCCATGGTCCAGTCGTGCACGTTTGAGGTACCCAGTACTTTGATGCTTACATCTGGTCCGGGTGATAACTTGTAAAGTGTTTGTGCCTTTAAAGAGGGTAGGGCGAAAAGGATAGTGATCGCAGTAATGAGCATCACTCTTACTGTATTGCGGTGCGTTAAATAATTTGCTTTCATTTTGGCTATGTTTTTATATGAAGCAAATGTATGCCCGCATTGAGCGCCGGGGAATGATGGGCGTTGCCTGCAAAAGTGACCTTAGTCAGTTTATTTCCATTTCTCCGGAAATTTAAAAACGCCCATCACCGGTATCGGCAATGAGCGTTTTTAGATTATTTATTTGTTACGGTATTTAAAACACAGGCATCGTATCTTCAACCTTTGAGCATGGAAAAACCAGTAATGGTTTGGTTAAGTGCCCCGCCATTTTTTGTGTGATGCTTCCCTGGAAAAGGCTTTCAAAAAATCCTTTTTTACGGTGCACCATTACCAGCATATCAATGTCAGTATGCGCTGCGATCCAGTCTAACCCGGTTACCACATTGTTGCCACGTATAGGTCGGTAGTAAATTTTGGGGTAGTTTACTTTTGATGATACCATGCTCAAAAATATTTTAGCGGCCGGTTCAACTTTCTGGTCAGCTATGCTTTCATCGGCTACGTGGGTAAGCAGTATTTCGGCATAGTAATGTTTGGCTAAGCCGGATAAAGAATGCAGCACGTAAGTGTCGGTATGCGACAGATCGGTAGCAAAGGCGATCGTTTTCAGATCGTATCCTTTTGCCATTTCCGGGATCAGTAATACCGGGTAATCTGCCTTTTCGATAATATCCCTGGCATGGTCGCCCATTAAAAAGCTACCTAAACCATGTTTGGCATGTGTGCCTATAACAACCATTATAACATGGTGGCTTTTGGCTATTTCGCTTATCGCATCGGCAACAAAACCCACTTTACTACAGTATTTAATATTGGGCCTAAAGCCACCGTTCATTAGTATATCAAGGTCTAGCTCATTATTTATATTGTTAACCATCTTATCTAGATCGTTGGTGCTGTTTTGTTGCAATTCTTCGTAATTTTCCATTGGCCATGCTATTTGCGATGCCATTGGTGTGGTTGAAGGGACAAGGAATACATTACAAAGCAGCACATTGGCTTCAATTTTTTGTGCCAGCTTGATAGCATATTGCGTGGCGTGGGCTGCACGGATGGAAAAATCGGATAATACTAATATGGTTTTCATGGCTTATATTGATTAGGTATAAATGGAACATTTCAGCATAGTATATACATCGGTCGGGCCGGGTTACGAAAGCATATCCTTTTTAAACCTTTCGTAAAACGCAATTTCAAGCCATTCCCTATGGTTAGGGTGCGCAATTTGTATGAGGGCCTGTGCACGTTGCTTTAAATTTTTGCCAAACAGGTTTACTATACCGTACTCTGTAACCACCCAATGTACATGCCCGCGGGTAGTAACTACGCCGGCTCCTTCTTTTAAAAAGGGTACTATCCGGCTAATGCCTTTGCTGGTTTGTGATGGCAGGGCGATAATAGGCTTTCCATCTTCTGATAAGGATGCTCCGCGGATAAAATCCATCTGGCCGCCAATACCGGAGTACTGGTAAGTACCAATAGAATCTGAACATACCTGCCCTGTAAGGTCAATTTCTATAGCGCTGTTTATAGCGGTAGCTTTAGCATTTTGCCTGATGATACTGGTGTCATTAACATACGCGATATCCATTACCCGCACCCCCGGGTTATCATTTACAAAATCATATAACTTACGTGTACCGGTAATAAATGCGGTGACGGAGTGCCCCACATTTAATTTTTTCTGACTGTTATTAATGATCCCTTTTTCAATAAGCGGAATCACTCCGTCTGATATCATTTCACTATGAATACCTAAATTTTTGTGCGTGGACAGGTTCTTTAAAACCTGATCGGGTATACTCCCGATACCTAATTGTAACGTAGCCCCATCTTCTACCAGCGATGCAATATTATATCCTATCTTTTCTACAGCCGCGCTTACATCAAATGAGTAATCAACCTCTGGTAGTTCAGCCTTTTGCCAAACCATAGCATCAATTTTATTGATATGGATAAAACTATCCCCGTGGGTACGTGGCATTAAGGGGTTAACCTGCGCTATTACGTATTTCGCAATATCAACAGCAGCCCTTGCAATATCTACTGATGTGCCTAAAGAGCAATACCCATGCGCGTCGGGTGGCGAAACGTGGATCAGTGCAACATCGATAGGAAGGATATTTTTGCGGAATAGTTGGGGGATCTGGCTTAAAAATACAGGTACATAATCGCCATTATTGCTGTTTACTACATCCCGTGTTGCGGCCGAAACAAACAGCGAATTAAAAAAGAAAGATTTGCGATGCTCAGGCTTATCGAAGTTAACATCGCCTAAAGTAGTAATGCTTACCAGTTCAACGTCGTTTATCTCGTTATATCTGTTTTGTAACGCATTTACCAGACAAACAGGCGTTGCCGCGCTGCCATGAATAAAAACCCTGTTGCCCGATCTAATATTCTTTACGGCTTCTTGTGCCGATATGTAGTTTATTTGTAGCATTTGACCCTATTTTAAATAAAAAGGTTTCTCTCATTATCTATCACATCTTCTGCAAGGGCAAAAAGTTCCGCCTTCAATAACCTGACAGCGTCCAATAACGCTGCAATGCGATCTGTCAACATTGAATGTGTTTCAATTAGTTCAATGCCTATTTTTTTACTCGTATCACTGATAAGAGGAGTAAGAAACGCTAAATAGGCAGCAACGTTATTTCTAAGATCGATCACCTCAAATTGTTGTTGGTAAAGCATCATTTTGCAATGATGCAGCTTTGCATCATGCCCGTTGATGATATCCGGCTTAATATATTTGTCTATTACAGTATGAAAAAATTTAGCTTCATCCTCAGCAAAAGCGATGTCGGATAGCCAATGCTTGCTTGCGATGTAAAGGTCCTGTAATTCGTATTCGAGTTGGGTGTCGGTGCTTGTAATGTTCATGTTTTGCCGATTTGGTACTGCAAAACTGGGCATTAATGGTTGTCTAAATAATGACGATGGTCATCTTTTGAGATGATATTAGATGGTTAAATAAAATATTATAAAAACAAAACCCACTTAATATTTTAAATGGGTTTTTAGCGTTGTTGACAAGTATAAGCTGCGGAGAAAGAGAGATTCGAACTCTCGATACACTTTTGGCGTATACACACTTTCCAGGCGTGCTCTTTCGACCACTCAGACATTTCTCCGTTTTTGTGGGAGTGCAAAAGTAAAACAAATAGCCATATTATCACATAAAAATACGAACCTTCAAAGCTTTTGCCGTTCCCAGCTATTTTTAAACTGATTTTTACCTTATGTTTGCGGTATAGGTGTTTACACGTTTATTACGCGTAAATGCCACCTGTACCCCATGCTAAGCATAGACGAGATAAAAAAACCCATAGCCGCCGAAATTGATGCCTTCGAAGAGAAGTTTACCGCATCAATGAAAAGCTCGGTACCCTTACTCGATCGCATTACACATTACATTGTAAAACGTAAGGGCAAGCAAATACGGCCCATGTTTGTGTTTCTGTCGGCCAGTTTATGCGATGGTATTAACGAAAGCACTTACCGTGGCGCGGCCCTGGTAGAGTTGTTGCATACCGCAAGCCTGGTACACGATGATGTGGTTGATAACTCGTACCAGCGCCGTGGCTTTTTTTCTATCAATGCCCTTTGGAAAAATAAGATAGCCGTTTTAGTAGGAGATTTCCTTTTGTCTAAAGGCCTGCTGTTGTCTGTTGAACATAACGATTTTCACCTGCTGCGCATCGTATCCGAGGCTGTTCGCCAAATGAGTGAGGGCGAATTGCTACAGATAGAAAAGGTACGCCGCCTGGATATTGACGAAGCCATTTATTACGATGTGATCCGCCAGAAAACGGCATCGCTTATCGCTTCATGCTGTGCCTGTGGCGCGGCATCATCAGGCGCGGATGAAACTACAGTTGAAAAAATGCGTTTGTTTGGCGAGAAGATAGGTATAGCTTTCCAGATAAAGGATGATATGTTTGATTTTGGTACAGACGATGTAGGGAAACCCCTCGGCATCGATATCAAAGAGAAAAAAATAACCCTACCGCTGATATATGCTTTAAACCAGGCTTCGTCGTCAGATAAAAAACGCATGATCAACCTCGTGAAAAATCATAACGATGAGCCTAAAAAGATAGCCGAAATCATCAACTTCGTAAAAAGTACAGGTGGCCTGCAATATGCCGAAAGCCAGATGAAAATTTACCAGGATGATGCCTTTGCCATTCTCAATACCTTCCCGGAAGGAGAGGCCCGCACATCGTTAGAACAATTGGTGCGTTACACAACAGAAAGGAATAAATAATATGTCGAACGAACTCCTGTTTATCAGCGGTTTTATTGTTTTTGTTGTGGCTATGCTGGCTATTGATCTGGGCTTGTTCTCAAAACCCGGCCAGCCTGTAACGCTAAAACGCGCTGCTACTATGAGTTTGATATGGGTCACCTTCGCGGTAATATTCTACATGTTGATCTATCGCTACGGCGATATGCTGCATGGCATAAAAACCTACGCCGATCTGCAAGCCGTAAACATCGCTCACCTTCACCACCTTAAACTCAACCCCGCCGATCTGGAGTCCAGCCTGGATATTTACCGCCAAAACCTGTCGCTCGAGTTTATTACCGGATACGTTGTTGAGTATGCGCTTTCGGTTGATAATATTTTTGTGATGGTGTTGATATTTACCGCTTTTAAGGTAAGCCCTAAACATTATCATAAAGTGTTGTTCTGGGGGATAGTTGGCGCCATAGCAATGCGTTTTATATTCGTATTTGTAGGTGCGGCGCTTATCAGCCGGTTCGAATGGATACTATACCTATTCGGTGCGTTTTTAGTTTATACCGGCGTTACGATGTTTATTAACCGCGATAAGGAAGATGAGGTTGATACCGAGAACCACAAGATAGTAAAGCTGGCATCAAAATACTTTGCAGTACACCGTAGCTTTGAGGGCGATCGGTTTTTTATCAAACAAAACTCCAAAAGGATGATAACGCCTTTGTTTTTGGTGCTGCTCATTATCGAGTTTACAGACCTGGTATTTGCTGTTGATTCTATACCTGCTGTATTTTCGGTAACTAAAGATCCTTACATTGTATTCTTCTCCAACATATTTGCCATACTTGGGCTACGTTCCATGTTTTTTTTGCTGGTGAATATTATTGATAAGTTCCACTACTTAAAAGTTGGTTTAGCGGTGCTGCTGGCTTTTATAGGTGTCAAAATGCTGGCCGGCGAGTACGCCGAGCATATTGGTTTAACTACCATGAACTCTCTGCTGGTTATCTTGCTCATTTTGGTCATCAGTGTTGTGGCATCGCTGCTCTTCCCAAAAAAGGAAGTAGCTGTTTAATAAGCGTAAAAACTTGTTAACTTCGCTACATGCAATCGCTCGATTTTCATTTGTTTAAATTTCGTTTTTTCGATTTGCTGGATATTGTTGTTGTAGCTATTATCATCTATCAGTTATACAACCTCATCCGCGGAACCATTGCTGCCAATATTTTTATCGGGCTTGCCCTTATTTGGGCATTGTATTTTTTGGTGCGCAAACTCGAAATGCCTTTGCTTACGCAGATCCTCGAAAACTTTGTTAACGTAGGTATATTGGCGCTCATTGTAGTCTTTCAGCAAGAGATACGGCGTTTCCTGCTCCTTGTCGGGAAGAATGCCTCATTACAGCGTAATAAAGCATGGTGGCGGTACTTTTTTGGTAAAAATGATGCTGAACGCAATAACCTGATACGTATTAAACCCATTATTGATGCCTGCAAAAGCATGAAACAGAGCCGTACAGGTGCGCTCATTGTGTTTGCCAAATATTACGATGAGCAATTTTACCAAAACAGCTGCGAGCTTGTAGATGCCAAAATATCAAAACGTTTGCTCGAAAGTATTTTCCAAAAGAACAGCCCCCTGCATGATGGCGCTGTTGTTATCGCAGAGAACAAGATCAAATCGGCCAGTTGTATTTTGCCCTTAACTGATAATACTGATTTGCCGCCACAGTTTGGTTTACGCCACCGGGCGGGTATTGGCGTATCCGAAGCTAATGATGCCACTGCACTTATTATCTCCGAAGAAACCGGCGAAATATCATATGCCAAACATGGCCGTGTAAAAATGAATATCAGCTTTGCCGAATTGGAAAAACTGTTGAACAAGGATTTTTAGGCAATGTAAGGTGCGGCAACTTATATATTGAATAAGGGAGATAAAATTATGCCCGGAACCGTATTTAAAATTAATGCGATCAGGTAACACTGTTACCTGATCGTATTAATTTTTTATGGACATTGGCAAGCCACGGAGCATGTTATAACCAGTTATTAATAACAGGAATCCCGCATTAGCCTGTTACTATTCAGGTTAATTCCAACCACCACCTAATGAACGGTAAAGCTCAGATATGGCATTTAACTCATTACGTTTGATGACTGATAATTCCAGCTCGCTTTGCAGCACATTACTTTGGGCGGTAATTACCTCGAGGTAATTAGCCATCCCGTTCCTGAACAACAGGTTGGCATTGCCTGTGGCTTTTTGCAAAGTGCTTACCCTATTAGCGGCTATAACTTGCTGTACTTTTAGTTTTTCAATGCTTACCAATGCATCTGATACCTCGCCAACAGCATTTAAAACCGACTGGCGGAACTGCAATACCACTTTTTCGCGGTTTACCTGCGCAACTTTGTAATTGGTGCTTAACTCTTTACGGGCTACCAACGGTTGCACCACACTGCCTGCCACCACCCCAAACAATGAAGCCGGGATATTGAACCAGTTACTTGCCTTAAAGGAGTTTACACCTCCGGTAGCAGTAATGCGCAATGCAGGGTACATATTGGCTTTGGTAATACCAACGTTAGCGTTGGCAATGTTTAATGCCAGTTCAGCACTTTTTACATCTGGCCGGCGCGATACAATACCTGCCGGAACACCTGTACCTAAATTGCTGCTCGTTATGCCTTCATCCCGGATAGCGGTCCGTTCAATTTTGCCGGGTAAAACACCGGTTAATATACTTAAGGCATTTTCTTGTATGGCTATATTTTGCTCAAATTGTGGTACCAGTTGCGCCGCAGCTAACCGTTGTGCTTCTGCCTGCTGCACCGCAAGTGAGGTAACCTGGCCAGCGGTATATTGTAAACGGATGATCTGTAATGTGCTATCGTTCAATTTTACATTTCGTTGAGCGATGTTTAACTGCTCATCAAGCATCAGCAGGTTATAATACCCCTGCGATACGCCGGCTACTATATTGGTTTGGATCAGCTTTCTTGCCTCGTTAGTTTGCAGGTATGCTGCTAAGGCGCCTTTTTGCTGGTTGCGTATTTTGGCCCATATATCAGCTTCCCATGATAATGAGAGGTTAGCCGAATAATCTTCAATATGGCTTGAACCAATATTATACTGGCTCAAACTTAAGCCGGTAACGCTATTGTCGGACGGGCGATTGCTATTGGCCGTAACGTTCAAGGCAACCTGCGGAACATAGTTCCATTTCACCTGTTTAAACAATAGTTGCGATGCTTCTATGTTTTTAACAGCGATCTGCATATCATAGTTTTTTACCACGGCGCTATCTATCAGTTTTTGGAGTGCAGGCGTTGTAAAAAAACGCTTCCATTGTATATCGGCAATACTGCCGGTATCTGTTGTGGCAACACTATTCCTGAAAGTCACCGGCACTTCGGCTTTGGGTGTTTCAATATCTTTCGATACAGAACAGGCGCTTAACAGCAACACCATTAAGCTTAGCCCGCTTATATATTTTTTCATGTTCTTATTTTAAATTGTGATGGAATGTCCCGCTTATGCGTTCAATTCTCCTTGTAATTCTTTAACGCTATGCCCGTTAAGGTGCCCATGCTCATGTCCGTCGGTTAATGCGGCTACCGGTACCCCTGTAAATCGTTCCTGTAATCCCTGGAAGATGACAAACAATACCGGGATAATAAATAAACCCAGGATAACGCCCGAAACCATACCTCCCGCTGCGCCTATACTGATAGAGTGGTTACCCTGAGCGGATGGCCCGGTGGCAATACTCATCGGGAACAACCCAAACACAAAGGCAAGCGAAGTCATGATGATAGGGCGGATACGTAACCTTGCGGCTTCAATGGCCGACTCAACCAAACCGAGGCCAGCCTTGCGCCGCTGCACAGCAAACTCGATGATCAGGATGGCATTTTTGGCCAACAAACCGATCAGCATAATGAGTGCTACCTGTACGTAAATGTTATTTTCGATACCTGTTAAGCCCAATACCACAAATACACCTAAAATACCGGTTGGGATAGATAAGATAACCGCTAAAGGCAAAATATAGCTTTCATACTGCGCTGCTAAAAGGAAGTATACAAACACTAAGCACAGCATAAATATAATAGTAGATTGACCACCCGAAGATATCTCTTCGCGTGTTTGGCCAGAAAACTGGTAATCATATCCCGATGGCAATTGCTCTTTCGCGGTTTCCTGGATAGCTTTAATGGCATCACCCGAGCTAAAGCCAGGTTTAGGTATTGCGTTTACTTGTATTGAATTGAACAGGTTGTATCGTGATACCGTTTCGGAACCATATACACGGGTTAGTTTCACTAAAGTGTTGATAGGGACCATTTCGCCTGCTTTGTTTTTTACAAACACACGATCGATAGCTGATGGATCTGCCCTGTCGGCAATATCTGCCTGAACGACAACCCTGTAATATTTACCAAAGCGGTTAAAATCGGAAGCCTGGGCGCTACCAAAATAGGCCTGCATGGTTGATAAGATATCCCTAACACTTACACCCAATTGGTTGGCTTTATCATCATCAATAGCTAACTGCAATTGGGGGTAATCGGCTTTAAAGCTGGTAAAGGCGTAGGCTATGGCCGGTTTAGCCATTAGTTTACCAATAAAATTATTGGCCACGCCGCTAAATTTATCCAGCTTGCCGCCGGTTTTATCCTGTAGTACTACATCCAATGCTTCCACATTACTAAAACCCGGCACCGTTGGAAAACTAAACACAAAGAAACTGCCTTTGGTTATTGCTGCCAGTTTACCTCTTAACACATCCTGTATCGCATTAATATCCTTAACAGCGCCGCGGTCTTCGTTAGGTTTTAATAAAACAAAAAATACTGAAGCAGAAGGACTTGTTGAATTGGTTAACAGGTTAAAACCCCCAATAGCCGCAACAAACCTCGCTGCCGGTAATGCTCTTGCGGCATCTTCGGCTTGTTTTAAAATTTTGGTAGTAGCATCTAATGATGTTCCTGAAGGGGTAGATACCGATACAGCAATGAAACCCTGATCTTCGGTAGGGATAAAGCCAGATTTGGTGGTGTTTACCAGGTAAACAGTAATTAAAACTACCACTACTAACCCGCTAATACCAACCCATTTATTTTTGATCAGGAATTTAAGCCCACCAATATACCTGCTGGTCATGGCGCTAAAGCTGCTGTTAAAGCCTGCGTAAAACTTCTCAACAAAACCTTTTTGAACAGCAGGATCGCCGTTTTTACCCACATGGTTGCTCTTTAAAAATAAAGCAGCCAGTGCAGGGCTTAAGGTTAAAGCGTTAACCGCCGATATCATAATGGCGATGGACATGGTAAAGGCAAATTGCCTGTAAAATATCCCGGTTGAGCCTGTCATGAAACCTACGGGTAAAAATACCGCCGCCATAACTAAGGTGATGGATATAATGGCGCCCGTAATTTCGTGCATAGCTTTAGTGGTGGCAGCTTTGGCTGGTAAATGTTCGTTCTCCATCTTGGCGTGCACGGCTTCAACAACCACAATGGCATCATCCACAACTATACCTATGGCCAATACCAGGGCGAATAAGGTAAGCAGGTTAATAGAGAAACCAAACAGACTCATGAAAAAGAAAGTACCCAAAATAGCTACAGGAACAGCAATAGCCGGGATAAGCGTTGACCGGAAATCCTGCAAGAAAAGAAATACTACCAGAAACACCAGTATAAAGGCTTCTATCAGCGTATGCTCAACTTGTGTTATCGATTCATCCAAAGCTGTTTTGGTACGGTAAAAGTTATTGTATTTGATACCTGCCGGGAAATCCTTCGAAGCTTTTTCCATTAACTTATCAACCGCTATCTGTATCTCGTTAGCATTCGATCCGGCTAATTGTACCACACCAATGGCAATACCATCGTGCCCGTTCAGGTGCGATATGCTGGTATACGAATACGCACCCAACTCAACCCTCGCTACATCCTTTAAATGCAGCACAGAGCCATCGGGGTTAGCGCGGATAGCGATATTATCGTACTCTTCAGGTTTAGTCAGTTTGCCTTTGTATTTAATTACATATTCAAACACTTCTTTGCTTCGCTCGCCAAATTTACCCGGTGCTGCTTCTATATTTTTATCTTGTATGGCAGCCATTACTTCGGCAGGAGTAATTTTATGATCTGTCATTTGACCGGGGTTAAGCCATACCCGCATCGAGTAATCTTTAACACCACCAAATATGGTTGCCGAACCCACACCCGGAATACGTTTTAACTCGGGAATAATGTTGATCTGCGCATAGTTGGCAACAAATGTTTGATTGTATTTTTTGGAGTCTTCAGTATACACACCCACAGCACCTATCAAACTGTTTTGCTGTTTGGTGGTGTTTATCCCTTGCTGTACCACTTCGGCAGGGAGCTGGCTGGTGGCCTGCGCCACACGGTTCTGTACGTTTACAGCAGCCTGATCCGGGTTGGTGCCTTGCTTAAAGTATATGGTAATTGCCAACGAACCATCATTACTGGCGGTCGAGCTCATGTAGCTCATGTTTTCCACCCCGTTTATCGATTCTTCTAACGATGGTGCTACCGAACGCAACACGGTTTCGGCATTAGCGCCGGGATATACTGCTGTTACTAATACTGCCGGTGGGGCAATATCAGGAAATTGCTGCAGTGGCAATTTTGTGAGGCCAAGCACACCAACAATCACCAATAAAATGGAGATAACGGTTGACAGTACCGGCCTGTCTATAAATTTTTGGAACATGATGTTTTAATTTAAATGAGCAATTAGTTTTTTGCGATAGCCGCAACTTTTTCAGGAGCCTTTTCGGGATGGATAACGGCGCCTTCCTGTAAGTTGCCAAAACCACTTAATACGATCTGATCGCCGGCCTTTACGCCCGATTTTACGAGGTAGTTGTTACCTGACTTTCCAACAATATCAATAGCTTGTTTTTTAACTTTACTGCTATCGCCAACGGTAAATACAAATACCTTATCCTGCATTTCGATGGTAGCATCTTCCGGAACCACCAGGGCGTCTTTATGGATAAGGCTTAACCTGATCTTACCGGTATTGCCGGAGCGTAACAAACCTTGTGGGTTAGAGAAGTTAGCCCTTAATGTAATAGCGCCGGTAGTTTTATCAAACTGTCCGTCTATCATATCTACTTTTCCTTGTTTGCCATAAACCGTATTATCAGCCAGCAATAAGGATACGCCCGACAGTTGCTTTAACTTATCTTTCAAGGTTTCGCCCGGGTATTGCTCTTTGAAGGTTACAAAGTCTTTTTCGCTTAGCGAAAAGTAAACGTGTACGTCGTGTACGTCTGATAATTGTGTTAATTCCTGCACATCAGCGGGGCTAACCAGGCTTCCTTGCTTTTTAAGCAGGCGGCCAATGTATCCGGCTACCGGAGCTTTAATTACCGTATAACCCAGGTTGATCTGAGCGGTGGCTACATTCGCTTTAGCTTGTTCTATATTTGCTTTGGCGATATCGTAAGTTGCTTTTGCTGTTTTTAACTGGAAATCAGATATTACTTTGTTTTGAACCAGGGGGGTCAGTTTTTCAATTTCTAAGCGTGCATTGGCCAATGCGCCTTCGGCAGCGTGCTGGCTTGCCAGTGCATTGTTTAATGCCGCGCGGTAAGGCTGATCATTGATCTTAAATAAAGGCTGGCCTGCGCTTACTGCAGCACCTTCGTCAATAAATACCTTATCTAATGAGCCGCTTACCTGCGGGCGTATCTCTACGTTTACAGTCCCTTCAATTGCGGCAGGGTATTCCTGGTAGGTAGTATCAGTACCGGTAGTGATGGTTGCTACGGGGAGTGATGGCGGCCCTGCCTGTTGTTGTTGCACCGGCTTTGTTGCACAACTGAATAATGCAATTGCTATAATGGATAATAGGATAATTTTCATAATGGTGAGTTTTGAATTTGAATTAATGGATGTTAATGCCGTACGTATGCTGCTTACATATATCGTATCATCGGTATGAGAATAATTAACAGTATTAGTATTACTAACGCTGTTAAAGTTATTTGCTGTGCTGTAATTATTAATGGTCATATATATTTACTATTGTGTTATTGTAATGTGATGTTAAATTATAGTTATCACTTAGTTAATTTTATTAACAGTGTTAAGTTATTGTGGTGATTGCGACAGTGTTTCATAAGCGTGTGATTTAAGTAATTAATAATTTATTTTACGGCATGGCCGAAAGGGTAAAAATATCAGGGCTTGATAGAACGAATAATGCCGGTAATGGCATCTTTTAACACTTCTTCGTTCATTCCTTCGGGTACACCCTGCCTAACCAGGTTAATCGAGATCAATCCATGTACTACCGACCAAAATGTATAATAACGTTTACAGATCAGGTCTTCGGGCGGATTTTCCATACCCGTTAATTCGCCTATAACTTCCCATATCATATTGGCCGGAATTTCAGCTTCTGGTACCGAGTTATCCCAAACGCAACAGTTTACTTCGATGCCAAACATTAACTGGTATAGTTCCTTTTCAGCAAAAGCGAAGTTCCAATAGGTAAGCCACATATCTTCCAATTGCTTTTCTGGCAATTGGTGCTTATCGCGTGCTATTTTCATGTCTTTTGCTAAAATACGATAGCCTACTTTTGTAAGCTCAAGCATCAAAGCTTCTTTATTAGCAAAATACTCGTAAATAACCGGCGGAGTATATTCTATAATATCCGCTATTTTACGCATGCTTAACGCCTGCCATCCCTCTGCTCTACCTATACGCATAGCCGCATCCAGTATATTTTGCCTGGTTTCGTCTTTTATACGTTGTTTTCTGTCTGCACTGGCCATTAGTTCTTTTTCTTATCGCTGTTGTAATTTTTCTAACAGTGTTAGGCAAATGTACAACGTTAATTTATATGATTATTCATGCGTTTGTCAATTTGTGATTTCATATATTAGTGTTTCAGTCGCTTACCGCTAATATCTATTGTATAATGCCTTGGCGGCAAAAAGCCAAACCCCAGTGCTGGCGCAAGCCTTCTATTAGGAAAAGATTGAATTGTATTGAACGACGTTAAATTATACAACTGGTATTACCTCAGTATTGCCTTAAAAAAAAGGCTCTACGAAATATCGTAAAGCCTTAATCATTAGGTGGAGAATATCGGAGTCGAACCGATGACCTCTTGCATGCCATGCAAGCGCTCTAGCCAGCTGAGCTAATCCCCCTTATTGCGGGCTGCAAATATATCATATCCTGCAATAAAATAAAACAGAAAGTTTATTTAATTCCTGTTATTTCTTTGTAGCTGTATTCCCCTTGGGCTGCACCATGATGATGTTTGGCTTAGGCAGGTTTTTCATACCGTAACCCAGGTAAAAACTCACATGCGGCGGCTGGTTATAACCGGAGTTTTGCCAGGCTATCGCATCGCGGTATTGGGGGTCATGCATCAGTGTATATATCTTATGTGTGGTTGGTATAACTGTGGTATAAATCCTGAGGCTTTGGTTGTCGCTGCTGCGCTCAATTACTTCCTCACGCCAATCGCCAAACAAGTCGGCACTTAAGGCCGGGGTTGATTTTGATCCGTTGTTTGATTGAGCGCCCGTCATGGTAAATATGCGGCCTTTACCATACTTATCAATATGGTTGCCATCCAATAGCTCGCGGGTCAGGTCCGCATCCCACCAGCAAAGAAAATTACATGAGCTTGGCGATGGGCCAATTAATTGACCATGAATATCCATCAGTTTCGATCCGTTCCACCACATTTGCGCGCCATAACGGGTGGTATCAATGTTTTCGGCTACGCCGCGGCCCAGGTCTTTGTTTTCATTCCCACGAAATAATGTTTCACCCGTGCGTGCATCATATACTGTTGCACCGGGGCCTTTGGTATTATCTTCAATTTCGTGTATGCCAAACACCTCCAGGCCGGGATGATCAGGGTCCAGATCGCTTACATGCAAGGCATCACCATGGCGGTACCCTGTACTTAACAGGCCGGTACCATCGTCGTCAACTACCATCGATCCGTAAACAATCTCATCCTTGCCATCGTCATCAACATCAGCCACACTAACGGTATGGTATCCCTGCCCCGAAAATGGGTTTTCGCCATCTTTACTGTCAAATACCCAGCGCGAACTCAGTTTTCCGCCGCGCCAATCCCAGGCTGCCAATACCGTACGGCCATAATAGCCGCGGCACATTACCACACTTGGGTGTATGCCATCAAGGTAGGCAACACAAGCGTTAAAACGATCAACCCGGTTACCGGTATTATCGCTGCCACCATTGCCGCCGTGGCCACTCCACCCTGCGGTTGGATAACGGCTTGGTATATAGTTGGTAGTAGCCAATGCTTCGCCGGTTTTGCCGCTGAAGATGGTAAAGTATTCTGGCCCGTCTAATATCTTACCGTAAAAAGTATTACGTGGCTCTACATTGGTGCGGCGCCAGTGTTTGGTCGAATCGCCTATTACTTTACCTTTCCCGTCGATGGTGCCATCGGCAGTTTTGCAGGCAAATTCGGCTATGCCATCGCCATCCAGGTCATAAACTATAAATTGAGTATAATGCGCGCCTTCGCGGATGTTTTCGCCAAGGTTGATCTGCCATAAAAATGTGCCATCCATTTTATATGCCTGGAAAATAGGCGCGTCTGTTAAACCCGGCGATGGCGTATCGCGCCCGCGGCCGGTTTGGTGCACTATAATTTCGTATTCACCATCGCCATCCAGATCGCCTACCGAAACATCATTGGGCGTGTATCCTTTGGGTGTCCTTAAGGGGATGTTTAAGTATTGTTGCACAGGTGCATTTGCCGGGAGTGTAAATGGCTTGCTGGCTTCTTCTTCTTTACTCGCTGTAACCACTTTTACAAACCATGAGTTCGGCTTGCTAAAATCTACTTTAGTATCTACATAATTGGTACTGGTGGTGATAGGAGCTTTATTCAACTTTATGGGCGCAGCATTGCCGGTTTTACGATAGAGGTTAAAAGCAATGTCTTGTGGTTCGGTACCCAGCATACGCCAGCCAAGATATGCAGAATCGGTACCGGTATGTACTGCTATCATGCCCCTGTCAAGAAACTCCATTTGGCGGGGCGCGGTAACTTTGATTGTTTTTTTTGCAGGCAGGTTTAGCACCTGAGGGCCGGGGCCTTGCGCGAATGACAATGCAACACTGCAAACAAAAATAGCTGCAAACAGTATGGCTTTTAATTGATGAGAGCGTAGGAGTTTTTTCATTTTTATATAGGGTATGCCATTAGCTATGGCAAATTGGTTAAATAAAAATATCCAAATGAGTATAGCCAACCATCATGTACTATCACGTACTTTTTTGACGATAAATATCAAAAAGTGCAGATAATACAAAAAGGAGGTGTTTTTGAGATTTTGGCAATGGGAGGCGTAATACAGTTGTTACAGAATGAGCCCGTTTTTGAACAACTGCTAAAAGATAACCCAACTAATATTTGTTTCCGTTTTACTGATCGTAACTATTATAAAAGGGTTTGAACGGAACTGCAACATGCGACGGATCACCAAAAAGTTGCCGTAAGGCAAGTGGCCATGTACTTTGTAGTGGTATAATTGAAAAACTACCCGAGATATCTTTTAAATTTTCGATACGGACAGACCTCTCGGGATTAGAACCTTTATTATAACGTCCCGATACATAGGCATTATGGCTTACTATAATGCCATCAGCAGCGTTTTCAACGGAAACATTGGCGTTGTTAGCTACAAGTACAAAACCCTTACCCTTCGCATCCGATAAAACAGCGAGGTTTACCTGTTCATGGTTGCCCTGGTAATTAATATCCGCACTGTTTTTATGATAAAAACCAAATTCGTCCAGCCGGTTTTTGCCGGGATAAGCAGGGTATGGACCTTTTCCTACCCATCTCAACTCGGTTAAAGATGATGGGATCAAAAATGATATCCCTGCCTCAAGCGCCATACCTTTCGCATTATTAGGTATAAAATGGTACTTAACATCAACCCGGCCACTATCTGATAGGGTATATTCTGCTGTGCCCGTAATAAACTGACCTTTAATGTTTTGCCGTTCATAATTATAGCTTACAAGTACTTTGTTAGCGCTTATGCTTTCAATTTTTGCCGCAGGCTTTGTTAGTACATGAGGTTGCCAGATGGGGTTATTATCTCCGGTCGATTTTGCTGTGGTAGCCTGTTCAGACATTGTTGTTTTACGGCTCATGCGTGCGTAAGGGCCATCTGCAATCAAAGCCGAGCCGGAAGCATCTTTCAGGCTAACCATACCCGTTTGTTGGTTTACCTCAAAACCAAAATTGCCAAATGAGATGTTGTTGCCATTCAATACTGGTTTAGCAGGTTTTATGGCCAGTTTTTGCCTAAAGTCTGGCAGGGTGTTACCATTACGCAAAAGGTATGTTTTTTCGTAAAATGTATAGTTCTGTTTATCCTTAAATTGCAGTTTTAGTGTGTAATAACTGGCTGTTAATTTTTGCGCCAAAGTAATATCAATGCCCAAAGTGAGGGTATCATGCGGGGCGCAAGCCATTGGGCTTATGCCTGATTGTATAGCTGTGGTATCGGCATACAGCGTCCATGTGCATTGCCTTTCGGATAGGTTGGTAAAATCATACCGGTTGATCAGTTTTATTTTTACCTGCTGTTTGCCGGGTACAACTTGCAGGGTATCGTCCAGGGCTTTTACAGGTGTGTATACCTTACGTACCTGCCAGTAATCAACCTGGGGAACGCGATTAGCATATACCACGCCATCGGCGCCTTCATTCCCGCTATTATCATAAACAGTTACCGAATCCAGCCAAACCGAAGTAGTGAATTTTCCGGGCGCAGTTTTTTCCGGCGATTTGCGTAAGATGCCCTGGTCAAAAAAATGCCATACAGCCCCGCCCGCCAGTTTAGGATGAGCGTACATAATTTCCCATAAACTTTCCATGCGGTCAAAATCAAGCCCTAACGAGTGTGCATATTCGGTAATAACCATAGGGTGGTTAAATCTGTCGGCATACCCCCGCAGGGTTGAGGCATCGGGATAATGCGGTGCCAGTATATCGATCTGATCAGGGAAAGTAGCCGCGATGCGCCCAAAGTACGATCCTACTTCCGGAAAACAATACGGCCTTGTATCATCCAGCGATTTAACGTATTTGCCGGTTTCTATACAAATAGGAGTCAATGGGTTTTCATTACCAACGCTCCAGATTATGATAGAGGGGTGATTTTTATCGCGCCACAATGTTGCCTTGGCGCGTCCTTTTAAAACCGGCAAATAGGTAGTGTCGTTTAAGTGCTCATCTCCAAAACCAAAGGGAACTTCTTCTATCACATAAAAGCCTAAAGAATCACAAAGTTCAATAAACCGTGGATGCGGTTGGTAATGCGAAGTACGTATGAAATTAATATTGGCTTCGCGTATCAATTTCAGGTCTTGCAACATTTCTTTTTCGGTTACTGCACGCCCATTAACCGGAGATAAGTCGTGATGATCCACCCCGCGTAATTTGATCGGTTTACCATTTAATTTCAGTACGCCATTTGTCCATGTTATTTCGCGGATACCAATCTTTTGGCTGTATTGCTGCAGTTCGTTGTTCCCGTTTTTGAGGGTAATGTTTAGTGTATATAAATAAGGGCTTTCTGCTGTCCATAAATGTGGAGCATCTATTTTTACAGACTGGCCAAAAGGCGTGGTATTCCCGGCTGATGCCTTGCTATCTAAGATAAATTCTTTTACCGGTTTACCATAGGCATCCAAAAGTTTCGCGGAAACAGACGTGTTTTTTGCAGGCGCAATGCCCGTTACGGTTTCAACAAGCGCTGATACAGATAGCGTGGCATCATGGTTGCCCACATTGGTTTTTACTACCAGGTCTTTTACATGTGTTTTAGGCAGGCTAAACAACGTAACATCTCGTATAATGCCCGATAACGACCAGTCATCATTAGTATCAAACTCCCATCCCTTAACCCGTGTGGATACTTTTACAGCAAGCGTAGCCGATTTGCCTGACGAAACAAACCGGCTGATATCAAATGTTTGCCGGTTGTATGAACTGCTGAAACTGCCTGCGAATTTTCCATCCACCCACAATTCATAACCATATTGTACACCATCAAAAGCTATGTATATGGGCTGATCTTGCCAGGTAGCCGGTATTTTAAAAATGGTGCGGTATAAACCTGTCCCAGCTTTCAGGTTCTTTCCGTAAAAGGGTTCGGCAAAACCCTGTAGTTCCCAGTTTCCTGGGGTTTTAATATTTGCCCATTTGCTAACATCGGTTTTAGGGTTAGCAAATGCAGAGTCGGCCCCGATATCCGTTGATGCGATATATTTAAACTTCCATGTACCATTTAGTGAAACTTTGTTGGCATTAGTTGTTGGCATCAATACTTGGGCGGTTGCAGTGTTACCGATAAATAATGCGAGTACAATAAGGATAGCAAATAAAATGTTCTTGTGGTTCACGGGGTTTGATGTTTGGGCAAAAATACAATATGGGTTTATTAAAAATGCTGTTTGCTCAGTTTTGCCATTTAAAAGCAGGAGGGTCGGGGATGGTTGCCGGTACAACCTCCTTTTGTATTTTATTTTTAGGTACAGATGTTTTGGGTATGATAGATAAGCCCTCTACTCCACGCTGTATAATAATAGGCGCATTAGTTGCTGCCTGAGCTTTAAAGTTGTTAAAACCGATCTGCTTTACATCTTCCAGTATTACGGCAGGGCGGGTTTCCTGTCCTAAAAAGCTTATTTCTACATTGTTTAATTCGATATTTTGCGCATGCCTGATAAAAAATCCATAACATGGCATTACACCAAAACGTTGCGGTTCGGGATAATCACGGACGTACTCAGCAACGTTTTTTTGTATTTTAACCAAAGGCGAATCGATCTGCCTGTAATATATGCGGATATTATTCAGTTTTACATCTTCTACGGGATGTCCGGGGATACCTAGTATCATTGATGCGAAGTGCGAATCGGCATTATAAACATTGATGTTACTTATCATTACGCGGCGCAGGTAACCGTTTGGTGTGCCGGCAGGGCCGCGTAATCGGGCGCCCAAACGCAAAAACAAAGGCGAGTTAACTATATCCCGCATGGTGATGTTGCTGATGGTTACATCTTCCAATGCCCCGCCATCTACAGTTTCCAAAGCCAGGCCACGGCAAAATTGGAATAAACAATTTGATATGGTTACATTTTTAAAGCCGCCATTACCTTCGGTGCCAAATTTAATACGGCCTGTTGGGCCTTGCCTGTCGGGCACCATTTTATATTCGTTGCGCAGGTAAGTGCCGTTAATAAATGTGCCCCTGTCAAACCCGCTAACCTGGCAGTTTGTTATAGTCACATTTTCAGTAGCGCGCAGGTAGCCCAGGGCATAACTGCTTTTTAAGCAAATGCCATCGTCCCAGGGCGAGTTTACCGAGCAATTGGCTACACGTACGTTACGGCAACAATCAATATCCATCCCATCACGGTTGGTATCTTCTTTAATGTTCTCGATAGTCATGTTATCAATCCCGGTTAGCAGCATACCAAAGTGCCCGCCATATAATATGGTAAAATCTTTTAGTATAACGTTACGGCACAGTTTTAATGCAATGGCTTTATTGCCTTCGCCAACGCGGCGGGGTGTATTGCGGGTTAAACCTTTGCCATAAATAGTACCCGGCCCCATAATCGAAATATCCTCAAGGTTTTCGCCCCATATTAAACTATTGTGAAAATGGCTGTGACCAAAATCCTGGTATTTAAATTTTTCGGCCAGTTCATTGGGCTCAGCTTCATCGTAGTTTTTTCCACCGGCTATGTAATCGGCAGCTAATATGGTAGCCCCCTGATCAATATATAAACTGATATGGCTTTTTAAATGAATGGAGTGTGAAGCATAAGTGCCTGCAGGGAAATACACCGTTCCACCTCCCGATGCGGCAGCTGCAAGTATGGCCTTGTTTATCGGGTCGGTATCGAGGGTTTTACCATCGCCGGTTGCTCCAAAATCTTTAATGTTATAGTTTTTGCTAACCTGTGCACTGCATAATAAAGTAAATGCACTTGTAAAGCATAAAAGAACAATTCTTTTAAGTTGTTGCGATTTCATAACAGAATCAGGCAATAGATTTAATGGTTTACTAAGTTGACAGAAAAAAATGAAACAACTGTTATGTACAACAATGATGTTACTTTATGATTTTTTTTTAAGTTTTAATTATACCAATAGGTATTTTATTGTATTAATAAAACGAAATAATGAAAAAGCTGGTTTTTGAATACGAAAAGCTATAAAACAGCAAAGCCCCCTGATGGGCAGGGGGCCTTTACTAACCAATTATAAACCTAAATTATGAGAAGACTTTTTAATAAATCAACATTTGCTGCTGATTTGATAGTGTAAAGGTAACACTAATAATGTAACCTCCAAACTTTTTTTTGTAATTTTTATGTCACATACTGTAAAAATTTTAACCAGTACTCTTTGCAGATGTGATAATCGTAACAAATTTAACAAATATTTAACACTTTCAAAAAATACCATTTAAAATATTTTTAAAATACCAAACGGTATTAAGTTTTTACATGCTATTTAAAGGGTGTTTTTTAAACTTTAACTATAATTAACAGTATAAAAATGAACGTGCAACCTTTTTAGTGCTATATTCATCTTCAATAAAATTGAATGAATGAAGCCAACCTTAACTTTTTTTGCATTTTTATTTTTTTGTTTTAAACTATCGGCCCAAACGGTTACCGTTAGCGGTGCAATAACCGATCAGTATAAAAATCCGGTACCCTTTGCTACTATTTATGTTAAAAATACAACCAAGGGCACATCGGCCAATAGTGATGGTAAATATCAGCTACAGCTAAGCCCCGGTGAGTATGAAATATTGTACCGCGCCATTGGCTTTCGCCAGGAAAGCCATAAAGTAACTGTAAAGACTGATCAGAAAATTGATGTTACGCTTGCCGCGGAAGCTTACCAGCTTAAAAATGTAAACATAACTGCAAATGGCGAAGACCCTGCCTATGCTATTATCCGTAAAACAATTAAAAAGCGCCCTTATTATTTAAAGGAAGTAAATGCCTACAGTTGCGGGGTATATATTAAAGGATTGCAAAAGCTTTTGGCAGCACCTAAAAAGTTTTTGGGCGCTGATATTGATAAGGTAGCCCGCGAGAACGGCCTGGATTCAAACCGCAGGGGAATTATTTACCTGTCGGAGTCGCAATCAAAATTTACGTTTATGCAACCGGACCTGGTGCACGAAGAAATGATATCATCAAAGGTATCAGGCCGCAATAACGCTTTTAGCTTTAACCGTGCATCAGATATTAATACCAACTTTTACGAAAGCATTCAGAATTGGGAGGGGGTGAGCACCCGTCCTTTAATTTCGCCCATAGGTGCCAATGCCATGTTTTATTATAAATATAAGCTATTAGGGACCACGGTTGAAAACGGCGAAACTATCAATAAAATAGAGGTAATACCCCGCCGTGGTTACGACCCTGTTTTTGAAGGTGTTATATACATATTAGATGGCAGCTGGCGCATTTATGGGGTAGATTTGTACATTACTAAAAAAGCAGGGATAAACTTTGTAGATACCGTTAAAATAAACCAACAGTTTTACCCGGTAAACAAATCGGTTTGGATGCCGGCATCGGTTAAATTTGATTTTACAGGTGGTTTTTTTGGCTTTCGCTTTGGCGGATATTTTATCGCGCTTTATAAAAATTATGACCTGAACCCTGTAATTTCCAGAAAGGAATTTAATGAGGTATTGCGTATCACTAAAGAGGTGAACAAGAAAGACTCCACCTATTGGGATACCATCAGGCCGATACCGTTAACCCTCGAAGAGCAAACAGATTATGCTAAGAAAGAAATCCTGGCTAAAAAGCGTGAATCGAAACCTTACCAGGATTCTATTGACAGGGTTAATAATAAGTTAAAGGCAACCTCTTTGCTTTTTGGCAGCGGCTATAACCACAATAACAGGTACGATAAGGAGTACTACCATTTCAATTCGCTTTTAGGCTCTATGTCTTTTAACACGGTAGAAGGTTTTGTGATAGATTACGGAGCTTCTTTTGTGAAGCAAATAGATAGCTTAAACAATAGATTCTTAAGGTTAGATGCCAAATTGAGATATGGCTTTGCCAGTCAGAAAGTACATGGAAGCATTGGTGGTAATTTACCATTGGGCCTGTACAATTTAGGGTTTAGGGTAGGCTCGGACGTGCTGGATATCAATAATCAAAACGCTTTCGGCAGGCTGCAAAATACACTGTATAGCCTGAAAGAGCGCATGAACTTTGAAAAGTTTTATGATAAACAGTTTGCCCAAATATCCTTAGGCCATCGTATAACAGGTGGCTGGATAGCCAGCATAAGCGCTGAACTATCAAAGCGGCAATGGCTGGCCAATACCACATCTTTCGCTTTTCAAAAGGATGGAGAATACACTAGTAATAACCCTTTTAAACCGTATTCTGATGAGCCTTTATTTGGCACAAGCAACGCCTTTAAGCTTGGCCTGCGTACCACTTATGATTTTAGTAATAAATACCAAACCATGCCGAATGGCAGGCGATACTACCCGTCAAAATACCCAACACTGGGTTTAAGTTATGTGATGGGTGTTAAAGGGGTATTCGGGTCGGATATTGATTATAGCCAGCTATCAGTTGATCTTGCCAAGTCTGATATCGGTATGGGTTTATATGGCAAAACCTCATTCTATATTAACGCGGGTGCATTTTTTAATGTAAACAGCATTTACTTTATCGATTATAAGCATTTTGCAGGTAACCAGTTACAATTGTATGAGCCCGGCATCAACCATTTTTTATTACTGCCGTATTACAAATACAGTACAGCTGATAAGTACTTTGAAGGGCACCTGGAGCATAATTTTTCAGGCTTCCTGATGAATAAGATACCACTGATCAGAAAATTAAAGCTGCAGGAAATAGTTGATGTGAATTACCTTTCAACTCCCGGATTACATAATTATACCGAACTGGGCTTTGGCCTGCAATACCTGTTTATCAGGGCAATGTATTGCATATCATATGATAATGGATTTAAAGCCGGAACCGGGTTCCGTTTTTACCTGGGTTCAGGTTCGCCACAACGCCGCAGATAAAAAAAGGCTTCACAATTTTTGTGAAGCCTTTTATCATATCAAGCATGATTATATTGGTTATGAAGCATCGCGCAAAGCTTTGATCTGATCGTGGGCTGCTTGTTGTATAGCCGATTGCCTTAAAATGATCTCGCTTAAAAATGCGGGTAGCTCATCATCTTCAAGCGCTGCTCTGTAGGCACTTTTTGCAGCATCTTCGCCACGCTCACAGGCAGCAATGATCGATTCACGATCGTGCCCGGTAAATGCCGCCTTAACATCCATCCAGGCGCGGTAAATGCTGCCCGCGGTAGTGGCCTCTGTGGTCATATCTTCGCCAAGGGCTTGCACCTCGGTACCCAGTTCCAGTTTAAAATTATGGCTTTCCCCTATCATTTTTGTGAACAGCGCTTTCAGGTCGGCATCTTCATCCTGTAATTCTTTGATCGCGCGTTCATAGCCCATTATACGATCGTTATTGATCCTGATCAGGTCATTTAAAATGTCTAATGTTTCTTCCTTGGTTTCCATAGTTGCTTATTGTTTTATAATGATACAACAGGGAAAGTGACATAGTGTTTAAATTAATTAATTTAATTTTTAATTACATTTTCAATATTAATTTAATTTTAGCTGTACCACTATGTCCGGAGGCTATTTCATGGCATTGTTAATATGGTAGACATTCGCAATAATGCTAATGTAAGCCCGGTATCTGTGTGGTGACTGACTGATACAGCCGACAAGGTGTAGCTTTTTACAAACTAAATTTTATCAGTTATGGTCATTGCTGATCAATTTTTAAGATCGATACATCTGTTTGTCGTGTAAATTCCGTATTTCTGATAACAGGCGTAGGCGGTGAAAAAGTTTGGCATTTAATTGGCAATACATTTATCAAATAACGAATACGATGTTAGCTAAATCAATAAAGCCTGAAGAAGAGAAGGAGTGGGAAAACCCTAAGGATCCGGAAGCGCCGTCAGACCAACGTGATAAAGAACAGATTGAACGTCAGTTAAAGGAAGCAGAGCGTAGGAAAGAAAACCTGACACCCGAAGATGAAAGTGATACAGAACAAAAAAATTAAAAACATAAAATTTCGACCTATGAAAACCTTTAAAAAAACCTCAGTTAGCAAATTGCTTGTACGTTTTGATAATGATCTGAAAACTATTTTAATGAACGATCTGAAAGCGATCCGTTCTGCTAAAAGTGAATTATTGAATAGCATCAAACAAGGGATGGAACCCGATACTTTATCGGCTGCCTGATCAACATATATTCTACATCTACCTATGAAACCCAAATCCTGGCCCAAAGCCGGGATTTATTGTTTTAAAGCATATTTGATAATAAGCGATGCAGTTTTTGCAGATGCACCGGGCTTACCCATGCGTTCATCCAACAAGGTATAATTATCAAGCATCGTATCGCGGTAGGTTTTATCCTGCAACAGTAGTTTTAACTCCTGTTCAACGGTTTGGGTTGTAAAATCACCCTGTATCAGTTCTTTCACTATCTGCCTGTCCATAATGAGGTTCACCAGCGATATAAACCCAATGCGGATCAGCAATCTTGCAATACCAATAGTTACCGCGTTGCCTTTATAAACTACCACCTGCGGAACGTGGAATAAAGCAGTTTCGAGCGTAGCAGTTCCTGATGCCACTATTGCAGCCTTTGCCTGGTGCAGTAAATTATAAGTAGCATTAAATACAATGGGTACAGGTTGCCCGTCGGTAAAAAAGCGGGTGTAATAATCGGCATTAAACGATGGTGCACCCGCTATAACAAATTGATAGTCGGGAAATTGCTTGGCGCACGCCAGCATATCGGGTAACAAGTAATTTATTTCTTGCTTGCGGCTGCCCGGTAATAAAGCGATGATCGGTTTATCGGCAAGATGGTTATTGTGAGCAAAGTTAATATCCGGATTAAAGGCGGCTACCGCGTCCAATAGCGGGTTGCCTACGTAATCAACCTCCATGCCCCATTTGTGGTAAAAGTCAACTTCGAAGGGCAATATGCAAAAAAGGTGATCAACGGATCGTTTTATCTTTAATACACGCTTTTGGTTCCATGCCCAAACTTTTGGCGATATGTAATAACATACCTTTATGCCTTTTTGCTTGGCAAAATCTGCTATTTTAAGGTTAAAGCCCGGGAAATCTATGAGCACCAAAACATCAGGTGCCCAACTTAAAATATCCTGTTTACAAAATTTAAGATTGCTTAAAACAGTATTGAGGTTGGCAACAACTTCCACAAAGCCCATAAAGGCCATATCGGCATAGTGTTTTACCAGTTCGCCGCCTTCGGCCTGCATCAAATCGCCACCAAAGTACCTGAAGTCTGTATTGGTATCAAGTTTTTTCAACTCTTTCATCAGGTTGGCGCCATGCAGATCGCCGGATGCTTCGCCGGCTACCAGGTAATATCGCATATGCTCAAAGTAAAGTTTGCCAAGTATGTCATCCTGCAAAAGTCTGATTATTTTTCAAGTATTTAACGGAATGGTTATTGTTAAATGCAATTGTTATATGGCGAAGTTATATTAATGAATATAACAATACGGTTACAGTTAAACTTTGTTATGTAAAGCATGTCATAATATAGCATATAAACAACAAGTAAAAAAAACAACCGGACATGAAAAAATCAGCACTCCTTATACTGGCATTTGTACTATGTACAGCCGTATATGCACAAAGTATTGTGCCCACAATTAAAGGTAATTCAGTAATAACTTATACCTACACCTTGAACGGGCAAGACCTGCCATTAACGTTAACATTTAACAGCCTTGGCGATCCGATAAAGATAGATTGGTCTATCGAAGGCATTGGCTCGGGTAACTACGAAATGTCGTCGAAGGCATTAGCTGAGGGTAAAGGTGTGACGATGAAAGCTCCCGACCCGGATCAGTTAACCAAATTGCCAACTTATGAAACCGTTGCGTGTATATCAAGATCGGCTTATGCTGAAATGGTGAAAAATATGGCCTTTGAGTATGATGACCTAAAGTTTACTGTTACTAAGGACAGCACAGGTGAAGTAAAAATGGGCGACAAAACATTAGATGTTTACCATGCAGTAGCCACCAACGGCAAAGGGGAAATGTGGATATTGAATAATCCCGATTTTCCGTTGATCTGCAAAACTAAAGATAATGCCCAGGGTACAGATCTGATGCTGGTAAGCATTCAATAATTGAAACGTACCCTTTTAACGGGGATCATTATATATAGCCTCCTGATCAATAACCAGGGGGCTTTTTAATTCTTTCTCCCTAAGGCATATGCAATCCCCCTCAATACATGTGTTTTAAACAGGGTATCTGTGGTATAGTCTTCTTTAGTATGCCCGAGTGCAGTATAAAATACGCGGCCACCTTCAAATTTTTGATACCAGGATATAGGATGCACATCGCCATTGGTACCACCGGTATAGCTTTTTTCATCCACAGTTACCAGCAGTTTAATATCAGGGCTAATGTCCTTAAAGTTATACCACTCATCGGTATGCGTCCATTCGGCGGGTAAGCCTTTTGTTGTGCTGTGGTTCTGATCTGTTGTATGCAAAGTGGCTGCCTGTATTTTAGGATGTTTTACAAAATAGGCGCCTACCAGTTTACCATACCATTCCCAATCGTACAGGCAATCAGTAGCGGCATGTATGCCAACAAAACCACCGCCATTATGGATGTATTTTTGGAATGCTGCCTTCTCATCATCAGTAAAAAAGCCATTACCCGTTGGGCTTAAAAAAATGATTGCTTTGTATTGTTTCAGGTTAGCATCGGTAAATTTAGCCGGGTCGGTTGTGGTATCGGTATCAAACTGAATTTCAGTACCCCATTGCGTTATCGCCGCTATCCCATCAGCAATGCTGGCGTGGTGAAAGCCCTTGGTCAGGCTGAATATTAATACCCGGTCTTTAGGTTTGTTTACAGGTTTAAATGCCATCAGGCTAAGTAGCGCGATGAACAACAAATAGCTCTTCTTCATAGTTTAAAGTTAAGCACTTTTAGATACAAAAAGCCTCCCTTGTGGGGAAGCTTTTTTAAGATCAACATACCGGCAGGTTTTACTGATACTGGATATAAATAGGATAAGGTTTGTATTTTAACACTTCGGTAGGTGTAAGCATGTGGTTAGGCGCTTTCTTCAGATCGTTTTTATAGAATAATTTAAAACCTGTGAATTGTACCGGCTCCGGATAAATAAAGTTACGGTAAGTGCCTGTTTTCAGGTCAGGCTCACCCCAGCCATCCATGTTCATTACAATTTGTACTTCTTTGTGTAATTTAATGTTTTTGTAGTTGGTTACCATTTTTTTAGTGAAGCGGTGTACAACTAAGATTTTCGGAGGCAGGCTGTATTTTTTAACCAGGCCAGCTAAATAGTTCGATGCAAAGTTGATATCTGTAGCATCATAAGTACCTATCTTTTTGCCCGGCTTGCTGCCGTCTTTCATCGAAAACTCAGGGTCCATGCCAAAGTGTACGTTTGGCATAGCCAGGTATTTCTCCAATAATGGCAATTCAGTTTGTATGTTACTTAAAGATACCTGCACATCTAAAAACACAATGGCATGGCCTCTTTTAGCCAGCACCAATACACTGTCTATCTGTTTGAAAGGCATGCGGTAACGGAACTTTCCATCTTTACCACCATCGCCTTGTGCAACAACCGCTATATAATGTAAGGCAGGCTGAACAGGGGTTGCAGGGTCTGCTTTTTCCCAGGCTTTAACTTCGCCTGCTAATTTCGAAATCATTTCTTTTGGTGGTAATTCACCTAAGATTCCCATCTTTTTTGAGTATAGGTTGCCGTAATAAGCAACTACGCGTTTAAAGGGTAATATTGCTCCATCGCCGGGGTAGGGGCCTTTAACCGGCCATTTACCTGTGGTATCTCCGTGTGCGTTTAGTTTTATAGCCGCATCGTATTTGGCTTTATCCAAAGGCGGGTACGTTACCTTGGCAACAACTTCGGTATCCGTGGTTGCTTTGGCTGTGGTAGTGGTCGCTTTTTTTGTTGTATCGTTGCTTGCAGTGGTGGCGGTTTTAGCGCCCGAATTACAGTTGGTAAAAGCAATAACCGATGACGATAACGCGATTACGGATAGGAGGGTTTTCAATTTCATTTGAATTAATATGGGTAATATTTACACCAGTGCAAGATACTACAGTAGTTAAATTGTTTAATTAAAAGTTTTTAACAATGTGTGCTTTTTTGTTAGTTGTATTTTAAAACAAGTGCTACCTGTGTTTGTAAAACTTGCCAAAAACACCTAACGGTAATTTTGAGCCTGCAGTTGCCTGGAGGTATAACTCACCAATTTCAAGGTTTTGCACTTTGGGGTAAGCGCTTTGAATAAGGTTTTGTACAATTACCGATGAAAAACCTAAAGAATAGGTATTCAATATCAAAAAATGCTCTTCAGGGTCGAGTAGTTTTACTACATCGTGCATCATTTCGTTCAGGCTATCTTCCAGTTTCCATTTTTCGCCATTAGGTCCGTGGCCGTAAGCGGGTGGGTCTAATATAATACCGTTATAGGTTTTGCCACGTTTTACTTCACGTTTCACAAACTTCAGGGCATCTTCAACTACCCAACGGATATCTTTCAGGCCCGATAGTTCCATGTTTTCATTTCCCCAGGTAACTACCTGCTTTATCGAATCAACATGTGTGGTATCCGCCCCGGCCGCTTTCGCGATAAGCGATGCACCACCTGTATAAGCAAACAGGTTTAATACCTTTGGTTGGGCTGTTTTAAATTTCTTTACGTTTTGCGATATGTAATCCCAGTTTACAGCCTGCTCCGGGAACATGCCTACATGTTTGAACGAGGTGAGCGCCATGCGCAAGCCAATCTTTACATCTTTATTCTGGTACTCAATATTCCAGCGGTCGGGCAGGTTATTGTTCTTTTTTACCCATTCGCCCGATGTTGCCGAGCGGCCCTTAAATTTAATATGGTGTAGCTTTTGCCATTCAGCCTCGCTCAATCCCTTGTTCCAAACAGCTTGCGGCTCCGGGCGTATCAATATCAGGTTGCCAAAGCGTTCCAGCTTTTCAAAATCACCGCAGTCAATCAGTTCGTAATCTTTCCAGTGGGTGGGTGTAAGTAGTTGGATCATGCTGTGGATGGTATTCATTTTAATCAGCCACAAATATACCTAACTTACTTAATGTGCAAATGAGTAAATGTGCCTATGTGCAAATTAAAAAAAACAGGTAAAAACAGGTATATTCCACCATGTCATGGCGAGCGACAGCGTGGCCATCACTACGGGCATTCACGTCTTGCATAGTTCGATACCTTTCCCAGAGATTACCACGTAGTGCCGATAGAAGCACTCCTTGCATACATAATTCAAAAGGTAAAAATGGCACTTCCTATCCTCCCAATGCTGTCATTCTGAGCTTGTCGAAGAACGAATATAGTCCCATTCACGTGGGCGCGACAAACCCCACCGTACACATGCTTCGATCCCCTCAGCATGACACTCATTTATCTTTATTCCTTGCTCCTTAATCCTTATTCCAAAGCCCCCGCAACTCAATCAACCATGCCCCCTCATCATCGGTTGGTCGGGATTTCCAATCCTCGACCCTAATTACCGGGGATTTGCAATCCCCGAAGCAAATCACATTACAACCTTAAAACTTTCCAACAAACACCCGCAACTCACAACTCAATCAACCATGCCCCCTCATCATCTCCACAAACTTTCGCGATGGCACACCTATCTTTTTCGCTTCCTCCACCAACCGCTTTTCCGCCATATCAGCATAATGCTGTTTTATTACGGCTAACTCATTCTCAAACTCCCGCCTGCAGCGCAGCTCAGTTTCGCGTACCGCGTTAACATGTATTTCCTTTTCACTAACTTCTCGTGTTTCTATGTCATCCAGGCTTTCAGATTCCTTTTTATCATTATCATATTCAAAATCATCCTCATCTTCTTCCTTCTCTTTGAAAGATTCATCATCAAAAGCATCCAGATGATCCATCTGTTCCTTACTCAAATGCACATATTCCACTTTACGCGGTTCTTTATGCTCATACAAACCAGTAAACTTTGCCAGCTTATCTAAAGCAGCCATTTTATTATGCATCTTTATCGTCATGGTCAGCTCGCCATTTTTTTCGCTTACGCGGATGTTCCACAGGGCAGCTTTTTCATCATCCGTCATTTCGGTCATGTTTTTCGGCTTGCCATCCTCACCAAAAAAACTACCCATATTGCCAAAAGCTACTTTCATTAACTCAGCAATTACCATCTCCTGTGTTACCTGCGCTTTCTTTTGTACCTGCTCGGTACGCTCAGATAAATAAGCTTTTATCTTCGGAAACAGCATCAACTGTCCGCTCAAAGCCGTCGGCCCCGAGTACCCGGCACGCAAAGCGGCTTTGGTAGCGTTAAAGTCAATTAAATACTCATCACAAAATTTTTGTTGCTTTGGGGTCAATACGGTTGTCATTTGGGTGGGATTTTTTGAGGGTTAAAATGAAGCAGATCAATTTGCAGCGGGCGCTGCCGGATCTGTGTATTTATTACTTTTGAAATACAAATATACGAAATTGTAGTAAATTAAACGATATTGTTATTACAAACTTAGTCAATCATTCAGCCTGTGGTCGGTGTTATCACTGTACCACCAACCCTAAATGGTGCGGTGATAACACCACAGATGTTCGGAAGATTAATAGAACTACCAAAACTCCTTCCTCGGGAAGGGTGCGGCTGAATTGTGTAGTGGCGGGTAGGGGTAAATTGCACGATTCAATCTCGCATAAACCCCTCCCTACACCCTCCCGTCGGGAGGGAATCGCTCAATCCCAACGCTTTTTTAAATCTTCCGAGCAGTTATAGTGATAACACCGACCATAAGCTTAAACACCATCAACCATTTCCCCAAAGCTTACCGCTACTCAACAATATAAAAAATTCTTTGCTTGCTAAAATAAAACTATATTTATAGTTCGATATAAACCTCCCATTCATGAAACAATATCACCCCCTGTTGCTCAAAACGGCGTCGCTGTGTTTTTGCCTGGTATATTTCAGTATAGTCGCCAAGGCCCAAAAGCTACCCGATGTGCAAAAAGTAAGTATGCGCGTACCCGCAGGTGTTGTTATTGACGGTAACGCTGCCGATTGGGCTAACCGTTTTCAGGCGTATAATACATCGGCAAGTGTTTGGTATAACATTGCTAACGATGATGAAAAACTATACTTTGTTATTCATGGCGAAGATGCCGACCTGATCCATAAAATGATGCGTGGCTGTGTAACCATCACCATAAGCAAGTCCGGAAAGAAAACGGATAAAGATGCTGCTATCATTACCTTTCCAACTTACGAAGTAAACGCCGCGCCCAGCGTATCGCTGAGTGGCCGCCCGGCAGGTATTGCAGATACCACATTACTAAAGTTGAAAACCGATACTTTTATGCGCAGGATGAATAAACGCCTTACCGAAAAGCAAAAATTTATTGCACTTAACGGGATAAAGCAAATTACCGATACCCTGGTATCTGTTTATAATGATTACGAAATTGAAGCGAAAGCGCTGTTGGATAATAAGCTGTACTATAATTATGAGTTAGCTATACCGCTAAAATATCTTGGCTTATCAGTAGATAAAAGTTCGAAGTTTAGTTATAACATCAGGCTTAACGGAATAGCCCCAAAGGGGGCAACGCTGCAAATTACCGGAGGTGGGCGGGTACTTGTTATGCGGGGCGATGGATCTGTTTCTGTTGCCGGCGCAGGTGCCAGGGGAATACTTATGGCTTATCCCAACGATTTTTGGGGCGAATACACCCTCGCCAAAGCCAAAAAATAAATAACCGCTGCCAACCCAATTAATTATTCATTAGATGAATCAACTATATTGTAATATTTATGATGGGGGCTTGCTTTTCCAAATAATTCAACTATTTTTATAGTTATAAACCTTCCGCATGAAATCTGCCTTATCGCTTATTTATAAAAGCAATGCTTTTTATATCACTGTTTGCCGTTACCGAAGTAAAAAAAGCCTCGTTAAACATCTTATCCGTATAGTGGCCATGCTGCTGTTTTCAGTAAATTTATACGGGCAGGCTACAGCACCAGCGCCTGCAAAAACGGATAACCGCCCGCCTGCGCTACCATTTCGCGAAGTGAGCGGCATTGTGCTCGACTCGACCGAAACACCGGTAATAGGCGCCACCGTAACCCTAACCACCGCGCATGATACACTCCGTACTGCCACCAATGCACGTGGTATATTCATTATTAAAAATGCCACAAGGGCCATATTTTATCTATCGGTAAAGGGGATCGGTTATTCGCTCCAGGTAAAAAAATATTCTATGAACGATCTGAGCCCAAAGCTGGTGCTTGACCCTATTGTGCTAAAAACGGATAACAGGATGCTGAATGAAGTTAAGGTTGATGGCTCACCCAGCATCGTTATAAAAACAGATACGGTTGAATATAAAGCCAGCGATTATAAAGTGCGCGAAAATGCCACCCTCGACGAGTTGTTGAGCAAAATGGAAGGTGTTGAAGTGGATAAACGCGCCGGAACAGTAACTTTCCAGGGCCAGGAAGTAAAGAAAGCCAAGGTAAACGGCAAGGATTTTAACGGGGGCAACGTTGCAGCTGCCATAAAAAACCTGCCTGCCGAAATTATTGATAAAGCACAATTTGTTGACGATTATGGCCCCAACGCCGCCCGTACCGGCATCAAAGACGGCGAACCGCAAAAGATACTGAACGTAACCACCAAGGCGGATAGATCTATCGGGCAGTTTTTGCGTGCAACGGCCTCGGCAGGAAACAATGACAGGTATGATGAGCAAGCTTATCTGCAGCGCCTTAATGCAAACCAGCAAATAGGGCTCAGCGGAAACTGGCGCAATATGGTTAACGGCGTAGGCCAGGGCGGCGGCGGTTCGGGCAATACCACCAATGGCCGGCCAACCATTGCCTACAGCGATCAGTGGAGTAAAACCGTACAGGTAAACTCAAGTTATACGTACAGCTATAATAATATGAATAACCTGTATTCAAGTTACGGGAGCTATTTTAGTTCTAACGGTACAACCAACTATGATAACCAAAGTACCGGACAGAACCGCACAGACGGGCATAATGCTAATGTTGAACTACAGTATGAGCCAAGCAAAACCAATTATTTCCGCTTTAACGCGGGCTTTAATTACTCCGGCACAAACAATGCAGGTACTTCTCAAGGTTCGTTGAGCGGCTTCCAAAACCAGGTCTCAACAAGCGCGAATACCACTTCGTCAAAAGTGCCAGGTTTTAACGGGTCAGTGTTCTATCAGCATGTTTTTGCAAAGCCCAAGCGTAATTTCTCGCTTACCTTATCGGCCAATAATGGCAGCAACGATCAATACACCGAACGCAACGCCCGCATTCTTTATTATGATTCGCTTCATGTACAAAAAAAGGATTCGCTGCAGCACTTTATCATCCGCCGGGATAATAACAACCATTCCTACTCAGGTAACGTCACTTTCACCGAACCTTTAACAGCCACCGCCCGGTTAGATTTTAATGGCGTGGTAAATTACAACGGGCATGATAATACCGCCACTACCGATAGTATCACCAAGGCAGGCGCAACGGTACGGGCAAATTCATTAAGCAATATATACAGCTACTCGCTCACCGAAACACGCCTGGGCCTTAGTTATGCATTAACCAAGAAAAAATTTAACCTTTCCTTAGGTTTTACGGCCATACCTACCGTTTTACAAGGTACCAAGGTTAGCCTTAATGCTTCAACATACCGCACCAACTTTACCGTGATACCTATTACCCGTTTTGAGTACATCTTCTCGCAAACGCAAAGGCTAAGTGTCAATTATTCAGGCGCTCCGCAAGAACCATCTTTTGACCAGATACAACCCGTTGCCGACAGGACAAACCCTCAAAATGTGATCATCGGTAATCCGGATCTTAGTCCGTCATTCCGCCATTCTGTTAATGCCAATTACAATAACTATGTAGCCAATTCAAAACTCACTTTATCTGTAGGAGGTAATTTGAGTAAAACCAACGGACAGATCATTACCAATACCATACAAACACTTGATCCTAAATTAGGTAATTTTGATAACGAGGTGCATTTTTTGAATAAGGATGGTGCCTGGAGCGCAAATGGTAATTACAGCCTGGCAAAACAGCTTAACGATAAAAAATATACTTTGAAATACAGTGGTAGTGTGGCTTATAATCACAATATCTCAATGAGTAATAACCTGGAATACCATTCTGATAGCTGGCGCTTTAGCCAGCGTTTTGGGCCACAGATCAATCCTGCCGAATGGTTGGAATTAAACCCTACTATCAGTTATAACCTGGCGCGCTCATTTTTTACTCAACCCAATGCGCGTAATACCGATACCAAAACCACTGCCTTATCAATTGACGGGACTTTTTACCTGCCTAAGGGCTGGCGCATAAATTACGATGCCAGCAAAAATTATGTTGAAGGCGTAGGTACCAATGTTACCCAAAATCCATTTGTGGTTAACGCATCTATCGAACACTCATTTTGGGCCAAACGTAACCTCACTTTAAAAGTACAGGCCTTTGATATTTTTAACCAGAACAATTTTGTTAATCAATCGGTATCCGAAAGTTCGGTTAGTTATACAAATACCAATATAAACAGCAGGTACCTGTTTGTGAGTTTAGCCATCAATCTGCAAAAGTGGAGCGGCACGCCAAAGCGTAATGGTATTATTATGCAGCGCCGGGGCGATGGTAGTTTTATTTATTAAGTGGCAGTTTTTAGTTGCGGTAGCGATCATCTTTCAATTTAAATAACTGCTACCCAAAACTGCAACTGCTACTATAATTTCTCCCTTGCTGCCTGCATAAATTTACTGGCAAACACAAAGTCGTTTAGCTCTTTATTGTTGGTGTGGGCAATCTGTTTATTGCTGCCTTCCCACCATTTTTGGCCGTTGTGTAAAAATATGATGTGATCGCCAATACCCATTACCGAGTTCATGTCGTGCGTAACAATTACGGTTGTGGTTTGGTACTCTTCGGTAATTTCGGCTATCAGTTCATCTATCAGGATAGACGTTTTAGGGTCGAGGCCCGAGTTCGGCTCGTCCACAAATAAATACTTGGGCTGCATGGATATGGCACGTGCAATACCCACCCGTTTTTTCATCCCGCCCGAAAGCTCAGCAGGGAAAAGCTTGTTCTTCCCGGCAAGGTTAACACGCTCCAGGCAAAAGTTTGCACGTTCAATTTTTTCTTTTTTGCTCATTGTAGTGAACAAGTTGAGCGGGAAAATAATATTATCCTGCACAGTCATTGAGTCGAACAGGGCCGAGCTTTGAAACAGCATGCCAATTTGCTTGCGTATAGGCACACGTTCTTCAAAATCCATTTGCGTAAAGTTCTGGCCATCATATATCACTTCGCCTTCTTCGGGCTTGTGCAAGCCCACAATACATTTAAGCAAGGTGGTTTTGCCCGATCCGGAGCCACCTATAATAAGATTGTTCCTGCCGGCCTTAAGCTCTACATCAATCCCTTTAAGTACGTAGTTATCACCAAAAGTTTTATGAATATTTATGGTCTCTATCATAGCATGATACGGGATATAATAAGATCGGCAAAGAGGATATATATACAGCTGAACACAACACCTTTGGTAGCCGATTGCCCAACCTCGAGCGCGCCACCCGATGTATAAAAACCCTGGTAAGCGCAAACAGAGGTGATGATAAACCCAAAAAAGAACGCTTTAACCATTGATACCTGCAGGATAATGGTTTTAAAGCCCGAGGTTAAACCCTCAAGGTATTGTGCCGTAGATACTTCATTTGATGCGGCGCAGGCAATATAGCCACCCGCTAAACCCAGGCATATAGATAGCACAGTTAGCAAAGGTATCATGGTGATACCACCAATTATTTTAGGCGATATCAAATAACCGGGTGCATTAACACCCATAATCTCCAGGGCGTCTATCTGTTCGGTAACGCGCATGGTGCCAATTTGCGATGCGATGCTTGAGCCTACACGGCCCGCAAGTACCAATGCCGATATGGTGGGACTAAACTCCAGTATAGTTGAGTCGCGCGTAATGGTACCTACAATAGTTTTCGGGATGAAATCGCTTACCAGCTGAAAAGCCGTTTGTATGGTTGCCACGGCACCAATAAACACCGATATAATGGCCACAATACCCAGCGAGCCAATGCCGATGGAAACCATCTCGCGCATTACCTCTGACCAGTAAACGCTGAATTTTTCGGGTTTTTTAAAACTTAGCCTTAATAAAAGTATATATCTTCCTAAACTATATAACATCAGTAATTGTTAATTGGGCTAAAATACGCTTTTTCATCAAAGTAACATGCCCCAATAATTAGTTAATCGCTAATTGTATGCGCTTAACTTTCATATAAGTTGAAATGAGGTTTTTTGTTTTTTAATAACTCAATAACTTTATAACCGAATAACTAATAAAATACTTAAGTTTAAACATGTCAAACGTAATCATAACCGGTGCCTCAAAAGGAATGGGGCGCGCTATAGCCATCGCCTTTGCTAAACAAGGCTCAAACCTTGCAATTTGCTCACGTAACGAAGGTGAGTTATCCGCTTTTCGCGATGAACTGCTTACCATTAACCCCGCTATAAAAGTAGCCATCCGCAAAACCGATACCACGCTTAAAGCCGAGGTAAAAGCCTTTGCCGCCTTTGCCGAAGCCGAGCTTGGCTTTATTGATGTTATTGTAAACAACGTAGGCACATACATACACCAAAGTATTTTAGATGATGCCGATGATACTTTTCAAAACCTCATCAATACCAATTTAATGCCGGGTTATGAGCTTTATCGTTATTTCGGCAAAAAACTTGCCGCGGCTAAAAAAGGGCATATTTTTAATACCTGCTCTGTAGCGGCGCTTAACCCGGTTGCAGAAGCCGGTATGTATACTGTAACTAAATTTGCAGTGTTGGGTCTAAGTAATATAATGAGGCTCGAAATGCAGCAGCACACGGTAAAAGTTACCACCATATTGCCGGGCTCAACGTTTACAGAATCGTGGAAAGGCTCAGATTTATCCCCGGATAAATTCGTTTCCCCTGATGATATAGCGGCGGCGATTATTAGTGCGTATAACATGAGTGCAGGTGCAAATGTTGATGAAATTATCATCAAACCGGTATCGGGCCAGTTATAGTAACTAACAATTAATTAAAAAAACACAATGGAAAACAGATTATATCGCGATGAAAATCGCAAAGTGTTAGGCGGCGTTTGCGCCGGCCTGGCCGATTATTTTAATATTGATATCAGCCTGATGCGTGTCATTTTCATATTCGCTAACGTCTGCGCGGGCCTGAGTTTTTGGGTGTATATTGTAATGTGGGTAGTTATCCCTGCAAAACTCACCTTTACACCCGGCGTAAATTTTGCAAATTTTAACATGCCAGATCCGGGCACTGTGCCTGTACCAAAAGAAAGGTCGGCATCAACGGCTACTGTAATTATTGGTGCCATACTCATCACCTTCGGAACCATATTTTTACTGAACGAATATGATATCATGCCCGACTGGGAATATCATAAGCTATGGCCCGTAGTATTTATAATTATAGGCCTTTGCGTAATTTTTGGTAGTAAAAAGAAAACCACCCCTGAGCAGTTTGAGGCTTTTCAGGCTGAACAAAATGCAGCCGCTGAACAAAATGAAACACCTGAAAATATTTAAGCCATGAAACAAGACAGACTGATACCGGGCGCTATGCTGGTAATAATAGGAGCACTTTTTTTACTGAATAATTTTAACGTTATCAATTTTGATTGGTATACATTTATACACTTATGGCCAATTATATTAATAATTGCCGGTGTAAACTTAGTGTTTGCGCATAACCGTACCGGCTGGGCAACAGCTATTAAATTAGCTGTACTTATATTGGGTATGGGTATTTTAATATGGAGCGGTGTAACGCGCCATAACTACCACCATTTTGATTTTACCTTTGATGATAACGACAGATCAAATGACGATAATGACGACGATAGCGACACAACCGGCAGTAAAGGTAAAAACACAGGTAATTTTGTGGAGGCTTATAAGCCGGCAATACAAACAGCACATTTAACCATAAGCGGCGGCGCAACAGGCTATAGCATTAAAGATACCAGCAGGTACCTGTTCGAAGCGGAAACAGAGGGTAAGCACAGCAACTACTATTCGCTTACAACAACAATAGACAGCACGCTGGAAACACTTAAATTTAGTATGGGCAAAGGCAAGCACCATGGTTTTACATTTAATTTTGGCGATAAGGGCCATTCCGGTAAAGCAAAGCTTAAACTAAACATCCGCCCCGTTTGGGATATTGATGTTGAAGGTGGTATGGCAGCGTATAATTTCGATCTGTCGCCATATAAAGTAAAAAACTTAAGCTTTAAAGGCGGCATGGCATCATGCGATGTGAAGATGGGCCAGCCGGTAGGGCTTACCAATGTTGAATTTCACGGCGGTATGGCTTCATTTAGCCTCAAAATACCTCAAAATGCAGCCTGTCATATCAAAACAGGCACAGCCCTCTCATCAAAAAACTTTGAGGGTTTTAATAAAACAGGCGATTCTGATTATGAAACACCGGGGTATAGCCAGGCAACAAACAAGATCGATATTAATATTAAAGGCGGCATGTCCGAATTTAATGTAACGAGGTATTAATACCACATTATAACAGTAAAGGGAACAAATATTTGTTCCCTTTTTTTATTTTTATACCATGGCCTCAACTTATGTATTAGTGATTAACGGCAAACCCGAAGGGCCATTTACCATTGATGAATTAAAAACTAAAGGCCTTAAGCCGGCAGACTTTGTACGTACCGATGGCATGGACGATTATAAAGAAGCGCATGAAATTGCTGAACTGCGCTCGCTTTTTGGTTTTGCACGCCAAAACATAATGCCACAGTATTTTGGCAGTTTTGATGAGCGCGCTTTTGCAGCAATTATTGATCTGGCTATTGTAGCAGGTACGTTCATCCTTATTTCTGTTATCGCCATGCTCATCATCCCCAACCAAATAGCCAGGATGATGATATTTTTATTGGGCCTTATTGTTATCCCTTTGCTCAATTTTATTTACCATATTTTAATGGAAGGTTCGGCAAAACAAGCTACCTATGGAAAGATACTCCTTAAAATACGTGTATGTAATGAAGATGGTTCGCCTATAGATTATAGTAAGGCTGCCGCACGTAACCTGGCTAAAATTGTATCCAATGGTACATTGTTTTTAGGCTACATCATTTGTTTTTTTAATAAAAAGCAACAATGCCTGCATGACATGATTGCGGGCACCCTGGTAATGAAAGACAGGCTGTTATAAAGAGCACTTCTTTACGAAGAGAGGTTAGTTGGCCAGGCAACAACCGGTCTAAGTGGCTCTTATGGATGTGAGTCAAAAACCCAAACAATTTTTCATGCCTTTTGTAGTATAAGTAAATAGCCGGTATCATGCTAACAGAAAGTGCGATAATTAAAATAAAGATAGATCACCTTGACCGTGATATACGTATAACACCCTTGTTTTTGCAAAACCATGAAGAACCCTGGGACCCGAATGAAATATTTGAGCTGGCCGAAACAGGGAATAATAATACCGGGAAATTTATTGCGCATGAAGAGCCTGTTGAGCTGGGCAAGATCATTGTTAACGACCAAAAGGAATGGCGCTACGAAGGCGATGGCGACCTGGGCGATGACTTGTTGGAACAAATAGCCGAATTTGTTATCGGTTTTAATAAGTAACAACAAGCATCCATCCCTATACCTTACAATTTATAGCGATTATATGTTATAAACCATTAATTTAGCAGCTTGTTATAGCTGTTATGGATGTTGAATACTATATTTTAGACTCGGGTAAAAAAGAAGGCCCGTTTACTGCGCAGGAGCTGATGGACAGGCCACTTGAGCCCGATGACCTGATTATATTACCCCTGCAAAGCCAGGGAGCAGAAGCATATACTTTACCCGAATTTGCCGATTACTTCATCAGCGAGGGTATTTACTACCCAACTCCCGAAAATACAGCGAGCTTTTGGTTGCGTTTGCCTGCCTTTATCATCGATACCATTATTGTAGTGTTTACTACTGAATTGTTGGCCTTTATTTTCTTTCCGGGATTTATGGCACGTATAACCAGTATTTTTAATATCGCATTTTTAACTGATCCTAAGGTTCAGGAAAACCTGTTGAAATATCGTACAGAAATGATGATCATACAGGCGGCTATATTTGTGATGACAATTTTGTACCATTCTTTGTGCGAATCAACACGTTTCCGTGGCTCAATAGGTAAATATATTTTAGGATTGGCCGTTGTAGATAACCTGGGCTATGCCTTAACCTTTGGGCATGCCTTGTTGCGTAACCTGGGCAAAATACTTTATGATGTAATGAGCTTAGTTATCGGCCCGTTCGCTTTTCTTGCCTATATGAAAATTCTATGGTCTTTTCGCCACCAGGGTATACACGATCAAATGTCGAATTGTTTTATTGTGAAGAGAGCAAAGTAAGCAGCTGCAAGATTTGACAAATTCCAAATTTGTCAAATCTGTATCAAAGCGCCCGGCATAGTTTTCTTCTTAAATAAACTTTACCTTATCCCAACCAATAAAACCCGCCGATTTTATACTTTTGCATCAATAACATACGCTCATGGATGCTCAGGCTATCAAACTATTAAAAGGTCGTTACTGTAACTCGTTAACCGGGTATTCGCGTTTTAAAACGCGCGAAGTATTTATTGGCGATATCCCTTTAGGTGGCGATAACCCCATCCGTATCCAAAGCATGACCACCACCAATACCATGGATACCCTGGCCACGGTGGAGCAAAGCATTAGGATGATAGATGCAGGCTGCGAGTACGTGCGTATAACCGCCCCCAGTATTAAGGAAGCCCAAAACCTGGCCGAAATAAAAAAAGAACTGCGTGCACGCGGCTACAAAACCCCGTTAGTAGCCGATATACATTTTACCCCCAACGCCGCCGAAGTTGCTGCACGGATTGTAGAAAAAGTGCGCGTTAATCCCGGCAACTATGCCGATAAAAAGAAATTTGACCAGTTAACATATACCCCTGCCGAGTACCAGGCTGAGCTTGACCGTATCTATACCAAATTTGCGCCACTGGTAAAGGTTTGTAAAGAGTATGGTACCGCTATGCGCATTGGTACTAACCACGGTTCGCTGAGCGATAGGATAATGAGCCAGTATGGCGATACCCCCCGCGGCATGGTAGAGTCTGCCATGGAGTTTATGCGCATGTGCGAGGATATGAACTATTATAACCTCGTTATCTCCATGAAATCGAGCAACCCGCAGGTAATGGTACAGGCATACCGCTTATTGGTTGAAACGATGGTTGCTGAAGGCATGAATTACCCGCTCCACCTCGGTGTTACTGAAGCCGGCGATGGCGAAGATGGACGTATCAAATCGGCCGTGGGTATAGGCACTTTATTAGAAGATGGCCTCGGCGATACCGTCCGTGTATCATTGACCGAAGAGCCGGAGTACGAAATACCCGTAGCGCAGGCCTTGGTTAAGAGATATGTTGATAGAAGTCTTGAGTCTGAAGTCTTGAGTCCAAAGTCACAAGCTATGGAAATAAAAGACTCCCGACTAAAGACTCCCGACTCAGGACTCCGTAGGGAAACATACGAAGCCAACGCCTTCATTGGTGGGCATATGGTGCCGAGGGTAGTTGTTGATCTTTCAAAAGCAAATTTGAAAGACGCTGCCGTATTGGACGATGCCGGTTACCTGTACAACGCCTTGTTGGATAAATACAACATGGCCGAGCAGTCGGTTGATTTTGTTTATTTAGGCGATAGCTTGCCATCGTTTAACCTACCCGGTAATTTAAAGCAATTATACAATCACAAAAGCTGGCAAGCATTGGCTAATAAAACCCTTTGCCACCCGGTTTTTAGTCTGAACGAATATATCGGCGAAAGCCAAAAGGATACCGCGCTGAATTTGGTCCGGATTAAATTGGATGATTTGGAATCAGAAGATTTTGGCGCGTTGACTTTAGATAAAACGTTGGTTTTTGTATTGGAAACCGACGCCCTTAATGGGATGCAGGACGAACGCGCTTTCTTCTTCAAAATGGAAGAATTAGGTTTGGATGTTCCTGTCATCATCAAAAGAACTTATCCCGCAACTGAATTTGATCTAACCAAAGCAGGCGATATTACCAGTGCCGATGAGCCGGTATCAAAGCTGCAATTATTTGCCGCTACCGATATGGGCGCACTGCTGGTTGATGGTTTTGGCGATGGTATCTGGATAGATTCGCCATCCATCCCAACCAAAGTAATTACCTCAACCGCTTTTGGTATTTTGCAGGCTACACGCTCGCGCATATCCAAAACAGAATACATTAGTTGCCCAAGCTGCGGCCGTACGCTTTTCGATCTGCAGGAAACCACGCAGATGATCCGCAGCCGTACCAGTCACCTTAAAGGCTTAAAAATTGGCATTATGGGCTGCATAGTAAACGGCCCCGGCGAAATGGCCGATGCAGACTACGGTTACGTAGGCGCAGGGCCGGATAAGATAACGTTGTATCGCGGTAAAGAAGTGGTAGAAAAAAATGTAAGCGCTACCAAAGCGCTTGATCATTTGATCGATATCATCAAAACCGATGGTAACTGGATTGAGCCGCAGCTATAAACAAAAAATGGCCCACCCTGCATTTTGAGTGAACCATCCATTCTACTTTTTACTGATATTATAGAATTATTTAGAAAGCTCCATAGCCAAAATTGGCTCGTTTTGGAGTTTGCCGTTTAATGCCAATTGCAAAGTGTTGTTTAATGCCTGGCGGGTGCGGTTGTTGTTAACCTTAACTTTTTTCCCCGAAACGTTTTCCTGGTGTATCAGCACATTATCAAGGTTGTAAAATTTTACAATGCTTTGTTTGGGGGTGTGCTTATTGCTTTCAACTACCCAGTAGCCATTTTGGGGGGCTTGTACTTTTTGTGCTTTTGCAAAACCGGCTATACCCGCCAGCACTAAAATTAATATTGCTTTTTTCATGTTGTTGTTAATTAAAATGTTTTTGTTGTTTGATTATGGATCAAAAGTATATCACCTTAAGTGGTGTTTCTCAAACTGATGCTACACCGGATGGTTACAGTGGTAAACTGTTTTTTTTGGCGTTTAAATGCCATTTATCTATTTTAATAGGCTAAAAAGTACTATTTGTATGCTTTTCGTCTACGTAAATTTGCTTTTTGTCGATACTGAAACCCATTTTTGTTTTATTTAATTGATTAGAAGTAATTTAGTGCTATGAATACGCGCATGCCCTCAAATAGTATAAAAACCGGCAGGATAATGCTGCATATTGCTTTTTGGGTGATTGTGTATGTGGTTTTCCTTGTTATTTATTCTGTTAAAAGCACTTATGCCATATCGGCTTACAACGGTATTTTTTACATGCCCCTGCATATGGGGTATTTTTACCTGATAGCTTATTGGCTAATACCCGCATACCTGCTCAGGTCGCATTATATCAGCTTTATATTTTGGGTGCTGTGTGTAAGTTGTGCAGCTGCTTTTGCAGGCCGGGTGATTGATATACTTATCGGTAATCCCAATATTATTAAAAACCTGCCCTCGGCGGATTGGTCCATTATTGAAGATAGTAAACAAACCTTTTGGCAGCAGTTATTCAACCCCTATCATTTCATCAGTTCGGTTAAGATGATGAACTTTGTGATATGGATAGCCGTAGTGATCAAGCTATTCAAGCTTTGGTACGAACGTAAACAAGCGGCCATCCAGGCCGAATTAAGAGCGTTAAAGGGCCAGGTGCATCCGCATTTTTTGTTCAATACACTAAATAATTTGTATGCCCTTACTCTTAATCAATCACCAAAGGCCCCGGGGGTGGTTATTGGCCTGTCGGATATGCTGCGCTATATGCTTTACGAGTGTAATGCGGATAAAGTGAACTTGAAAAAGGAGGTAATAATGCTGCAGCATTATATGGACCTGGAAAAAATACGCTACGAAGACCGGCTGGAGATGAATTTTAATATTGACGGTAACCTCGATGATAAAATGATAGCGCCGCTTATGCTGCTTCCTCTGGTTGAAAATGCTTTTAAACACGGTACCAGCGAAATGACAGGCGATACCTGGATCAATATTGATCTGAATGTTACCGGCAATAAACTAAAATTTAAAGTATCCAACAGCAAGCCTGAAACTGTTGCCGCTGATGCAGGTAAGCATTATGGTAACATCGGTATACAAAACATAAAAAAACGCCTCGAATTACTTTATCCCTCAACCTATCAGTTGAAAATTATGGATGATGAAGATGTTTTTTTGGTGATGTTAGAACTTGAATTGACACAGGCTCCGGCACTCGCTGTAACACAATTAACAAACTCATGAAAACACGCACACTTATTGTTGATGATGAGCCACACGCCATCGAGGTGGTCGAAAATCACCTGCAAAAGTTTTCGCAGTTTGAGGTGGTAGGTAAATGCCGCGATGCCATGCAGGCTTTTCAGTTATTACAACAAAAAAACATCGACCTGATGTTTCTGGATATTAAAATGCCCGGCATGTTAGGTACCGATTTTTTAAAGAACCTTAAAAATCCGCCCAAGGTAATATTCACCACCGCCTACAGCGAGTATGCTATTGACGGCTTTGAACTGAACGCCGTTGATTACCTGCTCAAACCCATATCCTTCGAGCGTTTTTTTCGTGCAGTAGATAAAATTTACCGCTTAAACGAGCAGAAGAGCAATGCCGCCATCAGCTATGAAAGCCCCGTTGGCGACCGTGAATCGTTTCTGTATCTTAAAGTGGAACGAAAAACCATTAAGGTAAACGTGAATGATATTTTATGGATAGAAAGCCAGCGTGATTACGTAAAAGTGGTGATTAAAGATAACGTGTACATCACTAAACAAAAAATCAGCATCCTCGAAGAAATGCTCCCCGAAAGGAATTTTATCCGCATACACCGCTCATTTATCGTAGCTGTAAGTAAAATTACATCCTTTTATTCTTACAGTATTGAGGTCGGCGGGCATGAACTGCCCATTGGTCGTAATTACAAACAGGAAGTACAAAAGAAGCTTAAAACAGATGGCTTCGCGGCTTAATTTACGGGTTTAAAGCCCACGAACATATCTGCCGATTCTGTTACCGTATTTAAAGGCACACAATCGCACACTTCGGCAAAGGCAGCCCATATTTTGTGCACTTCGGGATGGCTGTGCGCCTGCTGTATGGCCTCGGGGCTTATCCATTCAAAAACTTCAATAATGGTCCCGTTGGCAGCTTCCATTATTGTTGGCCTGCGGTTGGTTACTAAACCTAATTTTGCCAGGTCGGGCACGTGGTTATCTACTATTTGTTTTAATGCCTCGTTTTTACCCGGTTTAGGTTTATAGGCTACAATAACAAGGCTTGGCCCGGTTTGATCGTTCATGGTCAGTATAATTGGTTAAATAAAGTTATCAAATTCAAATTATTAATAACCAGCTTTATAAATTTAGTTTTTATGATGTCTCAATTTTATAAAGTCATTCATTATACAAACAACAAGCCTATATTTACCATTAATGCAAAACGAAACAGCGTTCATCCCACATTTGTTCCGCCGGGAGTTCTCCAAAATGGTTACAGTGATCAGTAAGCTTTTTGGGCTGCAATATGTTGAGCTGGCAGAAGACATTGTGAGCGAAACCTTTTTGATAGCCACCGAAACATGGGGCATAAAAGGCATTCCGCCCAATCCTACGGCCTGGTTGTACACCGTAGCTAAAAATAAGACCCTGGAGTATTTGCGCCGCGATAAGGTATTTGCCGAAAAGGTAAGCCCCGCCTTAATACTTAACGAGCAAGCCGGATATCAGATTAATCTCGATTTTTCAAAACAGAATATACAAGATAGTCAGTTGCAAATGCTGTTTGCCATTTGCAACCCCATAATACCCGATGAAGCGCAAATAGGCCTGGCATTGCGTATCCTCTGCGGTTTTGGTATTGATGAGATAGCCGAGGCCTTTTTATCCAATAAAGAAACCATCAACAAGCGCCTGTACCGTGCCCGCGAAAAGCTGCGCGAAGCAAAGGTAGCTCTTGAAATGCCTGCCGAACAGCAAGTAAACCAACGGCTGGATAATGTGCTGCATACCATTTACTTGTTGTTTAACGAAGGGTACAATTCTACAACCCAAAGCGAAAAGCTGCGTACCGATATGTGCCTCGAAGCGATGCGGCTCGGGGTAATACTCACCGGATGCGAAAGTACCAACCTGCATAAAACTAATGCTTTGATCGCGTTAATGTGTTTCCATGCATCGCGCTTTAACGCCCGGTTTGACAATAATAACGATGTTGTTTTATATGAAGACCAAGACGAAACACTTTGGGATAAAGAACTGATAAAACAAGGTAATTACTACCTGCATTTATCGGTAGGAGGTACCGAGCTCACATCATACCATATTGAGGCTGCCATAGCGCAAATGCACTCCCAAAAGGCTGATACCCCACAAAAATGGGAGCATATATTGCAGTTATATAACCAGTTGTTATTGATCAATTATTCGCCCAGCGTAGCACTTAACCGTACTTTTGCGCTCTACAAAGCCCGCGGTGCCGCGCAGGCCATTACAGAAGCCGAAAAATTGCAGCTAACCGGTAATTACTTTTATTTTACCCTGCTGGGCGAACTGTATAAGGATATTGATAAGAAGCATGCCAAACTACAGTATCAAAAAGCACATGCTTTGGCCAAAACTAAAAAAGATAAAGATGTGATACAGCAAAAAATAGCTGTGCTTTAACCGGCCTATCAATCAGGTGTGCTGCACCACCATGCCCATAGTATAAACAATGCCTGTAAGGGTATACGCAGCCATGCTATTAACGGGGTTACTTTAAAATTACCCAGCATAACAGGCGCATGCAGGATCATGTCGATATGCACAGGCAAAAAGGCGATGAGCATAGCCATAATCCCCCAGGCGGCTAATTGCCTCGTTGCCGGAAAAATGTATAATACAGCAAAAACGATCTCGCATATACCTGATAATATGTTTAATAAAGCAGGATTTGGCAAATATGACGGAATAATACGCACATAAGTTCCGGGCATCCTGAAATGATTCATCCCCGCGAGCAGGTAAAATAATACTAATATTACAAGGCCTGTCTTTTTTATCATTTGCTTTTAAAAATATGTACGGTAAATCCTGATTTTAGGTTGTATACTCAGTGGTATTTTGGTTTAAATTATGTCAAAACACATATTTAAACCTAATTTATAACCATTCTAAATTGAGTTTGTTTGACAAAGTGTTGACATTGCATCTCTTTCGGCGTGTTACTTTTGTCGGGTCATATTTAAACTGCTTTGAAGTATCTAAAAGTTATAGCATTTACGCATAAACAAATTGAGCTAAAGGAATTAGGCAAACTGGTTATTTGCCAGGAAAACCTAACCGAAAAGCTTAAACAGGTTCAAAGTGAGTTTCAAATTCCCGAAATTTTTTACTTAGCAACCTGTAACCGTGTCGAATTTGTTTTGGCAACATCGCAGGTAGTTGATAAAGAATTTACCCAGAAATTTATTAACGCTTTAAATATCGGCATCTGCTCGCATTACATGGGCACCTTTTTAGATGGCGTTTCAATTTACAGCGAGCAGGATGCCCTCAATCACCTGCTGCGTACATCGTGCTCATTAGAGAGCCTTATTGTAGGCGAAAAGGAAATTTTGGCACAGGTGCGTAAAGCATATGAGTGTTGTAAAGAAGCAGGCCTTACCGGCGATTACCTGCGAATGGTGATGGCAAGGGTGGTTAAAACAGCAAAAGAGGTTTATACCGATACACATATATCGCGAAAGCCAATTTCGGTAGTATCATTAGCATATCGCAAATTAAAAGACCTCAAGCTCTGCTCAAATGCCCGGATACTCATCATCGGCGCAGGCGAAACCAATCGCAACATTTCAAAATATCTTCAAAAACATAAATTTTCAAACTTCTCGGTGTTCAACCGCACGCTGTCAAAAGCCGAAGAATTAGCTAAAGAATTGAATGGCGAAGCCTTTACGCTTGATGAACTGAAAAATTACAATAAAGGTTTCGATGCCATTATTACCTGTACATCGGCAACGCAACCCATCATCACCCCCGAAATTTACGCTACGCTGCTAAACGGCGAGACCAACAAAAAAACCATTGTTGATCTGGCTATACCAAATGATACGGACCCCGTGGTTTTGGCGCAATTTTCTGTCAATTTTATCGAAGTGCATTCGTTGAATGAGCTGGCCAAAAGCAACCTTAAAGAGCGTTATGATGAATTGGTGCATGCCGAGCGTATTATCGAAACCAACATTCAGGAGTTTTTACCGGTGTTGAAACAACGCCAGGTAGAAGTAGCCATGAACCAGGTGCCGGTTAAAATAAAAGAGATACGCCGCAAAGCTGTAAACTCTGTTTTTGCCGATGAGATAGGTGCCTTAGATCCGCAATCGCGCGAAGTGCTCGAAAAGATAATGGATTACATGGAGAAAAAGTATATCAGCGTACCCATGGTAATGGCCAAAGAGATTTTGGTGAATAACTGTAATTAATATCTTTTTAGTCAGGCTATCCTCATAACATTTATTATTTTTATCATTGAACCTTATAAAGGTTAAATTTGCGCTGCGATAAAAAGATATGTTCAACAGAAAACTCATTATTGGTACCCGTGGAAGCGACCTGGCCCTTTGGCAGGCAAATTTTGTAAAAGACAGGCTGGCCGAAAATAACATCGAGGCCGAACTGAAGATCATCAAAACCCAGGGCGACCGCATACTTAACCTGAGTTTTGATAAACTGGAAGGCAAAGGCTTTTTTACCAAGGAGTTGGAAGAAGAGTTGCTGGCAGGAACTATCGATCTTGCCGTGCATTCGCACAAAGATCTGCCTACTGAAAATCCGCCGGGCCTCATCATCGCTGCCGTATCTGAGCGCGAAGACCCTGCCGATATTTTATTGATATTAAAAGATTGTGTTGATGTTCACCAAAAGCTGAGCGTAAAGTTTGGCGGTATAGTGGGTACGTCGTCCAATCGCCGTAAGGCCCAATTGCTGGCCATGCGCCCCGATCTGGAGATAGAGGAACTACGAGGTAATGTACCAAGCCGTATTAACAAACTACGGAATGAAGGTTATGATGCCATTATGCTGGCTAAAGCAGGCGTAGTAAGGTTAGGTTTAGACCTGAGCGAGTTTTATATAGAAGAATTAGCATCTACGGAATTAATACCCGCACCCGCGCAAGGCGTGTTAGCCATACAGATCCGCGAAAGCGATAACGAATTATTTGAGGCTTTACAGAAACACCTGCATCATGCAAATGTTGAGCAGGAGCTGGCGGTTGAGCGTAATGTATTAAAACTATTTGGCGGCGGTTGCCATTTGCCTTTGGGCTGCTACTGCCGCAAACACGATGATAAGTACCAGGTGTTTGTATCCAAAGCTGATGAGGGCGACGAGTTTCCGGACAGGTTGTTTTTAGAGAGCGACGATGCCGAAAGCCTGCCTGCTAAGATCATCCCGTACTTTGATAAGGGCAGGAAGTTTTTTGATAAAGTATTTATCTCGCGCGACTTATCCGAGCAAAGTTATTTCCGTCGCGCCATCGAAAAGTTGGGCGTTCAGGTTGAGGCCCGTTCGTTAATACGTACTGTTCCGGTTATTACCAAGCTCGATCCGTTTATCTTAAAAAATATCGACTGGATATTCTTTACCAGCAAAAACGCGGTGGAATATTTTTTCGAACTCAAACCTCAATTTCCTAAAAAAGTAAAGTTTGGCGTAATGGGACGCGGATCGGAAGACACCCTGCGCCGAAATGGCCATTTTGCTGATTATACAGGCGATGATGTAGATACCGCAGATATTGCTGCTGATTTTGCAGCGATAGCTAATGGCGAAAATATTCTGTTCCCTTGCGCCGAAAATTCGTTGCGTAGTATACAGCAAGGCTTATCTGCCGATACAAAAATAGTTGACCTGCCCGTTTATGAAACCGTAATACAGGAAGAAATAGAGGGCTCCGTGGCCGATGTGTTGGTATTCACCAGCCCATCAAATGTAGATGCTTATTTTGCCGATAATTTACTGGATTCTAATCAGAAAGTGGTTGCCATAGGTAAATCAACGGGTAAAAAGTTTGATGAGATGGGCGTAAAGTATGTACTGCCATTCTCGCCGGACGAAATAGGTTTGGCCGAGGCGGTATTTGGGATCGAGGTTTAGGAAGAAGTCCATAGTCGATGGTCCATAGACCATGGCTATGATTATATATTGAAATTACAGAACTATGGTCTACCGACTATGGTCCATGGACTAAAAATAAAATGCTACAACGACCAAGAAGAAACAGGAAAAGTGAAGTGATCCGCCAGATGGTGCAGGAAACGCATATCAGCGCGGCAAACTTTATATTTCCGTTATTTATTGTAGATGGAACAAACCAAAAGGTTGAGGTTGCATCAATGCCGGGCATTTACCGATACTCCGTAGATAACCTGCTGCGCGAGGTGGAAAGTTGTGCCAAATTGGGTTTAATGGCGTTTGATCTGTTCCCTAATATCGAAGAATCATTAAAAGATAAATACGCCACCGAAAGTCACCGCGATGGCAGCCTGTACCTGCGCGCAATAAAGGAAGTAAAGCAGAACTTTCCGGAAGTATGCGTTGTTACCGATGTGGCTATGGACCCGTATAGCAGCGATGGCCACGATGGCTTGGTTGAGAACGGGGAGATACTGAACGACGAAACCTTAGAGATACTGGGTAAAATGGCACTGGCGCATGCGCAAAATGGAGCTGATATCATCGCCCCTTCGGATATGATGGATGGCAGGGTAGGTTATATCCGCAAAGTGTTAGATGATAATAAATTCACCAATGTATCTATCATGAGTTACACGGCAAAATATGCCAGCGCTTTTTATGGCCCCTTCAGGGATGCCTTAAATTCGGCACCAAAACATGGTGATAAAAAAACATACCAGATGAACCCCGCCAACCAGCGTGAAGCACTGATAGAGGCACGCCTGGATGAATATGAAGGCGCCGATTTTTTAATGGTAAAACCGGCATTATCGTACCTGGATGTGATCAAACTCTTAAAAGATAACACCGAATTGCCAGTAGCGGCCTATAACGTAAGCGGCGAATACGCTATGGTAAAAGCCGCTGCCAAAAATGGCTGGCTAAATGAGCAACGCGCAACAATGGAGATATTGACAAGCATCCGCAGGGCAGGAGCAACATCGATACTGACGTATCATGCGAAGGAAGTTTTGGAAAAGGGGTGGCTTTAATATAAGTCAAAATTCAAAAGTTATAAGTCAAAATGACCGCTAACTTTTTGAGTTTTGAATTTTAATTTTTTGACTTAAAAAGAATGTTCGATTCAATAAAAAAGATATTTGCAGGGAATGAGGGCGAGATGCCGGTTAATTTATCGTCAAAGCCGGATATCAGCAGGGAAAAATCTGCCGATTTATATGCTAAAGCCAAAAGCTTTTTTCCGGGAGGCGTAAACTCTCCTGTAAGGGCGTTTAAGTCGGTTTACGGTACGCCGCTGTTTATCCAGAAAGGCGATGGCTGCCATATCTGGGATGCCGATGATAACCAGTTTATTGATTTTTGCTGCTCATGGGGGCCGCTCATTTTAGGCCATAACAATACCAAAGTTCGCGAAAAGGTAACCGAGGTAATGCAAAATGGCATGTCGTTCGGCGCGCCAACAGCTTTGGAGAACGAGCTGGCCGAACTGATATTGAAGAATAACAAATACATCGAAAAGTTGCGTTTTGTAAGCTCGGGTACTGAGGCTGTTATGTCGGCCATCAGGTTGGCCCGTGGCTATACCAAGCGCGATAAAATATTAAAGTTTGAAGGCTGTTACCACGGGCACGTTGACGCGCTGCTGGTAAAAGCGGGTTCAGGCCTGGTTACTTTTGGCGAAACCTCATCGGCAGGTGTACCCAAGGCTTTTGCCGATGAAACCATCGTGATATCATTAAATGATAAGAATGCCTTAACCAAAGCTTTCGAAGAGTTTAAAGATCAGATAGCTGCCATCATTATCGAGCCTATCCCGGCCAATAACGGCTTGCTTTTACAGGAAAAAGAATACCTCGAGTTTTTACGTGAGATCTGCACCAAAAACGGAACGTTGTTGATATTTGACGAAGTAATATCGGGCTTCCGTGTAGGCTTTGAAGGTGCGGCCGGATATTACCAGATAAAACCGGATATTATTACTTATGGTAAGATCATTGGCGGTGGCATGCCTGTAGGCTGCTACGGCTCATCAAAAGAGATCATGGCTAATGTATCGCCCGAAGGTCCGGTTTATCAGGCGGGCACATTATCGGGTAACCCGGTTGCTATGGCGGCAGGCATCGCGCAGCTGTCCGAGCTGCTGCGCATGGGCTTTTATCGCGATTTGAACGGGAAAACCGAAGAGTTTACAGCATCTATCCAGCGCTTTGCATCGGCACGTAATTATAAGTTCAAAGTATTTTCGATAGGATCAATATTCTGGTTCGCGTTTACGGATAGCGAAGCCATCCGAAGCGCCGAAGAAATTGATGCCTCGAGCATGGAGAAATTCAAGGTAATGCACCGCGAATTATTGAACCGTGGCATATATTTAGGCCCTTCGGGCTACGAGGTTGGCTTTATTTCATCAGCACATACAAAAGTTGAATTAGAGAAAGCTAAAAGGGCTATATTTGAAAGTTTAGACCTGGTATTCAGAAAGTAAGAAAATGAGAAAGCCGTTTATTATATTCTACTTTTTAATGATCTATGCAGTTGCCGAACTGTTTTGGTGGGGTATTTTATTAATTCGTGCTAAACCTTCCAGTGTGGGGATGATATCGGGCGAACTGGCGGTGTTTTTATTCATCATATTGGTGGGCGCTTACTACCTGCACAAATCCATCAACAAGGAGCGCGAATTACACAAGCGCCAAAAAAACTTTTTGTTATCGGTAACTCATGAGTTAAAATCGCCGCTGGCATCAATTAAGCTATTTTTGCAAACCATCCAAAAGCGCGATCTTGATCGTGAGCAACGCATCAATTTTATTGATAAGTGTTTGCAGGATATTGAGCGACTGGACGACCTGGTAGAAAATATGCTCATCGCCACAAAAATTGATAACCAGACTTATACCTTCCCGAAAGAGAAATTTAACCTGTCGTTATTGGTAGATAGCGTGGTGAACCGCCTGCAGGTAAACAAATGTGATGGCCGCGAGCAAACCATTAATGCCGAAATTGAGCCACAGGTAGAAATAACCGGTGATAAATTCGCCATGACATCGGTAGTAACTAACCTGATAGAAAATGCCGTGAAATATTCGCCGCCCTGCGAGGCTGTGAGCGTAAAACTTTTCCGTAAGGATAACGAAGTGCATTTTACTGTTGCCGATAACGGTATTGGCATAGCAGATGACGAAAAGGCACATATTTTTGATAAATTTTACCGTGTTGGCAACGAAGATACCCGAAATACCAAAGGAACAGGGCTTGGCTTGTTTATTGTAAAGCAGGTGTTGGACAAGCACGAAGCCTCTATCCATATCCGCGACAACCGACCCAAAGGAAGTGTCTTTGAAGTTGTTTTCGGATAATATTTTAATCTAAAAATCACAATATGATGCCTACAAAAAAAAGAATTTTACTGGCAGAAGATGAAGAGCATTTGTTAGAAGCCATTAAATTGAACCTTGAGTTAGAAGGTTATAAAGTTTCTACAGCCAACAACGGTAAAAAAGCATTACAGATATTTAAAGAAGAGCGTTTTAACCTGGTGATACTGGACGTAATGATGCCCGAAATAGATGGGTTCGTAGTTGCCGAAACCATCCGTTTGGAGAACTCGGAAGTACCCATCATGTTCCTTACCGCTAAAAACACCAACGAAGATAAAATTGCAGGATTGAAAAAAGGCGCGGATGATTATTTGACCAAGCCATTTAACCTTGAAGAGTTGATACTTCGTGTAAACAACCTGGTAAAACGCAGCTTAAAAGGCGACGACCTGAAAGAGTTTAACAGTTACATGATTGGCGATAAAACCATCCACTTTAACTCGTTCGAGTTGGTGAATGGCGATGGCTCCATCACACCATTAACTAAAAAGGAAACCATGTTATTGAAGCTGTTAATTGAGCGCCGTAATGAAGCCGTATCGCGCGAGCAGATATTGGAAACTGTTTGGAACTATGATGTGTACCCATCAACCCGCACCATCGATAACTTTATCCTTACCTTCCGTAAGTATTTTGAACCAGATCCAAAAACACCGGTTTATTTTCATTCGATAAGGGGCGTAGGTTATAAATTTACCGATCACCATTAATGTTTACAAATCAGGCACGTATAGCGGTAATTGGCATCTTCGCGGTGATGGTAGCGGTATTTATTTATGCCCGCACCTACGAGGTTGCCGCTGTAGCGGGACTGTTGATGCTGGTGCTGATATGGGGCTATTTTAAAGAAGGACCAATCATATTGGCGGCAAAATTTTATCATAACAAAGATTTTGACCGTGCCGAGTCACTGTTACAGCAAATACACAAACCCGAATGGCTAAGCAAAAAACGCCGGGGCTTTTACGAGTTTATGCTGGGCGGCATCGCCCTGAAAAAAAACGATTTCGCACAGGCCGAAGTTCATTATGAGCTCGCCGCGCAATACCCGCTACGCTCCGCTAATGATCATGTGGCCGCATTGGTACATGTAGCCAACATTAGTGTGCGTAACGCCAATTACGAAAAGGCCGAGGCTTATTTAAAGCTCGCCACAAGGCAGGAAGAAAAGATAAGTGCTAAAATGAAGGATGTGATAGCACAAATTGAAAAAGAACTAAAAACACGCAAGGCAAGCTAATTGCCTTTTATACAAATGAGAGATTCGTTACTGATCAGAGCCGCGTTTTCGGAAAAGACTGAACGCCCACCCGTATGGATGATGCGCCAGGCCGGCCGTTTTATGAAAGAGTATTGGGAGATAAAAAACAAGTACTCCTTTTTAGAAATGTGCAAAACCCCGGAGCTTGCTGCCGATGTGACCATGTTACCGGTAGATCTGTTGGGTATTGATGGAGCCATCCTTTTCTCGGATATTTTGGTTACGCCCGAGGCTATGGGTGGTGATCTAAGCTTTGGTGCCAATGTTGGTCCGAAGTTTTCTAACCCGGTGCGTACCATGGCCGACATTGATGCTTTGGAGATTGATGTTACGCACAAGTTGCAATATGTTGCCGATGCGATAAAGGTTATCCAACAACGTCTGAATGGTAAAATACCATTGATAGGTTTTGCAGGCGCTCCTTTTACAGTGATGAGTTATTTGGTTGAAGGCGGATCGTCAAAAGATTTTAAGCTGACCAAGCTGATGCTGCATAACCATCCCGAAATGGCGCACAGGCTATTAAGCAAAATTGCCAAAGTAACGGTTGACTACCTGAACATGCAAATAGCCGCTGGTGTTAACGCTGTTCAGTTATTTGATAGCTGGGCAACAGCATTGGCTTGGGACGATTATAAAGAGTTCTCGCATAACTACAATGTAGATATCATCAGCAAACTGAACCGTAAGGATATCCCGGTGATCTCCTTCTGCAAAGGAAGTTCGGTTTTCGCGCCGCTAATGGCAGAAGCAAAACCCGATGTGATATCGATCGATTGGAATGCGGATCTGCTCAACATCAAACAGAGTTTACCTAAAGGGATAGCTGTACAAGGTAACCTTGACCCGCATATTTTGTATGCCGATAAAGCGGTGATCAAAGATCGTATCTATAAATTGTTCGACAGAATGAAGGATGAGCCCGGTTTTATCTTCAACCTCGGCCACGGTATTATGCCTGATATCCCTTTCGATAATGTGAAGTACGCGGTTGAAATTATAAAAGAGTTCAGGTATTAACAAATAAACATTCAATTCTCCCTTCAGGGGGTTAGGGGGCTATGGAATACTATCAATATATAAAGGCAATTCATATCATCTTCGTAGTAAGCTGGATGGCAGGGTTGTTTTATATGGTACGCCTTTTTATTTACCATACTGAAGCCCAGGAAAAGCCTGAACTAGAACGTAATATCCTGTCAGCCCAGTTCGAGATCATGGAGCGTAAGCTGATGAATATCATTACCACCCCGGCAATGATATTGACTGCAACAGCGGGTATTACCATGCTTTGCCTTAACCCATATTTGATGGAAGTACCCTGGATGAAAGTGAAGCTTTGCTTTGTAGCAGGGCTTATTGCTTACCATTTTATTTGCATCGGCAAAATGCAGCAAATGCGCCGTGGCATTTTCACCTGGTCATCAACCCAACTCCGTATCTGGAATGAGGTTGCTACCATATTCCTGTTTGCTATTGTGTTTTTGGCTGTGCTTAAAGATGCTGTGAACTGGATATATGGGATGGTTGGCCTTATCGTCTTCAGCCTCATTATCATGTCGGCAGTAAAAATATATAAGTATAGCAGGATGAAGAAGTAGGCTATACTTTTATCTTCAATTATCTAAAAAATGAAAGCGCTTTTCATGGTTTTCAATTCCTATCAGTAACGCTAAAGCTTTTTTCAACAGTAGCCCTTTTTGTTTTACTGTTAGTTAACAGTTGAGCTTTGTTAACTAAGTTATTATCAATACTAATTTTCATACTATTACTTTGTGTCGGCGTTTCTTTATCTAAAGATAACTATTTACTTTTCGTAAACCATCTCAAAAAAAGTTTACACCCCGTGCAACCATTTAATCCAATCTTTCATCTTACCTTTAAATGATGTTTTTGGAACATAAATATACAATCGACGAACTGATGAACGCCTGCCGCGATGGCAGCCGTAAGGCACAGGAGGGCCTGTATAAAATGCTTGCCCCTAAAATGCTGGGGGTATGTATGCGATACGCCACTGATAAAATGGAGGCCGAGGATATGTTGCAGAACGGATTTATAAAAGTGTTTACCAAACTGGCCGATTACCGGGGCGAAGGATCATTTGAAGGTTGGGTACGCCGGGTGATGGTACATACATCAATAGAGTACTACCGCAAGCACCATAAAATGATGCAGATAGTGGATATTGATACACCGGGCATTGAACCCTCGGTTGACCCATTAGCCGCATCAAACCTTGGCGTGAAAGATCTGTTGGCTTTGATACAGCAATTATCGCCTGGCTATCGCATGGTATTCAACTTATATGCTATAGAAGGCTACTCGCATAAAGAAATTGGTGAAACAATGGGAATCAGCGAAGGGGCATCAAAATCACAATTATCGAGAGCGAGAACAATATTAAAGGAACAGATATTTAAAATGGAGGGGAAGCGGTATGAAAATGTCGGATAAGGAGTTGGATAAATTATTTAACGCGCAGTTGGCGGATATGGAATTGGAGCCATCTGCAGCGGTATGGAATAAAATTAAACTCGAAGTAAACGGTGAAGACGAAATAAAGAAAAGCTATATGCCTTATTTGCAAATAGCCGCGGCTGTAGCTGTATTTATAACCGCTGCACTGCTGCTAAGGCCGCAAACAGAAAAAATTAGCTTGCATGGCACTTTTACAGCATCGGTAACTAATGAGTCTAAAACACTGGTAATTACGCCGGAGCCGGTGGTAATGGATAATACCGAAGTGACTGATACAGCACCGCAGGAAAGCAGGGTAAATAGCCGCCCTGTTATAATTGCAAGCATACGCCATACTGAAATACATGCAACTCATCCTGTTGATACGGCCACTCAAATGGTAGCGGCTGTGAACACACAGCCCGATAACATAACGATACCACCACAGGCTGTTACAACTAAGCCCGCAATGGCTCCGGCAAGGTTTGCCAATGTTGTTGCCGACGACCGTAACAGGCAGGCCCGGGCATTGACAGCCGTTACCCCACCTGCAATAAAGGATGGCCCGGCAGTAAAAAAGAAAAAGATACGTAGCCTTGGCGACTTGCTTAATGTTGTAATAGCACAAGTAGATAAAAGACCTAAAAAAATTGTTCAGTTTAACGATGATGAAGAAGATGAGAACTTTAGCCCAACCCGTATTAACCTGGGACTAATACAAACAAGGAAAGACAAATAATTTAAACACAACCATATCATGAAACGATTAATAATTACCGCGATACTTTGCGGTATGTTGGGAGAGGTTTTTGCCCAGCAAAAGGATACCACAAGTACCTCAACTACTGCCAAAAGTGTTACCATAACTATAGATAGTGTAATAACCACTAAAACGAAAAAGAAGAACAAGAGCTTTTCGTTCACAATTGGTGGTGGTAAAAAAGACAAACCATCTATAGATAGCCTGAACAGAGTTGATCACTCCGGCGTGGATTTCGATTTTAGCCTGTTTTCACACTACTCATTGGGCCTGGCTAACCTGCTCGATAATGGCAGCTTTACCCTGTCGCCCAAAAATGAGTTCTTAAACTATACCGCTTTAAAAACCAGTTATGATAGTTTTGAGATGTTTAGTTTTGGATATCGCTTTAATAACCACTTTAAAATTAACCTGGCTGCCGGGTTTGATTGGACACTTATCCGCCTGCAAAATAACAACATCAGTATTGTGGCCGATGCGCCTACGCTAACCTATAAAGTTGATGCTACCAAGTATAGCAAAAATCGTTTTTCATCAAACTACCTTATTTTGCCGTTAGATTTTAGTTTCCGTACCAATATGGATAAACACAGGAAGCGCATTTCTGTTGAGGTTGGCCCCGAAGTAGGTTTTTTAGTTGATGGTATGTTAAAGCAAATAAGCGATGACCATGGCAAAGTGAAAAACTTTAACGATTTCCACTTCGCTAAGTTTAAATACGGTGCGTTTACCCGCATAGGCTATGGCGATGTTGGTATTTTTGCCAAATACAACTTTAACGATATGTTTGTTAACAGCCCCGATCAGAAAGGTTTAAAAAGCTTTGTGTTTGGTGTTACTTTCGGCTTCGATTAAGTATTGCTGATACTCGTATAATTGACCCCGGTTCTGTACCGGGGTTTTTTGTTTTGTGTATCTTTGCCGCTATGCAACACACCTCTTTTCTCGACGCGGTATCGGTAACTAAAAACTATAACGATAAAAAGGCATCCGGTGTAAATAATATTTCTATCAGCATAGCACCCGGCAAAATTACCGCTATTGTTGGCGAGAGTGGCAGTGGTAAAAGCACCCTGCTTAAATTGTTGTTCGGTTTGCTTTCGCCTGATAGCGGCAAGGTATCCTTTAGGGGAGAAGAGATATGGGGGCCCGAGATCAAACTGATACCCGGCCATGATGATATGCGCATGGTAACACAGCATACTGATGACCTGAACCTGTTTGCTACAGTTTATGAGAACATTGCCCAACTATTGCCGAATACTGATATTGATTACAAGGCATCAGAAACTGAAAGATACCTCAAACAATTAAATATCTACAAACTAAAAGACAAGCGTGTTGCCGACCTGAGCGGCGGCGAAAAACAGCGCGTTGCCATTGCCCGGTCGCTTATTACCAAACCCGAAGTATTATTGCTGGACGAACCCTTTAACCAGGTTGATGCTTCCTTTAGGGAAGGTTTACAACAAAACATCCGTACAATAGTTCAGGAAACGGGTTTAACGGTTATCCTTGTATCGCACGATCCGGCCGAGGTGCTTTCTATGGCCGATGTATTGGTGGTGATAAAGGATGGCGAAATTGTTGAATCGGGTACACCCGAAGACTTATTCCGCAAACCCGAAATGTTATATACTGCTCAACTTTTATCAAACAGAACGGTGTTGAATAAAGAAGAGGCATTACTATGCGACATCAAAACAGAGAAGGAAACAGTGGCCATTAGCCCCGAGCACGTCATCCTTACCAGCAGCTTAACCCGTAAAGACTGGACAGTTAAGCAGGTGCTGTTTAAAGGTTTCTTTGAAGATGTGATCATTGAGAAAGATGGCCTTGAATTACGCGCCCTTAACCTCAACAAAAAAGAATACAAAACGGGTGATAAGATACATATCCGTATTGCTCAGTTTTTGGAGTACTAAACAATAACAAAGGCAGCCTCTTTAAAACTTAACCGTTTACGGTTTCCATATATACCTGCCTGTCTAAAATGGGCAGTTCATAACCCCATATTACCGCCACTACCGAAATAAAGTAGGGTATAGGCATATACAAGCCCTCGGCAACAAACTCATTAAATTTTTGAGCGAAATAAATAAATAATACAGTTAATACGATACCCGACATCGTTAAAAACAGCTTTGATAAAATAGCATTGAAGGCAATCTTTTTCATGGATAAGGCTGTGAACCAAAACAGAATAAGACTTGGAATGGCCAGGATAACCCCCATTGAAACCGCCGAATAAATATAGTAACCCGCTTCGAAATAAGGTTTAGTGAAAAAGTTAATGCAAACTTGTAAAAAAGGAGCGATAAAGGCGGCCGTGGCCCAAATTTTTACGCTATAAAAAAAAGTACTCGTATTCATCTAATAACAAAACATTAGGCTGCTGAATTGTGCAGTTGTCTTATTTACGCAAAACAAGTATTTACAGTTTCGTTTTAGGGTGAGAAATTTAAAATAACCACCTCCGGCTACACTTATCCCTGCTTTCAATGAGCTAATTAGTAAAGCGGTGAGGCAGTGAACGGTGGCCCGGTTCAAATGTCGTAACAATGCCGTAAGTCATTTTTTGCGATCAGTAATGTGATGCGTAATATTGAACCATAATTCAGAACGATGATACAACCCGAACTTGGAAAATACATTGCACAGCAAAGGGCAAGCCGGCGCCTAACCCAGCAAGAGCTCGCCGATACATGTAACCTCAACATACGTAGTATACAACGTATAGAAGCGGGCGAAGTAATACCCAGAATGTACACCCTAAATCTTTTAATAAAATCATTAAAAATGGATATGAACAACATTACGATAACCTCCAACGAAACAAAAGTATTATTGCGCCCAATGCGTGCCGCATATATTGGCGGTATTGTTTTTACCATTAACGCGGTACCTGTAGTATACGATTTGATAACAGCGAGGTTCGACACCTTATTTCATATATTCACCACCCTGGTTCATATGGTAAGCTGCGTTTTTTTTATGAATGGCTTTTACCAGATAGGGCGGTCATACAAAAACTGGACATTAGCTGTTTCGGCACTCCTGATGATGATATTTTTACCGGCCATTAATATACTCGACCTGCTTAAACACTATTTTTTCAGTATGGGCGAATACCTGCTTTTTATCCTGATGGGCATCAACATGATTGTAATGGGCGCAGGCCTTATCAAAGAATCGCTGGAACGCAAAGGCCTCGAAAACGGACAGATCTATAAAACAGCAGGCATTATAACTATCCTGGTGAGTGTACTTTATCTTTCCCTCAATACCGGCTTTATCCACGCGGGGCTTATTCTTTCCTTTCCGGGGAACCTGTTGTTGGTATATATCCTATATCGTGAGTTAAATAAGGGAACTGCTTGACGTTTTATTACAGCCCCTTAAACACCGCTATCCCGTTATGGCCGCCAAAGCCAAAGGTATTGCTCATGGCAGTTTTAACTTTCGTTTCTATAGCTTCTTTTAGCACCACGTTTAGGTTGGCCGGTATTTCCGGGTCAATATTAGTGGTGTTGATGGTTGGTGGGATAATACCATCGCGCATGGCCAATAAGCTGATGATGGCTTCTATGGCGCCCGCTGCACCCAGTAAATGCCCCGTCATGGATTTGGTAGCGCTGATGTAGGTATTGTTTTTACCCGGACCTATTAAGTTAGCTATGGCCTTGGTTTCGCTCAGATCGCCAACATGGGTTGAGGTAGCGTGCGGGTTAATATAGTCAATATCATGAATAGTCAATTGCGCCTCGTCTAAAGCCATTTTAATGGCGCGTGTGGCGCCGATGCCCTCGGGGTGGGTAGCTGTCATATGGTAGGCGTCACCGGTCATGGCGGCACCTGCTACTTCGCCGTATATTTTTGCACCACGTGCTTTGGCGTGTTCGTATTCTTCAAAAACCAGTGCGCCTGCGCCTTCGCCCATTACAAAACCATCGCGCTCAACGTCAAAGGGGCGTGAGCCGCCCTGCGGATCATCATTCCGTGCAGACATGGCCTTTAACGAACAATACCCGCCATACGAAGCTTCTGTAATACCCGCCTCTGATCCACCGGTAATAATAATTTTGGCCTTACCCAAACGTATCTGGTCAAAGGCATCCATTATTGCGGTATTTGAACTGGCACACGCCGAAACAGTAGTATAGTTGGCCCCCATAAAACCATTGCGGATAGATATCATTCCCGCGGCCATATTGATGAGCACTTTAGGGATAAAAAAAGGGCTAAAGCGCGGCTGTTTGCTGCTGGCAACATATTCTTCAACCTGCTGCTCAAAGGTATCCATACCGCCCTGTGCAGAACCCCATATTACACCCACATCAAAAGGCGACATTTTACCCAGCTCAAAGCCCGAGTCGGCAATGGCCTGGTCGGTAGCCACAAGGGCGTATTGGGTAAACAGGTCGGTACGTTTTATGTCGTTCCGATCGAGCACTGTCTTCACATCAAAATCTTTAAGTTCACAGGCAAACTTGCTGCGAAACAGCGAAGCATCAAAGCGGGTAATGGGTGCGGCACCGCTTTTGCCGTTCTTAATATTGTTCCAAAAGGTGTCAATATCATTACCATTTGGCGCTAAAACACCCAGTCCGGTTATTACAACTCTTTTCAGCATGTTATTGAAATATGGGGCGAAGTACTTAAAAATTTTGAAGCCTTTAAAATATTATTGGTATTAACGTTAAAAAGGCTGAGCTGGATGCTCACACCTTCCATTTACATTTCCCGTCCTACATAAAAGCACATGGTCCCGATAGCTATCGGGATGGGTATTCGTGAATTTTATGATTCAACTAAATTATGGGTACTACTTTGCCATTTTCGCAATGCTGTGCCCATGTTTCTTGGGTAATCTTGGGTATTTATGGGTATTTTCAAATAAAAAACCTCCCTGATATTGCCATTATGATTATCAGGCACCCATGAACCAGGCCGGGTAGGACATGGGTATTTATGGGTGTTTTTCATTTCTCCGTGCAACGCTGTGTCTCATATCTCTGCGACCTTTGTAGTTTTTTTAACCACAGAGTTAACAGAGGTTTTAAAGACAGCCACAAAGATTGCGAAAAACTCTTGGGTATTCTTGGGTGTTTTTTATGTCATTGCGAGGAGTCCCCTTTTCGGGCACGACGTGGCAATCCCTGAGACAGGTAGCGGACTATGCCAAACCCTTGGGTATTCTTGGGTGTTTCAAAGAACTTTTTATCGGGAAAATCGCGTAAAAACTAAGCGATTTACTTAATACAAAAATACGAAATTTTGAGTGGATTTTCTTTATATCGACCGAGGATGTGAGGTAAACACGTCTGCAAAAGCTAAGAGCCTTGCTGTTTCTTCACTTTTGAGCTGCTGTTGTTTTTCAGTTGCGATGCTTGTTTCCTCATTTGAGTTAAGGAAATGTCGGACTTTTTGGAGGTTGCTTGCCTGGCCTTCTGGTCCATCTCCGAGAATGATACGTTGTAATTCATCTTTGATATTTTGCATTGGTCTAACAATACTCAAAAATAAGATTTTTTAAGTGATATAAAAATTCTTGTTTAGCCTGTCGTATCTTAATGAACAGCATCCTTTTGCGGAGTACACTGAAGGACTAAATATTGTTTTATACATTAGTGGTGTGGTGATGATACCAGCCACAGGGTAATACTGCAAAATATATAGTATGATAACATATGATGATTTTTTGAAAATTGACCAAGAGGTGAAATCAGGTGTGATTCAGGCATTGGATTATTTGAAACAAAAATCAATGAATTACATACTTTTTTTGGCGAAGGGTGAATATAAGTTTCAATATGAATATTCACATCTTAATCTAAATCCATATATGATTGACAGTAGGGAAGAGGGTTGGAAGGATAAAGACAGGTCAGCTTTTTATATAAATTTCATGGAAACCTTTTATACTTTTAATAACAAAAAACCTACGAACGACGACCATAATCGCATTCACATGGAATTGATGATTTATGCTCACATTTGGGAATCAAAACATTTTTTAAGACAATTATATCGTTTAACTTTACTTATTGAAGGTCAAACTTATCCTTGGGAGGTGAAAATCCCAGATATGGGAAAACATAATTTAATTCGAGAAGGTATAAGAACACCACTACGTAAACGACAACTTAAATTAGGAAGTATAATATCAAAGGGATTTCATACATCATTAAGAAATGCGTTTGCGCATTCTGAGTACTATTTCAACGAACCAACAAAAAAAATCATACTCGAAACTTATAGTGGAAAACCGTGGGATATTGCTGATCTAACATTTAATGATTGGTCAAAGAGATTCGCGTATTCGGTTTTGTTATCCTATCATTTGAACAACGAGATTTACATAAAAAGACAATCAGTAATTGATGACTTTAATACTGACGAATTCGTTATAATACATCCTATTACAAAATCAAGATTTAGAGCTATTTATATAAAATATGAACACACGTTTGACGCATTTAGATTTGTGTATTGAAATTAAAAAGCATCATTAATAATCTTGTAGAAAATGAATTGGTATAAATTTATTGATGTTTTGGCTTTGTTTATTCAACTGTTCGGCGCTTCTTTGATGTATTTGAATAGCCCAAACAATACAGAGAAAGGAGACTATTTATTTGATGAATACGATCAAATTAAAGTAATCGAAGATCAAAAAAACAGGAGGTTAAAATCTGGATTTTTATTGTTAGTTTTCGGAATAGTTGTTTCGCTAATATCGACTATTTTAAAATAATTGCTCTTCTATACCATATACTCAAACAACGTAATATCATGGTTCAACTCCTTCACCTCAAACTTATACTCTTCCATCCTCGCCATTAACGAAGCATAGTCCGAAGCATGTTTCAACTCTATACCCACCAAAGCCGGCCCGCTTTCGCGGTTGGTTTTTTTGATGAACTCGAAACGGGTAATATCGTCATCAGGTCCTAAAACATTGCTTACAAATAGTTTTAAAGAGCCCGGCTTTTGCGGGAAACGGACAATGAAGTAGTGCTTCAGCCCTTCATACAATAACGAACGCTCTTTAATTTCCTGCATGCGTTCAATATCGTTGTTACCGCCGCTTATTACGCAAACCACTTTTTTGCCCTTTATTTTTTCCTGGTAAAAATCCAGCGCAGCAACCGAGAGGGCGCCTGCCGGTTCAACCACAATGGCATCCTCGTTATACAGTTTCAGTATGGTGGTACATACCTTACCTTCGGGCACTAACAGCATATCGTTGAGCACACGTTGGCACATTTCGTAAGTTAACGAGCCCACACGCTTTACCGCCGCGCCATCAACAAAACGGTCAATATCCTGCAAAGTAACAGGTTCGTGCTTCTCAAAAGCTTTCACCATGGATGGCGCGCCTTGAGGCTCCACACCGGCTAACAGGATATTGGGTTTAATAGCTTTTAAATAATCGCCTACCCCGGCAGAGAGGCCGCCGCCGCCAACCGGCATAATTACGGCTTCCACATCGGGCAGGTCCTGTAGTATCTCCACGCCAACAGTTCCCTGTCCCTCAATAATACGCTCATTATCAAACGGCGGAATGAAGGTCATGTTATGTTCCCTCGTATAGGCAAGAGCTTCGGCGAGGCAGTCATCAAAGGTATCGCCAACCAAAACTATCTTCACCTTGCCATGGCCAAACATTTCGGTTTGTTTTATTTTTTGGCGGGGTGTAGGTTCGGGCATAAATATCACGCCAAGGGTATCCATAGCGTTGCAGCTAAAGGCCACGCCCTGTGCATGGTTACCCGCGCTGGCACATACAATGCCACGGTCAAGCTCTTCAGTACTGAGCTGACTGATCATGTTATAAGCGCCGCGGAGTTTGTAGCTGCGTACTACCTGCAGGTCTTCGCGTTTTAAATAAATTTCACAATGGTATTTTTCCGACAGGCCGGCGTTGTATTCTAATGGGGTATGTTTTACAACGTGTTTCAATCGCTGCGCGGCAGCAATGTAGTCTAATTTGTCGGCAGTCATGTTTTGTAATTTAAAAAGCCGTTGCCTTATGTTAAAAGACAACGGCTAAGTTATTACAAAAGTTTTATATATTTTTTGCGAGCCAGTCGCCTACCTCGCTGGTTTTGTATGCTTTGTTTTTACCGGCAAGATCTTCGGTAACGATACCTTCGGCTAATGATTTATTCACTACGGCACGGATCAATTCCGCTTCTTCTTTCAAACCAAAAGCATCCTCAAACATCATAGCGGCTGATAATACAGTTGCCAATGGGTTGGCGATATCTTTACCTGCTGCCTGCGGATACGAACCATGTATCGGCTCGAACAATGAGGTGTGGATCCCGATGGAGGCCGACGGCATCAAACCCATCGAACCCGAAATAACCGAAGCCTCATCAGTCAAAATATCGCCAAAAAGGTTCTCGGTGATCATTACATCATAGCTGTTTGGCCATTGTACCAGGCGCATGGCTACGGCATCAACAAACTCATAGCTCACAGTAACTTCGGGGTAATCTTTCTCCATAGCCTGCACAGTTTGGCGCCACAGGCGCGATGTTTCCAGCACGTTGGCTTTATCTACACAGCACAAACGTTTGCTGCGCTGCATAGCCATTTCAAAACCTAATTTGGCAAGGCGAACAATTTCGTCTTTGGTATAGGTACAGGTATCAAAAGCGGTGTTGCCATCTTCGCTACGGCCACGCTCGCCAAAGTAAATACCACCGGTTAGCTCACGCAAAATGATCAGGTCGGTACCCTCAATACGCTCACGTTTAAGCGGAGAGTTATCAATTAATGATGGGAAAGTGAAGGTAGGGCGCACGTTAGCGAACAAACCCAATTTTTTACGCATCTTCAATAGTCCCTGCTCCGGGCGAACTTTAGCAGTAGGGTCGTTATCAAAGCGCGGGTGACCGATAGCTCCAAACAGCACCGCATCTGCAGCCATACAAACATCGTGGGTCGAGTCGGGATAAGGTTCGCCAACGGCATCAATGGCGGCTGCGCCGGTAAGGGCGGCGGTCCATACAATTTCGTGGTTGAATTTTTTTGCGACAGCGTTTGATACTTTAACAGCCTGGTCGATAACCTCGGGTCCGATGCCGTCTCCTGCCAAAAGGGCGATATTCAATTTCATTTTTAAAGTGTTATTATGATTGATTTTTAATTGTCTTAATTCTTGGTTCTCGACTCTAAATAATATTCAGCATCTTCTGCGTAGCCTTGATAGCGCAAACCGTTTGGTCCGAATCCAATCCGCGGGTAATAAATTTCTTCTGATCAGTTTCCCAGGTAATAATGGTTTCGCAAAGCGCATCGCTGCTACTGCCCGGCGCTATACGCACGGCATAGTCTATCAGCTTTGGTAAGCGGCGCTTCTTTTTATTGTACACTTTGGTGAGCGCGTTCATAAAAGCGTCAAACTGGCCATCGCCCTGGGCGTTCTCTTCAAACTTTTCGCCATCTATTTTTACAGAGATGGTTGCCGAAGGGTGAAGCCCCATCGCGTTCATCAGTACATACGATTCTACGATAACCTTCTCTTCATAAAGGCTGCTATCCAATACGTCGGATATAATATAAGGAAGATCTTCCTTGGTTACGGTCTCTTTGCGGTCGCCCAGTTCAATAACGCGCTGGGTAACTTTCTTCAGGTCGGCATCATTGAGTTTAAGGCCCAACTCCTGCAGGTTCTTCTCTATATTGGCTTTGCCCGATGTTTTGCCCAGCGCATATTCGCGCTTGCGGCCAAAACGTTCAGGGAGCAGATCGTTAAAATACAGGTTGTTTTTGTTATCGCCATCGGCGTGGATACCCGCGGTTTGGGTAAATACGTTTTCGCCAACAATAGGTTTATTGGTGGGGATGCGTACTCCCGAAAAGGTTTCCACCAGTTTGCTTACCTTGTATATGGATGATTCCCTGAGGTTGATCTCCACCTCGGGAGCAAAGTCTTTGATGACCGCCACGGCACTGGCTAATGCAGCGTTACCCGCACGTTCGCCCATTCCGTTCACGGTGAGGTGCAAGCCGTCTATACCTGCGCGTACCGCCTCTAAAACGTTGGCTGTGCCCAGGTCGTAATCATTATGCGCGTGAAAATCAAAGTGCAGTTTTGGGTATTTTGACTTGATGTCTGATAAATATTTAAATGTTTCGCAAGGGGTTAAAACTCCCAACGTATCGGGCAGCAATATCCTCTTCACATTTTGTTGCGAAAGGAAATCAAGGTATTGGCAAACATACTCAGGCGAGTTGCGCATGCCGTTGCTCCAGTCTTCCAGGTAAACATTGGTGCTGATGCCTTTGCTTGCCGCGAGTTCGATCACCTGTTTTATTTCGGCAAAATGCTGTTCGGGTGTTTTTTTGAGTTGGTGGGTGAGGTGGTTCATCGAACCTTTGGTCAGCAGGTTTTGAACCTTTACGCCAGAGTTCACCATCCAATCGATCGATACACCATTATCTACAAACGAGAGTACCTCGATGCGCCCAGTGTAACCATGCTCTTCGGCCCAGGCCATAATGGTTTTAACCGCGCTGAACTCCCCGTCCGACACGCGTGCCGAGGCGATCTCCACACGGTCGACGTGCAGTTCTTCTAATAACAACTGAGTAATGGTGAGCTTTTCTGAAACAGAAAACGACACGCCCGAGGTTTGTTCCCCATCGCGGAGCGTAGTATCCATTATCTCTATTTTCCTTCTTTCCATTATATTGGATAGTGTTTTGGTTTGGCTGGTTAGGCTTGTGTTGGTATTTGCAGCTTTAAGTTGTTATTCTGACTATAGAGGCAACTGCGCTGCAAACTCCTCTATCTCTCCCTTTATGCTTTGCAGATAATCAATATCGTCAAAGCCGTTTATCATATTATCCTTTTTGTACGGGCTGATGTCGAATTTCTCGCTTTCGCCTGTTGCAATCAAAGTGATGGTTTGGGCAGGAAGGTTGATCTCCAGCTCGGTTTTCGGATCGGCGTGAATAGCGGCAAATACTTTGTCGGCAAATTCAGGACTAACCTGTACCGGCAATACGCCAATGTTCAAACAGTTGTTTTTAAAGATATCGGCAAAAAAGCTTGACACTACCGCGCGGAAGCCATAATCATAAACAGCCCAGGCAGCATGCTCGCGCGATGAGCCCGAACCAAAGTTTTTACCACCAACCAGTATCTTACCACTGTAAATAGGGTTGTTTAACACGAAGTCCTTTTTAGGAGTGTTATCCGGGTTATAGCGCCAGTCGCGGAAAAGGTTATCGCCAAAGCCAACACGCTCAGTAGCTTTTAAAAAGCGGGCGGGTATCAACTGGTCAGTATCAACATTCTCTATCGGGAGCGGTACTGCTGTGCTTTGCAATACCGTAAATTTATCGTAAGCCATAATTTTTTTAATGTGCAAATATGCGAATGTGCAGATGTGCGAATGGTTTATTAAACTAATTCTTCAATTAAAGTCCTCGGATCAGTAACTACGCCGGTAACAGCGGCGGCAGCGGCAACAAGCGGACTGGCCAGCATGGTGCGCGAACCCGGCCCCTGGCGACCTTCAAAGTTACGGTTAGAAGTACTTACCGCGTATTTGCCTGCAGGTACTTTATCGTCATTCATAGCCAAACAAGCAGAGCAACCCGGCTGGCGCAATACAAAACCAGCTTCGGTCAAAATGTCTAACAAGCCTTCTTCTTTAATCTGCGCTTCAACAATGTGCGATCCCGGTACTAACCAGGCAGTAACATTATCAGCTTTATGTTTGCCTTTTACAAGTGACGTGAACGCCCTGAAATCTTCAATACGGCCATTGGTACAGCTGCCTACGAATACAAAGTCAACCGGTTTGCCTATCATGTGGTCGCCTTCAGAGAAACCCATGTAGTTTAGCGATTTTTCGTAAGTTGCAGCACCACCTTCAACATGTTCAGCATCCGGGATATCCTGTGATATGCCCATGCCCATACCCGGGTTGGTACCGTAAGTGATCATCGGTTCAATGGTAGAGCCATCAAACGTCAGTTCTTTATCAAAAACAGCGTCTTCGTCAGTTTTTAAAGTTTTATAGTAAGCTAAGGCTTTATCCCAGGCTTCGCCTTTAGGGCTAAACTCACGGCCTTTAACGTAGTTGATGGTGGTTTCATCAGGGGCTATCATACCGCCACGTGCACCCATCTCAATACTTAAGTTACAAACCGTCATACGCCCTTCCATGGTCATGTTTTCAAAAACGTCACCTGCGTACTCTACAAAATAACCTGTAGCGCCCGAGGTAGTTAGTTTTGATATGATGAACAATGCTACGTCCTTAGGGGTAACACCAACGCCTAATTTGCCATTTACGTTAATGCGCATTTTTTTAGGCTTTGGCTGCATAATGCATTGTGTTGACAATACCATTTCAACCTCTGATGTGCCTATTCCAAAAGCGATAGCGCCAAAAGCACCATGAGTTGAGGTATGCGAGTCGCCGCAAACAATGGTAGCTCCGGGTTGGGTAATACCATACTCGGGACCTACTACGTGTACGATACCATTTTTTTGATGACCTAAACCCCAGTGGCTGATGCCATACTCTTTAGAGTTGCTCTCCAACGCGTTTAGCTGGTTAGCCGAAAGCGGATCGGCAACGGGCAGATGCTGGTTGATGGTTGGTGTGTTATGATCGGCAGTGGCAAATGTGCGGTTTGGATACAAAACGCCAATACCCCTGCTCTTTAAGCCTAAAAAGGCTACCGGACTGGTCACCTCGTGTATCAGGTGACGATCGATAAAAAGGACATCGGGCCCGCCTTCAATTTTGCGAACTACGTGTGCGTCCCACACCTTATCAAATAATGTTGTGCTCATCTTTTTTATTTCTGATTGTGTATATGTACTCTGTTTTTTCGAAACGATCAATTATGCCAATTGCTTAACAGCTATCATCAGCGTGGTTAAATCGTTATCATCAATGTCTAATTTGCCATCGGCCAATACCAGGAAACTCTGGTAAGCATTGGCCAGCTCTTGTTTATCTAAATTATAACCTAAACGCTCTAAGTGAAATTTTAAAGCATGGCGGCCACTACGCGCGGTTAAAACAATGGTAGCGCTTGGGAAACCAACATCCTCAGGGCGAATGATCTCGTAATTTTCACGGTTCTTTAAAAAGCCATCCTGATGTATACCCGAGCTATGCGCGAAAGCGTTGCTGCCAACAATAGCTTTATTGGGTTGTACCGGCATGCGCATTTGTGTGCTTACCATGTGGCTAAGTTCGTAAAAGTTTTTGGTGTTGATGTTGGTATGCAGGCCCAAAACCGAGTGCGTTTTCAGGATCATTACTACTTCTTCAATCGAAGTATTTCCTGCGCGTTCGCCTATACCGTTAATGGTGCCTTCTATCTGGCGGGCACCGTTTTGTAAGCCTGCTATGGAGTTTGCAGTAGCTAAGCCCAAATCATTATGGCAATGTACCGAGATAATTGCCTTATCAATGTTTTTGACGTTTTCTTTTAAGAATTTTATTTTCTCGCCATATTGGTCGGGCAGGCAGTAGCCGTTGGTATCTGGTATGTTTACCACGGTGGCACCTGCCGCGATGACCGCCTCGACCATCTGAGCCAAAAAGCGGACGTCGGCACGGCCTGCATCTTCAGCATAAAACTCAATATCTTCAACAGATTTTTTGGCATATTTCACCGCCTCAACAGCGCGCTCCAATATCTCTTCGCGGGTGCTGTTAAATTTGTGCTTAATGTGCATGTCCGATGAGCCGATACCGGTATGTATACGCGGGTGCTTGGCATAAGCCAAAGCCTCAACAGCGGCATCAATATCGCCTTTATTGGCACGGGTAAGCGCGCAAACGGTAGGATTTTTTACCGCTTTTGATATTTCTACCACGCTCTGGAAATCGCCGGGGCTTGATATCGGGAAACCTGCTTCAATAATGTCAACACCCAGCGACTCAAGTTCATGGGCTATTTCGATTTTTTCAGGGGTGGTCAATTGGCATCCCGGCACCTGCTCGCCATCGCGAAGCGTGGTATCAAAAACATAAACGCGGTTTGGATCGTGTAACATATCTTGTTTGTTTAGTTGTCAATTTTTAGTTGACAGTTTTCAGTTTTTATTTATTGGAGTTTACGATCGTCAATTAACCGACAATCGATAACTTATAACTGCTTAACAGCAGTAAATCTTAATCTCACATAATCAGAGAACCACTGCCCTTCACGATAATAGTGGGGGCGTAGCAGCTCTGTAATTTCTTGCAGCATTTGCTGTTTTTGGTTTGAAGGCACGCCTTCAAAATATTGTTCGCCAAACATGGCTATCCATTTGGCTACACCCTGGTCGCCATCCTGCAGGGCAGTAGGGCGGTCAAAATGAGCGGCAAATGTTACCCTGAAACCATGGTTCTCCAACTCGCTGGTATATTCACCCAGGCTTGGGAAACGCCATATCATTGTTTCAGCTTGTTTAGCAAAGCCGTGCTTTAACAATACTTGTTTTGTTGCAGTTATTAATTGCAGTACGTTACCCTTACCGCCCATTTCGGCAACAAAGCGGCCGCCGGGTTTAAGGCTGTGGTAAACGCATTTCATCATGGCATCGTGGTCTTTCACCCAGTGCAACGCCGCGTTGCTGAACACCGCATCAAAAGGCTCGGTAAAACTGAACTTTGATGCATCGGCAACACTGAATGATACTTCAGGGTAGCTTTGCCTGGCCTTCTGTATCATTTCGGGCGAGTAATCAATTCCTACCACATCAGCATCAAGCTCACTTATCTGCTGTGTTAAGTAACCGGTACCGCAGCCCAGATCAAGGATACGCTCGCCGGGTTGTACATCCAGCAATTCCATAACACTCTCACCGTATTGGAATACGAAAGCGTGCTTTTGGTCATATAATTCAGCGTTCCATTTCATGAGTCTTGAGTCAATAGTCTTAAGTCCATAGTCTTAATCGGTATCAAAAAATGACTCACGACTAAAGACTATGGACTATCGACTTGTTTTTTTATGCTTCCACCGGTTGGTTCTCAGGGCGTAAACTGCGTACAGTTTTGCCTGCTTGCCATAATTCGCTTTCGCGTAGTTCGGCTAATTCAGCATCCAGTTTCACACGGTAATCAGGTTGGCTGTTCAGGTCGATAGAACGTTGTGATTCTTTTCCTGTAGCAACGCTGTCATATAATTCTTCGAATACCGGTTTAGTAGCGTCACGGAATTTTTTCCACCAGTCTAAAGCACCACGTTGAGCGGTAGTTGAGCAATTGGCATACATCCAGTCCATACCGTTTTCTGCAACTAACGGCATTAATGATTGTGTTAACTCTTCAACAGTTTCGTTAAATGATTCTGATGGTGAGTGACCGTTTTTACGTAAAACTTCGTATTGAGCAGCGAAGATACCCTGGATACATCCCATTAAAGTACCACGCTCGCCGGTTAAATCGCTATATACTTCTTTTTTGAAATTGGTTTCGAACAAGTAACCGCTACCTACAGCGATACCTAAAGCGATAACACGCTCAAAAGCTTTACCAGTTGCATCCTGGAAGATAGCGTAGCTTGAGTTTAAGCCACGGCCTTGCAAAAACATACGGCGCAATGAAGTACCCGATCCTTTTGGAGCAACCAAAAATACGTCAACATCAGCAGGAGGAACGATACCTGTTTGCTCTTTAAAAGTGATACCAAAACCGTGAGAGAAGTATAATGCTTTACCCGGGGTTAAGTGTTTTTGTACAGTTGGCCATAAAGCTATCTGTGCAGCATCGCTCAATAAGTAGCAAATAATGGTACCGCGCTCTAAAGCTTCTTCAATTTCGAACAAAGTTTCGCCGGGTACAAATCCGTCAGCAATAGCTTTATCCCATGTTTTTGAATTTTTACGCTGACCAACAATTACGTTGATGCCGTTGTCTTTTTGGTTTAAAGCCTGACCTGGGCCTTGTACACCGTAACCGATAACCGCTACAGTTTCATTTTTTAATACTTCCTGAGCTTTAGCTAACGGGAACTCTTCGCGGGTTACTACATTCTCTACAGTACCGCCGAAATTTAGTTGTGCCATTTTTTTATTGTTTTTGATTTGATTTTATCAGTGATGTTGCTACCACCGAAGCTTATTTGTTATTATTGATTTGATTAGTTAGTTATTCTCTTTTTGCCTCAATTACATGCTGAACACTTTTTGGCCCTGCCCCAGGTATTCGTTTTCCATCACATCTTCACCTGGTTCAAGGCGCTCAAATTCGCGTAATTTGCGGTTAAAGCCATCGCTATCTTTTATGATTGCGATGCGTGCGCTGCGTACAAATTCTATCAGGCCGTAAGGTTGCAAAATAGCTACCAATGCATCAGTTTCTTCGCGATGGCCCGTGGTCTCAAAAATCGTATAGTCCTTACGGATAACCACGGCACGTGCACCGTTTTCGCGTAATAAACGCTCAACGCTTACCTTCTCGGCAATAACGTCTGTTGATACTTTGTAAAGCGCCATTTCCTGCCAAATTACATCGGCATTGGTATGGTAATAAACTTTTAGTACTTCTACCTGCTTTTCTATCTGGCGGCAAACTTTGCGTACCACTTCTTCAGTTTCGGTAATAACGATATTGAAACGGTGGATGCTGTCAACCTCAGATGGTGAAGTGTTCAGGCTATCTATATTTATTTTACGGCGGGTAAATATAATAGCGATACGGTTTAGCAAACCTATCTGGTTCTCGGTGTAAACCGTGATGTTATATTCCTGCTTTTCTGTTATTTGCTCAGTCATGATCTTAATTACTTTAAACGAATTTCGCTTACACTACACCCCTGTGGTACCATCGGGAATACATTGTTCTCTTTGGTTACCATTACTTCTAACAGGAACGAGCCTTTGTTAGCAAGCATTTCTTTTAACGCGCCGGGAAGGTCTGTACGGTTGTTAATTGTTTTGCCCGGAATACCGTAGGCACTTGCCAGGGTTACAAAGTTCGGGCTCTGTATATCAACGAAAGAGTAACGTTTCTCATTAAACAACTCCTGCCATTGGCGAACCATACCCAGGAAACGGTTGTTTAATATGATGATCTTTACATTGATGCCGCTTTGCATTATTGTACCTAATTCCTGGCAGGTCATCTGGAAACCACCATCGCCAATAATGGCAACAACTTCACGATCCGGCGTACCAAATTTAGCGCCTATGGCTGCAGGCAGTGCAAAGCCCATAGTACCTAAACCGCCGCTGGTAACATTGCTGCGTGTTTTGTTGAATTTGGCATAGCGGCAAGCTACCATTTGGTGCTGGCCTACATCGGTAACAATAACAGCTTCACCTAAAGTAAGGTCATTCAGTTGTTTTATCACTTCGCCCATTGTCATTTCTTCGGTAGTTGGGTTAAGCTCTTTTTCTATAACAGCTTCAACTTCCTGGCGGGTATATTCGTTAAACTTAGCCAACCATTCGGTATGTTGTTTTTCGTCAACCAAAGCGGTAAGTAATGGTAAAGTCTCTTTACAATCGCCCCAAACGGGTACTGTTGATTTTACGTTCTTGTCAATTTCGGCAGGGTCAATATCCAAATGTACAACCTGTGCCTGTTTTGCATATTTATCTAAGCGGCCTGTAACGCGGTCATCAAAACGCATCCCGATAGCGATCAATACATCACACTCGTTAGTTAAAACATTCGGCCCGTAGTTACCGTGCATACCCAACATACCCACATTTAAAGGGTGATCTGTCGGGATTGCACCTGCACCCAAAACTGTCCATGCTGCCGGGATACCGCTTTTTTCAACAAAAGCTTTAAACTCCTGCTCTGCACTTCCCAATAAAACCCCTTGTCCGAATAAGATGAACGGCTTTTTAGCCTGGTTGATCAATTCTGCAGCTTGCTCAATGTATTGGTGTCTTACTACCGGTTTTGGTTTGTAGCTGCGGATATGTTTGCATTTTACATAACCCTCAAAATCAAATTTCTGGATCTGAGCGTTTTTGGTAATGTCGATCAATACCGGTCCGGGGCGGCCGCTTTTAGCGATGTAGAATGCTTTGGCGATAGCTTCCGGGATCTCGCGGGCATCGGTAACCTGGTAGTTCCATTTGGTAACCGGGGTGGTGATGTTGATCACATCCGTTTCCTGGAAAGCATCAGTACCCAACAAGTGCGCGAACACCTGGCCGGTAATACAAACCAATGGCGTACTGTCAATCTGCGCATCGGCTAAGCCTGTAATTAAGTTGGTGGCGCCTGGCCCGCTTGTCGCGAAAACCACCCCTACTTTGCCCGATGTACGTGCATAACCTTGCCCTGCGTGAATACCGCCTTGCTCATGGCGAACAAGGATATGCTCTAATTTCTCTTTATAATCGTACAGTGCATCATATATCGGCATGATGGCACCGCCGGGATAACCAAAAATAGTTTCAACACCCTCGGCTATCAGTGCTTCCAGCAAAGCTACCGAGCCCGAAACCTCAACGGTTTCCTTTTTCGGAGTGTCAATTGTTATTTCTTGTGTAGTTTCCATATTCTTATTTCGGATTTCGAATTTTCGATTTCGAATTTATTTTTATTGATTCTGTTTTCGCTTTCTGCTTTCGCCTTTAAGCTTTAAACTCTCTTAGTTTTCGTCAGTAACGCAACCTTCAGCGGCTGTACTTACTGATTTTGCGTACTTATATAATAAACCACGAGTGACTCGGAGCGCAGGCTGTTTCCATGCTGCTTTCCTTGCGGCTATCTCTTCATCGCTTATCATCAGGTTAATGCTGTTTTTAGTCGCATCAATTAGTATCCTGTCGTTATCTTTAACCAATCCTATCAAACCACCATCGAAACTTTCAGGCGTGATGTGACCCACCACAAAACCATGTGTACCGCCCGAAAAACGACCATCGGTAATTAAAGCTACTGAGCTACCCAAGCCTGCGCCAAATATGGCCGAGGTTGGTTTTAACATCTCGGGCATGCCGGGTGCACCTTTAGGGCCTACGTTAGTAATTACTACTACATCGCCGGCCTTAACCTTGCCGCTTGTTATACCTGCTATCAGTTCAAACTCGCCATCAAATACACGGGCAGGGCCTTCAAAACGTTCGCCTTCTTTACCGCTTATTTTTGCAACGCTACCGCCTTCGGCAAGGTTTCCGTATAATATTTGTAAGTGTCCCGTAGCTTTTATCGGGTTTTCTTTCGGGAAAATGATCTTTTGGGTCTCAAATTCAAAATCAGGCACCGATGCTAAATTCTCAGCTATTGTTTTACCGGTAACAGTTAAACAAGAACCATCTATCCAACCCAGTTTCAACAAGTATTTCATTACTGCCGGCACACCGCCAATGTTGTGCAGGTCTTCCATCATGTATTTACCACTTGGTTTCATATCGGCCAATACCGGGATACGGTTACTTACCGATTGAAAATCATCCTGTGTTAATGGTACGCCAACACTTTTAGCCATGGCTATCATGTGCAGCACCGCGTTGGTTGAGCCCCCCATTACCATAATGGTAACTATAGCGTTCTCAAAAGCCGCACGGGTCATAATATCGCTTGGCTTGATATCGCGCTCCAATAAAACCTTAATGGCTTTACCGGCTGCTAAACATTCTGCTTTCTTTTCTTCGCTTAAAGCGGGGTTTGAAGAGGAGTAAGGCAAACTCATACCCAATGCCTCAATAGCCGATGCCATGGTATTTGCTGTATAGATACCGCCACAAGCACCCGCGCTCGGGCAGGCATTTTTTATGATGCCCATAAAATCGATATCATCGATCTGTCCGGCAATCTTTTTACCCAATGCTTCAAAAGCTGATACAATGTTCAGGTCTTCACCTTTGTAGTGGCCAGGCTTTATTGTACCGCCATACACCATAATAGACGGGCGGTTTAAACGGCCCATGGCTATAATAGAACCCGGCATATTTTTATCACATCCCGGCAAGGTAATTAAGCCATCATAATATTGAGCGCCGCAAACTGCTTCTATCGAGTCGGCAATGATATCGCGGCTCACTAAGCTGTAACGCATACCTTCGGTACCGTTGCTCATGCCATCGCTTACGCCAATGGTGTTAAATATCAATCCTACTAAACTTTCGTCCCAAATACCTTGTTTAACCAATTTAGCCAGGTCATTCAGGTGCATGTTACAGGTGTTGCCATCATAACCCATACTTGCCACACCGACCTGTGCTTTTTTCATATCCTCGTCGGTTAAACCTATTCCGTAAAGCATAGCCTGCGCGGCCGGCTGGGTAGGGTCTTGCGTAAGTACTTTACTGTACTTGTTTACTTCGGTAGCTTGAGTGGTATCGGTAGTACTCATTGTTTTGGTTGTAGAAATTGGATATTATAAAAAAGACGCCTTCAAATTTTTTGTGAGAAGGCGTCTTTCTGAATTTATTTTCTTAGTGATTGAAACGCTTTCTCGTTATATGAATTGGTACCAGCACCAGGTTGTTTTGAATGCCGGGCACGCTGAGTAAAAATGTATTAATTACAGCCAGAATTTCTGATGTTTTGGTTAATAATTTCATAGCGTTTGTTTGTTTGAATTGTATAATTGTAAGGTAGGTGCTTTCATTTTATGTATCAATACCCTATGTCATTTATTTGCAATTAGTATTTAATTTTGTTTTATTATAATATGCGAAATTAAATAATGGTAATTGCTTGTAATTTGTTATTTTTAAATGTGTACCGTATACCAAAGTTATAATTGGTATACGGTACAAAAAAATAGTTTAGATACGGTACACCTCAAATTCTGCCTAAATTTGGAGGTGACATGAAAAAATTTGTAATTTCAACATACCTAAATACACGCAGTGATCTATTAGTATATTCAGTATAATTTTTGATGAGGAAGGTTATTTTAAGCTGTGTTTTTATCTTATTTGCTTTGGGTAGTTTTGCACAAGATATTACCGGGACATGGTATGGAGCAATGCTAACACCAGGTGGTAAGTTTACCCTGATTTTCCATATTAATAAGGATGAAGATCTGTACGGATCGACCATGGATAGCCCGGCGCAAAATTTTGCCGGTGTACCTACAGCGGGTACAACATTTACCAATAGTAACTTAACCATAATTGGGCCAGGCGCAGTTTTCAGCTTTACCGGCAAGTATAATATAGACAGCAACAAGGTATTTGGCACGTTTACACAAGGTACGGTAAAGCTGCCCATGACATTTACGCGCGACCTGGCAGGTACCGCCGTGCGAAGGCCACAAGATGCAAAAGACTATCCTTATATAAAGGAAGAAATTACCGTTCTGAATGCCAAAGCGCCGGAGGTGATGCTTTCGGGCACGTTAACTATGCCACGGGATAAGAAGGCGAGCAAAATAGTAGTGCTCATCACAGGATCCGGACCGGAGAACAGGGATGAGGAAATGTATGACCATCGCCCCTTTGGAGTTTTGGCCGACTGGCTTACCCGACAAGGTATCGCTGTGATACGCTGTGATGACAGGGGGGTAGGGAAATCCACAGGGAACTTTTTAACTGCTACCACTTATGATTTTGCTGATGATGCCAACGCGATAGTAAGTTACATTAAATCGCGCGCCGATTTGAAAGATATGAAGGTGGGTTTGGTAGGCCATAGCGAAGGCGGCGTGATGGCAGCCATAGCAGCAGGGCAAAACAAGCAGGTTGATTTTACAGTATTGTTAGCTTCGCCGGGTGTGCCGCTTACACGTATATTAATAGAAGGTACGGAACTGGCATCGGGCAGTAATGATGCTTCATCGTTATATGAAAAAATATATCAATTCATTATACAAAACCCCACTTTAAGTACCGACGAAATAAATAAAGGGATAGATGCTGTAATTTATAAAACATTCGCATTAACACCCGGTGGCAAAATTAACAGCTTAACCGCTAAAGCATTTTCCGACCTGTGTAAAGCTCAGGGCTTTTCTGGCCCGTGGTTCAGGAAGTATGTGGCTTTGGAGCCGGTGGTATTTATATCAAAACTGCAATGCCCCGTTTTAGCCATTAACGGAACTTTGGATATGGTGGTGCGTAGCGAAGAAAACTTAAATGCCATAAAGGGCGCTTTGCAGGCAGGTGGCAACAAGCATTTTGAAGTGACACCCATCACTAACCTGAACCACCTGTTTCAAACCACAAAACCAGGGCCTATAGTCACCTATGATAAGATAAGTGAAACCTTTAGCCCGGTGGCTTTAGCTAAGGTGAGCGATTGGATTAATGGTTTGAAGTAAAATCTAATAAAAAATACCATGATACTTTTTGCATATGCCTCGAACATGAATATGGAAGAGTTCCGTGAGAACATTCCATTGGCGCAAAAGTTATGTAACGCTTATATACCGGGTTACGAGTTTTGCTTTAATAAAAGCGGCGATGATCTTTCCGCGAAAGCGAATATACAGCCATCGACAAACGCTGCCGCGAAAGTTTGGGGTGTGCTGATATCAATACCCGAAGAACAAGAGGAACATTTCCACGAAAATGAAGAGCTGGACCTGGTACAAATGAAATGCATGTGCAGCGATGGCGAAATGAAGGAAGCTGCTGTATTAATATCAAAACCACATGCAATAAATAATTACCTGTTGCCCTACGATTGGTACAAGCAAAAGATTGTTGTTTTTGCTAAAATGGGAAAACTGCCTGAAGAGTATATAAAGCAGCTGGAAAGAATGGAAGCCAAAATCGATCCTGATACTAAAAGGCGAGAACGCAGGTTGGAGAAAATTGCGAAGTATTTGTGAGGTCGAGTAAAGACACAAAGGCGCTAAGAACTCCGTAGGACTATCCTGTTTATAGTAGGTTTTCGAAACGAATTATAAGCTCCGTAGGTGCTTCCTGTTATTTATTAGTTTTGGGAGGCACCTACGGAGCCATTTCTCTGTCTTTCCTTTTTTATAAACAGGATACTCCTACGGAGTTGGGATAATATTTCAAAAATATTATCCCAACAAAAAAGCCGTCCCGATAATTATCGCGACGGCTTTTTTAATATGTTATGGTAATTTTATTTGGCCGAAGCAGCTTCCGCTAAAACCATTACCTGGTTGTTCAATACTTCAACAACGCCGCCTTTTACCAAAAACACTTCTTCTTTACCTGCAGTACGCACGATCAGTTTACCATCGTCCAGCGTAGATATGATAGGAGCGTGGTTATTCAATATCTCGAACGAACCCATTGTACCCGGTACCGTTACCGAACGCACTTCGCCTTCGAATATCTTTTTATCGGGTGTTAATATTTCTAAATTCATTTGTCCTTAAATGTGCAAATGTGCAAGTGTGCAAATGTGCAGATGAATTATTTTAATGTTTATTAGCAATGAGAGCATATGCATATTTGCACATCCTCTCATTTGCATATTATTAGTTATTAGCGTCCGCTAATAGTTTTTTACCTTTTTCTATAGCCTCTTCAATGCTGCCTACAAGGTTGAATGCTGCTTCAGGATACTCATCAACTTCGCCATCCATAATCATGTTGAAACCTTTGATGGTATCTTTAATATCAACCAATACACCTTTTAAACCGGTGAACTGCTCAGCAACGTGGAAAGGTTGAGATAAGAAACGTTGAACACGGCGTGCGCGCGATACTGTTAATTTATCCTCCTCAGATAACTCATCCATACCTAAAATGGCGATGATATCCTGTAACTCTTTGTAACGTTGTAAGGTTTCTTTAACGCGTTGAGCGGTGTTGTAATGCTCATCGCCCAATACTACAGGGTTAAGGATACGTGAAGTTGAATCCAACGGATCCACCGCAGGGTAAATACCTAACTCAGCAATTTTACGTGAAAGTACAGTAGTAGCATCCAAGTGGGCAAATGTTGTTGCCGGTGCAGGGTCAGTTAAATCATCCGCAGGTACGTAAACGGCCTGTACTGATGTAATTGAACCACGTTTTGTTGATGTGATACGTTCCTGCATCAAACCCATCTCGGTAGCCAGGGTTGGTTGGTAACCTACCGCCGATGGCATACGGCCCAATAACGCCGATACTTCGGCACCAGCCTGGGTGAAACGGAAGATGTTATCAACGAAGAAAAGGATATCTTTACCCTGGCCTTCGCCGTCACCATCACGGTAATATTCAGCAACAGTTAAGCCTGATAAAGCCACACGTGCACGTGCACCTGGAGGCTCGTTCATTTGGCCAAACACCAATGTCGCTTTCGATTCTTTTAATTTTTCTTTATCAACTACTGACAGATCCCAGCCGCCTTCTTCCATCGAGTGTTTGAAAGCATCACCGTAGTTAATTACGTTCGATTCGATAAACTCACGCAATAAGTCGTTACCTTCACGGGTACGCTCACCTACACCGGCAAACACAGATAAACCTGCATAAGCTTTCGCGATGTTGTTTACCAGCTCCATGATCAATACGGTTTTACCTACACCGGCACCACCGAACAACCCAATTTTACCACCTTTTACATAAGGCTCTAACAAATCGATAACCTTGATACCTGTAAAAAGCACTTCGGTTTCGGTTGATAACTGATCGAATTTTGGAGGCAGGTTGTGAATTGGAGAACCGTTAGAATTATCTAACTGGTCAATACCGTCAATAGCTTCGCCCACAACATTTAACAAACGGCCTTTAACGGCATCGCCAACAGGCATTTTAATGGCCGAATGCGTGTCTAAAACAGGCATACCGCGCAATAAACCGTCAGTCGAGTCCATCGCGATGGCACGAACACGGTCTTCGCCTAAGTGTTGTTGAACTTCAAGAATGATCTTTTGGCCGTTTTCTTTTGTGATCTGTAACGCATCAAAAATTTTAGGCAACTGGGCACCCTCAAAACTTACATCGACAACTGGGCCGATAATTTGTGCTATTTTTCCAATGTTTGGCATACTATTGAACTATGTCTTTTGTTTAATTATTAAGCAGCAAAAGGCGCTGTTAAAACCATGTGCTGTTTCGGGTTGCAAAAATAAGCTTTTGTACCGATAATCAAACACTTCGGTAAAAGAATTTATGTACAATATTTTTTTACCTGATTTTAATAAAAAAATAAAGATTTACTATGTTAGCATAGTATTTTTTATTTATATTTGTTTTAAGAAAAACCTTTTACAGGATAAACCAATTTATACAATTATGAGAAGATTACTACTAATGGGGCTTTTGCTATTGCCTTTTTTGGGTATGGCACAAGGCTTCCAGGTCAATTTGCACGGAGAGAAGCAGATTGGTATGGGCCACACAGGCACAGGGCTTTTACAGGATGGCGCGTCTGTGCTGTTTAATCCGGGAGCGGTGGCCATGTTGCCCGAAAACTTTATCCAGGGAGGTATTAACCCCTTGTTTTTTAATTCGTCGTTTTTACTGGCAGGCTCAAACCAGCAAGAGAATGTAAAGAACAACGTAGCCACACCTTTTAATGTATATGGCGTTTGGGGGCCTAAAAATGCCAAATGGAAAATAGGCATGGGTATTTATACACCTTTTGGCGGTTTAACCGAATGGGGTAATACCTGGAGCGGTAAATACTCGCTCATTAGCCTTAACCTTAAAGCTATTTATTTCCAACCAACATTAAGCTATAAATTTAACGATGTGATAAGTGTAGGTGCCGGCTTTGTAATTGATTACGGCAGCGTTAATTTAAAAAGAGCTATACCAACAACACCTGATGGGCAGGCAGAATTGGATGGCAGCGGCAGCGGTACAGGTTTTAACGTAGGTGTGTTTATTAAAGCGAGCCCTAAATTTACCATAGGCTTAGATTACCGCTCAAAAGTGCAAACCAGTATAAATGATGGTAAGGCAACCTTCAGCGTTCCTGCTTCATTGGCTTCAAGTTTCCCTTCGCCAAATACCTTTTCGGCATCAATACCATTGCCTGCAACGGCATCAATTGGTTTAGGTTATAAACCATGCGATAAATGGTTGGTAGCTTTTGATTTTCAGTGGGTAAACTGGGATGTATATAAATCGCTCGATTTTAATTACGGACAGACTACCAGTACGCTGAAAAATACCTCATCGCCACGTAACTATGAAGATGCATTTGATTTTAGGGCAGGTGCGCAATATGAAGCTGATAAAGGTGTATTCATCCGTTTTGGCGGTGGTTATGCAACTACCCCGGTTAAAGATGGTTATGTAACACCTGAGGCGCCTGATGCTAACCGCGTTTACGGTACAGCAGGTTTGGGTATTAAAGCAGCTAAACATTTGGATATTGATATCGCCTTTGAGTATGAGCATTTAATGAGCCGTACCCAAACCAATATCGAATCGGGCTTGTCGGGCACATTTGCAACCAACGTATTTATCCCGGGTATATCATTAGCTTATCACTGGTAAACCTTAAACTATTACAGCAATGAAGAATTTTAAAAATTACGCATATATACTACTGGCGGCCGCATCAATAGCGGCGTGTAAGCCGGTTATTACAGTGCCTACACCCACAACCGGCTCGGCAGATTTTACCCGGTACATATCGGTAGGTAACTCATTAACGGCAGGTTATGCAGATAATGGCTTATACCTTTCGGGACAATTAAACTCGTACCCAAGCATTATAGCGGCGCAAATGCAAACTATAGGCGGTCCTGCCAGCTTTAACCAGCCTTTGTTTAGCACCGCACAGGCAAGCGGAACGGGTTATTTGTCTATAGATAAGTTTAACGCTGACGGAACTCCGCATTTTGTTACGATAGCAGCTACTGCGGTACGTGGGATAAGCACTGTTACCGGCGGTCCGTTATTTACAAAATACTCAGGCCCTTTAGATAATTATGGTGTGCCGGGTATTAAACTCTCGGATATTACCAATCCGCTTTATGGAAACGGGAATCCATATTTTGAGCGCTTATTGCCGGGTAATGGCCCGTTCCAAACCCAATACATTGATTTCATTACCGCAAGCAGCTTTACCTTTTTTACCAATTGGTTAGGTAATAACGATGCGCTTGGTTATGCAACAGGTGGCGGCGGTGGTTATGCAGGAGCTGGAGTACTTACTGATAAAGGAAATTTTAGCACTTTATATACTACCTTAATAACCAGGTTAACAGCAAACGGAGCCAAAGGCGCATGTGCTACTATACCCGATGTAACAACTATACCTTTCCTTACTACTGTAACATATGGAGCCATATTAGCGGGTGTGCAAAAAGTTGCCCCACAAGTAACTGATATTTATATTAATGCGGCTGATGCAACAGGTGCTGTTTACGCGCCACGTAAAGCAACAGCAGCAGATTTGTTCACTTTAACATTTAACTCAAGTGGGCAGCTTGCTAAAATTGGTACTAACGGTTATGGTGTATCTCCATTAAACCCTATCGAAACACAATACGTGTTGGATGCTAATGAGGTAGCTTTGGTTAAAGATTATGTAAACTCATATAACAACACTATTAAAACTGCTTCGGCTTCAAAAGGGCTTGCTGTATTTGATTCCTTTGCCTTCCTCACTAATATTAAAACCAATGGCTTGTTAGTAAACGGCATTAGCCTTAATTCTAATTTTGTAAGCGGTGGTATATTTTCTTTAGATGGTGTGCATTTAACGCCACGTGGCTACGCAATTGTAGCTAACCAGTTCATATCGGTTATTAATGCTCAGTACGGATCGAATATCCCTACAGTTAATGTTTCCGCTTATGCCGGTGTGACATTCCCGTAATTAAACTTTTGTGATTGTTAGTTTTTTATGGAAGCCGTTCTGATCTGTCAGGGCGGCTTTTTTTATTATTAATATGGATTTTTTTATTTACCCCATCGGGGTAATAGCCCGGTAGAAGAAAATGAGTTAGTCATTTTTGCGCCGTTAGGTGCAATACATTTCCGAAGGCCGGGTTTTGTACCTACGGCACAAATTTCTTCTTATGCATAATATGGCTACCGGGCTTTTGCTCCGACGGAGCAACCTTTCTAAAGATGTTGCGTGTATTCTATTTTATCGTCAATACGATCTTACCAATATGCTCGCTGCTTTCCATTAGCCTGTGCGCATCAGCAACCTGTTCAAATGGAAAGGTTTTATAGATAACAGGTTTGATTTGCCCCGATGCAAGTAAGGGCCATATTGTTTTCTCCAGATTTTGGGCAATGGCACTTTTAAAGCCCGTGTCGCGGGCACGCAAAGCCGAGCCGGTTACAGTAAGCCGTTTATGGGTGATGAGGCTCAGATCAATAGTTCCCTCTTTACCTTTTAAAGAACTGATGACAACAAGCCGCCCATCAAAGGCCAATGAGCGGATATTATCAGGTGTATAATCGCCGCCTACCATATCCAATATCACATCAATGCCTTTGCCGTTGGTTATTTCTTTTATTACTTCCCTAAAGTTTTCTGTTTTGTAATTAATGGCACGGGTCGCGCCAAGTTCTAAACAGAATCTGCATTTCTCATCACTACCTGCTGTAACGTATACATCGCAACCCATTGCTTTTGCCATTTGGATGGCCGTTACACCAATGCCGCTTGTGCCCCCATGTACCAGCAAGGTTTCGCCTTTTACCAGCTTTGCGCGATCGAAAACATTGCTCCAAACGGTAAAAAAGGTTTCGGGTAATGATGCCGCTTCTGTAAATGATAAACCTTTGGGAATAGGCAAGCACTGCCCTTCGGGTACGGTGCAATATGCTGCATATCCTCCCCCTGTTACCAGTCCGCAAATTTGGTCGCCAATTTTCCATCGTTTAACACCTTCGCCCAGTTCGGTTATGGTTCCGGCAATTTCCAGTCCTGGTATATCCGACGCTCCGGGTGGGGGAGCGTATAATCCTTTGCGCTGGGCTATGTCGGGCCGGTTAACGCCCGCGGCTGCAACCTTTATCAATACTTCGCCGGGAGCGGGTTTGGGTATGGGGCGTTCTTCGGTTTTTAATACTTCCGGCCCGCCGGGTTGGCTGATGGTGATGGCTTGCATGGTTGTTTAACTTGGGAGCCAAATTAATGTTTTATATGTGAAGGAAAGATTTGACAAATCTAAACGTGCAGATTTTCTGATGAGGATATTTTTTGCTATATTGTATGGTATTGGGATGAAGGAATAAGAGCAAGGAATAAAGATGAATGTTTTTAAAAGATACCTGTTTTTACTGCTTTTTTAATACAAAAAGACACAAAACCAACAATTGAAAAGGAAGATATCCTTAGTTTCGTACCAAAATATAAACTCACTATGTCATTACAACCAGGCCAGGCCGCACCACAATTCATTTTAGTATCCGACGAACTTAAATCGGTTAGCCTTGCCGATTTTAAAGGCAAAAAGGTAGTTGTTCATTTCTTCCCAATGGCATTTACCGGTACATGTACCACACAGCTGTGTACCATGCGCGATAGCTTTGGCTATTACGATGGTTTGAACGCGCAGATATTGGGCATTTCTGTTGATTCGCCTTTCACTTTAAAGAAATTTAAAGAAGAGAACAATTACCAGTTCCCGCTATTGTCTGATTTTAACAAGGATGTATCGCGCGATTACGGTGCTATTTATGAAGAATTTGTGTTGGGTTTAAAGGGGGTGTCTAAAAGGGCGGCCTTTGTTATCGACGAAAATCAAAACATTATTTACGCCGAAGTGTTGGAAAAAGCCACTGATCTGCCCGATTTTACAGCTATTGCAGAGAAAGTAAAATAATTCAAATTTTTTTTAGGGATTTGAAAAGAAATCATATTTTTGCAGTCCGTTAAAAAAGGCATTCGCCACTTAACGGATTTGTTAAAACGCACTCGTAGCTCAATTGGATAGAGCGTCTGACTACGGATCAGAAGGTTAGGGGTTCGACTCCCTTCGAGTGCACTAAATATGAAGTCTTTCTGCCAATCACAGAAAGACTTTTTAAATTTTATCACAGGATGCTGAATTTAGTACTGTTTGGCCCTCCCGGTGCAGGGAAAGGGACTCAATCTCAAAAACTGATTGAAAAATATCAGTTGGTTCATCTTTCAACCGGCGATATCCTTCGTGGTGAAATTACACAGGGAACAACCCTTGGCCTCGAAGCTAAAAAACTGATGGACGAAGGTTTATTAGTACCTGATGCGGTGGTTATTGGTATGATAAGCAATAAGCTTGATGCCAATAAAGATGCAAAAGGTTTCATTTTTGATGGTTTCCCACGCACAGTAGCACAGGCAGAAGCATTAGATGGTTTGCTGGCATCTAAAAACGACAGCATATCAGGTATGATAGCGCTTGAAGTTAATGATGACGAACTGGAGCACCGCTTATTATTAAGAGGAAAAGAATCGGGCAGGCCCGATGATGCTAACCCCGAAGTGATACGTAAACGTATTGTTGAATATAATAGTAAAACAGCCCCTGTAGCTAATTTTTATAAAGCACAGGCTAAGTTTAAAAGTATAAACGGCATTGGCAGTGTTGATGATATATTCCACTCGGTTTGCGGAGTGATCGATACGCTGTAAGCTGCTGATATAATAAAATACGCCATCACGAGGTACGAAGCAATCCTCGCTCATACAATTGGCGCAAATACAAAGTTTAGGATTGCTTCATGCCTCGCAATGGCGCGTGGTTTAAAAAAATCCGAAATCGGACATCCGACTTCCGAAATCCATAACTATGTCTCAAGGTTCAAATTTTGTTGATTACGTAAAGATATGTTGCCGCTCGGGACATGGCGGTGGCGGCTCGTCGCATTTGCACCGTGATATCCTCACATCAAAAGGTGGCCCCGATGGTGGCGATGGCGGCCGTGGCGGCGATATTATTGTAGTTGGCAATGCACAACTTTGGACTTTACTACACTTAAAATATCGTAAACACATTATAGCCGGCGATGGCGATGCCGGTGGCAGCTCATTGCGTACAGGTAAAAGCGGACGTGATGAGATTTTAGAAGTTCCTTTAGGTACAATAGCCAAGGATGCCGAAACAGGCGAGATCTTATTCGAGATAACAAAAGACGGCGAAAAGCGTGTGCTTACACAAGGTGGCCGCGGTGGTTTAGGTAACTGGCATTTCCGCTCGGCAACGCAGCAAACACCTCGTTTTGCCCAAACCGGTGAAGAAGGAAAAGAAGAGTGGAACATTCTTGAATTGAAAGTGCTGGCCGATGTGGGTTTAGTTGGTTTCCCTAACGCAGGCAAATCTACTTTACTATCTGTAGTATCGGCTGCCAAGCCTGAGATAGCCGATTACGCTTTTACAACGTTGGTGCCTAATTTGGGTATCGTGGCGTATCGCAACAACAAATCATTCGTGATGGCGGATATCCCGGGTATCATAGAAGGTGCATCAAAAGGTAAAGGTTTAGGATTTAGGTTTTTGCGGCACATTGAGCGTAACTCGGTGTTGTTATTTATGATACCTGCAGATACCAGCCGAAGCATTAATGATGAATACCAGATACTGCTACACGAGCTTACCGAATACAATGCCGAGCTTACCCACAAACCACGCATATTAGCCATTACAAAAAGCGATATGCTGGATGATGAACTGCAAGCCGAAATGGCGAAGGAAATTCCGGCAGGCATCCCTGCGGTATTCATCTCATCGGTAGCACAAAAGGGCCTTACCGAATTAAAAGACCTGCTCTGGAAAGAGATAAACAACCATATTTAATTGTTGGAGTAAGGAGTAAAGAACAAAGATGGTGTTTCTTTAAAATGCCGGCTTTTATCACCTTTTTTTGAGTACAGCTACAACGCTCTTAGGTGATGGTTAGTTCTCTGCCGAGTACAGGTAGTTGTTGCCTAATTTCTTCACTGTAAAGTGATGGTAGTTTACGAAGGCCTTGCTGATGTGATAAGCCACCCCATTTTTTTGATAAACTTCGGGCATTAGCATATAAATTGTTCCGGCTTTACCGGTGTATTTTACTTCCTTTAACTCTTGCGCACTCATATCCTGTACGCTTAATGTTAAAACCCGGTTGTTGCGTATTTCAATTGCCAGATCAGGGGCAGTAGTTACAAAGAGGGCAGTATTTGGGTGGAGGCTGTCAAGCCGGCTTAGTTCATTAAGGGTAAGCTGATCATAAGCCTGCTGTGATAAACCCGAAGGGCCATGGCCCGAATGGATGTTCACCTTGTATTCAATTTTAAAGTACGATGTTTCCCAGCAGATAAATAAAAACCATACCATGCCGAAAACTATTCGGGCAATTTTTGACTTGCTTACCCAATATATCAGTCCGGGTATGGTTAACAAGCCAATCACACGGAAGTGCCTGCCTTCAAAAGATACATCTGCCTGTTTAATATATAGGTAGCTGAAAAACAATGTACCGGTAATGTAAACTATAATGAGGGCCAATGCATAATCTTTATTAGGCAAATGTTTTAATACGCTGTTTACAAAAAATACGCTGCCAAATGCAAGCAGGGCAAGCAGCACTATTGACCAGGTGTAAGATAATATTGCTGCATCAGGGTGATAGATAAGTCCGTTGAATATCTCATCGATTGACAGACCTGATAATAAAGGCGATGCCAAAGGAAAGCTAAAAGTTTCGGGCATAATAAGCCATGGCCCGTCGGCGTTTGATGGGTTAACTCCTTTTGTTATGTAGCAAAAGTAAATGATAGCCACAGCAGCCAGTACAGGTATAGCCAGCAAAACCCCGTTACGAAGCCAGTGTTGAATATTTTTTTTACTGGCTGATAGGTTGATCCATACACAAGCCACACCTGCAGCATACATCCACAAAACAGATGATTTTGCTACGAAGCCCAGTAGCCCTGCAAGGAAAAGAAAAACAAAAGCCTGCCAGTTTAATTTTTGAATGCCAAAGCAGTAATATAAAAACCAGCCACCAAAAGCGAATAGCAATACCTCGCCGCCAGGATAAAAAATAAACGGCAAAATGAAATAGGCCTGGCTGGCTATAAAAGCAATGCTGATGGCCGATAACCAGTTTGTAAAGCCTAATCTTTTAAATAATTGATAGTAGCCCGCCAAACCAAGTATTGAGCACAGGGTAACGGTAAGTGCTACGGCTTTGCCGGTGTTAAGCCCGAAAATGATTTTGAACAGGTAGGGCAACAGGTATTGCCCCGGCGACCACCATGATAAAAAATCAGTATTATCAATGGCTATGTTAGCCGGATTGGGGCTTGGGATGAGATTAAACGCATGCCCCTGTTCCATATACCGCATTACCTGGAAACCCCAGCTTGGGTCGGGGAAAGGGTTGGGTGGTACAACAAATATGAGTACCCCGAGCATCAGCGTGATAGTGCCGATGACCAGGAGCAAAATACGGTAAGGTTTACTTTTTAATGAAAACATTGTACTTAAATATACACCATATTGCCCTGAAACCATCTTTCCAGTTTATCTTTTTGCCTTCGCTGTATGTACGGCCGTAGTAAGATATACCTACCTCATAAATTTTTATGTTAGGTATACGTGCAAGCTTAGCGGTTATTTCGGGCTCAAAGCCAAAGCGCTTCTCCTGTAGTACAAGGTTTTTTAATATGGAAGTACGTATCAATTTATAACAGGTTTCCATGTCAGTAAGATTGAGGTTGGTAAACATGTTGGATAGGAAGGTGAGTATCTTGTTGCCGATACTGTGCCAGAAAAATAGAATACGGTGTGGCTGATCGCCCATAAAACGCGACCCATAAACCACATCGGCACCTGCTTTTAATACAGGTTTCAGTAATATGGCATATTCATCAGGATCATACTCCAGGTCGGCATCCTGAACTATACAAAAGTCGCCCGTAGCAACTTCAAATCCACGATGAATGGCGGCGCCCTTGCCTTGGTTAAAGGCTTGCTCTATCAGGTTAATATCCATATCATGTTCATCGGCGAAAGCCTTAACAGCTGTTGTGGTGTTATCAGTTGAGCAGTCATTTACAACAATAACCTCTTTGGTAATACCAAAAGGCAATTGTGCATGTACAATGCGTTCTAATATGAGGGAAATAGTTGCTCCCTCGTTATACGCAGGGATGATGATGGAGAGTTTATGTACAGCGGGGAGTGTCATGAAGCCGCTAATTTAATAAAATAACCGATTATCTGCGTTCGGCTTTTTCCCAAACGGCGCTTTGGTTTTTGCGGTAATACCGGATGATGCCGGCGAGCACCGCGTAGTTCATTACGCAAAAATAGTACGGGATAAAGAGTATTTTGATACGCAGTTCGCGCTTCTCCAAAATGAAGCCTAAAAAAGCCATCAGGTAAAACATGATCTGGGCCACAAAGAGGATCTGGTAAAAAGTAGCTTCAGCGTTACGGGCTATAAGGAAGTTGAGCACGAAAGCTAATATCAAAAAGAAAGGAGTAACCGTCCACCGTAAAACACGGTGGCTAACGTACTGAAAGTTTAGTACGCTCGCAAACGGGTTGAGCAGGCTTTTTAACCGCAAAATAGATTGGATACCGCCCGCGGCAATGCGCACTTTGCGCTTCAACTCTTCGGATACGTTGGCCGATGCTGTTTCTGTAGCGTAGGCCGTTGGTTCATAAACAATGCGGTAACCTTGTTTGGCTATCAGCATCGATATCATAAAATCATCAAGAATGGTATCCGGATAAACAGGTTTATACAGGTTGGTGCGTACACTGAACAGCTCGCCCGCGGCACCAACTACCGAATATAGTTCAGAGTCCCATTTTTTTAGCGCAGATTCATACTTCCAGTAAAAACCTTCGCCGGCAGAGCTGGCATCAGCATTTTCTTCAACATGTACACGTTTTTCGCCTGCAACGGCGCCTACGGTCTGGTCGGCATAATGGCGACAAATGTTAATGAGCGCATCAGGGTTTAAAAAGGTATTGGCATCGGTAAATACGGTTATTTCGGTATCAACGCTTTCCATGGCGCGGTGTACGGCAGCAATTTTGCCCATACGCCCGGGTCGGTGCAGCAATTGTATTTGTTGGTAAGCGGCTATTATTTCAGGCGTTCCGTCATCAGATCCATCGGTAACAAAAAGCAATTTGAGTTTACCTGCAGGATATTTTAGTTTGAGGGTATCGGCAATTTTTTCTTTTATGAAGCCCGCTTCGTTGTAGGCAGCTACCACCAGTGTGCAAGTTGGCAGGGTATCCATATCAACAGGTATTTGTTTTGGCATGCCTTTCACTTTACGCTTAATGCGGATAATGATGTACAGCAAAATGCCATATCCCACAAAAGTGTATACAACAATAAAGAGGCTTAACCATAAAAGTATTTTCATGCGATGGTTTTAATAGGGTAACCCAGTTTCATGCTGTTTCGTGGTTGAACAATATTCCAGCCTATGGCTTTAAACAGCATAAGGATAAAATTATAGTTTTTATCTTTAATATAAAGTATGATGTTGCGGGGCGTAACTAACAGCAAAAAGTAAATGTAAAAGAACCAGCGCTTTAAAAATGGCGCGTTGCGGCGCATAAACAAAATGCGGTTACGATTCATAAAGTATTCCTTCAACGCACTTTTTGCACCTACAGATACCGACTCTTTATGATAGATGAGCGCATTGGTGCAAACCCAGGCCTCATAACCCGCACGCTTGATGTGCTCGTTCCAATCCATTTCTTCGTAATAGAGAAAATAGTTTTCGGCCATCAGTCCAGCTTTATCAACGGCCTCACGGCGCAGCATCATGGCGGCACCATGACAAAAGCCGGTAGGAGCGGTAATTCCATCGTACTGACCCTTATCTTCCTCAAACTGGCCCACACATTTATTAGCGCAGGTATAATAGTTCATTGGTGTAAAGCCAACGTACTGCAGCACATCCGGCTGTTGGAAATATTTTATTTTTGGTGAGATGATGCCTGTGTTTGGGTTGGCTTCTAAAACGTTTACAAGCGTTTCTGTTAACCCTGTTGTAAATTCAGTATCATTATTCACCAGAAAATAATAATCGCCTGTAGCGGCTTTAATGCCTAAGTTATTGCCGCCTGCAAAACCTAAGTTCGCATCAGAACGGATGAAAATAACATCAGGATATTGCGCCTGCCATTGTGGTACCGGATTGGTTTTGCTACCATTATCCACCACGATAATTTCGATATTATTATAGGTATTGGTATCACTGATAGAAGAGAGCAATGCCTCGGTTACAGCGGGCTGATTAAAATTTACGGTAATGATGGATACTTTCTTCATAATCATCCTCAGAATTTATTCAGCAGTTTTTCATCAAGGTAATTCAATACTTCGGGTTTTTGATCCAGGTCGAATTTACGCGCATACAGCGCCGGTGATTGGAGTAGCTCGCCGGCATCCTCCATGCCTAAAGTTTTTGGGCTGACATCATTTGCCGACCAATCAATATACCTCAGGTTATTATTCACTATTTTGAACTTGAGGTGCGAGTTGTACAATACGGTTTGTATCACCACCTCATCAGAACCCCATGATAGCCTGAAAAAATCGACTACTTTTGGGTGTTCCACCAAAAAATTAATGACGTACTTAGCTGCTTCTTCAGTTATGGTTAGCCATTGCGAGCGCCCAACAAACTCCAGATCGGCCGGACGTTGGCGGGCCGGGAAGAAATTGTTAATTAAAGATTGTATAGTATACTTTCCGGGAAACCGGTAATCAGTTAAGTGGTATTGGGTAACCCTGCTTTTAACGCTTTTCCACCAGTCCGAATCTTCGGTAAGGTATTCCATAAATATCTTATCAGTATTGGCTGCAAAATAGTTATGGATATCCTGAACGGTTTTTATAGGGTAATCATCACCACTTAGCAGGTTGATATAAGCGTAGTTGTTCTTAGCATCCAATATTTCCCTAAATCCATTTAGCGTGGCTTCTACAATGCTATACGAACCCCAGTAAACTTTTATTCGCTTTTTGATGGCATAAACGTTCGGCCGCTGTAGCAGTTTTTCAAAAGGTTCAAACCTGGTTTTAGCATCCAAATGAACATAGATATCAGCATCCGGATGTTGTAACCTGTCCATTAACCGGGCTAATTGCTTAGGGTTTTTGTGTACCAGGATCAGGTGCGCTATCTTCATCTATGAAATTAGGTAGGTGACAATAAATTAAGCGTCTTTGCTTTTGCCGGTAACATATTCGCCAAGGCCGCTGCCATGGCTTTTAAAACGATTTTTAAAAGCGGCCCAAATACCACCATCGTACATTAGCCGGCGCGGCGAAGTAAATACCCGTGCCTTCATATCAAGCACCAGTTTTAAACGGCCTTTCTTTTTTAAATTAACAGCCATGGTGCCGTCTTCTGCTTCATCAACAAAGTAATCACTGCCGGCGGCGTTATCAAACATGCGTACCTGTTTTACTTTAAAGCCACCTGTTTCGCGGCCTACCTGGGTAACAAAACCCATGTTAAAGCCAAGGGTGTTTAAGTATTCGCGTTTGCGTTTGCGTATTTGTACCAGTATACCGGTAATTAACTCGTAAAACCAAAGGCCAAACCTGTTATACCCTTCGGGTGGGATGAATGAATAGCGCCCGTAAACACCGGTAATGCCCGGGTCTTCTACCATTGGCTTAACCATCAGGTCGATCCATTGGGGCGGGTAAAATGTATCCGAGTCTGCACAGAGGTGGTATTTGCCGCGGGCTTTTTCGAGGCCCATTTGCCGTGCATGGGGGGTACCTTGTTCGGGCTGCAGGTAACTGCGTACGCCAAGCTGGTCTAAAACCTGTTGTGTACGGTCTTTGGAGTTGTTGTTTATTACAACTATCTCCACCTTATATTTTGTTTGGTTTGCCGATAAGGATGACAGGGTACGAAAAATATTATTCTCCTCGTTCCAGGCGGGTATAACCACCGAAATATCAGGCTGATCTTCCGTAAAAGCAGAAATTTGCTTTTGCAGGGCAGCTATTTCAACGGTGGTTAAATCGTCAAATTTTTTGCCTGTAAACAGGTGAGGTTTTATCCAACCGGGAAGTGCGAATAGTGACATGCTTCTTGTTTTAGGGCTACTGATGGTTTACCAATTTACGTTTACTATGCTTTTTCCCACTTTGCAATTTCAAAATTATATTTCTTTATCACTTTGGCAGGATTACCTACCGCTACCGAATAATCGGGGATATTTTTTGTTACTACGCTGCCGCCACCTATTACCACGTGTTTGCCAATGGTAACACCTGCTGTTACAACGGCATTAGCACCTATCCAAACATCATCGCCGATGGTAATTTGGGCGGTAGTTTCTTTCTGAACGCTTGGTGGCAGGCTCACGTCCTCATACCCATGATTTAAGCCTGATACCACAATATTTTGAGCAAACATTACATCGTTACCGATACTTACCGGGCCGATGATAACATTGCCAATACCAATAATAGTGCGGTCGCCAATTATCACATCGCCTACGCCATTGTTAATGGTCGAAAAATCTTCAATTACCGAATTTTCTCCCAATTCAAACTTATTATACGGAAAAACATCTGTCCTGGTTCTGTTTCTTATGATAGATTTCTTTCCGCGTTTGTGTTTAAACGGATTGACCATCATTTTTACCCAAAGCCGTGGTTTATGTTGCCCGGCAGGTATCATCATCCACAACGCTAATTTTTTTAACGTAGGGTTAGCTTTTATTTTTGATACGATAGACATCCGGGTGTTAATGATTTAATGTATTTATGGCTTTATATATTTCGTTCGCGTTATTCTCCCATGTGTGCGATGCAGCAAAGCTTTTACGCTCTTGCTGTAGTTCAGTTGTATTTTCGTCGAGTGCTTTTTGGATCAGGTTTAAATAATCCTCTTTCGTTTCCCCAAGATAAGTATAATCTTCGAAAATTTCCATAGCACGGGTTTTTGTAGCAACGGTTGGTTTACCCATGGCCAGGTACTCATCAATTTTGCGGGGGTAGTTACCAATGGTAACTTCGTTTATTAGTTGTGGGTTAATGCATACATCAAACGAGTTAATATATGTAGGCAACATACCACCATCCTTAGCACCTAAAAAGTGAATGTTTTTCACTTCGTGCAGATCGCTTACTTTAAACGCTTCATCTTGCGGGCCAACCAGCACAATGCTCCAATCGGGGCGTTTAACGGCAATGTATTTTAACAATTCCATATCAAGCCTGATGCTTTGCAGTACACCAACATAACCAATTATGGGGCGTTTTATCAGTTTAACATCATCGGGTATAGTAAAACCTTCGGTGTTGTTAAAAAGGCTCAGATCGCAACCCTGCCCAACGTAATATGAGTTCGGATTATATTGGGCACAATAATCAGACAGGTATGGCGAGTTGGCTACGCACAGGTCACTTTTGGCAATTAATTGCGGCTCTAAAGTAGTGCCATGCTTTTTCCAGTAATCTGTAGCTATCATATAATCGCGCGAGTAGTATATACTTATGGCGGGCGATAAAAATTCCTTTAAATAAAAGCTCCTGAAAATATCCGAATCGTTAAAAAGTATAAAGTTTTTAAAATGGAGTTTTTGGATAGCTTTTTTTATTGAACGTGCAAAACGCCTGTTATTAACTTTATTAAAAATGCTGAATATAGCAGTACTACCAATCCAGTTAATGGAATGAATGGTTTCATCGGGATAATACGTCCAAAGGTTGCCATCAACATGCTCTAAACCGTCGGCCTTTTTATTTATTATGGCAAGGCGTTTCTGTATTTTAGGATCGTGCTTGTTTGTGTATTTGGTTTTAGTATCAAGGGGCGAGTTAACATACAGCACGCGGTTATGCTTGCTAAACTCCATGGCCAGGTTTTTGCAATTGCTGCCTATATCGGTATCCCAGGCTTGCTGACCCACAACAATAATATCCCGGCCGCTTATGAGGTTAGTTTGCATTGGCGGCCTCCTTTAATTTCTGCCTGTCTAAGCGGTAACAAACCGGTATAATAGCCATCGCAAAAAAGAAAACAACGTTCGACGGGAATTGCACAATAGCTTCTTGTGGGTAGTTGCCTATGTTATAGGCAAAAACTACCAGTGTTACTGCAAGGCAATAGTTTTTAAGTCGTGGATCGTGAATGAGGTAGTAGTTGTTTATTCCGCAGTAAAGCGCCATAAAAACTACTATGCATATTAATATCAGCCCTATATAACCCAATTCTACGGCAACCCTTACATAGCCGCTATCAGGCGGGAAATTTGCCAGTTGTGAGTTTGGTGCAAAGCGTTGCCCCCATTGCCCTGTTGAACCCAGGCCACCACCAAAAGGGTGCGATTGTATGAACGGGCGTATTTTTGCCTGGTTTATTTTACGAACATTAAACGACGGATCATTGTTGGGTTTAAATGCTGTTTGAAACCTCATGATATTAGGGTTTGAGGTAGGCATAAAAATAAGCACTCCAAAAAGTGCCGCAGCTCCTATTACAAAATAAAGTACCTTTTTGTTAAAGTTTAATATGGAAAACAAACCCATAGCCACCGGTACCAGCGGGTAAGCGCCACGTGTTCCCGAAAAAAGCATCGAAAACATAAAAAGCAATACCAAACCAAAAAGGATATACTTTTTTGATGTTTTTATTGGCCCGTACATTAGTGTTATACAAAGAATACTGGCCGCCGTCATGTTATAAGCAAAGGCAACAGGATCCGAAAAAATAGAAAACTTGCGCATATGCCCATCAATGAATAGTAAACCAACTTTCACAGGATCACTATACAGGTATTGGGATTCTGAACTCGAGAAACCAATAAACTCCTGCTTAATTCCATTTAACGCACCTAATGCAGCCAGGCCTATCCATATTTTGAACATGAGGGTAATAAACGAAACTTCGCGTATCTGATACACAAACACATAATACATCAATATAACAACAGCTGTTGTGCGGATGGTAAATATCCAGGCCAATGCGGATACCGATTGCGGGTTTAGCACCTCGAGAAAATTATAGCCTATCCATATCAGCATTACAATGCTTAGCTTATCCGTAAAATAATGCCATTGCCGGTTTTCAGGGTTTCGTTGCCGGTCTTTTTTTTGCTGGATGAAAAAACCGAGTATCAGCAAAAATTCAAGCAGGTCCATCACCGTGCCCAGCGGGAAACCATGTGTATCCATTTTCATGGGAATGAATAACAGGTATGCCGAAACAAACAGTGCTATAATGCCAAATTTGGGATAAAATACAATGCCATAAACTAATGGTGGCCCAACCATAAGTATGATAAACAGCAGCGCGGCAATAACGCCAATTTTATAGAGGAGGAGCGCCAGTATTAAACAAACAAAGGTTAAAAAAATAAGGCTGGCAGGATGGGCCAGCTTTTTGAGCAGGATATCTTTCCATAAAGCACTGAGCCGGTTTTTAAAACCGGAAGGCTTTTGAGGGTTATCTATATGAATAACAATATCCATTTGTATTAAAATACTATTTTAATGAACCATATGGCTACCCCCGCAAAAGCCGCCGCAATTGCCATACGACGTGAGTTTTTTTGCAGCAGCGTAAGGTGCGCGTATGGATTTTTTTCTATTTTATCTGGTTTGATCTTCACTTTTGCTCTTTTATATCATCAATATGCTTATCAACATAATGCACGGTTGCAACATTGTTTTTTTGCCCTTTAAATATCTTTAGCAAGGATAGTATCTGTAAAAACATAAACCGCGGAATGTTTACCAGCGATTGATAGATCCTTTTATCGGTTACTGAAAGCTTTAATGATAAAACAAAACCTGCAACAAATAGCAATAGGCCCAATACCCATATGGCGCTAATTAAAAAATGGCCCGTTATTAAATTGATGAATGTAAAAAGCACGGATAATAGCAAGAAAATGAACAATGGCGGGCGTACCAATACCAACCCGAAAATAAACTGGTTACGGCTAAAATGAATAATGCCGTTACTTATCATACCAAAACCGTATTTAAAGTATTTAAACCAGGTATTTATCCAACGGGCGCGTTGATTAACCAGTTGCTCGGGGCGTGATGTTTTTTCATCATACACAACGGCTTTGCCTGTAAATGCTATGCGGTAATCGCGGTCAACTATAGCAGCCTGTAAAACTTTATCAAAGCCGGCGCCTGTAATATCTAAATGCTCAAGGCACTCGCGGTATAAAGCAGTGGTAAATGCCATGCCCGATCCGGCCAATGTAGCTGATGAACCTGCCCCAAAAAGTATCTTTCCATCATAAAAGTGATAATAAATATCGCGGGCGGCATCAAGGCAGGCAAAGGTTGTATCCAGGTTTTTAGCTTCCCTTATACCTTGTACGGCGCTGTAGCCGGCAGCAAAATATATGTTTAATTGGTCCAGGTAATCGGGCTCAACAAGGTTATCGCTATCAATAATTGTTAAATAAGTGTGCGGGCGCTCAAAGTTTTTTATGGCATAAAAGTGCGAGCGTGTATTGCTGGCTAAAGTTTCTTCGGGCCTTAATAATACTACACGGTCATCATCAAATTTTAAATTGCTGATATCGCAATTATCAGCAACAATATAAATAAGGTAGTTGGTGTATTTTAATTGCAGCAATGATTTTACTACCTGTGGCAAACTATCTGTTTGCTGGTACGCGGTTACAATAATGGCATAATCAGGCGCAAGAAAAAAGGTACCGGGTTTAACCGATGGCTTTTTACTGATCAAATAAAATACATACAGCAGTAGCGGGAATACCAGGTTATAGCCAATGATAAGCTGAAAGATGATCCATACAATATAAACAGGCTCATTCATTGAAGTAAATATTTACAGGTAATTAAATATTGTTAACCGGGTTCATTTTATTGAATATCCAGCCACCAAACTTATCACCTAATGATTTTAAATATTTAATTGATAATCTTTTGTTTTCGGTTAAAGTTTGATCGGCTTCAAATACACCTATAACTTTATCAGCAAACAGCAGCCACTCCTTGGCTTTATTCATTTTATCCAATGCCGGGGCCTCAATAATTATCAGGTCGTAAATCTGTTTCAGTTCTGTTAAACGTTCGTTTATCGTTCTCTCATCCTGAATTTCAAGTAATGTTTGGTCGCCGCCTTTATTACCCAATACTGTTACGCCCGCATCACTATTTAAAAGGCTATATTTAAAATAGTCTTCAATTGTATTTTTAAGAGGTAAGGTTGTGCTTATGGTACGGCTGTCAAAGTTGCCATCAATAACCAACACCTTTTTACCAATAATTGAGTATGATTGTGCCAGGCTCAGCGCCATCAAAGTTTTTCCTTCGCCGCCAATTAAGCTGGTTAAGGCAAGTATTTTGTTGTTCTTAAACTCCTGGTCAATCTCAAACCTGATAGAACGGAGCTGATCTTTAAAGCCGGCTGTTTCGTTGCCGTTATCAGTGCTTAAAAGTTCTTTAATATCAATAGTTTGAGGGGGCAATCTGTACAAAACACCAAGCACCGGTATATCGGTAACGTTAGCCAACGCTTTTGGTTGTTTTATTGAATGATCGATATAATACAATACAAATAAAAACAGCATGCATATCATAAAACTTACCATACCGCTAAGTATAACCAACAGCATTTTTTTAGATGCCTGAGGGGGTTCGGGAACGGCAACGTCTACCTGCTGCAGTTTTGAATTGTAGCTCGATTGCATGGTGATCTGATTGTCTTTTTGTAATACCTCAAGGTACTCGCGCGTTTTTACATCAGCATCGTTCTCTAACGATTGTATCACAGCTTCGTTAGGTACCAATACGTCCAGGCGCTGGTGTAAACGTAGAATCTCGTCGGATAATGATTTTATACTGAATCGGGCAATATCAAGTGTTACCTGCAAGGTAAGCTTTTGACTTATTAATGCTGATTTTGTTGATAACGGTGTATTTATGCTTTTATCTATCGATTCATTTATCTGCCGGGTTATAATATCCTGTAACGAATCGATGCTGTGTTTATAGCTATCGGCATGGTTGTTTTTTATCCACAGGTCAGTTAACTGAGCTAATTTTTGTTTGTTAGCTAAAATGCTGCTGTTTACTTGCATTAAAGTACTTTCAATGTACTTTTTATCAGTAGGGTTAAACTGCCTGTCAATATTATTAATAGAGCCTGTATAAGCTATAACATCCTTTTCAGCCTGTTGCTTTTTATCTTCGGCGGCGGCCAATTGGGTGTATAAGCTGCGCGCCTGCTCACTTAAACTAAGTATGTGATTTTTAATTTTATATTGCTTTAAACTGGATATAGAGCTATCCATTGTTGTTTTTTTCTTTTTAAGTAAGCTATCTAAAAAGGCAACATCTTTATCCTGGTTCTGTTTGGTTTGGGCGGTGTAATATGTTGTGAACTCCTTAATAAGTGTATTTACAACGAATGCGCAAAGTTGTGAATTTTCAGATTCGTAGGCTACTGTTATAAAATCGCTGTTCTCAGACCGGTAAACATTTAATTTTGATGCTATTGAACCCGGATCGTATTTCATTGAGCCTAAAACACGGTCGAGTCCATTTTGATCAGGATCATCCAACGATAATGTACCTTGTGTTGCGTACATGTTGTTATAAACTTCAATAGCGTGTTTACGCGCGCTGGCATTCATACTCAGAAAATCTTTACTGGTACGAAAAGGGGCCGGTGAAGTAAGATCGTGCAAAATAAGTTTGTATGAAACCAGCTTTAACAGTTTTTTGGTTTGTAGAATGGCGATCATGTTGCTAAACTTCTGGTTCGCCTGCGATTCGCCTACAACCTGGGTAAGCAGGTTTTGCGATTCGTTAACTATCCCCGTAGCTATTTGCGATTGCGACGAGTAAACGTTTGGCAGTTTGCGAACTAAAAAATAAGTAACAATAACGGTTGCCAATGGAATTAGCAGCAACGCGAGCTTAAAACGCTTGAGCAGATTTTTGAAATTTTTTAATTCCATTATTTTATATCCTCTAATTTCTTACCCAAAATTTCTTCGAGCGTACTTTTGGCAATTAAAAAAGCGGTTTCCGCATCTAAACGTGCCTGGTTACTTTCTGAGTATGACAACGAAGCTTTTGTATAATTCTCTATCGTTTCGTTACCATTTTCAAATTGGTGCTTTGATTGGTTATATATGCTTTCGGCATCGTGGCCGGATTTGGTACGTAAACGCAAAATAGCTAACTGTTGCAGGTATGTAAAATAGCGCTTTTTAACTTCAAGCTCAATGTTAAGGTTGTAAGAATCTTGCTCTAATTGTGCAATAACAAGGTTCTCTTTGGCATTACGGATGGTAAAGCGTTTGCCTAATAAGTTACCCAGATTATATGATACAGAAATTTGATAGCCTGTAAAAAAACTTGTAAAACCACCGCCGGCAGCAAGGGCAAAGGTATTTTGAGGACTATATACGTATGAAAATGAGAAAGCATCCCACCAGGTTTCTTTTGCTAATTTATAACTATTGTCAGCAATGGTAACCTGTACTTGTTTTATTTTTACGGCCGGGTAATTGGTTTTAGCCGTTGCAATAAGTTTTTCAAGGTATGGATAGGAAACAGCATCCAAAATACTCTCCTGGCCATAACTTGTTATTGTAAACAATATAAAAAACAGTGTAAAATACACTTTAACAGCAAATACTTTCTTCATTCTTAATTACACTTTCTCTTTCTGGAACAAAGCAGGGAATGTACCCAAAAGAATTTTAAGGTCGAGCCAGAAAGAATAGTTTTGGGCATAAAAGTTGTCTAATTTTTTCCGCTCACGTTCAGACATGTCTTCTTTTCCCCTTTTGCTTATCTGCCATAATCCGGTTAAACCCGCAGGCCCCAAAAATCGCATCGACCACTCGTTCGAAGTCAGCATTTCTGCTTCATAAAGTGGCAGCGGGCGGTTGCCTACTAAAGACATGTCGCCCATTAAAATATTAAACAGCTGTGGTAATTCGTCAAGGCTGCTGCTGCGCAAAAAGCCACCTATGCGTGTTATGCGCGGGTCGTTCTTTATCTTAATAAAAGCTGCTTTGCTTTTACCTTCTTCCTCGGCTTCATATTGGTTAAGGCTTGATAAGGTAGATAATACCTGATCTGCATCTGTACGCATAGAACGGAATTTATAGAAATCAAAAACCCGGTAGCCCGTGCCTACACGTTTGCTTTTATAAATAATAGGCCCTTTGGAGTCAAGTCTTACTATAATAGCCACAGCAAGCATAATGGGCGATAGCAATAAAATTGCACCACCCGATGATACAATATCAAATGCACGTTTAAACAAGGGCATTTTATATTCAATATCAACTTTATTTAGTAACTCGGATAATTTTGGCCTGATCAGCTTAAACTTGATCAAAAAGTTTAACCGCTCACATAGGTACTCTACAGGCAGGGGGTAAGTATACAGGTCATTTACCTTTAACTGCATCGCTTTATTTTTCCACTCCGGTACATGGGTTTTGGCCAATAAAACAATGAGCAACCCATGCAGCATGGGGTTTTTCTTTATTTTTTCAACCAGGGTAAAGCAATACTCATCCTCGTCAATTTCCATCAATAAAATATCCGGTAATGTAAGTATTGATTGCTCTGACAGGTAGTCTTCGAAGGAATTGAATGATATCAAATGCTTAACCGCAAATTGATGCTCAAGTTCATTTACCAGTATTTCTTCAGGTCCGGAGCTTACATAAGCTACTTTATTCTGTAGCTGAATAGCGCCGTCCCAGTTAGTTGTTATGTGCATGCCCGCTTGTATAGTATAAATTTAAAACCATAGTTATTGCAGATTTTAAGGAGGTTGGGTTAAATGGCTTTTGCAAATAAGCATCTATTTTAAACGGCATTCCTTCCACCTCGTTTTCAAGGTTTTCTGCACCCGAAAGTACAATGATTGGGGTATCTCTGTAAAAGCCGCTTATTTTTAAGTTTCTAACAAAAGTTTGACCATCAAGGTATGGCATCTGCAAATCCGAAATTATCAGCGTCGGATCATTACCTTCTTCTAACCAGCTTAAAGCCTCCAGCCCGCTGTTTTTAATAACCAGATCATAATCTTTTGACAATATAAAGTTGAGTAACTTTAATATGCTCATATCATCATCAACTACAAGTATCTGTGTTTTCATACAGTAAATTTAAAAAAAGGGGGTTAACTTAGAAGTATATATACGTATGTTTTTGATATTGGTTGCAAAGCTATCATATTATAACCTTAAATTTTTTAACTAACATAGCTATTTAAAAGTTCCTATCCAATTATTAACTGGCGCATTAGTTATACCAAAGTTGGTTAACTTGTTAATTGGTAAGGTAGAAAACTATTAGGAAATATTCGTAACTTTTAATTGTTGTGGTATGTTGTGTGGTAATAACCTGAAAATCATCCCCAATGTAGTTGATTGCACTGAGTGGGGAGTATAATTGCAAACACTACTTTATTTTACTTGCTTCATAATTAAACATAAAACTAAATTATTTTTCTCTTTTTATCAATATTAACAAGCCCGAAACCTCTGTAAATTTTTTTAATTTAATATTACAAACATGCTGTTATTAAAATTAAGCTGTAAATTTATTAACTGAGCGTACCGAAAATGTAACCTTGTAATTGTATAATCGTATAAAACAGGTAATGATGTTAACACGAGAAATATCTCAACAATACGTATCAAGGCAATGGTCGGTGTCCTTTTTTAAATACGGGCCCGATAGTGCCGGCAATGCCATGTTTTTTGATCTGAGCAGAAATACAGGCGATTTTTTTGAGATGGGTAAGCAGGGGCATGTAGTTAATAACAAAGAGTTTAACACCTTTGCAAAAAGTATTGATGGTTTTTTGCATGCTGCAGATGATTGCCTTACAACAGGTGCGGCATGGGATTGGGAAGGCACTATACCCGCACGCGACGGAAGTATTAAATGGATAAAAGCCAGTGCCGAAATAGAGAATTTTGACGGCCGCATGGTTTTGAATGGTGTGTTTTTCGATATTACTGAGTACAAAGAAATAAAAGCCGAATACAAAAAAAATAAAGAACTTTTATCACAAACCGGAAAGCTTGCTAAAATAGGAACCTGGGAAATTGATTTGGTTGCCAATAAACTCTACTGGTCTGAAGAAGTGTACCAGATGCACGAGCTTGACAGCATTGAAAGGGTAGACTTGAAGACCGCATTAAGCTTTTACCCCGAAGCCTCGCGCCCGATAATGGTGGCCGCGGTTGATAAACTGATTACAGATGGCATACCTTATGATATTGAATTGCCATTGCTTACTGCAAAAGGTAACAGGTTGTATATACGCTCAAGCGGAAATGTTGTTATTGAAAACGGAAAAGCGGTGCGCATTTACGGCATCATTCAAAATATAACGGCCAGCAAACAGCAGGAAGAAAGCCAGCGGGTAATTTTTGAATTTTCAACAGACGCGCATTTGCTGATAGATGATGATGGGATAATTGATTGCAATAATGCAGCATTACGTATGCTAAAATGCGATGATAAAACAAAGGTAGTAGGCCGCAACCCATCCGAGTTTTCGCCGGAATACCAGCCCGACGGGCGCTTGTCGGCAGAGAAAGCCGCCGAAATAAACCAGCGCGTTTTTGAAAAAGGGCACCAACAGTTTGAGTGGATGCATACCCGTGTTGATGGAACCGATATTATGGTTGAGGTAACCATAAACCCGGTAACTATTGATAATAAGCCCGTGTTGCTTGTGGTATGGCATGACATTACTACACAAAAGCAGGCCCTGGAACGACTAAAAAGTAATGAGGCACTACTGCGCGACACACAGCAGCTTACCCATAGTGGTAGTTGGGAAATAGATATGCTTACAGGTAAAAACTATTGGTCGGCAGAGGCATTCCGTATTTTTGGTTTGGAGCCCAAGGGCAATGGGCCAACTACCGATGAGTTTGATAAAATGATACATCCAGACGATCGAGAAAAATATCTTGATTCTATACGGATGGCGCTAAAAGGGGGCACCTCATCAAATTACGATCTTCGCATAATAAAACCCGATGGGGAGGTAAGGCACATACAAGCTATCGGCAAACCATTCTATAATGATAATGGCCAGGTAATTAAGCTACATGGAGCAATAATAGATATTACCGATCATAAACGAGCTGAAGAAAATATCCGCGCGAAACAAGAACAATTAATATCCTTTATTGAGTTTTCGCCGGCCGCGATAGCTATTTTTGATAAGGATATGCGCTATATAGCAGCCAGCAATATCTGGAAAAGAGATTATAAGCTGGAACGAAAGAACATTATCGGTGTGAGCCACTACGATATTTTCCCCGAGTCGTCATTACGATGGAAAGAGTTTCATCAGCGTGGTTTTGCGGGCGAGGTTGTAAGCAATCCCGAAGATAGCTACGTGCGTAAAAATGGCCGGATACAATGGTTTAGGTGGGAGATTAGACCATGGTATGAAAAGGATGACGAAATAGGCGGTATCATCATGTTTACCGAAATTATTACTGAGCGTAAAGAGGCAGAGCAGGCTTTGGTTAAAGCCAAAGAACAGGCCGAAAATGCCGCGCAGGCAAAAACTCAGTTCCTCTCAACCATGAGTCATGAAATACGCACGCCAATGAACGCGGTAATAGGCTTTACACATTTGCTGTTACAAAACCCGCGCGAAGATCAGTTGGAGTACCTCAATATCTTAAAGTTTTCGGGCGAAAATTTATTGGTGCTCATTAATGATATACTTGATTTTAGTAAGATTGAAGCAGGCAAACTGGAGTTTGAAGATGTTGATTTTAGTGTAAAAGACCTGATAAGGAACACCCGCTCAGCGTTGATACAGCGTGCCAACGAAAAAGGTATCCAGGTTAAGCTGATGGTTGATGAAGACCTGCCCGATGCGGTAATTGGCGACCCGGTGAGGCTGGGGCAGATACTTACCAATTTAATAACCAATGCCATTAAGTTTACAAACGAAGGTAAGGTGCTCATCGCGGCATCATTAGTAAGCCAGGATGATGAATATACAACCATCTGTTTTGAAGTAAAAGATACCGGCATCGGTATCCCGCTGGATAAGCAGGAATCTATATTTGAAAGCTTTACACAGGCAAGTTCTGATACAACACGCAAATACGGTGGTACAGGGCTTGGCCTTACCATTACAAAGCGCCTGCTCGAAATGCAGGGCAGCCAGATAAAATTAGACAGCGAGCCGGGCAAAGGCTCAACCTTTTATTTTGATCTTAAATTAAAACGCAGTTCGTTAAAAATTGAATCAGAGCCAGGTTCCAGTAAGCCTGTAGTTGCCAAAAGCTTAAAAGGAGTACGCATTTTACTGGCCGAAGATAACCAGATCAACGTGCTGCTGGCAAAACAATTTTTAAAGCAATGGGATGTAGAATGTGACGTTGCCGAAAATGGTGTGATAGCCGTACAGTTAGCAAAAACCAATAATTACGATATGATATTGATGGATATCCAGATGCCGCAGATGGATGGCTATACAGCTACCGAAGAGATCCGTAAAATGGAACCAGCCTCAAAATATCAAAAACTACCCATTATAGCCCTTACGGCTTCGGCTATGCTTGATAATAAAGATCGCGCCTTTGTTGTTGGTATGAATGATTATGTGAGCAAGCCTTTTAATCCTGATGACCTGTACCGCAAAATTTCGCATTACCTGCAGGTATCGGCAAGCCAATCCGATTCATAATATTATTGTAAATTAGCCATTTATTATTTGCCGATCTCTGAAAAATTTACCTGTTACAATAAGTGGATAATATTTACAAAACCATACTTGAAGATACCCTTGCCGGGTTTTGGGATTGGGATATCCGATCGGGTAGGGTATACCTGAGCCCGGCTTTTAAAGCCATGTTTGGTTATGCTGATGTTGAGCTTGCCGCTGATATGGAGACCTGGCAAAGCCTGGTTTACCCCGAAGATATTTCGCTCGTTACTGAAAGCATCAGGAAACATATTGATAGCAATGGCCAATTGCCGCATAGTGTTGAGGTGCGTTGCATGCACAAAAATGGTAGCTTGTTATGGGTAATGTCAACCGGGCAGATCGTAGAACGCGATGGCGATTTGCCAGTAAGAATGGCTGGTTGCCACATTAATATCGATAAGCAAAAAAAAGCGCAAATAGAATTGCAAATAAGTGAGCAACGTTTCCGCGGTGCTTTCGAATACTCGGCTATCGGCATGGCGCTGGTATCGCCGGAAGGTAAATGGCTTAAGGCTAATAAAAAGCTGTGCCAAATGCTGGGCTATAAACATACCGAGTTACTAAAAAAATCCTTTCAGGATATTACCCACCCGGAAGACCTTGGAAAGGATATCGAACTGCTCGGTCAACTATTAGCAAAAGAGATAGATAGCTATCAGTTAGAGAAGCGTTATTTACATAAAAATGGTGGCATAGTATGGGCAATGCTTAGTGTTTCGCTGGTGCGCGATGAGGTTGATATGCCCCTGCATTTTGTATCGCAGGTAGAAGATATTACACTCCGGAAAAAAGCTGAGAGCGAACTTCAACAAAGTAAAGATCAATACCGGCTACTTTTCCGCAGCGTTCAGGATGTTTTTTTTAGGGTAGATGTTAATGGTAACCTTTGCGAGATAAGCCAGTCCATAGAAAAATATGATGGGTATAAGCAAGCTCAGTTTATTGGGCAGCCAGCCTCTGTTTTTTATTATGACCCCAGCGAAAGAGAGGCGGTAGTAGAGGCATTAACCAAGTATGGCCGAATAAACGATTACGATGTGCGTTTAAAAACTCCTGATGGCCATTTTGTATATACATCAATAAACGCCTATGCTATTTTTGATGAGTACGGCCATTTTGCCGGATCTGAAGGTAGTATTCGTGATATTACGGAGCGTGTGCTGATAGAGGAAGCATTAAAAGAACGGGATGCATTGCTAACTAAACTTTCCGAACAGATCCCGGGTGTTATTTACCAGTTTCAGGCCAGCCCCGATGGGCGGTATTTTTTGCCATTTGTAAGTAATGCTATTATCGATCTGTATGACCTTACCGCTGAAGATATCCGTTATGATGCCACACCTGTTTTTGAGCGGGTGCACCCCGACGATCTGGAAGCATTTTCTACCTCGATAATAAAGTCGTTTGAAACACTTGAGAAATGGGAGCAGGAGTTTAGGATAAACGTACCCGGTGCAGATACCAAATGGGTTCACGGGGCATCGCGTCCCGAAAGATTGGAAGATGGCAGTGTGTTATGGCATGGCTTTATTGCCGATGTTACCGAGCAAAAGCAAAAAGAACAACAGCTAAGACATACTTACGATTTGATAACCGAACAAAATAGCCGCCTGGTGAATTTTGCCTATATCATATCGCATAACCTGCGCACACACTCGGGTAACTTTGAGATGCTGGTAAAGTTGATAGAAGACACTCATGACGAGGATGAAAAGGCCGAGCTGATGCAACACCTTAAAAAGGTATCAGAAATGCTGAGCGAAACTATTATGCACCTTAATGAAGTGGTTTCGGTGCAAACCTCCATTAATCAGCAACTTACTACCATCGATCTGTTTGAGTATATTGAAAAAGCCATCGAAGTTTTAACCATTAAAACTAACGATAAAGAGGTGATAATAAAAAATCATGTTCCCGAAGGGTTTGAGCTTGAGTATAATGCCGCCTATATCGAAAGTATCATCTTTAACTTCCTGTCTAACGGTATTAAGTACAGGCATCCCGAAAGGCAAACCGTTATTAATGTGTCTGTTTATCAGGAAAACGATCATATTATATTGGAGTTTGCCGATAACGGCCTTGGTATTGATATGGAAAAAAACCGTGAAAAGTTGTTTGGCATGTACCGTACTTTTCACCATAATGCCGATGCCAAAGGTATTGGCTTGTTTATCACCAAAAGCCAGGTTGAGGCTATGGGGGGTAAAATTGATGTGACCAGCGAAGTGAATAAAGGCACCTCCTTCAAGATCACGTTAACCTGATCATATTCTGAATGTAATATATCTGTTAATATTTGTTAAAACATAATTTTCAGGTTGCTCAACATTAAACCATCCTTGTTGTTGTAAGGTCATAACGGTATGCTTTTGGCAATGCGAATAATAAAAAAGAGTAAAGCATTTGCACATAAAGTATTACTATTATTGTGATGCAATTTAGCCTGCACCTATTAGATTAGACCTGAAAATACAACCAATTATATATGAGTTTACTCAGTATTGTTAACGGTGCCCATCGTGCCGACTTGTTGCGTGACGAAACTTTATCAGACATATTCACCACATCGGCACAACAATTTGCCGATAAAACCGCGCTGATCTTTAATGATGAATCAATAACTTACAGTGAGCTTAATAATTGGGGCAATGCAATAGCTGCTTATCTTAACAAACAGGGAATAAACCATGGCGATAAAGTAGGAGTTTGGTGGCAGCGCGGTTTAGATCTGCACGCTGTAATATTAGGCATTATAAAAGCAGGCGCCGCTTATGTACCCGTTGACAGGGAAATGCCTGCCGAACGTGTTGAAACGGTAATGAAGGAGGTGGAAGCCAATGCCTGTTTCAGTAAACAACCTTTAAATGTTACATGCAAATTATTAAAAGTACCCGCGAGGCCTAAACAAGGCGAAGTGTTTCCAACACCGCAAGGCCCTCAACCCGATAACTGCGCTTATGTATTGTATACATCGGGCAGTACCGGCACCCCCAAAGGAATCCCGATAGGGCACAGGCAAATATGCCATTTGGTACGATCTGAGCAAAGCGTGCTGCAAATTCAACCTATTGATAAGGTTTACCAGGGCTTCTCTGTATCTTTTGATATGTGGTGCGAAGAAACATGGATAAGCTATTTTGCAGGTGCAACCATTTGGGTAGCCGATAATACCACATCAAAAGCTATTGATGAGCTGAGCTCTGTACTACGCGAACAGCGCATAACGGTACTGCACGCCGTACCGAGCCTGCTGGCTGTAGTGGAAGACGATAACCTGGCACTACGCATAGTTAATGCCGGCGGCGAGGCTTGTACCCGCCAGGTTCTGGACAGATGGGCAAAACCCGGCAGGCAATTTTATAACAGCTATGGGCCAACAGAAACTACAGTAACATCAAACATGGGTACGTTAAACCCCGGCGATGCGATAATGATAGGCGACCCTTTACCTAATTATAATGTTGCCATAGTTGATGAGCAATTAAATGTTGTTCCTAGGGGCGAGCGGGGTGAATTGGTGTTAAGCGGCCCGGGCCTGTCAGGCGGCTATGTTAAACTCCCTGAGCTAACAAAACAAAAATTTATACCTAAACCAGCCTCGCTGGCCGATATGCCGGGCGATATGATATACCGCTCGGGCGATGCCGCAATTATTACCGAAGACGGAAAAATTGATGTGCAGGGCCGTTTTGATGATCAGATAAAGCTGCGTGGCTACCGTATTGAATTGGGTGAGATAGAAGTAAAGCTAAACGGGTTAACCGGTGTTCTTTCGGCAGCGGTAGCAGTTAAAAAAGACAGTAATGATCAGGATCAGTTGGTAGGCTATGTAATTACCGAAGACAATACTGATTTTGAAGAGATATTGCTCCGTAATGAACTGGCAAAAGTATTACCCACTTATATGGTGCCCGGCACAATTGTTAAAGTGGCAGAAATGCCACGCATGCCGAGTGGTAAGATCAATCGTAAAGCGTTGCCTGTTCCCGAAGCGTTGAGCATAAAAGAAGTGGACGATCCTGATGGCGCATTAGATATGAACCTGCCACGTAAGGATAGGTTTTTAGCCATGCTGAATAAGATATTCCCCAATAAACCTATCGATCTGTCGATGGATTTTTTTGATGACCTTGGCGGGCATTCACTATTGGCTACTGCTTTGGTATCGCGTTTGCGCAGAGATGCCGCTATGCCATATGCATCGTTAAAAGATATTTATACCAACAGGCCTTTAAACAAATTGGTTGATTATTGGGAAAGCCATGATAAAACCAAAAAGCAAACCCGCGTATTCAATAAGGTATCAAAATGGAAATACTATACCTGTTGGCTGGCGCAAACTTTGGCACTCGGCATTATTTATGGCTTGTTTGCTATGGAGATATTCTCGCCCTACCTGGCCTATTACTATGTAGAGCAGGAAACAGATAATAAACTTTGGGGTATCCTTATCGCAATTTTGTTCTTCTGTATCATTCCGCCGGTTTATACCATTACCGCCATTGCAACAAAATGGCTGTTGTTAGGCAAAATGAAAGAAGGCGATCACCCGCTATGGGGCGGCTTCTATTTCAAATGGTGGTTTGTAAAAAAGATGCAGGAACTGGTGCCTACTCAGTTTATGACAGGCACACCGGTTTACCCTATTTACCTGCGCTGGATGGGTGTAAAGGTGGCCCCCGATGCGCAATTAAGCTCAATGTCTGTCGGTGCGGAAGACCTGCTATCTATTGGCAGCGATGTAAGTATCAGCTCTGCAACCATGCTGAACAATGCTTATGTTGAAGATGGTTTACTCAAGCTACGCAGTATCCGCATCGGCGATCACGCTTATATCGGTAGTAGCGCTGTTATATCAGGCGGAGCAACCATGGAAGCCTGGAGTGAACTGCAGGATCTGAGTCACCTATCAGCAGGAAAAATCATTAGGCCCGGCGAGATATGGCAGGGTAGTCCGGCTATTTTAAAAGAGACAAAGCCAATTGAAGAACTGCCACAGCCATTGCCGGTATCAAAAGCCATGCGCCGTAAGTATAACGTGATATTTTCGGTGTTGGTGTTCCTGGTACCTTTCATCGTCTTGCTGCCGCTTATCCCAACTATTATTGCCGTGAATGTATTAGATAACCGCGCCGATGATTGGGATTTTACCTATATGTGGACAGTGCCGTTTTTGGCAGCGCTGTACATCATCATGTTTGCGGGCGAGACGATCATCTTAACGCGCCTTTTACAACGTGGTATCAAACCTGGCAAGTACCCTGTTTATAGCGCTATGTATGTACGCAAGTGGTTTGCAGATCAGCTCATGTCGCTTTGCTTAATTGTACTGCATCCTATTTATGCCACGGTGTTTGTTTCTACCTTCTTTAGGTTGCTTGGCGCGAAGGTTGGCAAGAATACCGAAGTATCAACCGCCAGCAGCGTAACGCACCCTTTATTAGAAATTGGCGATGGCTGTTTTATTGCAGATGCCGTTACTTTGGGCGAGGCCGATGTGCGCGGTCAGCAACTGATATTGGAACATACCGTGATTGACGACACCAGCTTTGTAGGTAACAGCGCGCTCATTCCGCAAGGGTATCATTTACCAGCTAATATGCTTATCGGCGTATTATCCACTCCGCCAAGTGTACAGCAAATGGAAGATACCGGAGCGAAAGATTGGTTCGGTTCGCCGGCCATTGCTATGCCGCGGAGGCAGGAGAGCACGCAGTACCCGCCGGAGTTAACTATTACACCCAATAAATGGCGTAAGTTTGCGCGGGGCACGGTGGAGTTTATCCGGATCATCCTTCCCGAAACGGCCATCATTTGCTTTACCATCATCTTTATTGCGCTTGCTCATACGTTGGTTACCGAGTACCAATTTTGGCAGGTAGTGGTGTTGTATCCGGTACTGTACCTGGTGGCGTTTGGCTTACCCGCATTCCTGATCGTTATCATCCTGAAATGGATATTTATTGGCAAATATACCGCCCGCCAAAAACCTATGTGGACATGGCTGGTGTGGCGCAGCGAAGCTATTACCTCAACATATGAAGCTTTGGCTGTACCTTTCCTGCTCGACTTTTTGCGTGGTACACCGTGGCTGCCTTTAGCTTTGCGCTTACTTGGTGTTAAAACCGGCAAACGCGTATGGCTCAATACCACCGATTTTACCGAGCATGACATGATATCTATAGGTGATGACAGCGCCCTGAACGAAGACTGCGGCCCGCAAACCCATCTTTTTGAAGATCGTGTAATGAAGATAGGCCCGGTTAAGATAGGCGAGCGTAGCAGTATTGCCACCCGAACCATTATTTTGTATGATAGCGATATTGGTAATGATACCAATATTGATGCGCTGTCATTAGTAATGAAAGGCGAAACGCTGTCACCATCTACAGACTGGATAGGCAGCCCCGTTAAGCCCGCGTAATTTGTTAGCTAATAGCTTGCATTATTGAGGCGGTGGCACCGGTATGCTCTTTAACATAAGCTTTTATTGATGCGCTTTTTTCGGCCCTCAGATCATTGTCATGAATGAGCTTTTCGGCAATGGCTTTTAATTGGATATCATTTTCTACACAAAAGCCAAGCTGCAGGTCCACTAAATCGCGGGCCTCCTTAAAGCGTTCGTATTCCGGCCCAAAAATTACAGGCAGGCCAAAAGCTGCGGCCTCTAATGTATTATGTATGCCCGCGCCAAAGCCACCTCCTATAAAAGCGATATCGCCATATTGGTATAATGATGATAACATCCCAATGTTATCAATTATCAGAACATTAAACTGTGATAATTCTTTTTTGGATCGCTCAATTTCTGAATAACGGATAACAGCATCGCCTGGTAATAATTTTAACAGGCGGGCTATTTTAGCTTCCTCAATTTCGTGCGGGGCTAAAATGAATTTCCAGTCCGGGAACAAAGGTATCAGTTGCGCTATTAATTCTTCGTCTTCGGGCCAGGTGCTGCCGCCAATAAAAACCCGTTGCCCGGCTTTAAATTGCTCAACAGGGTTGAGTTGTTTAGGGAATGAGGAATTTTGCCAAACCCTGTCGAAACGTGTATCGCCGCTTACCGAAACATTGTTTATACCCAGGTTTTTTAGTAATCGCTCCGATTCGTTATCCTGGACAAAGAAATGAGCAACAAATGATAATATTTTGCGGTGCAGGCTACCGTACCATTTAAAAAATACCTGTTTAGGCCTGAATATGCCCGAAATAATATATACAGGTATACTACGGCTATGTAGCTCGTTAAAGTAATGGTACCAATACTCATACTTTGTAAATATGGCAATGCCCGGGTTTATAGTTTCAATAAACTGCATGGCATTTTTTTTCGTATCTATCGGCAAATAATATACATAGTTGGCTAAGGGTGTGTTTTTTCTTATTTCGTATCCCGATGGTGAGAAAAAAGTGATCACAATAACACTGCTTGGATATTGAGCACGGTAAGCTTCCAAAACAGGGCGTCCTTGCTCAAACTCGCCGAGGGAAGCAAAATGAAACCAAATGCTTTTTTTTACGTTTAAGAATTTGACATTTTTTCTCCCGTTGATCCATAATTTTGCCTTTTTATTAAAAAAGGAGTATATAAATATTAAATTTAAATAAATTCGGATTATTAGATTGTAAATTAATAACATTTTAAAAACTGAATTACTACCTTCGTCGTCGAAGATAATTCAAATAAAGCAGGATAAAATCAAATTATGAAAATAGCTGTAGTAGGAACAGGGTATGTTGGCCTTGTTACAGGAACATGTTTAGCTGAAACCGGTAACGATGTGATCTGTGTTGATATCAATGCCGATAAAGTAAAAATGATGCAAAATGGAAAGATGCCGATCTATGAACCGGGCCTCGACCTTTTGTTTAACCGCAATATTGACCAGAATAGGTTACAATTTACCACCAATCTTGCCGAAGCTATTGAAGAGGCAAAAATTATCTTTTTAGCCCTGCCAACCCCTCCGGGTGGCGATGGCTCTGCCGATTTAAGCTATGTACTTGGTGCAGCTAAGGATATAGGTAAACTCATAAAAGAATATAAGGTTATCGTAACTAAATCTACCGTACCGGTTGGTACTGCAGATAAGGTAAGAACAGCTTTAGGTGCCGAAACTTCTGTTGAGTTTGATGTAGTATCAAACCCTGAGTTTTTACGCGAAGGTGTAGCCGTTGAAGATTTTATGAAACCCGATCGTGTGGTTATTGGCACTATGAGCGAGCGTGCACGTAAATTAATGGGCGAGCTTTACGCGCCATACGTACGCCAGGGTAACCCTATCATTTATATGGATGAACGCTCTTCTGAGCTTACAAAATATGCTGCAAACTCATTTTTGGCAACTAAAATTACTTTTATGAACGAGGTAGCTAACATGTGCGAGCTTGTTGGTGCCGATGTTGATATGGTACGCCGTGGTATTGGTTCTGATGAGCGTATCGGTCGCCGTTTCCTGTTCCCGGGCGTTGGTTACGGCGGTAGCTGTTTCCCTAAGGATGTACAGGCGCTGGTAAAATCGGCCGATGAGCATAAATACGATTTCAAAATACTAAACTCTGTTATCGAAGTAAATGAAACCCAGAAAAAGGTGCTGTTTGAAAAGGTAAAGAAATTTTATAAAGACGACCTTAAAGGTAAAAAATTCGCGCTATGGGGATTGGCCTTTAAGCCCGAAACTGATGATATCCGCGAAGCCCCGGCTTTGTATATTATTGATGAGTTAACTAAGGCCGGTGCTACAGTTGTGGCATTTGACCCTGAAGCAATGGCTAACGTGCGCAATGTAATTGGCAACAGCATTAGCTACGCGGCCGATCATTACAGCGCGTTGCACGGAGCGGATGCGTTACTTATTGTTACCGAATGGTCGTTATTCCGCACACCGGATTTTGATCAGGTTGGTAGTTTATTAAAAACAAAAACTATTTTTGACGGACGTAACCTTTACGACCTGAGCAAAATGGAAGAGTGCGGATTTTATTACAACAGTATAGGGCGTAAAGTAGTAAAAAATTAATATGGCTGATAGAAAACGAATACTTATTACAGGCGCCGCAGGTTTCCTGGGATCGCATTTATGCGACAGGTTTATAAAAGAAGATTTCCATGTAATTGGAATGGATAACCTGATAACCGGCGATCTGCGTAACATTGAACACTTATTTAAACTGGAAAACTTCGAGTTTTATAACCACGATGTTTCCAAGTTTGTACACGTAGCCGGCGATCTGCATTACATCCTGCACTTTGCATCACCGGCAAGTCCTATCGATTATTTGAAAATACCTATCCAAACCTTAAAAGTAGGTTCGTTAGGTACACATAACCTGTTAGGTTTGGCCCGTGCAAAAGGAGCAAGGATGCTTATCGCGTCAACATCCGAAGTTTATGGCGATCCTGCGGTTAACCCGCAGCCCGAAGAGTACTGGGGTAATGTAAACCCTGTAGGCCCACGTGGTGTTTATGATGAGGCTAAACGTTTCCAGGAAGCTATTACGATGGCTTATCATACTTTCCATGGTGTTGAAACCCGTATCGTGCGTATTTTCAATACCTACGGTCCGCGCATGCGCTTGAATGATGGTCGTGTGCTGCCTGCTTTTATAGGCCAGGCTTTACGTGGTGAGCCGCTTACCGTTTTTGGCGACGGATCGCAAACACGTGCATTTTGCTACGTTGATGATTTGATTGAAGGTATTTACCGTTTACTTTTCAGTGATTATGTTCAGCCGATGAACATTGGTAACCCTGATGAGATCACCATCCGCGAGTTTGGCGAAGAGATCATTAAGCTAACCGGTACCGACCAGGAATTAGTTTGTAAAGACTTGCCGGTTGATGATCCTAAACAGCGCCGCCCGGATATTACTAAGGCTAAAGCTATTTTAGGTTGGGAACCAAAGGTAGCACGTGCCGAAGGTTTGAAAATTACTTACGATTATTTCAAATCCTTGCCTGATAAAGAAATTCACCACAAAGATTTTTCTTACTACAATAAATAAACATGTCTAAAATATTAGTTACGGGTGGTTTAGGTTATATAGGTTCGCATACCGTTGTTGAGCTGGTAAAAGCAGGATATGAGCCGGTTATAGTTGATAACCTTTCAAACTCCAACATCAAAATTTTAGATCAGCTAACTAAGATCATCGGTTTTAAACCTGTGTTCCATCAACTTGATCTGTGCGATGTACAGTCTGTAATCAGTTTGGCCGCGGCCGAACCTGATATTACAGGCATCATCCATTTCGCCGCTTTTAAAGCCGTTGGCGAATCGGTAGCTAAACCTTTAAAATATTATCAAAACAATTTTTACTCACTTATTAACCTGCTGGAAACCTATTATGGCCGCAAAATTAATTTTGTGTTTTCATCAAGTTGTACCGTGTACGGTCAGCCGGATGTATTGCCTGTAACAGAGAATGCGCCTATAAAACCCGCTGAATCTCCATACGGAAACACCAAACAGGTAGCCGAAGAGATATTGCGCGAAATGACAGCATCGGGCAGTGCCTGTAAAGTAATATCATTACGTTATTTTAACCCGGTTGGCGCACATGATAGTGCTTTAATTGGCGAGTTACCAATTGGTGTACCTCAAAACCTGGTACCTTTCATTACGCAAACAGCTATCGGCAAACGCGAAAAACTAACCGTTTTTGGTGATGATTATAATACACCTGATGGAAGCTGCGTTCGCGATTATATCCACGTGGTAGACTTAGGTAAAGCTCACGTTGCTGCACTTAAGTTGATGGAAACCGAAGGTTACTCAAATATTTACGATGTATTTAACCTGGGTACAGGCAATGGCAATACCGTATTAGAAGTAATTAAAGCTTTTGAAGAAAGCACCGGCGAAAAACTAAACTATCAAATTGGTCCACGTCGCCCCGGCGATGTGGAAAAAGTTTGGGGCGATGTAACCAAATCAACCAACGTTCTTAAATGGACAGCCGAGCTTGGCATTGCAGATATGATGTCGTCGGCCTGGAATTGGGAAAAGTATTTGTCGCAAAACCCGTTTTAATATAGGCATGCCTTCAGGGCTGCACAGATTTTATTACTCATGAAAAAGATCATCATTACAGGCGGTGCAGGTTTTATAGGCTCACACGTGGTGCGTCGTTTTGTAACTACCTATCCTCAATATCAGATCATCAATCTCGATAAGTTAACTTATGCGGGTAACCTGGCTAACTTAACGGATGTTGAACACCTGCCAAACTACAAATTTGTAAAAGGCGATATTGTTGACGCCAAATTTATAGATGAGCTTTTTAAAGCCGAAAACCCTGACGCAGTTATACATTTAGCTGCCGAATCGCATGTTGATCGTTCTATCACTAACCCTTTAGAGTTTGTGATGACCAATGTGATAGGTACTGTTAACCTGCTCAACGCCGCCCGCGAATTGTGGAAAGGCAAATACGATGAAACCCGTTTTTATCATGTATCAACTGATGAGGTTTATGGTACTTTAGGCGATGAGGGAATGTTTACCGAAATTACCGCTTATGATCCGCATTCACCATACTCTGCATCAAAAGCAAGTTCAGATCATTTTGTACGTGCTTACCAGGATACTTATGGTATGAACGCCGTAATATCAAACTGTTCTAACAATTATGGTTCTTTCCATTTCCCGGAAAAGTTGATCCCTTTGGCTATTCATAATATCCAGCAATCAAAATCTATCCCGGTTTATGGTAAAGGCGAAAATATTCGCGATTGGCTTTGGGTTGAAGATCATGCCCGTGCTATTGATGTGATATTTCACAAAGCAGAGTCGGGTAAAACGTACAACATAGGTGGCCATAACGAATGGAAAAATATCGACCTGATCCGTTTACTTTGCCAGATATTGGATAAGAAATTGGGCCGTGCCGAAGGTGAATCTGAAAAACTGATCACCTTTGTTACCGATAGGGCAGGCCACGATCTGCGCTATGCTATTGATGCCACAAAGCTAAAAGATGAATTGGGCTGGACACCCAGCATCACTTTTGAGCAGGGTTTAGAGAAAACGGTAGATTGGTACCTGGCAAATGAAGAGTGGTTGCATAACATTACATCAGGCCATTATAAAGATTATTATAACGAACAATACGCTAACAGATAGAAATGTTCGGCATCTTCAAAAAAAAGGAAAAGGCAAGTACTAATTTTAACTTCGATGTGATCGGGGTTGATATGCACTCGCATGTTTTGCCCGGTATTGATGATGGCGCGCAGGATGTTGGCCAATCTATCCAATTGATCAGGGCTATGATGGACCTGGGCATTAAGCGCATTTTTGCTACGCCACACATCATGGCCGATTATTATCGTAATACCCCCGAAACAATAGGCGCGGCGCTTGAGATTTTAAGGGCTGAGTTGGTGAAGGAAAATATCGATATCAAGGTTGACGCCGCTGCAGAGTATTATTGCGATGAAGCCTTTGTTACTAAACTGGAAAACGAAAAACTCCTTACTTTTGGCGAAGAAAAATACCTGCTGTTTGAGTTCTCCTTTATGTCAATGCCCCCGGATTTTATGGAGACCTTACATAAAATGCGTAGAGCCGGTTACCAACCCATTTTAGCTCACCCTGAGCGGTACGGTTATTTTACGGTAGAAAAATGTACTGAATTAAAAGATTGGGGCTGCCTGATGCAGGTAAACACCACATCATTAACCGGGTATCACGGTAAAGAGGTGAAGAAGTTTGCCGAGCAGTTGGTTGATGAATTACTGGTCGATTTTATATCAAGTGATATGCACCACCTCAAGCATGCCGAATCGTTAAGGGAATCTTTAAAGCTGCCTTATGTTCAGCGTTTACTTTCGGAGTATCCCTTACTTCAAAATAAAGGCTTACTGTAATTACTCGTATCTTAATGCCTCTACCGGGTCAAGCTTAGATGCTTTATTAGCCGGGTAAAATCCCGATAATAAACCAATTCCGGTACATAGTACAATAGCGAGTGTTATCCATGCCCATGGTATAACAAATGATCCGCTTATAGCTACTGCTATCCAGTTACCAACGGCCATACCTAAGATAATGCCGCCCGCACCACCCATCAGGCATATTACTATGGATTCGATAAGGAATTGCTTGCGTATCACCGCCGGGGTTGCGCCTATAGCTTTACGGATACCTATTTCGCGTGTACGTTCGGTAACTGATACGAGCATAATATTCATCAGGCCAATAGATGCGCCAATCAGGGTTATTAAACCAATTGCCATGCCGGCAATGGTCATATTTGTCATTTGATCGCCCAATTGCTGTTGTACAGAATCGCTACGTGTAATCTCAAAATTATCATCGCGGCCAATGGGCAGCCTGCGTATGTTACGGAACAGCGAAGTAGCCTCGCCCGTAGTAGCGTCCAACGCTGTTGCTTGTGGTACCGTAACCCCAATAGTGAACGATGGATTTTTACTGGTGGTGATCTGCTTTGCTTTAAATACCGGGATGATGCATATTTTATCACCACTTCCGCCCGCGCTTGAACCTTTTGGCGCGGTTATCCCGATAACCCTGAATTTATTTGCCCCGATACTGATGGTCTGATCGATAGGATTTTGCTTTTTGAAAAGCTTATTTTTTATCTCTTCGCCAATAATAACCACGTTTGCACCATACTCCAACTCTGATGATGAAAAGCTGCGCCCTTGTGCAAGTTTGTATCCGCCTGTTACCAGGTAATTTTCATCAGCACCTATAACAGATATGTTCGGGTTAGTTTTAATATCATTAAATTTAGCAGTAGCGCCACCGGATACGTTGGTATTTACAGATATGAGCGCAGGTATTTTAAAGCCGTTTTTAAATCGCATGGCTTCATCATAACGGATGCTTTGGTAGGTTTTGCGGCGCCCTCCACCAAATTTAATGCCTGTACCCCGGTTACGAATGGTGAATGAATTGGCTCCCATGCTCGAAAAAGCATCAGTGGTAAATTGTTTGATACCCTCAATAGCGGTTAATATCCCCACCAGGGCCATAATACCAATAGCGATTATCAATGCCGTTAGCGAAGTACGTAACCTGTTGCCGCCAATAGATTGCAGCGCAACCGCAACGTTCTCCCTGAAATTCATTTGTACCGACATTCTATAAAAATAGCTTTTTTAAATTGTTTAGACGGTAAGGCGAAGGCAATTGTTACACTTCAATACAAACAAAAAAGCACCCGTAGTTACAGGTGCTTTTATATATTGTGATGATTGGATTACTTATACCGAAAACGAAGTGCCACAACCGCAGGTACTTGCCGCGTTAGGGTTATTAAAGGTAAAGCCACGTGCATTCAATCCATCCTGAAAATCGATCTGCATGCCGGCAAGATATAAACCGTGCGCTTTGTGCATGAATACCCTGATGCCATCGATCAAAAATTCCTGATCGCCATCTTTTTTCTGGTCAAAACCCAATACATAGTTCATGCCTGAGCATCCACCACCTTCAACGCCAACACGTAAGCCAAAATCGTCGTTCAGCTCTTGCTGATCTTTCAATTTAAACAGTTCTTTAACTGCTCCGGCAGTAAAAGAAACAGGGGCAGCAAGGGTTTCAACAGCAGTATTCATCTTATTTTTATTTTGATATACAAATATACAGCAAATTGTGGATTTTTGTCCCCCGGTGATCGTTTATGACATCGTACTAACACTTATAAAAAATGGAGATCTATCCTTATATAATGGATATCATTAAGTTCTTTGTAGCCGGTATGGCTATAGTAGGGGCTACTTTCGCTTTAATAAAACCTTATATCGACAGAAATGAGCGAATACAATTGCTTGAGTTGAAAAGGGCGGCGTCAAACCAAACCCTGCCACTGCGCTTGCAAGCGTATGAGCGTGTGGTGCTATTTGTAGAGCGTATAAACCCCGCAAGTCTGTTAATCCGTTTGAACGCCAATTCATATTCGGCAGCCGAATTGCATAGTTTGGTAGTAGCCGAGATCAGGAACGAATACCAGCACAACATCAGCCAGCAAATTTATGTTAGCACAAAGGCATGGAGCGTAGTACGCCGTGTTAAAGATGATACCATGGGTATTATTACCAATGCTGTAAAAGGCTTGCCCGAGGATGCTTCGGGTTTGGACCTGAGCCGTACCGTGTTAACCCACTTAAGTACGCTTGAAGAAAACCCGTATGATATTGCTACTATATTGATTCGCCAGGATCTGGACAATATTTTATAAATTGCGGATATGGCCGAAAAGAAGATCACCACAAGTTCAGGTATCGAGATAAAGGAAGTTTATACCTGCCTGCCCAAACCGATGGATGAGCGGCCGGGCGAGTTCCCCTTTACCCGTGGTATTCAAAAAGACATGTACCGTGGCCGGCCGTGGACAATGCGCCAATACGCAGGCTTCTCCACCGCTGAAGAATCCAATAAAAGGTATCACTACTTATTAAGCCAGGGTACTATGGGTCTTTCTGTGGCTTTTGATCTGCCTACACAGATAGGCTATGACTCTGATCACGCTTTAGCGGAAGGCGAAGTAGGTAAAGTAGGCGTAGCTATTGATTCGCTGCAGGATATGGAGGCCCTGTTTAACGGGATCGAGCTTCAAAAGATCACCACTTCAATGACTATCAATGCCACAGCATCAACCCTGTTGGCAATGTACATCGCTTTAGCAAAAAAACAAGGTGCTGATCTTAGTCAAATATCAGGCACTATCCAGAACGATATATTAAAAGAGTATGCCGCGCGGGGTACCTATATATATCCGCCGCAGCAATCCATGCGTATTATTACCGATGTGTTTGAATATTGCAGTAAAGAGCTGCCCAAATGGAATACCATATCTATATCGGGTTATCATATCCGCGAAGCGGGATCTACCGCCGTGCAGGAACTGGCCTTTACTTTGGCTAATGGCAAAGCTTACCTGAAGGCCGCTTTAGACGCCGGCTTAGATATCAATATTTTCGCCAAAAGGCTATCGTTTTTCTTTAACTGCCATAACAACTTTTTTGAAGAAGTATGTAAGTTTAGGGCTGCAAGGCGTATGTGGGCAAACATTACAAAGGAGCTTGGCGCTACAGACGCCGGGGCTCAAAAATTACGCTTCCATACACAAACCGGCGGTTCTACTTTAACGGCACAGCAGCCCATGAATAACATTGTGAGGGTTACTACCCAGGCAATGGCCGCGGTATTAGGCGGTACGCAATCATTACATACAAACGGGTATGATGAGGCGCTGTCTTTACCTACAGAAGCTGCTGCTAAAATTGCGTTGCGTACCCAACAGATCATCGCGTATGAAAGTGGCGCTACCGATACTGTTGACCCCCTGGCAGGTTCTTATTTTGTTGAAACGCTCACCACTGAGATAGAAGCCGCGGCCCAATTGTATATAGATAAGATAGATGCCATGGGCGGCTCGGTAAAAGCCATTGAGCAAGACTATATTCAGCAGGAAATAGCAAAATCGGCATACGAATACCAAACCCAGATAGAAAATGGCGAGCGGATATTGGTAGGCGTTAACCAGTTTACCGAAGATGCGGGCATAGGCATGGAAGTTTTCAGAGTGGATGATTCTATCCGTATACACCAAACTGAAAAGCTAAACAAGTTAAAAGCTACCCGCGATAATGAAGCCGTTTCGCAAGCCCTTGTTGAGCTTGAAGCCGCGGCAAAAGGCGGCCCCAATTTGATGCCTTTTATACTGAAAGCTGTGGAAAACTATGCCACACTTGGCGAGATTGCCGACGTGATGCGGAACGTTTTTGGAGAATACTAATAGCAAAAAGACAGCAAATAGCTGTAAACCAATAGGAATAAGAGAGGTGAAATTTTTTTCAAAAAAAGTTGTTAACAGCCCCCTCATCTGCTAAAAATTCCCTAATTTTAATTTTTGAAAATCACCTGCTGGCAGGGGCATTTTATAGGTGTGAAAACATCGTGATCTATGTCGCTTTCGCAGTCTCTTCGGTATCACATAACGTGTGATAATGTAGTAATTTTTAATAGTCGGATCAGTGCGGACGTAAAATGGTGGAAGATAAAAATTTTACTGTTATGGGCTTTTTAACGCTTATTGTGAGCCCCCGGAAAATAATAATATGGCGTAGAGAATAGTGTAGGAAAAGGATGTTTAAAATTTGAAAATATAATTTTTTAATTAGGTTATTTTTTCAATATTCGATGTTCCGAACCCGCCCCCGCGAAAGTTTGGCTGGGGTTAGTAAATCAATATAATAGAAGATAAAGATCAATGGAAAAAACTTGTACGAGCGTTTGGAATAGCTGCTTACTCATTATTAAGGATAACATACCAGCTCAAAGTTTTAAAACCTGGTTCGAACCTATCAAAGCCTTAAGGATTGAAGGAAGCGTATTAACCATACAAGTACCAAGCTTATTCTTTTTTGAGTGGCTCGAAGAACACTATGTTGGCTTACTGCGTAAAACTATAAAGAAACAATTAGGCGAGGATGGGCGCCTGGAGTACAATATCGTTGTAGAGCAATCATCATCGAGCAAACCGTACACTACCAACATGCCATCAAACGGAAATGGGGCCGAAGGTAAAAATCAATCGATGCCTATCCCTATTTCTATCAACAAGGATATTAAAAACCCTTTTGTTATACCGGGCCTTAAAAAGCTGCAGGTAGATCCTCAACTAAACCAAAACTATACTTTTGATAGCTTTATTGAAGGCGATTGTAACCGTTTGGCACGTTCTGCAGGTTATGCTGTTGCGGCTAAACCGGGTGGTACATCATTCAACCCCTTAATGATATACGGTGGTGTTGGCTTAGGTAAAACTCATCTGGCACAAGCCATTGGTAACGAAATAAAACGTACCCTGCCTGATAAGCTGGTGCTATACGTATCGTGCGAAAAATTCACTCAACAATTTGTTGATGCCTTAAAGCATAATAACATAAACGACTTTGTTAACTTTTATCAGGCTATTGATGTGCTCATTATGGATGATGTGCACAACTTTGCCGGCAAAGAAAAAACACAGGATTTCTTCTTCCACATCTTCAATCACCTGCACCAATCGGGCAAGCAATTGATCATTACATCCGATAAGGCGCCTAAAGATCTTGCCGGTTTGGAAGAGCGTTTACTATCACGTTTTAAATGGGGTCTTTCGGCCGACTTGCAGGTTCCTGATCTGGAAACCCGTATGGCTATCCTAAAAACAAAGATATATCAAGACGGCATTGATCTTCCGTACGAAGTGATTGAATACGTAGCGCACAACATTGATAACAACGTGCGTGAGTTGGAAGGCGCCATGGTGTCGTTACTGGCCCAGTCAACCCTTAACCGTAAAGAAATAGACTTGAATCTTGCCAAGCAGATGTTGAAGAACTTCATCAAGAACTCTACTAAAGAGATTTCGATGGAATACATACAGAGCCTGGTATGCGAATACTTTGAAGTTCCTATCGAAATGGTAAAATCGCAAACCCGCAAACGCGAAATTGTACAGGCCCGCCAGATATCGATGTACCTTGCCAAGGCACATACCAAAAGCTCACTCAAATCTATCGGTAGTTTTTTTGGCGGCCGCGATCACTCTACCGTGATATACGCCTGCCAAACTGTAGAAGACTTAATTGATACCGACAAGAAATTTAAAGGCTACGTAGCCGATATTCAGAAGAAACTGAAAATGTCGTAACAATAACGCGTAAATAAATCGAAAGCCTTGCTTATTAAGCAGGGCTTTTTTGTGCCGTATTTCGGATAAAAAAGCTAATAATTATAAACTCCCGACTCTTCTATATTTCCCCCAACTTCATCAGCGCATAAAACAAATTAGTGCAGTGCAAAGCCTGCGCTATCTTATTATCAGCCAAAAGCTGTTTAACCTCGGCAATGGTATACTCCTCTACTATAATCTCTTCATGCTCATCTAAGCTTTGTTCCTGCACTTTTTTGCCATTTTTAGCTAAATAACAATAGGTATGGTTATTGGCTGTGGCAGGGTTGCCGTAAACAACGCAAAGCAATTCAAAATTATCAAAAGCATAACCTGTCTCCTCCAGTAACTCGCGTTTTATGCCAAGTTCGGCCGCTTCGCCTTTTTCAATTACGCCGCCTGGTAACTCCAGTGATACAATGCCCGCCGCATGCCTGTACTGGCGCACCATTACTATCTTGCCCTCATCGGTTATGGCAACAACGTTACACCAGTTGGGGTATTCTAATACAAAGTAAGGGTCTTTAATACGTCCATCGGGCATTTCGCAACGGTCGCGTCTAAGTGTTGCCCAATCGCCTTTGTGTGTATATTCCGACGACAGCACTTTCCATGTAAGATCCTTCATATAAAATAAAATGTATTGTATTTAAACTATTGATTGCAAAGTCATCCAACTAATGACTAATGACTAATGACTAATGACTAATGAACTACCAGCTCCCGCTCGAACCACCGCCGCCAAAGCTTCCGCCACCAAAACCACCAAACCCACCGCCGCCGCCACCCGAGCTTCCGCCACCAAATCCACCACCGCCAAAACCATCATCACCGCGGCTGCTACTACCCAGGGCCGATCCTGCTAAAAACCACCAGAACGGGCTTGCGCTACCGCGCCTGCCAATTATCTGCCCGCCACCGCCATTGTTCTTTCTAAATATCATGATCAATACAATAATTACGATAAAAACAATAATACCAACACCACTGCCATTGCTGTCGTTTTGCTTGTCGGCAGCCTGCTCATCAGCTTTGTATTCACCTTTCATATACTTCATCAACGAAGTAGTAGCTTCATCAAGTCCAGCATAATAGTTGCCCTGTTTAAAATTAGGCTTTATCTGTTGTTGAATAATCTGGCTGGTTATGGCATCCGGTACAGCACCTTCGGCACCATAGCCGGTTTGTATGGTTACTTTGCGGTCTTCAAGCGCGGCTAATACCAATATGCCGTTGTTTTTACCTTGCTGGCCAATACCCCAGGCACGGCCTAAAGCAATAGCGTATTGCGCGATATCATAACTCCCGGTCGATTTCATCAAGACCACAGCTATCTGGGTAGATGTAGAATCGTTAAAGGCAACAAGCTTATTTTCCAGCGCGGTTTTATCCTGCAGCGAAAGTGTATTGGTAAAATCGGTAACCAATGTGCCCGATTTTACAGGAATCTCCTGCGCAAACAAGATACCGCATGTTAGTATGAGGGTACAGGTGAATATGATTTTTTTGAACATCATCATAATTTGATCGATAGTCGGACTTTGTTTCGGGGTAGGCTTAGCGGGGGCTTTATTCGCCATCCATAAATGCGATATCATCGCTAAGCTCGTTAGTTTTACTTTCTTCGCCCGGAAAATATTTAGCCATTTGTTCTCCCGCAAGGCATAAGCCTAAAGTTAGCCCCTCAACAAGCGCCCCTTGTTTAAAGTGTTGTAGCATCAATTCTTTGGTGCTGTCCCAAAAATTGGGAGGCACAACCGCGTCAATACCCTTATCGCCAATAATGGCAAACTTACGGTCAACAGTAGCAAGGTATATCAAAACGCCATTTCTGTGGCGTGTTTGGTGCATATCCAGTTTATGGAAGTATTTAGCGGCACGCGCCAATACATCTTCGTTGCAGGTTTTCTCTACACAAACCCGTATCTCGCCCGAAGTATGCCGCTCTGCATTTTCAATGGCTTTCTGCACCTGTTGTTGCTCCTCGTCAGAAAATAAACTCATCTCTTATTTTTGATTTATTGAATGATCGATTTATAGATTGTTTGTTTTTCAAATTCAATCATTCAATAAATCAATCACTCAAAAATAATTAGAACTTAACCTTTGGTGCGTTCTCTGCACCTGCGTCAGCCTGAAAGTACCCCTTTTCGCTAAAGCCAAACATCTTAGCGGTAAGATTAGCCGGGAATGAGCGTATTTTACCATTATATTCCTGTACCGCGTCGTTAAAATCTTTACGGGCAACGGTAATACGGTTTTCGGTACCTTCCAATTGTGCCTGCAAAGCTAAAAAGCTCTCGTTACTTTTTAAGGTAGGATAGTTTTCTGTAATGCTCATCAGTTTACCCAAAGCGGTACTTAACTGGCCTTGTGCCGCCTGGTATTTCTGGATAGTTTCGGGGGTTAACTTTGTTGGGTCAACCGTCATCTGTGTAGCTTTGGCGCGTGCGTTTATCACATCAGTTAAAGTGCTTTTTTCAAAATTGGCTGTACCCTTAACAGTTTCAACAAGGTTTGGTATCAGGTCGGCGCGGCGCTGGTAATCGTTTTGTACCTGTCCCCATTTCGATTTTATGTTTTCGTCCATTTTAACCATACTGTTATAACTGCACGAACTAAGCGACATAGCCGCTATCACGATCATTAATACTGAGAATATTCTTTTCATTTTATTTATGGGTTTTGTTATTATTATAATTATTCAATCAAACGCAGCGTTTGATGGGTAAATATGGGGTTTTTGATTTTGGATTTTTCGTTTTTGTTTGCTTTTAAAAGGTATTCAAGAGGGCTGCGCCGTTTCGAATGTTCAATTTTGGATTTTTCTCATGGGCAATTATGAGTAAATTCAATCATTTAGTCCTTCAATCATTAAATAGCACATGAGTATTTTTGTAAACTCAATTTTACCCTTTTTTGTTTGATGTTGATTTCCAAAGAGCATTAAACAAAAATACGATTTTTAGCCGCATCGCCTACGCTCCTCCACGCAATAAATAAGCGATGAGCAAATCAACGTAATTACTCAAATCAACAAAATCAACGGTCAACAATCAGCGGCCATTATGTATCTTTGCAGCATCCGGGATAAAAACCCGGCACACATCATGATAAAAGAGATCGAAATAACCTGCCTTCCGCAAGAACATGAAAATACAGATGCATTAATAAAGATAGCATCTGCCGCGCTAAATATTCCGGTAAAACGCATCTCAACAGTAAAAATCATCAAACGCTCTATTGATGCCCGTGGCCGTAAGGTTATCTATCGTATGCAGGTAAAAGTGTTTATTGATGAGCAACCGGTACCCGATGTTTTTATTGGTGATTATCAAAATGTGGCCACAGCAAAACCTGTTATTATAATAGGTGCCGGTCCGGCCGGGATGTTTGCCGCCTTACAATGTATTGAGTTGGGATTAAAGCCCGTGATACTGGAACGTGGTAAAGATGTAAAACAACGCCGCCGAGATCTGGCCGCTATTAATAAGGAAGGCATCATCAATCCCGAATCAAACTATTGCTTTGGCGAGGGTGGGGCAGGCACTTATTCTGATGGAAAACTTTACACCCGCTCAACCAAGCGCGGCGATGTAAACCAGGTACTCAAAATATTTGTAGCACATGGCGCCGATACTGATATTTTGGTTGATGCCCGCCCGCACATTGGCACCAACAAGCTCCCGCAGATCATTGCCGAAATCAGGCAGACCATATTAAATGCCGGTGGCGAAATTCACTTCGATACCAAGGTAACAGGCCTCAATATTTCTTTCGGTAAGATAAAAGGAGTGAAGACGGCATCCGGCAATGATATTAATGCCGATGCTGTCATCCTGGCCACCGGGCACTCCGCCCGTGATGTCTTCGAAATGCTGCATAATCAGGGAATCCTTATCGAGCCTAAGGCCTTTGCTTTAGGTGTTCGCATTGAGCACCCGCAACAAATAATAGATCAAGCCCAATACCATTGCGAAACCCGTGGCGAGTTTTTGCCGCCATCTTATTATAACCTGGTCGAACAGGTTGATGACAGGGGCGTGTTCTCTTTCTGTATGTGTCCTGGTGGCATCATTGCTCCCTGCGCTACCGATTATAATGAGATCGTGGTGAACGGATGGAGCCCTTCAAAGCGTAATAACCCATTTGCCAATTCGGGTACTGTAGTACAAATTAATCTCGAAGATGTACCCGGTAAGCCCGATGATCCTTTCCGCATGCTCAATTTTCAGCACGATATCGAGAAGGCGGCATACGCGTTGGGCGGCGGTAACCTGGTTGCCCCCGCCCAACGCATGGTTGATTTTTGCGAAGGCCGCACATCTGTCAATTTGCCCCTTAACTCTTACCTTCCGGGAACGAAGAGTGTATCCTTAACAGATGTGTTGCCTCAGCGTGTGCATCATAGGTTAAAGAAAGCGCTGCCTGCTTTCGGGCGAAAGATGAAAGGCTACTATACTAATGAGGCTATTTTGGTGGGCGTAGAGTCGCGCACATCATCTCCCGTAAAGGTACCCCGCGATAAAGAAACACTACAGCACCCGCAAATTTCCGGCTTATTCCCTTGCGGCGAAGGTGCCGGTTACGCGGGTGGCATAATTTCTGCTGCTATAGATGGTATCAACTGCGCATCGGCAGCGTTTAAAATTTTGTAATAGCTTTTGCCGGGCTGTATTAATAGTTAGTATATATAATATAAGGAGTAGAAAAATGGCTGATAAAAAAACTTTGGTATTAGGCGCCACACCCAATCCGGGCCGTTACGCATACCTTGCCTCAAACCGCCTGGCTAATAACGGCCATACAATAATTAATGTAGGCCTTAAAACCGGGGTAGTGGCAGGTGTTATTATTGAGAAGCCCGAAGTGATACATTCCGATATTGATACAATTACTTTATATGTAGGCCCTCAAAACCAGCTTCCGCTGTATAATTACATATTACAAACTCACCCAAAACGAATTATTTTTAACCCCGGAGCCGAAAATCCGGAACTCGAAGCATTGGCAATTGAGCAGGGTATACAAACTTTAGAGGCCTGTACACTGGTATTATTAGCTACCGGGCAGTACTAACGCTGTTTAATTATGCCAATGGGTGGGCTATAACACAGGTAGTTACAATATAGTTTTAATTTAATGCAAATTTCTTTTGGTTGGGATAGGTTTTTGTCCCTATATTTGCAATCCCAAAACGAAATATGGGGCTCGTTATTTGAACATTGCAAGGTTAAAAATCAAGTCAAAAAAATAAAATTTATTATTTGGCAATCCTGAAAATCTTATTACCTTTGCAGCCCGCAACGGGGGAACGAAAGGGATAAGAAGAGAAGGAAAAGAAGCAAAAAAGAAAACAAATTTTATTTCAAATAAAATTTGGAAACAAGAAAAGAGTTTCTACCTTTGCAATCCCAAAACGAACGGGTCGAAAAGTTAAAAAGTAAAAGCTTTAAACTTGGAGAAAAAAAGGAAGAGATTCCTTGAAAACAAAAACAAACTTAGAGCGATTTTGAGTTTAGAAAAAATGAAAGTTTAAGTAATTCGGAAGGGTTACATAAATATAAAGCCAAAGCGTGAAGCGGCGGCGAGAAAGTTCTTTAAAAGGAGTAACATGATGCATAGCGATAAAGATCGAAATGCAAGGAAGAGAAAAAAGAAAGATAACAAGAGATAGGTATCTGTAAAAAGAATAATTTACAGATTCTACATATA
>NZ_JAHXPQ010000005.1 GCF_019391655.1 Mucilaginibacter rivuli | reverse complement strand
ACCAAATTTTTACCTTCCCTGGTTTATTCAATAATTATTTGGCTGTATCTTGACGCCTTCATCAGATAAATCTATTATGGAGCAATCTATTGACTTACAGCTTAATTATCCGCTAATCAGTAATCAGTCTGATATATTTAAGAATCTATTATTATCAGCTATAGATAAGGCCGATTCCCTGCTAACAGTAATTCCAACAGGTGGCAGATTAAAAGATAAAGAAATTGCCGGGCAGTGGTTATCGCAGGCCGGCTTTACAGTTGATCCGGTTGATGTATATATCGGTTCGGGAGGGCATCATTCAATAATAGTAGCATTATTGGCTGCAAAGCTGCAAAATAAAGCAGTAGTGGTTGAAGAGTTAACCTATTCTAACTTTAAATCAATTGCAAAGCTGTTTAATATTAAGCTTATAGCCTGTAATATTGATGAGCGCGGAATTATACCTTCACATTTGGCAGAGATATGCACGCTGCAAAAACCGGATGCTTTGTTTGTCGCGCCAACGGTTAATAACCCTATGGGCTATGTAATGCCGGTTGATCGCCGTAAGGAGATAGTAAATATTGCCCGGGCTCATAATTTGATCATTATTGAAGATGATGCCTATGGATTTTTGGAAGAAGCTATTTTGCCAAATTTCTTTCACCTGGCTCCCGAACGGAGCTTTTATATCTATAGTTTTTCCAAGCCGCTATCGCAAAGTATTAAGGCGAGTTACTTATTAGCACCAAAGCCATTTTCGAAAGGAGTAATTGATGCATTGAGATCAACAACTTCTAATAATTCGCCCATGCTGATGGAGGTACTGAACGATTATATAACATCGGGAGAGTTGATCAAACTTATTGATGAAAAACGGAGAGAAGGTTTTAAAAGGCAACAAAAGGTAAGGGAGTTATTAGCCGGGTACCAGGTTACGGGCCATAAAAATGGCTGGCATTTATGGCTTAATTTGCCTGATGGAATGTCTTCGGCCGGGTTTAACCAGCAATTGATAGCAGCTGGTGTGAAAATTGTGCCTTCTGTTGCTTATTCATCTATAGATGGGCTACATCAACAAGCTATACGGATAGCATTTGGCGGCGAAAGCGATTTTGATAAAGTGGTTGAAGGAATAGAAATAATTAAAAACCTGCTGGCCTAATTTCGCCCGGGATTTTTCTCACGTAATTTATAAATTATCCAATTATCGCTTTCGTAATTCCTATCCATCATAATGTTGTTTTTTGACTGCATTATAGCCTTATATTTTTCGTTGAGTTGGGTGTATCCGCCCACTTTGTTGGAGTTACTGGCAACTAAAATATAATCAACATAGGTACTTGGATTTTCTATCGCACTTAAAAAAATGTTTTGATAGGGTAGTGTTAGCTTTTGCATATTTTTAACAAAAGCAGCAATGGGGTAAGCATTCGCGTCATCAACCAATATCCTCGAGTTACGGGGCATACTGTTAATAAAGGCGGCCACATCAATATATTCATCGTATCGCGATTGATTTTCTAAGCCGTTATCTGGTTTAGGTTGTGTAGCAATTGCATAAAAGTTCTTTTCACTTTCAAAAAAGGAATTATTTAAATATGAATAGCCCGTAACCAATTCTACAACTATACAAGCGCCTATTGCATATTTGTAAATATTACTTTGCGATACTATATTGCTTTTAAATAATACTGCCATGAATGACATGAAGATAAAAATGAGGTAATATTGCTGAGAAAGAAAGTTATCAGGATATTCGATTTTTAAGAACTCTACTAATGCCAACGGTATCAAAAGTGTTAAAAGGTGCTGAATATTGTGACGTAGTAAAAAACCACCTAAAACTAAAAGCGGGCAATAAATTATAACCCTTACAGAAGTAAGGAAACTCACTTCGGGTAATTTATAATTATCTGTTGATGGCGTAACCGTACTTTCAAGCTTATTTACCAATACATTCCAGGTTGCATACGGATTATCCAAAAAGTAGTTAAAATCGTTGGCGTGTGTTTGGTTAAGTATTTTATAACACAAAATGGCAATTAAGGGAAGAATAAAAATGATAATATATACCGCAAAGGTTTTGTTTACCAGTTTACGCCTTAAAGAAGGGTTGTTGAAACTTAAAAACAACCTGAATATTGATTGCTTTTCGGCCAGGTTTAAACTTTGAAGCGATATGGATATAACCAACGGAACAAAAAATAAGGTCATCCAGATAAAGCGGTAATCGCAAAAAACTAAGGCAACCAGTAAAATACTGGATATGGAAATATGGAAAGTGGTATTTGAGTAGTAAAAACGGAATGTATTGTAAAAGAACAGGAAGAAAAATATGATGATGATGTATATACTTTTGCCACAGCCTGCCATATAAATAATACCCGGATGGAAGATGAAAAGGGCCAGCAAAACAAGCATATAGAACGGATCCTTCGTTGTTTTTAAAGTACATATCCCAATGATGAGGAATAGTACTGCTGTACCTATGGCCGATGCAATATACGGCGCCAGCGAATAGTTAAAAATAAAAGGCATTATACCATAAAAAGGTAGTATTGGTGCTGTTAGGCCAATAACCTTTAACCTGTTACCCATACCCTGGAATACAATGCGGGCTTTTTCTATGTAAAATAACGACTCGTGATTATAATAGCCTTTGCTGTGGATGTTTAAGCCCAGTACAAGGTAATATACCGCGAGTATTACACTCAGAAAAATCAGGTACGTAAGATCATTCTTTTTCATTACACATACTACAGGGTAGTGGTTGGGTTAGCATTGGTTTGACTGGTTTTACTTAAGCCATGGTTAGTTTTTTCCCAAAAGAAAGGATTAACTATAAGCTGGTATAAACCTTTATAAGCCGAAATAGAGTGCAATATCCAATAAACGGGGTTAGCTAATGAAAACAATATCAACTCGTAAAAACGGCGTTTAAATACCGCCATCATGTTAATATAAACCATTAGCACATTGCCAATTAACAGGTTAAATATGGAGATGAATAATACCCAGTTGGGGAATATGGCACTGATAAAAGAAAAATCGAACACCACGTAGGTGAAAAATATAAATAGCAATACGGGGTATATTAAAAAGGTTAAAGGTGTAGCACCGATAAAGAAATTAAAGCCTAAAAAGCCTTTAATACCTACTTTTTTAATGAGTTTTATTGGATTACGCATATGCACCAGGTAGGTTTGCATATAACCCTTTATCCAGCGTGAGCGTTGCCTTATCCAGTTAAAAGGCTCGTTGTTTGCTTCTTCGTAAGTAGTTGAGTTTACAATAGATACCTTGTAACCTTTTGAGTATGCACGCAAACCAAGGTCGGCATCTTCGGTTACGTTAAACGGATCCCAGCCACCTAATTCTATCAATTTATCTAACTTAAAATGGTTACTGGTACCTCCCAAAGGAATCGGTATATCAAGCGTATCCAGGCCGGGTAACATATAATCAAACCAGTAGGAGTACTCCAGCGTAAACATGCGGGTTAAAAAGTTTTCATTACGGTTAAAGTAGTTTAACGCGCACTGAATGCAGATATAGTGGGCCGGCAATTTCTCAAACAGGGTAATTACCTTTTTTAACTGATCGGTATCCGGGATGTCTTCGGCATCGTAAATGGTGAGGTATTTGCCGCGCGAAAAGTACAGGCCGTAGTTACAAGCTTTGGGCTTGGTTTTGGGCATATGGAACGGCACTATCACCACATCAAATATAGCGGGGAAGTTAAGGTCTTTTACGGCGTTGAGTGTTTTACTGTCATCCTCTTCTATCAGTAGTTTGATATCCAGTTTTTCGCGCGGATAATCTAAACTTTGAAGGTTCCATATCAGTTTTTTTATCAGTTTATCTTCTTTATAAACAGGTAACTGTATGGTATAAATGGGGAGATCATCGTCAACAACATTCCTAACCTCTTCGCGTGTTACTGCCTGGTGCATTTCGAAACGGGAGCCGAGTAACGCCAAAAACAACTTAAACACAATACTGATGAGGAAGAAAGAACTAACAACTACGTTTAAAACAATAGATACCGGTATAAAATTATAGAATAAAAAGAACACCGTAAGCGCGAACCCTGCAAACAAAAACACAAGCTGCTGCGTGGTAAAAGTAGTTGAAGCCGAATTTGCAGGGTCACTTTGCCTTAATGCGAAAACGGCCGATTTTACATAATTTTCGCCCAGTAGTTTATGACTGAGCCAGCAGATATCCAGATCAGATGCCAGGATAATGCGTGGTTCCATTTTGTAGGTTTCACGCACAAAATTGATAAACTCCTGGTCGGTAGGGTCGGCCATTAAGGTTACTACCTGGTTATTTTCAATACGTAAAGGCAGCGCAAAAAAGTTACAAACGTATTTCAGATCCAGCTTATTCAGTACTGCTTCATCAAAAGCTTCATCCCTAACTGTAGTATCGGCAAATGTATATCCGGCATTTATTAGCGAACGCTCATAATTTTTGCGGGATATGTAACCAAATGTTAAAGCGATCTTAATAAACGACAATTCAGATCTTTGCGAAAAATCATTTATCTCATCCAGGTTACTCCTGGTAATAAACTGGTCGTTTATCAGGATTTCGCAAACCGGAAGGGTCTCGTACATGGTATTGTTAAACGACATATTACCGATTTTTAGATCTGATTATTTATAAGCGGATGTATTTATTACATACATCCGCCTATGTTGAAGTGCTGCTGGCTTATTTATTCTACAAAAGATTCTTGTGATTTTTGTACCCTTGAACGTACATAAAGGAAGGATATCAATATCAGAACCAATATTACCAATAAAATGTACAGGTTATACGCCTCCCAGAATTTAGCGAACCCGCTTTTTGAGTCGGTGTATTCTAAGTTATCACTGTCTTTACTGATGTTGAACAGGTATTTATTGTTTGCATCGGATATACAGATGTTACTTGACAAGGTTGATAGCTGATCGGTGATAGCCTTGGCTGCTGATAAAAAAGCATCATCAAGGTGGCTGCCTGTACCCGTAATAATTAACGTGCCGTTGTTACCGCGGCCATAAAATATCTGTGCCAAACCGTTTGATACAGTATCATTCAATTCGTAAACAACTTTATTGTTCTCATTATTATAAAGCCTGAACGACCGGTTAAACTTAATAGGTGCATCCGGAAATTCAGACATTAGCTCATCATCTTTTGATAATAGAGCAATGATGTTGTTTTTCTTCAGGATGGATTTATCCAGGCGGTCAGAATAAACAAAGTCAGGATAGTTATCGGCATGCAGGTTATTATTGAGTTCATAGATTATTTCGCCTATGGTAGCAGCTGCGTAAGGAGCTGTTTTTTTACTCAATACAATGGTAGTTTTACCGGTGTTAAAGGCCTCGGGATATTGGTAAAAGCTCAGGTTATTTACAATAAAAGGAACCCTTGTTTGCAGGTATGACTGGCTTACGTTGATCTCGCCAAAGTAATTAATAAAGCTATTTTGGCAATTACCACTGCCTGGGTAAAACCTAAATTCGCACTCCAGTGTATTAAATTTTTGAAGCTCGTAACGGTTAATTAATGCCGTAGTATTTAATTTACCTGATGGGTCGAGTTTTTCTGTGCTAATCAGTATCCCGTTAAGGTAAATGTTAAAGAAACCCCGGTCTGATAGGTTTAAATTGCTATAGTTACCAACTATTTTAACCTCAATTTCTTTTGGTGTAAAGCTAAAATCGCTGTTTTTAAATTGGTAAACGGTTTTAAGCGCGCCAATACCTTCCATAAAGGCAGTTTGCCCACCCATATCTTTCAACGTAAGTTTCGATTTACTTTCGTCGATGGTTTTTACGTTTGTATTTTCAGCTTTATTAATGATGAGGTAATCGCCGTAGCTCGATTTAATAACGTTGCTGTTAGCTAAAGTAGTAATGGTGTTAATATAACCATCCTCGCCCTTTCCTGTTATAAATAGTATTTCTGTTGGTACAGGGCGTACTATCGGCGTTTTTATAAAAACTACCCTGGTACCTACCATTACATCGCGATACATGGTGTCAACCTTTTGTATAACAGATTTGCGCAAGTAAAGCAAGCCTTGTCCATCTTCGGGCGTCACCGCTATCAATTGTTTTCTTGATTCGGGCAGGTTATTGAAATTGCCCACCATTACATAGTTTGTTAAGCTATCGGGCATTTTATCCACCGAGTATACGCTGATAGGTTTTATCTGTGATTTTTTTAAACGCGAGTAAACCCAGCCCACGGCTTTTAAATCTGTTAGCGTAGGGTTTGATGGGTAAACGATAGCCGTTTTGGTATCAAAACAGTTTGATATGTTAACGTTACTGAAAAAATTAGAGTTCGTTTTGATTAAAGACAGGTATGAGTTGGCTTTAATTTTAACCCACATAGCCGGGTTATCAAGGTCTTTACATTTATCATCAGAAACGGATAACAATGTTCTGATCTGGATCTTTAAAAAGCGTTTATCTTCGGATAGGAACTCTTTTGATAAGTTAAGCGTGTAGCGCATTATCGAGTCACCGGTTAAACGGGTACTGTAAACGGGCTTATCACCAACTATAATATTGATAAACGAGCGGTTTCTGATCAGCACCTGCGATGGTTCGATAAATAATACCAGCTTGCTGCCATTAATTTCAACAGTAGGCTCTAACTTTATAAAGTATGATGTTGAGCCACTTACTCCCCCAATTACCTCATCCTCGCGGCCTAATGATTTAAAGGATACAATGCTCTGTGCCGATGATATTTTGGCAAGCAAGAGCAGGGAACACAATATTGTTGTAAATTTCTTCATTTTATTAGTTTGTGAGGGGGTTAGCTTATTACGTTAAATTCTACTCTGAAATAGTTGCCTTCATCATCGCTGCGATAGCTTAATTCGCCGCCCATGTCCTGGGCCATTAGTTTGGCTATTGATAATCCTAAACCCAGGCGGCTTTCAAAGCTGTTTGATGCATCATTAAGTGTTCTTAATTTGTTGAACATCAAGTCAAGCTCTTCCTGGCCAATAGGTATGCCCTTGTCAATAATTTCAAAAACAAACTTTTGGTGCTGCAGTGTGGTAACTACTTTAATATTATTATTGGTTTGCGAAAACTTAATAGCGTTTGACAGCAGGTTTTGAAACACCTGGCCGGCAAATACCTTATCTAAACGTACGTTTAAAGGCAGTTTTAAAATATTATCAACTAATTGAATATTTTTCATTTGTGCCGTTTCTACAAGGCCGCGTAAAACACGGTGTACTTCGGCATTAATGTCAAAAATTTCGAGGCTATATTTTATCTCCGGCGATTCGATCTCTTTTACATCCATCAATTTGGTAAGCATGTACTGCATCTTCTCGGCCGATTGAGAAATATAGTCAACAAACTCGCGCTGATCTGAGCTTAGGCGATAGTCTTCTTCCTTCACCATGTTGTTACTCATAATGATGGAGCCAATCAAATTTTTCAGATCATGACCCGCAATATTGATGAAGCTGTTTTTTTGTTCATCCATTTTGCGCAAACGATCATACTGCTCATCAATAATGCTGTTTTTCTGAATAATATCGCGATACTGATCTTTTAACTGGCTGTTTGATTTTTCTATCAGCAGTTGTGTTTTTACCTCGCGCTCCAATACTTTATAGCGGGCGTTTGGTATAAGGCATGATATTACCGATATGATAACGAAGAACTGCCCGCCGTTGGTAACAAAAATATCGAGCGTGTTATCACTAAATATCCTGAAAAATACGCCTAATAAGATAAGCGATATTAAGGCCTGTATAACCGAGTTAATAGGCTCCCAAAAAACCTGAACGTTAAAAAATAGTACAATTGCTGCGTAACTTAAAAAGAAAATGTTAAGTTGCTGTATATCTATTAGCGTACAAAGCATAGCGCCTATAATAGATATACACAGAAAGGCAAAGTGGAGCAGAATACGATAGTTATAGTTATTGCGTTGAAATAAATTATAGAGCATGTAAATCAACATGATTATAATTATTCTTGCAATAAAAAACTGAACCCAGAATTTGTTCAGGTAAACAAAATCAAGCACACTAAAAATAGGGAAAACGAAAATTATAGTCCAGACAATGTTATTGGTTAAATACCATGCCTTTTTAGAATTTTCGGCTGCCAGCTCTTCTTTATTTAATTGGACAAACATTGGTACAATGGTTTAGATTAATTTTTTTGCCAAATGTGATATAATATTTTGATGTTTAAAACACGACAACAATGAGGCTTTGCAAATACACAATTAAGATACTCATATTCTTAATACTTTTTCAGTTATTGCATATATCGCAACCAATACAGGCAAAAACCAGACCATGGGGTAAAACTTCGCGGGCCTGGTTGTTTAAACGTGCCGCCAGCCTGGATAATGGCATGAATATATCCTGGTTGGAACAAACCTGGAAGCGGGATTTTTTAAATGACAGTACCATAACCGATGCTGATTTTATGCTGTTAAAAAAGCTTGGATTTAAATCGATCAGGCTCCCGGTGGCGTTTAAATATTTCGAAAATAAAGGCATCCCGCTTAATGATGTTTTGTTACGCATTACCGATGTATTAAAGGAGTGCAAAAAATACAACATGACCTTGATAATTGATTACCACGCCGGGGAATTGAAAAATGATAATTACCTTACTGAAACCCCCAAAATCATCAATTTATGGCAAAAAGTGGCAAAAAATTATTTAAATGAAAGCCCTGATAAATTGTTTTTCGAAATATATAATGAGCCAACCATATCAGATGCGATATGGAAAGATGCCGCTTATAACATTGTTGAGGGGATAAGAAAAGTTGATAAAAAACGGACACTTTTAGTAGGTGCTTCAAACTATAATAGTATTTATGAACTGAGCCGTATGGTGCGTTTAGGTGATGAGAATATAATTTATTCCATTCATTTTTATGAGCCTTTTTTTTTCACGCACCAGGGAGCCGAGTGGATAGGCAATCAAGCGTCAACTGTCGGGGTGGCATTTCCATATAGTGTGGAAAATTTTCCAATACTTAATCCCAAAACTAAAAATACATGGGGCGAAACCAACTACTATAAATACCGGAATGACGGTAACGAACAATCACTGACAGATAAACTGAGAAAGTACATTTCTCCGTGGATAGAGAAGTATGATGTGCCTGTTGTTTGTACCGAGTTTGGCGCCTATAATAAATATGCCGACCTGCCCAGCCGGTGCCGCTACATTAAGGCTGCCCGCAAAACGCTTAAAACATTAAAAATACCCGGCATGATATGGGAGTATAATGACAACTTTTCTATTTTTGATGGAAAACCAAGCGAAGTGAACCTGCCCGACTGTATGAAAGAGGCGATAGATTACCACAAATGAAACTGGGTTATTAGGTTTTAATCGTTAACTTTGTTTATTAATATTTTTATATGAAATTTTTTGTAGAACAGCGAAGAGAAGTAATGCAGCACATTGAGCAATATATGCTCGAAAAAATGTTTACGTTTCTGAAACCTGTAGACGAAATTTGGCAGCCATCTGATTTTTTGCCCGACTCAACAAAGGATACTTTTTTTTCGGACGTTAAAGAATTGCGCGAAAGCGCCGGTGGTTTATCATATGACCTGTTGGCGGTTTTAGTTGGCGATACCATTACCGAAGAAGCTTTGCCTACCTATGAATCATGGTTGATGATGGTTGACGGCGTATCGCGCAATGAAGAAGGGGGCTGGATGAAATGGACCCGCCACTGGACAGCCGAAGAAAACCGTCATGGCGATCTGCTAAACAAATACCTTTACCTAACCGGCCGTGTGGATATGCGCGCCATGGAGGTATCAACCCAATACCTTATTGCCGATGGTTTTGATATCGGCACCGGCTCTGATCCTTACCGCAACTTTATATACACCTCGTTCCAGGAATTGGCTACAAATGTAAGTCACCGCCGTGTGGCCAGTTTGGCTAAAAAGGATGGCGATACCTTGCTATCAAAAATGTGCGGTGTTATCGCTGCCGATGAAATGAGGCATGCAAAAGCATACAAACATTTTATCGAAAAAATATTTGAGGTTGACCCAAATGAGGCCATGATAGCTTTTGAGGATATGATGCGCCAAAAAATTGTGATGCCGGCCCACTTCCTGCGCGAAATGGGCACCAAAATAGGCCAAACTTTTGGCCACTTTACTGATGCCGCCCAGCGCCTTGGCGTATATACCGCTATTGACTATGTTGATATTTTGAAGGAACTTATTGTTGACTGGAAGATAGAGCACATAGAAGGCTTGAGCGAAAGCGGCGAAAAGGCGCGTGATTATGTTTTGAAATTACCCGATCGCTTGATACGCATTGCCGAACGCATGAAAAACCCAAGCCTTGAGTATAAGTTTAGCTGGATTAGTATTTAAGCGCTAAATATTTAAAGATATTCTGATATCCCGGTTTGTAAATGCAGGCCGGGATATTTTTTTTTGGCTTATTTTATGAATTATGCAGGCTTAAGTTAAAATAAAGTTAATTATGGTTAAAGAGTGTTAATATTTCTGCAAAAGCTGTAACGTTTAAATATTATTGTCGTCCTATAGGTATAACATTAACGACATAAAAATTCCTGTGAAGAAAACATTACTCATCCTAACCTGTCTTTTTGTGAGCTACCTTTCAAACGCTCAAACATCAAAGCCGTTAACCATTAAAGGTACAGTTGCCGATTCGGTTAAGAAAGAATTGCTCAGCTACGTAACCATTACTTTACAGGATGCTGCAACAAGCCAGCAAATAAAAAGCGTTTTAACAAAAGAAGACGGCTCTTTTCAATTATCCGCTCCCAAAGATAAAGCCTATGCCATAGTTGTAGCTTTTGTAGGCTATCGTAATAAAACAGTAAAGGTTGATAATGAAAACCCTGATCTGGGCAAAATACTGTTATCAGCCACTACCAAACAATTAAGCGAAGTTTCCGTAACAGCGGCTAAACCTATTATTAAGCAAGAGGTTGACCGTATTAGCTATGATGTACAAACCGACCCCGAGAATAAGGTAATGACAGTTTTGGACATGCTGCGCAAAGTACCCATGATATCTGTTGATGCTACCGACAATATTAAACTGAAAGGCAGTGGCGATTATAAAATACTCATTAATGGAAAGGAATCGGCCCTGATAGCTAAAAACCCGTCGGATGTATTTAAGGCTATGCCAGCCAGCAACATTCAGAAAATAGAGGTTATTACCACACCACCTGCAAAATATGATGCCGAAGGTTTGGCGGGCATCATCAATATCATCACCAAAAAGAACGCTGATAACGGGTACAATGGCAGCCTTAACCTGCGTTACAGCGACCCATGGGGGCCAGGCTCAAATTTAAACCTTACATTTAAGCAGGGCAAAATAGGCTTTAATGGTTACGTGGGATACAATCATCAAAAGAATAATACTACAACATCGGGGAATACAAATAATGTGCTGATACCGGCACTAAGCCAATCTCAGGATGCAAGCCGTAGCCGTAACGGAGATAACCTGTATGGCAGTGGCGAGTTAAGCTATGAAATTGATACACTCAATTTAATAACCGCTGCGTTTAGCCAGTATCATGGTTCTAACAACAACATAAATGACCTTTCAGCTTCAGAGGTGAACAGTACAGGTACGCAATCTTACCGTTTAATTAACACGGGCAAGGGGACATATACGGGTTATGATATGGGCCTCAACTATCAAATAGGCTTTAAAAGAAACAAGGACCAACTGTTAACGCTATCTTACAAATACAGCCCATCATCAAATACACAAAATAATGATGCCCTGTATTCGCAAAAGATTAATACAGGGTCGCTCAATAATTTCAGGCAAAACAATAAGTCGGGTTCAAAAGATCAGACCATCCAGGTGGATTACGTGCAACCTTTTAAGGTATGGAGCATTGAAGCCGGTGCAAAAGCTATTTTGCGGAATAGCTATAGCGATTTTGAAAACCTGCAACAACTTACCGGCGCCGATTATACCATTGATACCAAGCAAAGCAATAACCTCGATTACCAACAAGATGTATATAGTATATATAACTCTTACCAGGCTAAATTTACCAATTGGGTATTTAAAGGGGGCCTGCGCATTGAGCACACAAGCATCAATGCTAACTTTGCTTCGGCAACAGGCAATACGCTCGATCAGCGTTATGATAACCTGGTTCCATCATTCTCAATGCAGCGCACGCTTACCAAAAACAGTAACCTCACCATGGGGTACAGCCAGCGCATAAACCGACCAGGTATTTGGCGCTTAAACCCTTTTGCAGATAAATCAAATCCTAAGTTTATTAATGTGGGTAACCCCGACCTGCAACCGGTTAAAAACAATAACATTGAACTGAGTTATAGCAATTTTGCTAAAGGGTCAATTACATTAAGCACTAATTTTGCCTTTGCCAATAATACCGTTCAAAACGTATTTAACTTTAACCCGGCCGATTCTGTAACCACATCAACCTACCAGAACATAGGTAAAAACAGGCGCTGGGGCTTTGACCTGAATGCCAACTATCCACTTACTAAAAAACTGAATGTGAATATCAATGCCGAATTGGTGCATGTATGGCTATCGGGTACGTATGGCGGAGAGTTTTATGATGCCAGCGGCAATCAGGGACACATATTCACCAGCACCAGCTACGCTTTTTTTGATACTTTTAAAATGGGTTTTAATGTTGATTACGATAGCCGCTACGTAATGCTGCAAGGTGTGGATAACGATTGGTTTGGATATTCTTTAAGTGCTAATAAGGACCTGTTCAATAAAAAGGCGACCATATCCGTGTACATAAACAATCCTTTCGAGAAAATTAAGCACTTGGATTACTTTACCTCAAGCAATAATTTTGTACAGAGTAACTATAACGATGTACTATCACGCCAAATATCTGTTAGCTTCCAATACAAATTCGGCAAGCTAAACAGCGAAGTGAAAAAGAACAAACGCGGTATTAATAATGATGATGTGAGTGGGAATAGTCATTAAATAACTCTACCAGTCATGCCGAATTTATTTCGGCACCCCATTATCTATTTCGCTTACAATGCATTGTTCGTTACTTAGCAAGTGGGGTGCTGAAACAAGTTCAGCATGACTTCTTTTTAACTACTCACCCAATATTACATATTCCTCCTATACTGCCCCCCAACCTCATATAGTGCATGAGATATCTGTCCCAGTGAACAATACTTACACGCTTCCATCAAGCTCTCAAAAATGTTCTCACCTGCTACTGCGGTATGTTGCAGGTCTTTTAGCAACTGTGGTGCACGGCTTTCGTTACGGTGCTGGAAGGCCTGCAATGCCGATATCTGGTATTGCTTTTCTTCTTCGGTTGCCCGGATCACTTCGGACGGGATAATGGTTGGCGAACCGTTCTTATTCAAAAAGGTGTTTACACCTACTATCGGGTATTCGCCGGTATGTTTCAGGGTTTCGTAGTACAACGATTCTTCCTGTATCTTGCCACGTTGGTACATAGTTTCCATCGCGCCAAGCACGCCGCCACGGTCGTTAATGCGTTTAAACTCGGTGAGTACGGCATTTTCTACCAGGTCTGTGAGTTCTTCTATAATAAAGGCGCCCTGTATCGGGTTCTCGTTTTTGGCTAAACCTAATTCACGGTTTATAATAAGCTGTATAGCCATTGCCCTGCGTACTGATTCTTCGGTAGGGGTAGTGATGGCTTCATCGTAAGCGTTGGTGTGCAGTGAATTACAATTATCGTAAATAGCGTAAAGTGCCTGCAGCGTGGTGCGGATATCGTTAAAGTCGATCTCCTGCGCGTGCAGCGATCTGCCGCTGGTTTGGATATGGTACTTCAGTTTTTGCGCCCTGTCGTTACCTTTATATTTGTTCTTCATGGCTTTTGCCCAAATGCGGCGTGCCACACGGCCGATCACCGAATATTCCGGATCGATACCATTACTGAAGAAGAAGGATAGGTTAGGAGCAAAGTCGTCAATATTCATCCCTCGGCTCAGGTAGTATTCTACGTAAGTAAAACCGTTGCTTAGGGTAAACGCCAGTTGGGTAATAGGATTAGCCCCAGCCTCGGCAATATGATAACCTGAAATAGATACCGAGTAAAAATTACGCACCTTCTCACTAATAAAATACTGCTGTATATCGCCCATCATCCGCAGCGCGAACTCTGTGGAGAAGATACAGGTGTTTTGCGCCTGGTCTTCTTTTAATATATCAGCCTGTACTGTTCCCCTTACGGTAGCTATGGCATGGGTGCGTATCTTTTGGTAAACCTCGACAGGTAAAACCTGGTCGCCGGTAAGCCCCAGCAACAATAAGCCTAAGCCGCTATTTCCTTCCGGGAGGGTGCCGTCAGTTGCACCATAATGAGGACGAGCCAGTTTCTTGTCATCATATTGGGCTTTAAAAGCAGCCTCGACTAAATGCTCCAGTTTGTTTTCAACAATGTACTTCTCACATTGCTGGTCAATAGCCGCGTTCATAAAAAAGCCAAGCAGCATAGGGGCGGGGCCGTTGATGGTCATGGATACCGAGGTCGCCGCATGGCACAGGTCGAAACCTGAATACAGCTTCTTCGCATCGTCCAACGTAGCAATGCTCACGCCCGAGTTACCTATCTTGCCATAAATATCGGGCCGCACATGCGGGTCTTCCCCGTAAAGGGTAACCGAATCGAAGGCGGTAGAAAGCCTGTGTGCAGGCTGCCCCAGCGACACATAATGGAAACGCTTATTGGTGCGCTCCGGCCCGCCCTCGCCCGCGAACATACGGGTTGGGTCTTCACCTTCGCGCTTCAGCGGGAACACGCCTGCCGCGTAAGGGAACTCGCCAGGTACATTCTCGGTGAGCAGCCAACGCAATACATCTCCCCATGCTTCATACTTTGGCAACGATATCTTAGGGATGCGTAATTGCGATAACGAGGTGTAGTAAAGCTGTTGTTTGATCTCTTTATCTCTAACCTTAAATATAAAGTTGTCAGCCTTGTAGGTTTCAACAGTTTGCGGCCATTCGCGTAACAGTCTGCGGCACTCGCCATCAAGGCTTTCTTCTAAATGTTTGTATATATCTTGTAGCCCTTGTACAAAATAGTTCCCCTCTTGAGAGGTGTTAGGGGTGTGTTTTTCCGAAAGTTCAATAGTTCCCTTTACCTGGAACATCTGCTGCGCTATTTTACACTGTGCATCCACCCACTCATTATATGCCGCGCTGCTCTCGGCAATTTCGGCAAGGTAGCGGGTACGGTCGGGGGGGATAATGTAAGATTTTTCTGCATCCTCATTTACCAACTCGTGTTTTATAGGCAGGTCAATCCCCGTTTTAGCTTTTATAGTTTTGATCAAAGCCGTAAACAGCGCGTTCATGCCCGGGTCGTTAAACTGCGATGCCATGGTGCCAAACACCGGCAAATCTTCATCCTTCGCATCAAAAAGCTGATGGTTGCGTTTGTATTGTTTCTTTACATCGCGCAAAGCATCAAGCGCGCCGCGCTTATCGAACTTGTTCAGCACCACAATATCCGCGAAGTCGAGCATGTCTATCTTTTCCAGCTGCGTGGCCGCGCCAAACTCTGGCGTCATCACATATAACGACAGGTCGCAGTAATCGGTGATCATCGTATCTGATTGCCCGATGCCCGATGTTTCTACGATGATCATATCATAACCTGCCGCTTTGCAAATATCAATAGCTTCCTGCACATATTTGGATAAAGCCAAATTAGCCTGCCTCGTGGCAAGCGAGCGCATGTACACCCGCGGACTATTGATCGAGTTCATCCGGATCCTGTCACCCAACAAAGCACCACCCGTTTTACGTTTAGATGGGTCAACAGAGATAATGGCTAATGTTTTATCCGTCTCCATTAAATACCGGCGCACCAGCTCATCCACCAGTGATGATTTACCCGCGCCACCAGTACCGGTAATCCCCAACACGGGTATATCCTTATCGGTTATCTTTTTTAGTTCGGTGAGGAAGCCCGCGTTAGATGGATAGTTTTCCACCACGCTTATCGCGGTAGCAATGGCTTTATTATCTTTTTTAGGCAAATATTTTATTTCGCCATTCAAATGAGATGTAATGGGCGTATCGCACTTCATCATCATGTCGTTTATCATGCCCTGCAGGCCCATATGCCTGCCGTCGTCGGGCGAGTAAATGCGCGCGATACCGTATTCCTGTAGCTCTTTTATTTCGTGTGGAAGGATAACCCCGCCGCCGCCGCCAAATATTTTGATATGCCCGGCGCCGCGTTCTTTCAACAGGTCGTACATGTATTTAAAATACTCAATGTGCCCGCCCTGGTAACTTGTCAAGGCAATGCCCTGCACATCTTCCTGTATGGCACAGTTCACCACCTCATCCACCGATCGGTTATGCCCCAGGTGTATTACCTCCGCCCCGCTGCTTTGCAAAATACGGCGCATAATATTGATGGTAGCATCATGCCCGTCGAACAACGAAGTTGCGGTTACAAAGCGAATTTTATTCTGCGGTTTATAAACGGAAATGGCATCCATGCTATAATTGGTTATAAATACAAAATTAACCAATTTTTGTGAGATAGGTTAGTAGATAGAAGCAAGAATCAAGATGCAGGAACCAAGACTGAATAATTGGATAGTATTTGAAAGGTCTTGGTTTTCATGTCTTGGCTCTTGATTCTTGCCTCTTGATTCTATTCCGTATCTTTGCGGCAATGCAAGCAGAAGTAACACCGGTAGCCGAGGGTTTTAAATCTTACAATAATTACGGCGCATGGCTACGAAAGAAATACAATGGCCAACGCGTTTTTAAAGTAATTGTAGATGGTAATTTTACCTGCCCCAATCGCGATGGCTCCAAAGGATTTGGTGGTTGTACCTATTGCAATGTCGATTCATTTACGCCTTCAGTCTCCCGCGAAAACCCAAGTATCCGCGAACAGGTGATAAAAGGGATGGAGCGTGCCCGAAAAGGCAATAAGGCCGATAAGTTCATTATCTACTTCCAGCCCAACACCAACACTTATGCCCCCACTCATTATTTAAAAATGTTGTACGATGAGGCGCTGAGCATTGAGCCCGAAAACATAGTTGGCCTATCGGTAGGTACCCGGCCGGATTGTATCGACGCGGAAAAGATAGCCTTGCTGGAGAGTTATACCGACAGGTTTGATGTTGACCTGGAAATGGGTATGGAATCTATTTACGATGAAACCCTTGCCCAGCTTAACCGGGGCTGTACGCACGGCGAGCTGATTAACGCTTTAGAACTGGTTAAAAACTCAAAACTGGATATCTGCGTGCACACCATCTTTGGCCTTCCCGGTGAGAGCCACGAGATGATGCTGAAGTATGCCGACGAGATCAACCGCTTCCCGCAGATAAAGTTCGTTAAGTTTCATCACCTGCATATAGTTGAAGGCTCTATTATGGGCGTTAAATATAAACGCGAACCCTTCAAGTTGTTCAGCCTGCCCGAGTATGCCGATTTTTTATGCGAACTGCTTCCCCTGGTTCGCGAAGACATTGTGATACAGCGTTTATTCGGTCTGTCAGACCGTGATCTGCTCATCGCTCCCAACTGGCAGCTCAAAAAATCAGAAATTCAACATTTTATCGACGAAACTATCCGTAAAAGAGGGATTATTCAAGGTTCTGCATTATCTTTATAGGCGTACATCCAATATTAATGGTATTGGTTTTGCAAAATAACTACCTACTATACTATTAGTAAAAATACAGTTTTGTCTCAAAAACCGCTGCAAAATTACATCCCGGCATTAACAGGCGTAAGGGCACTGGCAGCATACCTTGTATTCATATCTCATTTCCACTATGTTTTTGATGAAAATCTTCCCCATTTTGTGCAACGTTTTTTCCAGGAGTTCCACATCGGGGTAACCATATTTTTTGTACTCTCCGGTTTTTTGATCGCCTTCCGGTATTATGATAATTTTTCTTTAACAACAGATTGGTTTAAACAATACTTGAAAAACAGGGTAGCGCGTATCTATCCTATGTATTTTTTATTAACTATAGGAGCGTTCATTTCTTACTATATTACAAAAGACGGTGCTATTTTAAATGGATTTAACCACCCGGTAGGTGTGTTTTTGATGAATATCACTTTTGTGCGTGGCTTTTTCGACCAGTTTAAATTTACAGGTATAGGGCAAGGCTGGTCGCTCACAGTCGAAGAATGCTTTTATTTTTCGGCCCCGCTCATGTTTTTCGCGGCCAAAAAATGGGGCCGCTTTTACCTGCAGCCCTTTATTATTACAGGTTTTGGCTTTGTTTTGGTATTGATATTCAGGAACGTTAACTGGTATGGTTTCTTTGGCAACTTTACTTTTATGATGTTGAATACCTTTTTAGGGAGGTGTTTTGAGTTCTTTGCAGGGATATTATTGGCACTGTTTGTAAAGCGTAAAGGGTTTGAGCGTAGCAACAAGTTAATGTTTACGTATATCGGCTTTTTTATGATCTTCTTTTGCGTGTGGATCATGTCGGTGCTGCCTGTTTTACCGGGGCAGGAGTACGGTCAGCAAAACCCTTTAGGTATCATTACCAATAACTATTTGCTGGCGGCATCCATTACATTGTTCTTTTACGGCTTGCTAACCGAGCAAAGTGGTTTAAAAAAGGCATTGGCTACTCCCTTTATCGAACTGCTGGGCAAGGCATCGTATATATTTTACCTGGTTCACTTAGGTTACATATATAACATGTTGCTGGCATCAACAAACTGGTTAAACGAAAAGGTTTTTGCCTTATATGATAAATGGAATGTTGATTGGGTATCGCCATTCCAAAATGATGTTTTGAACCTGGTGTTCATATTCATTGCCCTTAATGCTATATCAATAGTACTGTATTTAAATGTTGAAGAAAAGTTAAATCATTATATACGCAGATCGGGATTTTTAATAGCCCCAAAACAACACAAGGCCGAAACTATAATCACAATTAATAACGAATAACAATGGGAGTAGCAATTAAAAGCATTAGTCATTTTATACCGGAAACCCGGGTTACTAACGAAGAGTTGGGTGCCCGTTTAAATATGGACAGCGCAGTCATCGGCGAAAAAACGGGCATATTTGCAAGGCGTATTTTTAACGAGGGCGCTACTTCTGATATGATCGTAAACGCGGCTAAAGTTTGTTTGGCACAGGCCGGTATGGATGTGTTGGATGTAGAGTGTATTATCGTAGCTACCATGACCGCCGATTTCCCCTGCCCTTCAACAGCCGCGGTGGTACACCATAAACTGGGTACAAAAAATGCCTGGGGCTTTGATGCCATGGCGGCCTGCAGCGGTTTCCTTTATGGTTTCGAGATCGGTTCGGCATTATTAAACTCAAAACAATATAAAAATGTATTGCTTTGCGCGGCTGATAAAATGACCAGTATTATCGATCCGATGGATAAAAAGACATCGCTGATATTTGGTGATGGTGCGGGCGTTGTTTTATTGGAATATACTGATGATGAACATAACGAGATCATCGATACCATTTGTAAACTGGATAGCACCGATCTGATGAGTGTATCAGCATCACACGGTGGCAGCAAAAACGCCATGACACAAGAGAGCCTTGAGCATACCGATCACATGATGAAATTTACATCGCGCGGTATCTTCAGTGGTGGTATCGCCTTGTTTAAAGAGGTGATATTAGAAGTAATGGAAAAGAACAACATTACGTTTGATGATATAGATTACTTTGTACCCCACCAGGCTAATAAACGCATGCTCGAAGGTTTGGCAGCCGAGTTGAACCAGCCTATCGAAAAATTTGTGATCAATATCGAAAATATCGGTAATACCAATTCGGGTTCGGTGCCTATCGCATTGTCGGAATCTATAGCCGATGGCCGCATCAAACCGGGCATGAAGATCATTGTTGCCGGTGTTGGCGCGGGTTTTACTTACGGCGCATCTATCATCGAGATAAAAAAACCTATTATTTACACAGAGGTAGTTTAATATAATGTATTTACTAACAGGCGCATCAAAAGGTATTGGCAGGCATTTGCTAGAAAGGTTGGTTGAAACAACCGATGAGCCTATTGTTGCATTTTATAACAGCACCCTGCCTGATCTGCAACACCCTAACGTAGAGTGGTGTAAGGTTGACCTGAGCAGCTTTGAAGAAACCGAGCGCTCATTGGGCGCTATTAAAACACCGCTTGTTAATATCAAATTTATTAACTGCGCGGGTGTTAGCTTTAACGCGGTAATGCATAAATTTCCCGAACTGGAATGGGAGAAATTACTGCACGTTAACTTAACCTCAACGTTTTATATTTGTAAATTGCTGCTGCCCTATATGCGTACCGAAGGTTATGGCCGCATCGTATTCATATCATCAGTAGTGGCGCAAACAGGGGTGGTTGGGGCTTCGGCTTATGCGGCAAGTAAATCGGGCTTGTGGGGATTGATGAAAACTTTGGTGCAGGAAAACGCCAGCAAGGGCATTACCTGTAACACGCTGAACCTGGGTTATTTTAACACAGGTTTGATACGCGAGGTACCCGAAAAGTATTTGGAAGACCTGAAAAACCGCATCCCTAACAAAGCGCTGGGTAACCCCGATGATATTTTTAAAACCATCCAATTGCTGATGGATACAACATACATAAACGGCAGCTGCATTGATATTAACGGCGGCTTATATTAACAATAACACATAGAACAGTAATGTCCGACAAAGGAAAACAAAAATTCTTCCCCGCACTAACAGGTGTTCGCGCGCTCGCAGCTATTTTGGTTTTTGCCACACATGCCGGGTATATTTTGGCGGCTTCGGCAGGGGCAGGGGTACAGCGTTACTTTAACGAGCTGAGTATTGGCTTACCGATGTTTTTTGTGCTGACAGGTTTCCTGATCACCGTGAGGTACTATGATAATTTTGAGTTTACCATGAAATGGGCCAAAAAATACTGGATAAGCCGCGCAGCCAGGCTTTACCCCATGTATTTTATTTTTACTGCAGCCGCGTTTATTTATTGGTACAGCGATAGGGGTAATCAAAGCGCCATTATAGGCGATGCAAATCACCCGTGGTTCACCCTGTTTTTAAACTTTACCTTTTTACGCGGTTTTTTTGACAATCTTAAGTTTACAGGCGTAGGCCAGGGCTGGTCAATAACCGTGGATGTGTTGTTTTATGTAATAACGCCTGTCGTTTTTTGGTTGGTTAAAAAGAAAAAGTTTTTTTACTGGCAGCCGCTGGTATACCTGCCATTAGGTTATCTACTGGTATTTATCTTCAAAAATTTCGATTGGTTTGGCTTTATGGGCAACATCGTGTTTATGTTGTATTACACCTTTTTTGGCCGTTGTTTCGAGATATTTTTTGGGATGTGGCTGGCACTTAATTATCATAAAATAAAGCTGAATCCTAAAATAAAGGTTACCTATATCGGCTTTGTGCTGATGTTTGTTTGTGTATATTTCTTTTCATTAATACCGCTTGGTCCTAACGAAGCCTTCGGCATCAAAACCTATACAGGTATGATATTGGATACCGTTTTATTAACCCCGGCAATTATACTCTTCTTTTTGGGGTTGATACGCGAAGAAACAGTGATGCAAAAAGTGTTATCGAACAAATTTGTAGAGTTGTTGAGTAATGCCTCTTTCTTATTTTACCTGATACATTTAGGCTTCATCAATAACTTTTTGCACGAAGGTATCAACTGGTTAAACGATTGGACATTCGCGTTTTACGATAAACACGGCTTAGACTGGCACTCACCTTTCGAGTATGATCAGTTGAACATATTTTATGTGTTTTTTGGTTTGTTAGCAATATCGGTAGCGATATATAAGTTTATTGAAGAGCCATTGAATAAAAGGATAAAAGACTTTTTGTGGAAAAGATCAGGTGGGGCGCATGCAGTTAAAAAACATGCCGAAGTAGAACAAACGGTAGTTTTGAGTGATGAAAAGTAATTTTAAAGTATTTGTTTTATTGGCGGTATCCTTGCTTGCAGGGATGTGTTTTGGTAATGGCGCATTTGCGCAAACCAGGCCTAAAACCACTGTTAAACCTAAAGTTGTAAAGGCACAGCCCGAAGAAGCGAAGGTTACCGAAGAGGTGATCATCAAAGAACGGGCTGCCGATAAAAATTCTATTTTTAAAAGGGGGGATACCATAAAATACGGTATCGATTTTAAGAACACATACAATATAGACCAGGTTGGGCATATATCATATGCCATTACCGATTTCAAAAACAACCTGATCACAAAAAAGGCATTCCCTATAACTATCCCCGCAAAGGGCAATACCCATGTTCAGTTGGATATGCCATCGCAACCGGCAGGCTTTTATAAGGTGAATTTTATGCTTAACACCAATGATGACGATGATACCGTTCGCCGTGTTTTTGGTGTAGATACGGCCAGGGTAGTATCGCCCTATAAAGTACCCGATGATTTTTGGCCCTTTTGGGACAGGACAAAGGCAGACCTTGCAAAGGTAGCCCCGCAGTTTAAGGTAACGCCAATGCCAGGCCTCTCCAAAGGAAACGATGAGGTATTTTTGGTGGAGATGAAATCGTTGGGTAATTTAACCATCCGCTCCTGGATGACCTTGCCCAAAAACCGTAAACCGGGCCAAAAACTACCGGTGTCTATCGCCTTTCCGGGCTTTAACAGCGAGATGAAACCCACCTATGGCGTATCAGGTATAGCGTATATTGGTATAAATGTGCGTGGATATGGCAACAGCCGTGATGTGATCAATCCCAAAAACCATGACGACCTGATTAATATTGGTGTAGAAGATAAAGAGACTTACGTATTTAAGGGCATCATGATGGATTGCGTGCGGCTTATCGATTTTATCTGCAGCCAGGACTATCTCGATTCTAAAGCGATATTTACTACAGGCGGTAGTTTGGGTGGCTATCTATCGCTGGCTACAGCGGGCCTTGATGACAGGGTGACCATTTGCTCAGGCGATAATCCCGGTTACCCGGATATCAGGGCGATGAGTTCGGAAGTATTTCCTATCAATACCATGAAGTACTATGCCAAAGACAAAGGCATGGACTTTGAAAAATGTTTAAAAACTTGGGATTATTATTGCTTAAAGGGTTTTGCACAACATATAAAATGCCCGGTGGTAATGGGTATTGGTTTACTGGATAACTTTATTGCCCCGGCAGCTTCCATGCATGCCTGGAACAATATCCCATCTAAAGACAAAAAATTGTTCATTTTCCCTAACCTGGCACACGAAGTAGGGCCCGAACAGGGTATATATGTTGGCGGCTGGGTATATCAGAAATTAAAGGTTTATGAAAAGTGGATAGCGTTTAACAAACCCGAAGCCATGCAACCTTTGGCTGTCCCTAAAGTTGACCCCAATGCTGAGGTGATTGACCTTATTGAACATCCATTAACAAAAAGTGCGGTGTATAAAAGCAGTAGCCCTGTAACATATACTGTTGATGTAAAAAGCAATTTTAAAACTACTCAGTCGGGTAAAATATCGTATGCTGTAACCACGCACGATGGTAAACCTGTAGCGCATGGCTCACAACCTGTAACAGTTGAAGCCAAAGCTACTAAAACGGTATCGTTTGAAATACCGGCGCAAAGTACCCCGGGTTATTATAATATCAGCTTCATGATCAATACATCGCGCTATGATGATACCCTGCGCCGTGCTTTTGCTGTTGATACGAATAAGATAATGGCCACCAATACAAAACCTGCAGATTTTGATGCCTTTTGGAACAAGGCTAAAAAAGAGCTGGCCCAGGTAGCGCCTAAATACAAAGTGACAGAAATGCCCGACATGGAACACAACGATAAAGTGTACCAGATAGAGATGCATTCGTTAAACGATATCGTTATCAGGGGCTATATGGCTTTGCCAAAAGAAATACATCCCGGCCAAAAACTGCCTGTAAGTTTATACCTGCCCGGTTATGGCAACGGTGCAAACCCTTTGGTGGCTACCCCCGGTATGGCATTATTAAACCTGAGTGTACGCGGCCAGCCTATGAGCGATGACGTGATAAAACCCGGTCGCGAAGAATACATCAGTACCGATATTGAAGATAAGAACAAGTACATTATGCGTGGTGTGCTGATGGATTGTGTGCGCCTGGTTGATTTTGCATGCAGCAGGCCCGAGATCGACTCGACAGCCATTTATGCTTCGGGTGCAAGTATGGGTGCTTACCTTGCGTTAAGCTTATCCGCTTTAGATAAAAGGGTGACGATAACCACAGCAAGTAACCCGGTGTTTTCTAATTTCAGGGATCTGGCTGTTGAAAGTAAATCTTTCCCGATAGGAGCGGTAAAACTTTATGCCGAGGATAAAGGCTTAAAAATGGGCGATCTTTTAAACACACTTGATTATTTCGACCTTCAAAACTTTGCCGGGAATATTACCGCGCCAACAGTTGTGGGTATTGGTATGCTTGATAACCTGGCTCCGCCAACCCCTACCACCAAAATGTTCAATGCCATTAAGGGTAATAAAAAATTGTTTGTTTTCCCTACGATGGCGCATGAAATTGGAGCTGATATGAATGGCTACGTTGGCAAATGGGTTTACGAAAAGCTGAATATCTGGAACAGGTACCTGGCATTTAACAAGCAGGACGCGGCTGACAAGGTTAAAGAAGCCGAGTCGGGCAGCGAGTCGGTAGTTATTATTGAGCACCCCGGTAATAAGGAAGCTGTGTTTAAAGCGAATAGTATTGTTGATTATAATGTTGACCTGAAAAACAATTTCTTTAAAAAGGTTGACGGCACATTTAGCTATTTTGTTTATACCGATGATGATAAACTGATAAAGAAAGACACTGTAAAAGTTAGTATTGATTCGCGTGGTACAAGGCGTATGCATGTTGAAGTACCGCCGCAAAAAACAGGCTTTTACAAAATAAACTTTGCTATAGATGTTGGCGATTACGATGATACACTAAAACGGGTTTTTGGGGTTAATATAGAAGCTATACGCTCAACTTACCCAAGGCCGGCAGATTTTGATGCTTTTTGGGACAGAACCAAAAAAGAACTTGCTGCTATACCGCCACAATTTAAAATGACGGAGCAACCCCAAATGGAAACCGGGAATGGTAAAATATACCTGGTTGAAATGCAATCGTTGGGTAATATCACCATAAGGGCGTGGTTAACCGTACCGAAAGACAGGAAGCCGAAAGAAAAATTGCCGGTGTTTATACAACTGCCGGGCTATGGTAACGCCATGGTGCCGGCGGCTGAATCGGGTGGGATGGCCTTTTTTGCACTTAATGTGCGTGGGCAGGGTAATAGCCGCGATGTGATACACCCGCAGCGTGAGGAATATATAGGGTATGACCTGGATGATAAAGACAAATATATTTACAGGGGATCTATAATGGATGCTATGCGCCTGATAGATTTTGTGTATGCACATAGCGATATGTTTGATACCGAGTCGATATTTGTAACAGGTGGTAGCCAGGGCGGGTACCTTACACTTTGCTTAGCCAGTCTTGACCATCGCGTTTCATTATGCGAGGCCGAAAATCCGGGTTATATTGATCTGAAAATGCCATATTATAAAGATAAATGGCCCATGACGGTATTTCGCGACGTTGCCGACCAAAAGGCTATTAAAGTAGAAACGCTGTTGGATAATTTTGAATATTTTAACCTCAAGAATTTTGTTCAGAACATTAAATGTAAGGTTATTGTAGGTATTGGTTTATTGGATCCGCTGGTGCCGCCAACAAACGAGATGATTATGTATAACAGCATTACCGCATGGAAAAAACTATTCATTTTCCCTAATCTTACACACGAGGTTGGCCCCGAATTGGGTAGCTATAAAACCAAGTGGATGATAGATGAGCTGGGTGCATTTTAACCCTTATACAAACCCGATGGATATATCTTTTAATAAATCACTTAACAATACAACAAAGCATGTAAAGACGGTGTTTATCACAACAATTACCTTGCTGTTTGTGTTAAGCAGTATGGTAACTTATGCAGGTGGTAGGCCTGTAGGTAAAAGAAGGTTATTTATCAGTTTGGGAACATCGTATTTTTTTAATGATAAATACTCCGATCAAAATAAGGAGGTGCAAAAGTATCTTAACAATGGCCGCAACCAGTCGCTATCGGCATCGTTAAGTGCCGAATATGGGTTTTCGCGGCGTGTATCGCTTATCGCGTCGGTGCCGTTTGTATCCAATACCGTGAAAAGCGATATCTCATCAAATACGATAAACACACTTGGCGACGGGCAGATAGGCATGCGTTACTACATTGCCAATATTAGTTACCGCACTTACTTTTCAATTCAAACCAACCTTATTTTTCCGCTATATGTAAATACCGATGCAGTAAACCGTGGCTACGGCAAATTGGGATCAAGCATTACCCTTGCGGGATCGGGCGATTTTAAGTTGTTTGATAAAGGTTTCTTTTTTGAAACAGACCTGAGCACAAGTAAATATTTTGGTGGCGATGCTCCATTTCAGGCTACTTTAACAAGTTCCATCGGCTTTTCCATAAGCAAGTATTATCAGCTTTCCTTATCCGAGTCATCAGCAATATCATACAGTATCACCAAAGACCTCAACCCGCTGAGCCCATCGCCGGCAAAGGATTTTTCGTCAAACCAGGTAACTGCCGGTCTTTCGAGGGGTTTAGGTAAATCCAGGAGTTTATCGTTGAGTTATACTACCTTTATAAGCGGCCGTAATACAGCCATAGGGCAAAGTATTTCGCTGGGATATGGTTTTAAATACTAATAAAACTTAAACGCGCTACCACGTGAAAATAAGTATTCGGTTTATATTTTCGGTTTCAGTGATGTTGCTATATTACTGCAGCAGCCATGCGCAGTTTATTTTGCCCGAAAATTTTAATGCCATTAAAGAGCAGCCCAAAGTTGATGAAGGTCCGCAGGAAGAGGGCGCTGTTTATATCGCCGTTAATCCAAGGGCAGGTAATGCCATATTTACCGGCGACAGGGCGGTAGGCTATACCCTTAAAGTGATGAATGCTTATGATAAGCCGCAGGATGGCGTATTGAAATGCATAGTAACTACCGAAGAAGGTGTTAAGGTTTACGAAGACTCGTTAAAGGTTAGCATAAAAAAACAGGCTACAAATAAATACAAATTCAATATTCCTTGCAAAAATCCGGGTTTTTATAAGATCAGTTTTGCGCTTGGGCTTACTTTTTATGATGATACCGTTAAAAAAGTATTTGGCTATAATCCCAAGCTTATTCCGCCCATAGCGCATGTGCCCAATGATTTTGATGCTTTCTGGAAAGCATCGCGCGATTCATTAAAGAAAATAGCACCGAAGTACAAGATCACTGAACAACACGCGCTATCTGTTAACGGCCAAAAGGTTTACCTGGTTGAAATGCAATCGTGGGGAAATGTCACCGTGCGCGGTTGGCTTACCATCCCCAATGAGCGCCCTAAAAGGATACCTGTAAAATACCGTTTGCCCGGATACATAGTTAAGCTCGACCCATCATTTGATGATAAAGATTTTGCCGTATTTAACTTTAACGTGAGGGGCGGCGGCAATAGTAAAGATGCGCTTGATACCCACGGTGTTGAGTACAACCTGGTTAACGTAGAAAGCAGGGATGAGTATGTGTACCGGGCCGTATATATGGATTGCATACGCGGCCTTGATTTTATATGTGCCCAGGCAGGTATGGGCCTCGATACTACTAAAATATTGGTAGATGGTGCAAGCCAGGGCGGTGGCCTTGCTTTGGCCTTAGCTGCTATGGATAAACGCGTAAAGCTGGTTACCTGCGAAGTGCCGCTGTATACCAACTTCAGGCGGGCTTATGAGATTACGGCGCTGAACCCCAAATCGCAAACGCCGGTGGGTATGCTTGTGAATTACGTACGCACGCACCCCAATTTTGATAAAGAGAAATTATTCAGGGTATGGGATTATTATGACCCCATTAACTTTGTAGCTAAAATTAAATGCCCGGTTTTAATGGCCATTGGTTTGTTGGATGAGTTTTGTCCGCCCGAATGTAGCTTTGCCACATACAATGCGCTTAATAACAAAAACAAAGAAATTTGGGTAAGCCCGAATAAGACCCACGAGGTTGACGAGATGTACTATACCTACGAGTATTTATGGTACCAGGATTATTTCAGGATGTAGCCCGTTAAACCGCTTTATAAATACCAAACAGTTTTTTTATTTCCCTGTCGCGATAAGCGAATATCATTTTCACCTGTTTTTTAACCAGCAGCCTGTTAGCTAAACGCCCGATAATGCCGTATGGGATAGCGTAAGTTAAAATGTCTGTCATGTGCACACCGCCTTTAACAGGTTTAAAATGGTGCTCGTGGTGCCAAATGGCATAAGGGCCGGTGCGTTGCTCATCAACAAAATATTCCTGGTCTTTAACGTGCGTTATCTCGGTTACCCAATTCATTTTAATGCCGAACAAGGGTGTTATTTTATACCTGATAAACATCCCCGGGTACATTTTTGTATCCGCCTTAAAATCCGACATGATGACGAAGTTCATCTTTTCGGGTGTTATTTTGGTAAGGTTAAGCGGCGAGGAGAAAAAATCCCAGGCTTCCGCTAATGCTATGGGCAGGGTGGTTTCGAACTTAAAATGATATGTTTTCACGTTTTTACAACAGTTTGCTTTGATAAAGGTTTCTAATATACGGCAAAAGTATAGGGGGTAGTTTCCTGTATCCTGTTGAAAAACAGAAATGCGGTAAGGCAAGAAAGTAAATGCCGGTTCCTGTAGCGCGGAATCGGGTACTTACAAAAAGTGTTAAAGTACTTACTGCACCATTTTATTGGCGCAATATGAGCTGGCAAAAGCTTCGGGCTTGGCTTTAAACACAAAGCCCATGCTTAAAATGTAACCCATAGCCTCGTGCAGTGCCTGGTTCGATTTAAACATCGGGTTGGTGTTAATGTCGGCATGTACTTCCAGGTCAACATCGTAAAGGTCAAGCAAAGTGCAAAGCCTGTAGGCAATGTCTATAGATTTTTGCACCTCGTTAAGCATACGCTCTTTGATGGTCATTTTTTGCGAAGTGCGTTCCTGGTGGATAAACATGAATCCGCCACGTTGCTCGCGCAAAAAAACAATAACCGTTGCAAAATCTGTTACGCTGCCTTTAACCTGCGAATCTGTGCCTATACAAACTTTTAGTTTGTTGCCCAGGTTGCTTTCACGCTCGATGGCTTTTTCAACTTCTTCAATAATTGGCGATTGTAGTATTTCGCCGCTAAATTTTCTCCAGGTCATAATATTCTTATTATAAGTTAGATAACCCTGAATTGAGTTTTCACTAATTTAGCAGTATAACAACTCAGATATGTAAACTTCGCGTGATTTATTTGTTAACATGTATTTAGATATCAACAGCTTATGTATCAAAATAGTTTTGTTTGCTAATGATATACCTGCTGTTTATATCGTATACGTGCATTGTGTTATATTGGTTGACTAAACAAATTCGTTTATTAGGCATTATAAATTTATTTTTGATGCCGTTAGCTATGAATATAAAAGGCTTGTATCGTTTGTTTTTATTTTGTGTATTGCCCGTGGCTATAGCTGCCTGCAATAAAATTAACAGCGATACGCCCGATGTTGTTGGCAATAAAGCCCACTTGTCTTTTGTTAATACCATACCCGATGGCGTATCGGCAAACCTGTATTTTAACGGCACCAGGCAAAACGGGTACCGTATAGCTTACCTGGAAGCATCGGGGTACATAAACGTTGCATCGGGGCAGCAAAATGTATCATTTAAAGACACCACTTACGCGCAGCTAATAGAAAGCCCCATTACATTTAAGCCCGATTCAAACTATACCATATATCTAACCGGTAATTATGGTAATGGCGTTAATACCATAAACACAATTTTAACTGTTGATAATGAAGTTTCCGTTGCAGGTAAACCTAAACTGCGGTTTGTTAACGCGTCGCCAACGGCACAGGCTGTAGATGTTTACTTGAACAGCTTACTATTGAGCAACAAGGCATACAAAAGTGTATCGGGCTATGCAAGGCCGGATAGCGGCACCGTAGCGCTAAAAGTAAATATAGCAGGTACGGCAACCACCATATTAAGCAAGAGCATTGTGTTAAAGCCACGCAGTGTATATACCATGTATGCTTACGGCATAGTTAATCAATCGGGTACTAAGGGTTTTAACGTAGCTTTGAATAATTAACTTTGCAGCAATGAATATCAGTTATCAATTATCAGCAACCAAAGGCAAGGGCGGGATATGGCTATTGCTCACACTTATTGCTGTTGTTGTATTATCGTCCTGCAATCCTAATGGCAGCGCTTCGGTTAGCCCGTCATCGGCAACCACTAAAATAGCGGTAATAAATGCCAGCCCTGATATTGGCCCGGTAACTGTAGCTATTGGCGGCGGAGTACAAATAGGTCCTTTTTTCAGGTACCCCGCAGCATCTAATTATTATTCGTTAAGCAGTGGGCCGCAATTTTTCCAGGTACGCAATACAAAATACCTTACCGTACTTACCGGTAATGATACGCTTGCGGTTAATACCAGTTATTCGCTATACGTTTTAGGTATAAATGCAAGTACTGCCAGTTCAGAATCGTTAACGGCCATGCTTGTTGCCGATACATCATCAATACCAACATTGGGCAGCGGCAAAATACGCTTTGTGAACACGTCGCCACGCACAACCGGACTTGATGTAACGGCCAATGGTACAAAGGCATTTTCAGCCATTCCTTTTAAAGGGGTATCTGCTTATCAGCAATTGCCTGCGGGAATATATGATTTTAAGATATTTGCCACCGGAGCATCTACCGGCGTATTGGTTGATGTTCCTTTGATAACCATTCAGGATGGGCGCCTGTACACCCTGTTTACCCACGGCCTTACCGGCCGTACCGATACAGCCGCCATTGGTGCAGCCGTAATGATCAATAAATAAATTAATTATTTGTGTGCCGATATGATTAGTTTTGGCACCATTAAAACAATACGACATTGGAACTTATAAAAAGCCTGATAGATTTTATACTACATATTGATAAAAACCTTGCACACATTATTCACGATTACCAGGCTTGGACATACCTTATCCTGTTTGCCATCATTTTTGCAGAGACAGGCTTTGTGGTAACCCCCTTTTTACCCGGCGACTCGTTACTGTTTGCAGCAGGCGCGTTAATAGCAGGCGGCAACACCGGACTTGATATTTACCTGATGACTGTTATACTGATAGTGGCGGCTTTTACAGGTAATACCGTTAATTACTTTGCAGGAAGTTATTTTGGTGTAAAGGTTTTTAAACCTGAAAACAAAATACTGAAACTGGAGTACTACAACCAAACGCAGGACTTTTTTACCAAACATGGGGGCAAGGCTGTAATATTCAGCAGGTTTGTGCCAATTATCCGCACCGTTGCCCCATTTGTGGCCGGGGTTGGTAAAATGCAGTTTGGCCGTTACAGCAGCTACAACATTATTGGCGGTACCGCGTGGATCATCATTTTCCTGTTTGCCGGTAAATTTTTAGGCGGGCTCGAGTTTTTCCAAAAGCACTTTTCGCTGGTATCATTGGCTATTATATTGATATCGGTTATCCCGGCTGTTTACGCTGCGCTTAAAGGCAAAAAAGCAAATCAGTCGGCTACCTAATCAGTCAGCGAATTGCAGCCTTGATCTTTTGCCCCGGTAACTATAGCAAATGGTATAGGCAGGGCCAATCAAAAAATATATGAAACCGCACATACCTGCCATATGGGCTGGTACAATTAGCGCGGCTATAATTACAGTAGCGCTTATTGCCATATTAATTAGGTTGATATAGCTGGTAGTTCTGGTTTCGTATAATTCCGCCGGTGTAAGCTCCAATTCGGTACTGTGGCGTTCCGCATTTTTATACATCAGGAAGAATAAAAGGTAAATAACAAAATATCCCGCACTATATAAGATCATCAGGTCGGCAATCTGGCCGGTTTTCATCCGTGGTAAAACTTCGCCATGTTCTACATAAGTGCTATCAACAAAAAGTGTGGTTAAAAATTTCATTGGGTATACATATATTAATGATACAAACATGAGTATGCCATTTAAAGTAACCGTGCGCCCATCAGTAAGGCCGAACCGCCTGAAAAAGATGTTTTGCGTGTTCCATATCATAAACAATACTAAAAAGCAAAAGCCAAAACTTAAGGTTCCTTTCATCAGCCCGGCAAGCTCGTCAAAACTCTTGGGCACTTCGATTGAAAGAACGATTAGCGTTAGCGCAAAGGCAAACACTGCATCGCTAAAGGTTTCCAGGCGCGAGGGTTCATGGCTGCGCCACATGATCTTATCGTGGCTTTGTTTTTTTATGATCAGTTTTTCTCTCATCTTCATTAATTAGGTTTAGGTAATACTTTGCCCAGCTTATATAATGATAGCTCGTTGGTGATATCTTTTTTTTGCAGGTTGTTGTCAATCAGTTTATCCAGGTTGGGCTGCCCGGCATCCACCCAAGCCGAAAACCAAAAGCTGCCTATGGCAAGTATTGATGCCCGCATTTGCCGTTCCACCATTCCGTGTAAGCTTTTACTGTAAGCAGTAGCGTATGCCGCCGAATAATCTTTAACATTCCGGCTGCCGCGTTTGGTTATGGTGTATTTTGTGTCGGCAGAAAATGTTTTATCCAGCCTGCGCTCAAATATTAAAACTGAATCTACGCATTTAAACGTGCGGTGGCAAATTTTCCAGGCTTCTTTTAGCGGGTCGTTAATGTAGCGTATTTTGCCAACGTTGTAGTGATAGTTATCGCTTAGTAATTCGGGTACGCGGGTTTCCCAAAGAGCATGTATGCCGTCCTGATGGGTAAACTGTCCGTTGTAATTTTCTGTTAGGTGTAAGGGCACGTGCGCATCGGCAATGTAATGGCCCAGGTTGGCCGAGGTTTTTAAAATAGCGGCGGTATCTTTATCCTTAAAGTTTCTTACAAGGCGATAATAATAGTATTGGATGGTCCAGGGTACGGTACCGTATTTATTTAATGAATCGGCCGAGTATTGCCTTTCGGCCTCTTTCCAGCGTTGCGGCATTTTTTCGAAGGGGTGTTTCCCGTAATGGTCGGCATCAAAAAAGTGTTTGAAACCTTCGGTCGAATCTACATACCTGCGTTTATCCGGATCAACGGCATGGTCGGTAATGTAATCAATATTGGCCCGGTAAAAGGCCGCCATTCCTTTAGGCAACGTAAAAACAGCTACCCGGTTAATACGCTTGTGGCCGAAAAATCCCCATGACGAGCATAGCACCATCACTGTAATACAAAAAAGGAGTATTGTAGCCCTGCATTTCATCATAAACTAATGTAAGGAAAAGAAAAGCTGCTGCATACAACTGTTCTGAAATATAGTCATTTTGAATCCGATAGGGTACGGTTGTTTTTGCTGAAGCAATAAAAATAGAGGGGAGTTTATTTATCCTTATTGAAAAAACAAACATAGTTGAATATTTTACCGGAATAAATTGTATTGAGAAGGGAAAAATTGTATTGTTTTTTACACGAAAAATGAAAATTGATTAACCGGTAAGAATTATTGGTTTAAAAGTTGATTTATATGTAATACTATTAACAAATAAAACAACTATGATATGAAAACGCTAACTAAAACCGCGGGCCTATTTGCCGCTATAACTATAGGATTATTTATTACTTCGTGCTCAAAACAAAGTGCCGATATATCTGATGAAGTATCTGTTGAAGATAGTCTGGTGATCTCATCACCAACAACAGAAACCCCGCCATCATCAACAACCGATACTTATGCCCATGTTCAGTTTATAAATGCTAACCCCAGCCTTGGCCCTTTAACATTATATGTAGCCGGTGTGCAAAACGGGGCCGGCTTGAATTTGTATGGCGAAGAGCGTGGGTACTATAATACCAAACCAAGTTTTATAAGAGAACCGGTTGTAATTAAATCGGCAACGGGCAGCACTGTAAAATCTACATCATCAGGCTTTTATGCCGGCCAGTATTACAGCTTGTTTTATGCAGGAGAAAAAAACAACCAGGAGGCAATATTAGTTGCCGATAATAAACCTGCAAACGCGCCTGCTGCGGGTACAGCCCTCATTAAATTTGTAAACGCTGCACCAGCTTCGCCTTTATTAGATGTTGTGGTAAATAATACTGTAATTTTTGGAAGGCAGGGTTACAAAGCCAATACGCCTTATGTTACTGTTAGTGCAGGTACATATCCAATAAAATTTAACCTGTACAATACATCTACAACAGCTACAAGTATACCTGCTGCCGTTATACAAAGTGGTAAAGTTTATACTGTTTACACCAGGGATGATATCCAGACGGGTAATAAAGTTGTAGTTACCAGCGATATGTTTGCTATAGAATAAGCTTAGGCTATTTATTACAACGGCCCGTTTTCCCTTTCCGGAAAACGGGCCGCTTTTGTTTTAACAAGCGGGGCAAGATAAAAAATGCATTGCTCACCGATGATTTTCTGTTACTCTCCATTCAGGTATTGGCTATATGTGATCGGTAATTAAATCTAAAATATTTTCATTCTACTCTTTGTAAATTAAAAACAAGTTTCTATATTTGCAGTCCTTAAAACAGAACGAAATAATTAGCTATAAGCAATGGCAAATCATAAATCATCAATAAAAAGAATCAGGAGCAACGCTGCGAAGCGTCTGCGTAACAGGTATCAGGCAAAAACCACCAGAAATGCCATCAAAAGATTAAGAGGTACAACTTCTAAAGTTGAAGCTACTCCACTTTTATCTAAAGTGATTTCTATGCTTGACCGTTTAGCTAAAAAGAATGTGATCCACAAAAACAAAGCTTCAAACAATAAGTCGAAACTGACTAAATTTGTTAACGGCTTAGCATAAGCATATAACGCCTTTAATAAGCGTTTAAAATAGCGTCCCGATGTATTCGGGACGCTATTTTTGTTTTAAGGGTTTTTTATTATGTGAAAAATACCTGTTTTTACCTGCTTTTTTGGATGAAGGAACAAGGAGCAAAGAATAAGGATCGGAAGCATGAGTTTTTAAATACCTGTTTTTACCTGCTTTTTCATTTGCACATTAAATTGTAGCTTTAGCTAATGGATAATTACGAAGCAAGCCTCAGTATCAAAGCCTGGGCTGAGGAAGACCGCCCGCGCGAGAAATTAGTAGGGCAGGGCAGGCGCACCTTAACTGATGCGGAGTTGATTGCCATACTGATAGGGTCGGGCAGCCGGAACGAATCGGCGGTGGAGTTGAGCAAGCGTATATTGCATCATTATAAGAACGACCTGAACGCGGTAGGTAAAGCCAGTGTATCCGACCTGTGTAAGTTTAAAGGCATTGGCGAAGCGAAAGCCATATCCATTGTTGCAGCATTGGAGCTTGGCCGCCGCAGGGATGATACGGATGAAAAAGCGGTGGAGCGGATTACCTGCAGCCGTGATGCTTACAAAATATTGTACCCGCTATTGGCCGATTTGAACCACGAGGAGTTCTGGATATTGCTGATGGCGCAATCCAACAAAGTGATAGGTACGCACCTGGTAAGCAAGGGCGGGATGGCTGCCACTATTGCCGACCCGAAAATAATATTCAAAATAGCGATAGAGCATAATGCCTCGTCGATTATACTGGCGCATAACCATCCCTCAGGTAGCTTAAAGCCAAGTCAGCAGGATATTGATCTGACTAAAAAGATAACCGCAGGTGCAAGGCTGCTCGAGATCAAGATATTTGACCATATCATCATTACCGATGATGCTTACTTTAGTTTTGGCGATGAGGATTTGATGTAATGTGCAAATGTGGGTATGTGAAATCAACATACCTGCTTTTTTGATCAGCGCAAAAATCCGAAATCGGACATCCGACATCCGAAATCAAAAACTTATCTTTGCCACTCTATTTTTTAGCACGCAATGAAGATCTCGTACAACTGGTTAAAGCAATTTATACAAACAGATAAAACGCCCGAAGAAATATCCATTATTTTGACAGGCACAGGCCTTGAGGTGGAGAGCCTTGAAAAGGTACAAGCCATTCCCGGTGGATTGGAAGGTTTAGTTATCGGTTATGTAAAGGAGCGCAGCCAGCACCCCAATGCAGATAGGTTAAGCATAACCAAAGTTGACGTAGGCACCGGCGAAGACCTTCAGATAGTTTGCGGCGCGCCAAATGTGGCTGCCGGGCAAACGGTTGTGGTTGCTACGGTTGGTACTACAGTTTACCCATTAAGCGGAGAGCCTTTCAAGATCAATAAATCAAAGATACGGGGCGAAGAGTCGATGGGGATGATATGCGCCGAAGATGAGATTGGTTTGGGCGAATCGCATGATGGTATTATGGTGCTGGATTCGAATGCGCAGATTGGCTCATTGGCTAAAGACTACTTTAAGCTAAACGATGATTATTTATACGAAATAGGCTTAACACCAAACCGGGCAGACGCGGCTTCGCATTTGGGGACGGCGAGGGATATCGCTGCTTTTTTGAAGTTAGCTATCAGTAAACCTGATGTGTCGGCATTTAAGGTGGATAACCATGATTCAAAAATAGAAGTTGTGGTGGAGAATGAAGCAGCCGCGCCAAGGTATTCAGGCCTGTCAATTTCGGGTATTGAAGTGAAAGATTCGCCGAAATGGCTGAAAGAAAAATTGGCAGTTATTGGCATCCGAAGTATCAACAACGTGGTAGATATAACCAACTATGTATTGCATGGCTTGGGCCAGCCGCTGCATGCTTTTGATGCGGATGCGATAACGGGTAATAAAGTGATTGTGAAGAACTGCGCCGAAGGAACGATTTTTAAAACCCTGGATGGCGTAGAGCGTAAGCTACATGCCGACGACCTGATGATATGCAACACTACCGGACCCATGTGTATTGCCGGTGTGTTCGGCGGCGAGGCTTCGGGCGTTACAGAAACCACAAAGAACATATTTTTAGAGAGCGCTTATTTCAATGCGGTATCGGTGCGTAAAACATCCAAACGTTTTGGATTGAAGACAGATGCTTCGTTCCGTTTTGAACGAGGCACTGATCCGGATATGACGGTGTTTGCTTTGAAATATGCTGCCTTATTAATAAAAGAAGTAGCGGGCGGCAGCATTTCATCCGAAATTTATGACAACTACCCTGCACCGGTATCACCTTTCGCAGTGGAGTTGAGTTATGCCAATGTGGATAGGCTGATCGGTAAAGCGATCGGTCATGATACCATAAAATCCATCGTTACAGCTTTGGATATTGAGGTGGTAAACGAAACGGCCGAAGGCTTATCGCTTAAAGTTCCGCCATACCGCGTGGATGTTACCCGCGATGTGGATGTGATAGAAGAGATACTGCGCATTTACGGTTATAACAATATCGAGATACCTACACAGATACGCGCCTCGCTCAATACATCGAACAGGCCCGATAAAGATACGGTGCAGAATAGCATTTCCGACGTGCTTAGCGCGAATGGCTTTAACGAGATATTGTCGAACTCGCTCACCAAATCGGTTTATGCCGAGAGTATTGATGAGGCTGTAAAGATATTGAACCCGCTAAGCAGCGATCTGGATATTATGCGCCAAAGCATGCTCTACTCGGGATTGGAGGCTATTGCTTACAATCAAAACCGAAAAGCAGCTAATTTGAAGTTTTACGAGTTTGGTAAGGTGTACAACGTGCGCGAGGATAAGTATGTAGAGAGCCAAAAGTTCTCGGTATTTATAACAGGCGTGAACGCTGGTGAGAACTGGAATGCAAAATCAAAACCAAGCAGCTTTTACAATTTGAAAGCGGTGGTTGATACTTTGGTTGACCGCCTGAGCATAAAAGACTATATTGTTGAAGACAGTGCGAGCGCAGATTTTGCCTATGGTTTGCAGTATATTAAAAACGGCAAAATATTGGTAAGCTTTGGCGCGGTAGCTAAAACCGCTTTGAAAAAGGCAGATGTAGACAAAGAAGTGTTTTACGCCGACTTTAACTTTGACCTGGTGCTGAACTTAGTGAAGAAGAATAAGATAGTTTACCAGGAGATATCGAAGTTCCCGGCGGTAAACCGCGACCTGTCGATGCTGATAGATAAAAATGTTACTTTCCAGCAGTTAAAACAAATAGCGCAAAAAACCGAGCGTAAGTTGTTAAAGGATGTAAATGTGTTTGATGTTTACGAGGGCGATAAACTACCGGCTGGCAAAAAGAGCTACGCGCTGAGCTTTGTGTTGCAGGATGAAGCCAACACCTTGACAGATAAAGCCATTGACGGCATTATGCAGAAGCTGATATTTAATTTTGGAAAAGAGGTGGGAGCGGAGATTCGTAAATAGTTTTTGCGTTATTAGGTTGTTGGGTTATTTGTTGATTTGACAATTAATTGTGCACTTGAAGCAACTCAATAACTTAACAATAAATAACTAAAATAACCGTAACTTAGTATCCCGTTAACAAACAAGTAAAAAATAAGAATAACGAATAACAAACAATGGCTGTATTAGCTGATCAATTAAGTAAAGTTGTAGAGAAAACAGAACGGTTAATTGAGCTTTGTGCTGCCTTACAGGAAGAAAATGATTTACTAAAGCTGGAGAACGAATCCTTCAAGGTAGCGTTATCAGCCAGTAAAGAAAAGAATAAAGAACTTGATGAAAAGCTTCGTGTATTGAAGTTAGCCAAGTCGTTCTCAGAAACAAATGAGAAAACACTTGACATCAAGCAAAAAATTAACGAATTTGTGCGGGAAATAGATAAGTGTATTGTGTTGCTGAAAAAGTAACACGAAAATGTGAAACAGCTCAATGGGAGAAATCTCCATAAAAATAAATATTGCTGACAGAGTTTACCCTTTAAAGGTAAACATGGAAGAGGAAGAGATAATACGCAGGGCGGCCAAACTGATAAACGACCGGATAAAGGAGTACCAGGAGGGTTACGCTGTTAAGGATAAGCAGGATCTGTTATCGATGTGTGTGTTGCATTACGCTACATCGGCCTTAAAAGCCGAGAAAAGGGTAGTGGTTGAAGACACTGAGGTAGCCGAGAAAGTGTATCAGCTTGACGGATTGCTGAATGATTTTTTTTCGAAGTAATAAACGTTCTTTACATATACAGAGCAATTAAAAATCTAACCGCAGTTAAATTTTTAAGTTTCACTATTTAAAACTTAACACTTCAATATTGGCGAAAGCAAGAGGGTGAACGTTACTTCCATGTATTTAACGATGACCCCGCTTCCAGTCCTCATAAATGGAGTTTATTAATACATGAAGCTTAAAATTTAGTTGCGGTTTTTTTTATTTATACCAATTATATACACAAACATGGACGTACTATTATATTTAATTATCGGGTTATTGGTAGGCGTAGGCGCCGGTGTGCCAATAGGTCGCTTTTTTCTGAGGAAGCTTTTTAAAGACCAGGAGATAGCCGCACAGGCAAAAGTTAAAAAGATTTTAAAAGAAGCCGAAAACGATGCCGAATTGTTGAAGAAAAACAGGATGCTGGAAGCCAAAGAGAAGTTTTTGCAATTAAAAGCGGAACACGAACAAGAGCTAAACGGCAAAAATAATGCTTTTAATCAACGCGAGAACAGCCTGAAGCAAAAGGAACAATCGTTAAATCAAAAGCTCGAGAATGCAACGCGTAAAGACCAGGAGATGGACAACGTGCGTAAAAATTTAGAGCGCCAAACCGAAATTGCTGTTAAGAAACAGGAAGAAGTTGAAGTGTTAAAAAATCAGCACATTCAGCAGTTGGAAACCCTTGCAGGATTATCAGCAGAAGAGGCCCGTAACCAACTGGTTGATAACCTGCGCGAAGAAGCCCGTACCAAAGCCATGATCCATATTAAAGATGTGGTTGATGAAGCTAAACTTACTGCGGTTAAAGAGGCTAAAAAGATTGTTATCCAAACCATACAGCGTACCGCTACCGAGAGCGCTATTGAGAATACGGTTTCCATCTTCAACATCGATAATGATGAGGTGAAGGGCCGTATCATAGGTCGCGAAGGACGTAACATCCGCGCGCTGGAAGCCGCAACAGGTATCGAGATCATTGTTGATGATACTCCTGAAGCTATTATCCTTTCTGGATTTGACCCGGTTCGGCGCGAGATTGCCCGTTTGGCTATGCACCGTTTGGTAACCGACGGGCGTATCCACCCGGCCCGTATTGAGGAAGTGGTGGCTAAAACCAAAAAGCAAATTGAAGAAGAGATTGTTGAGATAGGTGAGCGTACTGTAATTGACCTCGGTATCCACGGTTTACACCCGGAGCTGATCCGTATGGTTGGCCGTATGCGTTACCGCTCAAGTTACGGGCAAAACCTGTTGCAACACAGCCGCGAAGTAGCAAACTTTTGCGCTACTATGGCTGCTGAGTTGGGACTGAACGTAAAATTAGCTAAACGCGCAGGCTTACTGCATGATATTGGTAAAGTGCCTGACGATAACCCTGAACTGCCACACGCTATTTTGGGTATGCAATTAGCTGAAAAGTATAAAGAGAACCCTGAGGTTTGTAACGCTATTGGCGCTCACCATGATGAGATAGAAATGACCTCGATGATATCACCTGTTATACAGGCTTGTGACTCGATATCAGGTGCTCGTCCCGGCGCACGCCGCGAGGTGGTAGAAAGCTACATTAAACGTTTGAAAGAACTGGAAGAGCTGGCTTTATCATATCCTGGTGTTGAGAAAACCTTCGCTATACAAGCCGGCCGCGAATTGCGTGTGGTTGTTGAAAGCGAAAAGATAACCGATGCGCAATCGGAAATACTGGCAGCAGATATTTCAAACCGTATCCAAACCGAGATGACCTACCCGGGGCAGATCAAAGTTACCGTGATCAGGGAAACCCGCTCGGTAGCCTTCGCGAAATAATAAGAAACCAATCAAACCCTCTCCCGAAAAGGAGAGGGTTTATACTTAACACAGCACCCTTAGTGTTATGGCAGCAACAATAAAATCAGGCAAAAGCACCGGTCCCTCAAAGGAACCTAAAAAGCTTGTTGATGTTTATTTTGACAAGTATGCCGAAAGCCATCAAAACTATACCAACGAGATCATCCATTGGATATGCGTTCCGCTGATCGTGTTTAGTTTACTGGGTTTGGTTTGGTCCATACCGTTTCCGTATATCAAATTTTTAGGCAGGTATAATGAAGATTTAAACTGGGCTTCGTTTTTAATCGGGTTCAGTATTTACTATTACTACAAGTTGTCGCCGGTGCTATCCTACTTTATGCTCATTGTAGTGTTTGTATTTACATATGGCGTAATGGAACTGGCTAACTGGAGTGCAGTGGGTGGCCCGCAATTATGGCAATCATGCCTGGTGATATTTGTGCTTGCGTGGATAGGCCAGTTCATAGGCCATAAAATAGAAGGGAAAAAACCTTCGTTTTTAGATGATATCAAATTCCTACTCATAGGCCCGATATGGCTGCTGCACTTTGTGCTGTTGAAGTGGAAGATAAAATATTAGGCGATCTGGTAAAAGAACGCGTCATTGCGAGGTACGAAGCAATCCTATATACATTCACGCCCTGTTTATCGCCGACCTTTCTATCGAAGATTACTTCGTGCCTCGCAATGACGTGGTGGGAATTTACAAATTCTTTCCCAACTTATCTAACATCTCCACCGGTACATTTTGCAGGTCAAGCACTAAAAAGCCGTCCAGGCAATCGGCAAATTTAGGGTCAACATTAAAAGAGATGATCCTGGCGTTAAGCGCGATGTACTGCCTTAACAATACCGGTATTTTGAGGTGGTTATGTTCAATTTCGGATATCAGGCTATCAAGGGCCTTAAAGCTTTCATCGCCATGTAACAGTGAGTCGGTATCTATCTTCGAAAAATCTACCTTAAACTTTTTGCGGGGCTTTACATATCGTGCAAGCTCATCGTCAAAGTGGTTGCGGGTAATATAATCCACAATGAGTGATTTGGAGAATTTAGAGAAGCTATTGCTGATGCTAACTGGCCCGATAAGGTATCGGTAGCGCGGGTTATCTATCAAGTATTTCAAAATGCCTTTCCATAACAGGAATAAGGGTAAAGGTTTTTGCTGGTATTCCTTCCGGATGAAAGAGCGGCCAAGTTCGAGGCTTTGTTTCAGGATAGGGGTGAAGGGGCCTTTGATCTTAAACAGGGTCGAGGTATAAAAGCCTTTCTTTCCCAAACTATAATAGATCTCGTCGCCCAAGCCAATGCGGTAAGCGCCAACAATCATTTTGGCTTTGGTGTCCCAGATAAAAAGCTGGTGGTAGTAAATATCGTATTCATCCAGGTCGATGCTTTTATTACTGCCTTCGCCAACCTCACGGAAAGTGATCTCGCGCAGTCGGCCTATCTCATGAATGATATTGGGAATGGCTGATGTTGGAGCAACATACACCTCGTAATCCTTTTCGGTCCATATCAGGTGTTCATCGCGTAAGCCGGTAACCTCGGTTTCAAGCAGGCTGATAGTGGTTTCAGCAGTAATAGCTTCCGGCCGTTTCTTTATTTTGAACAGGTTACGTGGTTTGAAAAGGCTTTTATGCTCTTCGATACCCGTACCCAGTACATAGGTTTTAGCACGAAGGAAACCAAGCAGCTTTGTAGTGTTTTTACCATAAGCAGCTATCTCCCCTGCATCGATAGGTTTGCCAATACGTACCTTAATGGTATGGCCTTGTTTGTTAAAGAGTTCTGATGGGAGTTTGGCCGTGCGGAGGGTAGGGTGTATCAAACCCAGCAGGTTAAACAGTAAACCGTTATTGCCATGAAAATAGATAGGTATAACAGGCACATTTGCTTTCGCGATGATCTTGCCTACAACCGGGCTCCATAACCTGTCGGTTACCTGTTGGGTTTCTATTTGATAAGTGGATACTTCTCCTGCCGGAAAAATACCAATGGGGGTACCCCCCTGCAAAAGCTCCAACGTATTTTTAATGCCGCTTATACTGGATGAATGGTCAATATTCTCAAAAGGGTTTACCGCTATAAAGTATTCGCTCAGGTTAGGTATCTTCTTTAGTAAAAAGTTGGCCATTAGCTTGGAGTCGGGCCGTACTGTGCATAGTAATCGTAATAAGGCCAGGCCCTCAATACCGCCATAAGGGTGGTTGGCTATCGCGATAAAGCCGCCGTTTGTCGGGATATTTTTGAGTTCCTTTTCGTCAAAATCAATGCTAACGCCGCAGCCATCCAGTATGGCATCAATAAAAGCCGTCCCCTGGTTATGTTCCGATTCCTCAAAAAGCGTGTTTACTTTGTTTATTTTCATCACCTCCATGAGCAGGGCGGCCAGACCGGGCATTTTAAATTTGTCTAATCCGGTAGCTTTGGCAAATTCGGCCCTGGTGATTATCTTCATACGGTTTGTAATAATAACCAAAAATAGCCATAGTTTAGCTAAACATCAGGCAGGATGAAATCAGGACTTAAAAATTATTTCGACATCAGTAAAAAAGAATGGAACGGCATGTTGGTGCTGCTCGTTATTATGGTGCTGATCTGGGGCTCATCATATACCATCGGGTATTTCCGCAAAGAAAAGGTGATGGACCTGACAGAGTTTAACAAAGACATTGCCCTTATTAAAGCAGCTAAACGTATTGATACTGCTTACACAACCGATTATGATGATACAGACCCGGATTGGAACATGAAAAACGAAAAGGCGCAGTTGTTTGTGTTTAATCCTAATAAGCTTCCTGATAGTTTATGGCTAAAATTAGGTTTAAGTAAAAAGCAGATCCACAGCATTAAAAACTACGAGAACAAAGGCGGCCGTTTTGCTACCAAAGCAGATGTGAAGAAAATGTACGCGCTTACCGCTGCAGATTATAAAAGGCTTGAGCCCTACATAAACATCCCGCCAGATGAGTTTAAAGGTAAGGTTGCTGACATTATTGTAGAGATAAACACGGCAGATTCGGTTAAGCTTACACAAATAAAGGGTATAGGCGCATCGTTTGCCCAACGCATTATAAAATACCGGAAAGACCTGGGCGGGTTTGTAAATAAACAACAACTGATGGAAGTGTACGGTATTGATACAGTTAAATATCATGCGATAGAAAAGAACATTACAGTTAATTCAAGGCGCATCAATAAGATAGCGATCAATAAAGTGACCATTGAAGAGTTGCGCCCTTTCCCGTATCTCAATTTTAAACAGATGAATGCCATATTGCAATACCGTACGCAACACGGCAATTATACATCGATGGAAGATGTACAAAATGTGGCTATACTTAATGAAGAAATTTTGCGTAAAATTGCGCCCTATTTAAAATTCAAATGATAGAGCAACAGATCAAGGCCGTTATCCGCGATATTCACGATTTCCCAAAGCCTGGTATAGTTTTTAAAGACATCACCCCGATATTGAAAAGCCCTGAAGTGTGTTCGGGGATTGTTGACGCGTTTATTGAAAGATTGGGCGATACCCGCGTAGACGTGGTTGCAGGAGTAGAGAGCCGAGGTTTTCTTTTTGGTTTGATGCTGGCCATGCGCTTAGGTGTTCCTTTCATTCCCGTAAGGAAAGCAGGCAAGCTGCCATATACCATTAAGCAAAAAGTATATGAGTTGGAATACGGTACAGCCACCATTGAGTTGCATACTGATGCCTTTGAGCCGGGCTCGCACGTGCTGATACATGACGACTTGTTGGCTACAGGCGGTACCGTTACCGCGACAAGCGAACTCATCAACGAAATGGGTGGCATAGTAGCCGGTTTTTCGTTTGTGGTAGGGTTAAGCTTTTTGAAAGGGAGAGAGAAAATAAGCCCGATATCCGACCAGATCATTGTATTGGCAGAATACTAAAAAAATAATTTCAATTATTTTAAGCGGTTAATGCTAATAGCTTCTTAGTTTAAATTAACTAAACCTAATATCTGTACTAAAAACCGTTTTATTATATCATATCGATAGTTTTTAGACTCAACAACCTGTTTTTTTATTTGTTATGTTTGCATAATAACTCAACATTAACAGATGAATTTTAGTGCCGAAGTATCCACAGGATACGACTTTTCGATGGGCGAAAACCAGCGCATGGTTGCCCAAATGGTTAAAGATTTTGCCGAAAAACACATACGCCCCCATGTAATGGAGTGGGATGAAGCCCAAACCTTCCCGATAGAACTATTTAAGCAATTGGGTGGGCTCGGCCTGATGGGGGTATTGGTACCAGAAGAATACGGTGGCTCGGGTTTTAGTTATTTCGAATATGTTTCTGTTATTGTTGAGATAGCCAAAGTTTGCGGCTCGATAGGTTTATCGGTAGCAGCGCATAACTCGCTTTGTACAGGGCATATTTTATACTTCGCTAACGAAGAGCAAAAACGCCGCTGGTTGCCTAAATTAGCTACAGGCGAGTGGATTGGTGCCTGGGGCTTAACCGAAGCCAATACCGGTTCGGATGCGATGGGGATGGCTACAACCGCTGTTTTAGATGGCGACCATTATGTGGTGAATGGTTCAAAAAACTGGATCACACACGGAAAATCGAGCAATGTGGCTGTAGTAATGGTACGCACAGGCGAGAAGGGCGATACCCATGGTATATCTGCACTGGTGATAGAAAAAGGCACGCCCGGTTTTACGCATGGTAAAAAGGAAAATAAACTGGGCATGCGCGCATCAGAAACTACCGAACTGATATTTGATAACTGCCGTGTGCCAAAAGAGAACCTGTTAGGCAAAGAGGGCGAGGGCTTTCAACAAGCAATGAAGGTGTTAGATGGCGGACGCATTTCAATAGCCGCATTATCATTGGGCATTGCCAAAGGGGCTTTTGAAGCCGCCGTTAAATATTCAAAGGAACGCCACCAGTTTGGGCAGCCCATCAGTAACTTCCAGGGAATATCGTTCAAACTGGCCGATATGGCTACGGAAATAGAAGCCGCTGAGTTATTGATACTACAGGCTGCCGACCTGAAGAACCGTGGGCAGCATGTAACCAAGCAATCGGCCATGGCTAAATACTTCGCATCCGAAGTGGCGGTAAAATGCGCTAATGAAGCCGTGCAGATATTCGGCGGTTATGGTTACACCAAAGATTTTCCGGTAGAGAAGTTTTATCGTGATGCTAAATTATGTACCATAGGCGAGGGAACGAGTGAGATACAAAAGATTGTGATTGCAAGGGAAGTGATAAAGGGATAGATTTTAAAAGAACCCAATATATTTCTCCCGAAAGAAACTGATTGTTTTTTCGGTGTTTGATTTTTTCATCAGGTCAACCAAGTCATTGGTTGACCTGATTTCTTTTATTTGAGGTAAAGCTTTTTTTTCGAATAATCTTATAATTTCATCAGCACAAGTATTTGCGGTGTTTTCGTCAGAAACTGTCCACCATCTGTCTTCCGGATTATCTAAATAAAAACCAATCCTTTTTGTAAAATGGCGGCGCTGATCGATCGGCATCCTGTCATCATCAAACGCAGCTAACTTTGCGGAAGCTATTTCTATATTAAGCGTAATTTTTAAAAGTTGATTTGTTGAAGCAGTGCTGCTTTGCAGATTGATGTAATAAGTCAAATCATTATTTGTGGTGGCTGTATACCAATTGCCTTTGTGCTTATAACCAAGCGGCTTTAGGTAATCATTCAGGTTATTTATAATGATTTTTTTTAAAGAGGTAGTATCCATTTTACAAGCGATGAGCAAATATAAAATCTGGGATGCAATTATTAATAGTTTCTTTTTTAATTACCCTTTTGATTTTCAAACTATTGTACTTACCTTTGTAGCCCTTGAAAGGAGGTATTTTTTAGAACTATGATCATTATCAACGTAAAAGACGGCGAATCATTAGATAAAGCATTAAAACGCTTTAAAAAGAAATTTGAAAAAACAGGAGTGTTAAGAGAACTTCGCAGCCGTCAGGCCTTCGAAAAAAAATCTGTAGCTCGTCGTACTGAAATCAAGCACGCCATCTACATTCAAAACATGAACGCAGAAGGAAGTAACTAATTTTTGTTGAAAAGCGAAAATTAATTTTTTCTTTACATCATATTAAAACTATTTGTACATTCATACTATTGAATGTATAAATAGTTTTTATGGTTTTAGAGCGGTTCGTCAAATATCTTCAATACGAAAAACGGTTCTCCACACATACCGTTACTGCTTATCAAAACGATCTTAAGCAATTTTTTTTGCATACGGCCACATCCGGTCAGCACAGTAAACTCACTGCGGCAGAAATAGATACCAAAGTTACTTCGCTTATTGCCGATATTCAATTGATAACCTATAATGATATCCGCGAATGGATAGTGGAGTTGATGAATCACGAGCAAACTGCTAAAACGGTTAATCGTAAAGTGGCATCGTTGCGCACTTTCTTTAAATTTTTACTGCGCGAGGGTTTAATTACGCAGAATCCTGCATCAAAAATACAAGCCCCCAAAATACCTAAACGGCTGCCGGTGGTAGTTGAGGAAGATAAGATCATGGCTCTGCTGTCAAACAATGAAAGCTTTGACGATAGCTTTACCGGCATTCGCGATAAGCTCATCATCGAGATGTTATTCGGTACCGGTATGCGCTTAGCCGAAATGGTAGGGTTAAAGGATGCTGATGTTGATTTATACAGCAATACCATTAAAGTTTTAGGTAAAAGAAATAAAGAGCGTATCATCCCCATTAATAACGAATTGAAGGCCCTGCTGGTAAATTACCTGGCCTTAAAGAAAAGTGAAAATTTTGATAACAATTCTTTAACATTATTCGTTACAAGTAAAGGTGCTAATGCTTATCCAAAAATGATTTACCTGATAGTGCACAAATATCTTTCTCAAATATCAACCCAGGATAAGAAAAGCCCGCATGTGCTGCGGCACTCATTTGCTACAAGCCTATTAAATAACGGAGCCGATCTGAACTCCATAAAAGAGCTTTTGGGCCACGCCAACCTGAGCGCGACCCAAATTTATACACACAATTCAGTTGAGCGATTAAAGTCTATTTACAAACAAGCCCATCCAAAGGCTTAAAAAAAGGAGTACATTATGAAAATCAGAGTCCAGTCAATCCATTTCAATGCCGACAAAAAATTGTTAGATTTTATTCAAAAAAAAGCCGATAAGCTCGATCTTTTTTTCGACCAGATCATTAGCGGCGAGGTTTATTTAAAACTTGAAAATGTTGAAGATGAAGCAAATAAAATAACCGAATTTAAAGTAATGTTACCTGGTAATCAATTGTTTGCCAAGTACCAATGTAAAACCTTCGAAGAAGGAACAGATTTAGCTATCGAATCGCTCACAAAACAGATAGATAAGCATAAACAGAAGAAAGTTAAAGGAGTTGAAACAGTTAACAAAGCCATTTTAGCATCATTGACCGACGATATATAGTCAGAAAAACACCGTTTTTTCTATTAAAATCGACAGGTAAACTACCTGTCGATTTTTTTTGCAAAAAAATTTTGTTGAGGCATTTAATTGTGTAGATTTGCAATCCCTTTTGGAGAGGTACTCAACATACATCTCACAAATAAAAGGGATAGTTCTTAAAATAAATTTTTGCCTCCTTAGCTCAGCTGGTAGAGCGACTGACTTGTAATCAGTAGGTCATTGGTTCGATCCCGATAGGAGGCTCTCTTAATTTCGAATTTCGAATAGGTCGATTTCGAATTTTTTCTCACACGGGTTTAAATTCAAAATTGTAAATCCGAAATCCGAAATCAAGATGGGGGGATACCAGAGCGGTCAAATGGGGCGGACTGTAAATCCGCTGCTTCGGCTACGAAGGTTCGAATCCTTCTCCCCCCACTGGATTAAGTGATTGAATGATAGATTAGCTAAATGATTGAATTTGGCTGTTAATTATAAAAGGTTTGAGTTTTAGACAGGTTGGATTTAATTATTCAATCAATCAATAACTCAATCCTTCAATCATTAAATGAAAGCGGAAGTAGCTCAGTTGGTAGAGCGATAGCCTTCCAAGCTATAGGTCGCGAGTTCGAACCTCGTCTTCCGCTCAGGTTGGTTATTGGTTTATCAGAACTAACAACCGGCAAAACAAGCCGACGTAGCTCAGGGGTAGAGCACTTCCTTGGTAAGGAAGAGGTCATGGGTTCAAATCCCATTGTTGGCTCTATAATATGTATATTATAAAAGTTAGAATATAAAATTAACCTACAAACATTAAATAAATCATGGCAAAAGAAAAGTTTGACCGCAGTAAACCGCACTTAAACATCGGTACAATCGGTCACGTTGACCACGGCAAAACAACCCTTACCGCAGCTATCACAAAAGTATTAGCTGATGCAGGTTTATCAGAAGCACGTTCATTTGATTCAATTGACTCGGCTCCTGAAGAAAAAGAGCGTGGTATTACTATCAATACAGCTCACGTTGAGTATTCAACTGCTAACCGTCACTATGCTCACGTTGACTGTCCAGGTCACGCGGATTATGTGAAAAACATGGTTACAGGTGCTGCTCAGATGGACGGTGCTATCATCGTAGTTGCTGCAACTGATGGTCCGATGCCACAAACCCGCGAACACATCCTGTTGGCTCGTCAGGTAGGTGTACCTGCACTTGTTGTTTTCATGAACAAGGTTGACATGGTTGATGATCCGGAATTATTAGAATTAGTAGAAATGGAAATTCGCGAACTATTATCGTTCTACGAATATCCAGGTGATGATATCCCAGTTATTCAAGGTTCTGCCTTAGGTGGTTTGAACGGCGATCCAAAATGGGTTGGTTTGATCATGGAGTTGATGAATGCTGTAGATAACTACATCCCAATTCCTCCACGTTTAACTGAGTTACCTTTCTTGATGCCTGTTGAAGACGTATTCTCGATCACTGGTCGTGGTACTGTTGCAACCGGTCGTATCGAGCGTGGTATCATTAACTCAGGTGAGCAAGTTGATATCTTAGGTATGGGTGCTGAGAACTTAAAATCAACCGTAACTGGTGTTGAAATGTTCCGCAAGATCCTTGACCGTGGCGAAGCTGGTGATAACGTAGGTTTATTGTTACGTGGTATTGAAAAAGAAGCTATCCGTCGTGGTATGGTTATCTGTAAACCAGGTTCAGTAACTCCACACACTGATTTCAAAGCAGAAGTTTACGTATTATCAAAAGCAGAAGGTGGCCGTCACACTCCATTCTTCAACAAATACCGTCCGCAATTCTATTTCCGTACAACAGACGTAACTGGAGAGATCTCGTTAGCAGAAGGTGTAGAAATGGTTATGCCAGGTGATAACGTTACCATCACTGTAAAGTTGATTAACGCTATTGCAATGGAAAAAGGCTTACGTTTCGCTATCCGTGAAGGTGGCAGAACAGTAGGTGCTGGTCAGGTAACTGAAATATTGAAATAATTCAGCCCTTTAATTAGGGTACTGAGTGGTTAATTTTATTACAAAAAGTACCGGGATATTGTCCCGGTACTTTTGTACTAATATATAAAAACAATAGAGATCCGGTTTAGGATTTTTAGGAATACGGGAATAGTTCAATGGTAGAATAGAGGTCTCCAAAACCTTTGATCAGGGTTCGAATCCTTGTTCCCGTGCAGAATAGAAATAAAAATGGCTAAAGTAACAGAATATATAAAAGAATCATACGAAGAGCTTACCGATAAGGTAACCTGGCCTACATGGAGCGAACTGCAAAGCAGTGCCATGTTGGTGTTGGTAGCTGCTATTATTATCGCTTTAATAATACTGGGCATGGATCAGGCGTTTGGTAACTTGTTACATTATTTTTATAAATCATTAGCGTAATATTTTAATAGGATGAGCGATCAATTGAAATGGTACGTAGTGAGAGCCATTAGTGGTAAAGAAAAAAAGGTTAAACAATATATAGATGCCGAAATTAACCGTTTGGGCATATCACATTTGGTACCACAGGTATTAATACCGATGGAAAAATACTACCAGATGCGCGATGGAAAAAAGATAGCTAAAGAGCGTAATTTTTTTCCGGGTTATGTATTGATGGAAGCCGCTTTAGATGGGGAGCTTGAGCACATTATTAAAAATATTAATAGTGTAATTGGTTTTTTAGGAGATAAAGCAGGTAATGCTATCCCTTTGCGCCAGGCCGAAGTGAACCGTATTTTAGGTAAGGTTGATGAGATGACCGCGCAAGGCGAAACAATGAATGTACCATATTACGTTGGCGAAAACGTTAAAGTAATGGACGGTCCTTTCAATGGTTTTAGCGGAGTTATTGAAGAGGTTAACGAAGAGAAAAAGAAACTGAAAGTAATGGTAAAGATATTCGGCCGCAGAACACCGCTCGAATTGAATTACATGCAGGTAGAAAAAGAATAATTATTGATGGATTGATTTTTGATTTATTGATTAAATCAATCCTTATTTTAACATAGAGCGAACGATTATTTGAAATCAATCATTCAATAAATCAATCACTCACAAAATCTTAAATGTTACTTAGCTTCCACTTACTAACATTGAGTATTAAACAAAAGTAAATTAAAATGGCAAAAGAAGTCGGTGCGTTAGTAAAACTACAGGTAAAAGGCGGCGCGGCAAACCCATCTCCACCAATAGGCCCAGCATTGGGTGCTAAAGGTGTGAACATTATGGAGTTTTGCAAGCAGTTTAATGCCCGTACCCAAGACAAGCCAGGTAAAGTGTTACCAGTAGTAATTACTGTGTATGTTGACAAATCTTTTGATTTTATCATCAAAACACCTCCGGTTGCTATCCAGTTAATGGAAGTAGCGGGTTTAAAAGGTGGTTCGGCCGAGCCAAACCGTAAAAAGGTTGCCAGTGTTAACTGGGGTCAGGTTGAAACTATTGCTAAAGATAAAATGACAGATCTGAACGCATTCACCGTAGAATCAGCCATGAAAATGGTTGCTGGTACAGCACGCAGTATGGGAATTACCGTTTCTGGTACAGCGCCCTGGAATAATTAATTAATTAAAATCAGTTAAAAGACAGTGGCAAGATTAACAAAAAATCAAAAAACGGCACTCTCCAAAATTGAGGTTAATAAAGCGTATTCTTTACAGGATGCATCTTCATTGGTTAAAAATATCACTATCGCCAAATTTGATGCATCTGTTGACATAGATGTTCGTTTAGGTGTAGATCCGCGTAAAGCCAATCAAATGGTGCGTGGTATTGCAACCTTACCTCATGGAACCGGTAAAACTGTACGTGTATTAGTGCTTTGTACTCCTGATAAGGAACAAGAAGCAAAAGATGCAGGTGCGGATTTTGTAGGTTTGGATGAATATATTGCCAAGATTGAAGGCGGATGGACTGATGTTGATATTATCATCACTATGCCAAGTGTGATGGCTAAAGTAGGTCGTTTGGGTCGTGTACTCGGACCACGTAACTTAATGCCTAACCCTAAATCAGGAACAGTAACTACCGAAGTTGGTAAAGCTGTAACTGAGGTAAAAGCAGGTAAAATCGATTTCAAGGTTGATAAAACCGGTATCATCCATGCCTCAATAGGAAAAGTATCTTTCCCTGCTGAGAAGATTTATGAGAACGCTCTGGAGATCCTTCAGATCATTTCAAAATTAAAACCATCAGCAGCAAAAGGAACATATTTTAAGAGCATTCACGTCTCTTCAACTATGTCTCCCGGAATCGAAGTTGAAACTAAAACAGTAGCGGGGATCTAATCATGAATAAAGAAGAAAAACACGACCTTGTTCTTGCCCTTACTGAGCAAATCAAAGAGTACGGTAATTTTTATATTACTGATACTTCTAACTTAACGGTTGCGAAAATCAATGATATTCGCCGTCAATGTTTTGCAAGCGACATCAAAATGCAGGTAACTAAAAATTCATTGATCAAAAAGGCTATGGAAGCTGTTGATGGTGATTTTAGCGAAATGTATGATGTATTAAAAGGCGCTTCATCTATTATGTTCTCTAAATCAGGAACTGCTCCGGCAAAACTGATCAAACAATTACGTAAAAAAGGTGATAAGCCGGTTTTAAAAGCAGCTTACATTGATACCGCGGTATTTATTGGTGATAACCAATTGGACGCTTTAGTTAACCTTAAATCAAAGGAACAACTTATTGGCGAGATCGTTGGCTTATTGCAATCGCCTGCTAAAAATGTTATCGGAGCTCTTCAATCGGGCGGTAACAAATTGGCCGGAATTGTTAAAACATTACAAGAAAGAGGTTAAACGGACTACCTTAAAGTTCGCAGTAAAATTTCAAAGCATTAATATTAAAATTTATTATAATGGCAGATTTAAAATCGTTTGCTGATCAGTTGGTAAACTTAACAGTAAAAGAAGTTAACGAATTAGCTCAGATCCTTAAAGACGAGTATGGTATTGAACCAGCAGCAGCAGCAGTTGCAGTTGCAGCAGCACCAGCAGGTGGTGGCGACGCTCCTGCAGAAGCAGCAGCTCAAACATCTTTTGATGTAATATTGAAAGAAGCTGGTGGCCAGAAATTGGCAGTTGTTAAATTGGTAAAAGACCTTACAGGCTTAGGCTTGAAAGAAGCTAAAGACTTAGTTGACGGCGCACCTAAAGAAGTAAAAGCTGGTGTTTCTAAAGAAGAAGCTGAAAGCTTGAAAAAACAATTAGAAGAAGCAGGAGCTGTTGTTGAGGTTAAGTAATTTAACCATACAGCTAAATTAACAGTAAGACTCCGACCATTTTTTGGTCGGGGTCTATTGTCGTTTATATTGCTATCAGATTTGAGCCTGCCTGGCGGCAGGCAGGTATTGAGGTGTGACTCTCATATCTCAATGCAAATAGCTCACATCTACTTAGGATTATTAATAAACTAAAATTATCATCCCTTGGCAAACAAAATAGATCAAAGAGTAAACTTTGCAACCAGCAGGAAAGTATTGGAATATCCTGATTTTCTGGATGTACAGTTACAATCCTTCCAGGAATTTTTTCAATTACAAACAACTTCGGATAACCGCTACAAAGAGGGGTTATTTAAAGTATTTGCTGAGAACTTTCCTATTTCAGACTCAAGAAACATCTTCGTATTAGAGTTTCTTGATTATTTTATCGACCCGCCACGTTATGATATACAAGAGTGTATTGAGCGCGGGTTAACACACAGTGTGCCATTAAAAGCCAAGCTGCGCTTATCATGTAATGATGAAGAGCACGAAGATTTTGAAACCATTGTTCAGGATGTTTATTTGGGTACCATCCCATATATGACACCTAAAGGAACATTTGTTATCAATGGTGCAGAGCGTGTAATTGTATCACAACTACACCGTTCGCCAGGTGTATTTTTTGGACAGAGCCGTCACACCAACGGTACCAAATTATACTCTGCACGTGTAATTCCTTTTAAAGGATCTTGGATAGAGTTTGCTACTGACGTAAACAACGTTATGTATGCTTACATCGATCGTAAGAAAAAATTCCCGGTTACCACCTTGCTTCGCGCTATTGGTTACGATTCGGATAAAGATATCTTAGAATTGTTTGAACTGGCCGATGAAGTAAAAGTTAGCAAATCAGGCCTGAAGAAATTTATTGGCCGCAAGCTTGCTGCAAGGGTGCTTAAAAAATGGGTTGAAGATTTTGTGGATGAAGATACCGGTGAGGTAGTTTCTATCGACAGGAACGAGATCATTTTAGAGCGCGAAACCGTTTTAGAAGATGACCATATCGATATGATCATTGACGCGGGTGTTAAAACCATCATCCTGAACAAGGAAGATGCTGCCACCAGCGGTGATTATACCATTATATATAATACTTTACAAAAAGATACTTCGAATTCGGAGAAAGAAGCGGTTGAGCACATCTACCGCCAGTTACGTAACGCTGAACCACCTGATGAGGAAACTGCCCGTGGTATCATCGATCGTTTGTTCTTCTCTGATAAACGTTATGATCTGGGTGATGTGGGCCGTTACCGCATCAACCGTAAATTGAAATTGACCACGCCTAACGAGGTTAAAGTTTTAACTAAAGACGATATCATCGCTATTGTTAAATACCTGATCAAACTGATCAACTCTAAGGCCGAGGTGGATGATATTGATCACTTGTCAAACCGTCGTGTTCGTACGGTTGGCGAGCAATTGTTCGCGCAATTCGGTGTTGGTTTGGCCCGTATGGCCCGTACCATCCGCGAGCGTATGAACATACGTGATAACGAGGTATTTACACCAACCGACTTAATTAACGCGCGTACACTATCATCTGTGATCAACTCGTTCTTCGGAACAAACCAGTTATCACAGTTTATGGACCAAACCAATCCACTGGCAGAGATCACGCACAAGCGTCGTCTGTCAGCCTTGGGCCCTGGTGGTTTATCACGTGAGCGTGCAGGTTTCGAGGTTCGTGACGTTCACTATACCCACTACGGTAGGTTGTGTACCATCGAAACTCCGGAAGGACCAAACATTGGTTTGATATCATCATTGTGTATCCACGCTAAAATTAACAACTTAGGTTTCATAGAAACTCCATACAAAAAAGTTGTTGACGGTGTAGTATCAATGGATGAGCCGGTTGTTTACCTGTCTGCAGAAGATGAAGACGGAAAAACCATTGGCCAGGCTAATGCTATTTATGATGATAAAGGAGTTTTTGCTACTCCTAAGGTAAAAGCCCGTTTTGAGGGTGACTTCCCTATCATCGAGCCTGATCGTTTGGATTATATGGATATTGCTCCTAACCAGATCACTTCGATAGCAGCTTCATTAATTCCGTTCCTGGAACATGATGATGCTAACCGTGCGCTGATGGGATCGAACATGCAACGCCAGGCCGTACCATTATTGCGCCCTGAAGCGCCAATAGTAGGTACAGGTTTAGAAGGCCGTGTGGCAAAAGATTCGCGTACGCTTATCAATGCCGAAGGCAATGGTGTTGTTGAATATGTTGACGCTAACGAGATCCGTATTAAATACGATCGTGACGAAGCTGACCGTTTGGTTTCTTTTGATGGTGACAGCAAATCGTACCGTTTGATCAAGTTTAAGAAAACCAACCAAAGTACCACCATGAACCTGAAGCCTATCGTTAAGAAAGGCCAACGTGTTGAAAAAGGACAGGTACTTTGCGAAGGATATGCTACACAAGATGGTGAGCTGGCATTGGGCCGTAACTTAAAGGTTGCTTTCATGCCTTGGCAAGGATTCAACTTTGAGGATGCGATCGTAATATCAGAGCGTGTTGTATCGCAGGATATATTTACATCTATCCACGTAGAAGAGTTTGAACTGGAAGTAAGGGATACAAAACGTGGTGAAGAGGAATTGACACCGGATATCCCTAACGTATCGGAAGAAGCTACTAAAGACCTTGACGAGAACGGTATTATCCGTGTTGGTGCAGAGGTTAAAGAAGGCGATATCCTGATCGGTAAGATCACTCCGAAAGGCGAATCTGACCCATCACCGGAAGAAAAACTGTTACGTGCAATATTTGGTGATAAAGCAGGCGACGTTAAGGATGCATCGTTAAAAACTCCGCCATCTATCAATGGTGTGGTTATCGATACAAAATTATTCTCGCGTGCTAAAAAGACATCGAAGGCTGAAGAAAAAGCAGCTATCGAGAAGCTTGATAACAAACACGACAAAGCGATTAAGGATCTGAAAAATTTATTAGTTGATAAATTATTCGAGATAGTTAATGGTAAAACATCGCAAGGTGTATACAACGTTTACAAAGAGTTATTGGTAGCTAAAGGTGTTAAATTTACTCAAAAGATCCTTTTAGAGATTGAGTTTAGCAACATTAACCCAACCAAATGGACTACTGATGACGATAAGAATGATCAGATCAAATTATTGATCCATAACTACGGCATCAAGGTTAACGAGGAACTGGGTGCTTACCGCCGCGATAAATTCGCGATCAGCGTAGGTGATGAGTTGCCATCGGGTATTGTTCAAATGGCAAAGGTTTACATCGCTAAAAAGCGTAAGCTTAAAGTGGGTGATAAAATGGCCGGTCGCCACGGTAACAAAGGTATTGTTGCACGTATTGTACGTGACGAAGATATGCCTTTCCTTGCCGACGGAACACCGGTTGATATTGTGTTGAACCCGCTGGGTGTACCTTCACGTATGAACTTAGGCCAGATATACGAAACTGTATTAGGTTGGGCAGGTAAAGAGCTTGGTGTAAAATTCGCTACTCCTATTTTTGATGGTGCAAGCCATACAGAAGTAGAAGAATGGGTTACTAAAGCAGGCATACCAGAGTCTGGTCGTACATATTTGTACAATGGTTTAACCGGTGATCGTTTCGATCAGCAAACTACTGTAGGTATCATATACATGCTTAAACTCGGCCACATGGTTGATGATAAGATGCACGCACGTTCTATCGGGCCATACTCATTAATTACACAACAGCCATTGGGTGGTAAAGCTCAGTTTGGTGGTCAGCGTTTTGGTGAGATGGAGGTTTGGGCACTTGAAGCATTCGGTGCTGCAAACATACTACAAGAGATTTTGACTGTTAAGTCGGATGATGTTGTAGGCCGTGCTAAAACTTACGAGGCTATTGTAAAAGGCGAGAACCTGCCTACACCATCGGTTCCTGAATCATTCAACGTATTGGTTCATGAGTTAAGAGGTTTAGGTTTGGATATCACATTGGAATAAGTTTATGAGTTTGAAGTTGAAAGTTCAAAGCGAGAGCAACTTTCAACTTTCAACTTTTTAACTTTTAACTTTAAAAAGAGCTATGTCATACAAAAAGGATAATAAAATAAAAAGCAATTTCACCACCATCACTATCAGTTTAGCCTCTCCGGAGTCTATACTGGAGCGTTCAAGTGGCGAAGTTTTAAAACCAGAGACCATTAACTACAGGACCTACAAACCTGAACGTGATGGTTTGTTCTGCGAGCGTATTTTCGGTCCGGTTAAAGATTACGAGTGCCATTGCGGTAAGTACAAACGTATCCGTTACAAGGGTATCGTTTGTGATCGTTGCGGTGTTGAAGTAACCGAGAAGAAAGTTCGTCGCGAGCGTATGGGCCACATTAACTTAGTTGTTCCTGTTGCGCACATCTGGTATTTCCGTTCGTTACCGAATAAGATTGGTTATTTATTAGGCTTGCCTACTAAAAAGCTGGATCTTATCATCTACTACGAGCGTTATGTAGTAATACAAGCCGGTATTAAAGAGGCTGACGGAATCAATAAAATGGATTTCCTGACAGAAGAAGAATACCTGGACATATTGGATACCCTTCCGAAAGAAAACCAGTACCTTGATGACAAAGACCCTCAAAAGTTTGTTGCCAAAATGGGTGCCGAAGCTTTGGAAGAATTGTTAAAACGCCTTGATCTTGACCAACAGTCGTACGACTTACGTCACCAGGCAGCTAACGAAACCTCGCAACAACGTAAAAACGAAGCTTTAAAACGTTTACAGGTTGTTGAAGCTTTCCGCGATGCAAAAACACGCATTGAGAATAACCCTGAGTGGATGATCGTTAAGATCGTTCCGGTTATACCTCCAGAATTGCGCCCGTTGGTACCATTGGAAGGTGGCCGTTTCGCAACTTCGGATTTGAACGACTTATACCGTCGTGTAATTATCCGTAACAACCGTTTAAAACGTTTGATCGAGATTAAAGCACCGGAAGTAATTTTACGTAACGAAAAACGTATGCTACAGGAAGCTGTGGATTCGTTATTTGATAACTCACGTAAAGTTAACGCCGTTAAAACTGAAGGTAACCGTGCATTGAAATCACTTTCGGATATCCTGAAAGGTAAACAAGGCCGTTTCCGTCAAAACTTATTAGGTAAACGTGTGGATTACTCGGCACGTTCGGTAATTGTTGTAGGCCCAAGCCTTAAATTACACGAGTGCGGTTTACCAAAAGATATGGCTGCTGAGCTGTTTAAACCATTTATCATCCGTAAGATGATTGAGCGTGGTGTTGTAAAAACAGTAAAATCGGCTAAAAAGATAGTTGACCGTAAAGACCCATTAGTTTGGGACATTTTGGAAAACGTATTAAAAGGACACCCTGTATTATTAAACCGTGCGCCTACGCTGCACAGGTTAGGTATCCAGTCGTTCCAGCCAAAACTGATCGAAGGTAAAGCTATCCAGTTGCACCCTTTAACCTGTACTGCATTCAACGCGGATTTTGACGGTGACCAGATGGCTGTTCACGTACCGCTGGGTAATGCTGCAATTTTAGAGGCGCAGATACTGATGCTTGCATCACACAATATTTTGAACCCTGCCAACGGTACACCAATTACTGTACCATCGCAGGATATGGTTTTGGGCTTATATTACATCACTAAAGGACGTAAAACAGAGCCCGGCCACATTGTTAAAGGTTCAGGCTTAAGTTTCTATTCTCCTGAAGAAGTAATTATTGCTTACAACGAGAAGAAAGTTGATCTGCACGCCTTTATCAAAGTTAAAGTTAACGTTAAGCAAAAAGATGGCAGCCTGGTTAATCAGTTAACCGAAACTACGGTTGGCCGTGTATTGTTTAATTTACACGTTCCTACTGAAGTTGGTTACATTAACGAATTGCTGACTAAAAAATCACTGCGTGATATCATCGGTACTGTAGTTAAGGTTACCGGTATGGCACGTGCCGCTCAGTTCCTTGATGATATTAAAGAATTAGGTTTCCAAATGGCATTCCGCGGTGGTTTGTCGTTTAACCTGAAGGATTTGAACATCCCTGCTGAAAAAGTTACCCTGATCGAACAAGCTTCGAAAGAAGTTGAAGACGTAATGGCTAACTACAACATGGGTTTCATTACCAACAACGAGCGTTACAACCAAATTATCGATATCTGGACACGTATCAACAACCGTTTGACAGCAAACGTAATGGAGATACTATCTACAGATAACCAGGGCTTCAACTCGGTTTACATGATGCTTGATTCAGGTGCACGTGGTTCGAAAGAGCAGATCCGTCAGCTGGCAGGTATGAGGGGGTTGATGGCGAAACCGCAAAAATCAGGTTCAGGTGGCGAGATCATCGAGAACCCGATCCTTTCAAACTTTAAAGAAGGTTTGTCGGTATTGGAGTACTTCATCTCAACCCACGGTGCACGTAAAGGTTTGGCGGATACAGCTTTGAAAACGGCTGATGCCGGTTACTTAACCCGTCGTTTACATGATGTTGCCCAGGATATGATAGTTGGTGATACCGATTGCGGTACACTGCGTGGTATATTCACAACTGCATTAAAAGATAATGAGGATATTGTTGAGCCTTTATACGATCGTATTTTAGGTCGTACTTCGCTTCATGATGTTTACGATCCGTTAACTAATGAACTGTTAGTTTCGGCAGGTGAAGATATTGAAGAAGAAATAGCACGTAAAATTCAAAACTCTCCGTTAGAGGGTATCGAGATACGTTCGGTATTAACCTGCGAAAGCAAACGTGGTGTTTGTGCATTATGCTATGGCCGTAACCTTGCAAGCGGTAAACGCGTGCAAATGGGCGAGGCTGTTGGTGTAATTGCAGCACAATCGATCGGTGAGCCGGGTACACAGTTAACGTTACGTACCTTCCACGTGGGTGGTACCGCGTCTAACATCGCGGCAGAATCGCAGATCAACGCTAAATTTGAAGGTGTTATTGAGTTTGAAAACGTACGTACCGTGCCTTTCACAACCGAAGAAGGCCCTGTTGAAGTGGTATTGGGTCGTTCAGGCGAGTTCCGTATTGTTGAGCCGGGTACCAATAAGGTTATTGTAAGTAATAACATCCCTTACGGTGCTTATCTATACATTAAAGACGGAAGCAAAATTTCAAAAGGCGACCGTATCTGTTCATGGGATCCGTATAACGCGGTTATCATCTCTGAGTTTGCAGGTAAAGCGCAATTTGAAGCTATCCAGGAAGGTATTACTTTCCGCGAAGAATCTGATGAGCAAACCGGTCACCGTGAGAAGGTAATTATTGATACACGTGATAAAACCAAAAACCCTGTTATCCAGATCGTAGAAAAAGGTAACGTGGTTAAAGGATACAACATTCCGGTAGGCGCGCACATCGCGGTTGACGAAGGTGAGAAAATTCAAACAGGCCAGGTTATCGCTAAAATACCTCGTTCAACAGGTAAAACGCGAGATATTACAGGTGGTTTACCACGTGTAACCGAGTTGTTTGAAGCACGTAACCCATCGAACCCTGCGGTAGTAACCGAAATTGATGGTGTAGTAACTTTAGGTGGTGTTAAACGTGGTAACCGCGAGATCACCATCGAATCGAAAGACGGTCAGATCAAGAAATACCTGGTTCCATTGTCTAAACACATCCTTGTTCAGGATAACGACTTTGTTAAAGCCGGTATGCCATTGTCTGATGGTTCGATATCACCTGCTGATATATTGGCTATTAAAGGCCCTGCAGCTGTACAAGAGTATCTGGTTAATGGTATACAAGAAGTTTACCGTTTACAAGGTGTGAAGATAAACGATAAACACTTTGAGGTTATCGTTCACCAAATGATGCAGAAAGTAACTATCGAAGATGCGGGCGATACCCGTTTCTTAGAAAAAGAAGCCGTTAACGGTTGGGACTTTATGTTGGAGAACGACGACATATTCGACAAGAAAGTTGTTGTTGATCCGGGAGATTCGCCTAACCTGAAAGCAGGTCAGATCGTTTCGTTAAGGAAATTAAGGGATGAAAATTCTGTTCTGAAACGTAAAGATCTAAAACTTGCCGAAGTTAGAGATGCTATCGCAGCTACATCAAGTGCTATGCTGCAAGGTATAACCCGTGCATCATTGGGTACCAAATCGTTCATGTCTGCAGCATCGTTCCAGGAAACTACCAAGGTGTTGAATGAAGCAGCTATAGCTGGTAAGATTGACAGAATGCTTGGTTTGAAAGAGAACGTTATTGTTGGTCACTTAATTCCATCAGGAACAGGTTTACGCGTTTACGAAAATATCCGTGTAGGTTCTAAAGAAGAATTTGACCGCTTAATGGCATCAAAAACTGAAGAAGTAGAAGCTTAATCAGCATCTTACTAAATAAACTTTTCAAAGTCCTCTCTTTTAAGAGAGGACTTTTTTATTTTTATACCGCAATGGAAGAACAACAAAACGATAACCAGCTAAATATTGAATTGTCAGAAGAGGTAGCCGAAGGCATATACTCAAACCTGGCCATCATTACCCATTCCAACTCCGAGTTTGTGTTAGATTTTATCAGGATAATGCCCGGAGTTCCAAAAGCAAGAGTAAAATCGCGTATCATATTAACACCCGAGCATGCTAAAAGGCTGTTAAGCGCCCTTGCCGATAATGTTGAAAAATTTGAGGCTGCTAACGGCCGTATTAAGATACAGGAAGAACACATTGGTTTCCCTATGAATTTTGGCGGCACTGTAGGGCAGGCGTAATATTTATTACTTTAAGGCGGTATCCGCTAAATCCATAATTTCATTTTTTACTATCTTCGCATCCTTATAAACGGGGGCGAATTAACCCCGGTAAAATTAATATTTGCCAATTTCTAAAAAGATGCAAGAGCTTAAAAAATTAATTGAAGACGCATGGGATGACAGAGCCCTGCTTAGTTTTAAAGAATATACCAATGCTATTGAAATAGTAATTGACCGCCTTGATAAAGGCGAGATACGTGTTGCCGAGCGCATTGGATCACGCTGGCATGTTAACGATTGGGTAAAGAAAGCAGTGATACTGTATTTCCCTACCCGCGAGATGGAAGAGATAAAAACAGGCCCGTTTGTGTTTCACGATAAGATGAAACTGAAAACCAATTACAAAGAATTAGGCGTACGTGTAGTACCTCATGGTATTGCCCGTTACGGTGCGTTTTTGGCTAAAGGTGTTATCATGATGCCATCATACGTAAACATTGGCGCCTATGTTGACGAAGGTACAATGGTTGATACCTGGGCCACTGTAGGTTCATGCGCGCAAATTGGCAAGCATGTGCATTTAAGCGGCGGTGTTGGTATTGGTGGAGTATTAGAGCCTGTACAAGGTGCGCCGGTTATTATTGAAGATAACTGCTTTTTAGGCTCGCGCGCTATTGTTGTTGAAGGTGTTCACCTGGAAGAAGAAGTGGTGTTAGGCGCAAACGTAGTGCTTACGGCTTCAACCAAAATTATTGATGTTACCGGCGATGAGCCTGTTGAATATAAAAGCTTTGTTCCGGCACGCTCAGTAGTAATACCGGGTTCATACACCAAAAAATTCCCTGCCGGCGATTACCAGGTACCCTGCGCTTTGATCATCGGTAAACGTAAAGCTTCGACTGATAAGAAAACGTCGTTGAATGATGCTTTGCGCGAGAATAATGTAGCGGTGTAGTTTTTTGTTGGAAAGTTGTAATGTTGGAAGGTTGAAAAGTTAAAACAACATTCAAACATTACAACTTTTTAACTTTGCAACAACTCGATGAAAATAGGATACGAAGCTAAAAGAGCATTTCTGAACATGACCGGCCTGGGTAACTACAGCCGCGAGGTGATCAGGATGATGGCTTCGAACTATCCGGATAACGAATACCTGCTATATACGCCAAAAGTAAAAACGAATAACCGCCTTGGTTTTTTAAGTGGTTTTGCTCAAATTAAAACCATACTCCCCAAAAGTAAATTATTCACTTCGTGGTGGCGGAGCAGGGGGGTAGTGGCCGACTTAAAACGAGATGGCGTTCAAGTGTATCATGGCTTGAGCCATGAGTTGCCAATTGGCATACATCAAACAAGGATAAGATCGGTAGTTACTATTCATGATCTTATTTTTATGCGTTTTCCGCAGTATTTTGGCTTTGTGAGCCGACAGATATACTACTCCAAAATAAAGTACGCCTGCACTCACACCAATAGCATTATCGCGATAAGCGAAAGAACAAAAACGGATATCATTGAACTGCTGGGGACCGACCCCGCAAAAATAGAAGTGATATACCAGGGTTGTGACGATAGTTTCAAAGTGAAACAATCATTGAAAAGAAAGACCGAGGTAAAACAAAAGTACCACCTGCCCGACCACTTTATATTAAATGTAGGTACCATAGAACCCCGGAAAAATTTATTGGTATTGATAAAAGCATTACCACTTTTGCCGCATGTTAAACTGGTGGTAATAGGCAGGCAATCACCCTATTTTAAACAAGTGAGGCAATATATTGTTGCCAATGGCCTTGAGAAACGTATTATCTTTATAGATAATGTTCAATTTGATGAATTGCCGGCCATTTACCAACTGGCTAATGTATTTGTTTATCCATCGCGGTATGAGGGGTTTGGCATTCCTATTTTAGAAGCCCTGGCATCGGGTACACCGGTTATTGCTGCAACAGGGTCATGCCTGGAAGAAGCGGGAGGGCCCGATAGTTTGTACATTGACCCGGATGACGAAAATGCACTGGCAGAAAAGATCAGTCTGATTATGACCGATTCCGTGGTTAGTCAAACTATGGTTGAAAAAGGTATGCAGTATTCCGCTAAATTTGAAGAGAAAAAGTTAGCCGCCCAAATGATGGGCGTATATCAAAAAGTTTTAAAACATGCTTAAAGACGAAGTTGCAAAGGCCCTGAAAGTATTACAGGACGGTGGAATAATTTTATACCCAACCGATACCATTTGGGGTATAGGCTGCGATGCCACAAATGCCGAAGCCGTTAAAAAAATATACGAACTAAAGCAGCGCGATGAAGCCAAGAGCATGATCATTTTACTGGATACCGATAGTAAACTACAAAGCTATATAAGCGAAGTACCCGATGTAGCCTACCAGCTGATAGAATATGCCGAAAACCCTTTAACATTGGTTATGCCCGGCGCTAAAAACCTGGCGCCAAACCTCATCAGTGCGGATGGTACTGTAGGTATCCGGGTAACCAGTCATGAGTTTTGTAAGCAATTATTGCAGCGTTTCCGCAAACCTATTGTATCAACTTCGGCAAATATCAGCGGGCAACCCTCGCCAAAAAACTTTAACGGAGTTGCCGCAGAAATAATTGAAGGTGTTGATTATGTAGTTGATGTTGATCAGCACGACATGACTGAAAAGAAACCATCTACCATAATGAGTATCGACCCTAGCGGTAAATTCGAGTTTATACGCCGGTAATATTTTAGCCCCAAATGTTAATTATTACCTTTGCCGCATAAGCACGGCCATCCCAAACTACATGAAGCAGCATTTAAAACATCCCGTATTTAAAGTCATTTCGGATATTTCCGGGGAGATGGATGTTGATGCCTATGTAATTGGCGGCTTTGTGCGCGATTTGCACCTTAACCGCGCGTCAAAGGATATTGATGTGGTAGTAATTGGTAACGGTATCGCTTTCGCGGAAAAAGTGGCGGCCAAATTAAAGACAAAATTATCGGTTTTTAAGAATTTTGGTACCGCAATGCTTCATTACCGCGATCTCGAAGTGGAGTTTGTAGGCGCAAGGAAAGAATCGTACAGGTCAGATTCGCGCAAGCCGATCGTAGAGAATGGCACATTGGAAGATGACCAGAAACGCCGCGATTTTACTATAAACGCGTTGGCAATAGCCTTGCACCCGAAGCAATATGGCGAGTTGATAGATCCTTTTGGTGGTATAGCCGATATGGAAAATAAGCTCATCCGTACCCCGCTTGACCCGGTGGAGACATTTAGTGATGACCCTTTGCGTATTATGCGGGCCATTCGTTTTGCAACTCAGCTGGAATTTACCATCGATACTGCAGCTATCGAAGCTATAAAAACTAATACAGAACGTATCAGGATCGTATCGCAGGAACGGATTACCGATGAACTGAACAAGATCATTTTATCGCGTAAGCCATCAATAGGTTTTGAGTTACTGTTTGATACGGGCTTGTTGCATATCATCTTCCCGCAAATGGTAGCCCTGCATGGGGTAGAGTATATTAACGGCAAGGGCCATAAAGATAATTTTTACCATACCCTGCAGGTGTTAGATAATATTTGCGAAACTACCGGCGACCTGTGGTTACGTTGGGCAGCCATATTGCATGATATTGCCAAACCACCCACCAAACGCTTTGAACCGGGCCACGGCTGGACATTTCACGGGCATGAGGATAAAGGCGCGCGTATGGTACCTAAAATTTTCGCGCAATTAAAGTTGCCTTTAAACGAGAAGATGAAATTTGTGCAGAAGTTGGTGCAGCTCCATTTAAGGCCAATTGTGCTGGCGCAGGAAACCATTACCGACTCTGCTTTACGACGCTTGTTATTTGAAGCCGGCGATGATATTGAGGGCCTGATGCTGTTGTGCAAAGCAGACGTTACCACCAAAAACGAATACAAAATAAAAAAGTACCGGGGCAATTTTGAGCTGGTACAACAAAAGTTAAAAGAAGTTGAAGAGCGCGACCGCATACGCAACTGGCAGCCGCCTGTAACAGGGCTTGATATAATGGAGCTTTTTGGCATTAAAGAAGGCCGTGAGGTAGGTATTATTAAGAACCAGATACGCGAGGCGATATTGGAAGGTGATATACAAAACTCCCGCGAAGCAGCAATTGCGTTCACGATACAAAAAGGCGAAGAAATTGGCTTGAAAGTTGTGGAAAGCAGAAAACCGGAATAAAATATTATTTTTGATTATTAAAATTTACGTACACCAATGGCAGTTTATAGGTTTAAAGTTACTTTTGAAGATTATGATGATGTAATGAGGGAGGTTGATATCAAATCGACCCATACGTTTGAGGATCTGCACCGTGCGATACACCTTTCTACAGGTTATAAACCGGAGTATTCTTCATCGTTTTACATCAGTAACGATCAGTGGATAAAAGGACAGGAGATAGCCTATATGCCTTCCCAGCGTAAAATTGATCGTGGTGTAGCTTTAATGGAAAAATCAAAGCTGAGCAGTTTTATTGATGATCCGCACCAAAAGTTTTACTACACATTTAATTTTGACCGCCCGTTTGATTTTCACATCGAACTGATAAAAATACTGGATGATGCTCCGGGCGTTACTTATCCCTTTGTTGCAAAAAGCATTGGCGAAGCACCTAAACAATTTGGTAACGTATTCAATGTAGATTCTCCATCAACCGCTGTTGTTAATGATGATTTTGACTTTTTGAACGAAATGGAGTTAGTAGCCGAAGAAACAGCCGATTTTGAAGAAGTCTCTGATCCGGATGAGGTGCGCCCCGCTGCTGATAGCGATGAGCATGATGAAGAGGAAGATGAATTTGGCAACGAATTTTCGGATAACGACCATTTTGATGAAGGCGAAAAAGACGACTATTAGTCAAACTTTCCCTATATGAATAAGCCATCGGCGCAAAAAACCTTAATTGTGATAGCCGGGCCTACGGCCGTGGGTAAAACAGCGCTGGCCATTGAACTGGCAAAGCATTATCAAACCGAGATCGTATCGGCCGACTCGCGGCAATATTACCGCGAAATGGCTATAGGCACAGCCAAACCCGATGCTGATGAGTTAAGCCAGGCTAAACACCATTTTGTAAACTCGCACTCGGTTACGGATAGTTACAATGTTGGCGATTTTGAAACAGATGGGCTGAAGGTGATCGATCAGATTTTTGAAACGCACGATAAAGCCATTTTAGCGGGAGGCTCCGGCCTGTATATAAAAGCAATATGCGAAGGTTTTGATGCCTTACCACCTGTTGATGTTGAAGTACGTAACGAACTAAATGCTTTGTATGCTGAAAAAGGATTAAAGTATTTGCAGGAGCGTTTAAAAACGGAAGACCCCGGGTACTTTGAGCAGGTAGATGAGCATAACCCGCAACGCATTATAAGGGCGCTGGAGGTAATGAAAACTTCGGGAAAGCTTATGTCTTCATTCCATACAGCTAATGTGAAAGAACGCCCGTTTAAGATTGTTAAGATAGGTTTGAATTTACCACGGGAGCTATTGTATCAGCGCATAAATATGCGGGTTGATGCTATGGTAAGGCAGGGTTTGATAGATGAAGTAAAAGGGCTTTTGCCTTATCGCGATTATAATGCTCTTAACACCGTGGGTTACACCGAGATATTTGACTACTTTGATGGAACAACAAGCCTTGAAGATGCCATCGCGCTGATCAAGCAAAATACCCGGCGTTTTGCGAAACGGCAATTAACCTGGTTTAATAAAGATAAAAGCATGCATTGGTTTGCACCAAACCAGTTGAAAGCGATAATTGAATTGATAGATAAGGAAACAAATGAAAACAGCCGACCAAATACTGAAAAGTAAACTTTATACCCTTGACGCTTTAAAAACCGATGTTAAGCAATGGAAAGCAGAAGGTAAAAAAGTGGTTTTTACAAATGGCGTGTTCGATCTGCTGCACATAGGGCATATATCTTACCTGGCCGCTGCGGCGGGATTGGGGCAAAAATTAATTATCGGCCTCAACTCAGATGCTTCTACCCGACGTTTAAAAGGCCCGACACGGCCGGTTAATGACGAGTACAGCCGCTCCATTATGCTGGCCTCGATATTTTTTATTGATGCCGTTGTGCTGTTTGAGGAAGATACTCCAATTATACCCATCACCACTTTATTGCCTGATATTTTGGTTAAAGGTGGCGATTACAGCATAGATCAAATTGTTGGCGCGCCCGAAGTAATGGCCAATGGCGGCGAAGTGAAAGCTATTGAGTTTGTAGATGGATATTCATCAAGCAATATTATCAGCAAAATAAAAAAGGGCTAAATTATAAGTTTAGCCCTTTGTAAATCTCCTCGTGTTGTTTTACGTTTTACGCAGACGGCGGACCGGCAGGATCTATCCACATCATTTCCCATTGGTGGCCATCCAGGTCCACAAAGCTGCGGCCATACATCCAGCCATATTCAGTAGGTTCCTTTGATGGGCTTGCGCCGCCGGCAATGGCGTTTTCATAAATTTCGTCGGCCTTTTCGCGGCTTTCAACCGATACACAGTTCAAAACCTCAGTAGTTTTTGTCGCGTCGGCAATGGGTTTGTTGGTAAACTGCTGGAAAAATCCTTCTGTTACCATCATAAAATATATGGTATCGCTTACTACCATACAACCCGCCATTTCGTTCGTAAACTGCAGGTTAAAACTATAACCAAGCCCTTCAAAAAAGGTAATGCTTTTACTAAGGTCCTTTACGGGTAGGTTTACAAAAATTTGAGTTGCCATGTTTTTAAGTTTTTAATTGATTCAAAGATAGCGTACCCATGTAGTATTTGTGATGGCTGATTGCGACAATTAAAGGGCAAAATAGACAAAGGTAATTCCCAACCCGGTTAGTAAACTATTCTTTTAATGCCGCTATACATTTTACCAGGCTATCACGCCAGTAAGGTATTTCAATATTTAGTTCCTTTTTTATTTTGGCTTTATCCATTACTGAGAATGCCGGGCGTGTGGCGCGTGTTGGATACTCAGATGTGCGGATAGGGTAGGCCTTAACATCTACTTCGGCAATGTCAAAAATAGCTTTGGCAAAATCATACCATGAGGTTACACCTTCGTTGCTATAATGATAAATACCGTATTTTTGCGCATCATTTTGGATGATATTGAGGATGCATCCCGCAAGGTCAATAGCATAGGTTGGCGTGCCTACCTGGTCGGCAATAATGTTTAGCTGGTCCCTTTCTGTGCCAAGTTTTATCATGGTTTTTACAAAGTTGTTGCCATATTCAGAGTATAGCCAGCTTGTACGCAGGGTATAATAGCGTTTGGTTTGGGCAGTAACTGCAATTTCGCCTTCCAGCTTAGTAAGGCCGTAAATATTGATGGGATCGGCAATATCATCTTCCTGTAGGGGCAGGTTCCCGCTCCCGGCGAACACAAAATCGGTAGAAACGTGGATAAGCGTTGCATTATACTTTTCGCAAAGTTTGGCCAGGTTTTCAGCTCCGTTCTTATTTATTTTGCGGGCAAGGTCAATATCATCTTCGGCTTTATCTACAGCAGTGTAAGCAGCGCAATTGATGGCATATGCAGGTTTGTGTTCTGCAAAAAGTTTATCTAGAGCATCAAGGTCCAACACATTCGCATGGTCTTCAGGCGGGAATATAATGCCCGAAAATCCAATCGACTTTGCTACAACATTAAGGCAATTACCCAATTGGCCCGATCCGCCAAATACTAAAACTGTTTTACTCATATCTTGCAAAGTTAATAACTAATATTCTGTTTTGTTTTCAATTTTGCTCCAAAGCGCGAAGGCTCCCTGTGCCTCATCGCGCATCATTTGTACAATTGGCAACTTACGCTCATGCATTTGTTTGTCCAACTCATCATAAATAAAATGGTCGTCAAAGCCTATCGCGGCAGCATCAACTTTGTTGTTGGCATAGTAAACCTTATCTAAACGGGCCCAGTATATGGCGCTTAAGCACATTGGGCAGGGCTCGCAACTGGTGTATATCACGCAACCTTCAAGGTTAAATGTTTCTAACTCCTGGCAGGCAATGCGTATGGCCATTACCTCGGCGTGGGCAGTAGGGTCGTTTGATGCAACCACCCTATTTGCGCTGCGCGAAATGATCATGCCATCCTTTACCACAACGGCGCCAAAGGGGCCGCCTAAACCTTCCTGTACATTATACTCAGATAGCTCTATGGCTATCTTCATAAACTTCTCGTGCACCTTATCTTCCATTTTTCCTGTCAATAAAAAACCCCAACTGTTGGGTTGAGGTTGGGTTAATCTCGTTTTATAATATTTTATTTTTTGTCTTTAGCGTATAAGTCGTTCAGGCGCTTTACCACATCAGCAGTAACATCTAAACTTGGGTCGCCAAATAATACGGTCGGGTTAGCTTTTGAGTAAGTTAATACCAGTTTATAACCTTTTTCTTTAGCGTATACTTTGGTAAAGTCAGCCACTTTGTTGTAAAGCTTTTCATTTTCACCAGCCTGCTCGTTTTGGAACTGGGCGGTAGCATTTTGCTGGTAAGCTTGCAACTCTTGTTGTTTACGGCCTAAACGTTGCTCGGTGCTTGCACGCTGATCTGCACTTAAGGTAGCTATGTTCTTTTTGTAATCTGCTACATCACGGTCAAACGCCTGACCTTTTGATTGCAGGTCACTTTTAGCGGCATCGCCTTTTTCCTGCAGGCGTTTGGTCATATCTTTAAAGTATTCGTATTTAGTTAATAGCGTATCCTGGTTAACATATACAATTTCGGCTTTTTCGGCTACTGCTGTGGCAGGGGTAGCTGTTTTAGTTTCAGTTTTGTTTTGGCATGCTGCAACAGCGCCTAAAATGCTTACAGCTATGGTTACTTTAGCTATAGTTGAAGTGAATTGTTTCATTGATTTGTAACGTAAAATTTTGACAAAGATAAAGTTTCGGGTTAACTATCCTAATGTTTTGAACGACTGAAATTAACACTCTGCTATTTATCAACAATAGTGCCTATATCGGCCTTTATTCTTATTTTTGAAGGTTGCTGATTTAACATAAAATATGAGCGAAGAAATAGAAGACAAATCCAATTATTCAGCGGATAATATACAGGTTTTAGAAGGTTTAGAGGCGGTTCGTAAGCGCCCGTCGATGTACATTGGCGATACAGGTTCGAAAGGTTTGCACCACCTGGTATATGAAGTTGTAGATAACTCGATAGATGAGGCCTTAGCAGGCCATTGCGATACCATTAATGTTTTCATCCACAAAGGAAACTCCATTACCGTTATTGATAACGGCCGTGGTATCCCGACAGGTATCAACACAAAAGAACAAAAATCGGCACTCGAAATTGTTATGACCGTGCTGCATGCCGGTGGTAAGTTTGATAAGGATACTTACAAGGTTTCGGGTGGTTTGCACGGTGTGGGTGTAAGTTGCGTTAACGCGCTATCAACCCATATGAAAACGCTGGTTTACCGCGAAGGCAAAATATTTACCCAGGAGTACGAAAAAGGTAAACCACTGTTCGAGGTGAAGGAAATTGGTGTATCGGACCATACCGGTACTACCCAAACTTTTCAGCCCGACCCGGAGATTTTTACCCTGACCACAGAGTATAAATACGAAACATTGGCGGGCCGCTTACGCGAGTTGTCATTTTTGAACAAAGGCATTAAGCTTACGCTGACCGACGAACGTGAGCAACTGGAAGACGGCACTTTCCTTACAGATACTTATTACTCTGAAGGTGGTTTACGTGAGTTTGTAGCTTACCTGGATAGCACCCGTACATCAATTATACCCGAGCCAATTTATTTGGATGGCATTAAGAACGGCGTACCCGTTGAGTTGGCTTTCCAGTACAACGATACCTATAGCGAGAATGTATATTCATATGTAAATAACATCAACACCATTGAGGGAGGTACGCACGTATCGGGTTTCCGCCGTGGTTTAACCCGTACTTTAAAGGCTTATGCCGATAAAGAGGGTTTGTTGAAGAATAATAAAATTGAGATAACAGGCGATGACTTCCGCGAGGGGTTAACGGCTATTATATCGGTAAAAGTACAGGAGCCGCAGTTTGAGGGCCAAACCAAAAGCAAGTTAGGTAACAACGAAGTAATTGGCGCGGTTGACTCGGCAGTAGGCGAGATATTAGGCAACTTTTTGGAAGAGAACCCAAGGGAAGCCAAGCTGATCGTTAACAAAGTTGTAATTGCAGCACAGGCCCGTGCAGCGGCCCGTAAGGCCCGCGAAATGGTGCAGCGTAAAAACGTAATGGGCGGCTCGGGATTACCCGGTAAACTGGCCGATTGCGCGAACAGCGATCCTGCGGTTTGTGAGTTATACCTTGTGGAAGGTGACTCGGCGGGTGGTACCGCCAAGCAAGGCCGTAACCGCGACTACCAGGCTATTTTGCCGCTACGTGGTAAGATACTGAACGTAGAGAAAGCCATGGAGCACAAAATTTACGAGAACGAGGAGATAAAGAATATGTTTACCGCCCTGGGCGTAAGTATAGGCACGGCAGATGATGCCAAAGCCTTGAACCTCGATAAACTGCGTTACCACAAAATTGTGATCATGACGGATGCTGACGTGGATGGTTCGCACATTACCACGCTGATATTAACCTTCTTCTTCCGTTATATGAAAGAGTTGGTGGAAAGCGGTTACGTGTACATTGCCGCGCCACCTTTATACTTAGTTAAAAAAGGTAAAGAGCAGGAATATTGCTGGAACGATGTACAGCGCGATATTGCCGTGCAACGCCTAAAAGGTGCCGGTAAAGAAGACAGTGTACACATACAACGTTATAAAGGTTTGGGTGAGATGAACGACCACCAATTGTGGGATACTACCATGAACCCCGACACCCGTACCCTGCGCAAAGTAACCATTGAAAACGCCGCCGAGTGCGATCATACCTTTAGCATGCTGATGGGTGATGATGTTGCCCCACGCCGCGAATTTATTGAGAAGAACGCGCGTTACGCAAGGATTGACACTTAGGATTTAGACGTTAGAATCAAGAATTTTGGATATTGAAAACCCGCTTTAGGCGGGTTTTTTTGTGGGGTTGCGGGTGGGATTTCGTATATTTGTGTAAGTAGTTTTGATTTCATTCGGGATGGTTTTGCGAGACCTATTTGAAATAACACCGACATATACCACCCATGCTGGTGATAACACCAACCATAGCGAGAGCGATATAAAAGTTCTTTAAAATACCCACAAATACCACCGTTTGATTCCGGCGTAGTTGGGTGCAATGCCAAACAACAATGGAAAATCAAGCATGACTTTTTAGTTGGTGAAATTACGAATTTGATAAGGATGGGTATTGATTTTACCTGAAAATACCCAAGAATACCCAAGGAATTGGGTGGATTGATGGGTATGGCATTACGAATATGGCAAAATAAATAAAACCGTCATTGCGAGGAACGAAGCAATCTTCGATAGAAAGGTTTGCGACCTTAACAGTTTAGGATTGCTTCGTTCCTCGCAATGACGTGCCGGGAATGCTTATTTCTGTGATGTTATCCAGGCATCAATCTTACTCTCCAAAACAGCCAGCGGCATTGAGCCATCTTTCAGTATCTGGTTATGGAAAGCGGCGATGCTAAATTTGGTACCCAGTTCTTTTTCGGCCTTGTTGCGTAGCTCGCGGATCTTCAGGGCGCCTATTTTGTACCCTAAAGCCTGGCCGGGTATACCCATATAACGCTCAATTTCGGCAGTGGCTCCTTGTTCACTTATCTGTTCGTTGTCCATCATGTATTTAATGGCTTGCTCGCGGGTCATGCCTTTGGTGTGGATAGCAACATCAACAACCAAACGGATGGCGCGGTGCATCTCATCGCCCAAAGCGCCCATGTGCTGGTAAGGGTCGGCAAAGAGGCCAAGCTCTTTACCTAATGATTCGCAATATAATGCCCAGCCTTCTACATAAGCGTTATCGCCACCAAAACGGCGGAATTTAGGCAGTGTGGTATTCTCTTGCGTAAGCGAGATCTGGTAATGGTGGCCGGGTATAGCTTCGTGTAGGAACAAGGATTCCATGCCCGAAGTGGTATTAAACTTGGTGGCATCCAGTATCGGTACATAAAATATACCCGGACGGCTGCCATCGGCACTGCCCTGGTTGTACTCGGCACTGGCCGAGGCAGCGCGGAATGCTTCGGTCTGGCGGATCTCAAAAGGCGTTTTAGGTACATTGGTAAACATCTTTTTAAGGTTCGGCTCCATGCGATGGTGTATATCTTCAAAAGCTGCCAGCACCTCTTTAGGTGTTTTGTAAGGCATAAACTTCGGGTCGTTTTGCATGTATGCGAAGAAGGCTTTCATATCGCCTTTAAAGCCAACTTTGTTTTTAATGCTGTCCATTTCGCCACGGATACGTGCTACTTCGCTAAGGCCTAACTTATAGATCTCGTCGGGTGTTTTATCGGTAGTGGTTTGCTGTTTTACCAGGTAGGTGTACATAGCCGCGCCATCGGGCATTGCCGAGAAACCGGATGTTGTACGTGCGTGTGGCAGGTATTCATTCTTCAGGTAATCGCCCAGGCCTTTGTAGGTGGGTACAACTGCCGTCATAATAGCTTTTTTGTAATCTTCGGTCAGGCGCTTTTTGTCGGCCTCCGAAAAGTATTTAGGGAAAGTAGTGATGGGGGTGTAGAACAAACTTTTGGCAGGGTCGGTAACCACCATGCTCTCCATTTGCGGTATCATTTTTACCACCAATGCTTTAGGTAATGCATCGCCGGCTTTAATGCCTTTGCTGAAATTGGCTTTGGCGGTATCGGCCCAAAGGGCAAAGGCCGAGAGGCGTTTCAGCCAGTCATCGTAGTCCTTAACAGTTTTAAATGGCTGCGCGCTCGATCCTGAACCAAACTGGCCAATGGTAAGCGGAAGGGCAAACATTTGGTTAAAGGGCAGGTACTCAAAATGGTATTTGAAATAATCGGCATTGATCTTCATTTCGTACACAAAAATATCGTACGAGAGTTTGTCCTGTTCATTTAAATTAATATCTGCGAAGAAATTTATCTTACCCAAATAGTCATTATAAAATTTACTTGCTTCTTTTATATAAGCCTGCGAGCCATCATTAGGCAATTGATCATTGTAGCGCTTATCGCCAATGCTGGTGGCTGTGAGCGGGTTCAATTTAAGGTAGCCTTCAAAATAGCTGTCAAATAGTTTAGCCAATTCTTTATTGGCCGGCGGTGGGGCATCAGCTTTTGGTTTGCAAGCCTGGAATACAGCTACTACGCTGAGAAGTAAAAGTAGTTTACGCATGTTGTTAATGTTTAGAGGTCTTTGATAAAGATAGTTACATAATTGAAATTATTTAATGTATAAAAAATTATATACATAATTTTCTTATGTATATAATTTTTATACCTTTGTTGGTATGAGCACCAATCCACTATTAAAAGGGACACTACAAACCATTATTTTAAAGCTGTTGGAAGATAACAGCCAAATGTATGGTTACGAGATAACGCAAAAGGTAAAAGAGATTACAGCAGGCGAAATTAAGCTGACAGAAGGTGCTTTGTACCCCGCCCTGCACAAGCTGGAGGCTGAAGGCTTGCTGGAAACTTTTACTGAGATAGTAGATAACCGGGTACGGAAATACTATCGCTTAACCGAAGAAGGAGGCAACGGGGTTGCAAGTAAGCTTGACGAAGCACAGGCTTTTATTGATCAACTGCAATTATTGTTGAACCTGAAGCCTACTACAAAATGATACTGACTAAAGAGCAAAAAGCCAATATTGGCGTATTGGTAAGTAATGAGGTTGAATACCATGAAACTTACCAGGAGGTTTACGACCATGTAATCACTTCCTTAGAGGAAAAGCAGGACTTAGCCGATCTGCAACGGGCGTACGGTAATATACTTGAAGACGATTTTGGCGGGCATTACGGAATAAAAATGCTGGAAGAGAACAGGAGGCGGATTGTAAGGAAAGAGACGTTTCAAAAACAAAAGGATCAGCTCTACTGGTTTTTTAAACTGCCGGGATTGTTGGTTTTAATTACATTTTGTAGTATTTACGGTTATTTTTATGAGCACCAATTATTAAATATCAATTCAGTTTTTTCCGGGAGCTTTATCTTACTTACTATTAGTTCTTTTATTATAATGAGCATCAGCAATTTTATACTCAGGAAAAAGAACAGGAATCGAAAACCATCCATTAACAACGCGAGCATAAAGATAATGTGGCGGATTACCTGGAAAGGCTATATTTATTTAGTGCTTTTTAGGGTGTTGTGCAGCTTTCTGTATATCCAAACCAGTTCTATCTTCAAAGCTGATTATCACCGGGTGTTCATAAACATAGCAGCTACGATCATAGACTTCGCTTCCTTTGTATTGGCTTTGTATTTAATTGCGGGGTTGATTGTTTACAAAAACGAGTTTAAAAAACGCCTGGCGATATGACACTAACCGAAGAACAACTACAGGAACTACAGGATGAGTTGAATTTTGTAGTAAAATACCGTGAAACCTATGAAGAGGTTTACGATCATATCGCATCTGCCATTGAGCGACTTGATGATACGGAAATTGACGTAACTGCAACTGCAAAGAAGATCATTAATGAAGAGTTTGGCGGACGTGATGAGTTGAAGGCAATGGAAAAAGATCGCGTTAAGCTGATGAACATAGCCATGCGGAAAAAACATTTTCAGCACATGATGCAGTTCTTTAATTTTCCGGTAGTTGGTTTTACCGTAATTATTACTATTGCGGCATATTTTTTAACAGCCAACCAGGTTAGTCGTGGGTATTTACTGGAGTTTACCACGGCAAGCGCGGTGGTACCCATGTTGTTTATCCTTTACAAAAAGCTCTCGGCTAAGTACAAACAATGGGATTTTGCTGAATATAAAAAGCAATCGGTAAAGGATAACTATATTTTTATCGCAGCCCTTTTGTCGAACAGTACATTTAACTTATTGAACATTGCCAATCATCGTATACAAATGAACGGTGGGGTATGTATATTCATTTTTGTGTTTTATATGGTGTATGTGCTGTCGTTTTTTAAGTTGTACAGGGATGAGTTTAAATTAAATATGGCACGATGAACTTAACAACTCTGGATGAACTATTACTGAAAAAACTCCTGACGGATGTGGTTTTGTACCAGGAAACATTCGAGGAAGTTTACGACCATGTAGTGACAGCATTACAGGAGCGGGTTGTTGATGGTAATTTGTATACCGAAGCCTATAAAATTTTGGAAGAAGACTTTGGCGGATATCATGGCGTGGCGCAGATGGAAAGGTGCCGCAAAAGCTATATTAAAAAAGACCTGAATATTAAGTATATGGCTTGCCTTAAAGCATACCTGCGTAACCCCCTTGTACTGTTATGCATGCTGCTTTTACCTGTGGCGGTTTATTATGTGTGCAATGTATATCAACTTAGTTTTGTTATGCCGCTTGTACTTGTTTGTATTTTCGCCTGTGTGCCATGGTGTTATGTTATGGTACAAAAGTATCGTACCAACATACATGAGAAGAATTATAAGGACCGCATTTTAACAGAAACGGCTATAGATAAAATACAAATGCCGTTTTCGTTATCCTTAGGCGTGCTGTTTTTTGGTTATATGTTCAGTTTTAGCAGTGATAATTTTGGATGGTTACATAAGCTTGCTTTAGTGCTATGCGGTATTGCGGTTGCTGTAATCATGTTAAATTTCGCCATTTTTTTCAGGGTTTACTTTACTGAATTTAAAAACAATGCCGCTTATGATATTGAGTAACGATCAATTGGAAACCATAAGGGTGTATGTTGCGCAGGATTGTAAATACCCCGATTTGCAGCTGGAAATAATCGAACACATTAAATATCCCATACAGGATATGATGACGGCCGATGACAGGTTGGCCCTGGAAGACGCTTACATTATGGTACGGATGGAGTTTGGCGATAACAGCTTTAAGATATTTGAAGAAAGCAAAAAAGCATCGCTGGTAAACAAATACCGTAACATGTTTTTAAAAACGCTGATGGCGCAACTGAACCTTAAATATGCCGTGGCTTGTACTACAATTGTGTTATGGCTTTATCTTTTTTATACCGAAGTACGGCTGCCGGAAATCCCAGGGACATTTAGTGGAGCAATTTTTCAAGGTTTTTTGCCCTTTGTACCCATATACCTCATTACCATGACAATGAGGTTTGGCCAGGCAAGGAAATACAAAAACTATTATACTTTGGCGATGAGTAATATAGTGCTGTTTAAATGGATATACTTAGAAATGTTTGCTTATTTGTTGTGGTTTGCTACACAGATTTTAGCAGGTGAAGGAAAATTTGCAACCGCATCTGTTACAGGCAGTATTGCGATAATGTTAACCATTGTGTTTTTCAGGGCAGGCTATGTGGTACGAAGCGCGGCAATTGCTGATTGCCGTGACATGGAACCGGATTTTAAATTGGCAACAGCATGAGGTATTGTTTAACCGGTTTGTTTGTAGCACTGTCGGCTTTGGTATTTGCAAATACAGTGCCTGCCGACACCATGGGTGTGAGGGATATCCTGCTTAAAACACAGGAACATTATGCAGGTTTACCGGGTTATGTTGATTCGGGAAAGGTTGAGGAAAGCTATGGTGAGAATCAAAAATATAACTTTACCTACTTTTTTAAAACCGCTTACCACAAAACCGGGCAATTTGCTTTTGAATATTACGAGGACGGCAAAGAAAACTCGCTGTATACTTATACCCGCCTTTCGGATAGTTTAGTAAGAACATGGTATGCATATACCAATAGAACTAAAGATTATAAAAGCCTGGTTTGGGTTTTACACGATACAGAACACGTTTTTCCGAATGGGGCACCATTGATACCGGGATTGCTGTTAAAAGAGTTTTATGGGAAGGATAATATTCTGAATACCATAAAAAATCCTGTATTGAATGTAAGCGAAGTGATAGGTAATACCAGTTGCTATAAAATTACAGGGACGAGGCCGGATAGTGATAAAATAACCGTCTGGATAGAAAAGAGAAGCCTGATGATACTACTGGTTGAAACCCTAAAACAGTCTAAAGACCGCAGGTCGGGTGATGAGGATGAGTTAAGGCGTATTTACCATATTTATCCCTTGCCACCCGGTAAAATAACCGCAGCCAGTTTCGCATTCAGGCCTAACCGGTATATCGATGTTTGGAGCGGTGTATTGCACAGGGCTGTCTTTTCGAGGTTTGGTATGCTGACCGGCCTGATCATATTATATGCTGCCTTTTACTTTGCAGGGAAGTACAGAAAGCGAACTATTGTGGCCTAATTGTCTTTTAATAAAAGTACACGTTTGCCGTAATCAATTACAGCTTCGTATTTCATCAGTACATCGCCACCTAAAACACCTAAAATAAGTGGCAGGTTTAATTGCCTGTAGGCTACGTTGATGGTGGATAGGTCGAGCACGGCAACTTCAAAATCTGGGATGTGCAAGGTGCCGATGTGCAGATCGTGCAGGAGCAGGGTAGCCGAGGTCATGGTGTTGGTGCCTAAGCCTGTAGATAGTTTTTCGCTGTCGCGGAAGGCGGCCTCGTTATTGGCTTCGAACAGAATACTTTTATCGAACGCGGTGCGCGATGCCCCGGTATCTAAAACCACGGTATGGGTCTTGCCAAAAACAACAACTTCCACCAATGGGTGGAAGCCGTCGTCTTCAAGATCTATTATCTGGAGGGGTATTTCTGTCAATTATATAAAGTTTGAATCAGCTAAAACCTGGTTCATATTACGTACCGCGTCGGCGCTTTTGTTAAACTCGGCTTGTTCGGCATCGCTTAGTTTAAAATCAACGATCTTTTCCCATCCGCTTTTGCCCAATACAACAGGCACAACCAGGGAAATGTCTTTCTGGCCGTATTCGCCATCTAAAGCAACGCCGCACGAGATCAGTTTTTTCTCATCGCGCACAATGCTCTCTACCATAGCGGCAGTACCCGCACCCGGCGCGTACCATGCCGATGTGCCTATCAGTTTGGTTAGTGTTGCACCGCCAACCATTGTAGCGGCAACAATTTTATCCTGCTGTTCCTGGCTTAAAAACTGGGTAACCGGGATGCTATTCCAGGTAGCGTGTTTGATCAACGGGATCATAGTAGTATCGCCATGGCCACCGATAACTACAGCGTTCAGGTCGGCTGGTGAGCAGCCTAATTCCTGGCTCAGGTAATATTTAAAACGAGCCGAATCCAAAGCGCCACCCATACCTATGATCTTGTTTTTAGGCAAGCCTGATGTTTTAAAGGTAAGGTAATTCATGGTATCCATCGGGTTTGAAACCACGATGATGATGGTATTTGGCGAGTATTTAACAATGTTTTCGGTAACGCTTTTTACAATGCCTGCATTGGTGCCAATCAGTTCTTCGCGGGTCATGCCTGGTTTACGTGGTAAACCCGACGTGATCACTACCACTTCTGAACCGGCAGTTGCAGCGTAATCGTTGGTTACACCGGTAATTTTAGTATCAAAACCCAGGTACGATGCAGTTTGCATCATATCTATAGCCTTGCCTTCGGCAAAACCTTCGCGAATGTCTAATAAAATTAATTCTTCAGCTAATTCTCTGCGGGCAATATTGTCGGCACAGGTTGCACCTACAGCACCGGCACCAATTACGGTTATTTTCATTTGGTTATAATTTATATTGGATTAGTGCCCTAAGATAGTAAAAGGGAGCTTATTTGGAAATGAAAACAATAAGTTATTCTTTTTTTTACCCTTTCTTCAGCCTAAGGTTGTGTAAGGTTTAAAACGGATACCCAATGGCCAAATTAAACACAAGGTTTTGACTGCGCCAGCCGCCATCCAAAAAGTTCACTTTGTTTATCACCCAGCGTTGGCCCTCGGGTAAATAAGGTTTGCGGATGGGGAAGCCCAGATCAGTACGGAGTACTAAAACGGTTACGTCGAAACGTAGGCCAAAACCGGCATCGGCGGCTATCTGGCTTAAAAAGTTTTTACCGAAAGCAGCACCATCTAAACCGTTATGTGATCTTAGGTTCCATATATTACCTGCATCAATAAACAAAGCACCATAAACTATACTAAACAGTTTGGGGCGGTACTCCAAATTCGCCTCCAGTTTAATATCGCCCGACTCATCGGGCAAGAAACCTATGCCACTTGTATTTGTAGGGGTGTAAGAGCCCGGACCAACCGATCGCGCCCTGAAACCACGCAAACTATTTGAGCCACCAATAAAAAACTGCTGGCTGTAAGGCATCAGGGTAGAGTTACCGTATGATAACCCGGCACCGGCATAAAAGCGTGCTGCAAACTTACTGGTGCTGTTAATGTTGTGATAAAACCTCAATTCGCTTTCCAGTTTTACATACTGGTTATAATTTGTGCCGAATATTTTTTTATCCCTCCCGCCAAGGGTATCTGCTCCGCTAATCAAACCCAATAAATTTGCCGATAAACCAACCTTTCCATTAAAGAAATACGTGTTTGTTTTATAATCTTCGGCGGTGTTGGTATAGGTATAGCTATACGTTGGCCCAAAAGTTAGTTGGTTATCAATAACGTGTTTTAAGGTTGGGTTTTGAGTTTTATTTATGCTGTCGGTATATTGCTTGGTAACGTTAGTGGCGCTAACGTAGGTAATACTTGTTAGTTCCAGGTCATGACTGATGTGTTTATCCTGCCTCCATTGATAACCAAATTGTGCTTTAAAGGCGTTTAGGTTGTAGAGGTTGGTGCGTGTGGTCAAGTCGTACTCCAATTGCAAATTGGTGCGTGGCAAATAATCGCTGTTTGAATTTACCCGCATAGGCGTAATAAAGCGTGGCCATGTAAGGCTGGTTTGGATACCGGTTTGATACACATTATACCCACTGTTTTGCCCCGAGGCCTGAATATCCGAACTAGCCAGTAATGATACCGTTAATAACTCGGCACCAAAAAAAGCGTTGCGGTTTTTCCAACTTAGTGTGGCCTGCGTACCTGTAAAATTAGCGGATGTTGTTCGGCCCAATAATTCAAAGCGCAACGATTTTTTACGATATGGCGTTAAGTAATAAAACGCGTTCAGTTTTGGCGAACCCGGATCTGATGCATCCACAAAATTATTCTTTACAAATTTGTATGGTCCTAAATCGATAAAGCGACTCAATGCCTGGTTATGATCGGCACGGTTATAAGGTTCGCCGGGGTGGAACGACATTACATTACGGAACACATAAGGATGAATGGTATTTCTCGGGTCGATAACGAAATAATCGTCATACCTTTTCGCAGAATCCAGTTTAACGGAAGTATCCCTGAGCGAATAGCGCGGATAGATATATATGTTCTTAATAGTGTAAATATCCCAGGCCTTGTCATTGGTTTCTTGTTTAATGGTTACATATTCATTCACCATGTTTTTACCCGCGTTGGTACTATCTATCTGCACCAGTATATCATCGGCATTAAAATAATAAAATCCTTCTTCTTTTAAACGGGCATCTATGCGCACACGCTCGGCCTTAATTACATCAAGGTTATATTTATCGCCAACCTTTAGCAAACTTCTGCTCCGTGTTCCCGCTACAGCGGTATCCAAACTACCTGTATCTGTAGGGAAATGCAGTTCGTTGATATGATAAGCCGGACCGGTTTGTACCGTATAGTTTACCGAAACACGTCGCCCTTTTACTACGCTATCGCCTTCGGCCTGCGCCTGGAAATAGCTTTCGTTTTGCAACCTGTTTTGAAATATCTTGCTGTTTTGGTCAATATCTACCGCGCTGAAAAGCACAGGCGGCTCGCCGCGTTTATTAATAAAGCGGGAGATGAAATTCTTTTTACCCTTGCTGATGTTGTGCAGCCAAAGCTTGAACCGAAGGCCCAATATCTTTGCATTTGGCTGTGGCCTTATTAGTGAAGATAGCTCTGTTTTTATGGCCTTTTGCTCTTTCTTATTAACGCTCTTATCTTTAATGGTAATATTTGCACCCGTATACAATTTTTGCCCATCGGGCAGGTATTTTATATTACTGCATGACGATGCAATTATTGCAAGGAGAATAAGATATGATAAACGTTTGGCCATGTTTTAATTTTGAGACTGTTTTTGTTCGTTGGCAACTTGTTTTTGCTCTTCTTTTTGCTTCTTATCTTCTTCCTTTTGCTTCGCCTTCATTTCCTTAACCGCTTTTGAGCGTGTAAATATCTGGCTTATGCGGTTGTAATCAACAGTTAATGAAAAGCCTACGCCGGTTTCAATTACCTGCCCCTGTATTACAATAAACTGGTCGCGACGGTAGGCGCGTATCATATACCGGCCATCTGCAGTCAACTTATAACCTACTGATATGTCGCCGGCAATGTTTGTAGCTTTTTCATTAGCCTGCTGCCCTTCAAGGTTAAAGTTATTACCTACAGTAACGGTCAGCCTGTCGTTCAAAAAGCGTTTGGACAAACCCACGTTCAGGTCTGTACGGTTGGTGCTGGTGCCACTGGAGTAATCGGCACCCGACTGCAATGCGAAGTTAACATCTACGCCCTCAATTAAGTTGCCGGCAAGGTTATTCAACTGATCGGACAGCAGCGAGCTTACACTGCTGCGTACGGTGCCTGCCAAACCTTCGCTGCCGCCCTGGCTTTGGAAAGGGTTTTCGCCAACAAAATGGTTTAGCAACAATACCGCGAATACTTGTTTGTTCAACTCATTAGGATCTTGTCTTAACTGGTCCAACTTAGCGTTAACAGTGCTTATTACATCGCTTGTTACGGTGTATGTACTATCCGGAAGTGTGATGCCGAAGGAAATGTCGGGTTTCATCAGCTCGTTTTGCAAGCGCAGGTTTACGTTGAACGGAAGCTTTGTTTTGTACATGGTCCGCTCAGTTTCTGATGCCAGCTGGTTGGCTACCAGATCTATCGGCGGAACTTTGGCTACATATATCGCTGTAACATCCAAGCGGGCCATGGTAGGGTCGCCCTCCCAGGTAACAGTACTGCCCTGTTTGATGAGAAACTTGCGGTTAACCGTAGCGTAAGCAAGGTCGTACGAACCGGAATTAACAGTATAGGTGCCTGTAAGGCTCGTTTTACCGCTGATGTCGATACCTAAATTCAATTGTGCATCACCTTTTAAGTGAACAATGTCTCCATTGCGCTCATCAACAACAATGGTAAATGCGGCGTTCTTATCCACCGTGATATTGGCTGAAATATCCATGCCCACTAAGCTAGATTTCTTTAACGAATCCAGCTGTTGTTTCATAATACTGTCCAGTTTTGGAGCCTTTTTATTAACAAACTCTACCACGCCTTTACGGTCCTGCATGGCCGGGTCATCCTGCGGTATCACAATGGTGAGGTCGGTTTTATCATTAATTTTTAATGTGGCATCAACAATTGGCCTATCCATATCGCCACGTATTTTAATCTGGCTATCCAGGTATATCTGCCCGTAATATAACTTGCTTTCCGATTGCACGGCATTAAATACCCTGAAGTTGCTGGTATTGATATCCAAGCCAAATTTATAGCTGGTATAATTGGTGGTATACACGTTGCCTGTAACCACAGCCTTATTTCCTGCCGAATCGATCAACGTAAAATCATTAAATAAAATACCATCGGAATTAAAGGTGACCTTCTCTTTAGGAGCACGGTAGTACGTGTTTATTTTGGTTATGTTAAACGCCGCGTTATTAAAATTAAGATCGCCACGTATAACGGGGATATCGGTGGTGCCTGTAATTTTTAACTTTCCGTTTATAGCGCCACTTGAACGGCGAAGGTTACCGAAGCTAAAACCTTCTATACTTTTCAGGTTCAGGTTAACAATATCCAGGTTCAGGTCAAAACTGCTTTTATCGGTATAATAAAAGCCATCTAAATTTACCTGGTTGCCCTTGCCTGTAATTGCCATATTGGCGGCCAGGGTATTGGCGGTTTGGTTGTTTACTTTTAACGCGATATTTCCCACGGTATCACCTTTAAAGTTAAAATCATTAATATTCAAGTCTGATGTAAATTCCGCTGTTTTATCCAGGTTCTTTACATCGGCAGTACCGTTAATTACACCACCTACCAGCAGCGAGTTTTGTTGCGCCAGCTTGGTCAATGTTTCTATCCTGAAGTTAGTGAAAGCGATATGCAATGGTGCGTTCAGTTGGGGTGGGTTACTGGTTATGCTAAGTGTTTGGCCAGAATTGGATATATTAAAGTTGCGCGCCAAAACGCCGTTACTGCCAAATTCTATGGCGTTATCGGCGTTAACTGTCCATGCGGTATAATCCAATAGCAAGCCTGTTGGCAACAGGCTAAAACGGTAATCGGTACCCGCCTGGTCAAATACGCCTGCAATGCGGTAGCGTTCTTTATTCTTAGCATCACGAACCTGGATACTGGTATTTAGCTTATTGTTTTGTGCATTCCCGCTAATGCTGGTATTAATTAGGTCTATTTGAGATGCTTTAATTTCGGCCAGGGTAATGTTGTAGTTTAACGCGTTGTTATTGGTATTGATATTCAGGTTGAGCGCGTTAATTGTGTTGGTGCCATACACGATGCGCGGGGCTGAACCGTTAACGATCAGCTTGCCGCTCTCGCTGTCAAAGCTGCCGCTTAAGCGTACCGGGTCGAGGTGTTTCAGGTCGGGCACAAATTGTATCATTACAGGTGTTTTTGATATCACCGCGCTGAAATTTACCGATGTAGGCGAATACTTCGGCTTTGGCTGCTTGCTGCCCGCGTTCATGTTAAAATACTTGTTGATATCGTCCTGCAAAGCAACGCCAAGTTCGGTAAGCTTGTACTTCCCGCCAAGATGAGCGGTAATGAGCTGCGATTTAAGGTTTAGCGTACTGCTATCCGGCGTAGCCGTGGCCACCACGCTTACACTATCCATACGGATGCGATGGTCTTTATTAATGAACAGGATATCTGTCATGGCGATATTGCCATTCAGGTAATCAGGGTCGGCAGTGGGTACATCGGCAACTACCTTTCCGTGGAAACGCATCGGGTCTTTAGAGAAACCAAGGCGTTGGATATTGGCGCTATCCACTACCAAATTCATATTTACCGATGGATATTTCTTGCTCATGTCCGCTTTCAAATCCAATGCGAAGTTCAGGTTAGGGTCTTTCATATTAGCAACCGTTGCAATAGCGCCATGGTTTGCCGAACCTTTAAAAGTTAAGTCTTGGTAGCCATACCCACGGATACTTGCACGCACCATATTACCGCTGAAAGTAGCGTTAGCGGTTTTTAGATCGGTGCCGGAGCCTTTTACTTTTGCGGCTAAGGTAACTACGCCTACATTTTTACTTTGGCCGATGAGTTTACCTACATTGAGGTTATACGCTTTTACATCAGCATCATAAACCATATTATTTTTACCAGGGCCCATTTTTAGGGCTACCTTACCATCCACCGAACCATCAGTAGAATGTAGCTTTAAGTTGGTGTTAAAATTGGTCATCCCGCCTTTAAAAGTCCCGCTGGCGCTTAAGGCATTGGGGATATTGATGTTGGATGGGATAGAACCTGCAGGTGCAAGACGGTTAATATCCGCTTTATTGGTGGTCAGGTCGGCAATGCGCAGGTCAAAGTATGCCTTGTTCATATCAGGCAGACCTTTGATTGTTCCTGATGCTTTAACGTGGGTGTGGCTCAGGCCGGTTACATCCATACTCGGTATACTCAGGTTATTCAAATTGCCGATAACACTTGTACTCAACCTGAATACCGCGTTAGGTGAATGTTTGAACGGCTCCATCGATGACATGTTGGGCATAATAAGCAACACATCTTTCAAACTCACTTTGCTACCCACCACATTGGCGTTGATGTGCAGCAGACCCAAATTATCTGCGATGGCAGAGATAGAGGGATAACTGATCTGCACCTGGTTCTGTAGCACCGAATTGGGGGTTTCCAAATACAGATCGTTCAGGTACGATTGCTTATCGCCGTAAAGGAAAGAGGTATGGAATTGTTTAACAGCCAACCCACTCTTATCGCTAAAGCTGAAGGAATTGATGCGCCCGGTAATATCTTTTGAATACACAAAATTTTCGAACTCGGCATTCAGGTTGCGCACGTTCATGTGCATGTAGTCAAAGCCTTTCATCGGTGCCTGGGCATCGTTGTCAAACTTCACATCGTTATTTTTCAGGCTCAGTTTACCCAATTTTAGCGCCCATGGTTTGCCGCTTGTGGGGGCGGCCATAATGGTATCTAACTTTTTAACAGCTTTAACGATAGCTTTTTTTACGGTTTCGGGTTTTAGCAAGGTCACCATCGATCGCGTGTCTGCCAATTCAATGCTTTTCAGGTTTACATCCTGGTTCTTCAGGTCTATCTTATCAACGTTAACTAAAAACTTGCCGAGGGTAACGTTGGTTTTCATCTCCTTGCCGGTGTAATCCACATGGATCTTTGAAAGGTCGATCACATCGAGTTTGAGGTCGAGGTTGATTGGTGTTGAGGCGGTATCCGGACCAGTGGGTGCGAGTGTACCCGATGGTGTCTGAACTATCTTCGCATCAAATCCCGCCAAGGTGATCTTAGGGATATTGAACTTCATTTTGTCCATATCAAAATCCTTAACGCGGGTATCAAAGTGGGTCAACAAAAAGCGGATATCGTTGCCGCTTATCGCATCGGAATAACGGATATGGATATTGTCGAGGATAACTTTATCAAGCGAAAATTTAAGGGTAGAAGAGGTATCTGTTTTTTGCGGTTCCTTTTTCTGCTCGCTCATAAAAGCTTTGCTGATGTAATCGTAGTTGAAAACACTATCGGGTGTGCGGATCACGTTGGCGGTAATGCCCTGAAAGTTGATCTCATTTACCTCAACCTTGCTGTGCAGCAGTTGGAACATGGAAATATCCACCTTCATTTTATTGCCGGCTATCAGCGTATCGCCTTTTTGATCGGCAAAATAAACACCCTCTAAAACGATCAACTTTGGGAACTCAACGCTGAGGCGGTTGATCTGTACTTTAGTTTTGATCTTCTCCTGCAAGTAATTTACCACTTTGTTTTTAGCGAAGTTTTGAACGGACGGCACCTGGATGAGTATCACCACTAATACCACCAGGAATATCACAATACCCAATATCCATAATAAGGTTTTAAGCGCTATGCGTCCGGCTCTGTTCAATGGTTGTATAGAATTATTTGCGATATGATGATGTTTTCAGTACTTAGTACAAATAATATGGGGTATAGTTTTGGTGGTGGACTATTTTTAGTGCAATTTCTTACTAATTAAATTTTTTAGATGTGTTTAGTCTAAGTTCCATCCCTTGCCTTTTAAATAAGCTTTGCAGTTGGGGCAAAACCCAATCTCATCATCAAGGTGGTTGCCGCCTCCTGCATCGCACATAAAGCAGGTTTTATTGGGGCAATGTGGCAAGCCTTGTGTGTGACCAAGTTCGTGCAAGACGACCTTGGAAAACTGGTTTTGGGTATTGGTTTTTGATAGTCGGAAAGTTGATACTACGCAAGCGTTGCCGGGCTCATAACCTAAACCCATAATACCCCAATCATGCATGTTGCCTTTGGTGGTGCTGATGTCTTTGGATGTTAACCCGATTACAACTGTATCGGCACTGCCAAAATGATCTAGGTATTTAATAATGCTATCGGCACGGTAGCGGTTACGCGATGCGTAGTAAGTCGATGTTGGTAAGGGAATTGCTTTTCTGAGAATGGTTTTTGGGATGGTTTCCTGTATCTTTTTATATGCTGTTGCGATAAGCGAAGGGGAAATATAAGTAAAAGGTTGGATGATGACAACGCGGTTGGCGTGCGGGTGATGGCAGGAAAATGACACCATCAGCATCAGTAAAATAAAGGAAATCCTTAAAGCGTTTTTCATCAATCAAATAAAAGTAAACATATTTCCTTTTTTTCAACATCCAACTTTCAACCATCCTTTTTTGATAAATTTGTTTCTCCCGTAAAGATATTAGTGTAACAGATTTTTTCATTTGCCATGCCCGATTTTTCGCACCTCCACGTACATACCCAGTTCTCGCTTTTAGATGGCGCTGCCGACATTAGCAAGCTTTATAAAAAAGCCGCTGCCGATGGCATGAAGGCATTGGCCATTACCGACCACGGTAACATGTTCGGGGTGTTCAAGTTTGTGGCCGAGGCAAGTAAACATGGCGTTAAACCCATTGTAGGCTGCGAGTTTTATTTGGTGGACGACAGGCATAAAAAGCAGTTTACCAAAGAGAAAAAGGATGTGCGCCGCCACCAGCTGTTTTTGGCTAAGAATGCCGAAGGCTATAAAAATTTGGTAAAGCTGTGCTCGCTGGGTTATATGGAGGGCCTGTACAGCAAATGGCCGCGTATTGATAAGGAGTTGGTGCTTAAATATCACAAGGGTTTAATTGCTACCACCTGCTGTATTGGCGCATCGGTACCACAAACCATATTAAAGGGTACGCCCGAGGAAGCGGAGGCTGAATTTAAATGGTGGCTGGATATTTTTGGTGAGGATTACTACATCGAGCTGCAGCGCCACGAGATACCCGAACAACAGATCATTAACGATACGCTGGTTAAATACGCCAAAAAGTATAATGTGAAGATGATCTGTTCGAATGATTCACACTACGTAGATCAGGTAGACAGTAACGCGCACGATATTTTGCTTTGTGTAAATACCGGCGATATGCAGAGTACCCCCATAGCTACCGATGAGGAAGGCGGCAAAGGTTACCGCTTTGGTTTCCCTAATGATCAGTTTTATTTTAAGACACAAAAGGAAATGGGCCAACTGTTCCATGACCTGCCCGAATCATTAGACAATACCAACGAGATAGTGGATAAGGTGGACGTGCTGAAACTGAAGCGCGATATTATGCTCCCCAATTTCCCTATACCGCCCGAGTTTAAGATACACGACGGGCCGGAGAGCGATGTATTAAACCAGTGGGAGTATCTTAAACACTTAACTTTTACCGGCGCTAAGGCGCGATATATAGATATATCCCCGGAAGCGGAAGAACGTATCAACTTTGAGCTGTTCACCATCCGTACCATGGGTTTTGCGGGTTACTTTCTCATCGTTGCCGATTTTATTAAGCATGGGCGCGATATCGGTGTGTTTATTGGCCCGGGTCGTGGCTCGGCGGCGGGTAGCGTAGTGGCCTATTGTACAGGCATCACCAATATCGACCCGTTAAAGTACAACCTGCTTTTCGAAAGGTTTTTGAACCCCGACCGTAAGAGCATGCCCGATATTGATACTGATTTTGATGATGAGGGCAGGCAAAAGGTGATAGATTACGTGGTGGATAAATATGGCAAGAACCAGGTGGCGCAAATTATCACCTATGGCTCCATGGCAGCTCGTACCAGTATACAGGACGTTGGTCGGGTATTGGATATGCCATTGAGCGAGGTTAACGCCATGAAAAAGCTGGTGCCCGATACTTTGGGTATTACGCTGAAAGAAGCTATTGAACAAGTGCCCGAATTGAAAGCCATTTTGGATGGTAACGACCTGCGCAGCCAGGTATTAAAAGCTGCCGAAAAACTGGAAGGTTCTGTACGTAATACCGGTGTACATGCTGCGGGGGTTATCATCGCGCCGGACGATCTGACCAATATTGTTCCCGTGGCAACGGCTAAAGACTCTGACTTGCTGGTTACCCAGTATGATGGCCGCGTGATAGAAGACGCAGGCGTTATTAAGATGGACTTTTTGGGCCTTAAAACCCTCACCATTATTAAGGGCGCATTGCAAATGATAAAGCAAAACCATGGTGTGAGCATCGATATAGATTATATCGCGCTTGACGACCAAAAGACTTATGAGCTTTACCAGCGTGGTGATACCAACGGCACCTTTCAGTTTGAAAGTGATGGTATGCAAATGTACCTGCGCGATTTGAAGCCCGATAAGTTTGAGGATCTGATCGCTATGAACGCCCTGTACCGCCCGGGCCCAATAGAGTATATTCCTGCATTTATCAAGCGTAAGCATGGTTTAGAGCCTGTTGTGTACGATTTGCCCGATATGGAAGAATACCTTGCTGAAACTTATGGCATTACCGTATACCAGGAGCAGGTGATGCTTTTATCGCAAAAGCTGGCGGGCTTTAGTAAAGGCGATGCCGATGTGCTGCGTAAAGCAATGGGTAAAAAGCAGATAGAGGTACTAAATAAAATGGAAAGCCAGTTTGTGGAAGGTGCCACTGCCAAGGGCCACCCTAAAGATAAACTGACCAAAGTTTGGAATGACTGGAAGGCCTTCGCGCAATACGCTTTTAATAAATCGCACTCTACTTGCTACGCGTTGGTGGCTTATCAAACGGCTTTTTTGAAGGCTCACTATCCGGCAGAATACATGGCCGCGGTATTGAACAATCAGAACAACATGGAAAAGATATCCTTTTTTATGGAAGAGTGCCGCCGCATGGGTACGCTGGTTTTGGGTCCGGATGTTAATGAGTCGTCGGTATTGTTTACGGCTACCAGCAACGGTAATATCCGTTTTGGCCTTTCGGGGATAAAAGGTGTGGGCAATAACGCGGTGGAAGCCATTATTGAAGAGCGTGAGGCCAACGGGGCTTATAAAACGGTATATGATTTCGCGCAGCGATCTAACACCAGGGCGGTAAACAAAAAATCGTTAGAGAATATGGTGTACAGCGGTGCGTTTGACAGCTTTGGCTTTAAGCGTGCGCAATTCTTCGCTAAAACAGAGAATGGTATTTTGAACGGGATAGAACGTCTGAGCAAATACGCTAATGATTATCAGAATACACAAAATAGCTCACAATCATCGCTATTCGGTGGTTCGGTAGCATCATATATCCCTGAACCTACGTTGCCTGAATCGGAAGAATTTCCGCTGATAGAGAAATTGAAGTACGAGAAGGAGGTTATCGGTATTTATTTGACCGGACACCCGCTGGATAATTATAAAGTAGAGTTGGAGCGTTTCTGTAAGCATACGGTATCCGACCTGAAACTCCTCCAAAAAATGAAGAACCGCGAAGGCGGCGAAGAAACCGAAATGGCCTTTAATAACCTGCGCAAAGGTGGGGCTGAAATGAATATTGGCGGCATTATGACAAAAGTGCAGCATAAAACCACCAAAACCGGCAAACCTTTCGGGACGTTCGTCCTCGAAGATTACCTGGACAATTATGAGTTTGCCCTTTTTGGGGATGAATACATTAAATTCCGTAACCTGCTGATGGAAGATTGCTTTATCCATATTAAAGGAAACATCGAAGAAAAATTCCGTCAGGAAGGTAACTGGGACCTGCGCATTACCGCCATGGGATTGTTATCTGAGATGCGGGATAAGTTTACAAAATCACTTACGGTGCTGCTTAATTTGAACGATCTGAATACTGAGTTGCTGAATGGGTTGCAGGAAGTAATCAACGTGAACAACGAAAAGTACCCGGTAAAGAATTGTACCCTTCGGTTTAAGATACAGGATAAAGAGGACGCGATATTGATGGACATGCCATCGAAGTCATTTAAGGTTAATCCGAGTGATGAATTGATGGAGGAGATAAAAGCATTGACAAAGGTGCAGCCGGTGCTGGCATAAGCCCTCTAACCCCTAAGGAGGGAAGAATGTAAGATGTAATTAAACCTATTTGCGTTAGCGATAGTAGTGAAAACCCCGCAGCCACTTCTATCAGTGGCGAGGAGTTGTAACGGATAGCGCGGGCCGCAGGCAACGCCCTATTTAAAATTTCTGTATGTCAATTTGGTTGACTTTTTTTATCTTGTGTTATAAACCGTAATCATGCGTACCCGGCTTTCTGTAAATGACGCGATATCTTCAAGTTTGGTTATTGCCATATTAGCATGGTGTTTTGTTTCGCTACCAATTTTTGATAGCTATGGATTAACTAACCACATTATTTATCATTCGGATTTGTGGTGGATGGTTGTTAATCAGCGTTTGGTGCACTTGATTGTTCTGTTTTTTGTGATTTATAATTTCAATAAAGGCAAGATAGTGTTTTGGTATGATGACGAAAACTTATACATAGATGACAGGAGTTTAAAGGAAGAACAAGTTGTTCCTTTAAAAAGCATTTCAAGTCTTGTTTTGCAACCTGTTTTATTAAAAGTGGGTAGAAAGAAGTTTTTGTATGAGATAAAAACTACAGGCAGTGAAGAGTTTTGTGTTGAAGTTAGTCCTGGAAAAAAAGTTGCCGGGTTTTTGAAGGCGGTTAAAATTGAGAACCCCGGCGTAGTAACCACCGATGTTACTTTTAATTGATCGGGTAATCTCTAATATCATCCCAAAACAATATTTCCCTTCACTCGTCTGATAAATGTCAACTTGTCATTAAACTATTTGCGGCAAGAGATTTGAATAGTATATATTTGTTAAACAAAAATTAAAACAAGGAATATCATGGCTTTAGAAATAACCGATGCTAACTTTGATGAGTTGGTATTAAAATCAGACAAACCGGTATTGATCGACTTTTGGGCAGAGTGGTGTGGCCCTTGTAGAATGGTTGGCCCGGTTGTAGAAGAAATTGCAAAAGACTATGCCGACACTGCTGTTGTAGGTAAAGTAAACGTAGATAACAATCCTGGTATATCAATGAAATACGGTATCCGTAACATCCCTGCGTTGTTATACTTTAAAAACGGCGAAATTGTTGATAAGCAAATTGGCGCTGTACCAAAATCGGTATTGGCGCAAAAGCTGGATAAGCAATTGTTGAGTTTCGGATAAACGCGCATTCAGCCGTCGCTAAAGCTATGGCTCGTGAAAAGCGTAAGAATATATTGAAAGCGTTTCGGGTTTCCGGGACGCTTTTGTTGATTTTGGAGGTATATAAAATTTGTATTATACCCAAGTTTTCCCAAGTGATGGTTTAGTCGTCATCGTAAAAATAACGCTATGCGCTTTGCGCCATGCCTGAAAACGCTTAAATTCGTTTTATGCCACAACTCAGTAATAACCGCGAAGTACAACAGTTAGCTAATCTTGAGTTATTGGCGCGGCAGGTTGTTGAGGGCTTTATTACGGGTTTGCACCAAAGTCCTTTTCATGGCTTTTCGGTAGAGTTTGCTGAGCACAGACTTTACAACAGCGGCGAATCGGTAAAGAATGTGGATTGGAAACTGCTTGCGCGAACAGAGAAAATGTTTGTGAAGCAGTTTGAGGAAGAAACTAACCTCCGCAGCTATTTGCTGTTGGATACCTCGTCATCCATGAACTATCCTGATAAGGGGCAAAGTAAACTCCAGTTTTCGGTATATGCCATTGCGGCATTGATGTACCTGTTCAAAAAACAGCGCGATGCCTTTGGACTTTGCCTGTTTTCGGATAGGGTAGATTGGCTGAGCAGGGCGCGGTCAACAAGTACACACTTGTTTTATTTGTTTGCCGAGTTGGAGAAAATGTACAACCAGCCAAGGGTGAATACGCAAACTGATATTGCCGGTGTATTGCACCACATTGCCGAAGATATCCATCAACGCAGTATGGTGATCCTGTTTAGCGATATGCTGGAGAATGGGATGGATGACACAAAGGCAGATGCTTTGTTTGCTGCCCTGCAGCACCTGAAACACAATAAGCATGAGATAGTCATTTTTAATGTTACCGATAAAAAGAAAGAACTTGATTTTGATTTTGATAACCGACCATATCATTTTGTGGATTTGGAGAGCGGGCAGGAGATGCGTGTGCATCCCAACGAAATAAAGGCAGGTTACTTAGTAGCCTTAAACTCATGGCGCCAAAAACTGCAATTAAAGTGCGCCCAATACCATATCGACCTCATTGATGCTAACATTCACGCCGGCTTCGATAAAATTTTGAAGGCTTATTTAATTAAGCGGAATAAAATGGCTTAACCTAAGCCAATAAAAAATGCGCTATGTTAGCATAGCGCATTAGACTCTTTAACCTGCAACCTGGTTAGGGTTGATCAGGCTTCGTTACGGCTCAAAGACTCGGTTTGTTTTCTCTCTTTTGGCAGTAACTGCACTGCAAATAAGGTAATCAATACGCTCATTGCAATAATGGGGGAAACAATAAGGATCAGGTGCATTGGCTTAATTTGGCTTTTAAATAATTAGTATCTCATCTACATCTAAAACATCTCCTTTTAACGTTAATTATACGGAGAATGTTGTAACTGTTAAACCAAATTTATACGATAATTTAATACATAGTTAACATGTTGAACAATTTAGCAGTATGTTAAACGGAGCGTTTATTTGTTGTGAAATTTAAAACAGAATGTTTACAGAATTATTGATTTAAACTTAAAAGTGTAAGTTTAACACTATTGCAAGCGGCTGATTAACTGTAACTAAGTTATTACAGAGGCATAAAAGCATCATATAAATGTAGAATTGATAATTATTATAAAGAAAATTATTTACCCTCAAAGTGGTTGATAGCCTCGAGGATAACGTTACAAGCAGTAACAATCTCATCTGTACTGATAATTAGCGGTGGGGCTATGCGCATGGAATTACTGCAATGTAAAAACCAGTCTGTTATAATGCCGTTCTCAATACACCGGTCTATTACCTTTTTATTGGTATCAAAGTCTTTTAGCTCAACGGCTAACAATAAGCCTTTGCCACGTACCTCGCGAATGGCCGGGTGAACTAATAACTTACGGAAAAGTAGTTCCTTTTCGGTTACTGCATCAACCAGGTTTTCATCCAATAATACATTTAAGGCAGCCATACCTGCAGCGCATGATACCGGGTGCCCGCCAAATGTAGTAATATGCCCCAGTATAGGGTTTTCGGTTAATGAAGCCATAATATCATTTGATGATATGAAAGCACCAACAGGCATGCCGCCACCCAACGCCTTTGCCAGTAACAATATATCGGGCACAATATCAAAATGCTGAAAACCAAACAGCTTGCCTGTACGGCCAAATGCAGCCTGTATTTCATCAAATATCAGCAATGTGCCGGTTGCAGTGCATCGTTGGCGCAGGGCTTGCATGTAAGCTATATCAGGCACCCTTATACCCGCTTCTCCCTGTATCGGTTCTATCAATAAACATGCGGTTTGTGTGGTGATGTTTTCCAGATCGGCCGGCTCGTTAAAACGGATAAATTGTATGCCCGGGAGGAGCGGGCGAAACGCTTGCTTATATTCTTCATTCCCCATTACACTTAAAGCGCCGTGTGTACTGCCATGATATGAGTTTTTAAATGCAATGATCTCGCTGCGGCCGGTATAGCGCTTAGCTAATTTTAATGCGCCCTCAACAGCCTCGGCCCCTGAGTTTACAAAGTAGGTTGATTGTAAAGATGGTGGCAGGAGTGAAGCTAATTTCTCGGCAAAAAGTACTTGTGGTGCCTGTACATATTCGCCGTAAACCATTAGGTGCATGTACTTTTCGGCCTGCTGTTTTATGGCCTCTATTACTTTTGGGTGCGAGTGGCCTATGTTACTAACGCCAATGCCTGATATAAGATCCAGGGATGCCTTTCCTTCGCTGGTGTACAGGTAACATCCTTTGGCTTTTTCAAACTCTAATAACAGCGGAAAACGGGTTGTTTGCGCATTGTGATTTAAGAAAAGTTGCCTGAGGGTTGCCATGGTACAAAAATAACAAAGGCTTTTAACTATTGTTAAAAGCCTTTGTTATTAATTACTGCTTGTTATTCATTCGCAGGATCATCTTTTTTATCGCCACGCAGTCTTTTTAAAACTTCGTCGTTAAATTCCTGTTCGCTTTTATATAACTGAATAACTTTTTCGGGAGGTAATATCTTTCTAAACTCTCCACGGTATTTTATCTTTAGCGTAGTTATCTTCAGATCAATTTCATCAGCCTTATCGGCACTATTAGATTGCGGATTTAAGTTGTTCTGCCTTTTTTCTATCTGTGCAGCGGTAAGCTCATCAAGGTATTGTTTATACAGTGGCCAGAACTTTTCGTTTTGGGCAGGGGTAAGATCAAGTTGCTTGTTCATAAAGGCAACTTTGTAATCCTGCGCCCTTTTCAGTTTATCGGCAATTTTAGCTTCTCTGAAAGGATGGTCAACTTTGCGTTGCTCTGCTTTTGGATTGTGTTGTTTTGGTATACGCCCGTCGCCACTTACCTGGGCAAAGCCCTGATAAACGGTCATTAAAAACAATAGTGTAAAAGCGTATTTCATTAAATTACCAATAGTTAGTTATCCTTGCCTTCAGCTTTTATATCCTGTAAAGCTGCTCCCTCATCGTCAACATTTATATTATCCAATATAGTCGAATTATCGCTGTTTAATTGCAAATATAGCTCTAATTCATCTTTTGTCATTTTCGATACTTCTTTGTGCAAAAAGCTGCGGTTATGTTCGGCTACCGGGTTATTAAATTCGCTCATGTAAATAGCGCTACCCACAACCAATGCAAAACATGCTGCCGATGCGTATTTAAATGCCTTTGATACCAGCAGTTTTACAATAATACCCTGGCGTTGCTCTTTATCAGTTTGTAACGTTTCCGAAACTGTGGTTTGAGCCATTATCCTGCTTTCCAGACCGGCAAAATAACCATCGGGAACTGTGAAGATATTTTCGGTATTTACAGTTTCTTCAACCGCTATGCGCGATAGGATGTTGCCGCTAAGCTCTTCAAAGTAATTTTCCGGTACATCAAAAACTTTTTCTGTATTAAGGGCTTTCTCAATAGTAATGCGAGATTGTATATTTTGCGACAGGTCATCAAAATAGTTTTCGGGCAATTTAAAAGCATTGTCATTACTCAATACTTTATCTATCGCGATACGGCTCTCAATATTTTGAGTTAATTCATCAAAATAATTCAGGGGAGTTGCAAAGCCATTGTTAACAGAATCCCCTTTTAGTTGCTGTAAACGAATGGCTCCCATTACCTGCTCTTCCATCTCCGTAAAATAGCCTGAGGGTACACCAAATGCATTAACAGGGTTTACCTGTTTCAGCACCGGATACTCCTCTATCCATTTTTTATCTTCCTCTTCGTTTGTCATTATCCTTTATAGATACTTTTTTTTGCAAAAGGTTTAAAGCCAATCTAATCTTCTGCTAATAAATACGCTTCAATTTTTTTTACTGCCAGGTGAAAGGACGATTTTAAGGCACCAACGCTGGTACCCAGCACTTCCGATATTTCTTCGTACTTCATATCGTCATAGTACTTCATGTTAAAAACCAGCTTTTGTTTTTCGGGTAACGTTAGCAAGGCTTTTTGCAGTTTCATCTGGGCTTTGTCGCCATCAAAATAGGTAGAGTCGGCCAATGTTTCCGTTAGCTCATTCGATACATCATCAAAAGAAACATTGTTTTTAAGCTTTTTACGGTTCAAAAAGGTAATGCACTCGTTAGTAGCAATACGGTACATCCAGGTGTACAGTTGCGCGTCGCTCCTAAAGCCGGGCAGGTTTTTCCATACCTTTATAAAAACATCCTGTACAAGGTCATCGGCATCGTCATGATCTATCACCATACGGCGTATGTGCCAATATATTTTTTGCTGATATTTTTTCAGCAGCATATTGAACGCCAGGTCCCTTGTTTTTACATCCTGGAATTTTTCCAGTATCTCCGAATCCTCAACCTGGTTAGACATTGAACAATTTTGGTTTTAGCATAAAACGAATATAAAGCTATTTATATTTTACAGTAAATATACAGTTTTGAATGATTGATTTACTGAATGATTGATTTGATACATTTACTAAACTATTAATACGCTTTGTTGTTTTTGCTTCTTTAATTCAATCATTCAATAAATCACTAACTCAATAAATAACTTATGTGGTGGATATACGCATTACTATCAGCTTTTTTCGCGGCCCTTACGGCCATTTTCGCTAAAATCGGTATCAAAAATGTAGATACCGACCTGGCAACCGCTATACGCACTGTTATTATACTGGTATTAGGCTGGGCATTTGTGTTTTTTAAAGGCAGCGCTGGTAGTATCGGAAGCCTCACTAAACAGAACTGGATATTCCTGTTACTATCGGGATGCGCTACAGGTTTATCATGGATATTTTACTTTAAGGCCCTGCAACTTGGCGAGGTATCGCAGGTTGCACCTGTTGATAAGCTTAGCGTTGCCATAGCTATCGTACTTGCCGTAATCTTCCTGCACGAACCCGTTACCTGGAAATCGGCAATAGGCGCGCTGATGATCATTGGCGGTACGTTTGTGCTTATTTTGAAATGATTGAATGATCGATTTATTGAATGATTGATTTGGCTAATCAGTAAATCAATCATTCAATAAATCAAAAATTAACCTAACAAGTCCAACACCTGCTGCGTCGCATTTGCATTGTCAACCTTAGTTATGATGTTTGAAATAGTACCCGCCGGCGAAATAATAAAAGTAGTACGCACCGTACCCATATAGGTTTTACCATACATGTTCTTTTCGCCCCAAACGCCATAGGCCTCATTTATTGCCTTATCTTCATCGGCAATAAGGGTAAATGGCAGGCTGTATTTTGTCTCAAATTTTTTGTGCGATTTTTCGCTGTCGGTACTTACACCTATCACGGCAAAACCCTGCGCCGTTAACGATTGGTAGTTATCCCTGAAACTGCAGGCTTCGGCAGTACAACCCGGGGTATCATCCTTCGGGTAAAAATATAGGATCACATTTTTTCCTTTATAGTCAGCTAACGAAACCTGTTTGCCATTCTGATCATTCGCGGTAAAATCCGGGGCTTTGTCGCCTTGTTTAAGTATAGCCATTATCTGTAAAAATTTGCAGTGTATTGTGTAAAGTTACTCTTGTTGTCACCAACAACCAAATCAAACACATGTTTGCCGGGGGTAATATTTTCGTCAAATGTGTAATTTAACAGGCGGGTTTTATAATCCCATTCTACCAGCACCCATTTGCCATCAATTTTTCCATTATAGGTTTTAAGGCCCGATAGGTTGTCGCTCACTTGAAAGTGAATGGTTTTAACTGCCGAGAGGTTGGCTCCGTCGTGTATATTCAATGGTGTTAACCTTGGCGGAATGGTATCTATCCGTATCTCAAAATTGCCAAAGCCTCGGGCATTGGTTTTAACGTATTCTCCATCAAACGTACCACCTTCCGATCCTCCCGCAAGGTTATATATCACAGCTTTACCTGCATTTGCCCCTAAAGGTGCATCGGGCTTTATCGATAGCTCATAAGTATCGTGTATAGGCGTAAAGCGGTTATGTACGTGGTGAACTACCGAGTATGCTCCCGGCCGCATGGCCGATGCTGAATAGATAAAATTAAGGTCGTCATACAAATTGCCCGGTTGCACAACCACTTTTATACCGGGCGCGTTAAACTCGTTGCGCTGGTTATATTTAAATAAGGTACCTGCAGGTTTTGGCATTATTACCGGTGGTTTTGACGACGATTTAACTTTAAACGCCAATGTAGCCATATTGCCTGCTACGTCTTTTACCTCATACGCCACTTCGTGAACATCATCATCCGTGAAAGAGATGAGTCCGCGGTTTACCGATTGCGGGAATACGGTTATTTTATTCCCTGGTAGGATAAAGCTCTTTTGTATCTCGCGGCCGGTAGTTAAATGCAGCGGGTAATCAATAATGGCATTAATAGCATGTGTTTGATCGAAAGCAAAATCTTCGACAGCGAAAGTGAACACAGGTTTGCCATCCACACTCAAGCGGATAGAATAAACGCCGTTATGGTTCATTGATGTACTGTTCATATCATAAGCGCCAATGCCGAAACCTATTTGCCCGTTCAAGGCTAAAACGGGTGCTGGTGCCAAATGATACTTGCCGTTTGAGCCCGCTACCTGGTGGTATTCTTTAGGTGTTAACTCGCTGAAGGGCTCTCCGTTCAAATGGTAAACATACAGCGATGTTATGGCAGGAGGTACCTTATCGCGGATGGTTAGCCCGAACAATTGAGGGTTTATTGTTTCTTGCGTATTTACATCGCGCATCTCAAAATGTAAATGCGGCCCTGCCGAAGCACCTGCATTGCCCGACCACGCAAAAACCTGGTCTTTACAAACAGGTATCTGCATGGGTTGCAAATTAATATCCACTTCAAAACTTTGCTGTTTATACTGTGTATCGCGAATGATCTTCGCCAACCCCGGTGCAAACCGTGATAAGTGCCCGTAAACGCTGGTATAGCCATTTGGGTGCGTAATGTAAACCGCGTTGCCAAAACCACCAAACTGTACTTTCAACCGCGATACATACCCATCGGCAACAGCATGTAAGGGTATACCAATAGCCTGGTTGGTTTTAAAATCCAATCCGGCGTGAAAATGGTTTGCCCGTAACTCGCCAAAAGAGCCGGCAGTAGTTGGTGGCAGATCTAAAGGATACCTGAAAAAATCTTTCGGGTACTGGCGGGTTTGAATAATATCCTGCGCATGCAGACTAAAACAAATAATGACAAGAAATAGGAGTAAGGTTGTTTTTAGCTTGTACGCGATGCTCACTTTATATAAAAATCAAGTAGTTTCTCATTTTCCAGGTAACCTTCCAGATGGTCGCCTATAGTTACTTTTGATACGCCTGCCGGTGTGCCGGTAAATATCAGGTCGCCTTTTTTAAGGGTAATATAACCCGATACAAAAGCGATGATCTTCTCGAACGAAAAAAGCAGGTCGGTAGTACTTCCTTTCTGACGGGTTTGCCCGTTTATATCCAAATGAAAGCTAAGCTTGTACATATCCTCAAATTTATCTTTCGGTAAAAAATTACTTACCGGGGCCGAGCTATCAAAAGCCTTGGCAAGTTCCCAGGGTAAGCCTTTTTCTTTATGCCTGGCCTGTATATCGCGGGCGGTAAAGTCAATACCTAACGCAACTTCGTCATAATAGTTTGAAGCGAATTTTTCGCTGATGTTTTTACCCTCTTTACAAACCTTCAGCACAATTTCTATCTCGTGGTGTACCTCTTCCGAAAAATCGGGGTGGTAAAATGGTTTATTATCTTTTAGTAAAGCCGTATCGGGCTTCATAAAAATTACCGGTACAGTAGGTACGGCATTATTGAGTTCTTTGGCGTGTTCGGCGTAATTACGGCCAATGGCAATTATTTTCATTAATAGCGAATTTATGCGTTTTTACCCATGCCGCAAAGGCATAGCCGGATTTTTACTTTTCAAACAAAAAACAAGAGGGGGGTAAAAGTGGGTATTAAAAAAAAGAAAAGTGTTAAGGTAAGCCCGCTAACTGGATCGGGTGCCGGATTATAAAATAGTTATACGTTTAATAACAGTTTCGTTGCCGATAACCAAACGCACAAAATAGAAACCGCTTGATAACTTATTATTGAGGTTAAAAGTGAACTTTTGTTCGCCCTGCTCTACATGTTGCGAAAAAAGGGTGATCATATCATTACCTAAAATATCCATTATTTTAATGGTAACAGTACTGCTTTTGGCAACGTTATAACGCAGATTGATCTGGTCGGTAATAGGGCTGGGGTAAACCTGCACATTACTCATTAATTTATTAGGATCAAACTTCGGAAACGACGGTTTTGTGATGGTGCCGGTGTTTGTATTGGTTCCGTATATGGTAATTGCGGGCTTAAGTGGCGGTAGGGACACGTGGAGGCCGTTTTTTAAATACGATTTATCGTTTTTATTGGTAAAAACTTTTGTTATTCTTGCAGTGTCTTTAGGAGCGGTTTTTTTATCGCCGGCAAGGGCATAGTTTAAGAGGGATGCCAGCGCAATCAGTATAACAAATGAATATTTGTAGTAAGCTTTCCTCATAAACGAATATTTACAAAAGTATAAATAAAGTTGCGTTGATTTTTGGTTTTTATTGGTTTAAATATGTTTTTAACAAAATTTAACAAAAGTACTTAAACCCTGCTATTACCCTTCACAACTACATATACGTAAAAGGTGTCTAATATGTTTATATTTTCATAAACATTTTTTTAATAAATTGAATGTCATCAAATAATAATCATTTTACCAAGCTTTCAACAGCTGGTTTATTAATTAGCCTGGGTATCATATATGGCGATATCGGTACCTCGCCATTATACGTGTTTAGTGCCATAGTGGGGCACGAGGTTATTCAAACCGATCTTATCCGTGGTGGTATCTCTTGTATATTCTGGACACTTACCCTTCAAACCACATTAAAGTACATTGTTATTACGCTCCGCGCGGATAACAAAGGCGAGGGTGGCATATTTTCATTGTTCTCATTAGTACGCCGCAGGGCCAAATGGCTGCTCATACCAGCCGTTATAGGTGGTTGCGCCTTATTGGCCGATGGTATCATTACTCCCCCCATTACGGTATCCGCGGCAATTGAGGGCCTTTTACCGCTCTATCCCGAGCTACCTACAGTACGTATAGTTATCGCCATTATTACGGGGCTATTCCTTATACAAAAATTTGGCACCTCATTAGTGGGTAAAGGTTTTGGGCCAATTATGTTTGTTTGGTTTGGTATGATGGGCGTTTTGGGGCTCACTTACATCGTAAAAATGCCATCTATACTGTTGGCTTTAAATCCTTATTACGCTTACAAGCTACTTTCGACAGATACCAATGCATTTGTAATATTGGGTGCCGTATTCCTGTGTACAACAGGTGCCGAGGCACTGTATTCAGATCTGGGGCACTGCGGCAGGCCAAACATCCGCGTAAGCTGGATTTTTGTTAAAACTACTTTAGTATTAAATTACCTTGGGCAGGGCGTGTGGCTTATTCAGCACGACGGGCAATTGCTGGGGCATCAAAATCCCTTTTACCAGATCATGCCGCATTGGTTCCTGTTTTATGGGATAGGTATTGCTACCGTTGCCGCGGTTATTGCCAGTCAGGCTTTAATTTCGGGTTCGTTTACGCTGATAGCTGAGGCGGTAAGGTTAAACCTTTGGCCCAAGCTAAAAATTATTTACCCTACCGATGAGAAAGGGCAGTTATACGTTCCAAGTGTGAACTGGTTGCTGTGGGCAGGCTGTTTGGGTGTGGTAGCCCTATTTCAGCACTCCGAAAAAATGGAGGCGGCCTACGGTTTAAGTATTACCGTGGCCATGTTAATGACCACCATCCTTGTATCTAAATTCCTCAAAGCACGTAATGTACCCAAATACATCATCTGGGTGTTTTTGGCTATTTATATCAGTATCGAGGGCTCGTTCCTGCTCAGTAACATGGTGAAATTTGTACATGGCGGCTGGTTTACATTAACTATTGGTACCATACTGTTTTCGGTAATGTGGGCGTGGCACACAGCCCGTAAAATACGTAACCGGTATGTTAAGTTTGTGGAGATAAGTGACTATTTCCCAATATTAAAAGAACTGAGCGATGATGAGAGCGTACCTAAATACGCATCGCAACTGGTGTACCTTACCAGCGCTAATTTTGATTCGGAGATAGAGTCCAAGATCATATACTCCATCCTGCAAAAGCAACCTAAACGTGCCGACGTATATTGGTTGGTGCATGTTAACGTAATGGACGAACCTCACGTAAAGGAATACGAGGTAACATCGTTAATACCCAATAAACTGATCAGGATTGATTTCAGGTTGGGTTTCCGCGTAAGTCAGAATGTAAACCTGTTGTTCCGTAAGGTGGTTGAAGATTTAGTGAAAAATGGTGAAGTAAATATCACCAGCCAATACAAATCATTAAACCGCCATAAAATTGTTGGCGATTTCCGCTTTATCGTACTGGAGAAGATACTTTCACGCTCGCATAACCTGTCGTTTTACGAGAAGTTTATGATGAACTATTACTTCCAGCTAAAAAAGGTGAGCATTAGCGAAGAACGTAGTTTTGGCCTGGATCTGAGCTTTGTTACCGTTGAGAAAGTGCCGCTATTACTGGCCAACCCTGATGAAGTAGAATTGAACAGGATAAGGCGGTAGGCACTCCATCGCGTCATTGCGAGCGATAGCGAAGCAACCTCTACACATGCAAGTCGATGATGCTGCTCGGAGATCTGTCGCGCAGAGGTTGCTTCGTTCCTCGCAATGACGCGTTTTATTGCAGCTTACTTATATCTTATTTTATAAACCAGAATAATTGTTGCCAGTATAAAGGTAATGGCATTTGCCACTACAACCGGTATGGCTCCTATTAACGCGCCGTAAGTAAGCCAAAATAGCGTTCCCATGGTGAAAAACCAATACATACCCAGTGATATGCCCGATGTATCTTTAGTACGGATGGTTTTTATAGCTTGTGGTAAAAAAGATATGGTTGTGCCAAAGGCGGCCATATAACCAATGATCGGGATATAGTCATTCATTACCTGCAAAGGTACGGTTTATTCAGTTATGCCGATGCTTGTTCTTTGGCTAAAACGCTGTTGTTTTTACTGTAAGTGAAGTAAATAACCAAACCAATAACCAACCATATTAGAAAGCGGAGCCAGTTGATATAACCAAGTTCCGTCATTAAATACAAACAGCTTAACAGGCCAAGTACGGGTATAAGCGATAAGTTTTTGTTAAAGGCCAGTACAGTTAATGCCGCGGATAATATCACAAAGAAAAAATAAGGTATCTTTTCCCTGTATATTTCCCAGCCGTCGCTGTAATCAAACAATCCCAAAAAGTTTTTGTGGAATACTACGCATCCTACTATAAATAAAACCGGTGCTATATATTTTGAATTAATATAGGTCATTTTAAAGCGCCCTTTAACTGCCGCCTCCTGTGGCAGCATTAAAACACCCCCGCAAACTAATACAAATGCGAAAAGGGTACCTATACTGGTCAGATCGGTAACTTCGGTTAAATTCATAAATAAAGCCGGTACGGCCACCACAATGCCTGTAACAATAGTAGCAAATGATGGCGTATTGTATTTTGGATGTATGCGTGCAAATGCTTTTGGCAATAAGCCATCGCGGCTCATATTCATCCATATACGTGGTTGCCCTAACTGAAATATCAGCAAAACACTCGCTGTTGCAATTACTGCACTTATTGATATTACATAACTGATGTTATTTAAGCCGATGCGTTTAAATACAAAGGCCAGTGGATCGCCTACCTGGAGTTCTTTATAACTTACCATCCCGGTAAGTACAAGGGCTATCAGTATATACAGCACGGTACATATTATTAACGAATAGATCATCCCGCGGGGCAGATCGCGCTGCGGGTTTTCGCACTCTTCGGCAGTTGTAGATATGGCATCGAAACCAATATATGCGAAAAATACACCCGAAACGCCTTTCATTACACCACCAAAACCATTAGGTAAAAAAGGATGCCAGTTGGCAGGTGTTATGTAAAAGAAGCCGATAACAATAACGAACAGCACGATGGCTATTTTTAATATTACCATAGCATTTGTGGCCTTCTTGGTTTCGCGTATGCCAATGTATACCAGCCAGGTAATGGCAACTACTATTGCCAGGGCAGGTATGTTGGCTATCAGCTTAAAACCGCCTATGCCGGGTGCGTTGCTCCATGCTAATGCCTGTGTTTTCAAAGTTTCGGTAATATCGGCAACATGGCCACTTGCAGTTAGTGTTTTTATAGTTTCTTCTGCACGGTAGGCCGACCAGTAGTCCATAATAAGGTATTCGGGTATGTGGATATGGAAACCTTCCAGCAGGTTAACAAAATATCCGCTCCATGATATGGCTACGGCAATGTTTCCGATAGCATATTCCATTAAAAGGTCCCAACCAATTATCCATGCTATCAATTCGCCGAATGATGCGTAGGCATAGGTATAAGCACTGCCCGATACGGGTATGCGCGATGCAAATTCTGCATAGCATAATGCCGAAAAGCCACAGGTTACTGCCGTAAGCACAAACAAAATGGATACGCCTGGCCCGCCATTAAATGCCGCTTGCCCAATAGTTGAAAAAATACCTGCGCCTACTACGGCGGCAATACCCATAAAAGTGAGATCTTTTACGGTAAGCACTTTTTTTAACGAGCCTGAGTGCTCGGCATCGCCGTAACCCTTCTCAACATCAGATAATATTCGTTCTATTGATTTTTTGCGGAATATGTTGGTGGCCATTTAATGTATTTAAAGCGTAAAATCAAACATAACCATTTTTTTGCATTGATTAAACAAGCTATCTCATTAACTTGCGGCATGAATAACAGTATTATAAGCGTTTTACACAAGATCAGGTTTTTTCTGTATCCGTATCTTATTTTATTGATAGCCTGCCTTGCCATTAAAGCCATTTACAGTAAGGATGTTATTTACTACACGGTTAATGGCTGGCATTTTGATTTTGGCGATGTACTGTTTGATTATGCCACCTACCTGGGCGATGGTTTAATAGTAGTGCTTATTTGCCTTATCGCCCTGGCGTATAATTACCGCAAAGGGTTTTTATTGGCCTCTAGTTATCTCATTACTTCTATAGTGGCACAAGTTATAAAGCGCGTAATGAATTTGCCCCGGCCTATACACTATTTTACCGATACCAGCCACATGTACCTGGTTAAAGGGGTGGTTATGTTAAACTCACTGAGTTTTCCGTCGGGGCACTCCACTTCGGCATTCTCTGCGGCGGTGGTATTAACCTACCTTACACCTAAAAAGCAGTATGGTTTGTTGTTTTTGCTGCTGGCTGTTATGGTAGGATACTCGCGCATGTACTTGAGCCAGCATTTTTTTGAAGATGTGATAGGCGGCTCGGCTATCGGTGTATTTGTAACCGTAATATGGTTAAGCTGGATAGAAAAAAAGCCCTTTATCCACTCCGAAAAGTGGAATAAGGGCCTGTTATCATTACTGGGCTCTAAAAAGTAGATTAGCCAAACTCGGGTTTGCGGCGCAATATCACTATTACGCCAATAATTATTGCCAGTATCAACGCAGCCATAATTAGCTGTATTAGCGGGGTAAAAAAGCCAGGGCTAACAATAATATACTGGCTGGCAGTTGTCAGATCATCCGAAACTTTTATCGATCCAAAAAAAGCTTTTGCTTCGCCATCTGCAAGCTCTTTGCGGTAATCATCATACAAATACTCAAAAGTATAGGTTACATCTTTGGTATACACCAGCGCAATATGGCGCGATTGTACGCCGCTGCCGCTATCAACCTGTAAAATAAAGTCGCGCGCTTTAAGCTTTCCTATTACGGTGTCATGCGGGTTTAACACATCGGCATCGGGAAGGCTTTTTTGCAGGTTATTGATATAATTATTGAATACTTCATCAAGGCCGCTTTCATTTTTTACAGGTTTACTTTTTGGATTAGCAACTTTAATAACCAACATGGAGCCATAGGTGCCGTTTCCGGATAGTGTTTTTTGTCCGAGTGTATCATATTTTACCACATCTTTAGGTAATGATACCGATACCATGCTATCAACTTTAACCGGGCTTAAATAATAATTGGTTTGCGCATCCGCTTGTCTCACAAGCAAGATCAGACTGCATAATATCATTAATCTCTTCATTATTTCTGTTTTAAAATTTAGTTAAACAATAGGGATAAAAAATTACCTGCTATTTAACTTTAATCTGTTTTATTGAACACGGTAAACCAAAGTATGTGCCATAATTGGCAATTGCAGCCAATATCACTTCAATTGTTACTCAAAAAGGATTGTCAGATGATATGAAATTTTTAGCTGATCCGCTGTTCGGGATAGTGCCCTTTAATGTGGGTTACGAAAAAATTTCCTTTCGATTCGGCACTGATGAACCGGCTGTAAATATCCGCCGGAATATTGGCGTATTGCCACACAGCGCCATTATCTCTGAATTGCAGTTCGAGCACATGGCTCGTTTTATTGTAGCCAATACTCCTTAAAGCGGAAGAATTAACGGGTTGTCTTTTTATTGATAATTTAATACCAATGCAGAAGGGTAAAAGTTTTTTTAATTTTTATGCTTTAGCCGCCAAAGCCACCCAGCATGCTGATGGTTATTATGACCAGTACCGTGAGCGCTATACCAACATACAGGTAGTCCTTTTCGGCAATAAAACCCATGGCCGAGCAGGCTACCCGGGCAATGGGGGTTGCAATGAGCAGTAAGATGCCCAGCTGTATAATGGCCCGGCCCCTAAAAGTGAATACGCCGTTAATAATTGATGTGAAATTTGAAGTAAGAGCAGGCTGGCCCTTAAATATCGAGTAATCGGCAATGCTGTTGCCATGCCTGTACAGGTAAATAGTACCACCAAATATAACTACCGCCATTGACAGTAATACCCCCCATCTAAGCAACGATCCTATAAAAAGCTGTATATCCCTATCCTGTTTCATAACGTGCCGCTTATGCCTTTATATATCATTTGTATAGCCAAAAAAGTAACTATCACAGCAAAGAAATATCGCAGTTTTTTTGATTGAGAGTGTACTAATATTTTTGAACCGGTAAACGCGCCCAGCAAAACACCAATAACCACAGGCATCGCCAATCCGGGGTCTATATAGCCACGTTGCAGGTAAACCACCGCGCTGGCAGCGGCTGTAACACCAATCATAAAATTGCTGGTTGTGGTTGATACCTTGAAAGGCACCCGCATCATCCCATCCATTGCAACTACCTTTAGCGCTCCCGAACCAATGCCTAATAAGCCCGACATTGCCCCGGCAAACATCATCATCAAAAAACCACCGCCTACATTGCTCACATTGTAAGTTACAGGCTTATCGTTTACCGGGTAGGTGCCGTTCAGTTTCAGCTTTTCAGCCAGCAAGCTTTTCTTTTGGCCGGTATACTCCACCTTTTTACGTAGCGACATGCCCGCAGAAAAAATAAGGACAACCCCAAAAAGTATAGCGATGTATTGTACAGGCAGGTATTTGGCAACAATGGCCCCGGTTATAGCGCCACTGGTGGTAGCTATTTCTAAAAACATGCCCAAACGCATATTGGTAATGCCCTCTTTAACATAGGCTGCCGCCGAGCCGGATGAGGTAGCGATAACAGATACCAGCGACGCGCCGATGGCATAATGGATATCAACATGTAAAAGAATGGTAAGCAGAGGTATAATAATAACGCCGCCACCCAGGCCCGTTAATGAACCTACCAAACCGGCGGCATAAGACCCGGCCAGTATAATTAGCGTTAGGATGAGTACAGTCATGTTAAGATGCTAAAGTACGAATATCTTATCACAGCCACCGGGAAATTACTGTAAACAAAAAAACCCATGACTAAAAGTCATGGGTTTCAATTATTTAATTGTTATTTTATTAGAAAGAGTATTTAACGCTTAATTGGCCTCTCCAACGAGAAGTAAAGTCGTTTACAAAATATGGTCTGTAAGCGCCATCAATTACGTTCAATTTGCTCTTATCAAATTGGAAAGTTGTTTTGCTTGTTGTTGTTACACCTGCAGTAGTAGTGGTAGCAGATTGTGTTCCAACGGTAACGGCAACATAAGTTTGGTTAGTTATAAAATAACCTTTACCCCATGCCTGATTCAAGAAATTACCAACGTTAAGTATATCCATTGATACGGATAACTTATGATTGTTAACCAATGTAAAATCTTGTGTTACTTTTAAGTCAAAGTGATTTTCCCAAGGTGTTCTTTCAGCATTACGTGGTATAACTTTACCTTGATACTGTACTAAACCACTTTGGCTATGAATAAAATCGCCAAACTCTTGCCATTGCTGGGCCGGAGTTTTTGCCGGGTTTGCTCCGGCTGCAGGTAAAGTAACAGTCATTCCGTAAGCTACATAACCAAGAGGGTCATTCAATTCCGACTCAGATGGAACATATATTAAGTTACCACTGTTGTTGGCGGTTCCTTTGTTAGTTACGTCATCACCGGTAATGTTTTTAGAATAACCATATGAGAACGGTATACCAGATTGGCCTGTATAAACCACACCAACAGTAGTAGCCATTTTACCTTTCAGGTAAGAGAACTTTTTAGATACGTAAGCAACAAAACGTGATCCCGGATCGTAGTTAGCGCGTGCCTCATCAGGGTTATTTAAACCGGTTTGTGTTTCAACAAAGCGCCAGTTTGAAGCTGCTGTTGAGCTTGTTCCGTCGTTTAACGAGAATGATTCGCCAAAGGTGTAAGCTACCGAGCCTGTCCATCCTTTTGCAAATGGTTTTTGAATTTGCGCTGTTAAGTTATAAGCATAACCTAAGCTGGTGTTTGTTACTTGTATAACATCGCTAAAATTACTGTTTAACCTTGCAAAGTTATGGAACTCGCGGGTACTGTTACCTATAGATATCTCGCCGGTTTGTGGGCCAACGTTTAAGTTTTGGTAATAAACAGCGTTGATGTTTTTAGTAAAGATGCCCTCTAATGTACCTATTAAGCCCCAGAACGGTAATTTTTGGTCAACCGCTAAGTTAGCACGGAAAGTTTGAGGTACTTTAAAGTTCTTATCGATTACGTCGATCTCACCTGATGCGAATGAACCGGTTGGTGGGATATAAACACCGTGTAGTGTGTTGCTCAATGCAGCCTGATCAACAGGGAAACGTCCACTTGCTGGTATAGCTGTAAACCTGATGGTAGCTACTGAAGTATTGGTGTACGCGTTTGATAACCAAACAAATGGAGCACGGCCTGTAAATAAGCCAATACCACCACGTAATTGAGTTTCGCCTGTACCGTTCACATTATAGTTGAAACCGGCCCTTGGCGAGAATAAAGGTGTTGATTTAGGTGTAGTAGTATTTGGGTTTGCAGAAAATACAGGGTCAGCATTATATGCAGCATTTTCGGTTGGCTTATTAAAATAAAGCGGCAAATCAACCCTTAAACCGTAGGTTAGTTTAAAGTTATCATTAACAGCCCAAACATCCTGTCCATAAATGCTTAATTGAGCAGCGTGTACGCTTGCTGTATATTTTGCAGTAACATCGCCCGGTACATAAGTTAAAGTGTATGAACTTGGTGCAATATTATTGGCTTTAAAATCAGCAATGTTATCTACACCAACGGTACTTCTTGCATAAGTATAAGCGCCACCGTAACCTTGTTGAAACACGTTAGCTGTGTTATAAAACTCATTACTTGTACCCAAAGTGATAGTGTGGTTTCCTTTATACAAGGTAAAGTTATCAGCAATGGTGTAATTATCCTGGCCTAAAGAGTTGGCTGCTGATGAAAAATCTGCACCTAAGTTATAGGTTAAACCAGCCTGAGTGATCTGTATGTTAGGGAAATCTGAAGTAGCCCTTCTGTCGCGTACGTAGTTATAAGTTAATCTTAATACGTTCGATGAGCTTTTTGATATGCTGCTGTTTAACTCAATTACTGATGAGTTTGTCGTATTGATCTGGTAGTTACCAGCTTCAGAGAAAGCCATAGTGTTTGGGCCGCGGCTGATGTTATACGCGCTTCCGTTTACATAGCTGTGGCGGAAAGTGATCTTGTTTTTGTCGTTGATGTTCCAGTCGATACGTGCAAAAACAGAATTTGAGTAGGTTTCTTTGTTCATCGCGCCAAAGCTTCCCGGATCATAACCATATTTGGTTTGCATGAAATCTTTAAGGCTCTGCAATGTAGCAACATCAAAGTTTGAACCGGAACCGGCTTCGGTCGGGTCAAAACCTATTGGAGAAATGTTATCGTATTTTTCGTAGTTAGCGTAAAAGAACAATTTGTTTTTAACGATAGCGCCACCCAAACTCGCACCAAAAGTGTAGTTTTTGAATTTTGCATAAGGTAAGCTGCTCAATACGTTTTTACCAACCAGTTTTTCGTTTTGGAAGGTATAGTAAGTTGAACCATGAAAATCGTTGGTCCCGCTTTTAGAAACAGCATTAATACCACCACCTGTAAAACCACTTTGGGTTACATCATAAGGTGATAATACAATTTGAACCTCTTGTATTGATTCAAGAGGTACAGGGTTAATACCTGCCTGGCCACCGTTAGTACCCGAGCCAGCTAAACCAAACACGTCGGTTGCGTTGGCACCGTCAATTGTAAATTGGTTGAACTTGTTGCTTTGACCCGCAAACTGGATACCCAATGGGCTACCATCCGAGCCACTGGTGCTTGCTATAGCCTGAGGGGTTAAGCGTGTAAAATCCTGTAAACTTCTTGATACCGTAGGAAGATCAACTAACTGGCGTTGGTTAACACGTGTAGAAGCACCTGTTCTTTCAGAACTGATTACTGCTCCTTTGTTTAATGTTACACTTACCGCTGCTAAAGCATGGGCGGCATCATCTAACTTAATATCAATTTTTAATGGGTCACCTAAACCTAAAGTAAGGTCGGTAACGGTACGTGGCTCAAAACCTACGTAAGTTACTTTAATTGTGTAAGGCCCGCCTACACGCATGTTAGGAATGGTGTACTTACCTGTAGCACTTGTAACTGTTGAATAAACAGATCCCGAGGGAATGTGCGTTGCTGTAACTGTAGCACCTGGCAAAGTAACACCTTTGGCGTCCTTCACGGTGCCCGTTACACTACTTGTTGTAACCTGTGCGAAGGCTACTACGGTAGTAAACAAAGCAATAAATAAAATGAGTAAATGCTTCCTCATACTTTTCTTTTTTAAATTGTTTAAATTAAATTAATAATATCAGTATTGTGACAAAGATAGCTACTTAGGTTTTAATGAATGTTAAGTCAATGTTAACAATTGTTGGATTTTTATCCACATAATTCGCAATAAATCAATGTGGTTAGCAAATTATTTTCAATAAAATACCAATTATGTAAACGTTTTTGCAAAATAAAAGCGTCGTATTTTAAACTAAAATGTGTTTTTGTTCCCAATACTAAAACGGTATATTTTCTTATTTATTAACTAATTTAAGTGGCTGGTCATAAAAATGATTGTATGTTCCTGATATGCGCGTTTTTATTTAGCTTTGGCGGTAAATCGTAATATTAGAAAAGAATATGAACTATGATCTGATTGTTATTGGTAGTGGCCCGGGTGGCTATGTAGCCGCAATAAGGGCCTCACAGCTGGGTTTAAAAACTGCCATCATCGAAAAGGAATCGCTTGGCGGTATTTGTTTAAACTGGGGCTGTATACCAACTAAAGCACTGTTGAAAAGTGCGCAGGTTTTTGAATATGTAAATCACGCTGCCGATTACGGTATAACAGTACCTTCGGGCACGGTTGATTTTGAAGCCGTTATTAAGCGCAGCCGTGGTGTTGCCGATGGCATGAGCAAAGGCGTTCAGTTTTTGATGAAGAAAAACAAGATCGACGTGATCATGGGTACCGGTAAGCTTAAAGCTAAAGGTGTAGTTGAAGTTAAAGGTGCCGATGGTACATCAAAAGATCTTACCGCAACCAATATTATATTAGCAACAGGCGGCCGCTCGCGCGAGTTGCCAAACCTTAAGCAGGATAACAAAAAAATAATTGGCTATCGCCAGGCTATGATATTGCCTAAAACACCAAAATCAATGGTGGTTGTAGGTTCGGGTGCTATAGGTATCGAGTTTGCTTATTTTTATAACGCTATCGGTACCAAAGTAACTGTGGTTGAGTTTTTGGATAACATTGTTCCGTTAGAGGATGAAGAGATATCAAAAGCATTGGCACGCAGCTTAAAAAAGCAAGGCATCAATATCATGACCAGTTCAACTGTTGAGTCTGTTGATACCTCGGGTACAGGTTGTAAGGTAAATGTTAAAACTGCAAGCGGTACCGAAGTATTAGAGTGCGAAATTGTTTTATCGGCTGTAGGTGTATCTACTAACATTGAGGGCATAGGCCTTGAAGAAGTTGGTGTAAAAACTGATAAAGGTAAAGTATTGGTTGACGATTTTTACAAAACCAACATTGATGGCGTTTATGCCATTGGCGATATTGTTAAAGGCCAGGCATTGGCTCACGTAGCATCTGCAGAAGGTATTATCTGTGTTGAGAAAATAGCAGGCCACCACCCAGAGCCTTTAGATTATAACAACATCCCGGGATGTACGTACTGCTCGCCCGAGATCGCTTCGGTAGGGTATACCGAAAAAGCTGCCCGCGAAGCCGGTTATGAAATTAAAGTAGGCAAATTCCCATTCTCAGCATCGGGTAAAGCCAGTGCCGCCGGTGCTAAGGATGGCTTTGTAAAAGTAATATTCGATGCCAAATATGGTGAGTTTTTAGGCGCCCACATGATAGGCATGAACGTTACCGAAATGATAGCTGAAGTAGTTACCGCGCGTAAGCTGGAAGCTACCGGCATGGAGATCATCAAATCGGTACATCCGCACCCAACCATGAGCGAAGCTGTAATGGAAGCCGCCGCTGACGCGTATGGCGAGGTGATACACTTGTAGCCCCCCTGCCCCCTAAAGGGGGAGAAGAGGAGCAAAATATAGTAACCCGGATCTGTTGTTAGAGCCGGGTTGTTTTTTTATTATTGAATTTTAATTCCCCCTTTAGGGGGTTAGGGGGGCCTATGAAACTTTTCACAATTGATACCGGCTTTTTTAAATTAGATGGTGGTGCCATGTTTGGCGTAGTACCTAAATCATTATGGAGCCGCACTAACCCGGCCGATGAAAATAACCTATGCACCTGGGCCATGCGTTGTTTGCTGGTGCAGGATGAAGGCCGCTTAATATTGATAGATACAGGTATCGGTGATAAACAGGATGAGAAGTTTATGGGGCATTACTATTTAAGTGGCGATGCTACCATTGATTCATCATTAGCAAAATACGGCTTCCATCGCGGTGACATTACCGATGTGTTTTTAACCCACCTTCACTTTGACCATTGCGGTGGGGCTATTATCCGCGAAGGCGAAAACCTTGTACCTGCTTTTAAGCAGGCAACTTACTGGAGTAACGAAAAGCACTGGAACTGGGCAGTTTATCCTAACGATCGTGAGAAAGCATCCTTCCTGAAGGACAATATCCTCCCGATACAAGAGAGTGGAAAACTGAAGTTTGTTGATGCACAGGATGGTGTTCAATTTACAGATAACATCAAAATACGTTTTGCTTTTGGCCATACCGATGCTATGATGCTGCCGCAAATAACCTATAAAGGCAAAACGGTTCTGTACATGGCCGATCTGCTGCCGTCAATCGGGCATATCCCTATGCCTTATGTAATGAGCTATGATATGTTCCCGCTGCAAACGCTTACCGAAAAGAAAGCATTTTTAACCGAAGCTGTTGAAAAAGAATATATCCTGTTTTTAGAGCACGACCCGGTTAACGAATGTTGTACCCTGCAGATGACAGAAAAGGGGATAAGGGTGAAAGGTGCTTTTAAGCTTGATGAAATTTAATATAATACTACCTGGCCAGCAGAACAGAACCTGATTGCGAGCTGTACTTGTTTTCATCATTATTATAATAGGTTGCCAGCCAATAATAAGCGCCCACAGGTACCGACGAATTTTTATAAGTTCCATCCCAGCCAATGTTCATATCGGCAGAGGTAAACATCAGGCCACCATAACGGTTAAATATTGATAATTTATATTGCGTAGCCCTTCCGTTTTGGATAGGTTTAAAAATATCGTTTATGCCATCGTTATTAGGCGTAAAGGTATTGGGGAAAATAACAGGCTGGCATTGCTCAAATTTTATGCTGATGGTTAACGTATCAACAAGGCAACCATTGCTGTTTAACACCGAGAATAAATAGCTGCCCGCAACAAGGTTGAATACATAGCCCGACGGATGTGTAGCTGTGCCAAGTTTAACACTATACTGCTCATTACTCTTTTGCGCAAATACCGTGATCTTGCCGGATAAATGACAAATTTGATCAACAGTATTATAAGTTACCGCAGGCTTTTGTAAATAAAAATCGGGGATGGTAACCGATGTATCTTTACTCAGGCCATCACTGTTTTTAATATTGATAGGGTAAGTACCCGGGGTAATATTATTAAACAGCCCTGTTGTATTAGAGATGCTGTTGTTAAACAGGTAAGTGTATGTTACTGTAGTGTGTTGTACAGGGTAAACCTGTATATCGCCTTTATGTAAATCAGCACATGTTTTGTGAATGCTAATCGAATCAATAACGATATTACATTTTGCCCTTTGCAACGCTACATAAAAGGTATCTATAAGGCAGCCGTTTCTATTCTGTAATTTAAAACGGTATTCGCCGGCAGTTAGGCCATTAAATACATTATTAAAAGGATAGGTTGTGCTATTATATTGAATATTATAAAGGCTGGCGCCCAAACTTGTTGAAAAACTGATGCTACCCTTTTGGTCACAATTCTCATCGGTTTTTGATATGCCGACTATTGGTTTAGTTAAAAAGTAATCGGGGACGATTACTGATGTATCCTTACTTACGCCATCGGAGGTTTTAATATTGATGGGGTAATTTCCTGGTGCAATATTGTTGAATACCCCGGTAGTATTGCTGATGCTATTATTAAAAAGATACGTATAAGATACAGCAGGTTGTTTTATAACATAAACCTGGATGTTGCCGTTGTGCAGGTCGGCACAAGTTTTGTGTACGGTTATCGAATCAATATCGATAGTACATGTTATTTTGTTTAATTTAAGGGTAAAAGTGTCAATAGGGCAACCGCTTAAATTAAGTAAACTAAAAAAGTAATTACCGGCATCAAGGTTGGTAAATACATGGTTTACCGGAAAATTTGATGTGCCTGATTGAATAGTATACAAACTGCTGTTTCCGTTTATAGTGAAACTGATCTGGCCTTTGTGATTACAGTATTCATCTATTTTTGTTGGTGTTACGACAGGCTTGTCAAAAGCATGGGCGTTAATGGTTACTGTGGTATCCTTTGTTGCCAATGTTGATTTTACCCTGATATTGTAAGTTCCGGGCGATATCCCGGTAAATACACCTGTTGTATTGGTTATCGTATTATTAAAAATGTACTGATAATCAACCAACGGATTTTCGCAATTAACCTGAACAACACCCTTGCCGGTATAAGGGCATTCCATCGATTGCGTAATTGATGTTATTTTTATTGGAGGTACGGTGCCGCCTTCCACATCGCTTGCGGCATCATAAACAATAAATGGCAATGTGGCAACCGTTTTTACAATGGCACGGTTTTCCATATCCAATTCAATAAGATCGGTTGTACCGGGGTTTGTTTTGTTAATTACTGTTGCATATATTTTATTTTGCGTACTGCTGTAAGCCACGGCGGCCAATCCGTATACACTTCCCGAAATAGGTATATGCAGGCTACTGTTCATGGTATTGTTCTGGTCTATTTTTACAATGCCAACTGTTGATGCCAGGTACAGGTCTTTCTTGTAAAAGATCAAATCGCCCCCAGCGGTGAAAGGCATATTGCCTAATTTAACTAAAGCAAGTGTTTTAGGGTCTATTTTATATAAGGATGTATTGTTATCCATGTAAAGCACCCCGGTCGAATCAGCAGTTAACGAGTTTCCCGAAGGAGCTGAAACCGATAGTCTTTTACAATTATTTACAGTATTGCCGGATAAGTCGCCCTGAACGATCGACCCGTTATTGGAATAATAAGTATTTTTATATAAAGCTATAGCCGCGCCGTTATTGAGGCTACACATATTAATATCAACCAAAGTTACTCCACCCGAGTTGAGTGTTACCTTTTTTACGGTACCGGTATTTGTAAATACATAAAAGCTTTGGCAATACGCTCCGATAGAAATTACTGTTAAGATAAACAACAGGTAAAAAAACTTCATTGGGCAGGCAAATGTATTTGTATTTTTAGCTTTAGCAAGATATTAAATAATACCGAACAACTCGCTGCCTTTTTCACCCAATTTATCCACGCGTTTTTCAATAGCCGGGTCATTAATCAGCGGCGGGGCATGATGCGGCTTAATACGCGCATCAATAACTAAAGGACCTTTGCAACCCCAGTGCTTATGTTCGGTAAAGCTGTTTATGCCATGTATATCATGACTTGGGTTGCTGCGGGTAAAGGTTACCCAAACAAAATTGTTAATGGTTTGGGCAGTAAAGCCGGCATCATCACATAGTATTATCAGCGGCAGGCCATCTAATTGCTCGTTTTTAAGATGATTGTTTAAAATATCCAGCTGTTTCTGTGTTTCAACTGCGCTGATGTATTTTGGAGCATCAACAGCCAATATACCCGGCATTACCATTTTGTAGTTATTGAACAGGTTGGGCAGGCTAAAGTTAGCGGGTAACTCGTTCAACAATTCTCTTTTTACTGCTCCTGCCACGGCCACAGCTACCTTACTGCCACTGTTAATATCAGTACCGCTATAATCAAGGGTATCAATAGTGGTTTTGGTGTAAAAATGTAAGTCGCGGGTCAAGTCAATACGTTCCAGCACATGGCGCATAAACCGGGGGATATCATGCGAATTAAGCTGGGGGTTATCTTCCTTAGCGGTGATGAACAAGTATTTAGCCAGGCTCAATTGGTTGCTGCCTAATATATGATTAGCCAGTGTGAGTATTTCCTGTGGTTTGCGTTCTTTTAAATAGGGAGTATAACGTTCACTACCTATCGCAAAAAGCAAAGGGTGTACACCTGCCGCGTCAACGGCGTGAACTTCGTGCAGGCCCGGTATCTCTTTCGGGATGGCCGCACCCGATATTTCGTGTATCAGCGCGCCAAAACTGGTGTCTTCCTGCGGCGGGCGGCCTACTACCGTAAAACTCCATATTGGGTCTTCTTTATGGTAAACTCGGTTTACCTTCATCAGCGGGAAGGGGTGCGTTAAGCTGTAATAACCCAGGTGGTCGCCAAATGGGCCTTCGGGTTTGTTTTCGCCGGGCATTACTGTGCCCGTAATCACAAAATCGGCATCCGCAGAAATGCAGAAGCCTTCGTCATCATAATAATAACGGAAACGGCGGTTACCCAAAGCCCCGGCAAAGGTCATCTCTGATAATCCTTCAGGCAAAGGCATTACCGCCGCCAACGGGTGCGAGGGGGGGGCTCCCACAAAAATGCTAACTTTTAACGGCTGTCCTTTTGCATTAGCCTTGCTTTGGTGTATGCCAATACCCCGGTGTAATTGATAATGCAGGCCAATCTCCTTGTTCTGTATATAATCATTACCTGCCAATTGTATGCGATACATGCCCAGGTTGGCATTCATTATACCGGGCTGGTCTATATCTTCAGTATAAACCTGTGGCATGGTAACAAAGGGGCCGCCATCCATAGGCCAGTTTACTATTTGTGGGATATCGCTGATCTGGCAACGACCGAAATTTATGGGCGCCTTGCCATTAACCTTCATCGGTAAAGCCGACAAGGCGGTAGCCGCCACATTTAAATATTGAAAGGGATGTTTTAAGGCTTTTATCGGATCGTTCTTCAGATCAACCAATACCTTTATTTTTTCGATGGTATCGCGAAATATAAATTTAGAACGGTTTATTGTGCCAAACAAATTAGATACCGCCGGAAACTTGCTGCCTTTTATATTTTCGAATAACAAAGCTGGCCCGCCATGCTCATATACACGCATATGTATGGCTGCCATTTCGAGGTATGGGTCAACTTCCTGTTTAATACGAATCAAATGACCATGTTTTTCAAGGTCGGTAACGCAGGATCGGAGAGAGTGGTAGCCCATGGTGTTAATTGTGGGGCTAAGTTAAAATTAATCGGGGTTATGAAGTAGTGCAGGTTTTTAATTTGAGCCTGAGATGATATTCGGCGCAATTGATTATGCAGACATCTTCGAAGTTTGAGCAGTTTCAACTACCTCGTGTATTTTTTCATCAAGCGTATTAACAGCAATTTGCATCATCTGAAGGTATTCTTTTGATGCGATATAATTATCATTTTCAATCAGGTTCATTAAGCCTAAAATTGTAGCTACAGGTCCGCGGTAATCATGCGATTGTATTTCGGCAATGCGAGATAACAATTTGTTTTGTTCGATGATCTTTTCTTCAAACACCTTTCGGGTATCAATATTACGCACTACGTACGATACTCCAATAATCTCATTATCAGTATTACTCACCGGGGCCATCACACATTCCCACCATATCTTGCCTTTTTTACCATAATCAGCCTGTATCTCAAACTGTTCGCGCTCACCTTTTAATGCATTTTTAAAATGAAGCCTAAAGCCGTATTTATAAGCATTGGTCAGCACGTTTTTTATAGGTTGCCCGTAAAAAAGCTTTTGGTTGTGATTTTGAAGTACGGCATCGTAAGCCGCGCGATTAAAATCAATCAATTCACCTTTTTTACCTATTAAAAAATATTGGTCAGTAAGTCCTTCAAACATTGCCCTTAATTTGAGCTGGGTAGTAACTCTTTCTTCTCTTTCTTTGTTTAACTCATTAAATATTTGCTCCATTTTGCCGAAACTTACTTTTTGTTCCATTATGCTCATTGCATGTTTGGCCAATAATTTAAGCATTGCCTTCTGTTCAGCATCTGGCTCATGGGGTTTATAATCTAATAAGCATAGGGTGCCTATGATGTGCCCTTCGCGCGTTACAAGTGGCGCGCAAGCACAAAACCTGATCTTAAGATTTGAAACTACATTTGGATGGTCGGAAAAGCGGTTGTCAAGAAAGGTATCATTAACAACCGTTACTCCCTTTTGCTTAATGGCATTACAAAAAGAAAGCACATGCGCTGTTTGTTCAATATTAAGCCCTTTGCTTAATTTGAGCCATTTCGTATTGTTATCAGCTAAGGTGATCAATGCAATACGGGTTTTACATACCTTGGCAGCAAAAGCAATGGTGTATTTTAATTCTTTATCGTTGTCTAAATTTAACGACTTAAATTGCGATACAATTTGTTGCCGAAGTGATTGAACCATAGCTAATATATTAGGGGCAACAAGTGTAAGGATAATATTTAATTAAAACGATTTTAAATTTGCCTTTTGTTTACTAAATATAACTTATGATAAATTGAAGAGGGCGATTTAAAGAAAATTATCAAAATAAAGTAAATGGCTAACTTTGCCATATGAATAACCCGCTTGTTAAAATAATAGTAAGACACCTGCCCATATTGTTTATACTCAGCGGCTGTCATCAATCAGTAAATAATGCAGGGGACGCCAAACAAGTTGATACGCTTACCCAATACCCGGACAGCATGTTGTTAAACAAACCCGGCGCCGTTATCGTTCGCCCAAATATGCGCCAGATAAACGCGAAGAAAAACAAATATGGAAGCGACGTTTTTGGTACGGTGCTAAATGCCGGTATGTTGTACATGTACGAATCGCAGCATTACCTTGATTCTATCCAGACTTACAAAGTTGAGCGCGAAACAGAAGGCCTGATGAAATTTAAAACCACCAAAGGCGAAATTTATACGATGAAACTGGATACCTTATTTTATGATATCATCCTGTTTAACGGTAAAGATAAACCTGTATTTGCCAATATGGGTGATATGCCGGGTAGTTACACCGGTTATATGAAAAAGTAATGTGCAGTTAATTAATATTCAATTTGCTTGTGATGAAACTCAATAGAATGAGAGAATTGTTATGTGTGTTTTTATTGATCTTTTTAAATGCCTGCAATAGTGTTGGTAGCAGTACCAAAACTAAATTGTATAGTTATGGCAATAGTAAGTTAATAATAGATACCAACCTGGTGAACAAGCCGGGTGCTATTATTATTGAGCCAAGCATAAGGTTGATAAATAAAGTAAAAAAAGCAAATCAGGATGAGGCTGGTTATGATGCTGTTATTGATGATAATGTATATTATATGTCAGTAGCGAAGCATTATTTGGATTCTGTTAAATGTCCAAAAATACAGCGCGAATCGGAAGGTAGCATCCGGTTCAAAACCTCATCCGGAAAAATATATATCATGAAATTGGATACCATATTTTTTGGCGTATTACTATTTAATGGAGAAAGTAAACCCATTTGTACAAGCCTCACTGATTTTCAGGAAGACTATAAAAAGTACATGAGTAAATAATATAGGACTACCCCTTAATTATACACAAACTCCCCAAACTCCGAAGTTATTGTCACTTGTTTTTTATCAGCGGCTTCAACACGGCCAATAACCTGTGCGGGTATATTAAAGCTTTCGGATATGCTGATGAGTTGTGCTGCAATTTCCTGGGGTACGTAAAGCTCCATGCGATGCCCCATGTTAAATACCTTGTACATTTCCTGCCAGTCGGTGCCGCTTTCTTCCTGTATCATTTTAAACAGTGGCGGGATAGGGAAGAGGTTATCCTTGATAATATGCAGTTGATCTACAAAATGTAAAACTTTTGTTTGCGCGCCGCCGCTGCAATGTACCATGCCGTGTATCTGGCTGCGGTGAGCGTCCAGCATGGCTTTAATAACCGGTGCATAGGTTCGGGTTGGCGATAGCACCAGTTTACCCGCGGTAATATTTTGTTCGTTATCTATCTCTACCAGGTCGGTTAGTTTTTTTGAACCTGAGAATACCAGGTCGGCAGGTACGGCCGGGTCGAAACTTTCAGGATATTGGTTGGCAATGGTTTTATTGAATACATCATGCCGTGCAGATGTTAATCCGTTCGATCCCATACCACCGTTGTATTCAGTTTCATAAGATGCCTGCCCGTATGATGCCAGGCCAACTATTACATCGCCAGCTTGTATGTTGTGGTTTGATATTACATCTGCACGTTTCATGCGGCAGGTAACCGTGCTGTCAACTATGATGGTACGCACCAGGTCGCCAACATCAGCGGTTTCGCCGCCGGTCGAGTGTATACCCATGCCGCCATCGCGTAGTTGCTGCAAAACCTCTTCTGTACCGTTAATAATGGCGGCTATAACTTCGCCGGTTATCAGGTTTTTGTTACGGCCTATGGTTGATGATAGCAGGATTCCATCGGTAGCGCCCACGCAAAGCAGGTCGTCCACATTCATAATAATGGCGTCCTGTGCTATGCCACGCCAAACAGACATATCACCCGTTTCTTTCCAATAGCTGTACGCTAATGATGATTTTGTGCCCGCGCCATCGGCATGCATAATGTTGCAATATTCGGGGTCGCCGCCTAAAATATCAGGGATGATCTTGCAGAACGCCTGTGGGAAAATGCCTTTGTCGATGTTTTTTATGGCGTTGTGTACATCGTCTTTAGAAGCCGATACACCACGCTGATCATATCTTTGCGAGGAAATCATGCGCAAATCTAATTATTGTTCGCATAAAACCCCTCATCTAATTAGTATTAGGCATAATTCAAATTAATTAAGGCCTAAATGCTGTGTAATTAGTAACTTTGGTGCATTCTCCCCTAATAAAATCAATATTTCCATAATATTGGTCATAAAAACCTGCACACTTAATGATAATTGTCCACTGGCTACGCTCCCAACTAAAACGCTCATTCGATAGGATCCGAAACGAAGATCTTAAAAAAAATGCTTTACAGGCTATCCCTTTCTGGATCGCCTCTGTTATAACCGGTATTGTAGCAGTGGTATACGCCAAAATGTTTTTGTGGGCCGAAGAGCTTTCGCATCTTATTATACACTATCATGTATGGTTGCTTTTTATATCAATGCCGTTGTGTTTTTTAGTGGCATGGTGGCTGGTAAAGCAATTTTCCCCGTATGCAAGAGGCAGCGGCATACCCCAGGTAGCGGCGGCTATACAGGTATCATCGCCAACTACAAGTTATATTGTTGATAAGCTGCTGAGCTTTCGCATTATCGTTATCAAAATAGCATCAAGTTTGGTAATGGCCATTGGTGGTGCAACAATAGGGCGCGAGGGGCCAACCATCCAGATAGCGGCATCTGTTTATAAGTTGGTATACCAGGTGCTGCCTGCCTGGTGGCCTAAAATTGCTAAACGCAATATGATGGTTACCGGCGCCGCGGCAGGTTTAGCGGCAGCATTTAACACCCCGTTGGGCGGTATCGTGTTTGCTATCGAAGAACTTACTAAAACGCATTTCAGCTATTTTAAAACTGCTATTTTTTCGTCGGTTATTATAGCAGGCTTATCAGCACAGGCATTATTGGGGCCTTACCTGTACCTGGGTTTCCCTAAAATAGATAACCTGGCACCTTTTATATTTTTAGGCATAGCGCTGGTTGGTATTGTTACAGGTATGCTTGGCAGTGGCATGGCAAAATTTATTATGTTTATTTTTAAGCTTAAGCGCCGCATGAAGTTTAAATATAACCAGGCCCTGTATGTTATTGCAGGTGGTTTGGTGATGGCATTTCTGGCATATTTTGTTGACCTCGGTATCTTAGGGTCGGGTAAGGACCTGATGGTACGTGTACTATTCACCCATGATAAATATTCGGTATGGTACGCACCTGTGTTAAAAATGGTAGGCTCGGTCATCTCATTTACTACCGGTGCCTCGGGTGGTGTTTTTGCACCTGCTTTAAGCGCGGGGGCAGGGGTAGGCTCGTTAATATCGGGTTGGATGCATTTACCCGAAAGCGATACCAATATGCTGATACTTGCCGGAATGGTTGGCTTTTTAACAGGGGTAACCCGTTCGCCTTTTACATCAGTGATTTTGGTGCTGGAAATGACCGACCGTAACAGCGTAATATTCCATTTGATACTTGCCGGAATGGTAGCAAGCCTGGCAGCGGTATTGATTGACAAAGAATCGTTTTACGACAGGTTGAAACATCAATATATTGATGAAATGATTTTGAACGAAAAGGATGATGAAGTAAAAGAAGCATTGGAAGAGCGCACCGATGAAGCCTTGGAGGCGACAGAAAAAAGAAATGAAGAGTTATAATAAAAAAGGAGAAGGTTAACCTTCTCCTTTTTTATTATTGATCAATTTGCTTATCGCCATGTAGCAGCTATCCAAACTTGCCCGTGGCCTCGTTTTTCCCAACGGCCGGGTACGTAAACCGCGCGCTCACGTGGCGGGGCTTCCCAGTGGCCGCCGTGCCATGCATAGCCACGGCCTCGTGGGGCCCAGTCTTCTTCAACCCAAACATGTCGGGGCGATGGTGCTGGTGGGCGGTGATACACAACGTGCGGACGGTTGGGGCGCACACGAACTACTATTTGCGCTTGCGATGCCAATGTAGCGCTTAGGGTTAAGGCGGCAGCTAATGCAAAAACCTTTGTTATCTTTTTCATGGTATAAATAGTTATGGTATTTATAGGTAAGACAACCCCTGGCACAGAATGTTTAAAAGGAGTAGGTGTAATATCGGGGTTACAAAATAAATGTAACTGAAAATGAGAGAGATTAATTGAATAGTTAAGCGGCCTGGCTCTTCCCGGCTTTGATCCTGAACAGCACCCGGTATATCCTGTCCATATGCGATTTAAAGGCGCGGTGCTCTATAGAAAGTTCGCCCATTATTTCCCTGTTGGGTATTTTTAATAACAGCAGTTCAAGTATCTCTCTTTGGCGGGTTGATAGTTTTTCTATCAGGGCATCCCGCTCAGGGCCTTTAGGTACCACATTACGCTTAATTTCGCGTGCCAGAATATTTGCTTTAATGAGTTGTACCCTTACCCATATCATTGCGATAATGATCGATAATACGATACATATTGATAAGACAAGTGATGTATCTTCCCAGGGTTTATCCTCACGAATTTTATCAAAATTTGCAATTACCACGAATACCAGCAGAAACAGGGAAAAATATTCCAGTCTTTGCCGATACCTGAAAAGTACATCGGGTAAATGTTTAATGTTAATTTTCATCAATCAGGTAGAAATAAAGCACCAATATACTCTAAAAAAAGTTGAAATTGCAAACCTGTCGGCTTTTTTAGGATGTTGGCAAATGCTGCACTCTTTTTAATCGGTTGTTTTCTATAGCTACAATATGTTTTTTGTGGTTTTTTTGGAAAAATCCGCTTAATTAAAAAGGGCTGACTATTTGTAATAATCAACCCTTTTGGAGATTTAAAAAATCATCTTACTTAATAAACAACAACTCCCTGAATTTTGGCAACGGCCACATCGAGTCGTCAACTATTTGTTCCAGTTTGTCAACATGGTAACGTATAGGTTCAAAGTAACTTTTTACTTTTTCGTCATAAGCAATTGATTTTTCGCGTATGTCTTCAATAGCATTAGCTTTTTTACGTTCGTCAACCATTTCTTCCACATTGGTTTTAATGAAATTAATATGGGCTGATATCCGTTCGATGATGTCCATTTGCGCGGCATAGGTTTCTTTACCCATACCTATCTCTTTTAGCCCTTTAACATTTTCTATCAGTTTGGTTTGATAGTTTATTGATGTTGGTAAGATAACGTTAGTTACCAACTCGCCAATTAAGCGTGCTTCAATTTGTAGCTTCTTGTAAAAGCTGTCAAGTTTTATCTCGTGCCTTGCATGGCTTTCGCGTTTACTGTACACGCCTGTATCTTCAAAAAGTTTTTCAACTTTTTCGCTGATAAGGGCATCTAAAGCTTTAGGCGTTGACCTGGTATTTGATAAACCGCGTGCAGCAGCTTCTTTTTCCCATTCTTCGCTATAGCCATTCCCTTCAAAACGTATCCCTTTCGATTCTTTGATATATCGTTTAATAACGGTTAATAAGGCAATGTCTTTTTTCTCGCCTTTTTTTATCAGTTTATCAACCTCAGTTTTAAATTTTTTAAGTTGGTCGGCAACAATCAGGTTCAAAATTGTCATCGGGCTTGATGAGTTTGCAGATGAACCTACCGCGCGAAACTCAAACTTATTTCCGGTAAAGGCAAATGGCGATGTACGGTTACGGTCGGTATTGTCGCGCAAAATTTGTGGTATTTTAGGGATGCCTTGCCACAGTAAAGCTTCTTCCTTAATACGCTTGCTAATGCGCGATGTTTCTATCTCGTCAAGCAGGTCGCTCAACTGGCTGCCTAAAAATATAGACATAATAGCCGGCGGGGCCTCATTAGCACCCAGGCGGTGATCATTACTTACCGATGCGATAGATGCACGAAGCAGATCGGCATATTCATGTACTGCCTTAATTGTATTTACAAAGAAAGTTAAGAACATCAGGTTGTTCTTAGGGGTTTTGCCCGGAGCTAACAAGTTTTTACCTGTATTGGTTATCATGCTCCAGTTATTGTGCTTGCCCGATCCGTTAATACCGGCATAAGGTTTTTCGTGCAGCAATACCTTAAAGTTGTGGCGCTTGGCAACCTTATCCATCACATCCATCAATAACTGGTTATGATCGATGGCTAAGTTGATCTCTTCATATATCGGCGCACACTCAAATTGCGATGGAGCTACTTCGTTGTGGCGTGTTTTTAATGGGATACCTAATTTAAGTGCTTCGGTTTCCATGTCGAGCATAAAGGCGTACACACGCTCCGGTATCGAACCAAAGTAATGGTCTTCCAACTGTTGCCCTTTGGCAGATATATGGCCAAACAGAGTGCGCCCTGTTAAATACAGATCGGGGCGTGCATTAAATAAGGCAATGTCAACTAAAAAATATTCCTGCTCAATACCTAATGATGCATTTACTTTTTCAACACTTTTGTCAAAGTAATTACATACATCAACCGCGGCTTTATCCAATACACTTAGCGCCTTTAATAAAGGAGCCTTATAATCTAATGCCTCGCCGGTGTACGATACAAATACTGTTGGGATACATAAAGTTTTACCGCTGTTGCTTTCTATAATAAAAGCTGGTGATGAGGGGTCCCAGGCGGTATAGCCACGTGCCTCAAAAGTATTGCGGATACCACCGCTCGGGAAGCTTGATGCATCAGGCTCCTGTTGTGCCAACGCATCACCGCTAAAACGTTCAATGGCAGCGCCATCTGCAGTGGGCTCAAAAAATGAATCGTGTTTTTCGGCAGTGGTACCTGTTAATGGCTGGAACCAGTGGGTATAGTGTGTGGCTCCTTTGCTCATAGCCCATGCCTTCATGGCCGAAGCTACCTGCTCTGCCATATCACGCGGAATAGGTTCGCCAATTTCGATAGCGCTTACAATGCTTTGGAACGCGTCTTTCGATAAATAGTCCATCATTTTCTTTTTATCGAAAACATTTGAGCCATAAAAATCAGAAATTTTGGTTCCCGGTACCTTTACTTCAGGTATTGTGCGGGTAAGCACGGCTTGTAAAGCCTGAAATCGGATGTTCGACATGATTTTATTTTAATTGTTTATAATATGTGCATCAAAAATATAAAACTACTGATAACACTTTCCTTTTTTAGTGAAAAATTGAAAATTTTAATTATAGGTACGTATTCGTATTGATTTTGATAAAAAATTAAAAGTTTTTTACGATTTCGTTTGTTTTTTTAAAATATTACTTATAATTTCATCAAATAATTCCAATAATCATCATGAATTAATAGAAATAGGCGTAAATTAATTAAAAACACAAAAAAATCTCTATCAATTCTATCAATTTTGTTATTTGTTATATAAATTAAGCTTTAAAAATAGAGAATACTCCCTTAAAACTCGTAACTCACTTATCAAACAAACTAAAATAAACAAACTATGAACGTAACAAGTATCAAAAGTAAATTGCTCCCGCAATTTTTATCAACCGGTGGCGGCGGTCAAAGGCCTTCTTCGGGCTGGTTGGGTATCTCTCCGGAAAAATGGCGCTTAGGTGTGACTGTTTTTTCAGGAAAAATTCTTGGATTATTAATTATTCTAACTGCTATGGTTAGTTTGCCTGGCTTGTTAGGTCATGCACAGGCAGCAGCGGCTCCTACACAAGCCGACATTAACACTTCGGTGATCAATTCAATTAACACTGCATGGATGTTGGTTGCGGCTTTTCTGGTATTTGGTATGCAGGCAGGTTTCGTAATGTTAGAAGCAGGTTTTGCCCGTACACGCGAAACGGTTAACGTTTTAATGGAGTGTGTTTTTGATACCTGCCTTTGTGGTGTATTATTTTGGGCTATAGGTTACGCCTTTTTATTCGGCCATGGTAACGGCTTTATTGGCTGGGGTGGTTTAATGAAAGATGGCCATACCATTACAAACTGGTTCTTTTTACAAAACACACCTGAAACTTACGAAGCTTATGGTGTTCCAATTTTGGCTCACTGGGTATTCCAGTTCGCTTTTGCTGATACTACTTCTACCATTACTTCGGGTGCTATGATCGGTCGTTGCTCTTTCCGTGGCGATATCCTTTATAGTATTGGTGTAACAGGTTTTATCTATCCAATTATAGGTCACTGGGCCTGGGGGCCGGATGGCTGGTTAGTAACTATGGGTTCAACCGGTGGTTTCTTACCTCAATTGGGTACTTCTTTCCATGATTTTGCCGGATCAACAGTAGTACATACCATAGGTGGCATTATATCATTAGCCGGTGCAATGGTATTGGGCCCACGGATCGGTCGTGTGTTTATGCGCGACAGCAAAGAAGGTGGTATGCCTGCTCCGCACAACTTACCGGTAGCTTGCGTTGGTGCTTTCTTATTATGGTTTGGCTGGTATGGCTTTAACCCTGGCAGTACCCTGTCAGCTATGGATGCACAAGGTATTGGCCGCGTGGCATTCAACACAACAATTGCCGCCTGTACAGGTGGTTTTGGAGCCATGTTAATGGCCCTGTGGTTTGGCCCAACTAAAGGTAAATTTGATTTAGGCTTTACACTGAATGGCTTACTTGGTGGCTTGGTAGCTATTACCTGCCCTTGTTACTGGGTATCACCGCTGGGTGCTGTACTAATAGGCTTTATTGCCGGTATTGTAGTATATGTTGCTACTTACGCTTTAGAATACCTGCGTATTGACGATCCAATCGGCGCGGTTCCGGTTCACGGTATGTGCGGTATCTTCGGTACCTTATCATTGGGCTTATTTGCCGATCCTAACATTACATTAGGTGCTTACCCTGTGGCTCCGGCATTATCGGGCTTATTTTACGGTGGTGGCGTTAAATTACTTGAGGCTCAGTTTGTAGGTAGCGCGGTAGTAACCGTAGGTACCTTTATTGTGGCATTCGGTATGATGTGGCTGATCAATAAATTACCTGATCCATGGAGACTGCGTGTTGAAGAACATGGCGAAACAGGCCCTGGAGGTATCGATGTATTTGAGCACGGTACTGAGGCTTATCCTGATAAAACAGTTGTTGATGCAATGGCATAAGCCAGTTAGTATATAACAATAGCAAATTATAAAATAGGGGCAGTATGCAAATATTGCCCCTTTATAAAACAATAATTAATCTACATTTTCTATATACAAACTTTAAACTTTTTACAATAAACTCAATCAAACAAATTTTTAAAACAAATCAATCAAATCTTAACTAAACATCATGAAACAAAAATTCTTACTTATTTGTGCACTTGCTGTATCTGGTCTGGCTGCTAAAGCTCAGGATGCAAAACCGGCTGAATCACCTTTAGTGATCTCGGGTTCTGTTGATACCTATTTCAAGTATGATTTTGCAGGTAAAAAAGCTGCAAACATCCAAACAAGCTTCGCGAACGAATCAAACTCGGTATCATTAGGTATGATAGACCTTGGTTTGAAAAAGAAAGTTGGTAAAGCATCTTTTGTAGGCGAATTATCATTTGGTCCAAGAGGTCAGTCGCAATCAATTCCTGATGTTGCGGGCTCAAGTTATCACATCCAAAACTTATACGTAAGCTATGATCTTACTGATAAGTTAAACGTAACAGGTGGTTACATGGGTACTTTTGTTGGATACGAAGTAATTTCTCCGGTAGGGAACTTCAATTATTCAACTTCGTACCTGTTCACTAACGGCCCGTTCCAAAATGCAGGTCTTAAGTTTACTTACACTTTCTCTGATAAAGCGAGCTTAATGGCGGGTATCTTTAACGATGCATGGAATAACTATTCATCAACTAATGACCTTTCAACTTTTGGTGCGCAATTAATGATCGCTCCGGTAAAAGGATGGACCGCTTACCTTAACGTAGCTGCAGGTTACTATTCAGGATTAGAGCTTGACCTGACAACAAACTATCAAATTACTGATGCCTTTAAATTAGGTTTAAACGTGGCTGATTTCTCTCAGCCAAGCTACAAATTTGCTCCTAATGCAGGTAACGGCGGTTTTACAGGTGCTGCTTTGTATCCACAATATGCTGTAAGCAAAGATGTTACTTTAGGTTTACGTGCTGAGTATTTTTCTGCCAAAAAAGGTTCAACTACACCTGGTTCATTTAGCGGTGTAATACCTGGCGAATCAGTAACTGCTTTTACTTTAACTGCTGCTGTAAAATCAGGCCCTTTAACTTTCATTCCTGAAGTAAGGTTGGACAATGGTTCAGCTGCTCAGTTCTTTGATAGCAAAGGTGTTGCAACAAAATCTGCCGGTCAATTCTCGGTAGCTGCTGTTTACGCGTTCTAAATTCAAAGAATAATTTATAAATTTAAGGCCGTCCCGGTATTTTCCGGGGCGGCTTTATTGTATATGCTGATATGAAAAAAGTACTGTTTTTAATATGTTGCCTGGTTGCTTGTAAAATGGCTATGGCTCAAAAAGATTCGCTGGCTCTGGATGATCATGGTAAATATATATACTATAAGGTGGTAACCGCGGCAAATAACAGTGCTGGCGTTTTGTATGCGCGTGCGTTAACTTCAATAAAAAGATCGGCAGACGGGCGACGGCTAAAGTTATTATCAGAAGATGCAAAAAATACTTCTTTTGTTTGTGATGGGAACTTCCTGGTTTCAAAGGTAACATCGCTGGCCAAGCACGATGACGGGGGAATAACCTGCAAACTTAACTGCGAAGTTAAAGATGGTAAATACCGCTATTGGTTTACCGATTTTGTTTTTACGCCTTACATGCGCGACAGGTATAATAGCTACGTGCCACAAATTGGACTGGATATACCTATCGAAAAAATAGAAAAGAAATATGATAAAAAAGATGTAGATCATTTTATGGATGAATGCGCAGCGTTTGCTATTGGAAAGGGGAGGTTACTGGAAGGGTACATGCAGGCCGAACCTGTAGCTAAAAAAGATACCGTTACCAAAAAAGTGATCACCATAAATAAGTGGTAACATTTGCAAATTATATTCGTTAATTTTAGGTATAAATTTCAGTGGCTATGTTTCCGAAATTTGATATATACGATACCGAGTGGCTCGACCTTATATTTAAAGGCCGCAACCAAAGCTATGGCGCGTATGAATTAAGAAAACATTATGCCCGTACCATGATCCGGTCGATGTGGATTACAGGGGGAATGATACTCGTTATATTTTTAGTCGCGCTGAGTCAGGCTGAACCGGCAACCGTTTCGCCAACACCATCTACCCAAACAAGCGTAACTATTGATTTGAGGAAGGAGTTTACCTCAGAGCCAACACACGTACAGGTTAGCGCTGCCCGCCACAAGCATAATGGCGGAACGCCAACTGTTATTGCCACACAGCAAGCAGAGGCTTCAATAGTACAAACGGCGCAAAATCAAACCAAGGCCCATGGCGAAAGCCAGGCTATAAACAAGCCAAAACCTGCTTCATCCAACGTGCTGTTGGCCGAAACAGTGCCTGCAGCGGCAGCGCAACCTCAAATACTCGATATTCCGGATGTTATGCCCGAGCCAAATGGTGGAAGGGCAACATTGAATAATTTTTTGAAACAAAATTTGCAATACCCCGAGGCCGCCGCAAAAAATGGTATATCGGGTAAGGTATGGCTTAGTTTTGTTGTGGAAGCTGATGGCCATTTGTCGGATATCCGGGTTACTCAATCGGCAGGTTTTGGATTTGATGAAGAAGCCATCCGCGTTTTAAAACTTGCCCCTGCATGGCAGCCGGGCACGCAAAATGGTCAGCCGGTGCGTGTTAGGTATAACCTGCCTGTTAATTTTCGTATTGTGAAATAAGAGACGGGCAATTGCCTGTAATTATGCATGTTGTTTAAAAATACATGCTTTTCAACATCATTAAGCTTTCCTGTTTCGGTTCAAATTCCTAATTTTGCGGCAATCTCACAAAAACCAACAAACATTGGAGCACCAGGAACTCACCACCGTTGAAACCGCTAAAGATTTAGGTTTACTACCCGAAGAATTTGAACGTATAAAAGAAATACTGGGCCGCGTACCCAACTTTACCGAACTCTCTATTTTCTCGGTAATGTGGAGCGAGCATTGCTCTTACAAAAACTCCATCACCTGGCTTAAAACCTTGCCAAAAGATGGCCCGCGTATGTTGGCTAAGGCGGGCGAAGAAAATGCCGGTTTGGTTGATCTTGGCGATGGTATTGGCTGTGCTTTCAAAATAGAATCGCATAATCACCCATCAGCTTTAGAGCCTTATCAAGGTGCGGCTACAGGTGTTGGCGGTATTAACCGCGATATCTTCACCATGGGCGCACGCCCTATAGCGCAACTTAATTCATTGCGCTTTGGCGATTTGAAACTGGATAAAACCAAATGGTTAGTTAAGGGAGTTGTAAAAGGTATTGGCGATTACGGTAATGCTTTTGGTATCCCTACCGTTGGCGGCGAACTGTTTTTTGATGAGTGCTATAACGTTAACCCACTGGTAAACGCGTTTTCGGCAGGTATAGTTAAGGCCGGCGAAACCGTTTCGGCAACATCATACGGTGTAGGTAACCCGGTGTATATTGTGGGCTCGGCAACAGGTAAAGATGGTATACATGGCGCGGCTTTCGCATCAAAAAATATTACCGAAGATTCGGTGAATGATTTACCGGCTGTTCAGGTTGGTGATCCTTTCCAGGAAAAATTATTGTTAGAGGCTACCCTCGAGGTGATAAAAACTGGTGCGGTTGTTGGCATGCAGGATATGGGCGCGGCGGGTATCATTTGCTCAAACTCCGAAATGTCTGCCAAAGGCGAGCATGGTATGCGTATCGACCTGGATAAAGTACCAACAAGGCAGCCAAATATGAAGCCTTTTGAGATATTGCTTTCAGAATCGCAGGAGCGTATGCTGATCGTGGTGTACAAAGGCCGTGAAAAAGAGGTTGAAGCCGTATTTGATAAATGGGACCTGAACTGCGCTATCATAGGCGAGGTTACCGATACCAAACGTTTGCATTATTATGTAAAAGGCGAATTGGTTGCCGATGTACCGGCAGACGACCTTGTATTAGGTGGCGGCGCCCCGGTTTACCAACGCGAATACCGCGAGCCGGCTTACTACAAAAAGAACCAGGAATTTAAAATAGATAACGTTGAGCAACCTGCCGATTTGAAGGCCGTTGCCAAACATTTGATATCACACCCTAATATTGCCTCAAAACGCTGGGTAACCAGCCAATATGATAGCATGGTGGGTACAGCTACCATGACAACCAACCGCCCTTGCGATGCCGCCGTAGTGGCCGTTAAGGATACTGATAAGGCCATTGTAATAACTGTTGACTGTAACTCCCGCTACGTACATGCCGACCCGCAAAAGGGCACCATGATAGCCGTAGCCGAAGCCGCACGTAACATTACTTGTGCCGGTGGCGAACCTGTAGCCATTACTAATTGCTTAAATTTTGGTAACCCATACGTGCCCGAAGTTTACTGGCAGTTTGTTGAAGCCATTAAAGGCATGGGGGCTGCTTGTACTAAATTTGAAACCCCGGTAACTGGTGGTAATGTAAGTTTCTACAACCAATCAACCGATGATGGCCCGGTGTTCCCTACACCAACTATTGGTATGTTGGGAGTTATGGATGATATAGCCACCCTGATGACATCGGATTTTAAACAATCAGGCGACCTTGTTTACCTTATCGGTGAATCTGTTAACTGTATCGCTTCATCACAATACTTAGCGTCTTATCATAAAATTTCGGCATCACCTGCACCGCATTTTGATTTGGAGAAGGAATATGACCTGCACCAGGTGATCAAACAATTGATCGGGCAAAAACTGATACAATCTGCACATGATGTTGCTGATGGCGGTTTATACATTACCCTTTTAGAATCGGCTATGCCAAATAAACTTGGCTTTAGCATTGATACTGATGAAGACATCCGTAAAGATGCTTTCCTTTTCGGCGAAGCACAAGGCAGGGTAGTGGTATCTGTTAAGCCTGAGCTGCAGGACACTTTTGTTGAATTGCTATCCACATCCGAAATTGAGTTTACCTTGTTAGGTACGGTTACTTCGGGTAGTTTGGAGATCGACTCGGAATCATTTGGTACCGTAACCGAAGCACATTCGGTTTACGATAACGTATTGCATGGCATATTAGGCGAATAAATGTTTAAACTGAACCGCATACACCACGTAGCTATTATCTGTTCGGATTATCAGGCATCCAAACGATTTTATACGCAGGTGCTGGGGTTGAAGGTATTGCAGGAGGTGTATCGTGCTGAGCGTAACTCTTATAAACTCGACCTTAAGGTTGGCGATCAGTACCAGATAGAGTTATTCTCGTTTCCGGAACCACCTGCCCGCCCATCACGGCCGGAGGCGGTTGGTTTGAGGCATTTGGCTTTTGAAGTAGACGACATTTTTGGAGCCGTTAATATGCTGAACAAGCAAGGCATTGTTACCGAACCTATACGGGTTGATGAGCATACCGGTAAACCCTTTACTTTTTTTGCCGATCCTGATGGATTGCCATTGGAGTTGTACCAGGTGTAATCATGTCTGATATTTTCAAGTTCAAACAATTTGAGGTTGACCAAAGCGGTTGTGCTATGAAGATCAATACCGATGGGGTATTGCTGGGCGCTTTCGCGGAAGCGGAAGATCCCGCGCACATACTCGATATTGGCACAGGCACAGGCGTAATAGCTTTAATGCTTGCCCAAAAGTTTGCCTTAGCTAAAATTGACGCTGTTGAAGTAGATTTGTCTGCCGCCAAAACAGCAGAACATAACTTTCAGAACTCATCCTTTCGCGGGCGGCTGGCTGTTTATAATAGCAGCTTCCAGGATTATTTTAGAGATCATCCCGAAAGAAAATATGATCTTATCATAACTAACCCACCGTTTTATATCAACTCGCTTGAGTCGCCGGGAAGGCAGATCAACCTGGCTAAACATGCCGACGAAGCTTTTTTTGAGGAGCTGATAGCTTGTTTATCAACACAACTTACTTTACAAGGAAATTGCTGGCTGATATTACCCATTCAAACAGCTCAATTTGTTAAAACCATTTTGATTAAACCCAGTTTATATCTCAATAAAATTATAACTATACGTTCTTTCAGTAATGTGGATGCGCATCGGGAGATACTGGTTTGTGGTTTATTGCAAACTGATTTTGCAACTGATGATTTTGTGATATATGATGAGGTTAAAAAATATAGCCAGGCCTATAAAAATAAGTTGAAAGATTTTTTCACGATATTTTAATACCTTGTCTTGATTCCTGATTCTTAACTCTTGCTTCTACTACATGATCCGCATAGGCCTTATCTCTGATACACATGGTTACCTTGACGATGCCGTTTTTAAGCACTTTAGCAACTGCGATGAAATATGGCATGCAGGCGATTTTGGCACAATTGAACTGGCCGACAAGCTTGCCGCCTTTAAGCCTTTGCGGGGCGTTTATGGCAATATTGACGATAAGGATATCCGTTTGCAATACCCTGAAGACCTCCGTTTTAACTGTGAACACGTAGATGTTTGGATGACACATATTGGCGGCTATCCGGGTAAATATGTTCCGCGTGTTAGGGATGTTATTTACACTAAGCCCCCTCAGTTATTTATCTGCGGGCACTCGCATATTTTGAAAGTTGTTTATGATAAAAGGATCAATTGCTTGCATTTAAACCCCGGTGCTGCGGGTAAACAAGGTTGGCATAAGGTGCAAACTTTAATGCGATTTTGTATTTCCGAAGAAAAAATTCATACCTTAGAGGTGATAGAATTGATTAAACCATAATGTACTTTATACACTAAGTCCCCCATATGATACCATTAACTTTAGGCCAATTTATAATTGAGAAGCAATCAGATTTTCCGTACGCTAAAGGCGAGCTTTCGCGATTGTTGCGTGATATAGGTATTGCATCTAAAATTGTTAACCGCGAGGTAAACAAAGCCGGCCTGATGGATATTTTAGGCGACGCCGGAAGCACAAATGTGCAAGGCGAGTCGCAAAAAAAGCTGGATATATTTGCTAATGAGCAGTTTATAACTGCCCTGCAAAGTGGTGGCGAGTGCTGTATTGTGGTATCAGAAGAGAATGATGAGTATGTTTATATTGATTCTGAAATATCAAAGAACGCCAAATATATTGTAGCTATTGACCCATTAGATGGCTCATCAAACATTGATGTGAATGTGAGCGTGGGTACTATATTTTCGATCTACCGCCGTAAATCAACCGAAGGTAAAGCTACCATTGAAGACGTTTTGCAAAAAGGTGTTGATCAGGTTGCTGCCGGTTATGTAATTTATGGTTCGTCAACCATGTTGGTATACACTACAGGTAAAGGGGTTAACGGCTTTACTTTAGATCCGTCAATAGGCGAGTTCTGTCTGTCGCACCCTAACATGACCATACCTAAGGATGGTTATATTTATTCGATAAACGAAGGCTACTATACCCACTTCCCCGATGGCGTTAAGAAATACATTAAATATTGCCAGGTTGAAGATACGCCTACCAACAGGCCTTATACATCGCGCTATACCGGCTCAATGGTTGCCGATCTGCACCGTAACATGATAAAGGGCGGGATATTTATTTACCCGATAACAGCACAGGCTCCAAATGGTAAATTACGCCTGGTATATGAGTGTAATCCCATGGCCTTTATTATTGAGCAGGCAGGCGGCTTTGCATCAAACGGATATGAGCGCATTTTAACGCTTGATGTAACCGAACTGCACCAACGTTCGGCCATATTTATTGGCTCGTGCAATATGGTTAAACGTGCCGAAGAAATGATGGCCTGCTTTTCGCCGCAGGTAACTAAAAAATCTTTCGAAGGCGTTAAGCAGATCCAGTAATTTTACGGTTAAGCATGGATAGAAATAAACTCCACACTATATTTTTGATAATTGGCCCAATTGCATTAGCAACAGGTTTGTACCTAAATAGAAACGCTATGCATGGAAAAGTGCCCGACTTTTTAATTGGTGCTTTGATGGGTTTTGGTATAGCTGTAAGCTTTGGTGCTTTGATATTAAAAATTAAGGCTCGTCGTGAAGCTAAGCTATCAAAGTAAGCCTTCACGGCTTGCTTCAACTTCAAAAACTGAGTCGATAAGCAGGCCTTTTTGTTTGGAAGCATTTACCGCCATCTGATCGCAGCGCTCATTTTCGGGGTGCCCGTTGTGGCCGCGCACCCAAACAAATTTGATATGGTGTATTTTGCTCACTTCTAAAAAACGCATCCAAAGGTCTTTGTTCTTTTTATCCTTAAATCCCTTTTGCACCCAACCGTATATCCACTTTTTTTCGATAGGATCTATCACATATTTTGAGTCGGAGTAGATAGTGATCTGTTGCCCAGGTTTCTTTACAGCTTCTAAGGCCTTAATAACAGCAAGCAGTTCCATGCGGTTATTGGTGGTTTTTCTGAAACCTTCTGATAACTCCTTGTAATGCTGACCCGAACGCAATATTGCTCCATAACCGCCAGGTCCCGGGTTGCCGCTCGATGCCCCGTCTGTAAATATCTCTATCATATTGGCAGCAAGTATACCAATTTTTGATAAACTTATCCTGCCGTTAGCTCATCATACGCGGCATTCAGGGTGGTTTTTATGCCTGGACCTTGCCAATCGGTAACACCAGGTATGCTGGTAGCGGTTGCTATTTCATCTTTTGTTTTACCGGATTTTATCTGGCTATCAACAAAGGCAACTGCCTGCACCATGTAGTTTTGCATGGCTTTAACATCGTCCATAGTGCCGGTTACCTTGGCGGGATCAAAAGCATGGCCAAAAACAAACAAGGTGTCCTTATTAAAAGTATGCTGCGCTTTTTCAAGGGTTTGTGCCCAACTGCGCAGCGATGCACCGTGCTTCATATCAATAACGGGGTAGCGGCGGTTAAAAACAAGGTCGCCGGTATGTACAATGTTGGCATTCTCAAAGTGGATCATGCTATCGCCATTGGTATGACCGCGACCAAAATAGTGGGCTTTAATAGTTTCATCGCCAACTTTTACCTTCCAGGTATCGGTCCAGGTAGTATCGGGGTATAGTTGTTTATCTTCTGTTTTGCCCGCTACAGCTACTTCGGTTTGGTTAGCCAGCGAGTTGGCATGGGCCGCTACTTTTTTTGCAATACCTTTAAATGAAATGTTCCCGCTGGTATGGTCGCCATGGTGATGGGTATTGATGAGCCATTCGAATGGCAATTCCGATCGTTTTTTCAATTCGGTTATCAAGTGCGTTGCCTGTTCCGGAAACTCAGCATCAACCACAACTATGCCACCTTTATTTATCATCCAGGCAATAGTGCCACCCTTTTCGGTAAAGATACCCACGTTACCTCTTAAGGTTTTAATCTGAAAAGGGTCCTGTGCGAATGATGCGAAAGTTTTATTGTTAAGCAAGGCAAGTGATGCCAGGGATAAACCTGAATTGAGCAGAAATTTACGGCGTTCCATATTGGGAGTAATTTTAGTTCAAGATATATAATTATATCGTATTAAACCAGCAAAGGGTTGCTTTTGAAGAATTTCCGATTTCGGATTTGAAAATTCGCAAAATCAAGATAGGCGAAAAAAAAAATCGGATTTCCAATCTCCATTCGGAATTGAAATGCTATTCAATAATCCGAAATTGAAAATTCGAAATCCGAAATAAAAGTTACACCGCATTATCAATTCCCGGCTCGTGCCCCACCATACGGCCTGTTGAGCGCCCATGGTTACTTGGCTGAAAATCAACTTCGCGGTTATGCAATGTAGTATGTTCGGTAGAAGGGTTGTCGTTTTGGCTTGGGTTTTCTACTTCAGTATCTTGCTGATAACCGCCCGCTTCTCCTGTGCCTTCTTCTTCAAACTCATGGCGTTCAGGTTGTTCAACTTGCTCGCTATCTGCCTGTTTATATTCATGGCGTTCAGGTTGTTCAACCTGCTCGCTATCTGCCTGGTTAAATTCATCCGGACTTTTAAATGTTTCCGGGTTTTCTTTATTTGCTTCCATGATGTTAAGTTTTAATAATTATATCTTAACAACAATTTATTTCGTTAAAGTTTTTATTTTAATCTGAAATAAAACATTCCTCATCCTGAATTGATCTAAAATTCACGGTAACGCATTTGCGCCTCAGGTTTGCAATTTTTTAAGGTATCAAAAAATATGATCGGGCCCCGGCTCATGGCCTACCATTCTGCCCGTTTTACGGCGATGATCGATACCGATAAAGTTGGAGTGCAGCGTGTACAAAGTAGCAACGCGTACATGCGTTTCGGCTTCGGCCGCTTTAGGCATTTCTTCAAGGTTCAAATTAACCTGTGTTTGTGGGGTTTTGTTAACAGCTTTCATAAATTCAGGTTTTAATTGTGGGTAGTATTAAAACAAATGTTCCGAAAACGTCAGTAAATTTTAACTATATAAAATTATACAAAAAAATTAGTAAAATGTATTATTTGGTGTCATTTTTTGTACCGGAATATCATACTTCTTTCTTTCTCACGGTTCGCTGTTCAATGCGCTTCTCATAGTCAGCACCCTTAAATATCCGGTGAACATATATTCCGGGTGTATGGATATGGTCAGGATCTAATTCGCCGGGTTCAACCAATTCTTCCACTTCGGCAATGGTTAACTTTCCGGCCATCGCCATTACGGCGTTAAAATTACGCGCTGTTGAACGGTATACCAGGTTGCCCATGGTATCGCCTTTCCAGGCTTTTACAATGGCAAAATCGGCATCAAAAGCCATTTCCATCAGGTAATCCTTCCCGTTAAAATTGCGCACCTCTTTACCAATGGCTATCTCGGTACCAATACCGGCGGGGGTAAATATAGCAGGCATGCCATAGCCTGCAGCCATACAGCGCGTAGCTAAAGTACCTTGCGGGATCAGTTCAACATCCAACTCGCCGCTTAATAACTGGCGCTCAAACTCGGCATTTTCGCCCACGTAGCTCGATATCATTTTTTTAACCTGCCTGTTAGCAAGCAGCATTCCGATACCGAAACCATCAACACCCGCGTTGTTTGATATGCAGGTAAGATTTTTTACCCCGCTTTTTGACAGCTCGGCAATACAGTTTTCGGGCAGGCCGCACAAACCAAAGCCACCCAGCATTAGGGTCATGCCATTGGTTATACCTTTAATAGCCTCACTGGCAGATGCAACTACTTTATTCATGGCTGTATAATTGGTAATCTAATTTAACACTAATCGGCAAATTTTGTTGCTACACTAAAACAATTAAAAACTTAAAGCATTAAACTATTATAAATGGCATAGTTATGGAAACCAACGATCAAAGCAGCCCCGAAACCCGCAATGGCGAACAAGGTAAAAATAAAGTGGAGAAAGACCTGAAACGCTCTTTCCTTTTCGGCGATAATCAAAAAGTTGCCAATACGCCCGGCATGGAAGGGCAAGGCATGGGCGGGCACAAATTTGGCGAAGAGAATCATCCGCCAACAGGCAATGACCCTAACAATCCATCGCAAAACGCAGGATCAACCAATGCCTACTTAGCGCAAACACGGCCCCTGGAAGAGCATCCCGAAAACAATAATTTTAAAGTACCGGAGCAACAAGGCGAACCCGATTATGACGGTGCTCAACGCTATGCCAGTGGATCATCGGCCGTTGAAGCCAAAGACGATGCTGATGATAAAGGGCCAAGTGAGTATATGGAATAGTTAGTTTTTAGATATAAATGCCGACCATAAATATCTATCACTTCATCATTTTATTGTTTGGTGTTCGATAACTATTCAACGTCAACCGATAAATCCAATCTATTACCACTTTATCGTTTTATCAATAAAGCCGATCAACTCATCGGCCATAGCCTGGTGCTCTTTAACGGTAGGGTGGCCCGGTGTGTTTTTATAGGTGAATATAAAGCTGTAAATATTTTTGTCGTTAAGTTGCTGTACCGCGCTTTGAATATAGCCAGACCATGGTAAGCCCGGTTTACAGGCGCTCATACTACCCAACGAACAAATAATGCTTGCTTTAGGATATTTGGAGCGGATACCTTTAATAAAATTTTTATAAGTGTTTACAATGAATTGTTCTGTAGGAGGGGTGTGGCCAAAGCGTGCCTCGAACAAAGCGCCGCTGCCTGACTGGATAACCCCGGCGTCATTTTGAAAAAGGTTAACCACCACTACCTGCGGGGTATATTTACTGAAATCCCATTTGCTTTTTTCGTCAAGCGGATCAAGACGCTCGTAAATTTCGGGCATAGTTGCCGGGTAATAGCCCACGGTAACACCAATACCACTTTTTGCGATGAATGACCATTGTGCATCATAATGCCTTGCTGTTAAAGCGGCGTAGGTAATGTAATTGTTTTTATACCGGCTCAGGTACGAGTCGCGGCCCGAATAATCTTCAATAGCATAACCCGCGGTTATGGAGTTACCATAAAACTCGATTGCTCGTTTTTTAACGGGTGGTGCAGGTAATATGGTGGCGCTGTTATCAAACTGGAAACTGTAAAAATTAGTGCTGCCGTCACCCCATTCGCTACGTTTGTATAGTTGCAAGGTATGGTTGCCATAAGTTAAGCCCGATGCCAGGGTGTATAAACGTTTGGCGGTATCAGGGTGCAACACTACGATCTTACCGTCAACTATCACATTAAAATAATTATCACCGCGCTCATCTTTTAGCCATGCTTTGACACCGGTTCCGGTAAAATTGATTTCGAGCGATGTGCCCGAATAATACAAAACAGCGTAGTCGCTTTTATAAGCTATGCGCCCCATTTCCCGCACATGTGCATCCTGAAATGATACCGTTTTTTGGGCCTGCGCATTAGCAAAAAAGCACAGTACGGTAAGCCCGGTAAATAAATTGCTCAGGATATTTTTTGTAGAAAGGGGCATGGGTATTTATGGGTGTTTTAATTAATTATTGAATGATGGAATTATTGATTTGAATCAGTTATTATTGCTCTTTTGGTTATTGAAAAACATGGGTAAATATGGGTGTTTTATTTTTTCAATAGCCTTAAGGCACTTTTTTATGCCCGATTGCTGTAAACAAAAATACTAAATTTTGCCTGAAATAACGCTGTACATTGTTACTTAACCTCGTATCCGGCAACTGCCGAAAGAGGCACACCCTTATCAGTAACGCCTTGCACTATCACACGTATTTTACTCTTTGGGTCGGCATTGTAGTAACTAACTGTTGCTTCGCCGTTTGCATCGGTAGTAATGGTGGGCTCCCAGTGTATGGTGGTGCGGTAGTCGGGTTTGGTTACATCGTCTTTACCATCATATAATGGCTTGAAAAATGTACGTGCCTGGTAATAGCCATTCACGTTAGCAATCTCAGCACCGAAATCTTTACTATCAAATGCATCGGGTGGTGTGGTTAGATAAATTACAAAAACATCCGCCCCTCCGGGGCCAATATAATGGCTAACAACAATTTTTTTAACTTTATCTAAACCCAAGCCCAATATGGTTTCTGGAGGAAAGTTTGGGTTATATTTTTGATTTACAATAAAATATGGCATTATTTTTTTACCGAACATCAGAAAGTTCAGCCCGCTATCTATATTTTGCTTGGCTTCCGGGCAATTTTGCAACAGGTACCATTCTACCGTTTTGTATTCAAGATCTTTTGGTTTGATATCATAAACTTCATCAGGGTAACCAAAAGTTATCAAGCCACCTACCTCTTCTAAATTGGGTATTATTATCGCCTTTTTTTTCTCGATTATTTTAACCTCTTTTAATTGCTTACCCTCAGCCTTCAACGCTATCGCTCTTTTATCGGCCTGTCTTTTATTAATTTGCGCTAACAGCCCTGTGTCAATAAGTGGTGTTGTTTCCACTTTACTTACCGGCAATGGTTCAGTGCTCAGCGAATCCAACAGCAGCCAGCCATCCCGTTTTCCTTTATCATTTCGCGAAGTTAATTTTAGCGTTTGCGGCCCCGATAAATTCAATCCGTCAATATAATATTTCCCTGCCGAGTCGGTTTTGGCCGTATATAACTTATTCCCAACAGCCTTAAATGCGCTTAGGGTAATGTTCATATCTTTTATAGGCTGCTTCCCGAATTTCCGCCTCACCATGCCCGATACGGTAAAGCCTTGTTCGGGGGCGTAATTAAGCCTTATCGCGGTATCGGCCATCCGGTGCCACACAAAGTCGCGCCAGCCCTGGGTAAGCAGCAACAGGTCCAATTGCTTAAAGCGGTTACCGTTATTAGTGTCAAAGTAAAGTTCAGGGTGCGCTATTTTTCCGCGAACTTCTGATCTTAATAGCAGATATGAAGCAATATCATCAGCCTGCACCGGTACCATTCCTGCGTCAACAACTGCTACCGACAGGTTAGCGTTGGCCTTATCACTCAGCTTAATTTTAACACTTGTTTTTTCTTTTACAGTGTATACTGCTTTATCAGTGCTTAAACTTATTTGTGTTTGATTAGGCTGGTGGATATACAGCAACCGCTCGGCCAATGGTTTTGAATGTTCATCGTAAAGTGTTACGCTAACTATCCCTTGGGGCATTTGTGTGTCGGGTATCTGCAACAGTAATTCATTTGATGTTATCCTCACCTGGTCCTGGTAATAAACTTTACCAGCACGTTTAACCATAACGATCAGGTTATTCCCTGCGTTTTGCTGCAAGGTAAACGCATTGCAATTAATGTTTACCAGTATGCTTTGCTCAACCGTATTGGCGCTTATAACAAAACCTTTTATCAGCGGTGCGGGTAACAAGGCCGTGGTTTTTTCTTTATGATAGGTTACTGTTGCAGTGTAGTTTTGCGTATCATCGGGCTGTAAGGTAAAGCTCCCCATCCCCAGCGTATCGCAAATAAACTTAGCCACGATTCTGCCCGATGATGCTATGATCTCGCCACTGAGCGCTATGCCCTTTCCTGTCGCGTCTTCTGCCTTCACTGCCACCACCGATGTTACCCCGTTAACTAATGCCCCACCTTCCGGGAAAAAGCGTACCACCGGCGCATTTGTGACTATAACAGTTTTTTGTTTCGGTGTTTTTTGCGAAACAGTATTTACGGCGACAGCCACATCTTTCGCAGGAGTATTGCTGATAATATCGATGAACTTTTCAAATACAAAATTATCGCCAAAATTGCGCATCCAGTTGGTATAAGCACGCAGGCGGTATTTACCGGGAGTAAGCGTATCGGGCAGCTTAATATCACCATTGCCAAAACCGTTCTCAAGTCTGACAATTTCGCGCTTGATGATATTCGCATCGGGAGCGATTAACTCTACATACAAATTATTGCTGATGCGGCCGGGCATATTTTGTTGGGCATTTACCAGGTAAGCTTTAAACCAAATATCCTCGCCGCCCGCATACAGGTTTCTGTCGGTATGCAGGTACACCTTCTCGAAGGAGAGTTTAACATCGCCCGGCTTTTGTTGGGCAAACAAATTGTAACCAGACAGTAATATAGCTATACTTAATATAAAGTGCTTTGCAACAGTATACATAAAAACGATTTAGGCTTGGTTTTGCTAATATACATTATTTAACCACGTATCCTGCACTTGCCAACACAGGTACACCTTTATCGGTAAATGTCTTGCACAATTACCCTTATGTTACTTTTCGGGTCGGGCATTGTAAAAGCTTACCGTGGCTGAGCTATTGGTATCATTATTCTTTCATGATAAACCTCCTTGCAGGATTTTAATGTCTGCTTTTGTTATTATCGCTGTAATTAAAAAATTTCCTATATTCGACAGGTATTTCTAATAAATTAAACGCTTTGAAAAAAACAGTGCTGATCATTGAAGACGATAACGATATCCGCGATATTGTAAGTTATATTTTGGAATCGGAGGGCTTTAATGTGATAGCTACTAACCCCAAGCCGGCTATTGAGCTCCCTGTTCACCGTTGCAATATTGTTTTGATTGACGAATGGCTCAACAAAACTGAGGGCCATATGCTTTGCCAGGAGATCAAAAAAATTCATCAAATGCAGCACCTGCCTGTTATTATCCTGTCAACCTCGGCAAAAATAGAAGAGATAGCGATAAGTTGTAAAGCTGATGGCTTTATACGCAAACCATTTGAATTGGATGAGTTGGTAAACGTTGTTAAAAAGTGTTTGATAGCGGGTACTGTAGCGTAGCTATTTTTTGAACTGAGGTGTTGGTTCTTGCTCACTGTCCCCTCCGAGGTCTTCTCGATAACTCACTTCAAATAGACATACCTTATCCCATTTTTGTTCCCGCAGGGTCTCTCGGTAGAGGACCCAGACATTCACGCCATGTAGAACAGCCCTATACATATCATATCTCAATCCCAAAAAGAATAATAGTTTGATAGCTGCACAATGGATGAGTAACCTCATCAACATAAAAAGTAGCGCTATTATGCGGTTATGCAGTATAATCTAAGCTTAAGCCCATTTTCCACTTGCCGGATTCTTATGAATATACTCCAGTTTTTGTTCCCAAAACTGCGATGTAAAAACATCTTTGGCGTTGTGTTTGGTCCGGATAGGCATGGTATTATCCCTGGGTTTGCATGGTGTGAATATCCTGCATATCCTGCGGCGACAAAAATGGCTGCCGTAGCGTTACTTTACTACGTATCCCGCCGTTGCTGCAACAGGCACGCCCTTATCAGTAACACCCTGCACGATCACACGTATCTTACTTTTCGGATCAGCATTATAATAACTAACTGTCGCTTCACCGCCGGCATTGGTGGTAATGTTAGGTTCCCAATGAATGGTGGTGCGCATATCGGGCTTGGTTGATGCCTGCAGATACTTAGGCTCATAAAATGCGCGTGCATTATAGTACCCATCCATATCCAGGTTAGTAACATGAAAATCAAATTCATCAAAGGCATGTGGTTTAACTTTAATATCTATCCAGATGAAATGTGTGGACACCACTAAGCCATCTTTACCTTCAGGGGCCATTCTAAACCCTTTGGCCTGCTCCTCAAAGGTTGGCATCTGGTCAATCCGGATGAGCCGCGCGTGCGCCGAGTTGATCTTATCCATAGGCATCGCAAAAAATTTAACCCGCCAGTAATTCCATGATGCTAATGAGTCTGATGTAACAACCATTCCTATAGGTGCCCCTTTTAAGCCACCCTCAGCTATTTGCTTTTGCATGTAAGGTTGCAACTTGCGGGCATAATAGCCACCCAAAGTTTCATATTTGTAGTCGGCCTTGCTTACTTGTATTGAGGTATCTCCATATTTTTTACCCACACGTAAGCCAATAATTTCAACCGTTCTCAGGCGTTGCGTATCCGCGAAGGAAAACTTCCTGGATACCTTTTGCCGGTTCTCCATCTCATCACGGTAACGTGCAAAAGTTCCCGAAGTATCAGGGAATACCACCAGCTTTTTAACCGGGTAGCGGTTAATGGTAGCGGTATCAACACCTATCCAGGCGCTTCGTTTTCCCCTGTCATTCGCGGCGTTAACGCTAAAGTATTGGTGGCCGTACATGTTAACGCCGTCAATGCTGAACAGCCCTTTTTCATCAGTCCGTGCCGAAAAAAGCTTGGCACCTGTGGCTTTATTGGCGAACAAGGTAATGTTCAGGTTAGGCGCTGGTTTTTCCGACCATACTTCTTTTACCTTCCCGGTGATGGTGATGCCGCGCTCGGGCTGGTAAGTTATCTTTAAAACCGAATCGGCAAGCCTGCGCCAGGTGTATTCGCGCCAGCCTTGTGTAAGCAGCAGCATATCCAATTGTTTAATCCTATTGGCATTTGTGGTATCAAAATATCGCCCGGCCTGCTCAATATCACCCCTGATCTCTGATCTTAGCAAGAGGTACGATTGGATATCTTCATCCTGAACCGGCACAATCCCGGCATCAACAACCGCCATGGATAAATTGGCTTTAGCCACGGTTTTGATATTTACAGTAACCTGTTGCTTTGGCGAGTAAGTAGCCTTATCTGTGCTGATACCGAATGGTACCATATTATCCTTACGGTGATAGTAAACCAACCGCTCACAAAGCGGAATGTTATGATCGTTATACACACTCACAACGGCAACACCTTCGGCAAAATGGCCACCCGGTATGGTAATGATGATCTCGTTACTGTTAACGGGTATGCGCTCCTGGTAATAAACGCTGCCGGCATGCCTTGCCTTGATGATCAGGTTTTGGCCTGCATAATGGAACACATCTCCCCGAGGGCAACTCACCGTAGCTACAATAGTCGAATCGGCCTGGTTAACACTTAATACAAAACCACTCCTAATTGCGACAGGCAAAGCGATATCGCGTGTTTGCCCGTTCACTGTTACTTTGGCACGGTAGGTTTGTGTTTCATCCGGCGTAAGCGTAAAAATACCCATGCCTACCGAGTCGCAGGTAAATTTAGCTACCGACCGGCCCGATGAAGCGAATACTTCGCCAGTAGCGACTATGCCTTTGCCGTAAGCATCTTCCGCTTTTACGGCTACCTGGCTGCTTACATTGTTAACCAATGGCCCACCTTCAGGAAAAAACCGGACCGTTGGCAGCATTGAATTGAACGATATAGGATTTTGTGTTGATAAAGGCGGGATAGTTTTACCTGTTGATGCCAAAACAGGTACATTATTTGTTGCAGGTGCCAGTATGGTGATCTTTTTTTCGAAAACAAAATAATCGCTGAAGTTGCGCATCCAGTTGGTATACGCCCTGATGCGGTACGTACCGGCTATCATAGGTTCGCGCAATTTAAAATCGCCTTTGCCCATGCCGCTGTCTATACGGATAAGCTTCCTGTCGGTTATTTGGTTTTTGGTATCTATCAGTTCAACATACAGGTTGTTGCTTACATCCAGTAATTTATGGTCCTTAGCGTTTACTACATAAGCCTTGAACCAGATATCTTCGCCTTGCAGGTAAACATCCCTGTCGGTATGCAGGTAAACCTTTTCAAAAAATAAGGGGATAGAGGTTGTGGTTTGCGCCCATGTTTTAAAGGCACAGAATATGAGTAAGCAGAAAAGCAAACGCTTTGCAATAGTATGCATAACAGCGGTTTAGGTTGGTTGAACGAATATAGGGAAATTTATCAGTAGCGCTGCCGCGAAGGCACTAAGTCACGAATAAGGGAAATTTAATGTATTAGTGGCAATAATCACCATTCACCACCTTACTTCAAATAAACATACGTTATCCCATCGCCGCCCCTGTCTGCATGCTCATCTTCCATCCTGTCAACTTCGCTATATTTGCGCAGGTACTCGCGTATGAGTTTCCGTAAAATACCATCGCCTTTGCCGTGCAATATTTTTAGCGTGCCGAAGCCCATCATAATGGCCTTATCCAAATAACGCTCTATCTCGTAAAGGGCTTCATCGCCGCGCTTGCCGCGCACGTCTATCTCCGGACTAAAATTAGCCACCGAATCTGTTTGCGAACTGAATGAGCGGCGCACCTCTTTTGGTACTTCTTTTTTAGATACTTTGTGCACCCGGTTCTTTTTTGCAACGGTGCGCAGGTCGCCAATGGCTATAATGAGGTTATCGCGGGCAATTTCCATTACCTGGCCGGTAGTTTCGCTGTCGTTCAGCTTTACCCAGTCGCCAATTTTTATCTCATCAGCTACCGGTTTTAACGGGGCAGGTTTTACCGTGTTTTTAGCCAGTTCGTTGTTCAGCTTTTCGCGAAGGTTTTTGGTGACGTCTTTATCCGCCTGGGCGCTTTTGATTTCTGATATGGTATTTTCCACCAACTTATTCGCGTTCAGGATGATGCTCTTGGCCTCCTGCTTCGCTTCGCTGATGAGGGTACGTTTATTCTCTTCGTAATAAGCTTTCAGTTTTTCATTTTCGGCCTGTAAGGCATTAACTTTGCGCTGCTGTTTTTCGAAGGCTAATTTGGCATCGTAAAATTCTTTTTTATCCCGCTCAAGGTCAACCAATAAGGTATCAACCTTTTTTTGCCCGGCGCTAATTTTGTTGCGGGCAAGGTTCAATACATTCTGTGGCAGACCTATCTTTTGGGCTATCTCAAAAGCGTAGCTGCTGCCGGGCTTGCCAACTTCTAAAATATACTGCGGCTGCATCTTCACGTTATCAAACAGCATCGATGCGTTTTCCAGTCCTTCGGTATTGCTGGCAAATATCTTCAGGTTGCTATAGTGGGTGGTTACCATACCCTTTACCTTTTTATGGTTGAGCGATTCGAGTACAGCCTCGGCAATCGGCCCGCCAAATTGAGGGTCGGTACCGGTACCAAATTCATCTATAAGGATAAGGGTTTTGCCATTAGCCTGCTCCACAAACATTTTCATTTTGCTCAGGTGGGCACTGTAGGTACTCAGGTCGCTCTCTATTGATTGGTCGTCGCCAATATCAACAAATATCTGTTTAAAGGTACCTATCTCGCTGCTTTCGTGCGCGGGTATCAGTAAGCCCGCCTGTACCATCATCTGTAATAAGCCAACCGTTTTCATGCAGACAGATTTACCACCCGCGTTAGGCCCCGAAACCACTACTACACGGTCGGTTTCGTCAATTTTTACATTGAGCGGTACTACGCTTTTCTGCTCCTTTTTAAAACTGAGCATCAGCAGGGGGTGGCGGGCGTTTATCAATTTTATACCGGCATCATTATTCGTTACCGGCATTTCTGCTTCAATATCAATGGCAAACAGGGCTTTGGCACGCACAAAGTCCAGTTTGGTGAGTAAGCCGTGGTACGATAATAAAAGTGGCACATAAGGCCTTAATTCGTCCGTTAGCGCGGTCAGTATTTTTACAATTTCCCGGCGGCGCTCAAACTCAAGGTCGCGAATTTTATTATTGAGCGAGAAAACCTCCTCAGGCTCCATATACACCGTTTGCCCCGAAGCCGACTCATCATGTATAAAACCTTTTAGCTTACGCTTGTTCTCCGCCAAAAGCGGGATACAAAGCCTGCCGTCGCGAACGGTAAGGCTGCCATCTGCCGTCCAGCCACTGGATGTCGCATTTTTAAACACATGGTCTATTTTACGTCGGGCATCCTGCTCTGCTTTGGCAATGCTGCCGGTAATATCCATCAGTTCACGGCTGGCATTAGGTCTTATCTTACCTTTATTGTCAATAACCCGGTCAATATGTTTCAGTATGATCTTCTCTATGGGCAAATGCTCAAACAAGGCCTCCAGGTTAGGGTATTGCCCCTCACGCTCATTAAAATAGCTGATCACGGCAAAAACCGTACTTAATGAAGCCTGTACCTGGAAAAACTCTTCTTCGTTCAAAAAGGTACCTTCTATCTTAGCCTTGTTAGCCAGCGATTTGATATCGAAAAAATGATGAATAGGCAGGGGGGCATCATTTTGCAGAATGTTTTTAAACTCGCTGGCCTGGTGCAAAAACTTACGTATCAGGTCGTGGTTATGCATTACCTGTATCTTATCAACCATTTGCTGGCCCATAATACTAAGGCAATGTGTTTTTATTAGTTCCTTTACCTCGGTAAAACCCAGCTTATCTACACTATTAGTTGGGTACAGCATCAGGAGTAATAATTTTTACAGGGTTTTTATTGTGTTTTGCCTTCCGGATGGAGTCGCGCCTTATTTTGGCTTTTTTGTTCACATCCATTATCACCTTCATTCTCAACTTTGAGGCCTTAACCGAGTCGATCCGTTTTTTTGCCTGTATAAGTTTAACGGAGTCAGCTTTTACTTTTTTAACTGAATCTGCTTTTACCTGCGCCTTTTTAACCGAGTCGGCTATCTGCGCTGTTGTTTTTTGTGATGCCTGTGGTTTAACCTCTTTTACCACCTTGGTTTTAGCTTTCAGCAATGAATCTAAGCGCCTTGTTACACCGGTATAAATATCGTTCATCAGGTCGGGGCGTGTGGCATAGTATTTCAGGCTTTCCCTAAATTGTGTAGTATCGGTATGGTGCATCTTAAAAACAGCCAAATATAAGCCTAAACTATGCTTGGCTAAGGTATCGGGTATGTTGGGCAGGCTTGATATGGTACCATCAACCAGGTGTATATCGGTAAGCAATAAAGCCATCTGATGTTTGGGTATTACATCATCAGGTATGCTTTTATCATCGCTGCAGCTAAATAAAAAGCCCAACCCGCAAAAAAACAAGATCAAATAAAAACGCATTCTGTAATTTAGCACCATTTAAAAGGTAAAATTAAGCATTAATGAGTATTGCAGATAATATAAAAAAATTAAAGGCCGAAATTGAGCTGGTAAACGTGCAACTGATAGCCGTTTCTAAAACAAAACCGGTTGAAGATGTGGAGGAGGCCTACGCCGCCGGGCAGCGTATATTTGGCGAAAACCAGGTACAGGAGATGGTAGAGAAGTACGAAAAGCTGCCTAAAGATATTAAATGGCACCAGATAGGGCACCTGCAAACCAATAAAGTAAAATACATAGCGCCGTTCATCAGTTTGATCGAATCGGTTGATAGTTTGAAACTTTTACAGGAAATAAATAAACAGGCGCTAAAACATAACCGTATTATTGATTGCCTGCTGCAGGTTTATATTGCTGATGAGGAAACTAAATTTGGGTTATCGTTTGATGAAGTGATCGAATTGCTGCGCTCAGAAGAGTTTGCAGAGTTAAAAAATGTACGCATTACCGGCCTGATGGGCATTGCCACCAATACCGAAAGCGAAAAGCAGATTAAAGAAGAGTTTTATGAGCTGCGGATATTTTTCAGCGGCATTAAACAAAGCTTTTTCCGTAAGGAGGATAGCTTTAAGGAGATCTCGATGGGCATGTCGTCCGATTATAAAATAGCGATAGAAGAGGGGAGCACCATGGTAAGATTAGGGAGCACTATCTTTGGTCAGCGTGTTATCAAACATTATAAAAACTTAGAATAATATGCAGGTTGAACTAAGAGTAGCCCGGGTTGAAGATTGCCCCCGCCTGTTAGAATTGATACACGAACTGGCTGTATTTGAAAAAGCACCCGACGAAGTAACCGTTGCCCTGAGCGAGTTTGAAGACGCGGGCTTTGGTAAAAACCCCGTATGGAAAGCCTTTGTTACCGAGGTTGATGACATGATACAAGGTTTTGCTTTATACTACGTGCGCTACTCTACCTGGAAAGGCCGCCGCATTTATTTGGAAGACCTGATTGTAACCGAAAGTATGCGCGGCAAGGGCTTAGGCAAGTTATTATTCGATCGCATCATCCAGGAAACGCAGGAATTTAACTACAGTGGTATGGTATGGCAGGTACTCGACTGGAACCAACCCGCCATTGAGTTTTACCAAAAATACGGCGCGGCTATGGATGCAGGCTGGATCAATGCATCGCTATCACAAGAACAGATATTTAGTAAATAAACATTAATGCAGGTATTCAAATTTGGGGGAGCATCGGTAAAGGATGCTGCCGGTATCATCAACTTAGCTAATATTGTAAAGGCCAACAGCGGTCAGCAACTCCTTATCGTGGTATCGGCCATGGGCAAAACCACCAACGCGCTCGAAAAACTTACCCGTGCCTATGTGGAGCAAAGCGATGATATGCACACTGTGCTTGATGAGATAAAACAATACCACTATGATATCCTCCACCAGCTTTTCGATACATCCGACAAGGTTTTTGAAGAAGTGAACAACACTTTCGTGGAGATAGAGTGGATGATAGAAGATGAGCCGCAGGACGATTTTGATTTTATTTATGATCAGATCGTATCTATCGGTGAACTGGTTTCTACCAAAATTGTGAATGCCTACCTCAATAAAAACGATATAAAAAGTACCTGGCTTGATGCACGCGGGTATATCCATACCGATAATACTTACCGCGAAGGTATGGTAGATTGGGCCAAAACCCGTGCAAGCATCCAACAGGATGTGCCTAAGTTATTAGAAAAGGGTGTAGTAGTTACCCCCGGTTTCCTTGGCGGGACATCCGAGAACTTCACTACTACGCTTGGCCGCGAAGGTTCTGATTATACCGCTTCCATCTTCGCGTCATGCATGCATGCCGAAAGCGTTACCATTTGGAAAGATGTACCCGGCGTGCTCAATGCCGATCCGAAACTATTTGCCGACACGGTAAAATACGATGAACTATCCTACGCCGAAGCTATTGAGATGACCTATTATGGTGCAAGCGTGATACATCCCAAAACAATAAAACCTCTGCAGAACGCCAAAATTCCGTTATTGGTAAAACCTTTCTTGCATCCGGAAGAACCGGGTACCATCATTAAGGAAACTGATTATATCGAGTTTAATACACCGGTAATTATTGTAAAACAGAACCAGGTATTGCTGTCAGTATCAACTAAAGACTATTCTTTTATATCTGAAAATCACCTGGCTGATATTTTTAAACTTTTCGCGCAAAGCCACATCAAAGTAAACACCATGCAAAACTCGGCCATGAGCTTTACCCTCTGTTTTGATTATGATGCCGAACGCTTTGAAAAACTGGCCGCGGCACTGCAAACCGATTTTAAAGTGAAATACAATACCGGCCTCACACTCATCACCGTAAGGCATTACAAGCCTGAATTTGTAAAGCAACTCACCATTGATAAAACTATATTATTGGAGCAAATAAGCAGGAACACGGTGCAGATGGTGGTGAGGTAAGTGATTTCGGATTTAAAAAGCACGTCATTGCGAGGAACGAAGCAATCCTAAACTTGCACTCCGCTATGCATGTCGCCAACCTGTCAATCGAGGATTGCTTCGTGCCTCGCAATGATGTAAAATTTAAATTGCTGTTTTTTTCTCTGCCGGTGCTGTGAACCCCACATACAAAAAGCAAACCGCGTAAAGCGTGTAAATTACCAGTAGTGACCAAAGTAAAGGCGTCATTGTTGTTTTAGAATACACTTTTATGATGGCCATAGCACCTGCAAAAAAATGGATGCCGTTACCCATCGAAATAGGTTTGGCAAATATCCCGCCTATCAAGGCGCTTTTGGCCATCCAGTTCAACATCGCGAAGCCGAGGTAACAAGCTCCCAATAATTGCAGTACAACAGATATGATCATATTTGGCGGTATCAAAAGTGCTTTTACCGTTTCGTCGGGTGCAAAAGTGAGTGCAAGTCCGGCCAATCCCATCACAACTGCACTTGATATCATTAATAGTCTTGTATTCATTTGTTTAATGTCCTAAAGTATTCACCTGGCTAAAGTATACCTGCTTTAGCTTATATTTGGTTCAATGAAAGCCAAATATATTATAAAAGATCTGGTACTGGTTATATTGGGTATCCTCTCTGCCGGGATGGGCATTAAAGGGTTTTTGCTGTCCAGTCATTTTATTGATGGTGGCGTAACCGGTATATCCATGCTGCTGGCTGATATTACAGGCATATCAACATCCATATTTATCTTCGTGATAAATGTGCCCTTTATTATCTTAGGATACAGAAAGTTAGGTACACAATTCGGTATTAAAAGCGCGCTGGCTATTGCCGGGCTTTCCCTATGCATCGCTTTTATCCAGTTTCCCGATGTTACGCATGATAAACTGCTTACCGCAGTATTTGGCGGCTTTTTTATAGGCGTAGGTATTGGTCTTGCCATGCGCGGTGGTGCGGTGTTGGATGGCACCGAAATAGCCGCGGTGCTGGTCAGCAAAAAAACACAGGTAATAAAGGTCAGCGATTTTATCCTGATACTCAACGTGCTGATATTTACAGCGGCATTGTTTCTTTTAGGCGTAGAGCCTGCGCTATATTCTATCCTTACCTATCTGGCTGCCTCACAGATGATAGATTTTATACTGAACGGTATTGAGCAGTATACGGGTATTACCATCGTATCCGTTAAAAGCGAAGAGATCCGTATCGCCATTATTGAAACATTGGGCCGTGGCGTTACCGTTTACGAGGGCAAAAGTGGTTACGGCAAAGACGGCCATATTAACGAACCACGCGATATCATATTTACCGTAGCTACCCGTTTGGAGATCCCCTCACTTAAAAATGTGATACTGCAGATAGACCCCAAAGCATTCATCGTACAACAAAGCATTGATGATACTACGGGCGGTATGTTAAAAAAGAAAGCCTTACACTAACTTACCCGATTGGCCGAAGCTTTAATATCAGGCACCTCCAAAATCTGTTTATCATAACCATATAGGGCGGTGTTTATCATGCCTAAACCCATTTCTTTCATGGTACTTACCCTGTTGGGGAAAATCAGTTTTAACACGGGGTAAAGCCAGCTCAGGTATTTATACAGCTTTAATAAGTTTTTTTGTCCGGGCGTGGCGTGCATATACCCCGGCCTCATATTGTACACATGCGCGAAGGGTATTTTCATCAGGTCGTTTTCGGTTTTACCTTTTACGCGTGCCCACATTAGTTTCCCGGCTTCGGTGCTATCGGTTGATGCGCCGGAGATATATTCAAACGTCATACCCGGGTTTAACTTTACCAGTGTTTTGGCAACATTGGTAGTAAGTGTGTAGGTCATTTTATAATAATCTTCCTCGTTCATACCGATAGAAGATACCCCCGCGCAAAAGAAACAGGCATTATAACCACTCAATTCGCTTTCAATGGGCGACAAGTCGAACAGGTCGGGGTGAATGATCTCCTTTAGTTTAGCATGCGTTCTTCCATTTGGCCTGCGGTTTATCACCAATATCGATTTTACCTGTGGGTGCTCCAAGCACTCCAGTAACACACCTTCGCCAACCATACCGGTGCTGCCCGTGATGATAACGTTTAATTCTTTTGCTGTAGCCATATTTCAAATTTAGGTTTAATTTTTTGGAATAACATTTGAATAACCCCGATCAAAATAACACTGTGATTATTCATATTTTCTTTCTTAATTTATCTAACGCTTAAACATGATACAATCCACCGTACTGATCATCGACGACGAAAAAAAACTATGCGACCTGCTGGCCCGTATTATCGGCCTGGAAGGTTATAAAGTTTTCCAGGCATACAACGCAAAAGATGGCCTGAAGATACTGGCGCACGAGGATATTGGCGTAGTGATAAGCGATGTGAAACTACCCGATGCCAACGGCGTAGAGCTGGTAAAGACTATCAAAGAGAAAAAGCCCTATGTAGAGGTAATTAACCTTACCGCCTTTGGCACCATTGCCGATGGTGTGCTCTCCATTAAAAACGGGGCCTTCGATTACATCACCAAGGGCGATGATAATGATAAGATACTACCCATGCTGAGTAAAGCGATGGACAAAGCACAACTGCAGTTACGCCTTTTTCAGCTACAAAACAAAATTACCAAACGTTATGGTTTCGATGAGATCATAGGCCAATCCAAAGCCATACATGCCGCTATCGATTTGTCAAAAAAAGTATCGGTAACAGATACCACTGTACTGCTTTTAGGCGAAACCGGTACAGGTAAAGAGGTTTTCGCGCAGGCTATTCATTATAACAGTTCGCGCAAAGCACAAAATTTTGTCGCTGTAAACTGCAGTGCTTTTGGTAAGGACCTGTTAGAGAGCGAACTGTTTGGCCACAAGGCAGGCGCCTTTACCGGAGCCGTAAAAGATAAAAAGGGCCTGTTTGAAGAAGCCGATGGTGGTACCCTGTTTTTGGATGAGATAGGCGAAATGAACATTGACCTGCAAGCCAAAATACTCCGTGTGATAGAGAAAGGCGAGTTTATTAAGGTTGGTGATACCAAAACACTGAAAGTAAACGTGCGCATTATAGCAGCCACTAACCGAAACCTGGAAACAGAAATTGAAAGCGGGCATTTTCGTGAGGACCTGTTTTACCGCCTTTCGGTATTCCAGATCATCCTTCCATCGCTTAATGAGCGTAAAGATGATATCGCCATCCTGGCAAAGCATTACCTGAAAGAGTTTGCCAATAAGATCAACCCGGCCATTACACAAATGGACGCCGGTTTTATAAAGCACCTTGAAACCCACCAATGGAAAGGCAATGTGCGGGAGTTAAAGAACATCATTGAGCGCTCTGTTATCATGTGTGATACCCAGATCCTCACACCCGATTTGCTACCTATAGATTTTATTATCGGGCAAGCGCAAGCCATATCCGCATTTGACCTGGCAACGGTAGAAAAACACCACATCCAAAAAATACTGCATTACACCAAAGGCAACAAAACCGAAACCGCAAGGCTGCTTAATATCGGGTTAACTACGCTTTATCGTAAAATAGATGAATACCATTTGAGTTAATATATATTGCTCTGCTGGGGCAAGCAAAGGAGCAAAAAGCGATAATTTATTTTGTCATGCCAGGTACGATACCCAATTCGGCAAGTGTTGCGCCTGCAGCATATTTTTTATGCAACCACCCCATTTTGAAAACCACCCTACCAAAATGGCATGGTATTGAAAATTATTAAAAAGCTCAAAAAATCTTTTTTTGCCAAAATGGAGGGGTATTTATCATAATGGCATTGTGCTTGCCATGGGCTTTTGCAAAAAGCAATTAGCACATTTAAATGAACTCACATCTTAAAAAACTATCTTTTGCCGGTATGCTGGTTACACTCGGTATCATCTTTGGCGATATCGGTACATCCCCTTTATATGTTTTTCAAACCCTGCTGGTGGAAGGGGGCAAGGTAGATACCGCGCTGGTATTAGGTTCCATCTCCTGCATATTCTGGACACTCACCCTGCAAACTACCTTCAAATATATTTTCATTACGCTGCAGGCGGATAATAAAGGCGAGGGCGGTATTTTTTCACTCTACGCATTAGTAAGGCGCTATGGCAAATGGCTGGCTATCCCAGCTATTGTTGGTGCAGGTACCTTGCTGGCCGATGGTATTATCACTCCGCCCATATCGGTAACATCAGCTATCGAAGGTTTAAACCTGGTCCCTGCGTTTTCGCACGCTATCATTCCGGGCAATAACCTGGTGTTGCTCATCGTGATCGGTATTATGGTGGTCTTATTCTTTATACAACAGTTTGGTACTAAGGTGGTAGGCTCTGCATTTGGCCCGGTAATGTTAATTTGGTTTGTAATGTTAGGTGTGCTTGGCTTTGCGCAGATAGTACAATACCCGCAAATATTTAAAGCGTTAAACCCATACTATGGTATCAGGTTATTGGTTGACCACCCGAGTGGCTTTTGGCTGTTGGGCGCGGTGTTTTTATGTACCACAGGTGCCGAGGCTTTATACTCAGATCTGGGCCATTGCGGTCGTAAAAATATCCAGGTAAGCTGGATGTTTGTTAAAACGGCATTAATGCTCAACTATCTTGGCCAGGGCGCATGGGTGCTTATGCAGGCACCTGATAAAAATTTTACCGGCGTTAACCCCTTCTTCGAGATCGTTCCGCATTTCTTTTTGATACCGAGCATTGCCATTGCCACGTTGGCCACCATCATAGCCAGTCAGGCATTAATAAGCGGTTCGTTCACGTTGATAAGTGAAGCCGTGAGCATGAACTTTTGGCCGCGCATCACCATTAAATATCCATCCAACATCCGCGGGCAGATATACATTCCGAGCATTAACTGGATACTGTGTATAGGCTGTATCCTGGTTTCGCTATACTTCCGCACATCGGCCGCCATGACGGCCGCTTACGGCTTTTCTATCACCATAGCCATGCTGAGCACCACCATCCTGATGTCGTACTTTATGCGTTATGTAAAACACTGGCCGTTGTGGGTGGTGGTCATAATATTAGCAGTTTTCCTTACTGTAGAAGGCTGTTTCTTTGTAGCCAACGCGGTTAAAATATTAAAGAGGTTATTCTTTTTAGTGTTCGAGTTTGGTTTGATATTTACCATGTACATCTGGTTCAGGGCGCGTAAGATCAATAACCGCTTTTTACACTTTATCGATCTGAAAGACCAGATACCTATGCTGAATGCGATAAGTAATGATCAATCGATACCGAAGTATGCAACGCACCTTATCTATCTCACCAAAGCCAATAATGCAAAGCAGATAGAGCAAAAGATCATGTACTCCATTATGAGCCGCAGCCCCAAGCGTGCCGATACCTATTGGTTTGTACACATTGAGCGTACCGACGAGCCTTTTACTATGGAGTACAACATTACGCACATCGAAGAAAGTAAGATCATCCGTGTTGAGTTCCGTTTAGGGTTCAGGATACAACCCAAAGTAAACGTGCTGTTCCGCAAAGTGGTAGAAGATATGGTGGCCCGCAACGAGGTTGATATCAGCAGCCGGTACGAATCGTTGCGCCAGTACAAAATAGCGGCCGATTTCAGGTTTATCATCATGGAAAAATTCCTGTCGTACAATAACCTGTTCAACGTTACCGAAGGCTTTATTTTACGCAGCTATTTCGCCATCAAAAAACTGGCGCAATCTGAGGCAAAAGCATTTGGCCTGGATACCAGCGAAACCCGTATCGAAAAAATACCCCTGGTGGTTAAACCGGTTACCAATATCGCGCTAAAGCGTGTTGAGCCAAACCTTGCAGAATTTGCACATTAATAACGACCTTGCAGTATAATTGCAACCATGAGCATTAAAAATAAACTCCGTGCCGGTATCATCTTCCTGTTTTTGCTGGCGCTGCTATGTTCGGGCACGGGGGCTTATTACCTGCAAAAATTAGCTGATGACTCTAAAGCTATTTTGAAAGATAATTACCGCTCGTTAAGTTATGTTGAAGATATGGCAGGTGTTTTAGATAGCACAGGTTTGGATAAACAGCTTATCATCCAATCCATACAACAAGATTTGACGGCACAACAAGGTAACCTGACAGAACGGGGCGAAAGGCAATTGACCGACTCGCTGCAAGCTTTGTTCGATCAATACAAAGCGGCAGATAACCCGGCGGTAGTTTCGGTAGTGGCGCAAAAAATGCGGGCCAATATTTACGCTATTATGAAGTTGAACCGTAATGCCATTGAGCGAAAAGGTAAAACTGCTGATGATACGGCCAATCATGCCCTCATCATCATCGCGCTGATAGGTGCAGGCTGTTTTATGATAGGATTTACGTTTATGGTTAACTTTCCCGATTATATTGCTACGCCCATAACCAGGTTGGCCGAAGATGTTGAAGAGAAAAGCACCCGCAACGAAGCGAAGACCAACTTTATAGCTACTATTTCGCATGAGTTGAAAACGCCTATCGCATCCATAAAAATGAGCTTAAAACTGCTGGAAGATGAACGTATAGGAGCTGTAAATACCGAACAGCGCCAATTAATAGGTAACATTGGCGATGATACCCGCCGCCTGCTGCAAATAACCGGCGAATTGCTGGATATGGCGCAAATTGAAACGGGTAACATCAAAATTAATTTTGGTATTGCCCACCCCAAAGATATTATCGACTATGCCGTTAAAGCGGTAAAATTTATTGCCGACCAACGCCGTGTAAACATTAACGTGAGTTGTGATAACGATATCCCCAACGTACGTGCCGATCTGGATAAAACTACCTGGGTACTCATCAACCTGCTATCCAACGCTATAAAGTACAGCCCCGAAATAAGCGCGGTAGAACTGACGGTAACCGAGCGAAAAGACACCATCGAGTTTTCTGTGCGCGATCATGGTCATGGTATTGAACCACAATACCTCAGCCGTATTTTCGATAGGTATTTTAAAGTACCCGGCGCAACAGCAGGGCAGGCAGGTACGGGCTTGGGGCTTGCCATAGCCAAAGATTTTATCGAAGCGCAATCGGGTAAAATAGGGGTTGAGAGCGAGATAGAAGAAGGCAGCAGGTTTTACTTTTTGCTGCCCGTGAGTTTAGAGTAAATAAAAAATGCCCCTACATTTCTGCAGGGGCATTTGTATAGTTTAAAAAAATCTTACTTATCAATAGGCTTACCAATTAAACCCATAAACTGGTCCAGTTTGGGTGTGATGATAATTTGTGTGCGCCTGTTTTTAACTTTACCGGCATCTGTGCTATTATCGGCTACCGGGTTATATTCGCCACGGCCACCTGCTGTTAAGCGTTTAGGGTCTACGCTATAGGTGGTTTGCAGGGCTTGTACAACTGATGATGCACGTAGGGTACTCAAATCCCAATTGTTGCGGATGTTTGTTTGTTTAATAGGCACATTATCGGTGTTACCTTCTACCAATACATCATAATCCGAGTAGTCAGTAATAATTTTGGCCACCTTGCTTAAAGTAGAGCCCGCTTTGTCAGATATTTCATAACTGCCCGATTTGTACAACATATTATCCGATAAGGAAATATAAACCACTCCTTTTAATACCTGCACATCCACATCTTTTGTTTCGGCGGCACTTAATGAGCGGGTCAGGTTGTTGGTGAGCACCATATTGAGCGAGTCGCTTTTGCTTTTGGCAGCTATCAATTGTTTAACGTACCTGTCCGATGCCGAGATCTGATCGGCCAGTTTAGCAATGTTAACATTACCCTGGTTGTTGCCGGCCAAACATTTATTCAAAGCATCCTGCAAGGCAGACTGGGTTGATTTTGCCGCGGCTATTTGCTCTTCTAAACTGGCAACACGGCTTTTAGAAACATTAAGGTCTTGTGTGGTGCTGGCATAGCGCGCCATTACATCTTTATTATCGGCCTGTAGTTTATCATAGTTTGATTGTAGCTGTGCATATTCTTTTTTGCTTACACAACTGGTGGCTATCGCCGCAATCAACAGTACCGGCAATAGCTTCATATAATTTTTCATAGGGTTGTATGTTTAACAATTTATCATGATCCATTTCATGATCTGCTAAAACCAACAATAAAAAAGTTGTAAAGTTTGAACTTTTTTTGACCGGCAGCATTAACCATAGCAGCTTAAAAACAAAAAAAACGCTTTCCTGATATACAGAAAAACGTTTTTTTACAGGGAATGATATTTCGTTTAGCTTTTCTTTTCTAATACCAAAACAACTTTGTTAAAGTCAGACGAGGCATTGATGATCTTTCTGAATTGCTCGAACTGGTTAAGGGGGTAAAAGGTTTTGCGGTACTCTTCCATAATATGGATAGATAGTACGTTACCTTTTATTTCGTATCCCGATACAAAACCCATAGTTAACTCACCATTATCCAAAAATACCTGGTTCATCTTTAAATCGTTAAGGTTGCTTATGGCATAACCATCGGGAATGGTAAAGTCTATTTTACGTTCTTCAATATGGCCATACTCAATACCCACGGTTTGCTGCCTTGGTTTTTCCTGGTACATTTCAACCTGCGGGCCTATGGCAAGGCCTATTTTTACCAACAGCTTGTTGCCTGCACGCTCTAATAACTCGCCCGATTTTGTTTTTATCTGGATAATTAAAGGCTGGTTGGTAGTGCCGTTCTCAAAATCCTGGTTCTTAATTTCGGATGACAGGATATGATCGGTACTGGATACCGATTTAGCCAATTGTTTGATCACATCTTTACGCTGCTCGTCATTCGCGAAATTGAAAACATCCCTGTAATCAACCGCCGCGTAACCGCCATATATTTGTTTAGAATCAATAGTTAATGAATCAAGGCCTGCGTTAAGCTCTATTTTTGATTCGAGGTTGTTTGTTGATTTGGTATAGTCTTCCAACACAATAGGTTTTATTTCGGCTAATGCCGATGAAACCGTACCTAAGGTTGTTATTTTGCAGAACAGGCCATTTGCCTCGCCCCATGACGGGTATATCCAGGGGAAACGGTAGTCGGGCCGCGAAGGGGCAATAAACTTTTTCTCGGCCGGGAAGTAGAACAGCGGGTTATCGCAGTTGTTCCAGTTTTCAAAACTACGGTCAATAATAAATTTGTTCCTGTCGCCTGCCAAAACTATTTGCCTGTTTATGCCAAGGTTTTGAAAAATAGCGCTGTACAAACGCATGGTACCTATCAGGCCGCCTATTTTGTTGCGTATAACGCTTTCCAGTTTATTGGCGTCTTCGCTATCCATTTCTTCTTTATAGGTATAGCGTTTTTTAACATAACTTTCTACAGCTATAATTTTCTGGGTTTCATCAGCCAGTTTATCCCACCCGTTTTGCGCCACAATCTCTGATGCCTGCTTGTATTCTTTATCCGTGTAAAACGAGTAAATATTGAAAACCCTTTTGGCAAGCTCGTTCCATGTAAATAAGCGCTCGCCACGGCGCGCTTCGTCATTATAAGATAGTTTAAACTCCAACCTGATGAGGTTGGCATCATAAAAAGCATATTTTTCATTTTCGGCACCTGCAATATCTTTAAAATTGCAGGTAATAATGTGTTTGCTATTCAGCAGCGTATCTATGCTGGTTACGGTGCTGTTAAATGGTTTTACCTCGAACCTTAAACGCTCAGGCGCGATAAGTTTAAAGCTCGATGCCATAATTGGTACGCTACCTTGTATCAGTTCCCTGCCAAAATACGATGTGGATTTTTTAAAGGTGTAGAAGTACTCCACCTCGCAGCCTTTTTCAAGGCCATCCATCGCGAATATTTTGTAAATATTGCCGTTGTCTTCTTTTAGGTCTTTAATGTTGTTTTTATCAAGCTCAATGATCTTACCGCCCGGCAGTATAGTGCGTGCCTTAACAGCTATCACATCCGAGCTTTCGCCAATGCCGAGGTATATTTTGTTAAACTCCTCTATCCCACGGTCATCGTTAATATGGATCAGCTTATGAAGGGTATAATACTCTAAAACCTCTTTTTTATCATCAACATATTCAGTTCTGCGGCTATCAGATACAATAACTGCCGATTCTTTTGCATAGGCACCGCTCAGTTGGTGAATAACAGGCTTATCGGCCCATTTTTCTGTTTCGATACCTGTTGTTTGCCCTTGTGCATACTTAACGGCAGATAGTGCCAGCACAGCGAGCAGGATGTGTTTTTTCATCATTGTATTATATTTTGGATAGGCTTAAGGTTTCTTTGTATTGCGGGAGCAGGTTTTCGAGCACCTTGTTCCATTCTTCAAACTGGTCGTTTGTTATCAGCAGGTTCTCGTTATCAAAATCCTGGGTCAATATAACGTAGTTGCCTTTTTGGCTATACTCCAAATTAAAACCCCACACTTTATTACGGAAGGTTTTGCTTGGCGGCAGGTAGCTAAGTTTATAACCTTGGGGTATTTTTAGCATGGTAACATACTTGCGTATATATTTAAAGTTATACTCAATGGGCGTTTTCCTTTTCGGGAAATCTATCTGCTGGTCTAAACAAAGCTTAAACAGGTTAAGGTTAAGGTAATAATCGTTACCTATTTTCTTGGCATAATCGGGCAGGGTAAAATCGCCATAAAGGGCTATCTCATTATTAGGCAGGGTTTTGTCTATCCTAAAGGTATCCAACAAAAACTTGTTCGAGCCACGGCTGAACATGCCTTTAAGATGGTCGTGCATATCTTTCTGTTTCCAGTACATCATACCGCCATACATGTTCATGGCGTAGTAGCCCTTCAGGTTTTCTTTTATTTTGCCTTTAATACCGGTAGGAGTGAGCTCCATCCAGGTGGTATCAATTAACATATTTTTATTTTTTTCAACTATCGGGATGTTGAGTATCTTATATTCTTTTTCGTTTATTGATATCATGGCTTCCTTTTCCTGTATGCCGGCCGGTGTGGTGCCAAAAACACAGGTGGGGTCGGTGCCATCTAAAAATATGTACTTCCCGTTAAGGTTTATGGTACATATCATGTGGTTACTCACCAAGGGTAAAGGTACTTTGGTGAATTTGTAGGGCAGATCGCGCGTGCCGAGCCATGTAAAATATGCCGGTATGTTAACTACTTTAAGCATTTCAGTTAAAATGCTTGCCATATCCTTACAATCGCCAAAGCGCCTGCTGCAAACAAGGCCGGCATCCCGTGGTACAAAGCCACCCATGCCATCTTCAAACGCTACGTATTTAATGTTGTGCTGCACCCACGCGTAAATGCTTCGGGCTTTGCTTTCGGGCGTAGTCAGTTTGTTGGTAAGCGAGTCCACAATATGCTTTAAACCGGGGTTAACAGTGGTGTTTACATCTTTTATAAAGCTGTAACTGAGTTTATACAGGTCATCATCATTTGAAAGATAAGATACGGTGTTACCGCTGCCGTCCTTATAATTTTCGATATAAAAAATAACATGAGGCGAATACCATGCATACTCCGGCGCATCAGGGTAACGCTTATCCGGAGGGCAGTTTTTATATTGAAAGGTGTAAACTTTATTACCATGTTTGTTATCGATATTAACTGCAATCTTATCGGTGTCAAGGCCTGTCAAAAAATATTTTAACGATATTTCTTTCGCTACAGTAACTTTTAGCTCGCTGTTTATGGCAGGCATAAAACCAGTAAAATAATAAGGAGATAACAGGTGCGGGTTAGTATTTTGCCATGATACCTGCAGGTTGCCTACCGCGCCGGGCTCAATTGCCGGAAAATTGAACGATGTTTCTTTCACATCATCGTAAAAAACAAAGCTCTCTTTATCGGTGCCTGTTTTAAACTCGGTTACCTTAATTTTTTTATTATCGGGAGTGCGTGTAAAGGCTTCGTAGGTTACCAGTTTCTGGAAATCGCTATGCGAAAAACCATAATTACCACTGTATGCGGTAGCGCTACCCAGCACGTATTCTATTTGCTGGAGCTCGCTGCTTTCAACATATGGCTGCCCGTTTTTTAAGCTAATATTGTACTGGAGCGATTTATTAAGCATAACTGCTTTTTCGCCGGGGAACTGTTTGCTTATTTGTTCAACAGTTTGAGCCAGTAAATTATTTGTGAATAACGAAATGGAAGTAATTACGCACAATAAAGCGATTAAAAACTTATTTCTCATTCTTCACAGCTATTAGTGTACCATAAGTATATACCATGGTTTTATCGTTTTTGCCGGCCGCGTTGTAGTATTTTGTAGGGCCATGGTTAGTGCCGTTTTCCAGTGTCATTTCTTTTACCAACCCACCCTGCTGATTAAACTCTTTACTAATACCATTCAGGTTATCGGTTAAATAGTAATACTCAGATTTGGGCTTTCCATCAGCATAATATTCCTTAAATACACCTTCGGATATACCGTAAACTTCGGTGTCTATTGATCGTAACTGGCCGTTAATGTAATATATTTTGTCATCGCCGTTTTTTACACCATCACTGTAAGTACATTCCCTTGATACTTTTCCATTCGGAAAATAAGCTTTAAGTAAGCCGTTTGTACTTTCAAGATCAATTACCGGTACCGGTTTTTCGTCTTTACCGAGATAGGAAAAAGCTACCGCATTGCCGTCTTCAAAAATAACTTCGTCAACCAATACACCATCAGGGTCATACTTTCTAACTGTGCCCTCAAGTTCATCATTTTTATATGGCGATACCAGGTCTTTATTACCATTAGGGAAGTAATAGGTTCTGTCGCCGTTTAACATGTCATTCTCATACATTTTAGTCAGGTACATCTTACCGTCTTCATCATAGTTTTTCCATAAGCCGGTTTTGTTACCATTTTTAAACTGGCCCTCTAAGTATTTTTTGCCACCATGGTAATAACTTACATAGGCACTGTCTTTAATGCCCTTGCGGTATACCTGTACGCTCTCTATACTGCCGTCAAAATAATAAGTTTTATAAGGGCCGTCAAAATCGCCATTAACATAATTTGCACGGGCGGTTACTTTCCCATCGGGTGAGTAAACAACATATTTACCCGTACCATTATAAAATGAATCAACAGCTATTACTTTTCCTGAGTGATCATACTGGGTCATTTTTTCGAGCCAGCCCCTGCGGTATTTTTGCTCGGTAGTTTTCAGGCCGTTGGGCCAATAATCTTCTTTATAGCCATTCAGTTCACCATCAAGGTAATAGTATTTAGCGGTTAAACGGCCTTGCTCATCATATGTATCCCATTCGCCCTGGTTTTGCCCGTCTTGTTTCCATCCTTCAGATTCTATCTTGCCATTGGTATAAAAGCTTTGGTAATAGCCATTAGCTTTACCATCTGTCATGTTCACTTCGGTTCTTTTTTTACCATTTAAAAAATAGGTAACAGAGGTGCCATTTAACTCGCCGCCTTTGTAATTATTGGTTTGATACACTTTTCCTGATCCGTAAAATACAGTATCAGGTCCTTCCAGGTCGCCTTTTTTATTATAGCCAAAGTGCGATTTTTTATGCCCCCTGGCAGTATAGCTGGTGATATCGATGGCGTTGTTTTTAAATTCGGATGAGCTTAGGATGGTGCCGGCTTTGCTGAAATATTGTGCTGATTTGATTACACCATTATCGTAAACATATTTTGAGAATAGCTTGCCATCTTTATCAAAATAGGTTATCTCGCCGTTCATTTTACCTTTTTTGTTTTCATACCTGCTCGACAGTTGCCCGTTATCATGAAACTCTTCGTGCGGGCCTTCTTCAACATCGTCCACGTAAGTGCGTGTTTCTTTTAACTTTCCGTTCTCATAGTAGTATTTCCATTGGCCTTGCCCCTTATCTTTTACATTTATACCATCTACCGAAAGGCCGCCGCTTTCATAATATAATTTAAATGCGCCTTCGGCCTTACCGTTCAAAAACTCTTCGGTTTGGTTAACCTTTCCGCTCTTAAAATACTCGGTTGACAGGCCTGTAATTAAGCCATTTGCATATGTATTGACCGCCATTAAATTGCCATTGGAATAAAACTTGCGTTCTTCGCCGTCTTTTTTGCCAAGTTTATAATGTACTATCGATTTTTTGCAGCCCGCGTAGTAATAAGTAGTCACCACACCCTCTACCAGGTCATTTACATAGGTTTCTTCCGATGAGATATTTCCATTCTCAAAGCGACCTAACTGTGGGCCGTTAAGCTTTCCGTTTGTATAATGCTCTTTGGTTTTTAGTTTACCCGAATTAAAATAGAACAGCCAGTCGCCTTCACGTTCGCCTGCAGCATTATACTCGCCTATCCCTTTCATGTTTCCGCCGGGGTAATAAAATTCCCAGTGGCCGGTAAGTGTTTTTCCTTTGTTTAATAATATGCCTTTGCCAACAAGCTTGCCGCTCTCAAAATAATATTTGCCGGTAACAGTATCGCGCTCTGCATAAGCTAATTGGCGTGTAGCACGTATCTGGTTAAAGTAATCGGCTGCATCGCTGGCAAATGCTTCAAGTTCTTTTTTGTTCCTTTTGGCATAATCTTCAATAGCCTTGATCTTCACATTTGAGAAGAGGTGATAAATAAAAGGCTCAAATTTATGATCATTAAATACGTGTTTGTAATAAGGCAGGTAATACTGTATATAAAAATCTTTATCAGTTTTGTTATATTCCAGTTTCTCAATTACAGCCTGTATTTGTCGGGATATTGGGTCGTCTAATGATATGATGGGCTTATATTGTTTATCGAGCGCAATTTTTGATAGTAAAATATCTTCTACTGCCTGGTAGTTTTCGTCGGGAGTTTCTGTTCTCTTGTTCTTAAAATTCAAAACCTCATCGGTGCTTTTTGAGATCTCGCTTAACAATGTGATAGCCCTTGAACAATACTTACCCTCCGGATTTGTTAAAAGGTAGCCAATGAGGCTAAGAAAGCCCGGTACTATTTTACCCTGTTTGCATGTGGCCAGCGCCAGTTGGAAATGCGCGCTGTACATATAAGGGTTTATAATAAGTGCTTTTTGAAACAGCAACTCGGCTTCGTGCGGTTTTGAAGCCAGCAATGCAACGCCCTTATTAAAATACAATAATGAAAAGGAAGGATACCTGGCAATGGCCATATCAAAAACCTTGATGGCCTGTTCTGTTTGGCCCATATCATTCAGCGTGTTGCCATAGGTATTGTAAAGCTCGGGTTCAAAATCACGCTGTTCTTTAAGGGAAAGAGCTTCCTGGCAATATTTGATGGCCTGGTTATATTGGCTGTCGGCCTCGCAGGTAAGTGCTTTTTCGTAAAGCGACCATACATAATTTGTATCGCTGCGGTTTATTTTGTTATATAATGTTAATGCCTGCTTATATTTTGCGGAGTCATGCAGAATGCCGCCTTGTTTGAGTAGCTCACCGGAGTTGATGAGTTCGATTTTTTGGGCGAAAGTAATTTGCGATAGAGCCATTAGCGATAAAAGCGCTAATAAGGGGAGGTAATATTTCATATAGTTTAATTCAACAGAGGCTGTAGGAGCCGAGGTGAAAATAATATTTTTTTCAATAATAAAAAAAAGTTATGGGTCACAAATTAAAAGCTTTTTAAGCTAAAGTTATATTTTTTGCTGTAACATAAATCGTTATGAAATAATATTTGGGGATGGGCGGTAACATAAAATATAATAAAAAAAGCTCCCGATTTTCACCGGGAGCTTTCAAAACTTACATTGATATTATTCCGCAAATAACCGCCATTCGGCCGTGGTGAGGTTTGAACCGTCTTCGGTTTTATGCATTCGGTAAAAGGTTATGGTATTTTCTGGGATAATTATTCAACCACACAATTTGAAGATAACGCTGCCGGGGCTTCCTTCACCTCCGAAGTAGGCGATGGCGTAGATTATTATTTTATATACGGCGGAAATGCCGATGGTGTGATTGCCGGTTTACGCAAACTTACCGGGCAGGCACCGATGTTTCCGCAATGGGTATTTGGTTATTGGCAAAGCCGCGAACGTTACAAAAGTCAGCAAGAAGTGGTTGGGGTGTTAAAAAAATACCGTGACCTACATGTGCCTATTGATGGCATTGTGCAAGATTGGCAGTACTGGGGCGTGGATGAAAAACAATGGAACTCAACTGAATTTGTTGGTCCGGGCTATCCCGATCCTAAATCTTTGATAGATAGCGTACATCAGCTTAATGCACACATCATTATTTCGGTGTGGCCATCGTTTGGCAATAAAACCAAAATATGGGCGGATATGAATAATCATGGTTATTTGTATAACAGTTACATTACCTGGCCCATAAACCCTGCAGTACAGGTTTACGATGTTTTTAACCCCAAAGCCCGCGATTTATACTGGAGTTACATGAACAAAAATATTTTTGCTTTAGGTATGGACGGCTGGTGGCTTGACTCGACAGAACCCGATCATCACAAAGAAAAACCAGGCGATGAAAATATACTAACCTATGATGGTTCTTACCGCAAAATGCGTAATGCTTACCCTTTGCTGCACACACAAGGCGTTTATGAACATCAGCGTGAAACAAGCGATGCCAAAAGGGTTTTTATATTAGCGCGATCGGCTTTTGCAGGGCAGCAGCGCAATGGCACAACGGTATGGTCGGGAGATATCAGGTCGGATTGGAAAGTGCTGCGCAATCAAATTTCGGGTGGATTAAATATCGGCCTGTCGGGCATCCCTTATTGGAACACTGATATTGGTGGCTTCTTCGAAAATGGCTTCTCTCGCCGCGGAACTAAGGACCCTGCTTACCAGGAGTTATATGTACGCTGGTTACAGTTTGGAACCTTTTGCCCTATGATGCGTTCGCACGGAACGGACGCTCCGCGTGAGATATACCAATTTGGGCAAAAAGGCTATTGGGCTTATGATGCGATAGAAAAATACATCAATCTTCGTTACCGTTTACTGCCGTATAATTATTCGAATGCCTGGGCGGTAACCAGTAATAACTCAACTATGTTACGGGCTTTAGTTATGGATTTCCCGAAAGATGAAAAGGCTTTGGATATTAATAATGAGTACCTTTTTGGTAAAGCGTTTTTGGTTTGTCCGGTTACTGATTCTATGTACACCAGCAAAGCGAGTGCTAAAACCACCTTTGATGTGGTTAAAACCCAGAGCGTTTATTTGCCTAAGGGTACTTATTGGTTTGACTTTTGGACAGGCCAGCAAAGCGTTGGCGGGCAAACTATTGAAAAGCAAACCCCGATTGATGTGTTGCCCTTATTTGTAAAGGCCGGGTCGATCATTCCGATGGGGCCGGAGTTACAATATGCAGCCGAAAAGAAAGCCGACCAGATGGAGATCAGAGTTTACCCCGGATCGGATGGCTCTTTTACACTTTATGAAGATGAAGGCGACAATTACAATTACGAAAAGGGTGCTTATGCCACCATCAATTTTAAATGGGACAATCTTCATCAAACATTAACCATTGGGAAAAGGAAAGGTGCATTTTCGGGAATGCTGAAGACCCGGAAATTTAATATCGTACTGACCGGAAGTAAAAAGGAATCAACCGTGACCTATAACGGGTTCCCCAAATTGGTACACCTTTAAGCAGCGTATAAAACGCTCGATAGTATAAAAAAAATGGCAAGGTTCTTTTTAAAGACCTTGCCATTTTGGGTAAATGATGGGGCTCGAACCCACGACCCTCGGTACCACAAACCGATGCTCTAACCAACTGAGCTACATCTACCGTTTTGGAGAGTGCAAATGTACAAATCTTCACCTTAATGTCAAACCGTTTTTTAAAATTACATTGTGCTTACGCTATTTATTTAGAACGGTTTTAAATACAGCTACCTTTGTAGCATGGCAAATGAGCAATTGATCGAACTAAATGTAACAGGCATGCACTGTAACAACTGTGCCATGTCTATCCATAAACTCCTTGAAAAGAGAGGGCTGCAAAATGTATTTGTTGATTTTGCGAGTGAAGAAGTTAAATTTTCTACTCCCGATGAAGGAACGCTTCCCGGAGTTATAAAAGATATAGAGGGCCTCGGTTTTAAGGTTGTTGATGATATAAATACCCATACCGAACACTTTTACGAGAAGGTAGAGAGCAAATTCATCTTCGCGCTGGTGTTTACGGTGCCGCTTTTGCTGCACATGGTGTTCCCCTGGCACTTATTACATCATCCCATAGTTCAGTTGTTTTTATGCCTGCCGGTATTTTTATTGGGCTGCTGGCATTTTGGTAAAAGCGCCATTAATTCCATAAAGGGGGGTGTACCTAACATGGATGTACTCATTTTTGTAGGCTCATCATCGGCTTTTGTATATAGTTTGATCGGTACACTGCAACATTTGGGTGCCGATTACCTCTTTTACGAAACCTGCGCCACCATCATCACACTGGTATTGTTGGGCAACGTTTTCGAAAAACGCTCTGTAAGTCAAACTACTTCGGCTGTAAAAGATCTGATAAAGATCCAAAAAGTAAGCGCCCGCCGTATATTAAACGGCGAGATTCAAAACATCAGCGCAAGCGAAGTACGCCCCGGCGATACCTTGCAGGTTAACGAAGGCGATAAGATACCCGTTGATGGCGAGATACTATCCGGAAATGCATCGGTTGATGAATCGATGCTGACCGGCGAGAGTATCCCGGTAGAAAAAGAAAAATATGCTACAGTTATCGGCGGTACCATTGTTCAGCACGGTAATTTTCAAATGCTGGCTACCAAAGTAGGCTCCAATACTGTGCTTTCGCAGATCATTGACCTGATGAAGAAAGCACAGGCGGCCAAGCCACCTGTACAAAAACTGGGTGATAAAGTAGCTGCCATATTTGTTCCGGCGGTTATCGCTATTTCCTTGCTTACTTTTATACTGAGCTATTGGGTATTCAGTATCACTTTCCAGGATGCCCTGATGCACGCCATTGCCGTATTGGTAATATCGTGCCCTTGCGCTATGGGTTTGGCCACGCCTACAGCCGTTATGGTGGGCTTAGGGCGCGCCGCTAAAAATGGCATCCTGATAAAAGGTGGCGATACTATAGAGGCCGTAGCGGGCGCAAAATATGTTGTGTTTGATAAAACGGGGACGCTTACCACGGGTAAATTCCGGATCAGCGAAATTAAAGTGGAAACAACAGACGATATAGAAACTATCCGAGGTATAATCCTCTCCATCGAAGAACGATCTAACCACCCCATAGCACTATCGTTAGTAACTGAGCTAAAATCCTTACCCCTAAAAAAGATCATCCTTAAAACGGTATCCGAGCAAAAGGGCTTAGGTATGCGCGCCGAAGATGTGGATGGTAACTCATATTTTCTTGGTTCGGGTAAAGATGTAAAGGGTACCGATTTTAATCTCTTCCTGTATCAAAATCAAAAATTGCTTGCCCAAATATCTATTGAAGATGAAATAAAACCCGAAGCGGCAAGGCTGGTATCCCAACTCAAAAAAATGGGTGTTGTGCCGATACTGCTCAGTGGCGACAGGCAAAGCAAGTGCCTCCAGGTTGCACAAACCATTGGTATTGATAAGGTACATTATGAACAGCTACCGGAACAAAAACTGGACATTATTGACATGTATAAAAAGAAGGGCAAAACCATTATGATAGGCGATGGTATTAACGATGCCCCCGCTTTAACGCAGGCTGATGTTGGCGTATCTATGAACGATGCCAGCCAGGTGGCTATCCAATCAGCCAAGGTAGTACTACTTAACGCCGATCTGCATTCGGTAGTGAATTTCCTGCAGATCAGCAGGCATACGCTCATCACCATCAAACAAAACCTGTTTTGGGCCTTTGCTTATAACGTGGTAGCTATCCCGATAGCGGCCATAGGTTTACTTAACCCAATGGTAGGCGCTTTCGCCATGGCTTTTTCGGATGTAGTAGTAATAGGGAACTCGCTGCGCTTAAAGCGGAAGAAACTATCTTGAAGAAAAAAAGTCATTCCCACGCAAGTGAAAATGACTTAATGATCAATGACCCAATGACTAATTAATTTGCCATTAATTTAAGGAATGTCGATAACTTATCCTTCATTTCCCTGCGGTCAACTATAAAATCTAAAAAACCGTGCTCCTGAACAAACTCCGCAGTTTGGAATCCTTTGGGCAGGTCTTTTTTAATCGTCTCTTTAATAACGCGCGGACCAGCAAAGCCAATTAAGGCACCCGGTTCGGCAATGTTTACATCGCCCAGCATAGCAAATGATGCCGTAACACCACCAGTAGTAGGATCTGTTAACAGCGATATATAAGGTATTTTAGCCTGCGATAACAATGCCAGTTTAGCCGATGTTTTAGCCATCTGCATTAACGAGAACGCAGCCTCCATCATTCGTGCACCGCCCGATTTTGATATCATCAGGAAAGGGATCTTATTTTTAATGCTGTAGTCGATAGATCGCGCTATCTTTTCACCAACAACCGAACCCATCGAACCGCCGATGAAGTTAAAATCCATACAGGCAATTACCAGGTCTTGCCCGTCAATTTTACCATGCGCGGCGCGTATGGCGTCTTTTAAGCCGGTTTTATTTTGGCTTTCAACTATACGGGCGGTATATTTTTTTGTATCGGTAAATTCCAACGGGTCGCCCGATGTGAGGTTCTCAAACAACTCGGTAAACTCGTTATCATCAAATAGTACCGAAAAATATTCTTTAGAGCCTACACGTAAATGGTAGCCGCAATAGTGGCAAACGTATTGGTTTTCAACCATCTCAGAATAGTGAAGCGGTTTTTTGCACGATGGGCACTTGTTCCAGATACCATCGGGTGCTTCTTTCTTTTCTTCGGTAGTAGTACTTATACCTTTTTCTTCTCTTTTAAACCAAGCCATTACGTATCCTTCTTAATGGATGCAAAGAAACAAATTTTTTCAATAGCATAACAGGCAAAATTATTGTTGATGCCTGATGCCATTACAATAATAACGCTTAGTACTATTAATTTTCGAATATGTTTTTTGTTTTGCCCGATAGTATATTATCAAGGCTTTTTTCTCTTATGGCTTTGTATCTTGAATAAGCTTTTGCTTCAAAGTACTTGTATAAAACAGTGCAACATGTTAGCGGTATAACTACACAAATAAGTACTGCCCTTATCATCCAATAGGTGCCCCACAAAGGACTAATCAACAGATTGTCATAAATGCCATGATCCAGGCCGTATTTTTTGTCAACGTATTCAGCTAACGCTATGCGCGCTATATAATATAAAAACCATAACACAAGGCCATTGCGAAAAACGTTTTTAGCTAATGAAAAAACTGAAAGGCCAAGAGCGGCAGCTTTTTCTCTTTCTCCAATCACCTCGCCCGAAACCTCGTCAACACATATAAGTTTTGGTTCGGAGAGAAAATACCGGTAATTGCATGTCCAAAGCGGATAATACAGCACATCTGACGATGTAACGTCGTATTTAAGATAATGCGTAATTTCGCCCGCAGCCGGGTTTTGTTGTTTCAGTACATCGTAAACAAAAGCAGCCGCTTTCATTTCCGCGGCATCATCCCAGGCCAGTTGTGGCGGTTCGGCATCTACAATATCTGTTTCAAGCTGGCTTATCTTGGTCAAAGGCACAGTTTGCACCGAAGTTCCGGCTTTGATTGTCAGTTCGGTTACAAGATCTTGCTCTGCCTGGCTTATCTGTTCTTCGCCGCCATATTTTACCACTGTAAAATCGCCGTGAACAGGATTGGCTGAATTTGCTACTTTGCCGTATTTGTCTGAAACGGAGTAAGTGCCGTCATAAGTTCCCTTAAAGGTGTAAACAGGATAGTAAACTTTGCGAAGTGCGGATATGGTACTCGCCATGAGTATGTTTACCGGCGTCATATTATCATCTATCAACCATTTTAATATTTTGGTTTTTATTTCCCTTACCTCATTGGTAAATACGATGGCTTTGGCTTCTGTATTAAAGCTGTCTTTAGCGGTCACAGCATCGTTCTTATCAAAAAGCGTTGTTTCGGCCCCGCAATACTCACAGGTAGCAAAAGTGGTGTTTGCATTGTATGATTGTATGGCAGCACCGCATTGGCTACAGCTTATATTGAGATGCGTGTTGGTTGTTTTATCCATTTTGATTTGTGTAGGTTGATATGGCTTTAGTTGCCAGGGAGTAATATGTTATTTTTTCGCCAAGGTCGCTAATAATGTAAGACTCGGGATAGTCCCGGAGTTTTTTCAACTCCTCAGTAGCTGCATCCGGCCTGCCTGTGGCCAGGTAACAGTTTATTAGGGCATAATGGCATTTGGCGGCTGTTCTGCCAAATTCGCAATTGTTATGTGTACTTATTTCGCCATCGGGATATCTTGATAAAACATCGTTAAGTGTAGTGATAGCCAGGCCAAACATATTGATATGGCAATAACATAAGCCAGCGTTAAATAAGGCATCATCTGCCAGATCGCTATCCGGAAACTCATCCACAAAATCAAGATATTTTTTTACGGCTTCGGTAAACAGGCCATGTTCAGTAAAATTATGAGCTTGTGCAAACAGCTCGCTTTGGGTTATTATTGACATTCTGTTTTATTATAAAAGCGCTAATAATTTAGATTTTTTCTCATCAAACTCGCTTTGGGTGAGTATGCCCATATCAAATAGGCCTTTCAATTCCTTTAACTTCTCTACCGGCGATTGTACCGGAGCGGCTTGTGCAGGCTGGGCCATTTGCCCCATGACTTGTTGTACCATTTGTGGCATCATAAAACCCATACCCAGGCCCAGGCCTTGTGTTATCATTTGTCCTGCTGCTGATGAGGGGTTTCCCGCAGCGGTTTCAAGTGCCATGGCGGCCTTGTATTTCATAAACTCGTCCATATCGCCAAGTGCAGATAAACCCGAACGCTGATCTATCATTTGCTGCACATTTTCGGGAACGGAAATGGACGATACATTAAAATCGTGAAGTGATAATCCCAGGTTTGCAAAATCAGCCTGGAGCGCTTCTTTAACGGCATCGGCTATCTGCGAAAATGATGCGGGCAGATCAATTACTGATTTTGCTGTGGCGCCTATTACCGAAGTTAACTTTGATAGCAGGATATTTTTTAAGTAGTCGGCAATATCCTTATCCTGGAACATGCCCGATGTGCCTACCATCTGGTTCATGAATACCCTCGAATCTGTGATCTGTATAGAATAGCTGCCGAACGCCCTTAACCTGATCAATTTAAATACTGTATCCGAAAACAATATCGGTTCTTGCGTGCCCCATTTAAGGTTGGGGAATATTTTTTTATTTACAAAGTATACCTCGGCCCTGAAGGGTGAGTTTGGCCCGTAAGCAAAGCTTGTTACCCATTTACCAATTTCGGGGATGTTTTTAGTTTCGAGCATGTACCTGCCCGCTTTAAACGTATCAACTACCTGCCCGTCACGAAAAAAGATCGCTTCCTGGGTGTCACGAACAGTTAGCTGCGATCCCCATTTTATCTCCGTTGGGCCGCTTTCGGGTACCCGTTTTACCATCACACTGCCAGAGTTATCTAAAAACTCTATTACGTCCATCAATTGAGGCATAATTAATTAGGTTTTTTTAAAGGTTTTAAGGCTAATATATGTTAATTATTAATCATAAAAAATATAGTGTTAAGAAAATCGGAAAAAAATACATCCATATTTTTTGTGGTTGAAAACAAAGTTATTTTATGATATTAAGCAGATTATATTGTTGGCTTTTTTCTTAATTTCGGAACGTAAACCAAAACACTCAAAACATGGATATCAAAAATTATAGGGGCGTTTTACACGGCGATCAGGTTCAGGAGCTTTTTGAGGCTGCTAAAAAGCACCAGTTCGCGTTACCTGCTGTAAACGTTATAGGTACTAATTCTATAAACGCGGTTATGGAAACAGCTAAAGCTGTTAACTCGCCGGTAATTATACAATTGTCAAACGGTGGCGCACAGTTTTACGCCGGTAAATCATTAGATAACTCAAAACTACAGGCTTGCATTTTGGGTGGCGTATCGGCAGCGCGCCATGTGCACTTGCTTGCCGAGCATTATGGTGTTGGTGTGATATTACATACCGACCATGCCGCGCTAAAATTATTACCATGGATAGACGGCCTGTTAGATCATGGCGAGAAATTCTTTGCAGAAACAGGTAAACCGTTGTTTTCATCGCACATGCTCGACCTATCTGAAGAGCCGATTGAAGAGAATATCGAAATCTCGGCCAAATACCTGGAGCGTATGGCCAAAATGGGTATGACACTTGAAATTGAATTAGGTGTTACCGGTGGCGAAGAAGATGGTGTGGATAACAGCGATGTGGACAGCTCACGCCTGTATACCCAACCCGAAGAAGTATCTTATTCTTACGAGCATTTGTTAAAGGTTAGTCCGCGTTTTACCGTAGCTGCCGCTTTTGGCAATGTGCACGGGGTTTACAAACCGGGCAATGTAAAATTGGAGCCAAAAATTCTGCATAACTCGCAGGAGTATGTGAAAAACAAGTTTAACCTTACTGCCGAAAAACCTATCAATTTTGTGTTCCACGGTGGTTCGGGCTCAAGTCAGGAAGAGATACGTGAAGCTATTTCTTATGGTGCGATAAAAATGAATATTGATACCGATATGCAATGGGCATTTTGGGAAGGCATCAAAAATTACTATCAATCAAAAGAAGGGTACCTGCAAAGCCAGATAGGCAGCCCTGATGGTGCCGATTCGCCAAACAAAAAGTATTATGATCCACGCGTTTGGTTACGTAAAGGCGAAGATCAGTTTGTTAGCCGCCTCAAAGCAGCTTTTGAAGACCTGAACTGTGTTGATGTTTACAGTAAATTGTAATACCTTATTATAATATATATCAAGACGCCGTGAAACACACGGCGTCTTTTTTGTTTAACAGTATATATTAAAACTGATTTAAAATGAGCAGTAATAAAAAAAACTTTTTCGAAGTATTTTCAAATTGGGCAACCAATGCCACGGGCAGTTCAACCGCTTTTATATTGGCCGCAGGTACCATTGTAGTATGGGCAGGCACAGGGCCGGTATTTAATTATTCAGAAACGTGGCAATTGATCATCAATACCGGTACTACCATCATTACTTTCCTGATGGTGTTTTTGATACAGAAATCGCAAAATAAAGATTCAAAAGCCGTTCACCTTAAACTGAATGAATTGATAGCCGCGCACCAGGGCGCCAGTAACCGTATGGTGAATATTGAAGATATCACCGAAAAGGAATTAGACCAGTTGCATAAGTTTTACGTGCGTTTATCTATCTTAGCCAAGCAGGAAGATGATCTGGGTTGCACACATTCGATAGATGCTGCGGATGACAACCATAGCTCAAAGTCGAAATTGATACAGGCGCATCCTATTAAACGCAATAAAAAAGCACATGTTGGTTGAAGTTAAAAAAGTAAGCAATCCTAACGATTTGGAAACAGTATTTGCCATACGCCGCGAGGTTTTTGTTGACGAGCAAAACTGCCCGCCCGAATTGGAATGGGAATATGAAGATGAATCGACCCATTTTTTAGCCAGGGTTGATGGTGTGCCCGCCGGTGCATCACGCTGGCGCAAAACCGACAAGGGCTATAAACTGGAACGCTTTGCTGTATTAAAACCCTTCCGGGGAAAAGGGGTAGGGCAGGCATTGGTGCAAGCTGTTTTAGATGACTTACCCGCCGATGCAACTTACGTTTATATGCATGCCCAAATACAGGCGGTTACTTTATATGAGCGTTTTGGATTTGTAAAAGTTGGAGCACAGTTTGAAGAAGCCGGGATACAGCATTTTACAATGGAGAGGATGAATTAACGCCTAAGAATGGCGCAGATGCATAGTTTAGGATTGCTTCGTGCCTCGCAATGACGCGCTGGATATTATTAGCGAAAGATTTGCTCCGAAAACTCCATAGCTTCAGCCCATTTATTCATATCAAGGTTTAACTCAACCCGTTGTTCCTTCTGTAAATAACTTATCAGGGTTTCCGTAGCGATGTTGCCTGTCAGGTCATCAGCCGCCATGGGGCAACCGCCGTAACCTTTTAATGCGCTGTCAAAATTAGTGCAACCGCTTACATAAGCCGCTTTAATTTTTCGGATACTGGTTTGTGGTGTGGAATGCAGGTGTACGCCAAATTCCGTTTCCGGGAAGTGTATAGACAAATGCCTGTATAAATAACCAATGTTTTCGGGTGTGGAAACACCGGTTGTATCCGATAGCATCAAGATGCCAATTCCTTCATCTGTCATTTTCTCCGCCCAACTTTCTACTATTTCCGCGTTCCAATCATCCCCGTAAGGGTTACCAAACGCCATGGACAGGTAAATGCGCAATTGCTTATTGTGTCGCCCGCAAAGCTCATGTATCCGCTTCACAGTATCAAATGAAGCCGCTATGCTTGAATTTGTATTGCGTTGCTGAAAGGTTTCGGATATGGAGAATGGAAAACCCAAATAAGTGATCTCATCAAACTTTACAGCATCTTCGGCGCCGCGTAGGTTGGCTATAATGGCCAATAGTTTAGATTTGCTATTGCCCATATCCAGTCGGGCTAAAACCTCTGCCGTATCCTGCATTTGGGGTATGGCTTTCGCGGATACAAAACTGCCAAAGTCAATCGTATCAAAACCTACCTGCAGCAACAGGTTAATGTAGGCGGCTTTTATTTCCGTCGGTACAAAATCATGCAGACCCTGCATGGCATCACGGGGGCATTCGGTTATTTTTATGGGAGATAGGCCTGTCATTACTTCAAACTTACAGCTATTAGATTTAAAAACAAAAAAGGCTCCCCGGTATGCCGGGGAGCCTGAATATCATATCGAGATATACTTAGCGCAGATCTTTTTTACCAAAGTCAACAATAACCGGTGTAGCCACGCAGATTGATGAGTAAGTACCGAAGCACACACCGATCAATAACGCGAACGAGAAGCCGCGGATAACATCGCCACCGAAGATGAATAACACGATCAACACGAACAATACGGTTAAAGCGGTAATAATGGTACGGCTTAATGTACTGTTAATAGCGTGGTTAATTACTTCTTTAGGGTCATCAGTTTTAGCATGGTGTAATTCAAGGAACTCACGTATCCTATCGAACACTACCACGGTATCATTGATAGAGTAACCAATAACGGTCAGTATCGCGGCTATAAAGGCCTGGTCAATATCTAACGAGAATGGTAGCACATCTTTAAATATCGAGAAGAACGATAGTACCATTAAAGCATCGTGGGCTGTTGCCACAATAGCACCCAAACTGAACTGCCATTTGCGGAAACGGATAAGGATGTATAATGATATGATCGCGATAGCGAATATTACTGAGTAAAAAGCTTTCAGCTTTAAATCGCTTGCTATGGTAGGCTCAACTTTTTGCGAGCTCATGATAGTGTATTTACCCGGTACTGCTACTAAACCTTTACGCAATTGGGTTTCTACTGTCGCATCTGTAGTTGGAGCATTCTCATCTATCATAAAGGTAGTTGTAATACGCACCTGGTTACCATCGGTACCATAAGTTTTTACTTCGGTCTCTTTGTTCAGGGTTGGTACAACTGCAGAGCGGATATCTTCGGCTGTAATTTTATTTTCGTAACGTACCAAATAAGTACGGCCACCTTTAAAATCAACACCGTAGTTAAAACCGCGAACACCCATAGATATTAAACCTGCCAGTATAAATAAACCTGAGAAGGTGTAGAATTTAAAACGGTTTTTAACAAAAGCAAAATTTGCATTTTTAAAGGTATGTGAACTCCATGGGTTAGAAAACTTGATCACCTTGTCTTTATTTTTCGATAACATCGCTTCGAATATTAATCGCGAGATCAAAATTGAACAGAACAATGAAGTTACGATACCGATCATCAATGTAGTGGCGAAACCACGGATAGGGCCCGAACCAAATACATATAATATAGCACCTGTTAAGAAAGTACTGATGTTTGAATCTAAGATTGATGATAATGCATTTTTAAAACCATCAGTTAAGGCAATGCGCATTGATTTTCCCTGCGCCAGCTCCTCGCGGATACGCTCATATATCAATACGTTGGCATCAACCGCCATACCCAATGTTAATACGATACCTGCTATACCCGGTAAGGTTAATACCGCGTTTAAGCTGGTTAACACACCCATCAAAAAGAATACGTTAACTAATACAGCAACGTTAGCTACTGTACCTGCACGGTTGTAGTAAGCTATCATAAACAGCAGTACCACAACAAAACCAACAACGCACGATAGTAAACCCGCGTTGATCGCTTCCTGGCCTAATGATGCACCCACTACCTCTTCGGCAACGATGTGTGCTGGCGCTTTTAAGCGGCCCGATTTTAATATGTTGGCCAAATCGCGTGTGGCCTCAACGGTAAAGCTTCCGCTGATAGATGATATACCACCGGCAATTTCGTTGGATACACGTGGTGCTGAGTAAACATTATCATCCAAAACAATAGCGATACACCTTTTCAAATCTTTAGATGCCGCTGCAGCGGTGATCTTTCTCCATTTTTCGGCACCGTCCGAGTTCATTACCATTACAACCTCAGGGTTGCCGGTTTGATCACTGCTTGGGCGCGCGTCTGATATTACATCGCCTGAAAGGGCAGGGCCGTTATTGGCACCTGATAAGCGCATGGCATACAAAGCGAATATTTTAGATGTTCCGTAAGGTTTTACATCCCATAATAATTTTGCGTTACGTGGTAGTACTGATAAAGCCTCGGGGCTATGCAGCATCGCGTTTATTTTAGCCGTATCTTTTTGAGCAGCCTCGCCAACAACAGGGCCCGGAGCTAAACCAGCCTGGCCGGTTGACGGATCGCGCTGAACGTTTGGTTGCATTAACGAGAACAACGGACTTGTATTAGCCAGGGCGTTCTTTTTGCTTAAGCCACCGGTATCAGCGCCTGTGCTTTTTTGTACTTTGCTTAATAACGATGTTTTACCGGTATCGGTTTTACCTGCGGCGGGTGTTGCCGGTGTTGCAACAGTTGCTGCTACTTTAGTGGTATCATCTTTTTTTGCTGTTTTAGCTTTAGCAGCTAATATTTTATCCAGGCTTTCTAAAGCAGGATAAATTTCACTGTTCTCAAAAGTTTCGTAAAACTCAAGGTTTGCCGATCCCTGTAACAGGTTACGTACACGTTCGCGATCAGAAACACCTGGCAACTCGATAAGGATACGGTTGCCTTGTTGCAACTGTATATTTGGTTGTATTACACCAAACTGATCTATACGGGTATTTAAAACCGTTTTAGCCTGACCAACGGCTACATTGGCCTGCTCTTGCAAATAAGCCTTAACCTCGCTGTTGCTCGCGCTGAATTTGATGTGCTCCTGGTTTTCTTTTGTTGAGAAAATAGCGGCAAGTTTACCGTTAGGTGCTAATTTTTCATATTCCTGTACAAACAGGGTAATATAATCGGCACTGCTGGTTTTAGCCAGCACGTTAGCGTTAGATATGGCTTTGTTAAAAGCAGCATCGTTGTTATTGTCAGATAACGACTTTACCAACTCGGCAAGCGATACCTGCATGGTAACATCCATACCACCCTTTAAATCCAAACCTAAAGCCAATTGCTTGGTTTTAACGTATTGATAGTTCCATTTCAATATCGGGTACACAGGTTGTGTGTCCATCGAATCCAAATAGGCCTTCTCTTTAATCAACCTGTCCTCAGGTTTGAAACGTTTAGCGTATTCAGCGGCATCGCCTTCCACTTTCCGGGCAACCCACGTAAACGAGAGCTGGTACAGACACACTATTGCCAGTAGAATGGCGAAAAATTTAATAACTCCTTTACCTTGCATTGTAAATCAAAAATGTATAATTAATAAGTCTATAAGCTTTTTTAACAAGACGGCAAATCTAATAAAATTTCGGAAAACGAATTTTTAATTCACACAAAATAAAAGATTATGCGTTTAAGGCCTTTCCAGCGTGATAAATGAATAGCTAAAGGCGTGTTTTTCATCGGTTTGGTGGTCCTCGCGGGTAGTCTCTTTCCACTCACGGTAGTCAATTTCGGGAAAAAATGTATCAGCCTCAAAACTGTGGTGAACAATGGTGAGATAAATACGATCGGTAAGGTGCATGGCCTGCCTGTAAATTTCGGCCCCGCCAACAATAAATACCTCATCCTCAGTTTTGCAAAGTGCAATGGCTGCTTCAATAGACTTTACCACCTCGCAACCCTCAATCACTATATCCTGCCTCGTTACTACGATATTTCTGCGTTTAGGCAAAGGGCGCCCAACAGAGTCGTAAGTTTTGCGTCCCATAATAATGGTGCCGCCTGCGGTGATGTCCTTAAAGTGCTTTAAGTCTTTAGGCAGGTGCCAAAGTAACTGGTTGCCTTTTCCGATGGCGTAATTACTGCTTATCGCTACTACAATTGTTATTGTTGGTTTCATTTAGATATCGGGTTCATTTCGTTCCGCGCAATGACGCGTTTTTATACCGCCACTGCTCCTTTGATATGCGGATGTGGGTCATAGTTTTCGAGAGTGAAATCCTCAAACTTAAATCCAAAAATATCTTTCACATCCGGGTTGATCTTCATCACAGGTAAAGCCCTCGGTTCACGACTCAGTTGCAAATGCGTTTGCTCGATATGATTGTTGTATAAATGGGCATCGCCAAAGGTGTGGATGAAATCGCCATAGTCCAGGTCGCATACCTGCGCCATCATCATGGTGAGCAGCGCATACGATGCGATGTTGAATGGCACACCCAAAAAGATATCCGCACTACGTTGGTATAACTGGCAGCTTAGTTTTCCTTTGGTTTCCCCTTTGGCGGGATCTGCGGGCTGCACATAAAACTGGAACAGGCTATGGCAAGGCGGCAACGCCATTTGGTCAACATCGGCAACGTTCCAGGCCGAAACCATAATGCGGCGCGAGTCGGGGTTGTTCTTCAGCGTTTTTACCACCTGGCTTATCTGGTCGATGTGCCCGCCATCGGGTTTTGGCCAGCTGCGCCATTGATAACCGTATACAGGGCCAAGGTTGCCATCGGCATCGGCCCACTCATCCCAAATACGAACGCCGTTCTCTTTCAAATAGCTGATATTGGTATCGCCGCTTAAAAACCAGATGAGCTCGTGTATGATGGATTTAAGGTGCAGCTTCTTCGTGGTCACCAGCGGGAAACCTTCCTGCAGGTTAAAACGCATCTGGTAACCAAATACGCTGATGGTTCCGGTTCCGGTACGGTCGTGTTTTTGGGCGCCGTTCTCCAGCACATGGCGCATCAGGTCTTGGTATTGTTTCATTTTTGTTGAGGCATTAAGCATTGGGGCATTAAGTCATTGGCCGCTCGCTAAAAAAACAATGACCTAATGACAAATGACGCAATGACGTTCCATTGCAAATTAAAAAAATCTAACTTTGTTATCCTACGGATGTGCAAAACTAAGGTCCGTGTTGATGATACTTGATGATAAATTTTCCGAACGCTAAGATCAATATCGGTTTAAATATTACCGCCCGCCGCCCAGATGGTTATCATAACCTCGGAACTGTCTTTTACCCCATCAAACTAAACGACGTGCTCGAAGTAATCGTTGCCGACGAATTAAGTTTTGCCTCGTCGGGGCTGGGCATACCGGGCAGGGTGGAGGATAACCTTTGCGTGAAGGCCTACCACCTGATGAAGCAGGATCATGACATGCCGCCGGTAGCTATCCATTTACACAAACACATCCCGATAGGCGCGGGGCTTGGAGGGGGCTCGGCTGACGCTGGTTTTTTCATCAAGATCCTCAATCAAAAATTTGAATTGGGTTTAAGTGTTGATGAGATGATGGCCTACGCCCGGCAACTGGGTGCCGACTGCGCCTTCTTCATCGAAAGCAAACCCACCTACGCCTTTGGCAAAGGCGACGAGTTTGAACCGGTAGCGCTCGACCTGTCGGGATACCACCTCGCGCTGGTGATGCCGCCCACTCATGTATCAACTGCCGAAGCTTACCGCGGCGTAAAACCTGCGCTTGCAAAGGCATCGCTAAAAGACCTCATCAAACTTCCCATAGCAGAATGGCGCAACCATATCAAAAATGATTTTGAGGAACACATCTTCAAAGCCCACCCCGAAATAAGAGGAGTTAAGGCCGCTCTCTACCAGGCCGGCGCATTGTATGCCTGCATGAGCGGGAGCGGTGCTTCCGTGTTCGGGATATTTGAAGCTAAACCCGACCTTGAATTTTTGAAAGGGGAGAACGAGGTGTTTTATGAGTTGTGATTTAGTTTTAGTTGAAAGTTAAAAGTGTAAAGTAGAAAGTTTGTTTTTTTTTCTCGCCGTGTATTTTACTTTCGACTTTATACTTTCAACTCATAAACTCTTTCAAAGTCCCGCATCCTCACTAACTCCCTTACCAAACGCCTCCACCCAGTCTTTATCACCGTCGCCTTTTTCTACGGCGTCAAATAAGCGCTTGTGAGCGAGTTTGGCAAGCGGCATAGGAACTTGTGCCAGTTCTGATAAATTAAGGGCAAGGCGGGCATCTTTTAAACCCAGTTTTGCCTTGAACCCAACCGGCGTGTAAGTTTTATTGGCAATGAGCTTACCATAGTTTTGATAGATGGGCGCGTTAAAAATTGTTGCCCCAAAAAACTCTGCTACCCTGGCGCGGTCAAGTCCGCTCTTCTCGGCAAGGGTGAATGCTTCGGCCATCAGCTCCAGCGAGGCGATGATCATAAAGTTGCCGGTAATTTTTAAAACGTTGGCTGCACCAACGGCCCCGCCAAAATCATGCACGCTCTGGCCGAGCGCTTCGAGCACTGGATGCGCTAATTTTTTAGCCTCCGCATTTCCGGATGTACACACAAATAATTTCTTCGCGGCGGCAGCTTCGGGCCGGCCAAAAACGGGGGAGGCAATGTAGTGGCTACCCGTAGCTTCATGCAGCATTGAAAGTTCTTCCGATGTCTCCGGCGCAATGGTGCTCATTGAAATATGAACGGCCCCGGGTTGTAAAGTTTTCAATACACCATCCTCTCCCAAAACAGTTTCCTTTAAAATGTCATCCTGAGAAAGCATGGTGACTACGAGCTTCACATTTGCAGCGGCTTCGGCGGGTGTTTTGCAAATGGTGGTAAACGCCGGGTCGAGCGCGTTGGCCTTGCCGGCAGTGCGGTTGTAAACCTGCAGATGGTAGCCTGCCTTTATTAAATTTTGAGCCATCGGCATGCCCATGTTTCCTAAGCCTATAAATCCAATTTTGTTTTCCATGGTGTTAGTTTATGTAGTCGCGGTCTTCGTCGCTTAGTGTATTGGATGTATTGCGTTTTGGTTGCTCGTCTTCTTCGTTCTCATCGGCTTCGTAATTACTGGTGTCTATCTTGTATTTTTTTGGTTGGGCAATTACTATGCCTGCTATAAAACATGACACAGCAACAAACAGCAGTACCGAAAGTTTGGAAACATACACATCTGAAAAAAAGAGGATGTTAAATTTTGCTGACTCATTATTCTGCATAATGAGTACGGTTACGATGATGGCGACGGCCAGCAGGAAAATAGTTTTTACACGCATGGTTTTATGTTGGTTTTTTTGATGGGTTAATTTCGTTATTGAAAAATTGAATAAGGCAATTTACCAATTTTATTCAAGCGGGTGGAGTTTGTTGTGCAAGGGGACGGGAGGATTTTTATTATAAATTTTGATGCGGGAAAAAATGCACTCCTTCAGTTTGATTTTTATCACGGAAAATCCCTTCGATGTAAATTGATTTTTCGCTCATTTTTTCCAATTTAAAAACATGCGCTCGCATGTCTTGTTTTTTCATGAAATTCAATTTTGCCAATTCAGTACACTAATGGCCTTGTTTTTTTGCCGAAATAGCTTTTGTTAAAATAACATGATATAAATGTCTGATTATTAATTAATAATATAGTAAATATTGATAGGTTTTAAGCGTGTGCTAAAATTATTAGTTTTTGCTTCTGTAAGTTAATGGTCTTAATGTTAATTATAACTTTTGTTAATGTTAATAACTATCTGAATTTTAAATTTATATATTTTTAATGTAAAGCTAATTTAAAACCTATATTGTCTTTATTATCTTGAAATTTGGCTGGTTTTTGTACGTGTTATGCTATTGTAAAAATACCCGTATTTGGTACACTAAGCTGATGGTTAAATTTGCCCTGTATTTGATCTTTTTTTGTAAAATGTATACAAGTGCCACTAGGATGTAGCGTTGCTTAGAGGGCTTTAAAATGCGTGAGGTGTATACAAAAAATTATCCCCTACCCTGATGGGATGCTTGTGATTATAGTAAAAAAAGAAGCAGACCGTTACTTGCGGCGGTTAGCCACGCGGGTTTGTACAACCGGGAAGAGGAAGATGGTTGACAGGATAATGAGCGCTCCGGCCCAAAATCCAGCCGTCATTTTACCCAGGTCGCCAAAGAAAAAGAAAGCCATGATGATGCCATATACAGGCTCCAGATTGGTGATGAGCGCTACCCTGAAAGCCGACAATTCTTTCATTACTGATACTCCTGCAACGTAGGCGAGTGAGGTGCAAACTGTACCTAAAATGAGCAGATAGCCCATGTCGGCAGGTATCAGTTTCATGTGTTCATCAAAGCCACCGGTGGCTAAAATGTATAAAGATATCCAGAATAAGGCGCCTGATAATTCGTAAAAAGCAATGACCGGGGCCTCTCTTTCTTTAATTTGTTTGGAGTTGATGATAGAAAAAAGACTGGCAAAACAAGCGCTCAATAATCCTAAAAAGATACCCATAGTGTACTGAGTTTCGAATTTGAAGATGAGTATAATGCCGCAGATGATGGATAACCCTGCTATGATCTCGAGCTTTGATATTTTCTTTTTGCTCAGCAATGGTTCGAATATGGCCGTGAACAAAGTAAGCGATGAAAGGCATACCAGTGTAACCGAAACTGTTGCTGACTTGATGGATTGGAAGAACAAAATCCAATGTCCGCCCACAAGCGCGCCGGTGAAAAATAATCGTAAAAAAGTGCCTTTATCAACCTTGATTGCGGTACGGTTAAACTTAAAATACAAGAATAAAGTAGCGAAGGCGATGAGTACCCTATACCACACTAAGTACACCGCATGTACGTGTATAAGCTGCCCAAGGATGCCTGTAAACCCCCATATAAAAACCGTAAAATGGAGGATGATGAGGTTCTTATTCAGCTCGCTTTTTGGCCCTGTTTCTGCCATTATTTTGGTGCTTTTCGTAACAAATAATAGCCCAGTAAACCGAATACGATATTGGTGATGAATACGGATAAAATAGGTGGAAGCCCGCCCTTGCTGGCAAAAACATCGGCAAATCTGTCAACCACAATGTAGGCAAAACAAAGGAAAAACCCTATCCCTAAAGGCAACCCCACCCCACCGCGCACCTTGCGCGACGAGAGCGAAACACCTATTAATGTTAATATAAACGAGGCAAAAGGGTGGGTAAAACGTTCGTATTTTACCAGTAACATATCGTTTAAAACCCCCGTACTTCTTATCTTTTCTTTCTGGATGTTGGTGTTAAGTTCGCTCATTGACATGGCTGTATAGATGTTGCTATGCAGTACAAAATCGGCAGGGAGCATGTCCAAAACGGTATCTTTTAACGTTCCTGGTATCATCTTTTCGCGCAAGCCATTCACATATCGTATGCTATAATCACGTATTGACCATATCCTTTTTTGCTGTTTTACTGATTTTACCGAGTCGTAAACAATACGGTTGGCAACCCATTTTTCTTTCATTTCGTTGCCATTAAACTTCTCCAAAACAAACTGGTATCCGGTACCTGTATTGCTGTCAAAGGTCTGCATATACACGTAGGTTGCCTTATCTAACTGTATGTGCACATCACTTTTGGTAGGGTCGTCCAATACAATATATTTGTTTTCGAAGGTAGTTCTGAGCTTGTTTGTGTAGGGTATAAGGAATAATTCGCCAAACAAAGCAATGGTAAATATTAAAGCCGAACAGATAAAGTATGGCCTTAAAAAGCGGTTAAAACTTGCACCTCCACTTAGTATAGGTACAATTTCGGTTTGGTTTGCCATTTTAGCGGTAAAGAATATTACCGACAGAAAATTGATGAGCGGGAACAGCATATCAATATAAAACGGAACAGCCCCGGCATAATATTCAAATACGATCTCGTTAAAAGATGCGTGCCCTTTTAAAAAGTTATCCAGCTTTTCTGATACGTCAAAAACAACAATAACTACTATAAAAATGGCTATTGTGAATACAAAGGTACCCAGGTACTTTTTAATGATGTACCAGTCAATAACCTTTATGTACCTGTTTAACATATCTATAATCGTTGTGCTAAAGTTTTAACCATTTTCTCTTTCCAGGCATAAAACTCACCTGTAAGTATCTTTTCGCGGGCCTGCTTTACCAGCCACAAATAAAAGTGCAGGTTGTGCAATGTTGCTATTTGTGCGCCAAGCATCTCGCCCGAATGCACCAGGTGCCTCAAATATGCCTTTGAATAGCTGATATCCGCAAAAAGATCGCTGTCGGCATCAATAGGCGAAAAATCATTTTCCCACTTTTTATTTTTAATGTTGATGATACCGTTTTTTGTGAACAACATCCCGTTACGGCCATTCCTGGTCGGCATTACGCAGTCAAACATATCAATGCCTAAAGCAATATTTTCCAGCAGGTTAACCGGTGTTCCTACACCCATTAAGTAACGTGGTTTATCTTGCGGCAGTATATCGCAAACAACCTCTGTCATCGCGTACATATCTTCGGCCGGTTCACCTACTGATAAGCCTCCAATAGCATTGCCCTCCCGCCCGAAAGAAGCAATAACCTCGGCCGATTTCATCCGCAGATCCTTATAAACCGAGCCCTGTACTATCGGGAAAAGCGTTTGGCTATAACCATATTTTGGCTCGGTGCTGTCAAATCTGTCGCAGCAGCGTTTAAGCCAGCGGTGTGTCATATCCAGGCTGCGGCGGGCGTATCCGTACTCGCAAGGGTAGGGCGTACACTCATCAAAAGCCATAATAATATCCGCGCCAATAGTACGCTGTATATCCATTACACCCTCGGGTGTAAACAAGTGTTTTGAGCCGTCAATATGCGAACGGAACGTTACACCTTCCTCCTTTATCTTACGCACTTCGGTTAGCGAGTACACCTGGTAACCGCCGCTATCAGTTAAAATTGGTTTATCCCAACCATTAAATTTATGCAGGCCGCCCGCTTTTTCAAGCGTATCCAAGCCGGGGCGCAGGTATAAATGGTAGGTGTTACCTAATATAATTTGCGCCTTAATATCGTCTTTCAGCTCGCGCTGGTGTACGGCTTTAACCGTTCCGGCAGTGCCAACAGGCATAAAAATGGGCGTTTGTATGGTGCCGTGGTCGGTTGTTATCTCGCCTGCACGGGCTTTAGAAAGGGGGTCTTGCTTTGTTAATTGAAATTTCATTGTACAGCACAAAAATAGAAAATAAAGCCCTTATTTAGGTGTCGAATTATTTTATCAATAAAAGTGTTATTTCATTCATTTTTAAGAAATTTGCGCCTTTAAATTGTACCCGAATTGGAAATATATATTCAGCTGTCGTTATTCGTTATTTTTCAGATCTGTTTTATTCTTCAGCTGTATTATCTTATTGCAAACCACAAGCGTTTAGCTAATTATAAAGTAGATGAAGTATTACCGCAGGTACATATCCCCGTATCTGTTATTATTGCTGCACGTAATGAATACGAAAACCTCAGGCAAAACCTGCCGCTGATATTAGAGCAACAATACCCCGATTTTGAGGTTGTGGTAGTAAATGATTGCTCTTATGATCAGTCGGAAATTATTTTGGAGGAGTATGCCAAAGAGCATTCTAACCTGAAAATTGTAACCATTACCGAGCATGAGCGCTTTAAAACAGGTAAAAAGTTCGCGCTTACTTTGGGTATAAAGGCTGCTAAAAATGAACACCTTTTGTTTACCGATGCCGATTGCCAGCCTGCATCTGTAAACTGGATAACCCGTATGGCGGCTAAGTTTACAGGCAATGCGCATATTGTTTTGGGCTACTCACCTTATATAAAAACAGCGGGCTTTCTCAATAATTTTATCCGTTTCGAAACCGTAAAAACAGCCATTAGCTATCTTTCGGCAGCATTAAAGGGCGATGCTTATATGGGCATTGGCCGTAACCTGAGCTATACAAAAACCTTATTTTTTGCCAATAAAGGCTTTGCTTCGCACATGCATGTCATGTCGGGCGATGATGACCTCTTTGTTAACCAAAACGCTACGCATGATAATGTAGCTATCGAGATACACCCCGAGGCGCACATGTGGAGCGACTCGAAAGAAGGTTTTGGGGCTTATTATAAGCAGAAAAAACGCCACATGGGGGTGGGTAAACTATATAAAAATAACCACAGGCGCTTTCTGAGTATTGATGCCATAAGCGGGTTTTTCTTTTATATCACCTTAATACTATGCCTCGTATTTAAATTTGATCCGATGCTGATGCTTGGTTTTTTTGCCTTAAGGCTGATATTGCAGGGATGGCTATACTCCAAAAACTTTAAAAAGCTGCGCGGTGCCGATTTAATTTGGTGGTTACCCTTTTTTGATTTGATTTATTACCTATATTTAAACATATTTGGCCTGATAGGTACTTTTACGAAAACTACTAAATGGAAGTAAACGCTAATTTTTCGGACAACGCTAAAAACGACTTTAGTTTAGTAGTACGTGCAAAGGAAGGCGACCAGAAAGCTTACGCCGACCTGATGCACCGCTATAAGGATTCGATCTATTTTATGGCCCTTAAAATGGTGAATAACAAGGAAGACGCGATGGACCTCACCGTTGAAACCTTTGCCAAAGCCTTCGAAAAACTGGATAAATATCAACCCGAATTTGCTTTTAGTACCTGGCTGTTCAGGGTGGGTACCAATAACTGTATCGATTTTATCCGTAAAAAAAAACTCAACACCCAGTCGATAAACGGTATGGTGGATGATGATGGGGATGAGCGCCCCTTGCAAATAAAATCGGATACGTTGAACCCCGAAGAGGTTTCGATGAAGAAGGAGCAAACCCAAACCCTCAAGGTTTTAATAGATAGTTTACCCCCGCGTTACCGTAATTTAATTGTACTGCGCTATTTTGATGAATTAGCTTACGAAGAAATTGCCGAACAGCTCGATCTGCCATTGGGTACTGTAAAGGCCCAATTATTCAGGGCGCGCTACCTGTTGGGTAACATTGTAAATACCCGTAAACGCGATGAGATCTGACCTGATAAACAAGTACTTTCCAAACCTTACCCCACAGCAGCAAAGCCACTACGAACAGCTATTTGACCTGTACACCTATTGGAACGAGCAGATAAACGTAGTATCCCGCAAGGATATCGACCTGTTGTTTGAACGCCATGTGCTGCACTCATTAGGTATAGCAAAAGTAATGCAGTTTTTACCCGGCGAGCAGGTGCTGGATGTGGGTACAGGCGGCGGTTTCCCCGGAATACCTTTAGCTATCATGTTCCCCGAAACAGAGTTTCATCTGGTTGATTCTATCGGGAAAAAGATAAAAGTGGTGAACGAAGTTGCATCGGCCCTGGGCCTGCAAAATGCCAAAGGTTCGCATATGCGTGCGGAGCAGGTGCCCGGTAAGGTTGATTTTGTGGTATCGCGCGCGGTAACGCAGTTAAAAGACTTTTACCCCTGGGTGCACGGCAAATTTAATAAGCGCGATAAAAACAGTTTACCCAATGGCATACTATACCTAAAAGGCGGTGATTTGGCTCAGGAAATCGCCGATTCTAAACTCGAAGTACATCAGTACCATTTAAAGGACTATTTTACCGAAGAGTTTTTTGAAACAAAGCAGGTAATATACGTGCAGGGTTAAACGTAGGCTTACTTATCATCTACTACATAAATATCGCCTAAAAAGTAATCATAATTTCGAAGTTTAATCGAGTCTTTTTCATCAGGAGTTTGTTGATGCGTACAGAAATGGAAAGCTATCAGGTATTTTCCCGAAGGTACATCTAACTTATTTTTATAGTTTTTCAAGGCGTTTCTAACAGCTCCACGCAACCCATTTACTGTTCCAATAAGGGTTATATCTTTTGATAAATAACCGTCATTAATTGATATCTCAGCTAATTCAATACCAACTGGTGTGTTTTTAGGGTACTTTAAATTAGCTCTCAGGTAATTATCCAAATCACTAAACTCCTTTTTTAATCCCGATAAGTAATCTAATTTAAATGTGATTGGAAGCGTATATCGAAATGGAACCGGCTTGCCATTTTGTATACCAACGTGCCAGTATCGAGACATTTTAATAACACGTAATGCTTCTTCGGCAAGGGTATTAGATGGTGATCTGATAATTTTATAATTATCTAATCCCCCGTTTGGTTCAACAATAAATTGGACAAATACCCTCCCCTGTATATTATCTCTTCTATCTTCGGGAGGATAACGCAGGTTATTAGCTAAGAAGGTGTAAAAAGCAGGGAAACCTATACTTGGTTCGGGCTCAACTTCAATAGCAATAAATACTTTGTTTGTATCTGTTAACGGTTTCGAATCGCTTTGCTGTGCAAACGCTGTGTGCAGCCCGCCGAAAATAACGCCAATAGCAAATGATATTAAGAAAGAGTAAGCACGTATATTAAAAAGCATGCGGGAGTATTAACAATGTTAAATATATACAATATAGTATAGACCAGGGCTGCAAGTCTGATTTTAATTGCCCAACGAGAAATTGATAGGAATTGTGTACCTAACCCGCACAGCGCTGCCATTTTGCAATCCCGGTGTCCATTTGGACGATAATTTAAGCACCCTTATCGCCTCGTTACCCAATGTAACCGATGGCTGGCTCAATATCTTGATATTTGATAAGGAACCATCTTTTTCAACAACAAATTGCGCTATAACACGGCCTTGTACCTCGTTCTTTTTGTCTTCGGCAGGATAAATGATTTTACTGTTTATAAATAAGTTAAACCCATCTAAGCCCCCCGGTGGCACGGGCATCACTTCTGCCGCACTTAAAACGCCGTCGGTAGCAGTGCCATCAGATGCGCGCAAACTAGCCGATACCGTGTTACGAAGACCTAAGGGCATAATCACTACAGGCAGGGTATTTTTTGCTGCTGCCATAACCGAAGGGTCCAACCTGTCGTGCACGTTGTAAATAATAATGACTGAATAGGTGCGGGCATCGGTTTTTATTTCGTTTTGGTATGATTTGATGGTGGTACTTACTTTTTCATCAAAATCCTTATTTAGCCCTTTAGGGATATTTACATTTGTAATGTGGTTATTGCTGATATCAAACGTAGCGATCAGTATCCCGGATATATCATTGTTGATGGGTTCGTTTTTTAAGTGTTGATTAAAGTAAGTATTAAAATCCTGAAAATTAACCCTTAGGGCCGTTAATGGATTGTTGCTGCTGTTTGAATTAATTGGTGTACCAAGCGAAAAATTTACAGGGATAATATATTGAACACGCACAGGCTTGCCACCTTGTGTGCCCGGTATCCAGTTAGGGGCAAGTTTAATTACCCTTACTGCCTCATTGCCTAACGATGCTGACGGCTGGCGCAATACCTTAATATTACTTAATGAACCATCTTTTTCAACAATAAACTGAACGATTACCCTTCCTTGTATATTACTTTCTTTATCCTGGGCAGGGTAGCGGATAGTTTTACTTATAAATGCATAATAGGCGTTAAGCCCTGCCGCAGGTACGGGTTCAACCTCTACAGCGGTAAATATTGATGTATCCGAAGATGCTACAATTCTTGTATTTTGCGCCTTTGCAGATAGGCAAACAAAGGTTATAAATAAGGTAATTAAGTAAGCTACTTTAGATTCAGGTATTTTCACGATGGGAGTTTATATGCCTTGAAGATACATATAATACTATAAAAAGCAAGCCGGCCCTGGTAATCAAGCCGGCTTTGCTACTATAATTAAACTGACCTTTAATTATTTCCAAGTGAAAAATTTATAGGAATTGTGTACAGTACTCTTACGGGTTTGCCTGCCTGTGTTGCAGGAACCCAGTTTGGTGCCAGTTGTAGTACACGCAACGCTTCATTACCCAATGTGCCTGATGGCCTGCGTTTTACATTAAAACTTGACAGGCTGCCATCTTTTTCAATAACAAACTGTACAATTACGCGGCCCTGAATGTTATTCTTTTTGTCTTCTGCAGGGTATTTAATATTAGCGCTTAAAAAGTTGTAAAAGGCATCAAGGCCACCTTTTGGCGAAGGCGGCGTTTCTGCTGTATTATAAATGGCGTCGTCACTTCTAATATTTACAGCAGCAACCGCTTTGTAATCATCATTACTTAGCGAGAAATTGATTGGCACAGTGTACTTTACCCGTACCGGCCTTCCATTCTGTACACCGGGGTTCCATTTTGGTGCAAGGCTCATCACCCTCAATGCTTCATCTGCTATAGTTTCCGAAGGTTTCCGTAATACCGTGACATCCGAAAAACTGCCATCTTTCTCAACTATAAATTGAACGATGGCACGGCCCTGTATCATATTCTTTTTGTCTTGTTCAGGATAGTGGATATTTGATGCCAAAAACTTATAAAAGTTGTCCAATCCCTCTTTAGGCGATGGTTCCACTTCAACAGCTAAAAAAACAGCGCCTTTAGTGGTGTCGCGCTTAACAGCATCGTTCGTTTCTCTTTTTGAAGCTACAACAATTTCATTAAGCGTGGCTACATCAACTCTTTTCTTGGTATTAATAATTAATACGCCATTTACACCGGCCGAACCATACAACGCAGTAGCCGAGCTGTCTTTTAACACAGTAATATCTTTAATATCATTTGGCGATATGCCTCCCAGTAACTCCGTATAATTTTTTTGCTCTGCAGTGTTAAAATTGAACTTGTCGTTACCCTTAGGGTTTAAAACCTTTCCATCCAGCACTATTAATGGTGGCTTTTTATTCGCTACAATAACAGTATCATTTACACCTTGTTGTGCGCTGATATCGCCTGCATCATCACCGGCATCGTTCAATACATCCATTGCTTTTTGCAATTGCAAGGTATTTTGTTTTGCAGTTGCACGAGAACTGTTTTTATAAGAAAACGAGGTACTTACCCCATGTGCCGCTGCCTGTTTATGTTGTGGTAAAATATCAACAATACCATAGCTTTTATCGGTAAATGCCATGGTTGACAGACACAGTAAACCGCCTATCAGCGGCAATGCAAGCATATATTTTAACACAGCCATTTTTCCAGAACGTTTTTGGTACAACATAGTAATGCGTTTACGCAACATGCTTTTGCCCGAAAATGAATTGGTCAATGCCCCTTGGGCCATGCCGTACGCATTACTTATTAAAAAATCGGCATAGGTATCGTTACTGTTTTCCAATTGTGCGGTTTGCTCATCGGCAATAAACTCATGCAGCTCTTTAATGCTGTTTTGGAGCAGGTAAACAAAGGGATTAAACCAATTTACTATTTTAATAAGCTCGAGGTAAATGATATCCCACGAATGCTTTTGGCGAATATGCACCTGCTCATGCTGAATAATGGTAGATGAAGAAGCCAGCTTTGTATCAATAAAAAGGTAGCTGAAAAACGAGAATGCCGCGTTCTCGCTTTCTATCTCAACTAACTTAAAATCGGTTGTGGCATGGATGGTATTCTTTTTTGATAACATCACCAGCCTGAAAATTTTGATGCTTAAGTTGATGATAAAGCCTATGGTAATAATAACATAAACCATAAATAAATAGTCTGTAACACTCCAGGTCGGTACCTGCGGCGCTATTGCTACCTGTTGTATTGCCTGTACATTGCTAATTGTAATGTTGCCGGGAGCGGCTATAACCGTGGCTACGGTATCATTATGCGGTTTTAAGAAACCCAATTGTACTAATGGGATAATAAAAGCCAGCGTGCTTGCCGTTAATAAATAAACGCGGCTTAGCTGGTAATAAGTTTCTTTTTGCAACAATAACAAATACAGCAAATAGAAAGTCACCAGGTACAGGTTGGCTTCTAACAGGTAGCGCATCAGGTTCATTTTTTGTTGCTTTTAAGTTTTTCGGCCAGTTTGGTTATTTCTTCCAACTCGTTAATGCTCAGGTTTTTTTCTGTTACCAGGAATGATACCAGGCTTTGGTACGAGTTGCTGAAGTAATTATTCATTACCTTATCAAATGCGAATTTTTTATAATCTTCTTCGGCTACGGTAGGGAAATACACGTAAGAGTTACCGTATGCTTTATGATCAATAAAACCTTTGGTTTCCAATACCCTTATCACGGTTGATACCGTATTATATGCGGGTTTTGGCTCGGGCATTTGCTCTAATACATCTTTTACTATGGCTTCATTTAACTGCCATAAAATACGCATCACCTGCTCTTCGGCTTTTGTTAACTCTTTGATCTGTTTCATGTGTGTCAGTAATAACTAATTGATGATTAAAGTTATAAACTATTTATTTAGTTTGTAATTATTGGTGTAATTTTAGCCCTGTTTTAACATAAATTACTGTAAATGAGTGTGTTTAATTGATGATGAGGTGTTGTAAGTAAAAATTAGTAATGCTATTTAAACCAAATGCTATTTTTATTAGTAAAATTTATAAATTAGCCGGGTATATATGTCAACTCTCCATCAGCTCGCACTTACTTTTACACGCCACGTAGGCGATCACCTTGCAAAAGTACTGGTGAGCTATTGCGGCAGTGCCGAAGCTGTATTTGAAGCATCGCCAAAAAAGCTCTTGCAAATACCGGGGATAGGTACTAAGGTTATCGAAGCTTTAAAATTACCTGGTGAAGCCTTTGAAAGGGCCGAAGAGGAGCTGAAATTTATTGAAAAGAACGGTATCAAGGTTTTGTTTTATACTGATGCGGCATACCCCAGGCGTTTGAAAGCCTGCACCGATGCGCCGGCTTTGTTATATTATAAAGGTACTGCCGATCTGAATCAGCCACGCGTTATCAGCATTGTGGGTACGCGTAATGCCACAGAATACGGCAAACAACTTTGCCGCGATCTCATCGAAGACCTTAAAGCCTACGATGTGCTCATCATCAGCGGACTTGCTTATGGCATAGATGTTTGTGCTCATAAAGAAAGCCTGCGTATGGATATACCAACCATTGGTGTTTTTGCGCATGGGCTTGATCGCATATATCCGGCACAAAACCGGCCTACAGCCGATAAAATGCTGCAGAATGGTGGCTGGCTAACCGATTTCCCATCGGGTACGGTGCCCGATAGGGAAAACTTCCCGAAAAGGAACCGCATTGTTGCCGGTATTGCCGATGCTACCATTGTGGTTGAAGCAAGTATAAAAGGCGGCGCGCTCATCACAGCCGAAATTGCCAACTCATACAACCGCGATGTGTTTGCCTTCCCGGGGCGCATCAATGATGAATACTCAACAGGTTGTAACTTTCTTATCCGCAACAATAAAGCGGCATTGTTAACCTCCGGGGCCGATCTGGCCTATATTTTAGGTTGGGAAAAAATTGATGGGGCATCGCAAACCAAAGCCCAACTTAGTTTACCTATTGATTTGAGCGGCAACGAACGGTTGATATTTGAAACCATACAGCAAAATGCAGGACAATTGGGTATTGATGATCTGGCTATTAAAACAAGCCTGCCAATCAGTCAGTTAGCTATGAGTTTGTTGAATATGGAAATGATGGGCTTTGTGCGCTCATTGCCCGGGAAAACGTATAGTATAAATCACTAATCGCCGCTTTTGGGGTAATCATAGTATTCAACCCGGCCGGTATCACCCGATATCATTTTCCACTCGGGTAAATTAAAATTAATGATGGCAACAGCACAGGTAGGCATATCATTCATATCGCCTGTAAGGCCATAAAGCAAATCGCTTAAACCGGGGTTATGCCCGTATAAGGCCACAAAATCATAAGCATCGGGCAATTCGTTAATCAGGCGTAATAGGTCGGCGTACTTTGCTTCGTATATTGATCTGTTATAGGTAGGCTCTGCAAGCCCTAATTTATCTGCAAAAATGTTTGCTGTAGTTTTAGCCCTCAATGCCGGGCTTGATATGGAGTATTGCGGAATGATGTGTTTTTTTAATAAGCGCGAGGCCATTTCTGGAGCACTTTGTAAACCGCGATTGTTCAATGGCCGGTCAAAATCATCTAAAAATGCATCGCCCCAGTCTGATTTGGCATGCCTTACCAACATTAATTTCTTCATATCCCTGTTAAAAAAGAAACCCCAATCCTACCGAAAACACCCTGTTCTTTGCGCTCAGCGTTCCTGCTGTTTTGATCTGGTCGCCGGCAATATTGTTTAAACCAAACTCGTAATTGAGATAAAACGTGAGGTGGTTATTTAGCTCAGCACCACCGTTAATATTGCCGCCCAATTCAATTTTTTTATAATCTTCGCTACCGCTAAATGTTACGCTCTGGCCTGATGTGGTGTTGGTGCTCTGCGTTTCATCATTACCACTCAACCCTACACCTACGTATGGCCCTCCGCCTACAAACAGTTTCCCAAAACGTTTAACATTAAATTTATAGATCAGGTTCAACGGAACATCAAGGTAGGTTAACGATATGATATCTGTTTGTGCGTTTTGATATAATTTAACACCTTTACCAACAAGGCTGATACCCGGTTCAATATAAAAATCATTACCGAGTGCTTTATCAACAAAAGCGGTAACTTTTAAGGAATTGATGGATGTGGTTGATAAAATATCGGGGTTTTCAATGCTTTGAGATGAAAAACATAATCCGGCCCGGATGCCATATTTTAAATCCTGGCAAACAGCATAATTACATATCAGCACAAAAAAGATGGGGAAAATCAGAAACTTTTTCATGTAAAATTAACAATAAATCAATCTACTATATTACGTATTATTAGCAAAGCTAACAACCACGCTTTCGGGTATTTCGTTCATGCATTTAAAATGGCCTAAAGGGCATTTTTCTAAGCCAAACTTTGAGCAGGGCCTGCATGGCAATTCAATACCTATTACTTCGGCATCTTTTACTTTATAAGGCTGCACACCCAATAACTCAGGTGCCGTACCTCCCCATATTGATGCGATGGGCACATTAAATGCCTCGGCAATATGGGTCAGCCCGGTATCAAAACCAATAACCTTTAGCGCCTTTGATACAATGAACACTGATTCATCTAACGTAGTTTTACCACAGGCATTATAAATTTTATCGCCTAAGGCTAAATTTATTTCGTCGGCATTGCTTTTTACATCGTTGCCCCCTAATAAAACCACGGGTGCAGCAATTTGTTGGCAAATGCTGATGATCTTTTTATTGGGCATGCGCTTGGTAAAATGAGTAGCGCCAATAACAAAAACGATATAGCCATTTTGGTGCGATAACGGCAGCAGATCACTTAACAGATAATTGTTTTTTATGAAGTAATCTATCGGTTTATCATCATTAATTACACCTAAAAAGTGTACAGCCTGCATATACCGTTCAACAATATGAGTATGTGGAACCAGGTTTTTCCGGAGCTTTAATGACAGCCATTTGCGTACCGTATATTTAGGAAATGTTGACGACCTGATACCCGTTTTAAACTTAATAATAGCCGTACGCAGGTTATTATGCAGGTCGATGATATGATCATATTGGCCGCTCTTTATCTCTTGTATGGTATCTGATAATTTGTCTTTTAACAGGAGTACCTTATCAACGTAAGGGTTATCATCATAAATATATTTAAAAGCAGGTTTAGTTAAAAAATGAATTTCGGCACCGGGCAGTTGTTGCTTTAAACACCGCACAATGGGTGTGGTATAAATAATATCACCCATCGAGCTAAAGCGTATCACCAGTATTTTAAGGCCTTTTTTCAATAGGGTATGTTTATGCTGTCGCTATTTTAGCTTTCCGGCTTTCAAAAGCCCTGTTAATTTGCTCTGCAGATAAAGCATTAAGGCAACGCTCTTTATACAAACCGCCTTTGCGTGCAACCAGGGTGCCGTAATGCATATCCAAAAAGCCCTCAACACGGTGAGCATCGGGGTTAATGGATAACCAGCAGCCTTTATCTAAAGCATATTGGTGCCAGCGCCAGTCCATATCCAAACGTAGTGGGTTGGCATTTATTTCTATCACCACGTTATTAGCCGCGCAGGCGTCTATCACCTTTTTATGATCAATAGGATATCCGTTACGGCTTAATAGCAGTCTGCCTGTAGGGTGCCCCAATATGGTAGTGTATGGATTTTCTATCGCTTTTATTAACCTTGCGGTAGCTTTATCCTCGGTCATTTTCAGGTTGCTGTGTACTGATGCCACAATAAAATCAAACCGCTGTAATATCTCGTCCGGGTAATCCAGCGAACCATCATTCAATATATCCGATTCGATTCCTTTAAATATTTTAAAGCCATCCAGTTTCTTGTTCAGACTGTCAATTTCTTCGTGTTGCTGCAAAACTTGCTCAATACTGAGCCCTTTGGCATAAAAGGCACTTTTGCTATGGTCGCACATGCCTAAGTATTCCAGTTTAAGCTCATCGCGGCAAAATAGTGCCATTTCTTCAATGCTGTTTACGCCATCGCTCCAGGTACTGTGGTTGTGCAATGTACCTTTCAGATCGGTAAATGCTATTAATTCGGGTAATTCTTTTTTAGCTGCTTTCGCGATAATATCCGCACCTTCACGCAATTCAGGTTCAATGTATTGCAGATTGGCTTTGGCGTAAATGGCTTCCTCGCTTTCCGGTTTAAAGGACGGCTCATTTATCATCGCTAATACAGCCTTCACATGCTCATCATCACCGGTTTGGATAAATACCTGCTTGTAATAGTCGGTATCTTCTACTACAATACTTACCTTAACGCCATGTTCGGTATCTCCTGTTATGGTATTTCCAACTACAGTTGTATTACTTAATAACTCGTTATCCTGCAAAGCGGCAATGGCAGTATCCGGGTCGCTGTTGAGTACAAAACATAGCCCGGTAATGATATCCAGCCTGCGGCGAAACTCGCCACATATGGTTATATTACCTTTCGGGAATAGTTTTTCCAGGTGTTTTTCCAAATGCGCCGCAATGGGCTCAACCTGCGCGTATAAAAACTTCCCGCTGCTGGTCATCTTAAACTCAATTACCTTGCGTATCTCTTCCTGTGTTTTTAGTCCGAAACCTTTAGCCTCAACCAAACGGTTCTCGTTACAGGCATAATACAATTCGCCTACGTTTTCAATACCCAGATCGTGCCAGATAATGCCGATCTTTTTTGGCCCGATGCCTTTTATGCCCAGCATCTCAACAATACCCGGCGGAGTAAGGTCCAATAGTTCCTGCAGCTCGGTCATGGTGCCTGTAGCAAGCAACTCCGCTACCTTCGCGGCAATGCTTTTACCGATGCCGTCTATCTTCTCCAGTTCTTCAACCGATTTGCCAGCTATTTTAAACGGCAGTTTATCCACCTTAAAAGCCGCGTTGGCTATCGATTTGATCTTAAAAGGGTTCACCTCGTGCAACTCCATCAATTGCGACAACAGGCGAAGGGTACGGGCTACAGGTTTATTTTCCATGTTTGTGATGAGCCATAAAAATACAAATTATTCTATGTGCAGATGTGTAAATGTGCAGATGTGCAAATTAAAATGCCCTAAGGAGCAAGGATAAAACTTATGGGTACTCTCAGCCTCTGTGAATCTCTGTGTATTCTTTCTCGGTGTTCTATGTGGTTAATTTTTTACCGCAAAGTGCACGGAGATAAAAATACGGAGTTACACAGAGATTAAAAAAGGGGGATAAAGTAAGACTTCTACACCATCCTGTATCTTGCCTCTTGATTCTCGATTCTTGCCTCTTTCTTCAAAGGGGGGATAAAGTAATAAGTTTTTAGGACTTGCTTTACATCGCTATTTATATGGTTTCATTCCATACAATATAGCGAAAATTTGTGAGGATTTGAAAATGAAACCGTCACGATGGTTATTCCAAGCCATATTTTCCAAATATCTTTATCGCTACTTCATGAGAAATAACTTCGCCATTGTCTGCTTGAGCCAAGCCTTCTAAAATGATCTTTTGGTTTTCTTCACTTAGATCGTCGAACCAGTCTTGTTTTTCCGTTTGTAAGTTCATAAGTTAAATATACCTGTTTATCAATTATTCCTAAGTACCTTTATTTATTTTTAGAGTGCATAGTTTTGCTTAAAATTATAAGATGCAGATGGAAACAACACTTATAGTGGGTTCGGGTGTTTCATACGTTTCAGGTATACCTGGAATAAAGGAAATTACCTCGGAAATAATGAGTGGTGAAAATATTGGACGGGCGGCTGATGGTAATTACTATTTCGGTCAAGGTCAACCCTATCTTAAAAACCATGTAAGTGAAAATATTTTGCTTATAAATATCGTAAGCGAAGTTATTACACGTTTTTTTGACATAGTAAACGTGAAGCACGAAATAAATTACGAAGATATTTATTATGCGATAAATCAAATTCTAGATTCAATATATTTTGAATATGAAAATCCAGCTATTTTTCCTTTTATAGATTATTTAAAAAACCATGAGTCTATAAAAGATAAAAACTTGCTCAAAATTGTGAGAGAAACAATCAAATATATACAGTGTGTAGTTGGTCAAATGGCGAACTATAAAATAAAGACTTTGGAACAATATAACTTGATACCGGAATTAATAGATCAAGTTAATTTAAAAAACATAATTACGTTAAACCATGATTTAGTTTTAGATAAATATTTGGAAGCTAATAATTTGAAATATTTTGACGGATTTTTTTTAGATAAATATAAATTTCAAAACTGGAAAGGCTTTAATGATTTTGATAACTCGATGTTAAAAGTATGTAAGATACATGGGAGCATAGATTGGTATGATTTACATATCTGTACAAAGGATTATGAGGATAATGAAGTTTTCAAAATTCCTTCTAATTCTGGCATATATATTCAAAGGATAAGAGATTACGACGATCAATTAATTGGACCAAATAATGGTGCTCGACATTTATTAATAGGAAGTTTTAATAAAATGATAGGTTATTTAGGAGGTGTGTTTGAATCTTTATATGATGAATATAGAAAAACCCTGACTCAATCTTCGAAATTAATTGTATCTGGCTATGGATTTGGGGACAAAGGAATTAATTCCAAATTATCATTATGGTTGAACTTAGACAGCGCAGTTCAGATGATTATTATTCATCCAAGCAAAATTGATTTAATAAAATATTCGCGCGGGAATTTTAGAAATAACTTTATCAATGAAAATTCAATTCATCCTAAAATAAGATTTATTGAAAAGAAGTTCGAAGATTTAACAATCGACGAACTTACCGATCTTCATTGACAATTCTTACTTCACCTCAACCTCATAATCCATACGCATTTGCATACCGCTCAATTGCGATGCGGCTTTTACCTGCTCATAGTATTTATAGTTTTCGCCCAATTCCGATTTTAGCATGTACACACGTGTTTGCGCTGTAGCGCCGCGGGTAAGGCTTTTAAATATGGAGTTATCCTGCTCCGGGTAAGGTACGATGTTGTAACTTTTAACTTTCGCTTTTTTTGCTGCACATACTATAGCGTCATTTATGCTGCCCAGGCGGTCAACCAGGCCAATTTTCAGGGCTTGTTCGCCTGTCCACACACGGCCCTGGCCAATAGTGTTGATATAGGCCTGCGTTTTATGTCGGCCATCAGCTACGGCTTTGGTAAATTCATCGTAACCACGGTTAACCTGTGTTTGCAGTATAGCTTTTTCGTCGGTAGTTAAAGGGCGCGATACATTACCCAGATCAGCATATTTACCGGTTTTTACACCATCAAAGGTGATGCCCAGCTTATCATTCAATAGTTTTTGCATGTTAGGCAGCACGGCAAAAATACCTATCGAACCGGTAATGGTATTTGGCTGTGCGAATATAGAATCGGCCGCGCAGCTGATATAATAACCACCCGATGCCGCTACATCGCCCATAGATACCATAATGGGTTTTACTTTTTTAGTGAGTGCTACCTCGCGCCATATCACATCGCTGGCTAATGAGCTGCCTCCGGGAGAGTTAACACGTAATACAACGGCCTTAACCTTATCGTCCATACGCACCTTACGCAGCGTTGCCGATATTTTATCAGAACCAATGCTATTATCACCACCCTCGCCGCCGCTGATCTCGCCCGAAGCATACACAATAGCGATACGGCTGTTGCCTGTGGTATCCTTATTGGCTTCTGTTTTGGTATACTTAGCAATATCTATTGATTTTACATTCGCTTTTTTATCTGTTCCGGTACGGCTGCGCAGTTCGTCAAGCAGTTCGTCCTTATATTTAATGCCGTCAACAAGTTTGTATTTCAACGCGTCTTCGGGGCTGCGTACCAGCATATTATCAGCAATGTTGAATAACGAATCTTTGTTAATCTTGCGACTCTTGCTGATATTGGTTAAAAAGAAATTATACATAGAACCCAGGTAGGATGTTACCTGCTCGCGGTTGGCGGGGCTCATTTTGGTTAAAAAATATGGCTCAACAGCACTTTTGTAGGTGCCTACTTTGATGATCTGCATATCAACACCCAGTTTATCCAAAGCTCCCTTTAAAAAAGTAACCTGTGAGCTAAAGCCATGCAGGTCAAATATTCCCTTGGGGTTAATGTATATCTTATCGGCAACGGATGCTAGGTAATAAAAGCTTTGGGTATATATTTCGGCATAAGCCACAACAAACTTGCCCGATGTTTTAAAATCGATAAGCGCGTTGCGTATTTCTTCGGTGGTAGCCTGCCCGGCCTGTATATAACTTTCGTCTAAAAATATACCTTTTATATGGTCGTCTGTTTTGGCCTTTTTTATATTAGCGAGTATATCATTCAGGCCAATGGTTTTATCATCGTAACCTAAAATGTTTAGTCCGGCTAAAGGGTTATCGGGTGTACGGTCGGCTATAGGCAGCTTAAAAGCGATATGCAATACTGAGTTTGACGATACATCAACTGTTTTATCGCCACTGGCTGCAGCTATAATTCCTATACAAACAATTAAGAAAAGTACAGTGGTTAATACAATGCCTACTATTGTGGCAAAAACAAATTTAAAGAATTGTTTCATTTACTATTTTAAAAACTTAACTATGCAAAACTACTAATTCATAGCGGTAACATTAAGAGCGCTGCGAATTATAATTGTTACAACATGAACAACGTTTATTTACTGTTAGGCAGCAATTTGGGTAACCGCGAAACCTATTTGCAAAAGGCTGCCGATGAGATTGCCGCCGCTATTGCCCCGATAGCAAAAAGCTCATCCATACACCAAACCGCGGCATGGGGAAAAACCGACGAACCTGATTACCTTAACCAGGTGTTGATGCTCAAAACCGATATGCCCGCGCAGGATATTTTACAAACCATTTTAGTTATTGAGTTGTTGATGGGGCGCGAGCGAAAGGAAAAATGGGGTTCCCGCACAATAGATATTGATATTTTGCTGTATGGTGATGAGATCATAAGCGAACCGGGCCTGATAGTGCCCCACCCGCAACTACATAAACGTAAATTTGCTATGGAGCCTTTAATTGAAATAGCACCTAAGCTGGTTCACCCTATTTTTAACCGTACTTTTGAAGAATTGAACCACGTGGTTGATGATAGGGCATAGGTGTTAATAATTATTTGATATTAAAAATCGTATTAGCCAATATTTCGTATTTGTAAAACACATATATTGGTATTATAAATAATTAGTAATTTTACGCACTGTATTATTATGGCACAATTAGAAACCTCTGATCAAAACTTTGATCTCTCATTATTATTAGAAATTGCGGATGGAAGTGATGAATTTCTGGTAGAATCGATAGATATGTTCCTGGTGCAAACCCCCGAGCTAATGACAGCCATTTACACCGCATTGCAGGAGCAAGATCGTGAAGTTTTAGCAAAATCGGCACATAAACTAAAGCCTAACCTTGGTTTCTTTGGTATGCTAACCGCGCAGGCCATGATGGTTGAAATAGAAATACTAACCAAAACCGATGGTAGCTTTGATGAGATAAAATCAAAATACTACCAGGTTGCAGGTATGATAAAGCCTACGCTTGATAAGTTAAAGCTAATTCGCGATGAAAGGCAAGCCGGTGTTTAAAGCTGTACCAGCTTAAAAGTATAGCTTTCCATAATTAAGTTAGCCAATAAACTTTTACAAGCCTCGTCAACTTTTTGGCTGGCAGCGCTTTCTGTTGCTGCTTCAATTTCAAGCGTGATGTGTTTGCCTATGCGCACATTCTGGATCTCAGATAATCCTAAATTTTTCATGCTGCCGGTTACTGCTTTTCCTTGTGGGTCAAGTATTTCTTTTTTTGGCATTACATCAATTTCTGCTTGAAACTTCATTATTTGGTAAATTTGAATTGAAATATAGAAATGGCGATATATACAAATATCACCATCGGAACTGCCGCAAATTTAAAAAATACAAGCAGAATGACTGCTATCAGTATCAATAAATAGCGGTAAATATTTTCTTTAACATCAGTGCCCTTAAACTTAAGCGACATGAGTGGTATTTCGGCAACAAGTAAAGAACACATAATGAGCACAAAACAGGCCAAAAAGAAAGGATTTAAAATATATGCCGTGTAAAAACTATTATGCTGTTGCAGGATAAGTGGGAACGAAGCGATAAGTATGGCATTGGCCGGTGTGGGTAAGCCAATAAAAATTTCGGCCTGCCGGGTATCTATATTAAAGTTAGCCAGGCGCAATGCCGAAAATACGGAGATCAAAAACGCAATGTAGTTGAGATACTGGCTCACCCCATCAATTTGCGGGGCCTGTAAAAACAACTGGTAAACTATAACAGCGGGCAGCAAACCAAAACTCACCATATCCGCCAACGAATCCAATTCTTTGCCTATAGCAGAGTACGCCTTTAACAAACGTGCGGCAAAGCCATCAAAAAAATCAAATATCGCAGCCAGAAACAACGCGTATGCTCCGAACAATAAGTTATGCTGAAATGCAAATACAACCCCAATGCACCCACTAAACAGGTTTAGGCAGGTAATGGCATTTGGGATGTGTTTTTTTATGCTCAACATTCAGGCTGCGAATATATCGTGATTTATCCAAAAAAAATACCCGGCAAAATGTTTTACCGGGTATTTTTTTATTCTTTTACTTTTCTGTTACGAGTTCATCGATATCAAAAACTCTTCGTTGGTTTTTGTACCACGCATTTGCGCCTGTAAAAACTCCATCGATTCCTGCGAGTTCATATCCGCTAAGTGGTTACGTAGTATCCAAATACGTTGTAACGTATCGCGGTCAAGCAACAGATCATCACGGCGTGTGCTCGATGCAGTAAGATCAATAGCAGGGAAAATACGTTTGTTAGATAATTTTCTATCCAACTGCAACTCCATGTTACCGGTGCCCTTAAACTCTTCAAAAATAACCTCATCCATTTTCGATCCGGTTTCGGTTAATGCTGTAGCGATGATAGTTAACGATCCGCCATCCTCAATTTTACGGGCCGCGCCGAAGAAACGTTTTGGTTTATGCAACGCGTTAGCATCCACACCACCCGATAGTATTTTACCGGATGCAGGGGCAACGGTGTTATAAGCACGTGCCAAACGGGTGATAGAATCCAGCAGGATAACTACATCATGCCCGCACTCCACCATACGTTTCGCTTTTTCTAACACAATGTTGGCTATCTTTACGTGGCGCTCAGCAGGCTCATCAAAGGTTGATGATACTACCTCGGCGCGTACGCTCCGGGCCATATCTGTTACCTCTTCAGGGCGTTCGTCAATCAATAATATAATCAGGTATACTTCGGGGTGATTACGGGCTATGGCGTTTGCCACATCCTTTAACAACATGGTTTTACCTGTTTTTGGCTGTGCTACGATCAAACCACGCTGGCCTTTACCAATTGGCGAGAACAGGTCCATTATACGGGTAGAGTAATTACCCGATTCGGTAAACAGGTTCAATCTTTCCGATGGGAAAAGCGGTGTTAAGTGGTCAAATGGAACACGGTCGCGCACTTCGGCAGGCATACGGCCGTTTATGGCCTCAACACGTACGAGCGGGAAATATTTCTCGCCTTCTTTAGGCGGGCGTATGCTTCCGCGAACGGTATCGCCGGTTTTTAAACCAAACAGTTTAATTTGCGATTGCGATACATAAATATCATCCGGTGATGTGAGGTAGTTATAATCCGATGAGCGTAAAAAACCGTAACCATCGGGCATAATTTCTAAAACACCTTCGTTAACAATAACATTGTCAAAATCAAGGTTAATGGCAGGGTCCTGGCTTTTTTGAGTAGGAGTGCCGTTGCCTGTGTTGTTAAACTTACGCTCAAATTTTTGAGGGCGTGCTTCTGCAACTTCGGGCTGGGCCGCTTGTGGCTTGGTTTCATCAGGTGTAACCGCTTCAGATACTGAGCTTTCGCCTTGTGCGCCCTGCGGCTGTGCTTCTTCTTCGGGTTCCTGGTGAAAAAGATTGGTATCATCTACACGTACTTCAACCCTTTCGTTCGATTTGGATTTGAGTGTGCGCAGCCTTTTACGTGGCTGTGCTGCATCTTCTGCTACGGCCGCAGTTTCGGCTGAAGGAGTATTTTGTTCTGTATAGTTGTTTGTAACTGTTTCTTGTTGCGACCGGGCGGCTTCAATTAATTGTTGTTGGCCAACAATTTGAGTGATCAGGTCTGCTTTTCTTAGGCTATCAGCATCGGCAATTCCGAAAGCTTTAGCCATTGTGCGTAACTCAGAAACGAGTTTGTCGTTTAGTTCGTTTGTATTAGACATTTTTGAGAATAATATTTCAAAAGGAAATTTTTATGGGTAGGAATTAACTTGCAACACCAGCGAGAGAATATTTAGAAAATGTGTTATTATTAATAAATGTTCCGGAAACTTAAACTGATTCTTTGGTGCAAGAAATTCAGGAAAACGATACAATTTTAGTCAATTTATTTAAATAATCAAATTTTTTTAAAAATATTCAATCCGCGGGGGCAATAATTATTCAATTTTTCATTATTTCGTGCAATAATCATACCTAAAAAATTATGCCATCGCGCCAGCAACTCATTCAGCAGATTAAACAGAAAAGGTCGTTTTTATGTGTAGGCCTCGATTCGGACGTCGAAAAGATACCAACCCATTTATTAGACCATGCCGACCCTGTTTTTGAGTTCAACAGACAGATCATAGATGCGACTAAAGACCTCTGCGTAAGCTACAAACCTAACGCCGCTTTTTATGAAAGCCGTGGAATTAAGGGATGGGAAAGCCTCATCAAAACATGGCAATATTTACCCAAAGAACACCTTAATATTATAGATGCCAAGCGCGGCGATATCGGTAACACATCCGATATGTACGCCAAATCTTTTTTTGATGAAGCAGCCTCCGGGATGAGCTTCGATGCTATTACCGTTGCGCCTTATATGGGTAAAGACAGCGTAACATCATACCTTAAATATGAGGGCAAATGGGTTATCCTGCTGGCACTTACATCAAACGAAAGCAGTAAAGATTTCCAGTTTTTGCCTGTTGGCGATAATTACCTGTTTGAAGAAGTAATAAAAAAAGCCAACACCTGGGCCGGCGACGACCAAATGATGTACGTAGTAGGCGCCACCAAAGGCGCCAGCTTTATTGATATCCGCAAACACGCGCCCGACCACTTTTTATTAGTGCCCGGCATAGGCGCGCAAGGCGGCAGCCTGGCCGAGGTATGCGAATACGGCATGAATAAAGATTGCGGGCTGCTGGTCAACTCCTCGCGCTCCATTATTTTCGCATCAAACGGAAAAGATTTTGCTGAAGCCGCACGTGCCGAGGCATTGAGCATTCAACAAGAAATGGAACTGGAGTTGGAGAAGGCAGGGATAATTTAATGTGCAACTGAGTAAATGTGCAGATGTGCAAATGATTAATTACTATCTTGCCTTTGTCTAACTTATAACCCGCAACTCACAACAGGCAACTCAACTAATATGTTTTTCAACGAAGACTTCCTCCAATACGTTTGGAAATTCCGGTTGTTCGACTGGAATAATCTGCAAACTACTGATGGTGAAAACGTTGAGATCATATCGCCGGGATTACAAAACACAGATGCCGGTCCCGATTTTCAGAATGTCAAGATCAAAATAGGAGATACCCTTTGGGCCGGTAATGCCGAGGTGCACCTGGTATCGTCCGACTGGCAACGCCACGGGCATCCTGCAGATAAGGCTTATGAGAATGTTGTGCTACACGTTGTTTACCGTGATGACGAACCCGTTACCCGTACAGATGGCAGCCGCATCCCCACCATTGTTTTGCTTGACAGGATAGCTCCCGAGTTGCAGCAACGATACCAAAACCTCATTTTTGGTGAACAACAAGTCATCGCCTGCGAGAAGACGATTGGTACATTGGATGGCATGGTGATCCACAACTGGCTTACCCGTGTGCTGGTAGAGCGGCTACAGAAGCGTTCCATAGCCGTACTCAAAACCCTCGACAATAACCGTGGCGATTGGGAGGAAACCTTTTACCAATACCTTGCCGCCAATTTTGGCTTTAAAACCAATGCTTTGCCTTTCGAGTTACTGGCCCGCTCACTGCCGCAACTCATCCTGGCAAAGCATAAAAATAACCCGCTGCAAATTGAGGCGCTGATATTCGGTCAGGCCGGATTTTTGGAAGGAGAGTTGGTTGATGATTACCCGTTATCCCTGCAAAAAGAATATCAATTTTTGCAAAAGAAATATAAGCTAATACCTATCGACAGGCATTTATGGAAGTTCCTGCGGATGCGGCCTTCAAATTTTCCTACCATCAGGCTGGCGCAGTTTGCGGCGCTTATTAACCGTTCCAACCACCTGTTTTCGAAAGTGCTGGATATTACTGATGCGAAGAAATTAAGAGAACTTTTTGTTGATATTGAGGTGAACCCGTATTGGGAGAATCATTATCAATTTGATAAGGAAGCGAAGCCCGGTTCTAAAAATTTAGGTAAATCGTCGGTTGATGTTTTGATATTAAATAGTTTAGTGGTAATTTTATTCGCTTACGGAAATAGTTTACAATTAGAGCGTTACGTTGACCGCAGCTTGCAATTGCTGGAAGCTATCCCGGCAGAACAAAACAACATCATAACTGATTTTGTTAATATGGGACTAAAGGCAAAAACAGCTTACGAAACACAGGCGCTGCTTGAATTAAGAAATTTCTATTGTAACCATAAGAAATGTCTACAATGCGGCGTTGGCAATAAAATATTAAAAATAGCATAATATGTTACAGCGTATATTAACCTTCTTCGAAAAACACTCCTTTGGGGTGTGTACCTATTTAGGTGAGCGCTTTAATATTTCTATTTCTAAAATTCGCCTTTTCTTTATTTACTCATCATTTTTAGCAGTAGGCTTCCCGCTGTTTTTTTATTTTTTTGCAGGTATCGTATTGGATATCCGTAATTATGTAAAACGTATCCATACAAAAATAACCGATCAGTAGATCCTGTTGCCGGTAATGATCACCATGAATAATCTCGATGTACATAACGAGCGTATGGCAAAAATGGTGTTTGGCTCGGTGTATCCTTTATATCTCACCAAAATAGAAAAGAAGGGCCGCACAAAAGAAGAATTGAATAAGGTGATCACATGGCTTACAGGCTTTAACGATCAACAAATTGATATCCTGATAACGCAAAAAGCAACCTTTCAAATATTCTTTGAGCAAGCTTCGCTTAATCCCAATGCCCACCTCATTACAGGAATGATATGCGGCTACCGTATTGAAGAAATTGAAAATGCTTTAACGCGGCAGGTACGCTACCTGGATAAGCTGGTTGATGAACTGGCCAAAGGCCGAAAGATGGAAAAGATATTGAGGGTTCAATAAACGGGCTGGGCGAAGAAAATACATTTAAGATATTTATGCCTAGGCACAGAAATTATTTTTCGCCAAAAAATATTTATCGTAAAGTAGCAACCCTATAAAATTAGCAGATTGTTGTAATTTTGTTGTTTTTAGTACAACAGGTGTAACAATAAGCTGATTTTTGCATCTTATTTGAAAACAGACCGGGTAAAAACACACTTGGCTTATAGCTTACCCACTATGTAACCGAAATGAATGGGCTGACCACCATTCTATAAAACATAAAGCAAATCAAACTGCTTGATCTGAAAGATGCACTTTCCCGGCATCGGTATTCACTAATATTTTAACAGGTTAAGATATGGTTTACGCTACCAGTTAATCTAAAAGAAACTTATTTAAAATGAAAAAAAAGACTACCCTATTTAGCCTTTACATTGGCTTTAGCGCTTTGTTGTGCCTTACATCGTGTCATAAATGTAACGATAATAATTCTCCAACTCCGTCTATTCCGGCAACCTATTCCAAAATTTTAAGCCTCCCCATTAACGAGAAATTTATTGTACTTGAAACGCTTGACAATACCATCTATGCGGCGGCAGCATCGGGTATAGTTTATAGCAGCACAAACCTTGGAGCAACATGGTCTTCATCAGCTATAGTAAAGCAAGGTACAGTTATAACTGCTTTAACATTGTTTAATAATAGGATTTATGTAGGTACCGAAACTGACGGCATATTTGTGAGCGATAATAATGGTACAAGCTGGGTAAACCAATCGCTTAATCAGTATATCAGTTCGTTTGTTGTTTGGAACAACAATTTGTATGCTTCATCATTAGATGGAATTTCACCAGGCACTGTTTTTGTGTTAAATCAATCGCTTAACACCTGGACAACTTTTTCCACAAATGGATTGCCAACTAATCACGATTTTGATGTTTATAAAATTGTTGTCGCTAACAATACTTTGGCAGCTATTCGGGGTGTGAACGGTTTTTTCTTTTCTTATAATACCACAACAGGCAACTGGAATACAACTGCTTATTTACCAGGTACACCCCAAATAAAAATGCAGGATCTTATTTCAGATCAGGGTACTTTATTGGCCTCGGCAGGGAAAACATTATTTAATAGTACTAATTTTGGCACTACCTGGAGTTATGATACCATAGGGCTTAAAAAACTCAGTAATGCAAACTTTACGTTAAGGGCAAGGGTGTTGTATGCAGCAAGCAATAAGTTTTATGTGCTCTCTAACTTGCCAACAGGTGGTGCCTGGATACAACAGCGTGATTGGGCTTCACCAAGCGGTACAACATGGGCAGCAAATGATGAGTTTTTGCAGTTAACAGGAAAAGCTTATGCTATGCGTAAAATAAGCAACGTGTTTTTTATAGCTACTGACGACGGGTTGTATTATAAAAAAGTATAAGTCATTTGATAAGGCCTTAATCCGTTAATATGGCGGCAATTTCCATAAAGCCTTTTTCTTCGGCCAGGTCGGCGGGCAGTTTGCCGCCTTCCATACGCACATTTACCTGAGCGCCGTTCTCGAGCAAGAGTATCAGTATCTCAAGGTTGCCGTTTTGAGCGGCTGAGTGTAGCGGTGTAACGCCCGATTGCTGTTTTACATTTACCATTGCCCCATGCTCTATCAGCATACGGGTAATTTCGGTTTGGTTGGCGGCAACGGCCGAATGTATTGGCGCAACATGGAAACCATTACGCGATGCGAGGTTAACATCGGCACCCTTTAAAACTAAAAAACGTGCAATCTCGGGCTGACTAAAATAGCAGGCCAAACCCAACGGTGTAAAACCATCGTCCGAAAACTCATTTACCAGATCCGGGTGCATGTAAACCAGGTGGGCAACCACGTCAAACTTGCCAATGGCGGCAGCTTCAAACAGGCTAAGTTCATCTATATACTTTAATAAAACTTCGGTTACAGCGGGTTTTTTGTAATAGCAAGCCAGCATAACTGCCGACACACGGTAGCTGGTTATACTTTTGGCAAGCTCCGGGTTTTTATCAAGCAATTGCTTAAGGCCCTGCAGGTCGCCTTCCTGGATAAATTGTTCGAGGGAATCTAAACTCATTTTTATCCAATTATACTAAAAATTAAAAATCCTCACAAATAAGTTGTTTTATCTATTAACTTTATATTTGCGCTAAAACGCTTTCAAATTAATAATGGCGGTAAAAGGAAACCAGTTCAGATCAAATAGTTTTAAAGAAGATAATGCCCCCGGGCAATCATCTTCCAAAGCAGAAAAACCCCTAAAACAAAAAGTTGAGGCTATGCCATCTTTCGATTTGAAAGATGGGCGCATAACTAAAGTAGCGGGTTTGTTTTGCCTTATCCTGTCGCTTTACTTTCTTATCGCATTTACCTCGTACCTGTTTACCTGGCAGGAAGACCAGAGCTATGTATCACCCGCTAACGGCGGATGGCATAACCTGTTTAAAACCCAGCAGGAACTGATAGATAATGGCGTTAAAAATCCGGTGGTTGAAAATTGGCTGGGTAAATTTGGTGCGCTGCTGTCAAACCAGTTTATGTACGAGTGGTTTGGCGTGGCATCCTATATTTTTGTGGCAGTGTTCTTCATTATCGGTTATCGCATGTTGTTTAAGGTACGCCTGTTCGCGGTAAATAAAACTTTGGCTTACGCGGTATTTGGCATTATTTTCTTGTCGGTTGCAATAGGGTTTGTACATGGCTTTATTATCGATTACCCTCACTTTTTAGAGGGCGAGTTTGGTTATTGGAGCAACAAGTTGATGGATGCCCAGATAGGGCAGGCAGGCGTTGGTTTGTTGGTCGTATTCGCGGCGCTTACCTTCCTCATCATCGTTTATAATATTGATTTTAAACTTCCCGAAAGGAAAAAGGCAGCATATAAAGATGAGTTGCTTGTTGCCGAAGAAGAGGCTATTGCCGAAAATGCCGAACGCATAAAACAGACCAGCACTTTTGAAAACTACCATGAACCTGCCGATGATGAAGATATTATCATCCCCGAGCCTGAACTCCCGCGCCGCGATGCCGATCCATCGGCCAATAAGGTAAAAGATATTGCGCTAACCTATGATATGCCCGAGCCGGAGCCCGAAACTGCAGTAGCAGCGGCATTTACAGCCGCTACCTTTCATGAGCCGGTTACTTTGATGCCCGGGCCAAGCAGTGATACGGACATCCCCTTAACTATCAGCGAAGAACGCCCCACTGCTGAAACCAATGTTGAAAAGGATGACGAAGTTACAGCAGGCAGCCTGGTAGAGCAGTTTGGCGAGTTCGACCCGAGGTTGGATCTCTCATCATACAAATTCCCCGGCCTTGATTTGCTGGAAGATTATGGTGTCAACAAAATAAGCGTAAGTGCCGAAGAACTGGAAGCCAACAAAAATAAAATTGTTGAAACGCTTAATCATTATAATATCGAGATTGATAAGATAAAAGCTACTATCGGGCCAACCGTAACCCTTTACGAAATTATACCCGCGCCCGGTGTGCGTATCTCTAAAATTAAAAACCTTGAAGATGATATCGCGCTAAGCCTCGCGGCATTAGGTATCCGTATCATTGCGCCAATGCCGGGTAAAGGCACCATTGGTATCGAGGTGCCAAACCAGCACCCCGAAATGGTGGCCATGCGCACCGTAATGAGCAGCGATAAGTTTCAGAATACTACGATGGATCTGCCTATCGCTTTGGGTAAGACCATATCAAACGAGGTTTTTGTTGCCGATCTGGCCAAAATGCCTCACTTATTGGTAGCGGGTGCTACGGGCCAGGGTAAGTCGGTTGGTATTAATGCCATCCTGGTTTCACTACTCTACAAAAAGCACCCCGCCGAGCTGAAGTTTGTGCTGGTGGATCCTAAAAAGGTGGAATTAACGCTATTCCAGAAAATAGAACGCCACTTTTTAGCCAAGCTGCCCGATGAGGCCGACGCGATCATTACCGACACTAAAAAGGTAATTAATACGTTAAACTCGCTGTGTATCGAAATGGATCAGCGGTATGATCTGTTGAAAGATGCTCAGGTACGTAATTTAAAAGAATACAATGCCAAATTTGTCCACCGCAAGCTGTTACCTACTGAAGGGCACCGTTACCTGCCATTTATAGTGTTGGTAGTGGATGAGTTTGCCGATTTGATGATGACGGCAGGTAAAGAGGTAGAAACTCCGATAGCGCGTTTGGCACAGTTGGCCCGCGCCATAGGTATACACCTGGTTATTGCTACGCAAAGGCCATCGGTTAATATTATTACGGGTACCATTAAGGCTAACTTTCCGGCAAGGCTTGCTTTCAGGGTACAATCCAAGATCGATTCGCGTACCATCCTTGATTCCGGTGGTGCCGATCAGCTGATTGGCCGCGGAGATATGCTGTTCTCTACCGGTAACGACCTGATACGTTTGCAGTGCGCCTTTGTGGATACACCGGAGGTGGACAGGATATCAGACTTTATTGGTGGCCAGCGCGGTTATGCAGGCGCTTACGCTCTGCCAGAGTATGTTGGCGAAGGCGAATCATCATCGCCAAAAGAATTTGACCCGGATAACCGCGACCCGATGTTTGAAGAAGCCGCGCGCCTTATCGTGATGCACCAGCAGGGCTCAACATCGCTTATCCAGCGAAAGCTGAAATTGGGGTATAACCGTGCAGGTCGTATTATCGACCAGTTGGAAGCAGCCGGTATTGTTGGTCCGTTTGAAGGGAGCAAGGCCCGCGAGGTTTTATACCAGGACGATAGCCATTTTAACCAATATTTAGAAGAGATACAAAACCAAAGAGGGTAATAATCGTCTTATCATATATAAGCTATGATAATGAAAAACAGACAGATGAGAATAATGAAGAGCGCGATACTATTGTTGTTAATAACCGCCGGTACTGTAACAGGTGCCTTAGCACAAAAAGACGACCAGGCGAAAGCCATTTTAAGCCAGGTGAGCAAAAAATACAGAACTTACGATGTTGTAAAAACAAGTTTTACTTACACATTGGAAAGCCCGCAGGCCAACCTTAAAGAAACACAAAGCGGCACGCTGATAGCCAAATCAAAAACTAATAAGTTTAAGGTTACATTGTATACAAAAGGAGGCACCAAAACACAAACCATAGCACAGGAGCTGATAAGCAATGGTAAAGAGCAATGGACCTATCTGAAAAAGGATAACGAAGTGCAGGTAAACGATGTGAACAATAGCGATGATGCATTGAACCCCGCGCACATTTTTACCATTTACGAAAAGGGCTTTAAATACCTCTACACCGGAGAAAGCAAAGTTGGTGGCGTTACTTACCAAAATATCGATCTTACACCTACTGATGATAAGAAAACCTTTTTTAAGGTGCGTTTAATGATAGATAAAGTAAAGAAACAGATATACAGCGCGTTGATATTTGATAAAAATGGTAATAAATACACCTATGCCATGCAAAGCTTTTCGCCAAATGCCAATGTACCCGATGCCGTTTTTGCTTTTGATGTAAAGGCACACCCGGGGGTAGAGGTGGTAGATTTACGATAATGGAAGATGTAAGATGGAAAATGGAAGAGGTTTAAAAATTAATGGGAAACGTAAGATGGAGATAATCACATCTTCCATCTTACGTCTTCCATCTTACATATAAGTATAATGTCCCAGGTTCCAACTATCACCCTCACCAATCATACGCTCGAAAAGCTTGAGCTTTTGTTGCGGGCGGGTGGTTATAGGGTAAGGTATGAGAAGGGGAACTTTAAAACCGGTGCCTGTTTGCTGCAAAGCAGCAAAATAGTGGTGATCAATAAGTTTTCGAACCTGGAGAGTAAGATACAATCCATACTTGAACTGTTCTTGGAACTCGAGCTGGATCCCCAACTGCTCGACGATAAGCAGATAGCGCTGTTACATCAAATAAAACAAACAAAACTACAACTGTGACCATCACATTTTTAGGAACCGGAACTTCGCAGGGCGTACCTGTTATTGCCTGCGATTGCGAGGTATGCACCTCGGCCGACCCTAAGGATAAGCGACTGCGTTCATCTGTGATGGTGGAGGTAGGGGATAAGCTTATCGTTATTGATTCGGGCCCCGATTTTAGGTACCAGATGCTGCGTGCGCATGTAAAGCACCTAACCGCCCTGCTTTTTACCCATGAGCATAAAGATCACGTAGCGGGTATGGATGATATCCGTGCCTTTAACTATCGCCAGAAGGCAGCTATTGATGTATACGGTACCGAACGTGTGCAAGCCGCTTTAAAGCGCGAGTTTGCCTACATATTTCACGAGTTTAAGTACCCCGGTATCCCGGATATCAGACCGCAGGTAATTACTAATGAGCCTTTCGATATTGATGGAGTAGAGATTATCCCGATCGAGGTAATGCACTACAAATTACCAATAATGGGCTACCGCATCGGTGATTTTACTTACATCACCGATGCCAAAACCATATCGGATAACGAAAAGGAAAAGATAAAGGGATCGAAGATCTTAGTGGTAAACGCTTTACAGCGTGAAACCCACATCTCCCATTTTACTTTGGATGAAGCTGTTGCCTTCGCCAAAGAAATGGGTGCCGAAACCACTTACTTTACTCACATCAGTCACCGCCTGGGCAAACATGCTGATGTATCGGCAGAACTACCTTCAGGTATTCATCTGGCTTATGACGGGCTTCAACTGGATATATAGCACCAAGTTATACATCATAAAAAAAGCCCCGGTTGGGGCTTTTCAAAAATTGGGTTTCAATCAATAATTAAGATCGTGTTGCGTTACCGTTTAACAGGTTAACCACATAAGCGGTTCCGTTTACCACAAGGTTTGCCTGGTTATTGCCTGTAAAGGTAACTGTGCCGCTAAAATTGAACGAGCCTTTGTTACTGCTGCCGCTCAGGTTAAAGGTAGCATTGCCCGATGCAATGGTACCGCTGGCTTTAGGTATAACCAGGCTGCTTACAGTTATATCTACACTGCTGTTGCCCTGGTTCATGTTACCTGTTTTTTTGGCAAAGCTACCTGCACGTTTGTATGAACCGCTCAGGTTATATGCAGTGGCGGCCGATGCTAATCCGCCTACGGTAAAGGTAGATGTACCAGAGTCATTACTGCTCAGGCTTGGCCCATCGAACGAGCCGGTGCTGGTAGCGGTGCTGCTAACATTATCGGGTAAGTTATTTACGCAGTTAAGTGTATGGGTATAGCTAAAGGCATAACTGTAAGATATTGATGCACCCTGCGGGCTTTGACGACTAAACTGATAGGTTTTAGTGCCTCCGCAACCCGGATTGGCGTTAAAAGTAAGTTGCGCGTTAACCGTAACATCAGCCGAAGCGCTGACCATACCGCCTGAGTTTGACGACATGGAACTGGCCATTATTGTAGCCGCATCGTCCGTTGTTACAGATGTATCTACAACATCATTATTGGTTTTTGAACATGCGCCAACTGCTAACAACAGTATAAAGGCAGGCACTTTAATAAAATTTAACTTTTTCATAGCAGATTTTTTTAATACAACAACTTACTGGCAAAAACCATGCAGGGTTAGCCAGCTAATGTTTTGCATGGTTTGGGGTAAACTTAAAATTGCTTTATTATGCAGCTATGAGTGTTTTTATATGATCGCGGCAGAGTAACAGTAATCTCTGGTAGATATTTTACAGCTATATAAGTTTGTATGCTACAAAGGACTTTTTCCTGTTAAATGGTCAAAAGAGGTGAATACGTCTTTTTAAGCTAAGAAAGATAAAAACGGTGCGGTTATAAATGTCCGGCTGATTTGCCGTTTGGGAGTTAATATTTGATTTTGGTGCCCAGGAGCAGATTCGAACTGCCACACCCTTACGAGTGCCACCCCCTCAAGATGGTGCGTCTACCAATTTCGCCACCTGGGCTTTTTTAAAAACTTCATTGGTTCATCAGTTCACTGGTTGATTGGTGATTTTCCTGCGGCTATCTCATAGCGACAGTACCAATAAACTAATGAACCGATGAACCAATAAACTAAAAGGATGTGCCCGAAGAGAGACTCGAACTCTCAAGAGACAATTCTCAACGGCTTCTGAGACCGCAACGTTTACCAATTTCGCCATCCGGGCATGTTGTAAGAACTGCGCTGATTTATCGTTTAATAAATCAACGGGGTGCAAATATAACAGATTATTGCAATGCCTTAAAATAAATATAAAATTGATAAAGTTTGTTATATCGTTGCCGAAAGGCTAATTTTAGGCTACCAATTAATTAAATCGTATTATGATAAAGAAAGCAAGTGTGTTAATGCTGTTCTTAGTAGCATCATTAACTGTATTAGCGCAAAATGGCGATGCCATCATAGGCAAATGGTTAAATGCGGCGGGCGAAGACCAGATATGGATATATAAAAAAGGGGATAAGTACTTTGGTAAATTGGGTTGGATAAAGGTGCCTGATAAGAACGGTAAACCTAAAATGGACGAAAACAATCCTGATCCAAAACTAAGGACACGCCCCGATCTGAACTTGGAGTTGCTGCAGAATTTTACCTTTAACGGCGAAACCTGGGAAGACGGTACAATTTACGACCCCAAGAGCGGTAAAACCTACAGTTGTAAAATGACATTGAAGGATAATAACACCTTAAAAATAAGAGGATACATCGGTATATCGCTATTGGGCCGTACCGAGGTGCTGACGAGAGTTAAATGATAAAAAAACTACTAACCGCCATCAGCCTTGCGGGGCTGTTTCTTCTTTATGTAAATAGCGCGGCTGCCCAAAAAGTAACCGTGCTACAGCAGAGCAAACCGGTTAGTATTCGTGGCCTATCTGTAGTTAATGATAAAATTGCCTGGGTAAGCAGCAGTAAGGGCTCTTTTGCTGTTACTAAAGATGCCGGTAAAACATGGAGCTGGCAGCAGGTTAAAGGCTTTGAAACATCCGATTTTAGGGATGTGGAGGCTTTTTCGGATAAGGAAGCTGTTATGATGAGCTCGGGCACGCCCGCGCTTATTTTAAAAACCCTTGATGGCGGCTCCACATGGCAGGTAAAATATCATAACCGTGATACCTCTGTTTTTTTAGATGCGATGGATTTTCTGGGCAAATACGGCTGCGTAATGGGCGATCCGTTGGGTAATCATTTTGTGCTTTTTGAAACCACCGATAAAGGTAAGAACTGGAAAGAACGGGATATTCTAAAATCACCGGCAGGTATACCCGGCGAGGCCTGCTTTGCTGCAAGCGGCACATGCCTGCATGTTTTTGATAACGGCCTGATCAAATCAAATTCCTTATTAATGGTATCGGGGGGTAGCGTGGCTAACTTGTATATGGCGCCCATTTCGGCAAAAAAATGGGTAATGCAGCCTTTACCGATTTCGCAGGGGCGGCCAAGCGCGGGAGCATTTTCTATAGCTACCAATGGTAAACATTGGGTTGCTGTAGGTGGTGATTATCAGCGCGATTCGCGTACCGATTCTACAGCCTGTTACTCTTTTGATGCAGGTAAAACCTGGAAAATAGCAAAAGCGGGTCCGGGTTTTCAATCATGCGTTCAGCATATTGAAGGTAAAATATATCTTTCTACCGGTACTGCGGGTACTTACCTTAGTAAAGACGAAGGTATTACCTGGACAAAAATTGATGCCGGCAGTTATAATGTTTGTATAAAAACGCAGCATGGCAAATTAACCTTACTGGCCGGTAACGGTGGTAAAATAGCCACGTTCAGTTTAAAGTGATGTTGTACAATGGCTGAAAAAGAAAAACTACGTATTGATAAATACCTATGGTCAATCAGGGCCTTTAAAACCCGCTCACTGGCAACCGATGCCTGCAAGGCCGGCCGTGTAAAACTTAACGGTGATAATGTTAAACCATCGCGCGAGGTACGCCTGGGCGAAGTGTACCAAATATCAAAAGGGCCCGATCGCCGGGTAATAAAAGTAACCGGCCTGCTGGAGAGCAGGGTTGATGCCAAAACCGCCGTTAACTTTTATGAAGATGTTACCCCTGTTGAGCAAACCCCGGCATTTAAAAGTATGTTCCACGCCCCGCTGTTACAGCGGGACCGAGGCACCGGCCGCCCTACCAAAAAAGACCGCCGCGATATAGGTAACCTCACAGATGATTTTTTTGATTAAAGGAAGTTGAGATTGGAAAACAGATATTTGAAGCAGGATATTTTGCGTTAGGGATTTCTATGGCATAATCATTCAATCATTCAATCATTCAATCATTCAATCATTCAATCATTTTTTATATTAGCCGCATGGATTCACCGATAACTATCCCCGTACTTGACGATACCGAACTGCGTGTTTTAGGCGCGCTTATGGAAAAATGTAAAACCACGCCCGATTATTACCCCATGACATTAAATGGGCTAACTACGGCCTGTAACCAAAAAACATCGCGCAGACCGGTGGTGGAGTATGATGAAGAAACGGTGATATTGGCCCTGGATTCATTAAAAAAACGCGGGTTGATATCAACAGCTACCGGTGGCTCAAGCCGTGCGATAAAGTACAAGCATAACTTTGCTATTGTGTTCCCTGTAGTACCGGCAGAGGTGGCAATTATTTGTTTGCTGATATTACGTGGCCCCCAAACGCCGGGCGAACTGAACACCAATTCGGGCCGTTTGTACGAATTTGAAACATTGGATGAGGTACAGGAGGTTTTAGAAAAGTTAGCGCAACCTGAAGCGCCCTTTGTGCAGCAATTGCCAAAACGTGCCGGACAGAAAGAAGTGCGTTATGTACACCTGTTGGGTGGCGAACCTGTTATCACCGAAGATGACGAGCCTAACGAGCCTGCCCGCCGAAATGTTAGCGACCTGGAAGCCCGCCTGGTAAAGGTAGAAACAGAGCTGGCAGAGCTGAAAGAGGCATTTGATAAATTAATGAAGGAATTAACCTGATTTAAAATCCGGAACGAAATCTCTTTCGTATATAGAAGGAAGTTTATTTGATAAACAAGGATTAAGGTTAGCCCGGCTGTGTTGTTGCAGCCGGGCTTTTTTATGGATAAGGGGCTACATGCTGTTATAATAAGTGCTTGTTTCGGTTTTTAATTGAGAGAGGAAAAAAATAAAAACCTTATCAATCGACTCCTTTTTAATAACTGATTTATGTTTACAGCAGTTAATGAGAAAAAAAAGCCATTTCAAATTGCTGTTTATGAAGAGGTTAATTTCTATCTTAAAATATATTGAAAAATAGCTTGCAGTATATATGCAATACTTCTATATTTGCACCACCAAAAACGGGAACGGTGAACGATTCCGTAGCTCAGCTGGTAGAGCATAACACTTTTAATGTTGGGGTCCTGGGTTCGAATCCCAGCGGGATCACTAAAACACCCAACATACGGTTCCGTTTTAAGGTACAAAAGGCGCAAGAAATTGCGCCTTTTTTGTTTTAAAATACATTTTTAAGCCGCATTTTTTGGCCTCTATCCTCACTGAAAAAAAATAAATACTTATTTCTAATCATTCCGTTCAAAATAGAATAAGCTTTAGGTACGCCATATTTAAAAACCTTCCACAATTAAATAGCAACCTGATTACCAATTTTTTTAAAATAAATTTTGTAACAAACTATAGTTTTACTTAATATTGCAGTAAATCTATAGACTTAGTAGATTTTAATAAGAATGAATACACAAATCATCAATCTTACATTCAAATTAACGGGAGTTGGCTTCAGCACCCGAATGTGTATGCCATGTTGCTGTTGCTAAACACGCAACGGCAAACACTTCACCGGTACCGTTTCTACTGGTACATCCATCAACTTAATAAAATTTTTTAGCGAGCAGGAACTGGTCGTAAACACACTTACAAGGAGGAAGAAAATTATGAAAATATAATACCCGGTGCAAAAATAGGGAAAGGGTATTAACCCTTTCCCTGCGAATCTAAAACAACGAAGCAGAAATCGATTGGCGTTGAGCCTGCTTCATTTATGTCATTTTAAACTAATTCAAAATTATGCAAAATATTGCACATATAAGGAACAGGTATATCCTTTCCTTATCCCGGATACCCCTCCGTTACTTTACGGGTATCATCCTGATATTTATCACATTAGCGGCATCTGCTCAAAATCAACCAACAATAAACTCCAAATTAGTTGGACGTGTTGTTGATGCCATCACAAAAGAACCATTACCCGGCGCTGTTGTGCGCATTGAAGGTACCACACATGCGGTTTCAACAGATCTGGATGGTAAATTCAGCTTTGTTACAGGTCAAAAATTCCCGTATAACCTTACAGTTACATTTATCGGGTACGAACAAGCTAAAATCACTGCTAACGGTAGCCCTATCGAAATTTCATTAAAAGAAATTGTTAATCAGCTTAATGATGTAGTAGTTGTAGGATACGGTACGCAAAAACGTAAAGACATTACGGGAGCTGTGGCTTCTGTACCGGCGTTGGCATTGGCACAGCCTTCTTTATCCTTCGATCGCGCCTTACAAGGAACCATATCCGGCGTTCAGTTCACGCAGGCCAGCGGCCAGCCGGGAGCCGGTACTACGGTGCAAATACGCGGTATCAACTCGGTAAACGCAGTAGCCGAACCGCTTTACGTTATTGATGGTTTCCCTACATCCAACAGTAATTCGTTAACAGATGCCGGTGTAACCGGTGGCACGGCAATTAACCCTTTGGCATCTATCAATCCGGGTGATATAGAGAGTATTGACGTATTAAAAGACGCTTCGGCAACAGCCATATATGGTACCCGCGGTGCAAATGGGGTTATCATTATTTCCACTAAAAAGGGCAAAGCAGGCCAGTCGTCAATTACCTATGACGGTAGCTATGGCTTACAAAAAGTCACCAAAAAGATCGACCTGTTAAACAGCGATCAATGGGCATCTTTACGTACAGATGCATTTATCAATTCGGGTAAAGCTGCACCAACTACGGCAGCGCTTTTCCCTTATGGCAATATCAATACAGATTGGCAGGATGCCGCTTTCCGCCAGGCAGGTATACAAAGTCATACGCTATCGGTTTTAACTGGTACAGACCGCACACGCATCGCCTTTTCGGGGAATTACTCTGCCCAGGACGGTATACTGCAAAATACTAACTTTCAGCGCTATGGTGGAAGGTTGAATGTAGAGCATGATTATAATGATAAGTTAAAGATCTCAGCATACGTTGCAGGCGGCCATACAGTGGCACAGGTAGCGCCAAATAGCGTGGTACCCGCAATACTATTGATGACACCTACCACTCCGGTTTACAATACTGATGGTACTTTCTTCCTTAAAAATGCATTTGAGGGCGTATATGGTAATCCAATCAATACACTGTATAACCAGATCAACAATACAACTACCAACAGGATATTATCCAACATATCCGGTGATTATAAATTAACAAAGGATTTAACGGCCAGGGTACTGTTGGGTATTGATATTATTGATAATAAACAAAACCGTTACCTGCCTTCAACAGTATATGAAGGCTCTGGTTTTGGCGGACTTGCAGAAACCGGGACACTTTACTCTACCAACTGGCTGAATGAAAATACAGTAACCTATGTTAAAAAGTTCGGCAAACATTCGCTTAATGTGTTGGCAGGCTTTACCCAGCAAGCCTTTAGCGCGGAAGGATCAGTAGCCGGATCATCAGGTTTTGTGAGCGATCTGAGCACATACAACAATATCGGTTCCGGTAGTGTAACATCAATTACAGGTAGCGGCTTTGCTATAGCGCCTTCGTCATCATACAATGCATGGGCCTTAAAATCATACCTGGGCCGTATCAATTACGGGTTCAATGATAAATACCTGTTAACCTTAACCATTCGTGCCGATGGTTCATCAAAGTTTGCTGATGGCCACCAGTGGGCAAGCTTCCCTTCGGCAGCCATTGCCTGGAATGCATCAAGCGAAGATTTTTTAAAGAATGTTGATGCCATCAGTCAATTAAAATTGAGGCTAAGCGCAGGTTTAACAGGTAATAGCGATATCCCGCCTTACCAGTCATTCTCTCAGTTAGGCTCATACCGTTACAATTTCGGTAATACTACAAGTATTGGCTTCGCACCAAATACTTTGTACAATCAAAATTTAACCTGGGAAAAAACAGCTCAATATGATTTTGGTTTCGATTTAGGTTTGTTAAAAGACCGCATTAGCCTGGTGGCTGATGTGTATTACAAAAAAACAAGCAACCTGTTAATATACCTGCCATTACCGGCAACAAGCGGGTTAACAATTATTACCAATACCGCTATTACCAACCCGCAACAATTTGAGAACGTAGGCTCGGTTGAGAACAAAGGATTTGAATTAAGTTTAAATACCCGCAACCTTGTTGGCAACTTTAAATGGAACACAGGTATCGTATTCGCCGTTAACCGTAACAAGGTATTAAGCCTTGGCGGGAATGGTGTTGATCAGTTCATTCCCGACTCATCATTGCCTTCTATCTTAAAAGTTGGTGAGCCAATAGGTTCGTTCATTGGTTACAAAACCAATGGTTTGATACAAGCCGGCGGTACAGCATTAACACCTGCGGCAAATACTTCGCCGGGTGGCCAGGCTTATGTTGATGTTAATAACGATAATAAGATCACACAAGCCGGCGACAGGGTGATTCTTGGTAACTCGCAAGCCAAATTTACCGGTGGCATTACTAATACTTTTAACTATAAAGGTATTGACTTGAGCATCTTTTTTCAAACGTCTTATGGTAACAAGATCTATAACCAGCAAAGGGCAGTACTTGAACTGGGTACCGGTTACACCAACGCCATTACTACACTGTTGAACAGGTGGACACCAACAAATACAAATACCGATGTACACAGCGCGTTCCAGGACCCTGCAGCTACCGTATCTGATCGTTTTATTGCGGATGGATCTTACCTGCGGTTAAAAAACCTGAGCATAGGGTATACCATTCCCAAATCTATCCTGTCAAAATCGCCTGTTCAAAAAATACGTGTTTATGTAACCGGAGTTAACCTGGCCACCTGGACAAACTATACAGGTTATGATCCTGAAGTAAGCACCAACGGGCAAAATGCCATCAGCTCGGGTGTTGATAACGGGGCATATCCAAATGCTAAATCAATTATAGCGGGTGTTTCTATAACCCTTTAATTTAAATACAACTAATGCAAAACATCATGAATAAAATAAAATACCTGTTATTGCTGGCTGTTGGTTTTGGCGCGTCTTCCTGCGCTAAATTATCAGAAACACCGCAGTCATTTATCCCGGCCAGTCAATTTTACAGAACACAGGCCGATGCAGTTGCCGCTGTTACAGCAGCATACTCATTACTTAACGCCGGCTCAAATACCGTTCAAACACCATATAACACCCTTTTTAATACAGGGATGAATTTTATGGGTGATGATGAGGGTCCCGGACCGGGCGCTACCAATGCCGATGTACGCTCGCAAGCGGTATTGGGCCATTCCTCGACAGGCTTGCGTGTATTGCAGATATGGCAGCAACATTATGCAGCCATTAAAAAGGCTAATATCGCTATCGATACTATTCCATCAATAGCATTTGAATCAACGTTGAAAGCCCGTTTAATTGGAGAGGCCAAATTTTTGAGGGCACTATATTATTTTAACCTGGTAAGGTTATATGGCGATGTGCCTTTGGTACTGCACGATCAAACCTCGGTAAACCTTTCCGATCTGCAGGTTGGCCGTACACCGGCAGCTGCCGTATACACACAAATAGAGAAAGACCTAAACGAAGCCTTTACAGTTTTACCGGTAAGCTATGGCAGTGCCGATATTGGCAGGGCAACATCAGGCGCCGCGAAATCACTTTTATCAAAGGTTTATTTAACCGAAGGTAAATGGCAAAGCGCAATTACAGCTGCAGATGCAGTTATCGCGAGCGGTACCTATAAGTTATTTACCAACTATCCCGATGTGTTTTTACCGGCTACTAAAAACGGGGTTGAACATATATTTTCGGCCCAGTTCAAATCAAACTCATTAGGGCAGGGTAATAACCAGGCACCACGCTCTGTGTTAACAGGTATACCGGGTATCGTAGCTTCTTATGCCGATCAAACCGTGTTTTACAATGTTGCTGATGCTACGAAGCCTGACGGTATAGATCATTTTTTCAGCGTATATAAATTATACCCTGCCGGCGATAAGCGGAAAACCGAAACTTTTGTTACACGTTTTTTAAGCCCATCTACCGGAACTTATTACGGTAAACTGAATGACCCGAAGATATTGGGCGACTCTGTACCATTTTTCAATAAATATTGGGATCCGAGCATAGTAGGTAACCTGAGCGAATCGGGTGCAAATGTACCGATCATCCGTTATGCCGAAGTATTGCTGATAGCTGCTGAAGCAGAGAACGAACTCAATGGCCCAACGCTTAAAGCTTATACGGCAATTAACCAGGTAAGATCGCGCGCTATACCGGGCGGTGTAATTACACCGGGCTTAACGCAAGACCAGTTCAGGCAGGCGGTTTACCTGGAGCGCAGGTTAGAGTTTGTATTTGAATACCAGCGCTGGTTCGATCTGATTCGCGAAAAAGATCCGGCAGGAACTGGTTATAACCACGGGATACTCGAAGCTTCCTTATTAAAGGTAGGTAAAACCAACGTGAGCAAAGGTGTATTCGGCAAATTTTACCTTTTCCCTATCCCACAACAAGAAATAGATAACAGTAACGGTAAACTCACTCAAAACCCAGGTTGGTAATCATGAAAAAGAAAAATATCATAACTCTAGTGTTACTTATAGCAACACTAGGCATAAAGGCCCAGGAGGCTCATGTGCCTTATGTACAAAAAAGCCCCAATAAGATTGTAGTAAATACAAAAATCAGTGCCAACCTGCTCGCCGAAATAGCGCAAGGCAAAGCCTACCTGGTGGATGTACGTACGCCCGAAGAATATGATAAGCAGCATTTGAAATATGCGCAAAATATTAATATCCGGTCGGCTGATTTTGGCACACAGGTAAAAAAGTTGGGTAAGGATAAGAAAGTGTACCTGTACTGTCATTCAGGTAACCGAAGCGGTAAAGCTACCGATAGCCTGCAAACCCTGGGTTACACCCATAGCTATAACATTGGCGGTATTGATAGTTTAATTAAAGCCGGTTTCCCGGCGCAATAACAATTTACGCAACGTTAAATTCAATAAAAATAAAATAACAACATGAAAACTTACAGATTATATAAAGCTGCATTGTTAGGCTTGTTCTCAGTTTTAGGATGGAGCGCGAGCGCGCAACAAAATATCCCACCCTCAACACCCGAAACTTACAAAGGCGTAGTTAAAAAAACACTGGCTGAATCGAAAGAATGGTGGCCTAAGCCGCAGCATGCACCGGCAGGTTCACCCAACATTGTTTGGATATTATTGGACGACGTTGGCTTTGGCGCTTCAGCCACGTTTGGAGGTTTGATCAACACACCAAATTTTGATGCGCTGGCCAATAATGGCTTGCGTTATACCAATTTCCATACAGCCGGTATTTGCGCGCCAACTCGATCATCTTTGTTAACAGGCCGCAACCACCATTATGTACACATGGGTAATTTTGCCCATGCCAGTACTGCTGCCGGTTTCCCAGGATATGATGGCCGTATCCCTGAAGATAAAGGGACTATAGCACAGGCCTTACGCTACAACGGATACAGTACCTTTGCGGTAGGTAAATGGGGCGTAACGCCGGATGAAGATACCACCGATGTTGGCCCGTTTGACCGCTGGCCCACAGGTAAAGGTTTCGATCACCATTTTGGATTCCTTGAATCGGCGACAGACCAATACCACCCGCCGCATTTGGTTGAAGATAACTTCCACGTAAAACCTGATGGCCGTAACCTGAACGAGCAGATTACAGATAAGGCTATCGCTTATATTGACCGTGCATACAAAGCAGCACCCGATAAACCTTTCTTTTTGTATTACGCACCCGCTGCTACACATGCACCACACCAGGTAGCCAAAGAATGGAGCGATCTGTACAAAGGCAAGTTTGATAAAGGCTGGGACGCTTACCGCGAAGAGGTATTTGCTAACCAAAAGAAATTAGGTTACATACCTGCTTATGCCCAACTGCCAGAACGTAATGAAAGGGTAAAAGCCTGGAACAGCCTGCCTGCCGATCAGCAGAAACTGTATGCCCGCTTTATGGAGGTTTATGCCGGTTACCTCACTTATATTGATGACCAGGTTGGCCGTGTGATCACGCATTTAAAGAAAACCGGGCAGTTTGATAATACATTAGTATTTGTGATGATAGGAGATAACGGCGCCAGTAAAGAAGGTACTTACAGCGGTGTAATCAAACCATCAAATTCAGCTTTAACTAATACTGCCGAGCAATACATAAAAAATAACGAGGCCGAACTGGAAGCTATAGGTACGCCTGAAGCCAGCACCAATTACCCCTTAGGCTGGGCACAAGCCGCCAATACACCATTCAAGCAATGGAAATCTGACGCGGATGCCGAAGGCGGTACGCACAATCCTTTGATCGTTTACTATCCTAAACTAATTAAAGAAAAAGGGATACGTACACAATACGGGCACGTATCGGATATTTTCCCTACCACCATTGAGGCGGCAGGATTGAAATTGCCTGAATACATTAAAGGGATTAAACAGGATACCTTACAAGGCAAGTCGTTGTTCAGTTCATTCAATAACGCAAAGGCTGCATCGTTACATACCACGCAGTACTACTACATTTTTACTTCGCGCGCTATTTACAAAGATGGCTGGAAGGCAGAGGCGGCACACCGCCCGGATAACATTGACCTGTTGATCTATCCAGGATTAAAACCAGCAACCCCACCGGATTATGAAAAGGATGTATGGAAACTATATAACCTGAACGAAGATTTTAACGAACGCGTAGACCTGGCAGCAAAATATCCTGAAAAACTAAAGGAATTAAAAGCAGCTTTTGAAGCCGAAGCCTGGAAAAACCACATCTACCCGTTCATCGATCGCGACGATGTGAACAGTAAACGCATCCATCATTTAGAAAACAACAACTAAGTAAATCGTACAAAACCATGAAAAAAATTAAATCGATTATTGTTGGCCTGCTTGCCCTTACGGGGGCGGCAGTTCACGCTCAAAACAAAAGCGGTATAAGCCTTGAGCAGTTCAGTGCCAATTTAAAGCAAGCCGGTAGCAACGCGCAAATTCTGGATGCCCGTGGCAATGAGGAGTTTTTACAAAACCATATTAAAGGCGCTGTAAATGTGGATCAAAAATCGGCTAACTACCAGCAGGTTCTTGATGGTTTAAATAAAGATAAGCCAACCTTTGTATATTCTATCGCCAATGGCCGCAGTTCGGTATTATCTGCACAACTGCGTGAAAAAGGCTTTAAAGCAGTTTACGAACTTCCGGGAGGTTTAGCTAACTGGGTAGGCTCAGGTTATCCTATTATTTCAACCACTAAAAAGGGCGTTTCCTTATCGTTTGCACAATACCAGGCATTAACTGGCTCTGCAGACCTTGTACTGGTGGATTTTGGTTCGAAATACTGTGGTGCCTGCAAAAAGTTAATCCCTGTATTGGATTCGCTGAAAAGCAAACCAGGCTTTGCCGCTAAAGTGATCAGCATTGAACAGTATGACAATACTGTTTTGGCCAAACAGCTTAAAATAAATGTTTTGCCAACGCTGGTGCTTTACCGCGGTAAAAAAGAGGTATGGAAAAAATCAGGCTTTTCATCCACTGTACAAATTGAGCAGGCTGTAAACAGCAATAAAACCAAACTGGCAAGTGCAGTTAACTAAGCTCCATTTATTTATCATGGCAGTGCTGCTGTTTACCGGCAGCACTGCTTTAGCGCAGGCTCATAAAACTAAGCCCAACATTGTTATCATTTTAGCTGACGATATGGGCTTTGCCGACCTGGGAAGTTTTGGCTCAGAAATACATACGCCTAACATTGACCGCCTTGCTGCTCAAGGTTTAAAACTAACCCAGTTTTATAACGCGGGCAGGTGCTGCCCGTCGCGCACGGCATTGCTTACCGGGTTATACCCACACCAGGCTGGGGTTGGCGATATGGTAAAAGACTGGGGCGATCCGGCATACCGGGGTTACCTGAACGATAACTGCGCCACCATAGCCGAGTTGCTGAAAGCCGAAGCGGGTTACAATACCATTGTTTCGGGTAAGTGGCACGTGGGCTTAGTACCATCGGCATTAGCGTATAACCGCGGGTTCGACCAGTCGTTCACCATGCTTAATAATGCGAGCAGCTATTTTAATTCTGATCCGTTGTTTAATGATGGCAGCAAAATAACCTTTATGCTGAATGATAAGCAGGTATTCAGGAATGATACTTCCGAGTATTTAACGCAGGCAATCACACATTTTGCTATCCGATCATTACATCAAATCAAAAACGAGCAAAAGCCTTTCTTTTTATACGTGGCATATAATGCCCCGCACTGGCCCATACAAGCATTGCCACAGGATATTGCCAAATACAAAGGCAAGTATTTGAATGGCTGGGATAAGCTGCGTGCACAACGTTATCAAAAACTGCGTGTGCTCGGCATTATCAAAAATGATTGGAAGCTATCGCCACGCTATGAAAAGGTGCCCGATTGGGATAAGCTTAGCGCTGAAGAAAAAGACAAATGGGATACCCGCATGGCTATTTATGCCGCTATGATAGACCGAATGGATGCGGGAGTAGGTGAGATACTGGCTAAGCTAAAAGAAATTAAAAAGGACAAGAATACGGTGGTTCTATTCCTATCAGACAATGGCGGCAGTGCCGATGACGTAAAGAACTGGACGAATGTGATCCAAAAAGCAGGTGGCCCCGGTTCGGTAGCATCTATCGACAGTTATGAAACGCCCTGGGCCAATGTAAGCAATACGCCCTTTAAAGGATTTAAGAAGAATACGCACGAAGGCGGTATTGCAACACCCTTCATCGCGTACTATCCGGGTGTTATCAAGCCGGGAGCGGTGAACAGGCAACCCGCTCATTTTATTGATATTTTGCCTACCTGCCTCAATTTGGCAGGTGTGAACTATCCTGAACAATATAATGGCCGGAAGCTTACAACGGCGCAAGGTGTGAGTTTGGTAAATGCCTTTAATGGCAAGCCATTTAAAGATCACGATGCTTTGTTTTGGGAACATGAAGGCAGTCGTGCTATCCGCAAGGGCCAATGGAAACTCGTTGCCGAAAACCATGCCGAATGGGAATTATATGATTTGACCAATGACCGTTCGGAAACCAATAACCTCGCCGCAAAATATCCCGGCAAGGTAAAAGCTTTAGAAACGGAATACCTTGCCTGGGCAGCCAAAGTAGGCGTAAGAAATTGGGATGAATTGAGTAAAGCCGCTAAAAAAGCTGAATGATGTTAACTATTTAAATATTACTTATGACACTAAACGATGTAAACTTATTGGGAAAAAAGATACTTCTTGGTATCGTTATTTCCATCATCCCGCTCACCATTACCGTTGGCGGCTTAACCCTCATCCGTAAATTGTTTACGGATGAGGCTGCTAAAATTCAAATATCGAATACACACCCTCAAAATCAACAAAAATGAAACTGGAAGAACCTGTTAAAAAAAGGATCATCAGGAATGCTATCCTGAGTTTGTTCATCTATACGCTGCCGGTGATCTTAATGATCCTCACTTTTTATGTAACCGGTCAGCGCCCCTGGTTAAAGAACCAGAATACTAAGAAAGTAGATCAATCAACTGTAAATCATAAAAACTAAAGACTATGCTTGAATTTTTAAGACAAACATTCCTGGGAGCCGATGGCTATGGGTTTGTTATTTTTGTGTGGACGCTTGGCGCGTTAGAATTTTCGTTCGGCTTGTATAAAAAGCGCTGGAATAAAAATGAAAAATGGGTGGATATTGCCTGCTATACCTTACCAAAGCTGGTTATCAAACCTGCGGTAGCTTATTTTACTTTAAGGTTTTTACCATACGCGTTGCCCGGCCTTAAGGGCAGTTTTAACTGGGTGCCGTTTTTCTGGGGCGCGCTCATTATTGCCATTACTGATGATCTGACCCAATACTGGTATCACCGCCTGCACCACGAGTTACCCTGGTTATGGCGTTTTCACCGTACCCATCACTCGGCCAACTACATGGGTATGGCCATGGCCAGTAGGCAAAATGTGATCTATTCGCTGTTCTTTTCGCAAACCTATGTAACCTCTACATTGGTTTATTTGGGCTTGGGTGTTCCGGCTGTTATTGTTAAGGGTATTAAAAGTGTTATTACCACCTTGGCGCATTCCAGTATTCCATGGGATAAGCCTTTTTATCAGTATAAGGTGCTTCACCCAATAGCCTGGGTATTGGAGCGTACCATATCAACTCCGGCAACACACCATGCGCATCACGCTGCTACAACCGATGATGGGGTAGGATACTACAAAGGTAATTTTGGTAACATGTTCTTTATTTGGGATATTATTTTCGGAACAGCGCATATCTCAAGGCAGTACCCGGAAGCCTATGGCATATCACATTACGAAGCTGATCCATGGTATGCACAACTGGCCTGGCCGATCTTTAAATCAAACGTCGCTGGCAGTGAACTCGCGGCCGACGGGCCGATGGTTAGGGTAGATATTAATAAAGTTGAGCCAAAGGAAGATAGTAATTTCAGAAACTTTCATGAGTCTCAGCAGATAGGTAACAAGATCGACAATGAAACTGTCTATATTTAAAAACTTAAATGAGATTCATTTAAAACCAATATTATACTTCTGTTTAAATCGAAAATCAGGTAATTACGCAACACGAATTAGTTCTTTAAGCTGAACAAAAAAAGAGTGTTGGTTATCCAACACTCTTTGCATACATCTCATTTAAAAATCAGAAGTAAGACGATTGATATTATGATTAATGTTCGGTCAATTAATTGAATAGGAGCCGATGGTTAGTTATACTGGTTATTTTGTGGATATTTTGGCCCCGAAAGAACAGCATCGATCAGGGTTTGAGGGATTGGCCGGCGCGAATGATAATCCTGAATATTAGGGCCACCAATAGGGTTATACATTTTTACCCTGCGTGTTAGCTGCCCTGTTCTTACCAGATCATACCACCTGCGTGGGTCTCCCCAAAACTCCCGCGAATACTCTTCAAGAATCAGATCCATGCCACAAAGCGTAGATCCGGTAGTTGTATTAGGTATGGCTAATTGTGCCAATTGTGCCGGTGTTAAAAGCATTGCAGCGGCATTGGCGGCATTAGCCGCACCCATGGTAGCTGCTGTAACACTAAATTGGTTTTTAGCTGTAAAAGCGCCATCGGCAGGCGTACGATAGGCCGACCGTTGCCTTATTACATTGAGTGATGCCGCCGCTTCTGGTATGTGGCCAGCCATATAATTGGCTTCAGCGTTTACCAGGTAAACCTCAGAAAAACGTAATAATACAAGCGGACGGAAGCTGAAATCGAGGATGCTTGTCCGGTTCGGGTCATCAAACTTCTTAACGTTCGGAAAAACGTTGTTGTTAAATTGTTTAGGCGTAACGATCAAACCCTTAAAGGCATCCCGGCGGGCCATGGTAACGTCTGCGCTTGGCATCAAAATGGATGTATCACCATCTATAGGTATTTGGTATGAGGTTAATGATACATTTGAAGTTTTAATAAGTTGCCCTTTTGAACCACCTGTACTATTGGTACCTGCAGCTACAGTAGTATTACAGATCCAATACGTTTGGAAAGTGGCATCATATCGGGTATCATGTATCTGATCTGCAAAGGCAGTGGTTAAATAAGGGCCATTCGGCGCTATGCGTATATAAGGGCGGTGGTTATAAACATCCCTTAACATGCTTGCACCTCCGGTGATCTTTTGAGGTACAGCATCAATACCTACTCCATTATTAACACCGGTATTGGTAAAATAATTAAAACGTTGTATCACACTCATAAAATTAATGCCAAACCCGCCTGCACCTTGCTGCACATTCCCTGAGTATAATGGGTCGGTAACCCCAAAATCAATAGTAAACATGTTTTCTTTACCATAATCATTCGCGGGCTTGTGGGCATCCCAATAGTCCTGCCACAAGTCTAGCCCATAGGTACCTTTGTTGGCTATCAACGCGGCAGTAATATCAGCCGCTTGCTGAAAATCGCCGGTTTGCTTAGCTTCTGTGTAGCCCCTGGTAAGGTAAGCCTTAGCCAGGTAAGCATTTGCTACGGCTGCAGTAGCCGTTTTACCAATGCCGTTTGCCGAAAACGGGCTTCCGGTCATGGTAGGTGGCAGTGCTGCTGCGGCATCTTTAAAATCCTGGATGATAAGGTTATACAGATCAACCAATGATGCCGGTGCATCGGCTGTTGTAGCTTGTGTAATAAAAGTGGTATGCAGGGGTATACCGCTTTGCTGTGTAGCTGTTGTTCCTCCGTAAGTTTGCACTAATAAAAAATAACACCATCCGCGCAAAAACTTAGCTTGTGCTACATACTGTGTTCTGGCCGTTGCGTCTGTTATGGTAGGCGCATATTGCAAAACTCCGTTCAATGTATTAATGTTGGTGTATAAGCCTATCAGATCGGGCCCGTTAGACGAGTTTATACCATTATAAGAGTTCCAGATGGTAGGATTGGTTTGCGAACTGCCACCTGCAATATTTTCGTCTGTACCATCATAGTAATATACAATGCCCTCGTTACCGAAACTGCTTCGCAAATTATTATAAACACCGGTAACAGCTGCTTGCACGCCACCTGCTGTACCAAAATAATCCGGATAGAGATTAGCCCTTGGTACTTCTTCCAATTGCTTTTTACAGCCTGTAGCTGTGGTTAGTATTGCTGCCACTGCAACAATAAAACTGGTTTTAGTTAATATTTTCATAAATACTTACAATTAAAATCTTGCATTGATACCAATAATAAAATCGCGGGTTGCCGTGCCCGAATAAATGCCTAAGCCGCGAAATGGAGAACCAAACGCATTATTAGGGTCAAAGCCGGCAATGTTTCCGGTGGCTGATACACCTGTTGGCGCCACAGTATTGGCTCCCACGGTATTGTAAACCGATTCGGCATCAGGAACCGAGAAACTGTGATTTCGAACCGGGGCATAAATAAAGAAGGGGTTTGTTACGTTGGCATAAATGCGCAATGAACTCATACCAATATGCTTTGTAAGCTTAGCCGGTACATTGTATCCCACGTTAATACTTTTAGCCCGTATAAATGAGCCATCATAATACTGTAAGGTAGAATAATAGGGTGGCTGAAAATTAGCATTCGGCTCAGGGAACGCGTTTGTTGGGTTGTTAGGTGTCCAATAATCAATAACGGGCTGGTTATGGCGCCCCAGGTTAAGATATTGCCAGCCTGTGAGGGCCGAATTACTTGACGACACGTAAGGTACTATAGTAGTAAAATCCATTTTAGCTTGAATAACGATGTTTAAATCGAAATTTTTATAGTTAAACCGGTTTGTAAGCCCAAAAGTGTATTGAGGCTGAAAATTGCCTATAAATTGATTATCAGCACTGTTAATTTTACCATCAGGGAAGTAGTCTTCAATTTTTATCTGCCCCGGTTTTTGGCCATAAACAGCTGCTTGTGTAGCTTCGCTGGTTTGCCATATACCTATTTTCTTTAAATCATAAATGGTACTTAAAGGTTGGCCCACAAATTCTCCTACACCTGTGGCAGATAGTGCTCCATTTGGCAGTTCTACAACACGTTCTCTAATAAAGGATATATTGAAGTCAGTTGCCCAGTTAAAACCGCCTGCATTTTGCAGGTTAACGCTGCTCAGGGTAAGTTCCAAACCTTTGTCTTCTGAAGTACCAAGGTTACTGTTTTGAGAACGTACGCCTGTAGTGCCCGGCAAAATATTATTCAGGATGATACCTGTTGTTCTTTGTTTGAATACTTCTACGGAGCCCGTTATGCGGTTTTTTAATACAGCAAAATCTAACGCGATGTTATATTCACCGGTACGCTGCCAGGTCAGGTCTACGTTTGGCAACTGTGTTACCAGCACGCCTTGTGCATTACCTGCCGATGAACCGCCGTATTGGTATTTGGATTGGCTTAATTGTCCAAGCGTGCCATAAGGTGCAATTGATGCGATAGTAGAGGTTTGACCATAACCGGCGCGCAGTTTCAGGTTATCAATAAAAGCAAACCGTTTCATAAAGTTTTCGTTACTGATCACCCAGCCTAAGCCCACCGAAGGGTACGTAGTGGTTTGATGACCTTGCGCCAATGCTGAGTTGGCATCAGAACGGAAGGTAGCCGTTAGATCATACCTGTGGTCAAAAGCATAGTTTAAACGACCAACGTATGATATGATGCTTTGCTCGATATAGCTGCCACTAACAGCACTAATAATACCCGCCAAAGCCATGTTTTCATTCCGAACGGCATCTTGAGGAATACCGGTACCGCTTATACTTGAGTTCTCAGTATGTGCATTTTCTACTGTGAAGCCCGCTACAAAATTTACAGCATGCTTTTTGGCAAAAGTGTTATCGTAGGTTAATAAATGCTCCTGGTTAAGGCGGTAACTATAGTTGTTGGTAGTAGAAGCATTGGTTTGAGCGATACTCAAAATACCTGCACCGTTAATACCGTTATAAGTACCTGCAAGCGACTGTGAAAAATTGTAACCAACAGTATACCGGTATTTTAAATGATTAACCGGACTAACTTCGCCATATAAAATGTTATTGCTTACATACCCACGCGTATCATTATAAAACTGGTCGGGGCTACGGCCGGGCACTAACGGGTTAAGCGTTGTTGCATCCAATTGATCAGATTGTGGCAGGATATTTATACTACCGTCAGCATTATAGGGGTAGGTGAGCGGGCTCATATACCGGGCACTTTGTAACTGGCTACCGCCGCCGGCGGTAATTAATCTTAACGAAGTTTGCGAACTTAAACCAAACTTAATGTAGTCGTTTATTTTATGATCTAAGGTTAAATTCAAAGAAATTCTCTTTGTAGAATTATTAGGCTCTATACCCGTATTGATACGGTATCCTGCACCTACAGTGAACTGAGTTTTTTCGGTTCCGCCCGAAACTCTTAAGCTTTGGTCCCAAACCATACCATTTTTAACCAGCAGGTTAGCATAATCGGTGCTAACGTTTTCCTGTAAGGCTTTCAACTGTATAGCAGTAAGTGCATAAGGGTTGGTAGCGCCATTGCCTTGTAAAACAGAGCCCTGCAATGCATCGGCTTGTAATTGAGCAAATTCGGTACCGTTTAAAACCTTAAGTTGCCCTTCCAATTTATTAATACCTACATAAGAATCGTATGTAGTAATAGTTTGCCCTACCCGGCCCCTGTTAGTAGTAATTAAAATAACACCGCCAGAGCCACGCGAACCATAAATAGCCGTTGCAGATGCGCCTTTGAGCACATCAACACTCTTAATGTCATTCGGATCTATATTTTCGATCGAGTTATAATAAGGCTGCCCGTCCAAAACAACCAATGGCCCGTCTGTGCCCGGAGCACTACCAATGGTTCGGTTACCCCTTATCGTAATGATCGGGGTTCCGCTGGTATTACTGGATACATCAAGACCAGCCACCCGGCCCTTCAGTTGCTCAAATACGTTAGATGCGGGGATCTCTTGCAATACTTTAGCATCAACAGTAGCAACCGTTCCGGTTACATCAGCACGTTTTACGGTTCCATAACCTACAACAACTACCTCATTAAGATCACGGGCATTTTTTTGTAAAGTGATAGTCCCCAGGTTAGTTACCCCCCGGCTGATCGCCTTTTGCTGATCTGTAAAGCCGATAAAGGAAATAGTGATACTTTTAATGCCGGGCGAGGCATTTAAGCTAAAGTCGCCGTTGATATTAGTGGTCACACCGGTTGTTGTTCCGGTTACCCGTACTGATGCTCCGGGTAATGGTAGCCCGGTATCATCCACCACTTTACCGTTAAAAGTGGTTGTTTGTGCATAAAGCGCAATGGAAAATAAGGTTGATAACATTGTTATCATATAGAATTTCCATTTTTTCGAATGTTGGATTTTTCTCATAAAATGATTTTTTGGTTAAAATTTGATCTTTGCTTAGCATTGCCGACAGGCACAGATTAGTATCCATTTAGGTTTGAAGCTTTTTCATTTTGTTTTTTTGGGGTTATGGTCATAATTGGTTGGTATATATAGGTTTATATTATTTGTAAATACAATCTCAACTCTGCAGGTGAATGAAAAAGTATTTTGTAATCGGTTGCATAAATTAATCGTACGAATCCTCAGTACATTGTAAAAACAAGAATATTAATTCGGTATCGGCAATTTTAATTGGTCGGCAACGAAGGGGATATCGGCACCATTACAAATTTGACCTGTTTAATTTATGCCAACATGATACATTTGGACAAATTGATAGCATAAATGTTCAATGCCTACTCACGCTTTTTAACAGGATAATTCCAAATCATTTCCTATAGGGCCATAAGGTATGGATCATTCAATTATTCCGCTTTTAATTAACTTTGTTAGTTATGAAACGACAGCTACTTTTATTTTCTTGCCTGCTTTATTTTCCTGCTCTGGCCCAACAGGCGGTACCGGCTTTACAGGCACGCCTGAAAACCGCGCCCGATTCGGAAAAAACAGGGCTATACATAGCTATTAGTAATAGCTATGCCGAAAGCCAACCTGATTCGGCTGTAGAATATGCGAATCGCGGGATGCGGCTGGCCGAAAAACGGAATGACCGGCATGGGCAGGCATTGCTGTTATTACAACTTGGAACAATTAACCAATTGCACCATCATACTGATCTGGCACGTAGGTTTGAGAACGAGGCCCTCTCTGTTTTCCGCAATCTGAATGATCGGGCCGGGATGGCCCGCGCCTATGATGAGCTTGCCCTTATTGATGGTGAACAAAATACCGGGCTGGCTAAACAAGATCTGGAGCAGGCCCTGCGCTACCAGCACGATGCGCATGACAGCAGCGGTGTGCTGGAAACCTACCATAACCTCGGCTCGGTGTATGAGGAAAAAGGGGAAACCGAAAAAGCCTTGAGTTACTACCTGCGAGAACTTGTTCAATATGAGCACCGCAAACAGGAACCCGAGGCATATTTTTTACTGCTGGAACATATTGGCAAGCTATATCTGAAAAAAGGCGACAAGAATACCGCGATCAGGTATTTACAGCAAGGGGTTTTGCGCAGTGGGAAACAGGAACAGCGGGATACCCAGATTAACCTGTTGGATGAAGAAGCACGTATATATGCGCAGGAAGGTGATAAAGCGAAGGCATTGACCGTTTATAAGCAAGCGCTGCAAGAAGCGAAAAGATATAACCGTCCGGAACAGGAAGCTCAAACCCTGGTTGCTATTGCAGGAGTGTTGGAAAAAAGCAATGCCGCAGCCAGCCTGAAAGATTTGCGCGAAGCGCTCGCAATTGCGAAAAAGCTAAAGGAGCCACAGTTAGAGGCCCGTATTTATGATGCCATGTCGGGTGTTTACAAGCAAGAAAAAGATTATAAAGAGGCCCTGTCTGCTTTAAACGAAAACCGCCGCCTGGTAGACAGCCTCCTCGGCTCGGATACGAGTAAGGATATTGCCGCACTGGACAGCAGTTATGCCCTGGAATCTTCACGAGAAAAAATAGACCACCTGAAACTTGTAAACAAAGAAGCTAAGTGGGAATTAGACAGTAGCCTGCTGATCATTGCGGCTATTTTGGTTATCCTTACCCTGCTATGGTTTTATTTGCGTAAAACCCGTCGGCTGAACGAAGAGCTAAAAACATCTAATCGTGTAAAGGATACACTTTTTTCTGTGATCGGCCATGATTTGAAAGGGCCCGCGGGCAGTGCGGCGCAATTGTTCGCCATGATGGAGACCGAAGATTTTACTGAAGAGGAAATGCGCGGCATGATTGCCGAACTCCGTAAACAAACAACCGCTTCTTTTGAATTGCTAAACGCCTTGTTTGAATGGGGACGGGCGCAACTGCAAGGTGTAAAGGTTAAACCGGAAACCTTTGACCCGGAATTGATCGTGATCCGAAATATTGATCTGCTGGCACCCCAGGCTGCGCTTAAACAAATAAATATCACCCCGGATATCCGCCCCGGGCTATTGGTTTATGCCGATACCGACCATGTGGATTTTGTGGTGCGTAACCTATTATCAAATGCCATAAAATTCACTTATGAGGGCGGGCAGATCAGTGTTGCGGTTATACCATCCGCAGATCAGCGTGAAGTTGTTTTTGAAGTAAAAGATAGCGGAACCGGCATCAGCGCCGAACGGCAAAAGGAATTTATGAAAACAGGGCTTCAGGTGAGCTTTGGCACCAAAGGCGAAAAAGGTAGCGGCCTTGGTTTGCTCTTAACTAAAGACTTTATTATTGCCAACCGCGGCCGGATATGGTTGGAAAGTATGGAAGGAAACGGAACAACCTTTTATTTTGCCTTGCCATCGCAAGCCTGAACACCAACAAAATTACTCGGGGTTACGGGTTGAAAATAAAGATGTTTATATGGCAGGGCTAAAGCGTGCTGCACAATTTCCACTCAAAGTCAAAAAAAGAACGGCTATATGCAACATATAGCCGTTCTTTTAATATTAGTTCAACTTAATGGTAAATAAATTACCCCATTTTATTGGTGTTGATGGTGCAGTAGGAGTACTATCCCAATAGCATTCCCTAATGGTCATGGTTTTGGTCTTTGTATCTATAGCGCCAAAGTGGAAAGTCAGTTTAGTTTCGTCTGCCATAGATTGCAAACCTTTCATCGGCGAATCGGCACCTACAGTAGGTAATGCAAGGTCATTATCAGGGCCTGCATAAGTATAGTACTGGCTTTGGTGCACGTGGCCGTGGAAATATGCCTTGATGTTGGTATGTGCCTTTAAAAACGCCGCGAAAGCCCTCTGCTCAATAGCGGCGGTTATTGAAGTTACTTTACCATCTTTAAAATGCTCATCCAATACGTTATCAAACTTATCGGTATTGTTGATGTTGAACGTACCGTTAGGGTTGGTAAAGTGGTTTGATACTACCGCAGGCTGATCATGCGCTACAATAATTACCGGGGTAGTTGCGGCAACGTTTTGCAAGTCTTTATTCATCCAGATACGTACTGCCGAATCGGGCCACATTTGTATAAAGCAGAAGTGTATGCCCGCAAGGTCTTTGGAGTAATTTACCCTGTCGGTAGCGTAGTTTAATGTTGCCGGGGTTTTAGGCGTAGCCGGATTTAACATCAGGTTATAAATGTTGGTTAACGATGTGGCATCGGTTAATGGCGACATAGCAGCATAATACCCAATTGTATTTGATACATCGTGGTTACCAGGTACCAGGAAAAGCTGTGTTTTACCACCTGTATTGTTTTTCAAGGTAAGGCCTTGCAGGAAATCGGTATTGAACTGATCCCATGATTTTGATGCCAACTGTACATTCGCGCTGGTTTCCATGCGGTTGGCAATATCACCCCCGTGGAATAAAAAATCAACCGAACCTATTTTTTTACCTGCGTTAACACCACCATCATCTGGTATGGTTAAAGTAGGCAGCGTATTCATTTGGGCTATCATGGCGGCGTTAACCACATGCGCATCAACATTGGTAGCACCTTGAAACGCGGGGCGGGTTATTCCATAATGCGAATCGGAAGTGAATACAAATTGGTACGAGGTGATTTCAGGCTCTGTAGCGGTATCATTTTTTTTAGAGCAAGCCGATAAAAACAGGGCGGCTATGCATGCATATTTAAGTTTTTGAATAAGCATAATTTCGTTTTTTAGTGGTGATGTTATTTTCGTTTATAAAAACTGATGGTACTTACAGCGCCCGGGTAATCGCGTATTTCGGTATCGGTATAATAACCTCCAGCATCAGCTGCAAAGCAAATGCCTTCGCCCTGGTGCTCGTTAGCGGCATAAGGCGCATCTTGCGGTTTGCGCAGCAGGGTGGTAACTATATCTTCACCGTCGTTGCGCTTCCAATACCATATCTGGCTTTTGTTACGCAACAATACCTCTTTACCATCTGGTGATATATCGCCTGATGTAAGGAAATCAAAGCCCAATAAAGCCGAGGGTTTAATTACCGCAACAGTTGTAGTTGATTGTGGGTAGGGTATGCGGTATATATAACTTTTCGAGTTTTCTTTTGTCGCGATAAGCAGGTCACGGGTTAAAGGATCGATCATCAATGTTTCGGCATTTGTTGCCCCGCGCGAATAACTGATCTGTATCCTGTCGAAAGCGGTTACATGTATTATGCTACCTGCTGCTGCCGATGATAGATTTGGCTCAATAAACCTGTAAATAGAAACCGAAGTGTAGCTTGCATTATTATCGCCAATATCGGCCATGTAAACATAGTTTTTGGTAGCATCGGGGCCGGGGCCAACAACCATATCTTCCCAGTCGCGTGGCGATACGCCATCTAAAACCACTTTACCAAGATCAGCACCCAGTTTGTTGGTGAGGTAAATGTTGCTGGTTTTTGCACCATCTTCAAACACATATAAAACCCCCGGTGTTGCATGGCTTTCGGCTATGCCGGATAGTTCGTTATAATCCTGCCTTGCCATGTTGGCTACGGTTGGGGTGCTGTTAAATAGGTTGCATGCACTTAGCTGCGAGAGGTCATATACAGCGGAAGGTATTACATCGGGCGGTTTAACAACCGGTACGGTATCAGTTTTACCCGGCTGCGTATCACTACTTTCCTGTTTTGAGCAGGCATTTAATAAAACCACAGCAGCTGAAATAAATAGCAATTGGTAACCTAACTTTGTCATATTATTAAATAACAAAGGGCAGTTACCTGCCCTTTGATTTTGTATTGCGTTGATATTAATATTTGTGCTGATTTCCGGTACCATCGGTAGGGAAAGCACCCAGATCTTTGTTTGGAGGGGTAATGGTAGCACCAAAAGTTCCGCCTGCAGTAACAACTTTCATTGGGAAACCGTATTGAACTAATAAAGGCGCGTTTGCTTTAACAGGCATAGCGTTTTTGCCTGTACCACCCGGATATACACCGGCACCAATTGCAGGAGAGTTTGATTTTAAGTGGAAATCATACCCTGCAGGTAATTCAGATACGCGGTAGTTTCTACCTACACTGTTTGCAGCAACATCGTAGTTAACAAATAACGGATCGTATTTTAATGAGTCGCTTGCTGTGTTAGTACCAATATTAGTACCTGCATCAGCACCGGTTGTAATTGTTGTACCGTTAACATACCCGTTAAAATCGGTCGATTTTTTCACAGTATATTGGTGAGGCTCAATAAATACCATGTACTGCTCTGTGCCACCCATTGGGGTGCCACGGCCAATACAGGTTAAGCTGTTACCATATGATGTATTTAAAGTATCGCTTGGGCTGCCTTTTTCTGATGTATAGGTGATACGTAAACCTTGTTTACAGTTTACAATGATGTTGTTGTAAATAAAACCACCTGTATTGGTTTCAGTGTTGATAGAACCGTTACGGGTTGCTTTGGTTTGACGGAAACCGCATTGCACCAAAGTGTTATTATAAATATTTACAATAGTGCTTTTACCGGCAACCGACGCTGTTTTTAAACCATTTGTTGCACCACCGAAAGATAAGTTATAAGCCATATCGCCAAATACACCATCTTTAAAGTTAACGCCTTCGCCACCGGTACCGCCTGTTTTGATAAAGGTATTACGCATAATGCTTACATTAATGTTGGCACATTTACCAATACAATCATCTTTTGAGCCATAAAACCATGAGTCTTCAACAATAAGGCTTGCTCTTGCATTAGTACCGCTATTCATGTAGATACCAAATTTAGGGTCGCCTGCTTTAGCACCATAATCTGTAGCGTTAACATCCCAAGGGCTACCAACATATTCAATGTGGGTAAACCTTAACAATAATAATTTAGCCAGCGGGCCGCACTGAAAACCACCCCAGTAACCTTTAAATGCAGGGTCGTTAGCTGCATCATCTTTAAAGGTCGGGTTTGATTTTTTTATGGTAGAGGTTTCAAAAACAGTGAAAGTGTTTGGAGCTTCTTTGCTGCCATCGCTCACCAAAGTACCGTTCACATAAAAAGTAGGGCTGCTTGCGGCTGTAAGGCCATCGCCATGCACCAAAATAGTAACACCGGGTTGTATGTATAAAGTATCGCCCGAGTTAACTGTTACGTCAGACATGATATCATAAGTTTTACCTGCAAGCATAGTGCCTTTTAACGGAAGGGGGTTTCCAAGGGCGTCTTTCTCAGGTAAAGTAGTAGTGCTGATGGCTTTACCTACAACACGTAACGGTACCGAAATATTAACGGTTTCATTACTGCTTTTTTTACAAGAAAAAAGGGTGCATGCAGTAATTACTGCTAAACCAATTTTAAGGAAATGTTTTTTCATTGTTTTTTTGATTGTTATTAGTTTGAAAGTATATATGCTTATTGTAAACTGTAACGCAAGCCTAATTGGTAATTTTGTCCGTAAAGGCTTTTGCTGGCTAATGTTTGGCTGCTGCCCGGCACCTGGTATGATACCGGCGCTGCATTACCCGTAGTTGGTTGCTTAATGTATATCTCATCAGGCGTGTTTAACAGGTTTTGTACTTTGACAAAAATTGCAAAGTGCTTTTTGAAGCGTTTTTCGGCCGATAGGTCGAAGGTATTTAAGCCTTTTTGCCATTGGTCAAACTCATAAACCGGGGATACCAGGGCAATACGCTCACCGGTAAACTGCCAGGCTATTTGTACATCAATACCTTTTTTAGTGTTTTTATACAATAGTGCCGCGTTAGCTATATTGGCTGATTGGCCTTGCAATGGCCTTGTTTGCAATGGCAGTTGTGCTACAGTTTGGTTATTAAAGGTTTGAAACTTTGTGGTGGTTATTGATGAATTGGTATAGGTGTAATTTGCCCTCAGGCCAAAATTGCCCATATATTTTTCAAATACTACCTCAATACCATAGTTGGTAGCATCGCCAAAGTTTTGCGGCGAATAGGTATCAAACTTAACGCCTGTAAAGCCATATTCGATAGGGTTGTATATTTTTTTGTAGAAAGCACCTATCAGTATTTGCTCATTAGCTTTCGGGAAAAGCTCGTATCTTAAATCAAAGTTGTCTGCTGTAGCATGCTTGATCAGTACGTTACCTGTTTCGCTATACTCATCGCCTACGTTACCACCGGGTACTATTTCATAAAATGTAGGGCGGTTTATTGATGCAAAGTATGATAAACGCAAATTATTCTTTTCGTTTAAAATGTATTTGAAGTTTACGCTTGGTAATATATCCGAGTAGGATATGGAGCCCCTTTTACCCACCTGAGTTTCCAGCGCATCGCTTTCATAGCTTAACGAGGTGTTTTCAAGCCTTGCGCCGGCCACAGTCTCAAGCTTCCTGATCTTGAATTTGATCATACCAAAACCTGCCGATACATCTTCTGTTGCGCGGTAGGTATTAAAGTTGGCGGGAGATCCATTGGCATTGTTAACCGACCAGCTATAGTGATAAATATCTATCCACGGCTGTGCTGTGCCATCAGTATTCAACCGGTAATCCTGATATTTGTTATCTCTTTGTTTATCCCTGTACATACCACCAACGGTAATCGTGTAAGGAATATCGCGCAACTTGTTGGTAAAAGCCAGGTTAGCGTATCCCGAAAGGTCCTTATCCGTATTATCCTGCCATACGCGGTGCATAGTCGCATCCAAAGTATTGCCATGCTGGTAAGGGGTAGGGTTTGTTCCATCAGCAAAAAAGCCGGTATTGTATTGGTACTCGGCCAGATCCGGGATATTGTTTTCGGCCAGTGAGTAAGCACCTGTCCAGTTAAATTTCAATCCCGGCATCAGGGTGTGTTTACCATCTAAAGTGGTGTTTAAAATAGACTGGTGCTGGTATTTTGAGCGACCGTAGTACCATGTTTGCCCTGTGCCATATCCTGCACGGGTTGAACCTGTTTGTATGGTATCGCGGGTTAAACGGGATTGTGCGTCATCCAAAATGGTGTACAACGCATAAGCACCAATTGTATTATTTTCATTAAAGCGATAGTCAGATTTTAGGTTCAAACCTATACGGGTAACCTGTGTTGAGTAATCCCTGAAGTTTGCATGTTTAATTTGAAGTACCCCAACAGCGTTTGTTTTATCAATGTACTGATCGCCGGGTACAAAAATATTTTTGTAAGTACGGTAGGTGTTTTGGTATGAGCCACCCAGCATCACACCTAATTTTTTATCAAAAAACCTGTTGCCGATAGATAAATTGGCAATAGCATTAGGCGTAACTTTTTTATTGGTGTAGTTTAAATTATCGCGGGTAAAATCGGCAGGTTTGGCAATATATGCGGCACCGTTTTGTTCGTAAGGTGATTGCTTGTTGATAGCGTTTACCGGAAAAGCGTTAAAGCCGTAGTCGGCCACGTTTTGGTTAAAGCCTGTAGAAATGCTGGCGTTAAAATAAAACCTTTCAGGTGCGTTTTTCATTACCATATTTACAGCACCGCCTATCGCATCGGCTTCCATATCAGGTGTTAGGGTTTTGCTGATCTCGATGCGTTCAACAAGGTCAGAAGGGAAGATATCCAACGGAACGTAACGATTTTTACTATCGGGACTTGGTATTTTTATGCCGTTTACCAGTGTGTAGTTATAACGTTTATCCATACCACGTATAATGGCGTAACGGCCATCGCCGCTGCCGCTGCGCTCAACAGATACGCCCGATACACGTTGTAAAACGTTGGCAACCGTAATATCCGGTGATAATTGGATGGCTTTTGCCGAAACCACATTGAGCATATTTGCCGATAACTGCTCGGTACGTTTTGCTGACGATTCTGTTTCGCGGCTTTGTTTATCGCTTATGCTAACGGTCTTTAATTCCGAATAGGCAGGGCGTAATAAAATGTGAATCCTTTTAAAAGAATTTATCTCAAGTGTAGTATCCTTATCAACATAACCAACGTAGTGGAAATGCATTGTGTATGTGCCTGCTTTGGGTAGGTTAAAGCTAAATGTACCATCCAACCGGGCACTGGTGCTTAGTTTAGGGTTGATGATTTGAATGGTGGCGCCCACCAGCTGATCTTTATTAATGGCATCTAAAATTGTGCCTTTTACAACAATGCCATTTGCCTGCTGAGCTTGCGAACTGAGGCAAAGAAACATGGAGAAGAATTGAATGAGTAGAAGTCCTTTTTTCATAATAATGCGCAAAGGAACTTTTATAAAAGGAGAGGAGGAAGTAGGAGGGAAACGATAACCTAATGGTAATCATCAGTTAACAACCTTGCCCTAAAAACTGTATTTGGTTACAATTTATTTACAGAAGTTTTATGAAATGATAAAAACAGATCAAGTCAACCTGTCCGTTAATTAATCAATACCGGCATTGTTGGGATATAAAATTATTCCATTAAGGAATATACCGCCAGCATGTGTGTGGCTTCTTCCATGGCATCACAAAAGTCATCCCATTCATCAGGAGTAAAGGTGAAATTAATGTCGTTTGCAGGTGTACGCATTACCATTCTTTCCTGTCCATCGGGAAAAGGCAGCGTGTGTTCATTCGCATCCATTTGGGCGGTAAAGTCTTTAAAATGGCTGAAATTGGTTTCGGTAAAGTTCATTACCAAATTGTTGTCCATATAAATATCCCTTTACAATCGGAACAACGGCTTATCATTGCCGAACCTTTTTGACTGAGTATTTTAGCATCGCACATGGTATTGAAAAATTGGTGCCTGCCTTAACCGCCGTCAGTAAAACTGGTAGCCGGTAAAAGCAGGTCTTTGTATTTTAATTAGACTCGGTTGCCCTTGCCGTATATCTTTCAAATCAACTATAGTTTTAAAGTCATACTAACTATAGTATGATATTAAGTCACGACAAATTTATTCTTATTTAGATTAATTACAAATAATGCTGCTTTTTTTATTTGGCATGATTATTTGAGCAGCATCATAAAATTTAATAGAATGATCTTATCCAAATTTTCTCAATTAAAATGGTGGCAGGTAATATTGATAGCTGTAGGCGCATCGGCAATAGGGGGCCTTGCAAGCGGTGTCAACGATAAGAAAGAGAAAAAACTCTATAATGTAAAATTAAAGCAGGCACCATGGGCGCCACCGGCTTGGCTTTTTGGCCCTGCATGGACATTTAACAACATTTTTTTATTGCTGGGGTTACAAAGTATCATCCGGTCGGATACTAATGAAAAGCAAAAGCTTTTATTAATGCAGGGTGCAATATGGGCTATATTTTTCTCTTTCGGCTATGTATATTTTAATAAAAGGAGCACTGTATTAGCCGCAATATGGACCATGGGCGATGCGGCCCTTGCTACAGCAAGCATTATTTTAGCTTTAAAGGGAGATAAGAAACTATCATTATATTATTTGCCTTTGTTGTTATGGACAGCTTTTGCCACCACATTGGCTACTTACCAGGCATTGTATAATACCGACCCTGTATTGGGTACAAAGGCCTTGCTAAAATAAAATAAACTATTTGTGAAACTTTATCCGTAAGCGTTTTACTACCGGCTCACCGTCTTCATTTCCCAACCATTTTGGCCCGTTTTTAATTATATCGATGGCTTTTTGGTTCATTTCGGTTGTTTCGCCTTTTTTAATAATGATATTGCTGATGTTGCCTTTGCCATCAACCGTAAATGCCAGGCGTACCACACCCGTTTGCCCGTTAGGCATAATGGCATTCTCTTTAATATACTTGTCGTAATCATCCCAGCCTGCCGATGGTTGAGCAACCCTGTAAACATGTTCGTTGTTAGCATCTGGGCGTGTAACAACAACCTCGCTTAAAGATTGGCTATTTGGCGATAGTGAAATAGTCAGCTTATCGGTTTTATCAATTTTTACCTGTTGGCTTAGGTAGCCTATATAAGCTATATTTAAAGTTTGAACATTTGACGGAACAGTTATACTGAATTTACCATTAATATCGGTTACAGTGCCTATGGCTTTATTTTTAGCCAGTATGGATACGCCTATAAGTGGGCTTTTATCATTTTTATCAGTTACTATGCCTGTTATTGTTCTGTTGGTTGCAACAGCTTTAGCCTCTTTCACATCAACACCCGCTAACCGGCCTTGTAATGCCTGATCAACAGATGTAGCCTGTAGCTCTTCCAGGTCTTTAGCCTTTACTGTAGAAACTGAGCCTACGAGTTCTGTTTTTTTAAGTGCAGCAATTCTTCCCCTTATCGATACTTCGGCAAGGCGACGGGCATTACTGTCAATATTTTTTTTCTTTGCTAATTGTACACTTTGCTCCGTAATGGTTCCTTTATCATCTACATTTAAGCCCGGCATTTTTTTTAGCAATTCGTCGGTCGTTGTGTTCTGTTTTACCTTGTATGCGCTGGCGATGTATTCTGTTGTATCGGCTTTAATGCTGACAGAAGGATGGTATTTGCTGTGTTTTAACCGGGCGATAACAAGTTTTTTAGCAGCAGGTAAAACAGGTTTAGCAAGTACAGGATCAGCAATAGCCTTCTCTTTTTCGGCAGGCGTTATTTTTTTAGCAGCATTAAAAGCTGTAACAGGCTTTTCGGGCTGATGGATAAACATCCAGCCACCTATACCCAAAGCCACAATAAGTGATGCCGCGATAGATACAATTGTAAAGATGGGTATAATGCGTTTTTTATCTTTTTCAACCCGCTTATCTATCAGATCTTCAATCTCGCTGAGTATAAGCAGGTCGCTTTCACTGCCGCTCTCTATCCCCTTAATCATATCCCACAAAAACGGATCGGCCTCAGCTTGCCTTTCAAGCTCAAACATAGCAGGGGCATCAAGCTCCCCGTTAAGGTACTTCCGTATTTGCGCTATATCGGGTTTTTTACTGCTCACTGTTTTTCTCTATGCAAATTTTTAGGTTACGTTTGCCGTTTTGTATATAACTCTTTACCTCGTTTAAAGTGTACCCCGTTATAACGGTTATTTCTTTATAGCATTTCTCATTTATAAAAAAAAGGTCGATGCTTTGTTTTTGCCCTTGCGGGAGTTTTTCTATGCAGCGTTCCAACGCGGTGAGCTGCTTTTCTTTATGCTCAGCATCCTGATGCAATTCGGCAGGCAATTCCATAAAACCATCTATCGGACTTGATGGCATTTTTTTATCGGCTCGTAACTGCATCAGGCAATGGTTGCGGCTCAATACGTAAAGCCAGCTACTAAATTGTTTAATATCGTGCTTATTTATTTTTTCTATCAGCTCCTCAAATATTTGCATTGTGGCGTCTTTGCTTTTATCCGCATCAGTCAGATAACGCAAACAAACATAATACACCATTGATGAATAGCGCTTAAATAACTCCGCAAGCACAGCCATATCGCCACTTTCACGGTAGCGTTTTAGCAGCGTATCGTCTTCGTCCGTGGTCGGCTTCTTAGCGTTAGTAAACCAATTCATTTATCGGCATCAAATTAAATTTTATTTATGGTTTATGGAAATTCAATTGATGTTGCATCCTCAGGGCAAAAATCAATGAATTATGAAAACTAAACTTATTTTAATGATGATGCTGATCAGCCTGGCCGGGTTCAGGATAAGCACATGCCGTACCATTACCGGCACCGTTAGCGATGCTGCCGACAAAACCGGGCTTGTTGGCGTGTCGGTTAAGGTTGAAGGTACAAGTATTGAGGTGGCAACCAATGTGAGCGGGCATTATTCCATCAACGTCCCGGAAGGAAAAGATAAACTGGTATTCCGTTATATCGGTTACGTTGGCCAAACAGTTAAAATAGAAAAATCGAATAGAATTAACGTTTTGTTAAGGGCATCTACCCAATCACTCAATGAGGTTGCAATTACCGGTTATAGAGCGAAGCAGCAAAGAACGGCTATGGGTTCGGTAAGTACCGTTAGCGCCAAAGACCTTGAAGAACTGCAGCCAACATCTGTCGGGCAGGCATTGCAGGGTAGGATAGCAACCGATGTTGTGGAGTATAAAGCCAGTGCTTACCGTGTCAGAGAAAACGCTACAACTGACAAGCTATTGAAAAGCATGCCGGATGTAGTTGTAGATGCCAACGGTAATGTAACATCGCAAACGGTAAAGATACGCGGCAACGCCGGTAATGAATCGTACAACCAAATTATAGAAAATCCGTTTGTTAACCCTTTAAATACTCCGCTATCAACTTTTGCGGTTGATGTTGACGCGGCATCGTACGGTAATTTCCGCAGGTATGTTAACAGCGGGCAACTGCCACCCAAAAACGCGGTGCGCATTGAAGAGATGATCAACTATTTCCATTATAACCTGCCGCAACCTACCAATGGCGAGCCTGTAGCTATACATACCGAGCTAACCGCCGCACCATGGAATGCGCAGCACCGGTTATTGCGCATAGGGCTTAAAGCCAAAAATGTAGAAACCAGTAAACTGCCGCCAAGCAACCTGGTATTTTTGTTGGATGTTTCGGGCTCAATGAGCGATGCCAATAAATTGCCATTGGTGAAAGCTTCGATGAAATTATTGGTTGACCAGTTAAGGGCCGTGGACCACGTAGCCATTGTGGTATATGCAGGCGATGCCGGTTTGAAACTCCCAAGCACACCCGGCGACCAAAAGACAGTGATAAAAGACGCCATTGATGCTTTAAATGCCGGTGGCGGAACTGCGGGCGGCGCAGGGTTAATGCTTGCTTATAAGGTTGCCCGCGAAAAATTTATAAAGGGCGGTAACAACCGCATAATTTTAGCTACCGATGGCGATTTTAACGTTGGAGCATCAAGTGATAAAGATATGGAGCAATTGATAGCCGAAGAGCGTGAAAGCGGTGTAAGCATATCTATCTTAGGTTTTGGGATGTATAACCTGAAAGATAGTAAGATGGAAACCATGGCTGATAAAGGGCATGGCAACTATGCCTATATTGATAATATTACCGAAGCTACAAAATCAATGGTGAACGAGTTTGGCGGAACCTTGTTTACTGTTGCCAAAGATGTTAAAATGCAAATAGAGTTTAATCCCGCCAAGGTGCAGGCTTATCGCCTGTTAGGTTATGAGGACAGGTTGCTGAACAAGGAAGATTTTAATAATGATAAAAAATTAGGTGGCGATATGGGAGTTGGGCATACGGTTACTGCTTTATACGAGATCATCCCGGCAGGGGTAAAGGATAGTTTTACTGATAGCGTTGACCCGCTTAAATATCAAAAAGTTGAGCAGAAACAGGTATTGAATAATTCAGCTGAAATGGTAACGGTTAAATTCAGGTACAAGGAGCCCGATTCTGACAAAAGTAAAATGGAACTGGTTGCAGTAAAAGATGAACCTGTTGCATTGGCAAAAACAAGCGATGATATGCGTTTCGCGGCTTCGGTTGCAGAGTTGGGCCTATTGCTGCGCGGTTCTGAATTTAAGCAGCAGGCAAACTTTGCCGATGTTATTGCTATGGCGAAAGGGGCAAAAGGTAAAGATGAAGAAGGATACCGTGCCGAGTTTATCAGATTAGCCGAAAGTGCCGGGCTAATGTACACCGGCAACCTGGTTGTTGCCGGCAAGAAATGATTTGTTAAAGTTGAGTGAGCCTGGTTATGGGCTCACTCAGCTTTATTAAAACTTAAATATTTCGTTTTGAATAGCATAGAGTACCAGCCCTGTTCTCGATTTTATATTCAGTTTTTGAAACAGTGATTCGCGGTAATTATCAACCGTACGCGGACTCACAAACATCTGGTCGGCTATTTCTTTATAGGTTAACTCAGAGCATGAAAGTTTTAAAAATTCCACTTCTTTTTTAGTCAGTTCAACAACAGGTGCTATATCAACAACCGAGCGTAATAATTTGCCCGATACCAGGTCATTAATATAAACGCCTTTGTTATAAATGGTTTTAATAGCTTCCAATAATTCTTTTGGTCGGGATTCTTTTAAAACATAACCACTGGCACCATTTTTAATCATTTTTAAAACGGCAGCATCATCTTCAAACATGCTCAGGGCCAGCACACGTATTTGCGGGTAATTTGTCTTTATCCATTTGGTAGTATCATAGCCATCCATTACAGGCATGTTAATGTCCATCAGTATCACCTGCGGTAAAGGATGTTTGGTTAGCATTTGTTTAAGCTGCTCACCGTTCTCTGCTTCAAACACTACTTTCAGTTCATCAAACTCGCTCATCAGCGCGGCAACACCGTTCCTGAACAGGGTATGATCGTCAACTATTGCTATTGAAATTTGCTCTGTTTCCATTTTTTAAGGATAAGGGATAAAAATAAGGATAACCGTGCCCTGGCCCTGTTGAGATGTAATGCTTACCTCGCCACCAACTATCGCAACACGTTTACTGATGTTTTGTAAGCCCATTCCCTTTTGGCCGGTCGGCATATCTATATCAAAGCCGATACCATTATCGTCTATCTGGAGTGAAATGGCCTTTTCCGGATATGCCAGTTTTATATTTATTTTAGTAGCACGGGCATGTTTGATAATGTTGTTCAATACTTCCTGTAATATCCTGAAAAGTATAAGGTCTTTATTGGGGTTGTTGTTTTCGGGTATTTCAGTTCCGCATATGTAAGTTATTATATATTGCCCTGATTTTTCAAGCCAGTTAACTTCGTGTTTAATAGCTTCTGGCAAGCCCTGAGCCATTAGCTGGTCGCCCTGCAATAACTTACCCAGTAAGCGCATCTCTTTGATAGAGCGTAGGGTAAGGTCTATCGCGGCATCAATTTTTTGTTGAGCCTTATCTTTATTGTCAACATCAACCGAGTTTAATGTTAACGAGGTTAAGCTGAGCAGTTGCCCGATGTTATCGTGCAGATCGGCCCCAATGGTTTGCATAGTTTGTTCCTGTATCTCAAGCTGCGTTTTGATCAGTTCGGTATCAAAAGCTGATTTCATTTGCTCTTTTTCTTCAATATGCCGCTTTTTGCGCCGGTTATAAATTGCAACATACAGGATGATAGATGCCGGGGCTATCAAAAAAATAAGCGTTATGATAAGGATTAAACTCTTGATCTCGTTCGCATCCATTTTTTGCAAATAAAAGAATAACACCAACAGCTATATAATATGACATTTAATGCTTTGAAAATGAGATAGCTTAAATGTTGTTTATCAGTAATCATAATGGAGTATAATTTATCATCAAAAATATTGCATGCTGTGTTCCCAAAGTAAAAGAAAAGCGCACCACCAACCCACCAAAATTCTCCTGAATATTTTAAGTCAATATATTGGTTATCCTTAAGCAGTAAATAATAGAAATACAAACTGTATAATACGATCTCGATAGATAGTATTGTGTAAGTTAGATTATTATATCTGAAAAAACCATGATTGAAAATTTCATATGTGTAAGTTAAAAGAAATGCAACAAGCCCAATAAAAATGGGCTTGTTGCTGTTAAATTTCCGGAATAAGTATGCGAACATCAGGTGGCTAAAGCCACCCTCAAATACTAGGAAGATATTATAAACCCAATGATTGTTATGATGCATGCCCGAAACAAACAGACCGGTACACTCAGCGATACAGGTTATCAAGAGATACAGTATCAAGCTACGCCATACGTTACTCTTATCATTAGCTAAACAAATGATTGAAAATATCAGGCAAATAGCTTCAATTGTGATACTTACTGTAAAATAGTTTTGCATAAAAATCAGGGTTGCTCATCTCCCGGTAAAGTTATTCCTTCGCAATGATCCGGGCATAATTCGCCATTATCGTAAGCACCGTCACCGGTCAATAATCTAATCATTTTCACTCTATTAATAAAGGCTTTTCCACTTGAGCTTTGGCAGTCAAAGTGGTCTTTATGTACTGTTGCGTTTACTAAAGTTGTAGGGACAATTACAAATTTCACCTTCTTTTTAGTATAATCATTGCTGGTGCTCCTGGCAAAATATATACGTATGCCATCACAGTGCGGATCGGCCTTTATTGCATCCACTAATTTCTCGATCATGTCAAAATCGAACCATTCGGCGGTTGAGTTTATGCGGCCGGGCCTGATAATCGGGATTCGACGAAAACGTCGAACCATTTTTTCAGCTTCGCTTCTGGTTATCTCATGATCGGAAGTAGCGGTGCAATTTAAATCGCAATGACACTTTTCATACAATAGTGCACCGCTATCCGGATTTTTATTGTGCCCTATTTCTCCTGAAATATTGGTAAGATTGAATAAATCAGCAGACTTAGGATGTTTAAAATAATCACGATGTATCAAAGTTTTAGCTCCACGAGCATCTTTATAAATGCCATCGTAGTATGTAGAAACTACAATTACTTGATTATTATAGTGGATAGGGGCCGAATTTGATGGAGGGGTCCGCGCAAGGTAGATACGGATTCCATCAACATTAGGGTTGTTTACCCGTTCAGCCGCAAGTAAGTTATACCATGCTATTACAATCTCTTTTTTGAACCATATATGGGTGTTTTGCGGGCTTTTATCTAAAGTTTCAAGGCAATATTTTACCCTGGTTTTAGCATCGGCAAGTGTAATGCCATTCAATGTTGCAACAATAGAGTCTGCTGTTTCTTTTGTGCTACGGGGTAAATCGACCTTTGGTTTAAATGACATCATCATCAGAACTCCGAATAGTCCAAATACTAATTTTTTCATTGTGTTTAGGGTTTAAGTGTGAATATAATGATTATTATAGTTTATTATACCAAAACTGACTATTTAATAATGATTTATAAAGGTATTTAAGCCCTATTAATACCGTAAAAACACCCTTAAAAAAAGGGTGAATACACTAAATATGTTGATTTGTGTAATATTGAGTTTTGGGTTAATATTTATTAACCTCAAAAAATAAGATTATGGAAATTAAAGACATTAAAGCCCATGCAGACAGCATCAGCTTAAACCAGGCGGCATTAAACAGTAACCGTCTATGCGAGATCTGGCCAACTGTTAAAGAAGGATTGCAACTATTGCAGGGCGCTATAACCAATCCCTTTGTTAAAGCAAGCATTGGGGTGCTGATAGCTACCGGCGAAGCAATTATGTCGCGTATTTGCCCTGCATTGGGGGCTAAAACAGCAACTGCAACAAAAAAATAAGTTTTTAGTTGCCGCTTAATTAGCAAGCAACATAAATAGTTGCTTGCTAATTAATTACGTTTATTTCCCGTTACCAGCAGCACTATTCCGCCTATAATCAATATCCCCCCTGCATAATTGGGCCATACTACGGTATGTTGCTTATCGGCCGATACCTGTATTGGACCTGCATCAATCACTGTTTCTTTTTTGGTGTACGTAAAGCCACTCCATATCAGCATGGCAATGCCGATTATTAATAATACTATCCCGATAGGTTTATTCATAGTTTATGTTTTCATACTAAAGGAATACCGGGTTCAATTGTTTTGCATGTAGCTTAAACAGCATCTAATTGCTTTATCTGTGCCTTGTATTTTGTTGGCAGCAGCGTTTCTTTTAAAATGCGATCTAATTTAATGTTGCGGCTTAGTTTATATAGCCACAATATTGGTGGCAGGTATGCAAAACTACCAAAGCCCAATAACTCTTTTACCCTTTTGGGGACGATGTGTTTTTGCACCTGTTTTAATAAATGATACCTTATCCCGCCAAGGTGCTTGCGGTATTGTATATACAGATCTTTGGTAAAATGACTGTTGATGAGGTTGTTTTGCAAGTGCCTGTACCGCATGTTTTGCCATTGGGCATAATTTTCAGGCAACCCTGTAAGTCCCATGCGTAAACCTACCCTGTAAAATACATCGAATACCTCGTTCTGCTCTTTATTGGTCAGTTCCCTCTCCAGCACTTCGAAAGAACGGATAGAGTAATCTATCAGCATAAAAAGCACATCGCGATAAGCCCAATCGGGTATTTGGGCGCCGCGACCGGCCTCAACGTTTTTGTGGATGGCTGTTATCTGATCTATTGCGCGGTTTGCGCCATCCACATCAGCGAAGATGATCTTGCGGGCATATTCAACGGTGGAGAACAGGCGGCCTAAAGGATCGGAGGGGAGCTTGCCGGTAAAATACAGCCAGTCTACAGCTTTGTTCAAGGCAAACTCGGCAGCCGAGCCCGCAAAGATGAACAGAACGGTATCAGCCTTGCCCCATATCTGGCGAACGATGGAATGTTTATTTACAAAGTGTTGCATTATTATATGTTGGCTTTTACCATGTCATCATTAAAGTACATCTCCAAAAAAAGCACCAGGATAATGCCGAGGGTATACATCAACATATCGGTAAACGAAAAATGTGTGCCCATAATTGCGCAGGCCACTGCCGAATTGCCAAGGCCTATCACATCCACCAAATGGAAATATTGAGTAAACTCCACTATGTAAGAGAATAATAATACGCCAACAGCGGTGCTGCCAACGGGCGTATCAAAAAAGCTTTTTACGGCGCAGTAAACAAATATGGATACCAGGGAATCGCCAAAATACGGGCGGATAAAACGATCGTGCACGTATGCTGCTATGGCAAACTCGGCGATGAACAGTACCACCGTGATGATGAAGTATTTAAGGTTAAAGCGAAACATAAGGTTTGATGTTATTGGTTGATTTTTTTATGATGCGATAAGCGATAGCCAGTGGGATGATGCCGATGGCGCCAAAAGAGCAATCGATAAAGCGCCAGAACACCGGTATATGCCTGATACCGCCCGCGATAAACGCGAGCGGGAATATCAGGCCACACACCACCATTCCAAACTCAATTATCCAAATGTTTTTGATGGGATCTTTTAACGGACCAATAAACAGCAAAGCCAAAACCAGGTGGGCAAAGGCCAGCCAGTCGGTGCCGTAACTGAGGTAGGGGTAGGTTTGGTTGGTGGTTTTTATGGCGTTGTAGATGGTGCTTAGCCAGCTCTGCATTATATCCGGCAAACCGGAGCAATGTTGAATAAGCCAGCCCAACTCAATTTCGAACGGGAAGGCGGTGATACCGCTGACGGCTAAACCGAATATGATAGCAGCTATGCATAGCTTAACGCGAAATTGTTGCGCCGGTGCGAGTTGGGTGTTCATGGTTTTGGGTATAGTTCGTGTGGGGTGATGATGATGGGCGCGGTTATCCTGTCGATAGTTTTGTAATATTTCTGCCGCATTTTTTTGGTGAAGGTGCCAAAGGTATTACCGCCCGCCCTGAATAACTGCTTGTGTGCCAGCCAAACGGTAGTCGCCGTAAGGTAAAAGAACAATTTGTAAGCATACTTGCGCCAGCTTTTCGCGGTTGTAGTTTTGCCATCAAATATCACCTGCAGCCTGTCGGTTTGAAAAGTGATGTGGTAAGCTTCATCGATCAAAATATCGGTACAGATCTGTTTAAGCAATTGGCAATTGGTAGCGTCTTTTAGCGCCTGGTAAAATATCTGCGCGGTGCTCTCTACCACAATAACGGCCAGCGTCCAGATCTCCATACTGGTGTTAAAGTAGCGTACCTTGCGGAAAAGCGAATCGCCCCAGTCTTTTTGTATGCGCGGCTTACCTATGGCATCCAGGTAGCGCCCCAGGTTATTGCCATGCTTTTGCTCCTCTTTAATGAAGAGCTTTACGGCTTCTACATAATCGACATCGCCAATTTTTCCGGCATATTTGGTTGAGGCGGAAAGCAGGTTTGCCCCGTCGGACGTTTCGCCCAGCTGCCATGCCTGCAGGGAGGGGAGAATGGTCTCCACCTCTTGCGGCGTTACGGTTGGCCTTAGGTTCCAGTTTACCCGGAACACTTCGGCATTATTGTTAAAATGCGCTATCCAGTTTTTTGATGTTTGCATGGCGGTATGGTTTTAGTGTTTTTCCCAATTGATCTTTCTTGAAAAGTACATCAGCAAGGCAACTACCACGAAGAGGGCGATACTGCCAATCAGCAGCGACAATTCTTCGAGTTGGATAATGGTGTAAATAAAGCCGTAGAACGTGGTAAGTATCGCACCAAAAAGAAACGCTACATTTTTGTTGTCCATTAGTGATGATGTAAACCAGGCGATAAGTGTGATGGTAGAGACCGATGCGATAAGGTAAGCCACATCATATCCCAAATGCTCGGCAAAGGATAGGAGGAGGGTGTAATAAACGATCATGGCGGCACCGATCAGGATATAGTTGAATACATGTACCCGTTGTTTCCTGATCACCTCGGTAAGGAAGAGCGATACAAAAGTTAACAGGATGATGAGGCATGAGTATTTGGTGGTACGCATGGTTTTGCGATACTGATCTATCGGCAGGCTGAATTTTACACCGAAGGCTGCCTGCGCTGTTGCGGTTTTGCTGGTGATTAAGGTATCGTTATCTTTCCACTGTTGCGGGAAGGGGCGGTTATAATCCAGTACTTTCCATTTAGCCGTAAAGCCACCGGCATCTGCCTTGCTTTTATCGGGTGAATAATGGCCCGTGTAATAGGGGCTTTTCCAATCGCCTGTTACTTCAACTTCTGTAGTTTTGCCTATTTGCAGGAAGCTTAGCTCATTGGTTCCTTTTAGTTCGAGTGTATAATTGAAGCTAAATCCGGCTTCCTTAGGCGCGGAAAATACCACCTGCAGGCCTTTTTTAAAAATGGTTAGGTTATCGGCGTAAATAGGCTCGGCCGGAATGATTGTGCCGTTAACGTTAATGGCAGGGTTGCTTTTCAATCCTTTCATATCCGAAAAGCTGAAAACCAGGCGGGCCTTATCCAGCATCAACTGATCGGCATTGATACCTAATTTGGTTAGGTCGGTTTTGGTGAAAGTACCCTGCACATTTACTTTAGAGTTGTACTGCGTAATATCGGCTATGCCTTTATGGTGCAGTTCGGTAGCAACCGAGGCTTTTATATTTAGGTTTTCGGGCAGTATATAGGCAAAGTCGTTAGTTGTTGCTGTAGGTTTATAGGGGATAACCAATACAGGGCCCTGCACTAACTGGCTGCCCGACCAGGCATCCGTCATTGATTTCAGCGTTTCCTGTTGCGAGTTCTCGCGCTCGGCGATCATGCTCTGTATCCACTCGGAGGGGATAAGCAGCAGCAAAATCAATACGGCAATAATGGCCAGCTTTACCAGTATGGAATCGTACCAAGTGTGTTTAGGATTTTCAAAAATTGGGGCATTTTCTTCGTCTGCGATCATGGTGTTGAGTTTTTGGTATGAATTTGTCTATTTAAAAGTACTTTGTATTTCAAAGCAATTAGATAAAAAAAAGGTTATAACTTCTGTTGTTTAATTAAATTTTCGAGTGCTTCCAGGTGTTTTTTAAACGCGGCGATGCCGGCGGCCGATGCCTTGTAGCGCGTATTAGGCTTTCGGCCCAAAAACGATTTGATGACGGTGATGTATTCCTCCTTCTCCAACGCTTTGAGGTGCGAGGCCAGGTTACCGTCGGTAACGTCCAACAGGTCTTTAAGCGAGTTAAAGTCGTAACTTTCGTTAGCGGCCAAAACGCTCATCACCTGCAGGCGTATGCGGTTTTCGAAGGCTTTATCAAAGTTATGAAGCATTATTTCCTGTCGTATTTAAAATGCATAATGGTGCCGTATAAAATATGGAGAACACCAAAACCGAAGGCCCAGATGTATAAACCATAGCCGGGGATTGTCAGGGCCAATAATCCTAAAATTATTTCGAATATGCCAAGCCATTTTACATCTCCAAAAGTGTGTTGGCTCGCAGCAACTAACGCAAGACCATAAAAAATTAAGCAGGTGGAAGATATGATACCGAAATCAAATCGCATTAAAAGGATAATAGCAAATATCCCTCCTGTTACTAACGGAATACCACCACTAACTAATAAAGCTTTACTACTCGGGTTAATTACTGAAAGCCCATTTTTACGGGCTTTTCTAACTGTAAGTAATATGCCGGTAGTAATTGATAGCGTCAATACGATGAGGCCGGTTAGTGAAAGTTGCCATAATATCGTTCCAAAACCTTCAGTGCGGTCCATGGAAAAATAGGTAGTTACGTCGCCATTTAAATATAGTATTTTGTAAGCGAATGCCGCGCCGATGAGCGCATACACACCCGCCATAACACCCGACAGGCCGCTGAGGGATATAAATTTTGTGGAGCGCTCCATGAGGTTGCGTATGGAGCTGATCTCGGCGTAAATCTCTTTATCTTCCATTATAAAGTACTTTGTAATTCAAAGTAATGAAGAAGATTTTGTATTTGCAAATTTTATTTTGAAGGGAAGATAGATGTGAAGTATTAAACTACCTTACACGGTATGGTAAAATGAAAGGTAGAGCCTGCGCCTTCGGTGCTTTCCACCCATAGCTTGCCTTTATGGTCGGTGATGATCTTGGTGGTGATATATAAACCCATGCCTAAGCCAGAATGGCTTTTCACTACATCCTTGGAGCGATAAAATTTATCAAAAATAGAGCTCATCGTTTCTTTATCCATACCCCGGCCCTGGTCGATAATGCTTACAGTTACCTCTCCATTATCATTTAGAATTGTTTTGATGGTGATGCTGGTGTTTTTATCGGAATATTTGGCGGCGTTACCTAGTAGGTTAGAAAACACCTGCTCCATGCGCACTTCATCAATGGTTACTTTTGCGTCATCGGTCAGTTCGGTAAAAAATTCATAATGAGGGAGAATATGCTTCATTACAGAAATTTGCCCGAGAATAAAGGCATTCAGCATAACCGGTTGCATGTTGTACTGCAGGTTGCCGTTTTCTATTTTAGAGATGTCAAGCAACTGGTGTATCAAGGTCATCAGTTTGTTTGATTGCAGGTCTATCTTTGATAATAACTCCTGCATCTTATCGCTCACCGGTTCTTTAGTTGCCCTGGCCATTTGGGTATAGGCCTTTAATACCGTCATCGGGGTTTTTAACTCGTGGCTGGCAATAGAAATAAACTCCGTTTTTTGATCATCTATCAGTTTCGACTGGCGTAGTTCTTCTTCCTTTTCAACTGCGATGCGGCTAAGGGTGGCATTACGCTGTTTTATCTCATCGTAAGCATTTAAAGGCTGTTCGCTTTCAAAATCTCGTTTCAGGGTGCTTATTTTGGCAGGGTCGAGCCTCAATGAACGCGGCAGGCCAATTTTCATTGTGATCACGTTACCGGTGCCGTTATCAGACAAGTCAAACTCGGGTACCAGTTTTTGAGCATAGTAAAATCCGGCATCATCGTTGGTAAACCTGATATCACGATCATAAACAACGGTTGCCATCAAGGCATAACGCTGTTTGTTTTGTTCGAGGCCAATTTCGAGGATACCGTTATCGGTATGTTCTATAACAGTACGTGCTATTTCTGAAACCGCGGTGGCAAATGTGGTTTGTGTTGATGTGGTAAGGCCCAGCTTTTCGGCCACCTTCATCGACCGTTTGTGCGCCAACACCAGGTCCATCTCATTCTCCAACGAAATAGCTACTACTTTTATCATTTTACTTTTACCATTACTACCGACATATCATCATTGCGTCGGGCGTGATCCTTGTATATGGCCGCAGCAAATATAGCCAGATCATGCTTATACATCTGCGGATATTTTGCCATATCAATACGGGTTTTTATCCCATCGGAACAAAACATCACCTGGTTAAACTGGTCGGCAGGGTAGTGCTGATCGTTCATAGTCCCCGGGATATTATGGCCAACAATACCATTGTACGACATATGGTTGCGAAAGCTTACAGGCCCTGCTATCCGCAAAGCGATATTACCAACCCCGGCGGAAGCCCAGGTTTTTGTTGCGTAGTCATAACCAACAATATTGATCACGGCGCCGCGTGTTTTTTTTATTGAACTGTGTATAAATCTTAAAGTTTCAGTAGGGCTATAATCCGGGAATACTTTGAACGCTGTCGCCGCTTCGTTCACTGCTTTATTAGCTTCGGGGCCATGGCCAAGGCCGTCGGCCATCATTAATTTAATGTACTTGTCAGTTTTTTTAACTACAAAGCCATCGCCGCTGGTTTTTTCGCCGGGCTTGCTTACTACAATAGGATTAATTACAAGCTTTTCTTTTTCCCTTATCTTATCGGGATCGCTGTAAACGCGGCTCAACACAATGGTACCCCAACCAATCTGCGAATACAGATCGAACGTGTCCGACAGCCTTTTCATGCTGCCAAAACCATGGCCAAGTGTGTTGCTGGTTGAAATGCCATCCTGCATCATCCGTGCCGGGTTCATCATGCCGGGGCCATTATCAATACTGATCAGCTCGACATAAGGCGAGCCGCCGTTTGCGAACACGCCCATCAGTATCTCACCGTCGTCGCTGTATTTAAACAGGTTCGATGTCATTTCGGCTACAATAAGATCCAGTTCATTAATGCGGGTAGGGTTCATGCCTGCATCGGTGGCTATGCGGTGAATTTCTTTTTTTATCAGCGAAAAATAGCTCCTGTCGCTCGCTGCAAAGCTTATATGAGTAGCATCAACCATTGGCCCATTTTAAAATAGTTACGGTGGTGCCTTCGCCAACCTTACTTTTAATATCAAACTCATTTACCAGGCGTTTTGTACCCGGCAGGCCCAGGCCCAAACTTTTGCCTGTAGAAAAACCATCGCGCATAGCGGCGGCAATATCGGGTATGCCGGGGCCCTTATCTATGAAAGTAAGCCTTACACCATTAACACGCCCGCTCGAAACAACTTCGATAACGCAAACACCACCGTTACCGTATCGCATCATATTCCTCACTAATTCGCTTGCGGCTGTTATTAACCTGGTTTGATTAACCAGGCCCATTTTTATTCTTACAGCTACCTCTTTAACGCGATTTTTTAGAAAAACCACATCTTGTTCCTTGACGATCTGTACCGTATCCTTACTCAGCGATACTGTCATAGTCGGCTGCATCTTGATCATCATCATCTGCTTCAACATCGATCATGGTTTTCAGAAAATTCATTCCTCTTTCCATATCCAACGCTGTATGCACGCCTTTTAGCGGTAATCCCAGTTCAATTAGTGTGATAGCCACAGCAGGTTGCATACCCACCACTACAGTTTCGGCATCCAGTATTCTCGACATACTGGCGATGTTGCCTATAATACGGCCCATAAATGAATCGACTATAGAAACAGCCGAAATATCGATCAATACACCCTTTGCATTGGTTTTATTTACCATTTGCACCAGGTCGGCCTCCAGGTTAAGCGCCAGCCTGTCATACAGGTCAACCTGTATGGTCACCAGCAAAAAGGCTCCCATCCGGAGAATAGGAATTTTATCCATTATTTATCTACAATTAAAATTTACCAACTACAGCAGCTTTTCTAACCTCTAAACGCATTACTTTAAACGCATAAGCCAAAGCGCTGGCCAATGTAGCTTTTGTAATGATGTTTGAAAGATCGATACCCAGGTGAACTACAGTTTGTGCAATTTCGGGGCGTATACCGCTAATGATACATTCGGCACCCATAAGCCTGGTGGCGCTTACTGTTTTAATTAAATGCTGCGCAACCAACGAATCTACCGCCGGAACGCCGGAGATATCCAGTATAGCAATGCTTGAGCCGGTTTCTACAATTTCCTGCAACAGGTTTTCCATCACGATCTGTGTGCGTGCGCTATCCAGCGTGCCAATAATAGGTAAGGCCAAAATGCCATCCCATACACGGATAACGGGGGTTGATATCTCGGTGATCTCATCTGTTTGGCGCAGGATCACTTCTTCACGGCCCTTAATAAAGGTTTCGAAGGTTACCACGCTCAGGTTATCCATCAGGCGGTTTATCTTGAGGCTTTCTTTAAACAAGGTCATCGCATCATCGGTGATCTCCTGCTGTAAAACATCAAGCAAAGCTTCTTTTAACGAGAATACAAAGTTACCGGTTTCGCGGGGGCTGAAGCCCTGGCGCGCGCGGGTAATGGCTATGCCGCCCAATATCTCGATCACCGGGCTCCACTCTTCCGACTGCAGATCGGTAAAGTTTTCGCTCGACAAATTGCCCACAAGGGCGTTAATTAACTCTTCGGATTGACTCCTCAGTTCTTCGTTACTGATCAGATCCTCGCGCAAGCCTTCATCAGCAAGCTGGTTTTTCATCCAGAGTTCAAGGATGTTTTTTTTCTTTTTTTGTAGCAATTTGTGAGTGTTAAAGGACATGGTTGAAGGATACAGGTTAAACGCTAAACTATACGGATCAAACTTGTGCAAGTTGAATATTGACGGAAGGTATGAAAGTGTTTTCAGAATAAGAAAATTATTTTATCGGCATAGCTATGCCAAAGTAGCGAAACATGAATAACGTACTATTACTGAGCATTGTGATAGTTAAAAGAAAAATTGAACAATTTGTTTTAATAGAATTAACCTCTTGAGAGTTCGAGTCTCTCTTAGCCCATCATTACAAATTCTAAAAAAAATAATTCCCAATTTGCATTTCTTAATCATAATACATAGATTTGTGATGCATTATAAAACGATGTAATTATATGAACAATACCGAACTATTAAAAGGTACTTTAGGTACGATAATTTTAAAACTGCTGGAGCAAAAGGGGAGGATGTACGGATACGAGATGGTGCAGCAGGTGAAAGAGCTATCGGGCGATAAAGTATTGGTAAAGGAGGGCTCGTTGTACCCGGCGCTGCATAAACTGGTGGCTGATGAGTTGCTAACGGTGGAGGAAGAGTTTATTGGCAAGCGCGTGCGTAAGTATTACAGTTTAACGCCAAAAGGTAAAGTTGCCACTAAAGAATCGGTTGATGAATTGCTGATATTTTTGCAGACCATACACAACCTGATAGCCAACCCGCAATATGGTACAGCTTAACGATGAGCAGGTTGACCTGGTGTTTGAGCGCGTTATTGCCGGCGGCGTTACTGATACCGCTTTGCAAAACGACCTGCTCGACCATTATTGCTGCTTTATTGAGACGGAACTGGACGTAGGCACGAGTTTCGAGGATGCTTATGCGAGGGCATTTATCGCCATTTCCCCAAACGGTGCCGGCGAGATAGAACATGAATTGATACTGATATTAACCTTTAAAAAGATACTGATGATGAAACGTATGATATATGGCTGCGGCTTTTTAGCCATGTTTTGCTTGTCGATGGGTTTGATGTTCCGCTCGGCGCATTGGCCAGGTGTACAGGCCTTAACACTAAGCGGTTTTGTATTTTTGATAATAACGGCTGTGGTGCTGTTATCCAGTTTTGTTAAGCATATAAAAAAGCACCCGGTGCTGTATAACGTCAGGATGTTTACCGGGTTTACGGCCATATTCCTTATTAGCGCGGGCAGCATTTTTAAAGCCCTGCTTTTCCCCGGCTCAAATATACTGGTGCTGGCAGGTATGGTGCTGCTTAACCTGGTGTTTCTGCCTATGTTTTTTTACCATTTATATAAACAGGCGCTGCAAAGCCACCTCAATAATTAACCCTTAACCAACCTTATTATGAAAATTTTTAAACGAATGGCGATTGTCGCCATCGTGCTTTTGGCTGTCTATATTTTTGGCGGCACCTGGCTGCTGCGTTCGCTGGCCGCTACCGAAACTTATCCGGAGGATTCGTTTCTCAATATAGTTAAAACCAAGAAAGCGCTTGTTATTGTAGCGCATGATGATGATGCCATTGGCTGCGCGGGCACCGTGGCCATGCTTGCCAAAAAAGGGTGGGACATACACATGGTTTGTTTTTACAGTACGGTATGGCGCCCGGAAGATAATCCCGTAAGGAAAAAGGAAGTAAAGCAAATGATCGATATTCAGCACCTTTCGGGAGTGGATATGATAAACTTTAACATTCACCGCGCAGGCTTTAAAAAGGAGTTTTGGATGCCTGTGCCATATACTCAATTTGATACCGATATGAAAACCGATTCGCTGAAAACATTAATAGGGCAGGCCATAGACAAATATCAACCCACGGTTATTTTTACTTTAGACGATGTAATTGGAGGCTACGGCCACCCTGAACACGTATTGGTAAGCAGGTGTGTTACTACGGCCTGCAGAGAGCGTAAAACAGTGCCCGGCTTTACGGTACAGCGCATTTACCAGGTGGTATTCCCGCCATCGCAAACGGAATTAACTATCGGGCATAACCCGGCTTATATCACAGCTAAAAAGGTATATAAAGCTACCGGTATGCCCGTTCCAAATGTGCAAGTAAATATTTATGACAATGCCGAACAAAAGAAAAATGTTATGACGGCTTATGTATCGCAGCAGCGCAACATCCGCAAAGTGTTGCCCTGGTATAACTGGTGCCCGTATTGGGTATATTTTAAAATAAACCCTAACGAGTATTTTAGGACGATATTAATTTAACAAGTTAGCATTTGCTGGAAGAATGGCAATGTTAGCAAGCAAAAATGATGTATATCATGTTTATATAAAAAGTACATTCAGTTAATAAATGGCATGTAAATAATTGTTAATTTTGCCCCCTTAAATCCGCAGGCGTTATATGTGCGTATTTATTAACAGTCAGTTATAAACATGGTTATCATTATAATTTTCTTTTTGTGTCATTGGTTTTTGTCACTTTTCTCACAAACGTTCTTCCTGCACAGGTACGCTTCGCATAAAATGTTCCAGATGAACAAATTTTGGGAGCGTGTATTTTATACCATCACCTTCTTGTCGCAAGGTTCATCGTTTTTAAACCCACGTGCATATGCCATTATTCACCGTATGCACCATGCTTACAGTGATACAGAGAAAGACCCGCACTCGCCGCACTTTATTAAGGATGTATGGGGTTTGATGATACAGACCAAAAATATTTACCTGTCATACCGCAACTTTCAAACCGAGCCCGAAGAGCAGTTCAGGGACCGTTACCCAAGCTGGGCTTTTTTAGATAACATTGGCGATATGTGGCTTACACGCATGTTTTTTATCGCTTTTTACATTGCATTCTATATCATCTTTGCCGATCATTGGTGGTTATATCTGTTATTGCCTATCCATTTTTTAATGGGCCCCTTACATGGAGCAATAGTAAACTGGTGCGGCCATAAATACGGTTATTCAAACTTTGATAACAGTGACCATAGCAAAAATTCTATCCCCTTAGACTTTTTGATGTTGGGTGAATTGTTCCAGAACAATCACCACATGAAACCTAACGATGCTAATTTTGCCAAACGCTGGTTTGAGTTTGATCCTACCTACCCGATAATTATCGTTTTACACAAACTGCGCATCATCCGTTTACGTAAGTTGTAAAAAGCAGCTTATGATAACAGCCCTCAAAGTAATTTTCAGTATATTATTTGTTTGGGTTTGTTATACGGTAATTACCACAAGCATTCAAAGCAATTTGTTTAAGGAATGGGATTTTTTAGGCTCCATCCCCTGGATGCGCGCTACACTGTGGGATTTTTATACCAATGTTGCTTTCATATTTGTTTGGGTTTGCTTTAAAGAGAAGAGCATTATTGCTAAGCTCGTTTGGCTGGTACTGCTGGTTTGCTTAGGTAGTATAGCTACCTGTGGCTATATGCTTATCCAGTTATTCAAACTAAAATCCAACGAAGGTTTAACAGAGTTATTTGGTAAAAAAAATGGGTAGCAGTTCACTGATATTTTTGGTTGTTATATGCCTGCTGGCTTGCAGCGGCATTATGGTACTGGTATGGATTTGGGCTTTTAAAATACGCAATGCCGGTGTGGTCGATATTTTTTGGTCATATAATTTTCCGGTTATTGCCTTACTGCTGGTTTTGTTTGCCGATGGTTTTGCACCTCGAACCATATTGGCCTGCTCTATGATAGGTATTGCCGGTTTTAGGCTGGGCACGCATTTAATGGTACGTATTGTGAGCCATATTGATGAGGAGGAAGGCCGTTACCAGCAATTGCGCAAAGAGTGGCAGCCTAACCCCGACAGGGCATTCTTCTGGTTTTTTCAGGCGCAAGCAATATCCAACGTGTTGCTGGCTATACCATTTTTTATCATCGCTATAAATACAGCGCCAAACCTCTCAGTACTTGAATATATTGGCACCGGCATATGGCTGATAGGCTTCTTTGGCGAAGCCATTGCCGACTGGCAATTGAAACAGTTTAAAAAAGACCCTAAAAATAAAGGTGAGGTTTGCGATAAAGGGTTGTGGAATTATTCACGCCACCCCAACTACTTTTTTGAGTGGATGATGTGGCTAAGCTATTTTGTTTTCGCGCTGGCATCGCCGTATGGGTATTTGGCAATTATCAGTCCGGCTATAATTTTGTACCTGCTGCTAAAAGTAACCGGTATCCCGGCAACAGAAGAACAATCGCTACGGTCAAAAGGCGATAAATTCAGGGCTTATCAGAAAACTACGAGCGTGTTTGTGCCGTGGTTTAAAAAGGGATAAACCCTATCTGTACATTTATTAAATATTTCTTCTTAGTACTTCTCTGAATAAGAAAATGCGATTATATTGCATTCTGTTCAATCCATTAAACCAATAATATCGTAAACATGAGTAAATATATAAACCCTGATTATGTGGTACGATAAGTTAGTTGAACAAGATAATGTCCCGGATTTTTTGCTTCGCCAGGGTATACGCAAATTATTAAAGCAACGTTTGGCTGATGAGAATAAAGGTGGTGTTGAAGCTCAGCAAGCCCATTTAATGGATATTATTGCCATGCTGAAGGCTTCACCAATAGCAGTAAACACAGCGGATGCCAATGAGCAGCATTACGAAGTGCCAACTCAATTTTACCAGTATTGCCTGGGTAAAAACTTGAAATACTCATCGGGCTATTGGAAACCGGGTGTTACCGATATTGATACATCGGAAGATGATATGCTGGAGATCACCTGTAACCGCGCAGAGCTGACCAACGGGCAGAATGTATTGGAGCTGGGTTGTGGTTGGGGTTCGCTGTCGTTGTACATGTCGGCAAAGTTCCCGAAGAGCACGTTTACAGTGGTATCCAATTCGCGCACACAAAAACTGCATATTGATGAGCAGGCCAAGCAGCGTGGCATTACAAATCTGACGGTGATAACCGCCGATATGAACACCTTTACCATTGATGAAAAGTTTGACCGTGTGGTATCTGTTGAGATGTTTGAACACATGCGTAATTACCAATTGTTGATGGCTAAGGTGGCATCGTTTTTAAAGCCTGACGGTAAATTGTGGATACACATATTTACCCATAAAGAGTACGCTTACCTGTTTGAGGTGAAGGACGAAACCGACTGGATGAGCAAATACTTTTTTACCGGTGGCATTATGCCGAGCGACGACCTGATGTTCTATTTTAACGATGACCTTGCGGTTGAAAAGCACTGGCATGTGAGCGGCGCACACTATGCCAAAACATCCGAAGCCTGGTTGGTAAATATGGATAAACATAAAGCCGAAATTATGCCCTTGTTCGAGCAAACCTATGGTAAAGATCAGGCTGTAAAATGGTGGGTATACTGGCGCTTATTTTATTTAGCTTGCGCAGAATTATGGAACTATAATGAAGGCAACGAGTGGATAGTCAGCCATTACTTATTCCATAAAACCAAACCATGATCCGTTTAATACTGCTTATATTTTTCTTCCTGCTGTCGTTGCTGGCTGTGTTTAAGGCCCCGGCCTACTATATATGGCTTACAGCTATTGTGGTTACCGAGTACCCACTTATACTGGTTGCTATTACTGCTTTAATTACCCTTTCGGGAATATGGATAGCACCGTATAGGTTAACCGGTAATATTATAGGTATTGTTACCATAGTGATTTACTTATCGCCTGTGGTGCGGGCCTATTGGGTATCAAAAGATGTGAATGAGGATATGAAACGTGCGTTTGCAAACGCATCTTTACCTGTAAACAAAAGTCCTTTTAGTTTTTTAAGCTTGTTTAAAGCAACACATCCTGTTGCATTTAAAACAGTTACATATGCTCAATATCCTGGCGTAAGTTTGACGATGGATTATTACGGAAATACCTTTAGCGCTAAGCAACCTTGTGTTATCATGGTACACGGTGGTTCGTGGAGCAGTGGTGATAGCCAGCAATTACCCGACCTGAATTGGTACCTGGCAGGAAAAGGATATCAGGTAGCCAGCATTAACTACCGCATGGCGCCAAAATATCAAACGCCTGCACCTGTGGAAGATATAGAAAACGCGATAAAGTATCTTTCCGCCCATGCTGTGGAGCTGAACATCGACACAACAAAGTTTGTACTGCTTGGCCGTTCGGCAGGGGCGCAGATAGCTTTGCTGGCAGCTTATACTTTGCAAAACCCGCACATAAAAGGTGTGATAGATTTTTACGGCCCGGCGGATATGGTTTGGGGATATTCTATCCCATCAAATCCGTTAATTATGGATTCACGCAAGGTAATGCGCAATTATATTGGCGGTACATACGAGGTTGTTCCTCAAAAATTTAAGGCCTGTTCGCCTTTGGAGTTTGTGAACAGGCAATCGGTGCCAACGCTTATCATTCATGGCGAGAACGATGTTTTGGTATCGCGCGAGCATAGCAGGCGCCTGGACCTGAGACTTGAAGAATATGGCATACCGCATTACTGGCTAAAATTACCCTGGGCAACCCATGGCTTCGATTTTAATTTGAACGGGCCGGGCGGGCAGCTGTCAACCTACGCCGTTGAAACCTTTTTATATACTGTTACGCAATAGCATGAAAGAAAAAATTGCCATTATAGGTACCGGTATTGCCGGGATGGGCTGCGGCCACTTTTTAAACAGCACCGCCGATATTACCCTTTACGAGCAAAACGATTATATTGGCGGCCACACCAATACGGTTACGCTGTTTGAAGATGGAAAACCCATCTACATGGATACCGGCTTTATGGTGTTCAATTACAAAACTTACCCGAACCTTTGCAAGCTTTTTAAAGAGATAGGCGCGCCCGTTAAAAAAACAGATATGAGCTTTAGCGTGCAGCATACGCCTACAGGCCTGGAATATAATGGCAGTAGCGTAAACCACTTATTCGCGCAGCGGAAGAACATCTTCAGCCCCGGATATATTAAAATGCTGCTGCAGATAGGTCGTTTTAATAAGGAAAGCGTGAAGATACTGGGCGATCCGAAATACGCGGATTGGTCGATAGGGCGGTACATTAAGGAGTTTGGCTACAGCGATGATATGCTGTGGAAATACCTGGTTCCCATGAGCAGCGCGGTGTGGAGCACGCCGATGGAGCAAATGCTGGATTTCCCGGCGGTAACGCTCATCAGGTTCTTTTTAAACCATGGTTTTTTGGGGTTGGATACCCAGCATCAATGGTATACTCCGGTAAACGGCAGCCAGAGCTATCGCGAGATACTGATCAAACCATTCAAGGATAAGATAACTGTAAATAAGAAAGTGCTGCATGTGTCCCGTGAAAATGGTAAAGCCACAGTACATGCTGTTGACGGTACATCCGAAACCTTTGATAAGGTGATCATCGCCACACATGGCGATCAGGCTTTAACGTTGCTAACACAACCAACCGCCGATGAGAAACGCCTGTTATCAACCTTTAAATACCAATACAATAAAGCGGTACTGCATACTGATGAAAGTATTATGCCAAAAGCCAAACTGGCCTGGGCAAGCTGGAACTATCGCATAGAAACAAAGAATGGTAAACCCGTGCCCAGCACCATTTACTGGATGAACAGGCTGCAGGGCGTGAGTGATAAAAAGAATTATTTTGTATCTATTAACCCGCACGATGGGATAGACCCTACGAAGATCATCCGTGAGATAGATTATGAGCATCCGCTGTTTGATGTGCCTGCCATACAGGCCCAGGATAAACTTCACAAACTAAACCACGACGGGCCTGTATATTTTTGCGGCAGTTATTTTAAGTACGGCTTTCACGAAGATGCCTTTGCCAGTGCAGTAAAGCTGTGTTCGCAATTATTGGGAAAACCTGTTTATGATGATAGTGTGGTGTTGCCGGAATTATAGATTACGGCCTGATGCTGTATGTATTATACAATATAAAAGCCACCAATACAATAATCAGCGATACTACAACAACAAAAACAATGATAGAGGAGATCAGTTTTGAAATAGAAATGTAAGAGGTAACGCTAAATAATGAAGGTTGTGCTGTGTTTGAGTTATCCGCCTTTATTTCTTGGCTTGCCGCGTGCATTGCATAGCCTGGCAGCGAATTTGTTTCCTCGGCTACTGCGCAAGAAAATACGAATACCGAAAACAAGCACAATATTATTGATTCTATTATTTTAATATGCTTCATTGTATGATAAGATACTCATGTTTACGCATTTACCATATAAAAGTTTCATTAAACTATAATAAATTTACTTTTTATTAAGCATATGATCTGGCTGAGTAAATACAAAAGGCATATTTGAATCTTACTGATAAAAAAAGCCGTATATTGATTTAAATATCCACCATCAACGGCACTGTATAACCTAAATGAACTCCTGCCTTTATAAAGCTAAAGTAATGCACCATCGCCTTGCACCTAAAGTGCACAGCTTCCATTACGAGGTGTTTATGTTTTATCTTGACCTGGATGAACTTGACATGCTGCACAACAAGCTAAAACTAATGGGCCGTAACAGGTTTAACCTGTTCAACTTTAGAGACAGCGATCATTTACAGCTACCGCGCGAGCGGCCTGATACATCTAAAACCATACGCGAGCACATCGTAACTTATCTTGAAACGCAGGATGTAAATATTGGCGAAGGGCGTATTATGGTGCTCACTAACCTGGCTACATTAGGTTATCAGTTTAATCCGGTGTCATTTTACTTTTGTTATAATGAGGAGGAGCAGTTGGCATGTTCCATTGTTGAGGTATCAAATACCTTCCACGAAATGAAACCCTATTTTTTAAGTTTGGATACCCTTAGTGGGAATACCTTTAAACTAAATACGGCCAAGTATTTTTATGTATCGCCCTTTATTGATATGGATACTAATTTCGATTTTGATTTGCAGGTGCCCGGCGAAAAGCTACAGCTCAAAATTGATGATTATGATAAGGAGGGGAACCGGTTTTTTATCAGTACGTTGAGCGGTGTGCGTAAACCCTTAACCGATGCTAACCTGCTGCTTTATTTTATCAGCTTCCCGCTCATTACAATAAAGGTTATCACGCTCATTCATTGGCAGGCTTTTAAGCTGTGGTTAAAAAAGTTGCCTTATCATAAAAAAACAGATCAAGTTGAATTACAACAGGATGTTTTTAAACCTTATCAACCGAAATAAAAAATCAATATAAATCTTTTATAAAAAAAACTACGTAGATTGTTTATAATTAAGAACCTGTATTATGCCAAATGCGTTAACACTTGTTAAAAAAAATAGCTTTTATCAAGACATTGTAATTAAGTTTTTGTCGAAAATGACCCTGGGACATTTGACATTAACATTGCATGATGGCGACGTCATAACAATTGGCGACGGGGGGAGTAACCTATCGGCAAACATTACAATTAATAACTCCGAGTTTTATAAGCGTTGCATTTTATTTGGCGATATCGGTTTTGGAGAAGCTTATGTTGACGGCCTTTGGGATACGGATAATATCACCAATGTGATCAAATGGTTTTTATTGAATGTAGAGAACGCGCCGGGCCTGTCGGGCAGCAACGTGCAGGGTGCCGCGTTAAACCTGTTAAAAATATACAACAAGCTATCACACTATAAAAGAGCAAATACGGTATCCGGTTCTAAAAAGAACATTTCAGAGCATTACGATCTGAATAATGATTTCTTTGCCAGTTTCCTGGACCCTACCATGACCTACTCTGCAGCATATTTTTATAAAGATGGCTTGAGTTTGGAAGAGGCCCAGCTGGCAAAATACGAACGCCTTTGCAGGCAGCTGCGCCTTAAACCTACCGACCATGTATTGGAGATAGGCAGTGGCTGGGGCGGCAATGCTATTTACATCGCTAAAAACTATGGCTGTAAAGTAACATCATTAACCATAAGCGAGGAGCAGGCCAAGCTTGCCCGCGAACGCGTTACCCAAGCCGGTTTAGATGGCAAGGTAGAGATATTGCTGCGCGATTACCGCGAACTTGAGGGTACTTATGATAAGATCGTTTCGATAGAGATGCTGGAAGCCGTGGGAGATGCTTTTTTAGACGTATATTTCCGTAAGGTAAATACATTGCTTAAAAAGAACGGTTTGTTAGCCATACAGGTAATTACCAGTCCCGATTCGCGCTATGAAAGCCTGCGTAAAGGTGTGGATTGGATACAGAAGCATATATTCCCCGGCTCGTTGCTGCCATCGGTAGCGGCAATTAACGGAGCTATTAACCGCACCAGCGATATGACGCTTGTTGACCTTAAAGACCTTGGCCTGCACTATGCCGAAACCCTCAGGCTTTGGTTTGTACAATTTAATGCCAGCCTTGCCAAAGCCAAAAAATTAGGTTTTGATGATACCTTTGTACGTAAATGGAACTATTACTTATGCTATTGCGAAGCCGCTTTTGCAATGCGCAATATTAACGTAATGCATTTGGTATACACAAGGCCGAATAATACGGAGTGGTAAGCCTATTTCTTTGCGGGTTTTAATTCCCGAAAACGGGTAAATACCAAAAATGCCAGCAGGCACAATACAAAGCCGCATAAGCCATTTAAACGCAGCCCATAATCATTGCCGGGGTCTTTACCATAAACGGTGAGGAAAGCGAACAGGGCGATACCTAAGGTTTGCCCGAATTTTACAAACAAATATTTCACAGCAAAGAACATTCCCTCACGGTTTTCGCCGGTTTTTTCGGCATCTGTTTGGGCTATTTCGGCAAGTATGGCATTGGGCAATATACCCAATGATGCTAATGGAAAAGCAGCACATATTACCAGCGTATAGATCTGTACGTTTGGTGATAAGTTGAACCTCCCTAAAAAGTATATCGCAACGAATATCAGCGCCAGCAACAAAAAAGAGAACAACACAATTGGCTTTTTGCCAAAGCGGATAGACATGAAATTGATAAGCGGGTAAAACAACACAGATACCAAAACCATGGTCCCCATCAATATTCCCCCGCGCGATTCGGGCAGGCCAAGCAATACCTTTATAAAGAACAACAAACCGCTGGATATGATGCTCAGCGCCATGTAGTACGAAAAATCGGATATGAGGTAGTATTTAAAATTGCGGTTAGCAAATGTTGCCCGTATGGCGGGCCACAAAGGCAGATGCGATGGTTTACTATTGGAGTATTTCTTTTCATCAATAAAAAGAACGGGTATCAGCATAATCAGCCCTGCAAAAATGCTCAGTCCCCAAATAGTGTATTGCAGGGCATTGGTACGGTTGGGTACGTTAAATAAGTGTTGTATCAGGTCGGCAAAGTTATTTACCAATGCCGAAAATATAATACCCAATACAAAGCCGATCTGTTGCCACGAGGAGAGTTTTATTTTTTCGGCTGCGGTATCCGTCATCTCGGGCAATAGCGCGTTATATGGGATGATATACGTTGTAGCGGCAATAAAAAAGCCGGCCAGGGTAACCGCTATCCAAACGGCGTTATTCAAACTTTCGGTATGCGTTAGCGGGTAAAAGGTTAGCGAGCAAAATAGTACTGCCGGGATGATGGCCTTCAGCATAAACGGGGTGCGTCGCCCTTTGGGGTTATCGCTTTTATCGCTCAGTTGTGCTAAAAAAGGATCGTAAAAAGCATCTATCATACGGCCCGATGCCGCGATAACCGACATAATGTTTAACACGCCAAATACCATTAGCTGCGGCACAAGCGGCATTAAGCCTGAGTTTGAAGGAGGAAGGTAAAAGTAGGGGAGCATTACGATGATAACATTCGTCATGATACTCCAACCCATCATACCGGCTGCATAGGCAATTTGTTTACGGAAAGGCAGCTTTATGGCAGACATGCCGCAATATGCACAATTAAAGTAAATACTGCCACAGGATATTTTTTTTTGACACGAAACCGAACAATTCTATTAAATATCGGCTTAATTTAGCGGCGCAAAAAACAGATATATTAATTACCGCAACTATAGCAATTAGGCGTTATAGAAAAACAACTGTCCTGAAATATTTGATTACTAATATATTACTAACACTTATTTGAACGGTAATTAACAATAACTTAAACTTTTGTATTGTTATTTGGTTAAACAAGCAATACAATACGCCACCCCTGATAAATGGATAAGAACACTACCGCAATAGAACCTGCACCCAAACAAGACCCGGCCATAAAACGCTGGCTGGTTAGTGTATTTATTGATTTTTATAAGGTTTTCCAGTTTGTAGCCCGGTTTTTCAGAGAAGTTTTCTTTCCGCCTTATGAGTTTAAGGAGGTGATGAAACAGTGCTACGAGGTTGGGGTACGCTCATTGACCATTATATCGGTTACGGCTTTCATTATCGGGGTGATATTCACCAAGCAGTCGCGGCCATCCTTATCAGAGTTTGGGGCAACATCATGGCTGCCGCGTTTGGTATCGATAGCAATTATGCGCGCATTGGCTCCGCTTATTACGGCCATTATTTGCGCGGGTAAAGTAGGATCAAGCATTGGTGCCGAGTTGGGCTCCATGCGTGTTACCGAACAGATAGATGCCATGGAGGTATCGGGCACTAAACCGTTTAAGTATTTAGTGGTTACCCGTGTGCTTGCTACAAGCATTACCGTGCCAATATTGGCAACCTACGCGGGTTTAATAGCACTGATAGGTGGTTATGTGAATGTGGCACAAAACGAAGGCACCAGTTATACCACTTTTATGGAGCAGGTATTTGAACCGCTCAATTTTGTCGATTTTACATCGTCACTGGCAAAATCAATTGTTTTTGGGTTTACTATTGGTGTGGTGGGATGTTACCAGGGCTATAACTCTACCAAGGGTACCGAGGGTGTAGGTAAAGCAGCAAATATGGCGGTGGTTACGGCCATGTTCCTGGTGTTTATTGAAGAGGTTATTATTGTACAGATATTTGGTTGGTTTAGATAGGTTATGAAAAAAGCGAAGGCCGCTATCGATTATAAAAATGCTGTGATCAGCATCAAAGGGTTAACAAAATCTTTTGATGGTAACGCGGTGCTGCGCGGTGTTGACCTTGAACTTTACCAGGGCGAAAACCTGGTTGTGCTTGGCCGTTCGGGCACGGGTAAATCGGTGCTGATAAAGATCATATCGGGCTTAATAAAACCTGATGAGGGTACGGTAAGCCTGTTGGGTAAGGATATGAAAAATATCACCGATAAGGAATTAAATGAGATTCGTACACGGATAGGTTTTTCATTCCAGAACAGTGCCTTGTATGATAGTATGACGGTGCGGAAGAACCTGGAGTTTCCGCTGGTGCGGAACAAAAAGAATTTGAGCCGTGCAGAAATAGATAAGGCCGTTGAGACCGTATTGGAGGCCGTTGGTTTGGAGCAGGCCATTAACCAGATGCCTGCAGAGCTTTCGGGCGGGCAGCGTAAACGTATAGGTATTGCACGTACACTGATATTAAATCCCGAAATTATGCTCTATGATGAGCCTACAGCTGGCCTGGACCCTATAACCTGTATAGAAATTAACAGCCTGATAAATGAGGTTCAGCAGCGTTATAAAACATCGTCAATCATCATTACCCACGATTTGACCTGCGCCAAAGCGACCGGCGACCGGATGGCTATTTTACTGAGCGGTAAGTTTGAGCGGCAGGGTAGTTTTGACGAGGTGTTTAATACGGATGATGACCGGGTTAAACCATTTTTTGATTATAATTTTATTAAATAAAAGACATGGAAAAAGAAGAAAGCAAACGTGCTGTCATTGTTGGGATATTCGTATTTCTCGGCGTGCTCATATTTGTATTAGGTATATTTATATTGGGCGGGCAACAAAAAAGTTTTGAAAAGAACTTTAAAGTGATCGCCATTTTTGATGATGTTGCCGGTTTGAAAAAAGGAAATAACATCTGGTTTTCTGGTGTTAAGGTAGGTACGATCAGTAATATGAAATTTACAGGAGTATCGCAGGTGGAGGTACAAATGTCAATTGATCAGAACATACAGCAATATATCCACCGCAACGCGGGTGTGCGTATCAGTTCGGATGGTTTGATCGGCAATAAGATCATTGTGATAGATGGCGGAAGCCCCCAGGCACCTATTATTGCAGATGGCGATAGGGTACAGACAGAGAAGCTCATGTCTACAGACGATATTATGAAAACCCTGCAACGCAATAACGAAAACCTGCTGGTGATCACTACCGACTTTAAAAACATTAGCAATAACATTGCAAAAGGAAAAGGGCTGGTTGGTGCATTGCTCACAGATTCGGCTATGACATACAAATTCAGGAGCATTGTAACTAACCTGAACGCCACTACCCAAAGCACACAAAAAATGGCGATGGAGCTGAACCGTTTTTCGGATAAGATGAATACCAAAGGCGGCCTGGCAGATAAAATGCTGACGGACACCAGCGTATTTAACCAATTACAGGCATCGGTAGCACAACTTAAAAAAGCTACCACAAACGCGGGTACAATGGTTGAAAACCTGAATCGCGCAAGCAACAAACTCAATACTACTGATAATGCCCTGGGAGTTTTATTAAACGACCCTAAAAGCGCGGCACAGGTAAAAAGTACGTTAGATTACCTGCAACAAAGCTCGATTAAGTTAAATGACGACCTGGAAGCTGTTCAGCACAGTTTTTTATTAAAAGGTATTTTTAAAGATAAAGCCAAAAGAGAAGCCAAAGCCAAAGAAGAAGCCGCAAAAGCTTCGGCACAATAAGGTTAGCTATTAAACTTCGGCAGGCGGGAAGTGCAGGGTAAAAGTAGTACCCTCATTTATAGTTGATGTTACATTAATATCAATGCCATGAAAATCGGCAATTGATTTTACAATAGGCAATCCCAAACCAAAACTTTCCTGCTCCATTGATTGGCGGAACTTTTTAAAGCGGTTAAAAATAAACGAGACCTGCTCTTCGGCAATACCAATGCCGCTGTCTGTTACCTGCACAATTAACCTGTCGGCTTCTTTAAAGCCTTTAATGGTAATATCGCCATTAACTTTATTGTATTTTATGGCGTTGTTTACCAGGTTAAAAAACATGTTGAACAATAAAAACCTGTTTACCTGTTCGAGGGTAAAATCTTCTGCTATCAGTATTTTAAACCCGATGTTTTTTTCTTCAAGCCTGATGGATATTTCCTGGTAAACTGCTTCAACCAGGTTTTTAATGCCAATGGTATCTTCCTTTAAAAACTGTGCGTTCTCAATCTGCGATATCAGTAGCAGGGTTTTGGTAATGCTCTTTAAGCGGTTCAGTATCTTTTGCATTTCCAGCAGGCGTACCTTTACATCGTCGCTAATCTCATCACGGTTAAACATGTTCTCTATCTTTGATTGCAGGATAGAGATAGGGGTCATTAGTTCGTGCGATGCATTTGATATAAACTCACGCTCTTTGTGGAACGCGCCCTCGATAGCCTGTATCATTTCGTGTATACTTTTATCGAGATACTGAAAATCGGAAGTAGTGGTCCGTACCTTTTTATACGAGCCAAAGTTAGGGAACTTGTTTCCTATCAGCTTGGTTTTAATAATGAGGCCCAGCGGTTTTAAAATATAGTTTGAGTAAAAAAGATCGGCCAATATGGTAAGGCATATCATGCCCAGTAAAACCTCTAATGCTATACTTTGTAAGGCAATATTGGTTTCGCCTACGGTATTTACACTTTTGCCCACCTCTAACAGGTAGTTTTTGCCGCCTGCTTTAAACGTATGGCTTAATATACGGTATTCAATGGTATCGCGCTCAACAAGCCGTTTGTGGTTACTTATGGTATCTATACTCAGTGAAGAGTCGGCCTCATCCAAACTAATGTATTCTTCTTTTAGCAGGGTATAACTACCATAACCTTCGCCGTTTTGAATGTAGTAACCAATGCCTTGGCTTTTAATTAACTGCATAACCTTGTCCTGCTGTTTACGCATGCGGTTATCGTTATAGGTTTGGTTAATGTTTTTAATAAGGGTAGGCAACAATAAAACAAACAATATCACTATTACCAGCTTCGAGATGGCATTAAACAGTGTAAGTTTGGTTTGCAGTTTCAAAATACTTAGCTCATTTTAATTTTATAACCCAGGCCGCGTACAGTTTCAAGCCAATCGGGCGGGGCAAAGGCGCTCAGCTTCTTGCGGATGTTTTTAATATGCACATCAATATAATTCGAATCGTAATCATCATTTACCAGGCTGCCCCAAATGTGCTCGCTTAGCTGCGGGCGGGTAAGCGTGCGGTTTTTATTCATGATGAGGTAAGCAATCAGGTCGAACTCTTTTTTGGTAATGGTACTTACCTCGGTACTGTTATGGCTGATGGTGCGGTCGTTCAGGTCTATCACAAAATTGCCTAAGGTTACAATGGTATGCTTTAAACCAAACTTGCGGCGTACAATGGCTTGCATACGGCTTTGCAACTCCAGCATGGAGAAAGGTTTGGGCAAATAATCATCGGCACCGAGGTCAAGGCCTTTAATACGATCGTACACTTCGGCGCGGGCCGTTAATATGATACATGCTGCTTCGGGGTTATGTTTTTTGGCTTCTTTTAACAGGTCTAGGCCTTCATAATCGGGCAGGCCAAGGTCTATCAATATAAAATCGTATAAATTAATAGCTATTTTTTCGGATGCCGTTTTGCCGTTATAACAGATCTCGCAGAGGTAATTGTTAGTCGACAGGAAAATTTCTAACTCCTTTGCCAGTGATTTTTCATCTTCAATGATAAGTACATTCATATCGTGCTTAATAAAAAAGGTAGTAGAAAGTTAAGTTAAAAAACGAGGTATTGGCATTGAACAATGAGCCCTGCACATTTACCGGGATAGAATATTTATAAGCAGCCTCCACAGTGTAATGCGGTCTGTTATAAGCCAGCGGGAACCTGAAGTTGTAGTTCAATGGGTTAAACTGTGTATTTTTTACAGAGTAATCATTAGGCAGTGGCTGTATACCGTGTGGCTTATTAGGGTCTTCTTTATAGTCAAAAAAACCATGTTGGTTGGAGAAATACTCAACAAAGTTTTGTGTGCCAAATATCATGTTAAATGATGGCTCAAAAGTGATATAGTCTTTTTCATCAAAAATGTTAAAGTTGCTTTCAAAGTAATGCGAGTGGCCTATCGAGAGGAAAAAATCATTGCTTTTACCAAATAAATAATCGGCGGTTATGCTGGTTTTAAGCAGGTGCCAATCAAAACTATTTTTAAAATTGATATCATTCGATGAGGCCGATTTAATGATCTGCGCCTTATCATTAAACGAGAAATGGGTGTAGCTTATGGTGCCTTTTATATCGTTGTTAAGCTTATAATTATAGCCGCCACCCACATCAAACTCATCAAAGGCAGGCGGCGAGCCAATCACCTTCCATGCCGAGCCGTATACAAAAAGGCCAAATTTAGTATTGTATATCACATCGGTAGTTAAATACGGATATGTTACAGGGCTTGTACGACCAAAAAAACTGGCATTAGTACCGTAGTTTACCCCTGCTGATACCGATTGTTTTTTTACCGACGTAGCCTGGCCGGTATCGGTAAGCAGATAAATACCTTTTTCATTCGAAACTGCGCCTGCAAATGCCAACCCGGTTAGCGGGCGGCAGGCAACAATAAAGAGTAGTGTTACTAAGTATTTCATAATGGTTTAGGTTTAGTTGTTGTTCCTTCTTATAATATCAGGCGGCCGCTCAACACCTTCAGGGCGCCGTTTACTGCGTGGTTTATTTTTGTTGGATGTATCAGCAGGCGCTATTATTTCGGGCTTTGGCTGGCGTTTGGTTTTGGGTACTTCTTTTATCACACCGCGGTCTAAAACATCCATGCGGTTTTGTGGGGTATGCTTAACTTTTGTGGTATCGTTATTAAAAACAGGCGTGGTAAATAAATTTTGTATACCCGGTGCCAAATCAGGGGCATAGCTACGCACCCCCGGCACAGCGGTATGAGCGTATGACAGGCGTGCTGCTAACAGCAGTGCAATAAAAATATAGGGTAACCGCCTTAACATGCCAAAACAGGAGCGTAAAATTTATTCAAATTATCATCAATTAAATAATGCCACATTATTGTTAACGCTAAAATTACTTAAAAAGCTTATAAATGCACATAGAAAAAACCCGGAGGCCCTGTAAAGGGCACACCGGGTTAACAATCAACTTCACATTTATTTAACTAACGTAATACAACGTTCTTAACAAAAGTACCCGTAGCATCAAATGCAACAGCTATACGGGTGTTATTAGCTGTTATCAAAACAACATAGCCTTGTACTGTACCGGTGCTGCTCTTTTCAACAAATGCCTTGTTGAAAACGTAGGCAGGGTAGGTGCCGGTTAAATATGTACTAACCGTTGCAGGCAAAGCGCTTTGGGCAATGGTGGTATGTTTTTCGGGATGCGGGAATAACTGTACCCTGGTAATAAATGTACCGCCAGATGTAAATGCTGTAGCAAACAAGCCTTTATTGGTGCTGATCACAACATAAGTGGCATCAAAATTTACAGCGGCATGCAGCAGAGTATCTGTTGGGTAGTTGGTAGCAAAATATGTTTTGATGGTTGCCGGCAATGCGGTTACCGCAAGGGTATCATGGTGCTCGCCATCGCGGTTGCCAAAGCAGCCGCCTTTGTGCCAGCCTTTATCATCGTTCAGGTCGTGGCCCTCGCGTTGTTCAAATACCAGTACAAAATTGCCGCTGGCGTCAAACTTTAAGCCAACAGGCTTGCCGTTAAAGTTTATTACTACTGCATAGCTATCAATAGCGCCGGCAGCGGTAGATATTTTAAACGCTTTTTGAAATGTATAACCTGCATAGTTAGCAGTTAAGTAAGTACCTATTGCAGTTGGCAGACTGGCAAAAGTTACCGAATCTTTTTTATCGCCGTTTTTATAACATTTGATTATAAAAATGCCGGTGGTGGTTATAGGTGTAGTTGTTATAGTACCGTTTAAGGCAGTAGTGGCAATGGTGGTTGTGCCCGCGAGGGAAACTTGTATGGCATTGGCAAATGCCGAATCATCAGTACTTGTTAACGATGATTGCTTTTGGCATGATGCCAGAACGGTAAGTGCTGCAAGGCCGCAGAATAACAGGGAGTGGAGTTTGGTTAACTTTTTCATGTGTGTGTTTTTAGGTTATATGAATAATTTGATTAATTGGCTTGTGATTAGATTACGATACAAACCTATTACCGTAACATGAAATGAAAATGAAGAAAGATTTATTTTGAAATAATGCGTTATTTTGATGCATGCCAGCCTCAAAACCCCAACAATTAGATTGGATAAATAACCTGCGGGTAATTGCCTTGTTTGCGGTAGTGATGCTGCACACTACATCGCCCGTGATGGAACAGTTTCATAAAGGGCCGCTATCGCTTTGGTTGGTTGGCGATCTTTATAATTCGCTCACCCGTTTCGCGGTACCTGTTTTTGTAATGATAAGCGGCGCGCTGCTGTTGGGGCGGGAGTACGAATTAGGCGATTTTTTAAAACGCCGGTTAAGCCGTATAATAATACCCTTTCTATTTTGGAGCCTGGTTTATGTAGCCTATATGTTTTATGATGAACAGGTGGATTACAGTGGCGATTGGTGGCTCACTACCAAACAGGTGTTACACTTTTTAAAGTACGAAAGCTCCTACCATTTGTGGTATGTGTATATGCTGATAGGCCTTTACCTTTTCATCCCTATACTAAACAAGTTCATTCGCGCAGCTACCGAAAAAGAGGTGCTTTACTTTTTGCTGGTTTGGTTTGTGGTGATGATGCTGGATCAGCCTTACCTGTCGCGCTTTAAGCCACAGCTTGATCTGCGGTATTTTGAAGGTTTTATCGGTTACCTGGTACTTGGGCATTACCTTGCCAATAAAGATTTTAAAATAAGGTACCTTAAAAGCTGCATGTGGATTTTATTCTTTGCTGCCCTGGGCTTAACCGCGCTTGGCACATACCTGCTGTTTGATCATTACAATGGGATAAGTACACTAATGTACGAACCGCTTAGTCCACCAATAGTGATCATATCAGTGAGTATTTTTATGGTTGCCAGGTTATCAAAGCCAAAGCTACCCGGATTTATGGTTAATATAAGGGATTTTTGCGGGAGATATTCTTACGGAATGTACCTGGGCCATGCCTTGGTTTTGACCTTACTGGATCAATACGCGGGTTTAACCTTTAAATTATTTACGCCAATATTCAGCATTCCCGTAACGGCACTTATTTGTTTTATGTTGACGTCTTTACTGGTTTATTTGGTGAATAAGATCCCGGTTATTGGGAAATGGATATCGGGCTAACGATTTTGTACGATTTTGTTGTTTCTGTTATTTTAATAATATATAATTAATAGTAATGCTGTAAAATATTTTTACCTTGTAATACCTTTTTAGACTATTGTTTTTTTTCTTGGCAGACCATTTCAACCTCAACATGAAGAGAATGCCGAAAATCTTAAAAAGAGTAGGCGATATTACTAACCAACTATTTTATGAAAAAATTATTATTATTAACTGTATTGTTTTTAACGGCTTTTACTTTTAAAAGTAAAGCGCAATTTACTTATTCAACGTTACAAGATACGTATGGGAACTACATCATGTTTGGTTCGCTGTCGTACGATAAAGTTAACGGAACAGCATCAGTTACAGGAATAAATAATGGCTCGGGCTTTTACGAAACAACTTTGATTGTGTGGGCTACCGGCAGTCTGGGCGATTGGGTAGACTTAATTAATGACGCCGCAGCAAATAATCAACAGTCATCAGCAGGTGGATCGTACAATCCCAGCAGTTCTTTTGCCGGTTTTCCGACCAATGAAGTTTGGACACTACATTACGCGTGGGGTGTTATATTAAATGATAATAACTGGTGTTATCAAGAAGTTTTAGAACCGATGTAAGATAAATCAGTTTTTAGTTGTAATGGTCTAAAGTCACCCTTGTTTTTTAAATCCAAGGGTGACTTTTTATGTGTTAATACGCATACTTCCCACCAGCCTCAAAACAACCCAGATCAGGGGCTTTACCAACATATTTAAAGCCAATATCCACACCTTTATCAATAAACTTGCTGCCGGGTTTCAGTTTCATAAAACCGTTATCGGGCAGGCTGCCGTCTTTTTGGCGGGGGGCGGTAAGCAGGGCTTCGTCGGTACTTATAAAGTCATCATCTGTAGCATCTAAATTCAGGTCGAAATAGTTGTTGGCCAGGTCGCACTTGGCTTTGTCAATTTCGGTTAACTCTTTACCGCCTTTGTAGCCCAAGTTATTACGCAGTTTATGGGCATATCCGGGTACATCGGCTTTTACATCATCTAACAGCCTGTTCAGCATGTTAAAGTTATTGCTGTTGCGATAAGCGGTATTGTTATACCAAATATTGCCGTTTACATGATGGTTAGCGTAAAAGCCACTTGCCTTATTGTGCACAGCCAAACAAAATTCGATTGTATTTTGAGGGATAGGATTCGGCAATTCGCTTGCGGGCCTGCGTGCATACCCACCGGCTTTAAAGCCATTACCATCGCCAAGGCTTTTAAAATCGCTGCCAAAGCCGTTATACATGGCCCAGCAATGATCAAATGTGGTTGCTTCGAACGAGTTGATCAGGTCATACCCGTCATCGCTGTTAAACCATGCACGGCAGCCACGGAAAACATTGTTTTTGCTGCCCGGCCTCGGGTGGCAGCCAAAACCATCGGTATTACCGCCACGGCCCGTTTCCGAAAAGTAGTCCCAGTTGCGGTAAGCATCGCAATTCAATATCAGGTTGTTCGATCCGCTTAACAGGTAAAAGCCAATGGCCATGCCATCGTGCATGCTCAGTTGCTCATAAATATTATTATCGCCATGGTTTTCAAAGCACTCGCTTTGGGTATGGCCCTTAATGGTTACCTGTACACCAATTACATCAAAACCTTTCAGGTGGATGTACGACCCCATTTGCATAAAGGCTATTACGCGCTGGTCAGCAGGTTTCACATCAGCATAATCAAAAACAGGCTTCTCTCCCGGAAAGGCGAAGTAATTTAAGTACGCACCGGGTTTTCCGCTTTTATCCAGATAGGTAACACTGGCGTAAATGCCTTGTTTATGTGCTATCTGCGCCTCGCTCATGCGGTAATTGCCGCCGCGTATGTAAACGGTATCGCCGGGGCTAATTGCGGCCTGTGCCTTTTGTATGGTGGCAAAGGGTTTTGCTTTAGTACCCGGATTGTTATCGCTGGCATTTACAGCTACATAATAAGTTGCCGAAAAAGCGAATGTGCATTGTATAATAAAAATGGAAGTAAAAAGAAGTTTTTTGATCATGATATGGTTCAATTCGATTGGTTAGAGCAAACACAGGCAATAATGGTTTAATACGGTTATTGGTATTTTCTATAAAATTAAAGATATTGGCTGATGTTAGGGTTTATTAATAAAAATGATACAATAATATGGATGTGACGCAGTTTCAATTGGAGGCGGTAAAAGATGTAATAGATGCCCAGCAAAAAGTAATTACAGCCTGGGAAGAAGTATTCAGCTCGGTTGAAAGCACAGTTGTTGGCTTGGTGAAAATAAATATCGAACTTAAATTGGTGATCATCCGCCAGCAAGACCCTGATTTTGTGTTACCCCAAAACCTGTATTCTGAAATGGATAACCTGCGGGCCAGTTACCAAAATGGGAGTGTATCGCCGCTGGAGTATTTCCAGGGACTGGATGCGATATTGAACCAGATCGTTATCTGATCTATTTAAACCAAAGTGCAATACAGCCCACAACTTCTTTAATGTAGAGGTCCCATTTGGGTAAAGTATTTACATCGGGTATTAAGCCGCTAAATGAAGGGCGACCACCGGCTAAAAAGTTGCAGGGGTAAGGCTCAACATACAATCCTGCTTTTTTAAAAGTAGCCATGGCCCTGCGCATATGAAAATCGGATGTTACGAGCAGGTATGGTGGCTCAAGGTGGCTGTTTGCCAGTAGGAGCTTAGTAAAAGCGGCATTTTCAATGGTGTTTTTTGATTTGTTTTCTATTAAAACAGCACTATCGGGTATGTTAAATTGTTTGAGCTGACCCTTTACCCAATCACCTTCCACAAAACCGTCTTTTTGGTGCATCAGGCTTGAGTTACCGCTGGTGATGAGGATATGCGATGCTTTGCGGGTTTCAAATAACCGGATGCCCTGTATAAACCTATCGGCGCTGGCATTAAAGTGTCCTGTATCGGGCCCGCCGGGACCAGAAAAGCCACCCAACACAATAACACAACTATAGGTTTTATTTGCAAAAGAACGATTAAAAGGATAACGCCACAGGTTGGCAAACTGATTTAAAAACAGCGGAATAGAAAATAGTAAGAATGTTACCACACTACCTGTTAGGAAACTTTTTTTGAGTTTTTTATTCTTCAGTACCAGGCCTGTTATCAACAGCATTAACACCCAACAAAATGGACTGATGAGGAATGCCAGTATCTTTGAAAAAAAGAAATACATATTTGCTAATATTCTATAAACCAAATATATCGGGGTAAAGCAATGCTGCTTTTAAAATAAAGTTTACCGAATCTGTGGTCCAGATATCACCGTCTTTTACTTTTTGGAGCACTTCTATAGCAGGGCAGGTTACTACTTCTATCTCTTCGGCAGGGTCTGGTTTTTGTACCGAGTTAAACTCTGCGTTGAAAACGATAAAGCCATAAACTACCTGCTTTGTTTTGGTTGGGTTGACGGTTATTTTACCTAATGATATCAATTGCCCGGCGTCAACCTTAATGCCGGTCTCTTCTTCCAGTTCGGCCATTGCCGAACCTAAAATGCCTTTGCCTGGTTGTTCAAGGCCACCTGGCAGGTCGAGCAATATCTGGCCGAGGCCATGTTTATATTGGCGCACTAAAACCACCTCGCTTTTTGCTGTTAACGCCAGTACCATCACCACATCGCCCAAGGGGGCAAGGTAATAGTCGTCCATGATCATGCCTGATGGTAGTTGCACGGTATGGCGCAGTAAAGGGAACCATGGGCTTGGGGATACGTCTTCTTCTTCGAGGATGGTCCAGGGTTTGAGTTTTGACATGGGGTAAAGATAAGTTTTTTCCACCACGTCATTGCGAGGCACGAAGCAATCCTAAACTATACTTTTCGAACTGTTACGGCTTCGATTAGGCATCATCTGGTCGCTCATAGCCGCGACGGGCTTAGTTACTTTTTGTCGCCACAAAAAGTAACCAAAAAAGGCTGTCAGCAGGAGGCTTCTTGCGCACGGGGCCATACCGCACAAGCTGGCAGAACTCGCGGGCTGCAACCTTTTGCCCTGCTGGTGCTCGCTCATGCCCTGCTTCTGCAAAAATTGCTATGCCCTTCCCACCGCACTACCCTACACGTTCTGCCCGCTTTTGGCCGAAGCTTCCCTGCTGACGTCTTCCAATCCTTCATCCCGAACTTGTTTCGGGACCTCACTTGCTAAGTGGCGAACTATCGCTTTTATAACTGTATGATGGGGTGCCGAAACAAGTTCGGCATGACGTTGATTGTTGGGGCCTGCGTTAGCGATAGTAGTGGAAACCCTGCAGCCGCTTCTATCAGCGGCGAGGAGTTGTAGCGGATAGCGCGACCCGATCCTTCATCGGGTAACGCCCAAGATCTTCTCTATACCACTATCCAATTCTCCTCATCCTGCATGATTTTGGAGAAGGCGCTTTTGGCTGGAATATCAAGGTAGGGATAGGTTACTTTGCTGAGATATAAACCCTGTGGGTGTGCGGGGGTGAGTATTTTGGGTGTTTGGTTGTGGATGAGGTAATGTTCGAACTGCTCCACGCTAAGTTTGCCCTGGCCTATCATAATGAGGCGACCTACAATGATGCGCACCATTTTGCTGAGGAAACGGTTGGCAGTGATCTCAAAACGGAACCTGTCGCCTGCCGGGTTTTGATACAGGGTGGCCCGGGCAATGTTGCAGATGGTATGCTCGTTACGGTCGGGACTTTTGCAGAAGGCGCGGTAGTCGGTGTAGCGGGTGAGTAGGGCTACGGCTTGCGCCATTTGTTGCAGGTCCCACTCGGGTTGCAGGTAGAGGGAGCTCAGTCCGCTCAGAAAAGGGTCTTTATAGGTATGAATGTAATAGTTGTAGCTGCGCTCCACGGCATCAAAACGGGCGTGGTATTGTACGTCGGCGGGGATGATATCGAAGATGGCGATATCATCGGGCAGGAGCTTGTTGAGGCGGAAGAGCAGTTCGTCTTGTAGCGGTTTAACTACATCAATGTGGAAGAAAAACTGGCTGGCGTGTACCTGCGCGTCGGTTCGGCCACAGCCGGTAATGGCTGTTTCGGTTTTCAGTATTTTGGTAAGTGCTGCTTCGAGCACCTGCTGCACGTTAATACCATCGGGGTGGCGCTGCCAGCCGCAGTAATTGGCGCCATGGTAGGCAATATGTAAAAAATAGCGCATGGTTTAAAACAAGCTATATTGCGCGGGTTCATCGGCCACATAATCAGCATGCATAATACCGGTAATGTGGTACACGGGTGTTTCTTCGTAGCGCGAGGCCACAATGATACGGGTGTTTTGGGCATGCGCGCTGAAGAGGGTGTGCACCAGTTGAGGGTCGTTATTATCCTTTGATAAGTGGGCCAGCAGCAGGTGACTCATGTGCGCGGGCCTGTGGGTAATGAATAATTCGAGCGCCTGCTTATTGGATAAGTGGCCATGCCCGCCACGGATGCGGTTTTTTAAATGCCATGGGTAGCGACCGTTCTGCAGCATATCATCATCGTAATTGGCCTCTAAAAACGCCGCGTGGCATTGTTTAAAGTGGCTGATGAGATGATCGCATGGTGCGCCGATATCGGTAAATACGCCTACAGTAATACCATTGCAACTGATGTTAAAGCTATGCGGGTGTGCGGCATCATGAAACTTGGGGAAGGCGGTGATGCTCATCTGCCCGATGTACACAGGCTGATAGCCCGTAAAGGTAATGCAGTTATCAATGAACAGGCCGCCACGTTGTTGAGTTTGCGGTGTGATGTAAACGGGGAACTTGTATTTTTTTGCCAGTACTTCTACACCACGAATATGATCGGAATGCTCGTGCGAGATGAAAATGGCTTTTACTTTTTGCATGTTGAGGCCCAGGCGCAGCATACGGCGCTCGGTTTCGCGGCAGCTTATGCCGGCATCAATCAGTACGGCCTCGTGCGCATTGCCCACGTAATAACAATTACCGTTACTGCCCGAATTTAATGATGTAATGTATAGCGACATGCTGGTACAAAGTACGGGGTTTTGCGGGAGAGTTTATTAACAAAATTGTTTTTATAGTCGAGGATTACAGCAAACCGATATTTGTCTATTGTTCGATATTAATTAAAGAAATGATGTTTTTTTGAACAATAATTAACTGTTTTTCTATGTCGCAACAATCTCTTAGTAAATCAGATATCGGTAATAGGTTTTTAGGGAATCGCTCTTCAATAGTATATGATGTATTTTGGAAATCATAATTATTGTAATCAAATTCTTCTCTGCTAATTATTTTGTAAGGGATGTTTTGTAAAGTATTATTTATCGTCTCGCTGTTTCTAAAGTTGTGTACAATTAATGATATTGCTTCAATGTCTGAATCTGACAAAAAATGTTTTGACTTTTCTCGGACACCAATATTTGTAGCGTCAATCAAAATCACTTTACTGAAATTTCTATTTTTATTAAATATTAAAATAGCTGTGCTAACACCTGTGTTATAGAACATTTTTGTTGGAAGCGAAATCACAGCTTCAAGGATGTTTTCTTCAATAATACTTCGTCGCAGAAACTCAGTCTTTCCACTCGCAGACAATATACCAGATGGTACTATTACGGTTGCTCTACCATTGTTTGAAAGGTGGTCTAATATATGAGTTAAGAAAATTATCTCTGAACGGTTGCTTCTGATCTTATTTGCCCAATGGCCTGAGTATTTTAGGTTAGGAATAAGCATTCCGAAAGGAGGATTTGAAATAATGCAGTCAAATTCTAAATTAATTTCCGGAGGACCGTCATTTTGAGTTATCCATAGTATATTGGTAAGCCCCATCATGAAAATCTTAGTTTTTGCTATTTTTAATTGTAAGGAATTTTTAACTGAAGCAAAAAACTGATTTTTTTTTGCGTTCTGGTCCTGTCCTATTTTTGATAAAAACTCACCAGTCCTGGAGTATGGGTCGTAAATTGTTTTAATCTCATTATTGATAGGTGTAACACTTTTAACTAATTGAACCAGATCTTTAGGCGTCGAAAAAGCCGCGCCAATTTTGAAATTTTCTTCTAAAAGTGATTCAAGTAACTCAAAAATATTCACCACATTTTCAGGAGTCCATGTTTGGGGTAAAACCATTTCCCACTCAAGTAACATATTATAAAATTGTCCTTCTGGTAAATTGTTAAAATCGATCATGTTAAGATCCAAAACTTCTGCAGGGATGTCGCTCATTACATCTCTGTAAATTTTAATGAGACTGACTATAGCAAGTTTAGTGTCCTTTGTTTCATTGATTATATGAAAATTAACGCCCGCTTTGTTTTTTAGTAAAAAATTAGCCTTAGAGAGATAATTTAATAATATTAGTAGTAGAAATATTTCAGTTTTTGACCTATCACCAATTCCATCTGCATTTAATCTTTGTAAGTGCTCATGTAATAGGTTATTTAAAGATTTAAGTGTATTTTTCATTTAATTAATTTAACTAAAACGCTGAAATTTTTTAAAATCCATTGCGCTGAACTCACAACCCAATTTGATCTGATTTTATCTTCCTTTTTGGAATTTATATTAATGTTGACGGTTATATTTTCAACATATTGATTCAGATAAACTGGACCTTCATTCCCTTTAATATAATTTTTGTGACTGTCCATGTTAATGAATTAAGCTCCATAAATAACTATCTCGTAGCTGCATCCTTTTAACTATAAGAGATTCCAGCAGATTACTTTCTTTTTTTATTTCCGATATTAAGTTAACACCTAAAAGTTGCTTGTCTAACGTAGGGACTGGTATGCTGAGGCTTTCAATGGCTGATTTGCTGATCGTTGGTATTGTTGTTCCTGTAGTTTTATTTAATAGATAGTCTTTGGCAGGCATTTGATTTAAATACCACATCAAAAAATCTGGAGATATTTTACTTTGATTAACTCTAATAATGAAAAAAGAGGATGAAGCAATAGTTTTTATTGCTGAATTGTGGTATATATATGTAGAAAATTTGAGCCCTTTATTTGCAATTAATATATCACCGCTCAATAATAGGTGGTTATCTATTGATTGAAAAGCATTAGGATTAATTTTAGCTATTTTGTCAATAGGCGCACCATCCGTAATATCTTTAGGCTGTAATACGTTAATTGAACCGTGCGTTTCATCGTTTTCGATTTTCCCTCTAAACGTATATCCGGTTTTTATAATTGCCATTTCCTTTAATAAAATCATACAGTATGTGGTATAGTGTACAAAGATAACTTTCTTGCTCGAGAAATGCAAATCTATATGCTATATAGTGTATTTTTTTAAATGTTTAACCTAACATTTCATAATATTGGTCAGCCCATTTGTTCAAGAATACTTCTCTATGCGGGTTGGATAATCGACCCATTCATTTTTGCTATTGATATAATCGACCGTGATAATGCCAACCTATTTCTGTCGCATCCAACACCTTTAATTATGACCACCGACATTTTTTTGCAGTTATGCCGCACCTACATTTGTTGTGATGAAACGTGTTGCGCTACTCTTGTTAACATTTGCTTACCTGGTATCTGTTACCGGGTTTAAAATAAGCAGTATGACTTGCTTAGGTAAGCTATCATCAATAAAGGCTGGCTATAGGTGGGCTGGTATGCAGGCTAAAACCTGTACCAACATGACCGGATGCTGCAGCCGCACACAACATGTTTTTAAAGTAAATGACGCCCATGTAGGTACTGTATCGCTTTCATTAAACAAGCCATACGCGGGGGGCATTTTACTTTGTTTTTCAGCCGAAAAAGTACTTGACCGGTTATCGCTAAATGTTCAGCAGTATGTTGCCGGGGATAGCGAGCCGGGGCCGCCCGCGTGTATCTACAAACTACAGCACAATTACCGCATTTGATATTGAAATGTACCTGAACATTTAACGCATTTAATTCACCTGTCAATTTTACCATTCAAATTCAAAATATCATGAAAAAGTTATCACATATCGTTGCGTTGGTTATCCTGTTTATTGTTGCTATAGCCACCGGCACATCTGCACAAAATGTTACTACATTTAAAAAAGGCGGCATCTATGCCCAAAATGGAACTCAATTGGGAACTGTTGATAAGGACGATGTTATTAGGAACGCCAAAGGCCAGGCCATGTATTTTATAGACGAGAGCGGCAACGTGGCTAACGAAAAAGGCGAGATACTGGGCAAAGCCAAAAAGAACGGATCGTACTATAAACTCACCGGTGGCAACGTGGTGCTGACTGAAGATAAAAACCATGTACAGTGCGCCATGCTTGACCCTAAGGGCCATAATGTAGGCGCCGACCATAATAACGTTAAACTACATAATTGTGCCATACATTGCGTGGCCTTAATAAAAGCAAAAGAAGCTGATGCCAAGAAACAGACAGACAGCCATAAGCAATAAAACGTTTGCCTCAAATTTGAGAAGCAGGTAGCCGGCTGAACTAACCATTCAGCCGGTTTTTTCTTGTTATTTTGGTTGGAATTGCGTATATTGTAGGAAATGTTAATTGTTGCAATGTTATAAGGTTGCAATGTTGTAAAGTTTTTGAAATACCCACTTTTACCACCTTGCTATTTGGAATAAAGAGAAAAGGAAGAGAGAGTCAAAAGTCAAAAAGAGTGGATTGGAAGATTGCTTCAGATACCATTAATACTCATATTTTTGAAAATTCGAAATTGAACATCCGAAATGCGAAATCAAAATATACCCAAGAATACCCAAGTTTTGAATAAAGTAAAAAGGAGTAAGGAGCAAAGACAGGTGATAGCTGTAGTAGATTGGAATTACGAATTTGATAATCGGTGGATCGGTTTTTAGTTGAAAACACCCAAGAATACCCAAGGTTTTGGGCGAAACACTGGTTTGGTTTTACGAAAATGATAAATGATCGATTTTTATAATTCGGTCAATCAATCATTAAAAGTATACACCGCCTCATGGTGCACCTGGAAGTTAACCGAGCGGGCTATGTTACAGAGTTTATTGGTATCGTAGTGGAGTTTTTCTAAGAGGGCCTCATCTGGTTTGCCGCTTATGGTGATCTCGGGTTTCAGGGTTACTTCGGTAAATTGCCCGCTGCCATCGGGTGTTACAGCCATGGTGCCTTCGGCTTTGTCAATGTAGGCGGTCACTATCACTTTGTTTACCGAGCATAGGTGCAGGTACCAAAGCATGTGGCAGGCAGACAGGGCAGATAGCAGCATTTCTTCGGGGTTATAACGCGTCAGGCTCCCCCGTACCGATACTTCGGAAGTGCCGGGTATTTCGGGCTTACCTGCAACTTGTATAGTATGGTCGCGCTCATAGGCGGTGTAGGCTTTAGTGCCCTGACCGGTATTGCCGGTCCATGTTATGGTGCTGAGGTAATGGTGTTCTTTCATAACTAAATATAGGTTAATTTTACAAATTATAACCATATAACGATGTACCTGGAGCTTTTAACCCACATTAAACGATATGTAACATTAACGGCGGATGAAGAGCTATTACTTTGCGAAAGCCTTGAAGTGATAAGGCTAAAAAAGAAGCAGTTTTTGTTAGAGCCGGGCAAAATGTGCAAGGGTAATTACTTTATTATAAAAGGCTGCATAAGGCAGTACTTTGTTAATGGCAAACTCAATGAGCAGATCATCCAGTTCGGACTGGAAAGCTGGTGGGTGGCCGATCAGGATAGTTTGCTGAACAAGCAGCCCTCCACAATATATATCCAGGCGATAGAGGATACGGAATTGCTGCTGCTGCCCGAAACTAAAAGGGATGAGTTATTTGAACAAATACCCAAGCTGGAGAGCTATTTCAGGATAATGATGCAGAAGGCCTTTGTGGCTTCACAACGGCGGATAGGGTTTATCTTTAACCAAACAGATGAAGAGCGGTACAGGTACTTTGCAGGGCTGTTTCCCGATTTTTTGCAGCGGGTGCCGCAGTATATGCTGGCATCGTACCTTGGGTTTACGCCACAGTTTTTAAGCCGGATAAGGGCCAGGAAGATATAGCACTTTCTTAACCACAGTTCATTTTTTTAGGGTATGATGTTGCTCAACTTTGTATCAACAAAAAACTAAAAAAGATGAACAGGATCAATATCGGGCAGGAAGACCCGGAAGCTTACAAAGCTATTATGGGGTTGGAGAATTACATTGTAAATTCGGGCCTCACCAAAACACACCGCGAACTGATAAAAATACGTGCCTCACAAATTAACGGCTGCGCCTATTGTATTGATATGCACACCCGTGACGCGCGTAAGGCAGGCGAGACCGAGCAACGTATTTATGGCCTCAGCGCCTGGCGCGATACACCCTTTTATGATGAGCAGGAGCGGGCACTGTTAGCGTTAACCGAAGAGGTTACGCTGATTACCGGCCATGTATCAGACGCTACCTATAATGCTGCTGCCGCGGTATTCGATAAGGTTTACCTGGCAAAAATTATTATGGCGATAATTACCATTAACGCCTGGAACAGGCTTGCTATAAGTACCCAAATGCAACCGGCTAAAGGATAAATAAAAAAGGCTGCCTGTTTTAAACAGGCAGCCTTCTAAGGTATTGCAGTTTGTTATTTTTGAATAATGTATGCAGTACCGTTGAACTTGTATGTTCTGGTTTGCGGTATTACAGGGTTTGCACCCGGGAAAACATAGTAAGTAATTTTATAAGGAATACCGATCACTCCATTAGGTATTTTATGCAATAATATAGCCGCCATTGCCTGTTCAACTTCAGCATTAGTCCAGGTTGTTGAAGATGTTGTAGGGGAGGTGTTAAAATCGCCAAAGGAGGCTACGTTACTACGGGCACCAGATGAACCGATAGTAGTATTATCACGTAGCCAGATATAGTCGGGTGCCAGTTTAATAACTGGTATGGTTATATATACAGTAGGATCGGGAACCCAGGTACCTAAAAGTTTAATAAAATTAAGTTTCATTTTAGGAGCCCAGGTAGTTCCATCGAAAGTTAAAGGTAATACTACCTGAGTTGTAGTGCCGTATTTATAGCTTACATAAATAACATCGCCCGCCTTTGCTGTAGCAATAACATTAGGGTCGGTGGTTAAAAATGTATTTAAGATAGATGGGATATTAGCCAGATCACCAGCAGGAGGGGTGCCGCTCAAAAAATAATTATTTGTACCGCGGTTGGCTAAAGCATATTGCGCAGCAGATACGGTATAAATTTTGTTCCATGAACCTCCAAAGTACAAAAACGAATCAGTAGTTGTTATACCTGTAGCAGGGGTAACATTGGTTAACACATATTGGTACGTAATTACTGCTAATTGATTGGTAACAGGGTTAGGGTATTTGTAGCCTAAAAAAGCTATTATGCCTGCATCATTTAACGGTGCGGCCGTATTACCTGCAACGGTATAGTCAGCAGCAACTAAAGTATAAGCATTGTGCGAAAGCAGGTTATCTGCCACCAAAGCGAAACCGCTTGCTAATGGAAAAGTAACAACAGCAGTGGAGCTATCGCCATAGTCGCTGTATTTTGTATTCAATAAGCCGGTTATGCCCGTATTTGCCAGATCAATTGATGCGTAGGTTGTAGGTACGGCAAAGGTAATTGGCGGCTGGGCCGATGGTTGTACATTGCCATCCAATTGCTTATAAATACCGCTCATTGGGTCGCAAGAGCTAATAAATACAACCGTTATAAAGGCCAGTAAGTAATATATATTTTTCATTTTCCTAATTTTAAAAATTGAACGATCAGACTAAATCTATTTAGTAAACTGTTTTACCTAAAGTTAAAACTTAATTTTCAAAGTTGTAGTGTATGTACGGCCTATACCATAATACACGCCTATTGTACCTGCTGTATTTTGCGCAGGTTGAAAGGCTGTACCGTTCTGATCGTAAGCATCTGATAAATAAGTGGTATTGAACAAGTTGTTTACGTTGCCAATAAATGAAGCCTCCAGGCCTGCAAATTTAAATTTGAAAACAGCGTTCAAATCAAACAGGCTATAGTTTGGTAATTTAAAGGGTACATATTCTACCGTGCTTGAAGTAACATTGCTTGGCGAGAAATATGCGGTATAGTTACCATAATAGTTATAGGTAGAGCCAACTTTAAGTTTAGGCGTAACATTCAGGTCGAAACCAAATGAGGCAGTAGTTTGCGCTGCATCGCCAACATTTAAGCCTTGTATGTAAAGCGTGTTTGATGAACCTGTAAATGTTGAGTTGGGTATATCGCTGGTAACAAATACCGGCCCTGCGTTAGTAAGGTAAGTCCATTTTCCTAATGAGAACATACCCCTAAAGCTAAGGTCTTTGCTTTGCCTGTATCTCATATCAAACTCAATACCCTGGTGTAACTCATTTAAACCGGTTAAGTTAATGGTTAACACTTCGGGGGTGCCGGGGTTAGTTACTTGTTTTGGTGCAACCGAGCGGTCTTTATAAGTTGAGCGGTAAAGGTTCAGGTTAGCTGTAAAATCAGCACTTCTAAAGCCATAACCAAACTCGTAACTAAACAATTTTTCGGGAACCGCGTTAGCATTTATCGTATTGTTTTTGTTTAAGAAAACACTTGATACCAGCGGCGGGCGCTGCATGTAGCCAATATTGAAAAATACATTGTTATGGCTGTCTAAATTATAGTTACTGCCACCCTTTACCTGGTAACCCAAAAAGTTAACGTATTTGGTCATCCTGTTCGGGTCGCTGTTGAGGTAGTTAAAATAATCAATACGTTTATTACCTGTATTTGATGCTGCAATTGATGCAAATGCCGAAAGTTTATTGTTGCGTGAATATTCTGCCTGTAAAAACAAACCTTCAGATGCGATATTGAACTGATAGTTATTATTAAACCTGTCGCCAACAACAGCACGGTGGTAAGGGTTATTTAAATCACCTGTTCCCACATTTGTTGTACTGCTCCGTGCATCGTAAACATATTGACCACCCATAAGGTCTTGTATCTGATAATAGTGCTGCCCTTCATAATATCTTAAATCGGCGCCTGCTAAAACATCAATATATTCACCTACTTTCTTTTTTAACGAACTTATTACTCCATATTGCTGGTGATCATTAGCCTGGTTCCTAAAATAGTTTAATGCTGATCCATCAGTACTGGTAAGGTTGTTTTTCTCTAATGCATTAAAGTCAAGCGGGGAGTAAGCATCACCTGTTCTTGGGTATGCGCCCGGCGAGTTAGGGAATAGGCTGGTGTATTGAGATCCTGATCCGCTGGTAACATACCGCGCAGCGCCTGAACCGTAAGAGGCATAAGCAACTGTAGCCAACTCGGTAGATTCATTAATTGTCCAGCTATGGTTCAATGCCGCTAAAGGTTTGTTGTAATAATTTATTTCGCCGCTTTGTACCTGTCCGTTCCAATAACCCCAGTCCGAGCTGTATCGTATTCCTTCGGGCGATGCCTTATAAGTTGATATTTTGTTATAAGTATAACGTTGACCGTGAATTTGAGAAGCTCCTAAAATATTGAACGATAAGCTTTGCGAGTTTGATAACTTTTTAGTTAAGTTAAAATAATAGCTATAGCCTGTGTAATATAAACCATCGGCATTTCCATCACCGGCTCTGCGGGCCAGCAAAAATGAGGTGGCCCAGCCTTTATCTGATAAACCCGATGAAACAGAAACACCTATTTTATTATCACCATAACTTCCTACCGATCCCAGTAATGAGCCACCTGCAACAGCATCGGCATTACGTGTTGTGATAGCTATAGTACCACCCAATGAAGGGGCTGCTACTTTAGATGCACCTAAACCACGTTGCGCCTGTATTTGCGAAGTTACATCAGCCAAACCTGCCCAATCGCTCCAGTAAATTGTGCCCGACTCAACATCATTGGCAGGTATACCGTTAATTAATAATGCAACGTTATTGCTGCTAAAACCACGGATACTAATACGTGCATCGCCAAAACCGCCGCCTGTTCTGGTAGCCATAACACCCGGGGTTTCTTTTAATACCTCCGGAAATTCCTGGCCGGCACCTTTTTCCTCAATATATTCAGCATTAACTGTCGAAACCGCTATCGGCGTTTTCCTGTCTATAACGGGAGCGTTAATAACAACTTCTTTTAATGCGCCCGAATTAGCGTCGAGCATTACATCACCAAGAGCCTTTCCGCCAACAACTACAATTTCTTTAGATACATAACCTATGTAACTAAATACTAAAGTGTTGCTGCCATCGGGTACTTTTAGTTTAAATGAACCCGTTAACGAAGCAGATGCCGCAGTGGTAGTGCCTTTAACAGCAACTGTTGCACCAATTAAAGGCTCCTGAGTTTTTGAATCGAGTAATTTACCCGTAACAAAATTTTGAGCAGAAACTGCTGTTACGGAGAAAATAAGGAGTACTAATGATAGTAAAAATAATTTCATAGTAATGAATTTGGTGATTTTAGAAAAGTCGAAATTAAGATAAGTTTTCGTTTGGATTATTATGAGCGTATTAGTTTTTGATTAAGTGATTGTTAAATATTTGGTAATTATAAAAAAAAATTTCCTATAGTTTAGTTTTTTTTGCGAATAATTCACAAAAAAAAGTTAAAATTGTATTTTTAACGTTACAATAATAAAAAAATGATTTTTTTGTCTGTTCATCCATAATTTTCCGTTAATTAGTATTTTATTGTGACATTTAACATTAAGTTAATAACATTATCATTTATTTGTACCTCATTATATTAAACATATGAAATTTAAACACTTACTTATCTATGCTGCTACGGTATCAGTTTTTATGGTATCCTGTTCTAAAAATCAAGGTGTAGATACTACAAATCTGGCATATACCACCCCACCGGCCCCGGTAGCCGATGATTCAGGTACAAGTACAGTTACCCCTCCGAGTGGCGTAACCGTAGGGGTAGATGCCCCGCCCATATCAGGCGATAACAGCAATATGCTGATGGGGAACCCATCAGGAGCGGGTAGTGTATCTAATGATAACTTTTTGTTAAACCAAGGTTATTATGTAGAAAGCTATAACGCAACCAAGCAAGAGCCAAACTGGGTTTGCTGGCATTTGGATGCTTCTAACATAGGCGGCACAAAACGTACTGACGCGTTTGCGGGATTTGCGGGTTTGCCTACAGGTGTTTTTGCAGTGCAAAGTGATAGCTATGATTATGCAACTTACGGGTTTGACAGGGGGCACAACTGCCCGTCGGCAGATAGAACAAGCTCTACCGATGCTAACAAAGCTACCTTTTTGATGAGCAATATGATACCTCAAGCCCCAAACAATAACCAACAAACATGGGGTAATTTTGAAGATTACTGCCGCTCATTATTAAGTGCCGGAAACGAGATATACATTATAATGGGTAGTTACGGTACTGGTGGTACAGGTTTGAAAGGGCCGTTTAATAGCATTAAATTCGCTAAATACCCTACCGAAAACATTAACGTTCCAAGCAATGTATGGAAGGTGGCTGTTGTATTGCCTGTTGGTAATGGCGATTTGGCCCGTGTAAGTGCCGCTACAAGGGTTATCTCAATAAATACCCCAAATGTTAACAGCATCAACTCCAACTGGAAGAATTATATTGCTACCATGGCTTCGATAGAAACGGCTACAGGCTATACCTTGCTATCGGCATTACCGCAAAGCGTGCATGATGCGTTAAAGAATAAAGTAGATCCTGGTCAGTAATCGGGCGTTGGTTATCAGTAAGATCTATCCCGGCCAAAGGCTAAGGGTGGGTATTTGAAAATTGTAAAGTAAAAGTTTTAATATCTTAATAAAATAGTACATGAAAAAAAAATTACTCTACCTGCTCTATGCGTTATTCTTTACATTAAGCAGTAGCCTTAGTTACGGTCAGGCGTTTACTGCTACCTATGCTTTCGGAAGTGTTACCTCTTCCACAGGACTTACCGACCCTACGCCTGTTCCAACAGCTACCGGGGTTACATTTGGTAGCTTTTCGGCGGTTTTAGTACAGCAGGTGTATACACCATCAGTGGCACCACCCACTAACCCTGGTGCCGGTGGACGTTTTTCTTTTTCAACCTGGCCTCCGGGTGCTACAACCCTTGTAAATACTTTTACCGGCGGTATAGACCTAAATCAATATTACCAGGTAACTATAACTCCTAACAGCGGTACATCGGTTACACTAAGCACTATGACTTTTGATTTTCAAAGATCAAGTACAGGTGTAAGACAATATGCTGTACGGAGCAGCCTTGATAGTTATGGCGCTAATTTGACAGCATCGATCAATCCGGCAAACATCGAGTTAAGTGTTGTTCCTACCAACATATTTCAAAGCACGGATAATCTTACTGTAGCACAAGTAGGCAGTACGGTAACATTTGATGCCACAGCTTTCGCAAACGTGACGGGGCCAATAACGCTGCGTTTTTATGGTTTTAATGCTGAAGGATCGGGCGGTACATTCAGTCTTGATAACGTAGTTATCAATGGAACATCACAAGCTGCTGCGGCCACACCAACGTTAACTGCCACTACAACCCCTTTAACCACTCCTACATCAATAGATTTTGGTACAACACAAACTGTAAGTACAACATCGGCAGCCAAAACCTTTTCGCTATCAGGCACTAATATACCTGCAGGCGGTGTTACATTAAGTGTTGCTGCTCCTTATTCAATTTCGACAGATAACGGTAGTACTTATGGCCTTACCGGGAGCTATACACAAGCCCAAATGGCAAGTGCGCAAACAGTTTCGGTGAAATTTAATGCGCCTGCTACGCCAGGGGCTACAACCGGTACAGTAGCCATAGCCAGCGGTACGGCTACTGCAACAGTAGCATTAACTGGTACTGCTGCCGCCGCGGCCGTGGCAACACTAACAGCCACGCCAACATCATTGGCATTTGGTAATGTTAATCAGGGTGTTCCATCTGTAAAAACATACACATTATCTGGTGCTAACCTGGGGTCAACCAATGCTGTTGTTACAGCTACAGGTGCGTACACTTTATCAAAATCAAATGCGGGGCCATTTACGGCAACGTTAACCTTTACACCTGCAGAACTTACCGCTGCAACGGCGCCAACTGTATATGTACAGTTTAGTCCCGTAGCTACAGGTGCTGCAAACAGTTCAATTACAACCGCCGATGCTGATGTAACCACGTTGCCTACAGTTACAGTAACCGGTACAGGCGTTGTTCCGGTTTTAACGGCAACAACCACACCGGCAACCACACCAACATCAATAGATTTTGGTAACCAAACAACTGCTACAAACGCAACAAAATCGTATGTATTAACAGGTGCAAATATTATTGCAGGCAGTACCACTACCGTGAGCAGTAATAACGCGATATTTACAGTTTCAAAAACAAACGGATCTGGCTATGCATCATCAATAACCTTTACAGCTACTGAAATAGCTGCAGGGCCAACCGTGTATGTGCAGTTCGCGGCGGGAACCCTAGGGCTTACCGGCGCAACTATTACCAACAGTACTACAGGTACAGGTGCTACAAACGCAACTGTTACTGTAACCGGTACATCGGTAGCGGCACCTGTTCCGTTATTCACACTTAATCCAACAAGTTTAACATTTAGCTCGCTTATTAATTCATCGCCGGCATCACAAAGCTATATTATAACGGGGGCTAATATTTCAGGCGCATCAACAATTACAGCTACGGGCCCATATAGCCTATCTAAAACCAGCGGTGGTACCTATACAACATCGTTAACATATACCACTGCCGATTTTCCATCGGGTTCTGGTACGCAAACCGTGTGGGTTAAATTTTCGCCTACTGTAGTAGCTGTTGGCGGAGTTAATAATGGTACAGTAGGTAATGCCACCACAGGCGGTACCACCCAAACCCTTAACTTAAACGGAACAGGTATTGGTATACCTGCACTAACTGTAGCGCCAACAAGTTTAGCATTTAGCCAGATAATTGGTGGAACATCAACTGCGCAAACTTATACTTTAACAGGCGCGTTTATTACCGCAACAAGTACTACTGTTACAGTTGCTGCACCATACTCTATTTCAAAAACAGGTACAGCAGGTACTTATAGCACAAGTTTATCTTATACAACAGCAGAAATGGCAACACCGCAAACTGTATTTGTTGTGTTTAGCCCAACAGTAGTTGCCGTAGGTGGTGTTAACAACGGTAGCGCTTTAAACGTAAGTACAGGCGCTACAAACCAATCGGTTACTTTAACGGGCACCGGTTTGGCAGTGCCAACATTAACCGCTACAACTACACCGGCTACCACGCCAACAACTGTGGCATTTGGTAATCAATCTATCACTGCTACTTCGGCGGGGTTACCATTTACTTTAACAGGTGCAAATATTACAACGGGTTCATCTACTACAGTAACAGTTGCCGCACCGTTTGCAGTATCAAAAACCAGCGTTGGCGGTTACGGCACATCTATCACTTACACTGCCACCGAAATGGCATCCCCGCAAACTGTTTATGTAAACTTTGCGCCGGGTACCAAAGTATTATTTAACGGCGCTGCAACAATAGCAAGCCCGGGCGCAACAAACGCAACTGTAACTTTAAGCGGAACAGGTATTGACCCGCCAAACGTAGCACCAACATTGGCTGCGATAGCCGACCCGGCAGCTGCTTGTTATACTGCAACACCGCAAACTATCGCTTTAAGCGGCATATCACCTGTTGAAAGTTCACAAATTGCGGTTGTTTCTGTAAGTTCAAGTAATCCCGCTTTATTCGCGTCAATAGGTATATTACCTATAAGTGCAACTACTGCCACGCTTACTTACACGTTTGCACCAGGCATAAGCGGCAGTGCGGTTGTAAGTGTTACCGTAAAAGATAACGGCGGCACACTTAATGGCGGTGTTGATACATTTACCCAAACATTTAATGTTACCTTAAATGGATTAGCAACTGTTGATATTACAAGCAGCGCAGGTACTGACCCGATAGAACTGGGGCAAACAGTTACCTTGACTGCCACAGGTGGTGTAAGCTATTTATGGGATGTTACCAATGCAGCTACATCTTCCGATTTTATAAACGGTAATACAGGTGCATCGGTAGTTGTAAAACCGGGCAAAACCATATTTAACCCGCAAGGTTCAGGAGGCACTTATGCAGGTAATGCCGTTTACAAGGTTACAGCATATAATGCTGCTGGTTGCCCAACAACAAAAACTATTACAATTAACACTTATACAGCCCGTAAACTGGTTACCAACAATGTTATTACTCCAAATGGCGATGGTATAAACGATACCTGGAACATTGTAAATATTGAGTTTTATAAAACTAACAATGTTAAGGTGTTTGATAAAGCCGGTAAAATTGTTTTCAGTCAATCAGGATACCTGAACACCTGGGACGGATCATACAACGGTGCACCGTTAACACAAGGCACATACCAATACGTGGTTGACCTTGGCAATGGTACAAAATACACAGGTTATATCAGCATAGTTAGAGACTAATAATAAAAAGAGCAACATGACATTACAAACATATTCATTCAATAAAGTAGGTATTATAGCGGCTTTTTTAGTTGGATCGGCAATGCTGTCGGTAACAGCGGTAAAAGCTCAGGTTAATCCTTTCGGGAGCCAGTATTACCAAAACCAATACCTGTTTAACCCTGCAATGGCAGGGTTAGATGCCGGTTTAAATGTTAACCTGTCTTACAGTAAACAAAGCTTAGGTGTTGATGGGGCGCAAAACATGCAGGCCCTGTCATTAGAGTACCAGGCAAAAAAAGTAGGTTTAGGTTTAAGTGTATATAATAACATTTCGGGTGTTTTCAGAACTACCCGTGCAGTTGTTACCTACGCTTACCATATTGATCTTGGTGGTAATAATCAAAAACTGAGCTTTGGTTTATCAGGCGGTTTTGTAAATCAGCACCTGGAAATGAGCAATGTTATAGGTACCCAAAATGATCCTACACTGGCACACTACAACGATAGTCCAACTTATTTTGATGGCGATTTTGGTGTAGCTTATACCAATAACAACCTGACCATACAAGGCGCTTTGCCTGATTTGAAATCATTGTCGAATGCTAACAGTACCGCTGAACGCGAACTGTTTTTTACATCGGCCAGTTATAAAATTGGTAACAGCGCAGATATAAGCGTTGAGCCAAAAGTAGTTTTCAGGCAAGTACGTGGTTTTGATAAGATAATTGATGCAGGCGCAAACCTTGCGTTTAGTCAGGGCGCATTTAACTTACAAGCCATGTACCATAGCTCTAAAAGCGCTACCTTTGGGTTTGGTTTACACAAAACTCAATATTCAATATTGGCATTTTATACCACCAACACATCATCGTTAAACGCATATAACAATGGTGATGTTGAGGTTAGTTTGAGGTTCAATTTATTGAAAAGCAAATAAATTACGATATTAATTTCTATTTTAAAATGCTTACTCCGGTAAGCATTTTTTATTTTAAGCAAATTATGAAGAAGAGTTTTTTAGTGCCTGTGTTATTAGTGCTGGCGTTAGTACTGCAATCATGGGGTATAATTGGGCACCGTACTGTAGCTAAGATAGCAGAGAACCACCTTACCTCAAAAGCGAAAGAAGAGATAGCAAAGTTATTGGGAAATGAATCATTACCGGATGTAGCTAACTGGGCCGATGAGATACGATCTGATCAGCGGTATAATTTCACCGCGCCCTGGCATTATGTAAATTTACCAGGTGGCTTAACATTTGAGCAATTTAAGCAAGCTGTTATCACCATGCCGGGCGATAATATTTTTAAGGTGATTGTGGATTGCGAACGTACGTTAACGAGTGATAAAAAATCGAAAGTGCAAAAGGCGATGGCACTAAAATACCTGGTACATTTTATTGGTGATCTGCATCAGCCAATGCACATAAGCCATGCTGAAGATAAAGGCGGCAATAGCATTGATATTAATTTTTTTAATGTGAGCGGTAACCTGCATAACCTATGGGATAGCGCATTAATAGAGCATGCCAAAAACAACGATTACAGTAAACTGGCCCAAGCTTATGATACCGCTACGCCCGAACAGATAAACAAATGGCAGGCAGATGATATTATGATATGGCTGTGGGAATCATACCAGATAAGCAGCATTTTATACGAAGAGGTTAAAGATAATAAGGAGTTAGGCGAAGATTATTACCAGGAACATATTGCCATTTTGCAAAAGCAGATAGATAAGGGTGGCATCAGGTTAGCCGGACAGTTGAATGCGATTTTTAAATAATCAGCGTTAAAGAGTAAACTACACAGGATGCGATCAGTATTTGTTTTTATGTTGCTATCGGGATTTTGCCTTTGTGCGAGCGCCCAAACCGTTTATGATAAGTACGTTGATTTTAACGATGCCATTATACAACACCATCCGGATAAGGCTATGGAACTGGGTACCGGAATACTAACCGGCAACGAAAAACTCCCTGCCAAAACACAAACTAAGTTTTACGCCTTTATGGCAAAGCTTTATGAGGATAGCAAACAACCAGACAATGCGATAAAATACTATGAACTGGTTGTTTTGGCTGAGCCCGATTATTATATAGCACATAGGGCATTAGGCTACTTGTACCTGGATAAGGCTAAAGTAGCGCTATTAAGCAGTAATTATGAAATAGCAATACAACACAATAAATGGTTGAAGTTAGCCATACCACACCTGGAAAAAGATGAAGCTTGTAATCCCGATAAGGAAGGGCTTGATATGATAAAAAAATTATATGGGAGCTTAAATGATAAGGAAGGCCTCAAAACTTTAGATACCCGCTTAAAGCAGATGGGCGCCGGGTGTGTTGATCTGCTAACTGATTAGTTACGTGTCGCCTTTCTTCAAACCAAAACCAATGGCTACCTTTGATATAGGATGAAGCATCTTGCCTATTTAAATAAATTTTTCTTCAAATACCGCTGGAAATTGATTCCGGGAGTATTGTTTGTAATCATCAGTAATGTATTTGGCATTTTGCCGGCACAAGTGGTTAGGCTTGCCTTTAATTTGGTTACCGAAAACATAGGCATTTTTCAACTGTTCGATGGCTTTGGCAGGCAGTCTATCGTGTCGGATATATTTGGGTCGAGCTTGTTTTTGTTTGGTGTGCTGGTGCTGGTACTTTCGCTGTTGCGGGGGCTGTTCTTGTTTTTTATGCGGCAAACTATTATTTTAATGTCGCGCCATATTGAGTATGATATGAAGAACGAGATATATACCCATTACCAGGAACTATCGCTCGCCTTTTTCCGTCGCCACAATACCGGCGACCTGATGAACCGCGTTACCGAGGATGTTAGCCGTGTGCGGATGTACCTTGGCCCGGGTATTATGTATGCGATAAATACAGTAACCTTGTTTATGCTGGCCATAGGTGTAATGGTTTCGGTAAATCCCAAACTTGCTTTTTTTTCGCTATTGCCGATGCCCGTACTGGCTTTTACCATATTTTATGTAAACAACATCATCAACTCGCGTAGCGAAAAGATACAACAGCGGCTTTCGGCACTATCAAGCTTTGTACAAGAGAATTTTTCGGGTATCCGTATCATCAAATCATACGTGCGCGAAAACTTTGTGCGTGGCAGTTTTGCAGCCGAAAGCGAAAATTATAAAACACACAGCATGGAGTTGGTGCGCGTGCAGGCCTTGTTTTACCCCATGATGTTGTTGCTGATAGGTTTGAGTAGCATCATCACCATTTACATTGGCGGGGTTGAGGTAATGAAAGGCAATATAACACCGGGTAATATTGCCGAGTTTATTGTGTACCTGGCGCAGTTAACTTTTCCGGTAATATCATTAGGTTGGGTAACATCGCTTACGCAACGTGCGGCGGCATCGCAAAAGCGCATCAATGAGTTTTTAAAAGAGCAGCCCGAAATTATATCGCCAACAAACGATCGCATCGCCGTAAAGGGTAAAATAGAGTTTAAGAATGTTACCTTCAGGTACCCTGAAACAGGCATATTGGCTTTGGATGATGTATCTTTTGTTGCAGAGCCCGGCCAATTGATCGCTATTATTGGCCGTACCGGTTCGGGTAAATCAACTATAGCTAATTTACTGATGCGGATGTACGATACCAATGTAGGGCAGGTGCTGATAGATGATAAACCTGTAGATACCATTAACCTGAACAGCTTCCGGTCGCAGGTAGGTTTTGTACCCCAGGAGGTTTTTCTGTTTAGCGATACCATTGCCAATAATATAGCCTTTAGCGCCGATACACTTAATATGAACGATGTGGAACAAGCTGCAAAAGATGCTGCTGTTTACCAGAATATTATTGAGTTTGAAGAAGGCTTTGCTACCATGATAGGGGAGCGCGGTGTTACCCTTTCGGGCGGGCAAAAGCAGCGCGTATCAATAGCACGGGCTATTTTTAAACAACCACAGGTATTGATATTTGATGATTGCCTGTCGGCTGTTGATACTAAAACTGAAGAGGAAATTTTGAATAACCTTGGCGGGATAATGCAAAACAAAACCAGCATTATTATTGCGCACCGGATATCGACCATAAAAAACGCAGATAAAATTTTAGTGTTAGACCAGGGTAGGATACTGGAGCAAGGCACACATCAACAACTGATGAATGCAAAAGGCGCCTATTTTGAACTGTACGAAAAACAGTTACTTGAAGAACAGGAAGCCCCTTAAAAACAACATTCTGTTATTAAAATGCCTATAATATTGAAGATTTTATAATATTATAACACATTTTATACTTGCACTTTTAAAATTTTTATATATTTATCCCAAACTAATCTTAATTAACGACACTAAAATATGGGAGATTTTGAGAACAGGGAGCGTGAGGAGGTTTTTTCGAAGAAGGTAAGAGCCGGTAAAAGAACATATTTTTTCGATGTGAAAGCCACACGATCAAATGATTATTACGTTACCATAACCGAGAGCAAGAAAAGATTGGAAGATGGCGTTTTTGTTAAACACAAGATATTTTTGTACAAAGAAGACTTTGAAAAATTTGCCGAAGGATTGAAAGATACGGTTGACTATATTAAAGCTAACCAGGAAGTAGTTGAAAAACGCTACGAATACAGTGAGTTTAGCGAAACCGCAAAAGCCGGTGACGATTTTTCGTTCGAGATATAAGTTAAAGTATAAAAAATATATGCCCTGCCTGTAAAGGCGGGGCTTTTTTGTTGGTTATAACAATACCCCATGCATTATGCTTACGGCTATGGTAAAGTAGATAATGAGGCCCGTAACATCAACCAGGGTAGCCACAAATGGGGCCGATGAGGTTGCAGGATCGGCGCCCAGACGTTTGAGCAACAACGGCAGCATAGACCCGGCTAATGAACCCCATAATACTACGCCTATCAGCGCTAAGCCAACGGTAAAGCCAACCAATATCCAATGCGGGCCGTATATGGTCGAAAAAAGCGTCCATGCAAATATCCTGCAAAAACCTATTATGCCTAAAGTTACACCCAGTAACAAGCCCGATATGATCTCGCGGCGCATTACACGCCACCAATCGGCAATGGTAACTTCACCCAATGCCATGGCTTGTATAATCAATGTTGAAGCCTGCGAGCCGCTATTGCCGCCACTTGATATAATAAGCGGTACAAAAAGCGCCAATACTACAGCTTTGGCTATTTGTTTTTCAAAAAAGCCCATGGCCGTAGCGGTAAGCATTTCGCCCAAAAACAAAATGATCAGCCAGCCTACACGTTTTTTTACCAGTTTGAGCAAGGGCATATCCATATAAGGCTCATCCAAAGCTTCGGTACCACCTATCTTTTGAATATCCTCGGTATATTCCTCGTTGGCTAACCACAAAATATCATCAACAGTTACAATACCGAGCAAAATATTTTCATCATCGGTAACAGGTAAAGCGGTGCGGTTGTTCATCCTGAATACATTAATGGCTTCCTGTTGCGGGTCTTTCACGTTAAGTGCTATCAACCGGTTATCCATCAGTGCGCTTACCTTGGTTTCAGGTTCAACCAATAATATTTCACGTATCCGTATATCATCCAGCAAAACACCATTACTGTCTATCACATATAAAACATCAATGGTTTCGGAGTTTTTGCCATATTTACGCAGGTGTTGTAATACACGCGTAACATCCCATGTTTTTTTTACAGTAATATAATCGGGCGTCATCAGGCGGCCTACACTATCTTCTTCGTACCCAAGCAGCATCAGCGCTTCCCGCCTGTCGGCAGCGCTGAGTGTTTGTATCATTGCCTTTACTGCATCACCATGTAACTCACTAAAAAGGGCAGTACGGTCATCGGGTGGGAGCTTGTTGATGATCTCGGCTATTTTGGCCCCCGACAACTTTTTTATCATCCGCTCCTGCGTAGGGAAATCGAGGATACGGAATACGTTTACCGCACGGTTGAGCGATAGTATCTCAATAAATTTAGGGCCATGTTCAGGGAGTTCGTCTATCAGTTGTTCAACGTCAGAAATATTGAGGTTGTTCAGATGTTCACGGAGCAGATCATCATCTTTTTTTTCCAGCAACAATTCTATTTGTTCAACCATTTCTTCCATAAGCCCGTTTTTACATATTTAGCATCGTGATTTTTTCGCTCGCTAATATGGTGAAAGTCCTTTACTTTTTTCGGATTACAAGGCAATAAATTATCTTATCTTTGCGCCAAAATTGCTGTAGTTGCTAAGTTATCGGTTATTGAGTTGTTGCATATCAATTAAGATATGCACCTTCCAAAGAACCAGTAATTTAATAACTCAAATAACTAATAACATAAAAAAAATGGGTTTACAGTGTGGTATAGTAGGTTTGCCAAATGTAGGGAAATCAACACTTTTTAATTGTTTATCAAACGCCAAGGCGCAGGCGGCTAATTTTCCGTTCTGTACCATTGAGCCAAATGTAGGTGTAATTACCGTTCCGGATGAGCGGCTTACCAAACTGGCCGAGCTGGTAAATCCTCAGCGTATTGTGCCAAACGTTATCGAGATAGTTGATATTGCCGGTTTAGTAAAAGGTGCCAGCAAAGGCGAGGGATTAGGTAACCAGTTTTTAGGTAATATACGTGCAACAAATGCCATTATCCACGTTTTGCGTTGCTTTGATGATGATAACGTGATCCACGTTGATGGTTCGGTCGATCCGATCCGTGATAAAGAGATCATTGATACGGAGTTGCAATTAAAGGACCTGGAATCGATAGAAAAGAAAATACAAAAAGTTGCTAAAGGCGCGCAGATAGGCGATAAAGAGCAAAAGAAAGCCTTTGAGGTATTAACTGTTTATAAAAACCATTTGCTATCGGGAAAGTCGGCACGTACCGCCCCGGTTGCCGATGAAGATAAGGAATATGTTGATGACCTTTGGCTGCTTACCGCTAAACCGGTTATGTATGTTTGCAATGTTGAGGAGAAATCGGTAAACACTGGTAACGCTTACGTAGAAAAGGTAAGGGAGGCTGTTAAGGATGAGAACGCGCAGGTGCTGATCATATCGGCACAGATAGAATCTGAAATAGCACAACTGGACTCATATGATGAGCGCCAGATGTTTTTAGATGACCTGGGCTTAAGCGAGTCGGGCGTTACACAGTTAATTAAGGCTGCATACAAGCTTTTAAACCTGGCTACATACTTTACTGCCGGTGTGCAGGAAGTGCGTGCCTGGACAATAACACAAGGTTTTACAGGGCCACAGGCCGCGGGTGTTATCCATACAGATTTTGAGAAAGGCTTTATCCGTGCCGAAGTAATAAAGTATGATGACTTTATCAAATATGGCTCGGAGGCGGCTTGTAAAGAGAATGGCAAACTAAGCGTTGAGGGTAAAACCTACATAGTTGCCGATGGCGACATTATGCACTTTAGGTTTAACGTATAAGAAGAGAAGCAAGAATCAAGACTTTTTAATCTTGGCTCTTGATTCTTACTTCTTGCCTCTAAAAAAGTATATTTGCATATTGCTTCCGTAGTTCAATGGATAGAATTATGGTTTCCGGTACCATCGATATGAGTTCGAATCTCGTCGGGAGCACTAAAAACGCAGTTCTAATGTATTAGGGCTGCGTTTTTTATTTGAGGTAAGATTTGGTGCATTAATATAAATTTAACATAATGGTTTTATTGCCGAAATGTAGCTAAGCCTATTTTTGTTGGCATCATGAGTACAGTAAGCATGCCTGTTTTAAATACGCTGGATGGTTTTGAAAGCATATTTAAAGAAAACTATTCACCACTGTTCAGGTATGTAAACGGACTGATAAAAAACGAAGCTCTTGCAAAGGATGTCCTGTCTGATCTTTTTCTTAATCTTTGGCAGCAAAAAGATCAGCTGCAGATAAACAACTTAAAACCCTACCTTTTCAGAGCTGCAAAATATGGTGCTTTAAAAGCCATTACTGCCAGCAGGCAAACAACCAACCTGCCTGATGATTTGTTCGATATCCCAACGGATACCTATAATCCGTTCGAAAAATTTGTAGCCAAGCAATCGATCAGGATAGTTGAGGATATGATCAATAACCTTTCGCCTTTACGCAAACAGATCATAGAGCTACGTTTGCTTGGACTTAAATATGCTGAAATTGCAGAAGCCCTGGCTATACCTGAAAAAAAAGTGGAGTATAATTTACGCGAGGCAATGGAGCAATTAACCAAAGCAATTAACCACAGCGATTTGGACAAAGCAAGTATTGCCGGTGGTATGTTACTTATCAGCTTGGTGTTTAATATTCTTAACTAACACCCATAGTTTGAGGGATAAGTCGCCTCCTTAAGTCCATTAACAAAAACTTAACAAATACTTAATTATTTCTTTTGGTGGAAAAGCCGGTTGCGTGCTCTTCTACATAAATGAACACAATAAACTGGGAACTTTTAATTAATTACATTAACGGCGATTGTAACGACGCCGAGATGTTACAGGTACAAGAATGGTGCGTCCTACAGCCCGAGCACCGTTACCTGCTTACTTACCTGGAACGCCGCCAGGCACAGTTGCTGCAACCCCTTAAACAAAGCGATATTGAGGAACAGTGGTTGCACCTGTTAAACAGGATGTTTCCGGTTACGGAATCAGTAGCAAGCCCAAAAAGCGGAACTAAACATTACTGGTTTACCGGGTTAGCGGCCAGCCTGTTGCTATGTAGTGTGCTTGGGTGGTTTTATTACAGATCGGCTGCCATAGGTGCCGATAAAATCCAGGTTGTACATACCAATACGATTAACCGTGGTAATGTTACCCTGCCCGATGGTACCATTGTTTACTTAGCCCCAAATTCTGAACTCAGCTTTAAAAACTTTAACGGGCCAAAGCGCGAAGTTAATTTAAACGGTGAAGCGTTTTTTGATGTAAAGCACCTTACCAAAAAACCTTTCATTATTTATACCGGCAATAAGCTATCGGTTACGGTATTAGGTACCTCGTTTAACGTATATGCACGTAAATACATGCCTGCCGAAGTTAAGGTTGCCACCGGCCTTGTTGGTGTTATAACCAACAATAAAACTCATTACTTAAAAGCCGGTCAACAACTCATTGCCAATGCTGATAATAATATAGCTGTTAAAACGGTAGCCGTTAAAGATGCATTGTCCCTGCAAACCGGTACGCTCTTTTTTAACAACAGTAACACAACCGAAATTGCTGTTAAGTTACAGCGCTGGTATAATATAAACGTAAAGGTTTTATCAACCTGCAAAAATGCACGCCGCTTTAGCGGCGAAATGAAAGATACCGGCATTGCCGACCTTTTAAAAGGCCTGCGTTACGCCACCGGTATCAACTACCGATTTGAAACCCCCAACACACTTATACTATTCTGATCTTCATTATGAAACAATCCCTACTTTTTAAATTTAGAAAACCCCTGGGCGTACTACTGCTCATGTGGCTGTGCTCCCTATCCCTATGGGCACAGGTTAAAATGCCCGAGCAGCTGAATTTTCAGCAAAAGCGATTAAATGTTCAAACGATAGCCGAGCGCCTGAAAAGCAAGTATGGCTTTAAGGTATCCTTTGATGCCGAAGTAAATATGTCACAGATAGTAACATTGGCTTCAGAAAATATCTCTTTTGATAACCTTGCACTAACCCTGCAACATGCCGGCATCGGCATTAAAAATATTGATGGCAATATTGTGATCAAAAAGCTTGAGATCATCTCGGTAAGCGGTACAGTAACTTCAGCTACCGATAAAGAGCCTCTGCCGGGCATTACCATAACCGATGCCGGTAAAAAATTCCTCGGTTCTACAGATATTAATGGCAAGTTTTCGATACGCATACCCCGTGCTACAACTGTTAATTTTTCGCTTATCGGGTTTACTTCCCAGGCACAAGCGTATAACAGCAGCGTTATGGGCGTTAATATCGCATTGGTGGTAAGCACTTCGGCATTAAGCGAGGTTGTAGTTACAGCATTGGGTATTAAACGCGAAGAAAAAGCCCTCGGCTATGCCGCAACGGTAATTAAAGGCGAGCAATTAACCGATGCGTTATCGGCCAACTGGACTGATGCCTTATCGGGAAAAGTTGCGGGGCTGAACCTTATACGTTCAAATAGCGGTCCCCTGGGGTCGAGTAAGATCATTTTACGTGGCGAAAATAACCTTACCGGCGATAACGAAGCCTTAATAGTACTTGATGGTGTTGTAATGAACAACAGTAGCGGTAAACGTACAGCTAACCCTGGAGAAGCCGCTTATGGTACCAGCAGCGACAATATGCCTGCTGATTACGGCAGTAATATCGATGACCTGAACCCGGAAGATATTGAAAGTGTAACCGTACTGAAAGGGCCAAGCGCTGCCGCGTTGTATGGGCAGCGGGGAGCCAATGGCGCGGTAGTAATCACCACAAAATCAGGCAATCCAAAACGTAAAGGTTTTGGTGTTAGCATTAATTCAAATACCAATATGCAAAGCGTGAACCGCTGGCCCGATCTTCAATACCAGTACGGGCAAGGTACAGGTGGTGCAAATTATTATTCGTATGGCGCAGGCCCTGACGGGGCGAGCACCAGCGGCACAAGCTCGGCTTACGGGCCAAAGTTTGACGGCCAGATGTTTTACCAGTTTGACCCTGTTACCCAGAAACAAGGGCTAACACGTACACCCTGGGTGCCATATACCGATGCCATTCACCACTATTTTGAAACCGGGCATACATTTACAAACTCCATTAGTGTTGATGGTGGTACTGATAAAACAACAGCCCGTTTTTCGGCAACAAATGTTGTAAATAAGTGGATAGTACCCAACACGGGCTACGATCGCAACACGGTAGCGATGTCGGTAAATTCCAAAGTGAACGATAAGCTTACCATATCATCAAAAGTATCTTACAATAACATGAATAGCGATAATCTGCCCGGTGCGGGTTATGGTAACCAATCTATTATGTATTGGTTTATTTTTTGGCAACCCAATGCTGACCCGAACTGGCTGAGAAACTATTGGAAGTTAGGGCAGGAAAACAGGGTTATAGAATATCCATACAGCTCATTTCCTGAAAACCCATATGCCGTATCTTACGAGTTTATTAATAAAACTAACCGTAACGCCATTACCGGCAACGTATCTGCCAATTATCAAATTACAAAAGCCCTTAGCTTATTGTTAAGAACATCGGTTGATATGAGCTATGAACAGCGCGAGCAAAACCGCCCGTATGATGCAGGTTCAAAGCTGGTGCGTGGTTCATACCGTTCACAAAACATTTACTCTCAAGAAATAACCAGCGACTTTTTACTGCGCTACAACCAAAAAATAACGCATGATATTAAACTAACTACTTCGGTTGGTGGTAGTGTGCTGGCTAATAAATATAATAAAGATGAGGTAAGGGCCGATTCTTTAACCTATCCGGGTATCTATTCGGTATCAAACGCGGCCGGCCCTTTGGTTTATCTTCCGGATAAAAGCAGGTATGCCATCAATAGTTTATATGGTGTGATAGACGGGTCGTACAAAGATTACTTGTACATTGAGTTTACAGGCCGCCAGGATTATACCAGTGTTTTGGCAACACCTTCGCGCCATTCAAACTCGGGATTTTTTTATCCGTCAGTGAGCACAAGCTTTATCCTTTCGGACTTTGCTAAAATGCCTAAAGCTATCACCTACGCAAAATTAAGGGCATCATTTGCCGGGGTTGGCAGCGGCGGTACAACAGCATACATCACATCATATAATTACAGCATCGCAGGGGGAGGTTTGTACCCCGGCGGAGCATTACAGAACCCTACATTACTACCGGATTTTGATTTGAAGCCCTTATTAACCACCACTTATGAGGTTGGTGCCGATGTGCGGTTACTTAAAGACAGGTTGAATTTTGATATTACCTTATATTCCGGCAATACCAAAAACCAGATACTATCACGTATTGTTGATCGCGCTTCGGGCTACGCGCAGGCGCTTACCAATATTGGGCAGGTGAATAACAAAGGCATCGAACTTTCATTAAATGCTACCCCTGTAAAAACAAAAAGCTTTACCTGGACTGTATTCGGTACATTCTCTGCTAACCGTAATAAGATAGCCGAGATAGCAGATAGTTCAGTTGTGTTAAGAACAGGCGCTGTAGGTGGCGGCCAGATTGTTGCTACAGTTGGCGGCAGCATGGGCGATCTGTACGGTAACGGTTACCTGCGCGCACCTGACGGGCAAGTGGTTTATGATGCAACCACGGGCTTTGCCAAATTATCGCCAAACCTGGTTTACCTGGGCAACACAGTGCCTAAATACAAAGTAAGCTGGGGCAGTAATTTTACCTATAAGCAATTCCGTCTTAATGTATTATTCGATGCGCAGCACGGTGCTGTGGCGCACTCGCTGATGAACTATAAAATGGTTGAGCAAGGAAAACTTACCAGCACATTGCCGGGCCGGTATAGTGGTATTATAGGTAATGGTGTAATTCAAAATCCTGATGGAAGCTACCGCCCTAACAATGTACTTACTTACGATGTAGATAATTACTACCGCTCACAAATGGGCTCGGATAACGCCGAAGGCAGTACATTCAGTACTGATTTTATCAAATTCCGCGAAGCAAGGATAGACTACTCTTTACCGGTGAAGTTATTAAGCAAACTGGGTTTACAAAGTGCCAGAATTGGTGTGTATGGCCGCGACCTGTACATCTGGTCGCCCTGGCCAATGTTCGATCCTGAATTTGGTACCCTGAGCGGTACAGATATCGTTACCGGCTTTGAGATAGGCCAATTTCCATCAAGCCGCACACTGGGTATCAACCTAACTGTTGGATTTTAATTTAAGAACAATGAAAAACAAGATATATAAATTCATTTATACCGCAGTTGTACTGATGGCCCTACTGCCATCTTGTACTAAAAACTTTGAGAGCATCAACACTGATCCTATCAATACGCCCAATGCTTTGCCACAGCAATTGCTGGCCCCTGCATTGGTAGCCACAGTAAGTGCCAATATGCTGCGTAACCGTAATTTTAATAACGAGTTAATGCAGGTTACGGTAAGCGAAACAGATGCCGAAGGCACAGTTTTCAGGTACGATTTTCCAAAATCAACATCTGATAACCTATGGAACAACTGGTACCTGCAACTTACCAATTTTAAAGATATCTACAACATATCGAGCCAGCCGCTCAATTTCAATAAATCCTACCAGGGCATATCATTAGTTTGCCAGGCCTGGATCTATTCGCTATTAGCTGATACCTATGGAGATGTGCCTTATTCAGAATCAAACCTGGCACGTGATAGCAGTATATTTAAACCTAAATTTGATGCGCAAAAAGATATTTACGCGGGTATCTTCCAGCAATTGGAAACTGCTAACACCTTGCTTTCTGCCAATGTAGCAATTGTAGCCAGCAGCGATCCTGTTTACAAAGGTAATATCACCAAATGGCGCAAGTTTGGAAACTCACTTTATTTACGCTTACTGTTAAAGCTATCGGCAAAAGCCGATGTTGGCCCTGCCGCTCAGGCCAAAATAGCGCAGATAGTTAATACCAATGCTTCTACATATCCTATCATGACGAGCAATGATGACGCAGCTATATTGCGATGGACAGGCGGTGCATATGTGTCACCTTATCAAACTGTACGTGAACAAGATTGGCGCAGCCCGGCAATAGGTAGTTTCTTTATTGATCACTTGATTACATGGAATGATCCGCGCATCAATATTTCTAATTATGCTACTGCAGGTTTTAACGCCTGGGGTATAGCGCAAGGTTCGGGCGGTTTTTCGGGTGTGGCCAGCGGTTATCCGGCAGGTAGTGGCGATCCTAAAGAATCATATTTTTATTCCAACACTTCGGCGGTAAGTCTTCAAACAAACCAGTTAACAGGCCTGATCATGAATTACAGCGAATTGCAGTTCATACTGGCCGAAGCTGCTGCAAAAAGCTACATCACAGGATCGGCACAAACGTATTGGCAAACCGGTATTTTAAGCGGGCTTGTATTTTGGGTACCTACCTGGCCTAACCCAACAGCTTCGGGTATCCCGGTAACGGCACCTACAATTAACAGCCCCGAATTTCAGACATATTTAACCAATGCGGGGTTGAGCTGGAACGATACGGCGCCACTTGATAGCAAAATGGAAACTATCCATTTACAAAAATACTACGCGCTGTTTTTAGAAGATATGCAGCAATGGTTTGAGTATCGCCGCACAGGCCACCCCGTGCTGCCAAAAGGTGCAGGCTTAAAAAATGGCGGCATTATGCCGGCAAGAATGGTGTACCCGGTATATGTACAATCGGCCAATCCTACCAGTTATAAAAATGCAGTTACCGTGCAAGGGCCCGATCAAATATCAACTCAGGTTTGGTGGCAAAAACCATAATTAAACATTGATCTGTATCAAATAATTAAAAAATGAAAAAAATAACTTTTTACCTGGTATTATCAGTTGTGGTTTTAACCTGGGCAGCCTGTAAAAAAGGCGGTAACTATCCCGGCGGAATAATAAGCCCATATATACCGTTGTATGACCTTCGGAATATTTATAAAGGATCTGACGTTAAACTTACAACTGATGTAATGTATGGTTCCGACCAGATCACGGGTATCGTAGTTTCTGATTATTCCGGAAATAATATGCCTGCCGGAGGATACCTTGTTGTTCAGGACCATCGTCGTTTATCGTTATTAAGAGGTATCGCTATCCCTATCGGAGCAGCGGCTGCTGCCCAATATTCATCGGGCGACTCGGTGTCTGTTACCGTTAACGGCGGCACCCTAACCAGGGCCGATGGCATATTGCAGATAAAAAATATTCCTGCAAGCGCGGTAGTAAAGATATCGAGTGGTAACGCTATTGCACCAAACCGTGTACCCAGCAGTTCGATACTTAATGATCCATCTACGTACGAAAGCACATTGGTTGCAATCGTTAAAGGAGGGTTTGATCCACTACCAACACCCACAGATCATTTTGTGGGAGATAAAACAGTGAATGATGGTTTTGAAAACATTACGCTGCATACCGATACAACTGCAAAGTTTGCCAATACAGCTTTGCCAATAACCGCTAATTTTTACGGCATTGTTTTTACCAAGGCAGCAGCAGATGGAAAACTGACACCGCAGATACGTATGCGAAAAGGCGATGACTCGCAGGTGTTGAGTTCTGTTATCGAAGTAACCTCGATCGTGATCAGCGGTTTTATTAATGACGTTGTAGGTGGCGATGGTAATTACGAATACATTCAGCTATTGGCCACCCGCGATATTGATTTTGCGGTTACCCCATACTCGGTTGTTGTTACCAACAATGCGGGGGCGTCTGTTCCGGCAGGTTACCCTGCAAACGGTTGGGCTACAGGCGGAGGTTCCGCATCGCCTGCAACCATGTTCAGAACCTTTAAATTTAACCTCACTACAGGTACAGCAAAAAAAGGTACTTTCTTTTACGTTGGCGGCGCAGGTAAAGCCATTAACGGCTCTGCATCTACAACTATGACCGCGTCAAACTGGATCAGGGCCTTTGATTACACCAAGGCAGATGGCGACGGCTTTGGCGCCCGTAACGGTGGCTTTTTTGCCAATAGCGGCAATGCCTTCGGTATGGCCGTATTTGAAGGAACAACAGTAACCAAAGATACACAGCCTATTGATGTGGTATTTGTAGGATCAGGGGGGCAGCTGTTTTCGGCAGGGCCGCCGGCTGTGGGCTATAAAATTGCCAATACAGATCTTTATGATGTGATCAATCCAATCACGCTGCAATCTCAGCCGTATTACCGCCAGGGCTCTAATACCTTGTGCTTTGCCTATACTACACCTGCCGATCTGGGCTTTTACTATAAACTTGGCGGTATTTATAACCCGCGTTTGGGTAAATGGGTAAAGGCCCGCACGCAAACCAATATTCAGTTAACCAAGCAATCAACTCTTGATCAGATAGAGGCGGAGTATCCGGCGGGTACTGTGGCTACAAGTCTTAAAAATTAAACAAAGGGCTAATCCAATGAATACACCTAACAAGCTAATAACAAGCGCTCTTGCACTGCTGCTATGCACAGCTCAAATCGCAATGGCACAAACACCCGGCAAAGTGAAAGAAAGCGGGCAGGTATTGTTGCCCAATGGCTGGAAGCTAAGCCCTGCAGGCCGACAGCTACAATTGGGCGATCTGCCACTCAATATGCAGCTTAGTCCTTCAGGTCAGCTGCTTGCTGTTACAAATAACGGGCAAAGCATTCAATCGCTGCAACTGATAGACCCGCAACAGGAAAAGGCGCTTTCTGAAATTGAATTAAAAACGGCTTGGTATGGCCTGGCTTTTAGCGGGGATAATAAAAACCTGTATGTATCGGGCGGTAATGCAAATGTGATATTAGATTTTGACGTAAGCAACCGCAAGTTAAAAACCCCGGATACCATTAAACTGGGGGAGCCCTGGCCAAAAAGCAAGATATGCCCCGCCGGAATTGCGGTAGCAAAAGACGGCTCGCGCTTATATACAGTTACTAAGGAGGATAACAGCATTTACACCGTAGATCTGAAAACCAGGAAAGTAATATCGGCAGTACAATTACCCGAACTTGCATACAGCTGTATATTATCGCCCGATGAAAAAATACTGTATATTTCTGTTTGGGGAAGCGATAAAGTAGTTACGTTCGATACACGTTCTCAAACAATTGCCGGATCGATAACTGTTGGAAATCATCCCAACGAGTTGTTGTTAAATAAAAAAGGGAGCTTGCTATACGTGGCAAACGCAAACGATAATTCAGTTTCGGTAATTAATACGGTTACGGGTAAAGTGTTAGAAACATTATCCGCTACATTATTCCCTACAAAACTTACCGGTTCAACAACAAACGGTTTGACGCTTTCATCAAACGAAAGAACCTTATATATTGCCAATGCCGATAATAATTGCCTTGCCGTATTTGACGTATCGTTGCCGGGTAACAGCAAAAGCATGGGCTTTATCCCGGTAGGCTGGTATCCAACCAATATCAAATTGTTAGGCAATAAAATATTAGTTAGCAATGGTAAAGGCCTTACATCTATGCCAAACCCCCAGGGTCCACAACCCTATTCTAAAGATGATAATAGCGGGGTGCATACCGGCAGTACAGCTAATAACCGTTTGCAATATATCGCGGGCTTATTTAAAGGTACCTTATCAATAATTGATGAGCCTAAAGAACAGGATCTGAAAAATTACACCAAACAGGTGTATGCCAACACGCCTTTTACCAACGATAAAATAATGATGGCCGCCGGCGAAAAGGGTAACCCTATTCCGCGCAAAAAGGGAGAGAAGTCGCCTATTAAGCATGTGTTTTACATCATTAAAGAAAACCGTACCTATGATCAGGTATTGGGTGATGTAAGCAAAGGCAATGGCGATAAATCGCTTTGTTTATTTGGGGAGCGGGTTACACCCAACCAGCACGCTATAGCCGATAACTTTGTGCTGATGGATAATTTTTATGTTGATGCCGAAGTAAGCGCTGATGGGCATAACTGGAGTATGGCTGCTTATGCTACCGATATTGTTGAAAAAACCTGGCCTACTACCTATGGCAACAGGGGAGGCTCTACCAGCTATGAGGGAGGCCGCCCTGCATTGTACCCACGCGATGGTTATATATGGGATTATTGCCAACGCGCCGGGTTAAGTTTTAGGAGCTATGGCGAATTTGGCGAATTTGGCAGAACCAAATATAAAACCTTAGAAGGGCATATGTGCGCCGCCGCGCCGGGGTTTGACCTTGACATAACCGACCAGGTGCGTTACGATGCCTGGGCGCATGATTTCGATTCGCTGGTGGTTGCTAACGCTGTCCCTAATTTAAGCACGGTAAGAATAAGCAACGATCATACCAGCGGGCAAAAGAAAGGGAAGATAAGCCCGATTGCCGCTGTTGCCGACAATGACCTGGCCGTGGGGAGATTTATAGAACATTTATCGCATAGCCCTATCTGGAAAGAATCTGTTGTGTTTATAGTGGAAGATGACGCGCAAAATGGTCCCGACCATATTGATGCGCACCGTTCGCCGGCCTATGTAGTTGGCCCATATGTAAAGCGGAACGCCGTAATACATAGTATGTATTCAACCTCGTCGGTGCTCCGCACCATTGAGTTGATACTTGGTTTACCGCCAATGAGCCAGTATGATGCGGCTGCCTTACCTATGTACGAATGTTTTACTGCCACACCCGATCAAACACCATTTAAGGTTTTACCTGCACAAGTTGATTTGACAACGCGCAATACTGCAACAACCAAAAGCAGCAAACGCTCCGACGGATTTAACTTTAAAAGGGAAGATGCCGCGCCCGATCTGGCACTTAACGAAGTGATATGGAAATCGGTTAAAGGGGAAGACTCTGTTATGCCATCGCCCAAACGCAGCGCATTTGTTATCCCCGAAAAGAAAAAGGAAGATGACGATGATTGATAAAGCGCATGAATAATATCAAGATCCATTGCTTTTATTTGGAATATGAAAAGACCCGATGGCTTATCCATCGGGTCTTTTTAGTGCGAATAAAAAATATTCACCTATAAATCAATTATTTATATTTAATTATATAAATTCTATAGATTTAGTAGAATATATATTCGTATGTTTGTATTGTAATTAAAAACGAACATATCTTGAAACATTGTAAAAACATATCACAATTAACACACCCTTATAAAGGTGGTATGATAATGTGTTGTTGTAGCTGAAGAGACAGCCTTCCGAAATGCGGCTTTGCCGTGAATAACACCGGGTGCAAAACCGGAAATTTTAATAAAAACAACACATTAACCATTTTACATTTATTATCATGTCATCCAGATCAACATTCCCTCAATTCGATATCCTTGAAATATTACTTGAACGCGATTTTGAATTTAAACACTATAAAACCCTGAGGCCTGCAAAAACTGGTTTTGTTATCCCCGGCTTTTCTTTCGCGAAAGATTTTGGCCGTTGGGCTCAGTTTGCAAACGGATCAGAAACCCGCGGGCCCATATTTAATAATCAGTTGTTAAATAAGCCCCTGGTTATCGCTTTTTACTCACATCATTGGGGTAAAAAGGGCCTGGAGCAATTAGTGCACCTGAACAATATACAGCGCGAAGTAAAAGCCAATGGCGGCAACCTGGTAGTAATTAGTCCGGAACGTCCGCAAGCATTGGCCGATGTGGCATGGGAACATAGTTTATCACTCAATTTTTATTTCGATTATAATAATAGCCTTTCCAAACAATTTGGTGTATATGATGAGAAGAGGCCGGTATGGAACCAATTTACGGGTATAGACGAGGATGCCCCGCTATTGGCCACCTATGTGTTAAATACTGCCAAACAGATCACTTATCAGCATATCGACTGGAATTTTGAAAATAATTTCAGTGGGGAGGATGTACTATCGGCAATTTATGAGGCCGGTACTTATAAAAATAACCTGCGTTCGGCTTAATATCCATTTAAGCTATTTTATTTGAATTGATGAGCAGTACTTATCTTGCTTTTGCAATACCGTTCTTTATCATTTTAATGCTGGCGGAATATTATGTGGCTAAAAAACGTAAGCTAAATGCTTTTAACCTTCATAACTCCATCGCTAATGTAAGCATAGGCATAGCCGAAAGATTAACCGATATATTGGTTTCGGGCTCATTCTATTTTTTATATGACTATCTGCAACATCGCTTTGGTATATTCCATATCAAAGCAGGCGTTGTAATTTGGATACTACTTTTACTGCTGACTGACCTCATTTGGTATTGGTATCACCGCCTGGCGCACGAGGTAAACCTGTTTTGGGTGGTACACGTAGTACATCACCAAAGCGAAGAGTTTAACTATACAGTATCGGCGCGAATAACGGTACTGCAAGCCCTCGTGCGCACAGGGTTTTGGTGTATTTTGCCCATCATCGGCTTCCCTGCCTCTATGATCACGGTAATGCTGCTCATCCACGGCCTGTACCCATTTTTTGTACATACCCGCGTTGTTGGTAAACTGGGGATATTAGAAAAATTCATGGTTACCCCATCGCACCACCGCGTACACCATGCCTGTAACGAGCATTACCTGGATAAAAATTACGGAGATGTATTTATTATCTGGGATAAACTCTTTGGTACCTTTGCCGAAGAGGATGAAGAGCCTGTTTACGGCCTTACCAAACAATTGCGCACTTATAGTTTTTTATGGCAGCACTTCCATTTCCTGATTGAGCTTTTCATCACCGTAAAAGCGCAATCCTCATTAAAAAACAAGTTCAAAGTTATTTTCGGCAGCCCAAATCTTATCGACCCTAAGGCACGTGATAAGGCCGAGCGTATCTTCAGCGTAAAGCAAACCAAAGTAAAACTGCACGAAGGCCTTAATAGCTACGTGATATGGCAAATAGTGCTATTAATGATATGTGTAAGCGGGTTTATATTTTTTGAAACACACTTAAGCAATGCTTTTAAATTGCTTTTTACCACGTTTACCATATTGAGCCTTATTAACTGCGGCGCCATTATGGAACAAAAAAAATGGGTGTTTAATGTGGAGTTTTTGAGATTACTGACTATCATCAGTATTGTTTGGCCGTATTGTGCCGGAATACCGCTAAGTACGTTTGCTATCGCGATAAGCTTATTATTGTTGGTGCTGTTTTACAGGACGGTACAAAGTAGGTATTTGGCTGTAGTTTATGCCGATGACCAAAATAGTAAAGCTGTTTTGTAAATTATATTTATATTTAAACATAAATATGATGTTATGAAATACAAGTACCCCCTGTTACTCATTATTATTGGTTCGCTAATTTGGGCTTCGTGTAAAAAAATACCGGGTTACAGTATCGTTCCCGGCAGTAGTACAGGTAACGGAACAAGCACCGGAACCGGCGGGGTAACTAACGGAACTACTTATCATACATCAACAATGTACAATACCGGCCCGGTGCGGGTATTTTCAAAATCGGGCGAAATATTAGATACTGCCATTATAGGCAGGTTTGCCAGGCGCTATTTTACAGGCGGTGGTAGTGGAAGTACTTATTTAAATGGTTATAACGGGCCTAACAAACAGGGCGACTTCTCTATTCAACTGGGTGCCGGTACCGCTGCTTTAATCATGGGAGGCGGTTATATTTCAACAAAAACAAAATTTACGGGCAGCGATATCAGGATGACAACAACCGACTCTATCATTGATCCCTTGTCCGGCAACGATCCTCTTTTTTTATATAATTTTAAAAAGAGCCTTGGCAAATATACACCCACCTACGACATGTTATTTTCCCCCGGTCAGGGTGGTAACCCCTTTAGCTTTACTGTACGCAACTACCTGACCGATTATTACGCAACACAAAGCGGGGCTACGCTACTTTATCCTTTAATATGTGGGACAGTGGCTGTCGATCTTACTGCTCCGGGTGTAACCGGGACGAGTAGTACCGGCTTTATTATAAACAATAAATTTAGCGGAATTGGTAACAATGGTTTAAAAACAGCCGATACCGTAGTGCTCCAGGAGTTTAATGTGGTGCTGGTAAAGTAGGAGAGGATACAACCTTATCAACATTCCCCACCTTGATAACTTCTCTTTTCCCTTTCCGTTCAAAAAACTATCTTTGCCCATGCAAGAAAAAATCATCATTCTTGACTTCGGGTCGCAATTCACGCAACTCATTGCCCGGAGAGTAAGAGAACTCAATATTTACTGCGAGATCCATCCATTCAATAACGTTCCTGAGTTTGACGAAACCGTAAAAGGTATTATCCTTTCAGGTAGTCCGTATTCGGTACGGCAGGCCGATGCACCGCATTTTGATTACAAACGCTATAAGGATCAATTCCCTATTTTGGCAGTTTGCTATGGCGCGCAATACCTGGCACACTTTAATGGTGGCGAGGTACAGGCATCAAGTACCCGCGAATATGGCCGTGCAAATTTGCAATACATAAAGCCCTTTAACCCATTGTTTAAGGATGTGCCTGCAAACTCGCAGGTATGGATGTCGCACGCCGATACCATTGTAAGCATAGCGGATGATTTTGAAGTAATAGCCAGTACAGATTCGGTACGTGTTGCCGCTTACCAGGTTACCGGCTCAAAAACATACGGTATCCAGTTTCACCCGGAGGTAACGCACAGTACCGATGGTAAACAATTGCTGCAAAACTTTTTGGTTGATATTTGCCACTGCGTACAGGATTGGACACCCGACTCATTCGTAGAAACAACAATTGCCGAACTGAAAGCCCAATTAGGTGATGATAAAGTAGTATTAGGTTTATCCGGCGGTGTCGATTCATCGGTTGCAGCCGTATTGCTGCACCACGCCATCGGTAAAAATCTGCATTGCATATTTGTTGATAATGGCTTGCTCCGTAAAGATGAGTTTCAATCGGTATTGGATTCATACCAACACATGGGCCTTAACGTAAAAGGGGTTGATGCTAAACAAAGATTTTACGATGCTTTAGCAGGGTTGTCTGATCCTGAAAAGAAACGCAAAGCTATTGGCCGCGTATTTATTGAAGTATTTGACGATGAAGCTAACCAGCTAACCGATGTAAAATGGTTAGGGCAGGGTACAATTTATCCCGATGTGATCGAGTCGATTTCAGTTAAAGGGCCATCGGCAACCATAAAATCGCACCATAACGTTGGCGGTTTGCCCGATTTTATGAAACTGAAAGTGGTTGAGCCGCTTAAAACTTTGTTTAAAGACGAAGTACGTAAAGTAGGCCGCAGTTTAAAAATAGACCCGAACATACTGGGGCGGCACCCTTTCCCCGGCCCGGGATTAGCTATCCGCATACTTGGCGATGTTACGCCCGAGAAAGTTGCCATTTTACAAGAAGCTGATGCGATATATATAAACAATTTAAAGAGTGCCGGGTTGTACGATAAGGTTTGGCAAGCGGGTACTATATACTTACCTGTACAATCGGTAGGGGTAATGGGCGATGAGCGCACCTACGAAAATGTGGTTTGCTTACGCGCGGTAGAATCATTAGATGGTATGACGGCCGATTGGTGCCATTTACCTTATGATGTGCTGGCCAAAATATCAAACGAGATCATTAACAATGTTAAAGGCATTAACCGCGTAGTTTATGATATCAGCTCTAAGCCACCGGCTACAATCGAGTGGGAATAAATGGTATTTGAGTGTATTGATCTGTGTGGTTATTGGTGCTTGTTCGCCAAAGATCACCCAGACAGTTAAACCCTTGCCTAAGCCGGTGGTGGAAACCAAGCCCGTAAAGCCTGTAACACCACCGGTAATTGCTGCACCGGTTGTTCGCAACATCGCTTTGCTGCTGCCCTTTGATTTGGATAAACTTGATTTTAGCCCATCGGCCAATAGCCAGAATTTAAACCAGGCTGCACTTGCCGCCGATTATTACCAGGGTTTTAAGTTGGCACTCGATTCGCTTACTGCTAAGGGCTATAATTATAAATTACAGGTATTCGATTCGCGCGGCGAAGCGTCAGAAGGGCATAGCCTTGCGCTTAACCCAAAGGTGCGCAGCAGCGATTTGATCGTTGGTCCGGTTTTTCCGGAAATATTGAAAAGCTTTACGGCTACTATGGGGGCATATCCAAAACCCATTGTATCACCACTTTCGCCGGCCTCACCAGCTGATTATAAAGATCCAAATCTCATCACGGCTATGCCGCCTTTAGCCTATCATGCGGTTTATATTGCTAAATACATTACAGAACGCATCAGACCGGTTAAGGTATTCGTGCTAAAATCGGGCTACAGCGAAGAAAATAAGTTTATACTGCCCTTTACGCGTTCGATGGATACCTTAAGTAAAAAGGGGATCACTGTTATATCTATTGTTGTAAGCCGGGGTAATTTAGACATGCTGATACCTCAATTATCCAGATCATCCGAAAACGTATTTATAGTACCCGCAACCGATGAGCCCTTTTTGCTGGTAACATTACGTTCGCTCGAAAAACTTGCGCAAAGCTACCCTGTTACACTTTTTGGTCACCCTAATTGGATAAAAGCGAGCTTTTTACAGACTGAGTTATTGCAGCATCTTAAAACGCACATCACCACATCTGATAGGGTAGATTATAAATCGGCCGCGATCACCGCGTTCATTCGCAGCTACAAAAAGGTTTACCACATTGAGCCGACAGAATACGCGATAAAAGGATTTGATGAAGGCTATTATTTTGGTAACTTGATCAGCACAAACCCTAATGCCTTTAAGCGCCTGGACCAAAACAATTACACAGGTTTACTTAACGATTTTAACTTTAAAAAGTCGGAAGGTAACGGGTGGATAAATACACATGTAAGGATGCTGCAATACCAAAACTTTGATTTGAAACCCATACAATGAAAGCCTTTAATCAATTAAAAACCTTTCATCGTATTTTAGAAGGTTACCGTGCCGATTCACCATTAGGGAAGTTCTTACCTGGCTTTTATCGCCTAAACAAGCAAATGGGCAGTAGTGACAGGCGTGTTGCAAACCGACTCATCTATAATTACTTCCGTTTGGGTAAGGCCATTATTGATGTTGTACCCGAAGAACGCCTGTTTGTTGCTGAGTTTTTGTGTAATACGCAAAGCAACTCTTTCCTCGCTCATTTTAAACCAGAGTGGGAAGCCTGTATCAGCTTTAGTTTGGATGATAAACTCGCTATGGTAAAGCAGGTCTATCCCAACTTTAAACTGGAAGATGTTTTTCCCTGGAGCGCTGCGCTTTCGCCATCTATTGATAAAGAAGCATTTTTAAAATCATTCTTCACCCAGCCCGATCTGTATATCCGTATCCTGAAAGGCTTTGAAACCAAGGTAAAGGCTACATTAACTGATGCCAATATTACCTTCAGGGAAGAAAGCCCCCAATGCCTCGCTTTACCCAATGGCACACGGTTAGAGAATATCTTTACCGATCAGCATTTGTTTGAGGTGCAGGACTTGTCATCACAGCAGACAGCCAATTACTTTAAGCCCAATAAATGGGAACATTGGTGGGATGCCTGTGCCGCTTCGGGTGGGAAAACACTACTACTGCACGAATTGCAGCCTGATTTGAAACTGGTAGTATCTGATATCCGCGAAAGTATATTGGCTAACCTTGATGAACGCTTCCTGAATGCCGGTTTACGTAAATACCAGAAAAAGATACTCGACCTGACTAAAACCGCTGACCCTGAACTGCATAATTATGAGTTTGACGGTATTATATTAGATTCGCCCTGCTCAGGCTCAGGCACCTGGGGCCGAACACCCGAAATGATCAGTCAGTTTGAGGATTATAAGATACAGTCGTTTAAAAACCTGCAGCAAAATATCGTTCCTAATGTTATCAAATACCTAAAGCCGGGTAAACCGCTTATCTATATCACCTGCTCAGCCTTTAAAGCCGAGAATGAGGATATGGTAGAGTTTCTGGTTAAGGAATTAGGTTTTAAATTAGAAGAGCAGGTAACGCTGAAAGGCTATGAACACAGGGCGGATACCATGTTTGTAGCGCGATTGATTAAAAATTAATAATTACGTTATTGCTGATATTTTTTCATTTGCACATTTACTTATCCGCACACTTGCACATTCTACAATCCCGTATTACTCCTAAACAACTTGATCGCTATTGCCAGCAAGATAATGCCAAAAGCTTTCCTTAAAACCTCGAGCCCGGTTTTACCTAAAAGGCGCTCAACGTGATGCGTATTTTTGAGAACGAGGTAAACAAACAAGGTATTAAATACAATGCCGGTAATGATGTTTTCGGTATGATATTGTGATTTGAGCGAGAGCAGGGTTGTCATGGTGCCTGCGCCTGCGATAAGTGGAAAGGCTAATGGTACAATAGATACCGAGGTAATCTCATCGGTAGATGCTTCTTCTTTAAAAAATTTGTGTCCCAATATCATTTCGAGGGCGATGAAGAAGATCACCAATGAACCGGCGATGGCAAAGGATGCAATATCCAACCCAATAATGCTTAATAGCTGATTCCCTAAAAACAAGAATACCACCATTAGTAACAACACCGCCAATGATGCCCGCTCTGCATCAATACGACCCGCCTTACGCTTTAATTCGATAATTACGGGTACAGTACCCACCACATCGATAATAGCGAACAGGATAAGCGTAACCGAGGTGATTTCCTTCAGATCGAAAGCTTGTAAAAAGGTCATGTTGTTTTTTACGTTGATTAAAGTAAAGCTACACAAATAAAGAGCAGATGGCAACATGTGTAAATAATAGATATTATTATATTTACATAACATTTGATACTGACGATTATGAAAAAGGCTGCTGTTTTTATTGCGTTGCTGGTGTGCATTTTTATATATGTACAACAAACCACAACATTTAGTTCATTTTACCTGCTTGAAGGTGGCACCTGGCAAATGAAAACCAGGAAAGGTTATATATGCGAGCGCTGGAAGAAAATAAGTAAAAACGAAATGCAGGGGCAGGGCTTTAGGATTACCGGAACAGATACCCTGATGGAAGAAAAAGTACAATTGATACAACAGGATGATAGCATATATTACATCCCTACGGTTAATAATCAAAATGATGGTAAAGCTGTTTCGTTTAAGCTGGTGAGCTCTATAAATAACGAGTTCATATTTTCAAATCCTACCCATGATTTTCCGCAAAGAGTTGTTTACAAACTGGTATCGCAAGATTCGGTACATGCCTGGATTGACGGACAGATAAACGGCAAATTGGTAAAACAGGATTTTTATTATAAACGGGTTAAATAAAATTGGCCCGTAAAAAAGAAGGCCTCGTGACAAAAATCACGAGGCCTTCTTTTTTACGGATTATTATTATTCGACAAATTTAGGGTTTGGCGGATCGTTCGCATCTGCCGGCTTACCGTGCCTTACATGCGAGTGCTTAATGCTATAGCCAAAGTAAACAGCCATACCAATAGCCATCCAGATAAATAGGCGTAACCAGTTTTCAGTTCCCTCGCTGCCCATCATGGCAAGGCATATCAATGCACCAAGCGGACAAACAATTTGGTATAAAGGTGTTTGGAACGGACGAACCAGGTTAGGGTCGGTTTTACGTAAGATCATTATACCTAAACAAACCAGTACAAATGCGAACAGGGTTCCGATACTTACCATATCACCAACAATACTGTCGGGTATAAAGCCTGCGAATGCCGATACCATGACAAAGAACAACCATTGTGATTTGTATGGTGTACGGAATTTAGGATGCAGTTTTGAGAATATCGGTGGAACCAAACCGTCTGTACTCATAGTATAGAATACACGTGTCTGGCCAAGCAACATCACCAGGATAACTGATGAAAAACCTGCAAGGATAGCCACAGTAACTAATTTAGCTAACCAGCCGTAGCCTGTCATAAACGTATTGATGGCGTAAGTTACAGATGCTTCTTTACCCTGAACTAAAAACTCTTTATAAGGTGCTAAACCGGTTAATACGTGCGAGAACAGGATGTACAATATGGTACAAAATGCCAGCGATATCAAAATGCCTTTTGGCATATCTTTTTGCGGGTTCTTAGCTTCCTGTGCTGCGGTGGATACAGCATCAAAACCAATAAATGCGAAGAATACCACACTTGCGCCACGTAATACACCCAGCCAACCGTGATTGAACAGGCCCGAGTAATGTACAATACCGGTATTGGTTTTCACATCACCGGCGTTTTCCGGGATCATGTATGGCGTGTGATTTGCAGGATTGATAAAGCCCCAACCTAATGCGATGATCATTACTACGATAGCTACCTTGATGATAACAATAACGTTATTTACAATAGCCGATTCTGCAGTACCTTTAATCAGCAACAGCGTGATCATTAATAAGATAAATATAGCAGGCAGGTTAACTATACCACGGGTGCCGTGCTCCAAAGCATACATACCGGTAGTAGTGGTGGATACTTCGAAAGGTGAGTGCGACCAGGCGAAAGGTATGTGGCAGTTAAAAAACGTTTCGAGAAAATTATTGAAGTATTGCGACCAGCCGATAGCTACGGTAGCAGCACCCAAAGCGTATTCCAACACCAAATCCCAACCGATGATCCAGGCAATAAATTCGCCCATGGTGGTGTAAGAATAGGTATATGCAGATCCGGCAATGGGAATCATACTGGCAAACTCTGCATAGCATAACCCTGCAAGGGCACAACCTGCAGCAGCAATAAGGAATGAGATGGTTACAGCAGGTCCGGCGTGTTCTCCTGCGGCAGCTGCCGTTCGTACAAAAATACCGGCGCCGATAATGGCTCCAATACCCAACGCGATAAGCGATCCAACGCCGAGTGTACGTTTTAACGTTTTTTCACCCTCCGCGGCGGCGGCCATTAATTGGGCAATAGGTTTCTTAATAAATAAATTCATCAGTCAGTATGTGTTGTTTAGTTTTAATGTCTTCTCCAAACATAATCAATTTACGTTAAATTAAAAAAGGGATAACATTACTGGAATCCCTTTTTGGTAACAATTTGAATAGTTTTATTGATATTTTACAGTATTTGATTTTGTAATTACAGCAGCGCTCACTTTTATTACTTTAACTGCAGGTTTTGTTGAAACCGCGGCCGGTGGTATTTTGTTACTGTTTAAGTGTGGTGCGATAACCAATGATACAATAGACATCAACTTGATGAGGATGTTCATTGACGGGCCCGAAGTATCTTTAAACGGATCGCCAACGGTATCACCTGTTACCGATGCTTTGTGCGGCTCTGATTTTTTGTAGTACATCTCGCCGTTTATCTCTACACCTTTCTCAAATGATTTTTTAGCATTATCCCATGCACCGCCGGCATTGCTTTGGAAAATACCCATCAACACGCCCGATACGGTAACACCGGCTAACAAACCACCCAATACTTCTGGTCCGAATGCGAAACCGATGATGATTGGAGTAATTAACGCGATCAAACCAGGCGCAACCATTTCACGGATAGATGCCTGGGTTGATATGGCCACACATTTTTCATATTCAGGTTTAGCTTTGTATTCCATAATGCCCGGTATCTCGCGAAACTGGCGGCGAACTTCTTCTACCATTGACATGGCTGCACGGCCCACTGCCGAGATACACAATGCCGAGAAGATGAATGGTATCATACCCCCAACAAATAAACCGGCTAACACATCGGCTTTATAAATATCAATGTGCTCAATACCCGCTACACCTACAAAGGCCGCGAATAATGCCAGCGCGGTTAATGCTGCCGACGCGATAGCAAAACCCTTACCTGTTGCAGCGGTTGTATTACCTACGGCATCCAGGTTATCTGTACGCTCACGCACTTCCGGAGGTAAACCGCTCATTTCGGCAATGCCGCCGGCGTTATCCGCGATAGGGCCAAAGGCGTCAATAGCTAATTGCATGGCTGTAGTAGCCATCATACCTGCCGCGGCTATAGCCACACCGTATAACCCTGCAAAATAGTACGAGCCATAAATACCTGCCGCTAATACAATGATAGGCAACACGGTTGATTCCATGCCGATAGCTAAACCACCAATGATATTAGTAGCATGCCCGGTTGATGACTGACGTATAATGCTCAGCACGGGGCGTTTACCCATAGCGGTATAGTATTCTGTAATGATAGACATTAGGGTGCCTACAGCCAAGCCTACAAGGATGGCGGCAAAAACACCGTCTTTAGTAAAGTGCGATGAACCAACTTTCAACACCCCATTCGCCATATCGCGCGACATGTGGAACTCGCCTGCAGGCAACATCCATTGTACTACAAAATATGTTGCAATGGCTGTTAACACAATAGATGCCCAGTTACCAATGTTCAAGGCATTCTGTACGCTGTCGGTTTCTTTTTTGATGCGAACCATAGCTGCACCGGCTATCGAGAATATTAGGCCTAAGCCTGCAATTACCATGGGTAGCAATACCGGGGCAATGCCGCCAAAAGCATCAGGAGAAATGATCTCGCGACCCAAAACCATAGTAGCCAGCATTGTTGCTACGTATGAGCCAAATAAGTCGGCACCCATACCTGCTACGTCGCCCACGTTATCACCTACGTTATCGGCAATGGTGGCAGGGTTACGCACATCATCTTCGGGGATACCTGCTTCAACTTTACCTACAAGATCGGCGCCTACATCGGCAGCTTTGGTATAGATACCGCCACCCACACGGGCAAACAACGCGATAGACTCGGCACCTAAAGAGAACCCTGCCAAAACATCAAGCGCTTTGGCCATGGCCTCGCCATTTACATCGCCACCCGTGTTTTTAACATATATGGTATAAAAAACAATAAACAACGATCCCAAACCAATAACCGCCAGGCCGGCAACACCAAGGCCCATTACGGTACCACCGGTAAACGATACTTTTAAAGCTTGTGCTAAGCTGGTTTTAGCGGCCTGTGTGGTGCGTACATTTGATTTTGTTGCGATACGCATACCTAAATATCCTGCGAAGGCTGAGAGGAATGCGCCAACCAAAAATGACACCGCGATAATTGGGCTTGACGTATGTACCGTTGTACCCGACCATGCCAGTAATATAGCTGCCAAGGCAACAAAGTAGCCTAATACTTTCCATTCGGCACGCAAAAAAGCCATTGCTCCATCGGCAATATAGCCAGATAGTTCGGTCATGTTGCCATCACCTGCATCTTGCTTTGTTACCCATGCCGATTTGATCAGCATCACTAAAATCCCGACAAGGCCAAATACAGGAATTAAATAAATTAAGTAGGTGTTCAAAAAATCCATATAACGCGTTTAGACTAAAAAATTGGTTTATAATTTTTGATAGAATGGTAAAAATAAGCAGAACAAGTAAATTACCAAATTTAATTTCCTGATTTCGAAGCCGCTTTTTAGTATTTGAATTTAATGCCGCTGTAGCCAAAAGTTTATTTTATGGCTATGGTTATTATTTTTACTATTTAACAAATAAAAGCTTGCCAATATGTTTATGAAATGTGCTTATCATGATAAATTAATTAATCATCAGGCTGTTCGGAGCATATCACACCAATAAATTAATTTTTTTAAATAGATTAGTACCTTAAACCTTATCAGCAAAAATGGAGCAACAAACTCAACCACAAGAAATGAAACGCGAACTGGGCCTTTTAGACGGTACCATGTTGGTTGTAGGATCGATGATCGGTTCAGGTATTTTTATTGTAAGCGCCGATATTATGCGTAATGTAGGCTCGGCAGGTTGGCTGATAGCTGTATGGCTGATTACTGGCTTTATGACATTGACCGCAGCCGTAAGTTATGGCGAACTGAGCGGCATGTTCCCCAAAGCGGGCGGGCAATACATTTACCTGAAAGAAGCTTATAACGAACTCATCGCGTTTTTATATGGATGGAGCTTCTTTGCAGTAATACAAACCGGAACCATTGCGGCGGTAGGTGTAGCATTCTCCAAATTCGCGGCATACATTTTCCCGGCGTTAAGCGAAGATCTTGTACTATTTCAAATAGGCTCATTAAAAATATCGCATGCGCAAGGGGTATCGCTCATTATTATTATACTCCTTACTTTTATCAATACCCGCGGTGTTAAAAGCGGTAAGCTCATTCAAAATACATTTACGCTCACTAAAATACTAAGCCTGTTTGGCTTAATTATCTTCGGTTTAATAGCTATAAAAGGGGATATATGGAATGCTAACTGGACAAACGCCTGGCACATGCACGCCATAAATAAAGATGGTAGTGCAGGCACTCTGGATTATACCATAGGTGCGGCGCTGGGTGCCATAGCAGCGGCAATGGTAGGTTCTATCTTTAGCAGCGACGCATGGAACAATGTGACCTTTATTGCGGGCGAAATGAATAATCCGAAGCGTAATATCGGTTTGAGCTTGTTTTTTGGAACGCTCATCGTAACACTTATTTACGTAATGGCTAATGTGGTTTATATCGGTGTTTTACCGATCCACGATATTGTTGGAGCTGCAAAAGACAGGGTGGCCGTAGCTGCCTCGCAGCAGATATTTGGCAGCGCGGGAACTATTATCATAGCCGTGATGATCATGATATCTACATTCGGTTGCAATAACGGCTTGATCATGTCGGGCGCAAGGGTATATTATACCATGGCTAAAGACGGCCTGTTCTTTAAACGTACAGGTACATTGAATAAGTTTTCGGTTCCCGAGTTTGGCTTGTGGATACAATGTGTTGTGGCTTGTGTGCTTTGTTTAAGCGGTAGCTATGGTAACTTGTTGGATATGATATCGTTGGTGGTAGTAATATTTTACGTATTAACCATTGCCGGCATTTATATTTTGAGAAAGAAAATGCCAAATGCTGAGCGCCCTTATAAAGCCTTTGGTTACCCGGTACTACCTGCTATCTACATCTTAATGGGCATTGCGTTTTGTGTGGTATTGTTGATGTATAAACCGGAGTATTCATGGGGTGGTTTAATTATTGTGTTATTGGGTATCCCAATTTATTTCCTGGCGAAACGTTTTATAAAGGATGAAGAAATTATTACTGCTTAGTTTTTGCTGCCTTGCGGGGTTTGTAAACGCGCAAACACTACAAAATAAGTTAGATTACGCTTTTACCAAGTTACAGCAAGATAGCCAGTGCCGTTATTCATCCTTATCGTTAACTGTTTTAGATGCTAAAACAGGCGAGCCTATATTTTCTGCCAATGGGGATCAGGGGCTTGCAACGGGTTCTACCATGAAGGTGATTACCAGTATTACTGCTTTTAACATTTTGGGTAAAGACTATCAGTTTACTACCGATCTGAATTACAGCGGCACAATAGATGCTGATGGTACCCTTAACGGAAATATTGTAATACGCGGCGGCGGCGACCCAACCCTGGGCAGCTGGCGTTATGAAGCAACAAAAGAACATGCTATTTTAGCTCTCTGGGTTGATGCTATCCGCAAAGCAGGTATAAAACACATTAATGGGCGCATTATTGGCGATGTATCATTATTTGATACACAAGCTATTCCCGATGGTTGGATATGGCAGGACCTGGGAACTTATTATGGCGCAGGCACATCTGCACTTTGCTGGCGAGAAAACCAGTTCGATATTTTTTTACATGCGGGTAGTACACAAGGCAGTCCCGTTACGATGGCGAAGACCGTCCCGGCTATGCCTTACCTCGATTTTAAAACGGAGTTAACCACAGGTGCACCGGGTACAGGCGATCAATCATATTCGTATTTGCCCTTAAATGGAAATACCATGTACCTGCGTGGTACATTTGGGATAGATCGTATAAAAACAAACATATCTGCCGCCGTGCCCGACCCGGCCTTTGATGCCGCTTACCGTTTGACAGATACTTTGAAACGTTTAGGTATCGATGTAACAAGTGATGCACTATCATCAACAACAGCAAGCGAAAAGAAAATGGTTTTAGCTCCTGCCGATAAACTGCTGGTGAGCTATTATTCGCCTAAGCTAAGCCAGATCATTTACTGGCTCAATCAAAAAAGTGTTAACCTTTATGCCGAGCAATTATTAAAAACGATTGCCATAGCATCAGGTAGAAAAGCCTCCACCAACAACGGCATCCTCGCCATGCACGATTTTTGGAAACCACGTGGCATTGATTCACACTCCATGAATATTTATGATGGCTGCGGGCTTTCGCCCGAGGATAGGGTGACCACATCAACTCTGGCGCGTATCCTTCAATCCGCCCATGGCGCGAGCTGGTATCCGGAGTTTTATGAGAGCCTGCCTCTATATAACAATATGAAAATGAAAAGCGGTAGCATTAGCTCGGTACTTTGCTACGCCGGTTTCCACACCACACCCTCAGGCCGCGAGGTTTGCTTTTCTATTATGGTGAATAACTACAGCGGTAAAAGTGCAAGCATCAGGCAAAAAATATTTGATGTGCTGGATGTGTTGAAGGAACATTAAATCACCTCAGCCACCACAAAAGTACTGCCGCCAACAAATACCAGGTCATCAGTATTGGCGGCTTGTTTAGCCGCTTTAAATGCCGATGTAACATCAGCGTAAGCCAAACCCGATAATCCAAAGCTTTGGGCTTTTTGCTTTAAGCTTTCAGCATCCAGTCCACGGGGGATATCCGGACGGCAAAAGTAGTAAATGGCATTTTTTGGAAGCATTGACAGCACTTTGCTGTGGTCTTTATCATTCACCATACCAATAACAAAATGAAGTTGTTTGTATGGCGTGGCAGCGATATTTTTCATTACTTCGGTAATGCCCTCGGGGTTGTGGCCGGTATCGCAAATTACAAGTGGGTTTGTGCTTAATATATCCCATCGCCCACGCAGGCCTGTAAGCGTTTTAACGTGGCTAAGCGCTTCTGAAATATGGGGGGAGTTGATTGTGTAACCCGAAGTGTTTAATAGCCACAAGGCGCTTAAAACAGTCTTTACATTCTTAGCCTGATAAGTGCCAGTGAGATCGAGTTGCAGGTTATGGGTTATGGGTTGTGAGGTATGGTTCAATATCACATCCAAACTTTCGACTTCTGACTTCTGACTCCCGACTTCATCCCTCCATTCTTCCGAAGCAAACAAAATAGGTGCATGCTCCTGTTTTGCTTTCGCGATAAATACATCTGCTACTTCGGCTTGATATTCTCCGATAATTACAGGGACGTTTGGTTTAATGATACCCGCCTTCTCACCGGCTATCAGCGGGAGCGTATCGCCCAACATATTCATGTGGTCCCAACCTATATTGGTAATAACCGATAGGAGCGGTGTGATCACATTGGTTGAATCTAATCTCCCGCCAAGGCCAACTTCTATTATGGCAATATCAACCTTTTCTTTAGCAAAAACATCAAATGCCAAAGCCACCGTCATTTCAAAAAACGAAGGTTGTATCTCATCAAAATCGGCTTTATGATCTTGCACAAAATCTACCACCGTTTGCTCGCTTATCATTTCGCCGTTAACGCGGATACGTTCGCGGAAATCTTTTAAATGGGGGGATGTATATAAGCCGGTTTTGTAGCCCGCTGTTTGCAATATCGCGGCAAGCATGTGCGATGTTGAACCTTTACCATTGGTGCCGCCAACATGTATACTTTTAAATTTATGCTGTGGGTTATCCAATCTCGCGCAAAGCTCGAGCGTATTATCAAGGTCTTTTTTAAAAGCGGATGCTCCTACCCGGGTAAACATAGGGAGTTGAGTGTAGAGGTAATCGAGGGTTTGAGCGTAGGTCATTTGTAATTCGGATTTCGGATGTTCGAGTTCGAATTTTTAATTTTTTGAATATCGTCATTGCGAGGAACGAAGCAATCCTAAACTATTCATTCGCAATAAGTCTGACGAGGTGCTTATGCTAATCCACATTAAACTTCCAGGTCATAGTACCTTTTTGGTTACCCGAAGCCGGGGAGTTTGAACGGAGCTTGGAGTTTCTCAATTCTTTCTCGCATTGTTGTATCTGGTCTAAAGGTGCACGGCTTTTGCGGTTTATTGAAGTTTGTATCACGTTACCGTTCTGGTCAATCACAAAATCAATAATTACAATTCCCGGTACGCGGTGTATATTCTTTACATCCGGCGAACTCACAAATTCCCAATGTGGTAAGTTCAAGCCGTTACCAGATCCACCCGGCCCATAGTTATCACTTTGGTTTGAACCATCGGGACTACCCTGGTTACCCGGTGTACCTGTAGTACCGTCGCCTTGACCGGTGCCCGTATTTTTCATGCCTTTAAATAAGGCACGCTGATCGGGCACGCGCTGTGGCTCGGGTTTTTGAGCTTGCGCGGCACTGCTATTGCTGTTCTTCTTATTGTTTACAACGGGAGCGTCCTCGGCATCCTGGGTAACTACTTTTTGGTCGCTGTTATCTGCCGATGGGGTGTTATTATCCGTTGTATTTACTTTATCGGGTTGTGTTTTATTCGCTTTGTCAGCTTTGGAAGGCTCTTCCAGGCTCATAAAATCGCTGCCCGAACCTTCATCTGTAGTACCGTAATTTACCAGGATACCGCCCGTACCTTCTTCCGGTTTGGGCGGTAGCGAAAAGGTAAGTAAAAAGCACAAAGCAAACAACGCGCCCATAATAACAGCGGTAGCGCCAAATGCCTTTGGATAATTATTTTCTTCGGTATACTGCATCCTGTTATTTAGGCTCGGTAGCCAGTACCAGCTTTATATTTAGTTTCTGCGCGATATCCATTACCGATACCACGTTTTGTATAGCTACAGTACGGTCAACCGATAAAATGATGGTCAATTGTGATGCCACAGTTTTGTATGCGGATAAGGTAGTGTTCAAGTCTTTTTCCTGCACTTCCTTTTTATCAACAAAGTACTTCAACTCTTTACTGATAGCTACATTGATGGTTTTTTTCGAAACTGACTTTCCCGATGCCGATTTTGGCAGCATTAGCTTGATCACGTTGGGGTTGGTAACTGTTGATGCGATCAAAAAGAACAACAGCAAGAAAAACATGATGTCGTTCATGGCCGATGTATGTACTTCGGCGCTACCGCGTTTTTTTCTCCTGGTTAAATTCATTTGCTTGGCTCTTCTAACAGGTCAATAAATTCGATAGCATCGGTTTCCAGTTTCAATATTACCTTATCAACCATAATGTTTAAAATGTTGTATAACACGTAAGCGATGATACCAACCAATAATCCCGCTGCCGATGTTACCATTTTAACGTATAAACCGCCCGATATTACACCCATGCTGATGTTATCTGTTTTTGATATATCATAAAATATCTTAATTACCCCGGCAATGGTACCCAGGAAACCAAACATTGGCGCAATACCTGCCACAATACCAATAATAGGAATATTGCGCTCCAGTTTTGATACTTCAAGCTTGCCAATGTTCTCTACCGCGCCCTCTATATCTTTTATCGGGCGACCAATACGTAACAAGCCTTTTTGCAACATACGGCCAAGAGGCGAATTGCTGTTCTTGCATATCGCGATAGCCGATTCAAGGTTTCCGGTAGTTATACTGGCACGTACCTGTAACATTAGGTTCGATTCGTCTTTTGCTGCCTTGCGAATGGTGAAATAGCGTTCGAAAAATATCACCAGTGCCAATACGGCTAATATCCCGATAGGGATCATCACCCAGCCACCTTTTATTAAAAGATCGCCAAAGCGTAATTCTTCCTGTGGGACCGTTGTTGGCGTAGCAACATGGCTTAAAGTATCAACAATATGTTGTGTGGTATCTGTAATTTGAAGTAGTAAACTCATGGTTTTTTATATGGATATTTTTGTACTCGGATGTCGATAACTGATAAATGGCGCTCTTTCATTATTTTAAGACGATTGGCGTTTGCCGAGTCAGCATTAAAATAAGTGCCAAGGTTGATAAGGTATAATTTATCTGAATTTGGTTTCTTGCGGATCTCGGCCTGTGGATACCCCATTTTTGTGTAACGATGTAACTCTATATTAGCCGATTTTAAATTGGGTAACGATGCCACCACAATGCCAAAAGTATCCACAGCAACACTTGTAGGCACTGATGATGGTGTGATCGTCTTTGTTGCAGGTGTTAGGGCTTTGTTTGTTGTTGTACCTGTATCCGGCTTGTCGGATGCGCTATCATGCTGGGCCTGTAATTTCCTGTTTAAAGAATCGGTAGCCGAGTGTTTATCCAGCGGTTTGGCAGCTACCGGTTTTGGTGGTGCCGCTACAAAACGACTGAACAATTCGGGTTTGTAGTAATATAACGTAATAACGACTATGCCTAATAGAACAATAATGATGGATAAGATTAGCCAGATGTTCATTCCCCTTTTTTCTTCCTCAGTTTCGTATTCCTCTTCCTGTTCTTCAACAACTTCTTCGGGCGGCGTATAAACCGTGTGTACCGGGGGGGTAGTAATATGAATTTCGTCTGCTATATCTACCGGTTGTGGTTCGGGTTCAACAGGTGGTATTGCAGGTTCCACAAAAACAGGGGCTTGTTCTACAACTATTGGTTTTTCAAAAAAAGGCGATTTTGCCGGCGTAGTATCCTCAATAGCTTGTTGCTTGAAAGCACTGCCGCGCTTTAACTTTTCGGCACCTAAGCCATAAAATAATTCATAGCTTTCGTTAAGGCTGCTGGGTTCAAATACAAGTTCGCTGCGCCTTGTTGTAAAGTAACCCATATTGCCCAGTGGAACATTTTTATCAGTTACATCCTCTTTTAGCGAGGTTACAAATTTCTCGATAAAATAGCGTGCCGAAGCTTGCGATATCTGCCTTCTATAGGCTATTAACTCGGCAAGGTCCGTTCCTTCCTGTTCTTCTTTGGTAAACTGCGCACGCAAACTTGGCGGGTAAAATAACTGCTCTTCTTTGTTGTAATAGCCTTCAACGCGGGTGGTGTGGAACGAACCCAATCCCGGCACAACAGCCACTTCATGCTGTTGTAGTAATTCTATAATGTAATCGGCTATATCCATTTGTAAAGTAACAGTGTTGTTTAGGTAACCTTAACAGTTAAAAACGATAACCCAGGCCTCCAAAGATATTAAAACCATAGTTAGGATAATATAACCAGTTTTGATAATTATTGCTTAACAGGTTATTCACTTGTACAAAAATTGATATTTTGTTAGTGGCTTTATATTCAACACCACCGCTCAGGTCAACAAAAGAGGATATTTTTACTACCTGGCTATTGTAACTGTCGTTAGTATTGCCACGGAACATTAACGAACCATTTACGCTGATGAGATTATTGATACGGATAACAGTACCAGCAGTTAACTTAAACGTTGGCAGGTTCCAGGCTTTAGCTTCGGTGGCTAACTGGTAATCTTTAAACTCAACACGACCAAACAGGTCAAAATCCGATGATGGTTTATAATCTAACTCGCCATTAAAGCCGCTTACGCGCGATTTGCCATTATCATATACTACGGTAAAACGGTTGTAACCTTTGGTGAAATCAAAATTGCTCACAAATAGCGGCATATCCTTTACGCTGTTGCGGAAGATACTTGCTTTGAAACCTAAGCCCGGTGCAAGCATACCTTTTAAACCTACGCTCAGGTCTAACTGATCTATCGAGTTTTGGATAGGTACGTTAGCGCCAAGGAATGGATTTGTTTCCGAAAAATCGCGGATAGACGCTTTATTTACATCACCGCTTGCTTCGGCAAAAAGGCGGATGTACTTTGGTACGATCTGCCACTCCAGCCTTGCCGCCGGGAATATGTTGAATTGTGTTTTTGATCCAAACTGGTTAACAATGGTTATACCGGCATCTATCTTATAATTTTCGCCCTGAAATTTAATATAGGGGTTAGCCCTGATGATGTTATTGCTTATTGAGTACAGGCTATCCTTTACATTGGTAAAATCAACCGAGCCGCTTACGCCAACATAAAAATCGCTAATGGTTTGGTTAATATACCCCGATGCGATGATGTTGTTTTCGCTGGCTTTGTAGGCATTGCTGAACATGCTGCCGCCCACTTTTAAGGCGTAGATGAACTGCTTATCTACATCCTTGTAATTCTTAGCCAGTTCCGCTTCTCCCGATAAGGTGCTGAAATGTTGTTTACCTGTATTTAATACCGTTGGCGGGTTCAACTCATCATAACCATAAAAGCTGTTGCCTGTGTACTTGTAATTAATGCGACCGCTCAGCGAGTTTACATCACCAATGCTTTTGCCAAATATGCCTAGGTCTTCTTTATTATAATTCTGCTGCGCCAACGGACCGCTTTGGGCCAGGTGCTTAAACCATGCACCGGCTTGCAGGGCAGGGTCGGCGCCGTTGTTAATGTACACTTCGCCGAATGATGTTTTTAAATTACCTATACCCACTTTTGCATAATTATTATCCAACTCGGTAGCGCTTTCGCGGGGCAGCTTTATGGGGTCGAACTGGCGTATCGAAGTATCTTGTTGCAGGGTTTTATCTAAAGGTTTGTAAGTTAAAGGGGCCTTGAAAGGATCCTGATCTTCCAGATCGGGGTTGCGCCTTATTTTAACGGCATCGGCCAGTACAGGTTTGTATGCTGTGGTTACAATGATCTCTTCGGATAGCGTACCATTATTTTCAACCACAGGAATTATTGGCTTAGCGGGTTTTGCTCCGCCCTTTACCGTATCGGTTAATGATTTTGCCAGGTTGGATACCTTCTTCTCCTGAACGGTTTGCTTTTTTACCGGTGTCTTAGCCGGGACCGGTTTGGTTTTACCTTTTTGCTGCGCATCAGCATTAGCGAAGCAAAGTATAGCTAAAACAGTAATGAGGGTATATTTACAAGTATGTTTCATTATTGCTTAGTTGGTTTGTTATCGTCCTTTTTTACTTCGGGTGCGGGGCTCAGCGCATCCAGTTTAGCTTTCGCTGATGGCAGGATATCATCGTCGGCTTTATAGTTGTCGATGATGCTTTGCAATGTCGCCTTAGCCTGGAAGGTATCCTTTAATCCTACATAATTATCAGCTAACAAAATATAGGTTTTAGCTACCCAATAATCATAGCTTGATAGTTTATTGATGAGATCAAAACATGTTTTTTGCGATGCTTTATAATTGCGTTTGCGGTACTCTACATTAGCAATATTGTATTTAGCCTCGGCCGCGGCTATGGTTTTAGTCCCGCTAACTACTTCGTTCAGTTCTTTTAAACCGGCGGTAGTATCTGCTTTCAGCAAGTAGGCCTTACCGGCGAAAAGGCTGGAGCGGAATTTATCCTCTTCGGATGTTTTGGTGTTTTCTCGCACTAGCTCAACATATTTCAGGGCATCATCCGGCATTTCCATTTCGGCATAGCACAGCATCAGGTTGTTGAGCGCGAAGGTACGGTCGGCCTCATATTCCGAGTTTACTTCCAAACGTTTAAGGAAGGTTACCGCCTCATTATATTTCTTCTGAGCCAGGTATATCTGCGACATACTGATGAGCGACTTTTCGGTATAAGCGCTGGTCCAGTCGTTCAGGATATAGTTATAATCCGGGATGGCTTCATCCGGGCGTTTTAGCGCTACCAAACTTTGGGCCCGCATAAATTTACCCTGTTTATCAAATATCGCTTTAGGGAATTTATCAAAGTAAGCGTTAACTGCCGCAACAGTACCGGCCCAATCGCCACGTAAATACAGGTTATTGGCAGCGGTATTCATAATACTTTCCTGCTCAGCCGAGGTATAGTTACCAATTGGGGTAGTTGCGGCATAAGTGATGAATGTTTGCGCATCACCTTTATCGGTGTATATTTTTTCAATTTGCTTTAAAGCTTGTTTGGCTTCGTCTGTTGACGGGTATTCGGCAACTACACGTTTAAATGATTGTACAGCAACATCATCCTTATCAGCATTATAATCTATCAAACCCATGGTAACCAATGCACGCGGAATGTAGCTGCTGCGTGGATATTTATCTATCAAGGCCATCAATTTAGTTTTAGATGTTTCCCCGTCTGATTTAAGGAAGTAAGCATAACCAATCTCAAAAGCGGCATCATCAGCATAATTTGAGTTAGGAAAAGTACTCAGCAAGCTGTTCATGGTATTGATCCTGGTATCCAAAGCACCCTGTAAACCCTGTATCATACCACGTTGGAATAAAGCATAATCTTCACCCTGCTCATGCGCGGCAATAATGCGGTTGTAATACTCCATCGCTTTTGTATAGCTTTTCAGAACAAAATAGCTATCTGCTACACGGATAGTGGCATCTTTAACGGTGTTCTTATCCTTCTCATCGCCATCTAAAAACTTCTCGAAATAGTTGGCAGCCTTTTTATACTGCTCCCCATTGAAGGCTGCATAGGCCAGTGCATAGTTGGCGTAGTTATAAACCGGCAGGGTTTTGGCTGCAGGGATCTGCAAAAAGTTCTCGAATGATGCGATAGACTCGGTATACTTACGCATCTCGAACATGGCTTCGGCCATCCAATAAGTAGCGTAAGCTGTAATTTTAGGATCGATATTGTACTTGAGCGAACGCATAAATAAACCCTGGGCGTTTTCAAAGGCGCGTTCGTTATAAAACTCAAGTCCGCGGTAATAGGTTACTTTTTGGTAAGCCTCTTTGGCACTCGCGCTCATTGATGGCAACGCTTCCAATATATCTATTGCTTCGCGATAGTTGTGCGAGTTAAGCAACTCTTCGGCAAGTAGGGTTTTAACCTCGTTCAGTTTTGCAGAACGGGGATAAGTATTCAGGTATAGGCGGGTAGCATCTAAAGCCTGGCTGTTAAAATTGAGTTCGTAAGATAGCTTGGCGTATTCGTAAAGAGCGTCTTCTTTCAACTGTGGGTCAAAATCAAGTTTTGAAGCAACCAAAAATGCGCTACGGGCACTTTGTTTATTGTTTGTTTTTAAGAAAACATCGCCAAGGGTATAACTACCATTCTGACTGTATATATCTTTTTTATCAATAAGTTTTTGCAGTTCTTTTGATGCTTTAGGATAATTCGCGATTTTATAATTAGCATAACCTATCTGGTAGCTATCCTGCGTGTTTTGCGTTTTACCAAGGTCCAGGTCCTGGAAACGAGTATAGTAACTAGCCGCGTTTTGATAATCTTTTTTTGCGAAGTACGATGCAGCAACCAAATGCAGCATCTCGGTTTCGTAAAGTTGTTTGGTGCTGTTTAATATCGGGATAGCATAAGTAATCACATCATCATAACGATGATCTAAAAAATATACCGCTGTGATATAGTACGGATAGCTGGCTTCGTATTTCTTGGAGTTTTTAAGCTTTTCGAAGTTAAGCAGGGCAATGCTGTAATCTTTATTCAAATAAGCGATGTATGCAAAATAGTAGGTCGCATCTTCGGTAAAAGGGGATACCTTGTTCTTTACTTCTCCAAAAAGGATCTGTGCATCTTTATAATCGTTCGTCGCGAAAAGCGCATAACCTTTGCGAAACTTGTATTCGGTATTGATAGCGCCGCTCAACTCGCCTGCTTCAACTTTGTTGAACCATACTAATGATGCAGGGTAATCTTCGCGCTGAAAGTATGATTTACCCACCTGGAAAAATGCCAGTTTGGTTAAAGGGTTTTCGGGGTGCTCTTTTATGAATTTTAGCAGTAAACCTTCGGCATCATCATTATTTAATTGCAAAGCGCAAAAGGCTTCGTAATACTGGGCGTTTTCTTTTATTAGCGATAGTTGTGATTCGAAAGCAGGCTGACTGCCGGTGCGGATGGCTGATTTTTCCAACAACCTAAACTGCTCAATAGCTCCTGCATAGGCTCCTTTGTCCATCAGATCGGTGGCGCTGTGGTAAACGCGGTAATAATCAAAAGCCTGATCTTGCTGCGCCGTGGCCTGTAATGATATAAAAAGTACGGATAAGGATATGACGTAGTGTTTTGCTCTGACCATAGATATGCTAATAAACAACGCTGCTAAAATACGTTTTACCAAAAGGCGTAATTAACAATAGTAACTAACACCTGTGGATAACCGCAATTTTAACGAAAGCGTTTTGGAGATGGTATGCGTGTGGAAAAGTTTTGGAATGTTAGTCAATCAATTTTAACAGCGAAACCCCAAGCCCATCGACTGATATGGAATTGTTTGCAACCATTACAACTGCTACATTTTTATCGACGTTAAAAGCCAAAAAGCTCCGGCTGCCACCTGTGCCGCCGTTGTGAAAATAATATTCCGTACTTTTTACTTTGATAATGAACCATCCTAAGCCAACTTTATCTTCCTTATCAAAAGTGACCTGGTGGGTCAGGGTAAATTCTTTAGCGAGTGGGCCGGTGCGTTGCATATTAGCCTTTGTATATAATAACAGGTCATTTATAGTTGAGCGTAATGAACCACATGCTTTTAAAGCATCAAAATCCCAGGGTAAAACTTGTATACCGTCTTTATTGTACACCGAAACAAATCTGTCCGATAGAGCAGGGCTAATATGTTGTACAGTGCTTGCCATGCCCAGCGGTTTGCATATTATATCGGTAACCATTTGCTCAAAGCTTTTGCCGCTTACTTTCTCCAATATCAAACCCAGCAAACCCACACCCATGTTTGAGTAAGAAGAAACTTCACCGGGTTTTGTTACTAAGCTGCATGCCTTCAGATAGTTGAACAACAGGTGTTTATCAAACCTAACGTAGGGGTTTAGTTCATTAAACTTTGATTGGTTATTAAAATCGGGTGGGAGCGATGGCAGCCCCGAAGTATGGTTGCTTAACTGCATCAAGGTTATTTGTTGCAGGTTTTTATTGGAAGCTACAGAATCGGGCAGATATTTGGTAATGGGATCTGTTAATTTTACTTTGCCGGTTAAAACGTAATGTGCCAATAAAGTGGCAGTGAAAGTTTTAGTGATAGAGCCTATCTCAAATAAGGCATTGGCATCAGGAAGTTTAGCATTTCCTTTTGCAGTTTCGCCATAACCGTAATTAGTTATTTTACCTTTATTGAAGATACCGACACTTAACCCTACTGTATTAGGTTTTTGAATATAATGCCTTATGGCAGAGTCTATCCGTTTTTCTAAAACTGTTTGGAGTGGATTGGAGGTTTCTTCAAGTGCTGTTTTATTTGGCTTGAACGGCACAAACTTGAGCATGTCTAACTTGTTTTCTGCGTCTAAATAAAAGTTCAGTTGTAAAGTCGCTTTTTCGAAGGTGAGTTTATAAACGGCTTCGTCATCATCAAACTCGACAAATTCAGCATTGGTTACCTGTCCTAAAGGAAACAGCTTATTGGTGAAAAAGTCTGCAAGCGATTTTTCCGGTGTTTGGGCCCGGTAGTTTTTAGAGCATAGCGTATAAAGTGCCGGGTTATTTTGGGTGTTAATGTAAGTTTTGAGCAGGGTGGCAACCGAATCGGCTTTGTATTTGCTTTGCGCGAAGGAAAAGAACGGGATAATTATAAATGCGAGTGAAGCGATAATTAAGCGAGCCCTCATTGCGTTTGCCCGGCCAGTAAATATAATACCGCCATACGGATCGCCACGCCATTCTCCACCTGGTCAAGAATAATGGATTGCTTGCTGTCGGCTACATCACTGGTTATCTCTACGCCGCGGTTAATAGGGCCGGGGTGCATTACCGTGATCTCTTTATCCAGTGAATCGAGTATTTGTTTATTTAAGCCGTAAAGCATGGTGTACTCACGCAGAGATGGAAAGTACTTAATATCCTGACGCTCTAATTGGATGCGCAGCATGTTGGCTACATCGCACCAGTTAAGCGCCTTTCTTAAATCATGTTCAACTTTTACACCTAATGAGCCGATGTATTTTGGGATAAGGGTAGTAGGCCCGCAAACCATAACCTCGGCACCAAGCTGTTTAAGGCAAAGGATGTTGGACAGGGCCACACGCGAGTGCAATATATCGCCAACAATAACGATTTTTTTGCCGGCTACTTCCCCATATTTTTCGCGGATAGAAAAAGAGTCTAACAAAGCCTGTGTAGGATGCTCATGTGCGCCATCGCCTGCGTTTACTATTTGAGCTTTGATGTGCTTAGACAGGAAGATGCCCGCTCCCGCGTATGGGTGGCGCATAACCACCATATCAACCTTCATGGCCAGGATGTTATTTACGGTATCTATCAGCGTTTCGCCTTTGCTTACTGATGATGACGATGCCGCGAAGTTTATTGTATCTGCCGAAAGGCGTTTTTGTGCAAGTTCGAACGATAAACGGGTACGGGTTGAGTTTTCGAAAAATATATTGGCAATGGTTACATCGCGCAGGGATGGGACCTTTTTTATCGGGCGGTTCAGTACATCTTTAAAAGTATCGGCGGTTTCGAATATGAGTTCGATATCGCGTTTGTTCAGATCTTTGATTCCTAAAAGATGTTTTGTACTGAGAGTATCCATGCGTTGTTTTATTCAATATTGTTTTCCACGCGTCATTGCGAGGTACGAAGCAATCATAAACTATGTATATTGGCAACCTGTCAGTCGAGGATTGCTTCGTACCTCGCAATGACGATTTTTTTATCTACTTCACATCTGATAACAAAACCACCTTATCTTCCCCATCAGTTTCTTTCCAGCTTACCACAACTTTTTGCGATGCGATAGAATCAACCGGTATACCAACATAATCTGCTGTAACGGGTATATGGCGCGAGTACCGCCTGTCAACCAGTACCAGTAGTTCCATTTTTTCGGGGCGGCCAAAGGCCATCATAGCATCCATAGTAGCCCGTATGGTGCGGCCTGTCCACAATACGTCATCCATCAGTATTACCTTTTTGCCTTCAACAATAAAATCAATACGGGTTTGGTTAGGTACCAAAGGTGTTTCGCGGCGGCGGAAATCGTCACGGTAAAAGGTAATATCTAGGTCGCCCTGCAGTATGGTTTTTCCGGGTAATATCTTACGTAATTCTTCGGCAATGCGTTTAGCTAAGTAAATGCCACGCGGCTGTATACCAATGATAACGGAGTTTGAAAAGTCGTTGTGATTTTCAATTAACTGCCTGCATAAACGTTGTATGGTGATTTGAAATTTTTGACCGTCGAGCAAGGTTGGGTTGAGCATCGTTGGGTGGATTTGGGCAAAAATAGGAATTTTTTATTTAGATGTGTGTATTGAGATATGAGTATTGATATTTTTTTAAAGAAATCTCATCTCGTCATTGCGAGGCACGAAGCAATCCTAAACTTTGTATTAGTGGTTTGATGTCGCTAACCTATCTATCGAGGATTGCTTCGTGCCTCGCAATGACGTCGGTTTTAACCACAAAAAAAGCCCCATCGGTAACGATGGGGCTTAAGAGAGAAAATTATTTAAAGCTTATTTTGCTTCTTCTTCAGTTTTTTTAGCTGCTGCTTTTTTGGTTGCTGCCTTAGTTTCGGCACCTTCCATTTGCTCTTTTAATTGAGCAAGCACGCTTAAATCACCTAAAGTTGATTTTTCAACCGAATCTTTCACTTTTTTCACGGCGCTGGTAGCAGTCTTCGCTTCTTTTTTACGAGTTTCAAATTCCTGAACTCTCGCTTCAGAGCGGGCTTCTTCCCAGATACGTGCGTGTGATATAACGATACGTTTGTTTTCTTTGTTAAATTCAATGATTTTGAACTCGCCGGTATCTTCAGCTTTTAAGCTCTTGCCATCTTCTTTAACCATGTGTTTTGTTGGTACGAAACCTTCAACACCATATGGTAAAGCAACAATTGCACCTTTATCAGTTACTTTCAATACTGTACCTTCATGTACCGAATCGATAGTGAAGATAGTTTCGAAAGTATCCCAAGGGTTTTCTTCCAATTGTTTGTGGCCTAAGCTTAATTTGCGGTTTTCAACGTCAAGTTCTAAAACAACTACGTCTAATTTTTCACCAACTTTAGTGAACTCGTTAGGGTGATTGATTTTTTTAGACCATGAAAGATCAGAGATGTGGATCAAACCATCAATACCATCTTCCAATTCAACAAACACACCAAAGTTGGTCATGTTTTTAACTGTAGCTACGTGTGTTGTTCCAACAGCGTAACGATCAGCAGCTTGTTGCCATGGATCAGGAGTTAATTGTTTAACACCTAAGCTCATTTTGCGCTCGTCGCGATCAAGAGTTAATACTTGTGCTTCAACTTCGTCGCCAACTTTCAAGAATTCTTGTGGGTTACGCAGGTTTTGTGACCATGACATTTCTGACACGTGGATCAAACCTTCAACACCCGGGATAATTTCTAAGAAAGCGCCGTAATCAGCAACAGTAACTATGCGGCCCTTAACTTTTGATCCGATCTGAAGATCAGCATCAAGCGATTGCCAAGGGTGTGGAGTTAATTGTTTTAAGCCTAAAGCGATACGTTTTTTCTCGTCATCAAAATCAAGAACAACAACGTTGATCTTCTGATCTAATGCCAATACTTCTTTCGGATGCTCTATGCGGCCCCAAGATATATCGGTAATGTGCAGTAAGCCGTCAACACCACCCAAATCGATGAATACACCGAAGTCGGTAATGTTTTTAACTGTACCTTCCAATACCTGGCCTTTTTCAAGTTTGGCCACGATCTCGGTTTTTTGGTTTTCCAAATCGTCTTCGATCAGCACTTTGTGCGATACCACTACGTTTTTAAACTCGTGGTTGATTTTAACAACTTTGAACTCCATTGTTTTGCCCACATAAACGTCATAATCCCTGATAGGTTTAATGTCGATCTGTGAACCTGGTAAAAAGGCTTCAACGCCCATTATATCTACAATTAAACCACCTTTAGTTCTGCTCTTCACAAAACCTTCAATGATCTCATCGTTATCTAAAGCACTGTTAATACGCTCCCATGATTTTTGAGTTTTTGCACGTTTGCGTGATAATACCAACTGACCGTTAGCATCTTCCTGCGACTCAACAAATACGTCAACTGTGTCACCAACCTTCAGGTCCGGTGTATCACGGAATTCAGACAGAGATACCAAACCATCAGATTTAAAACCAATGTTTAATACTACGTCTTTGTTGTTGATGTTAACTACAACACCTTCAATGATCTCGCCTTTGGTGATAGAGCTGAATGTAACATCGTACATTTTCTCTAAAGCCTCGCGGTCGCTGTCGCTGTAGTTACCAAATTTTTTCTCATCCGCATCCCAATCAAAATCGCCAGGTTCTACTGTAGCGATCGCGGTTGACTTGATCTGTTCGATAGATAACGAATCAGCTTCTGACTCGATCGTCTCTTTCTCTTTAGGTAGAGCGCTTATTGCGCCTAACTCGGCTTCTTTAGCCTTTAGTTCTTTTTCTGCTTCTTGTTTTTTTGCCATTAAATAATTTATCTCCTTTTCCCAATCTAATTGGGACTGCAAAGGTACGGATATATTTTTGACAGATAAAAATAAAATTGAATGTTTATTACCTGATTTATAAGGGTTTTTTCGGAAAATATATACTTAAAGGCAGGCTTAATGTAATTGAATTAACAAAAAGATATTACTGACTTAATTCAGGTGGCTCTCTATATCATTAAAAATGCTCATAAACTCGGGCATTAATAGTACGCGATAGTTTAATACCACATCAGTTAGCATAGCTTCCTGCGTAAGGGTAAATGGGTTGCTCCATACCCGCATACATATCCGTTTCAGGGCATAGGCAACCTGTGTAACATCGGCATATGTTGTAAGGTAGCGGTGCTTTTGAAAATCAGTAAAAAATTTAAAAAAAACAGCAGGATCCGAAAATCTGCAATAAGTTAAAAAACTATGCAGGTGCTCTTGCTTGGTGTGTTGAAGATGGTTGTAAAAAGTATCAACACTTATTTTATTTGTGGTAATGAGGAGGTTGTCCAAAATAAGTTCCAGCGCGATATGTCCCAAAAAGAAAGGTTTTACCGGCGATCCCTCGGTGGCGGGTTTTAACGCTTTTTTTAACTCATGAGAATGATGTTTGAAAAAACCGGAGTTGTGAAAATAACGGTCAACCTCCAAATGGCGTTTCCAGCCATCTAATATCGAATCGACAAAAGGATGCTCATGGCGGTCAAACCTTTCGGGATGGATGTTGCAGGTTTTATCGGCATTTTTGAGCAGGTCGGGCAATACGGTTCCGGTAACGTGATAAGAATCAGTATTGTGCCTGTCGAAATAAAAATGCGATAAGAAATTCATAGCAGCCTCCCTGTTGATAAGGGTTTCAGGTAAGATACGAATATTTTATGAATTACAGATGAAGAAATGTTACGGCACCTGTTTTTGTTCGATTGTTCTATATTTGCGCCTTTATAAATATTGAGATATGAATTTTGTTGAAGAGTTACGCTGGAGAGGCATGTTGCATGATATTATGCCCGGAACTGAAGACCTGCTAAATAAAGGTATGGCATCAGGCTATATTGGTTTTGATCCAACGGCGGATTCGTTGCACGTAGGCAGCCTGGCCCAGATCATGACGCTCATCCATTTTCAGCGTGCAGGCCATAAGCCTTATGCTTTGGTTGGTGGCGCTACCGGTATGGTTGGCGACCCGTCGGGCAAATCGGCTGAGCGGAACCTGCTATCCGAAGATGCTTTACAACATAACCTTAACGGGATAAAGGGCCAGTTAGAAAAATTCCTCGATTTTGAATGCGGTGCCAACAGCGCCAAAATGGTGAACAATTACGATTGGTTTAAGGATTTTACCTTCCTTGATTTTATACGCGATGTAGGTAAACACATTACCGTTAATTATATGATGGCCAAAGATTCGGTTAAAAACCGCATCAGCGGCGATACCGGTATGAGCTTTACCGAGTTTAGCTACCAGCTTGTACAAGGTTATGATTTTTACTACCTGTGGAAACACGAGAATTGTATACTCCAAATGGGCGGCAGCGACCAATGGGGTAATATAGTTACCGGCACCGAGTTTATCCGCCGTAAGGATGCGGGTGAGGCTTATGCTTTAACAACGCAGCTGATCAAAAAATCAGACGGGAGCAAATTCGGCAAAACCGAAGGCGGCAACATTTGGCTTGACCCAGCTAAAACATCGCCATACCAGTTCTACCAGTTTTGGCTGAACGCGAGTGATGACGATGCGAAAAGCTATATACGTATATTTACCTTGTTTGATAAAGAAACCATTGAAGCTTTAGAAGCGGAACACAATACCGCGCCGCATTTACGAGTACTGCAAAAAGCTTTGGCAAAAGATATTACGGTACGCGTGCATGGCGAGGCTGAATATGAAAAGGCCATTAAGTCATCGGAGTTTTTGTTTGGTAGCACGGGCATAGAGTTTTTGAACGAGTTGAATGATGCCGAAGTTATCAGCTTGTTTAGTGGTGTACCCAATTACACTGTAAGCCTGGCCGAATTAACAGGCGGTATTGGTGTGCTTGATTTATTGGCAGTAAAAACAACAGTGTTCCCATCAAAAGGTGAAGCTAAAAAAACCATTCAGGGTGGCGGCGTTTCTATCAATCGGGTAAAAATAGTAGCTGATACAGAGGTCTTTAATGCAAGTAATCTTATCAATAACAAATTCTTGGTAGCACAAAAAGGGAAGAAGAATTATTATTTGATAATTTTGGAATAGATTTTGAAATACGACAAAATGTAATTAAATTTGTTATTATGTCGTATAAGGAAAAGAAATCCAAATCAAATATCGTGGCCGAACCCATGGTAGCCTATGTTACTTCAGGGCATGGCGGTAGTTCTTTTATCGGTATGCTTGGTGGCGCAGCATCTGCCAATGATTGGGATATTTTAAAACTTACCCGGCAGGGTTTAACCAAGCGCGTGTTGTTGGCAATGGCTAAAAGGATATCGCTTACCTTACAGGAGTTTGCCGATATTATGCACATTACCGAGCGTACATTTCAACGTTATGATGATAATGATGTGGTACGCCCTGAATACTCAGAAAAGGCTATTGAGTTGGCCCGCCTTTACGATAGGGGCGAAGAAGTATTTGGTTCGATAGATAAATTTAAAATATGGATGCGTAGCCCGAGCCTGATATTTAAAGGCGATACACCACTATCTTTATTAGATACTTCTTTTGGTTTTGATATGGTGCTTAATGAGTTGGGCCGTATTGAGCACGGTATTTTTGCCTGATGATACTGTACCGCTTAACGCGAAAGATATACGCCCGTGATTTGAGCGGCATAGGGGCCAAAACCTATGGCGGACGATGGAATAACAAAGGTAACGCGATGCTCTACCTGGCATCAAGCCGCTCATTGGCGGTGTTGGAAATTTTGGTACACCTGCAGCCCTCAATTATCCCAGACGATTATTGTATGGTAACTATTGAAGCGCCGGATGATATTGATACCGTAGATGAAAGGATATTACCGAAAAACTGGCAAGGTTTGCCAGCTGCTAACAAGGTTAAACAAATAGGCGATAAATTTCTTCGCGAAAGCAGCAAATTGCTTTTGAAGGTGCCATCGTCAATTATAAAAGAAGAGTTTAATTATTTAGCTAACCCCGCGCATGCAATGGCATCAAAGCTAAAAGTTATCCAGGTCGATCCCTTCAGCTTTGATAGCCGTTTGTTGAATTAAAAGTCGCTTAACAAATCCAGCTTTTTCTGATTGTATTCTTCCTGCGATATCAAACCGTGATCGAACAGGGTTTTTAATTTTTTCAATTTTTCTGTAAGCGGATCAGCTTTTTCTTCAACTACTTCAGGCTTTGCTGCTATAGGTTCAGGCACATGCACCGGCTCTGGTGTGTTTACTACTGGCTGGTAAGCGGTATGTACACCCGGTGTATCAAATTGTACCGCGCCCGACTCGGCACGTTTTTGTTCCAGATCGCGCAGGCGGCGTGCTTCGCGCTCTTCTTCTTTACGTTCCTGGGCTATCTGGTATAGCTTACGGGCCTGTACTTTGGGCAGGTAATCAACACCCATTTCGGCACCATTGGTGGTTTTGCAGCTGAATACAGCCCCAAATATCTCTTCTTTTATTTGTACGTCAATAATGTCTTTCCAAACAAAATCAACAAATTTCATGGACAAGCCAAGGTTTGCCGGGGTGAAAAACAGGATACGCTTGTTGGTAAGTGCAATGCAATCGGGCAGAATGTTTACTACCGGTTTTTTTTGCGCTGCTATATATAAAATTTCTTCACCTGTGGTTATAAGGTCAACCAAACGGGCGTAAACTTTTTCTATCGCTTTAGGGTCCTGCTGGTCGTTCAAAAATTTCTCGATCATTTTTTAGATGCTTTGTGTTGTGGCAAAAATAATAATAATCCCGATAAACAAGGTTGTTATTTAACCAATTAACAGGTTGCAGCCACGGATATCTGAATTATCAAAGCGCCCCAAAATCTCAAATGAGCCATTGGGTTGAACGCGTCCCAGATCTTGCGTGGCAAGGAAGGAGCAGGAGTTGATATTAGCCAGATCGATAATGTTGATGCCGCCGGTTTGGCCATTGGTTAGCGGGGTTATGGGATCGTTGGTATCGCGGGTGATGATCTTCATCCAGGGTGGGCACTCAAAAATGCCATCACCTTTTGAGTATGCTTGCGAGAGTAATTCCGTCATACCGTATTCGGAGTGTATCTTATCTACACCAAAACCGGCACAAAGGGTATTGTGCAATTCTTCGCGTATCATTTCTTTGCGGCGGCCTTTCATCCCCCCGGTTTCCATCACGATCAATTCGGGAAAGATGAATTGGTATTGCTCCACAAAATCGAGCAGGGCAAAGGTTACGCCAATAAGTAAGGTTGGTTTTTTAGTGAGTTGCTGCTTGATGAGCTGGCGATATAATTCTTCGTGATTGTACAAGTAAAACCCGCTATCCGCGTCGTGTGATTGTTTAATTAGATCGTCGGCCATGTACACCAATGATGAGCCCGCGCGCTCCAAATAAGCGGGTAGCAGTGCTAAAACGGTATAGTTTTTAATATCGCCGTAAAACAACTCAAAAGCTTTGCGAAAACTATCTACATACCAGCTTATATCGGTTACGCGGTGGCTGCTGGTTATCATGCCCGTGGTACCACTGCTGGTAAAGGTAAGGTCAACCGGCGCCTCCGAACTTAATACCGGATGGCTTTTAAAAAACTCGATGGGCAAAAAAGGAATCTGGGTAACGTTGATTATCGCGTCAATATCGGTTTTTAAACCTTTTAAAAAATCGCGATAAACAGCGCAGTGTTTTGCCTGCTGACGAAATACCTGCAAAGCGATAGCATTAAATTGCTCATCACTATTGATGGAAAATACAGATTGTTTGCCGGGAGTATTCATCGCCGCAAAGGTAAACAGTTAGGCAATACGGCGAGCTATTTACTAAAAGCCTTTTTTAAATAATATCCCGACAAGGCCGACATGCCCGCCACCAAACCACCAATGATGGCCGTAACTATAAGTAACAGTATCCAATGCGGTAAGTGGAACAGATCGGCAACGCGCTTGGCGAGGATGTAGTTATTGGGTACGCTTTTAAACAGGGCCATAATTATCCACGCGATAAAAATGGCAAAGGAGCCCGACCAAAATGCATGCCGCGATGTTTTGGCAATAAAAAATGCCGACAGGAATGAAATGATAACAATGGCCCACCAGGGCAACACACAACTGGCTATTAGGGTTAAAATAAGTATAATGAAAAATAGCATGTTATTTATTAGTTAGTGTGATGGTTGATTTGATGTGTTGCGCGTTATCGGTGCTGGTGTTTAAAAACAGTAACTCCTTTAACTGTCCATTTTTCCATGTGTCGAAAAAGTTATCGTAAAAATAACTGCCCGGATTACCCGATTCGCCACCGGGGAAGATGCCATAGCCTTTAACTACCGGCCCTAATTGTACCACCATGCGCCATGATGGGCCATGGGTATCACTCAGCGCATTTACAACGCCCGATGTACCGCCGGAAGTAAATGTGCCCGAACCAAAGCCGGGTACTTTACCCAAATGACCAATATATGAGCCTTTTACTGTTGACCATTGCCAGGCTTTACCCAAGGGGCCATGATGCTTTACTAAACTATCAATAGTAGCAGTGAATGTTTTGACAACGAGGTTTTGGCGGGTGTTAAGTTGGTTGGTTCTATCGCGATACCAGCGAGATGTTTTTTGAGTGGTGAGTAATTGTACAGTACGGTAACGATTGGGCCACTTGAGTTGGATATTGAGGTTTTTATTTACCGAAAAATCATCTTGCCAGATGGCATAATATAAGTTAACCCACCAGGTATCAAAAAATGTGGCACCTTCAGAATCAGCATCAAATTGTTTATTCCATTTGCTTATAAGGGCGTAATATTCTTTTTCACGGCCGTTCATTTTTGATGGGTCAAGGTCGGCCAGCAGGGTGGGTAAAATATCCTGTGCGAAGATGCTGTAGTTATCATTTTGCAATACGCGCATACTATCAACAGTGGCGTTATGCATAGTGCGCAGGCGGTCGTTAATGCGTTTGCCCCGGGTATAGCTATCAAAGCGCCAGTTAATGTAATATGGGTAAGTAGCATCGGTTGATGATTGGTTGGCCGAACTTAAAAAGCCTTGCTCCGGATTTTTAGCCAGTGGGTTTTGAGCAGCAGGTATCCAGCCTTGCCATGCATCGGCAGGGTCGCTGCCATCAAGGGTAAACTTACCCTGGTCGGGGTATTTTAGCGGGAACTTACCTGTAGGGCTTATCGCTATATCTTTATCCACATCGGCAAAAATAAAATTTTGGGCAGGTGCCGTCCAATAGGTTAGGGCTTTGCGGTAGTCATCGTAGTTTTTGCCCCGGTTTAAAATGTATAATGTTTTAAACTCCAGCGAACGGTCATGCGCTATCCAGCGTAAGGCATGGCCAACGGGCACTATTTTGGCCGCGTTCATTTTTGGTTTATTGTTTCCGCTTGCATAAACTACCGGGCCAATGTGCGTGTAAATTACGCTATCCATCATGTCGGGCTGGCCGCGCACTTTTATAATTTCGGTACGGCGGGTGGTTGGTACCCATTTGTTATTGTACCAGTATTCTTTTTTGCTGAGATCTTTAAAACGAATTTGGTACCAGTCAAGCACATCGGCATCTACATTGGTTACGCCCCATCCAATTTTTTGGTTATAACCGATAACGATATTTGGCGCGCCGGGGATGGATACGCCATATACATTTACACCGGGCGCGCTTAATTGCGATTGATACCAGATGGACGGATAACTTAACTCCAAATGCGGATCGTTAGCTAAAATAGGGTAGCCATTTGCCGATCTGCTGCCCGCTATAACCCAATTATTGCTGCCAATACCATCTGGCTGCTTTTTGGTTCTTAAGGAATCGGTAGTATAATCGATAAAGCCTTTGGATGGTGTGGGTATTTTTAGCGGATTAAAATCCCATTTGGTGCCAACGGGGATGATCGGGTCATCTTTAAAAGGATGATCGGGAAATAAATCGGCGGTAACCTTAGGGCCAAAGTATTTGAGCGTATTGGTCATCGCGAAATCATCGGAATTACTGGCCAATACTTCCGACATCAGTTTCAATATCAGTGCGCAGTTAATGGGTTTAAAGTCTTCGGGCGCATAATCCAGTAGTTTAAACTCAATGGGGTAATACTTTACAGGCAGCGTATGGATGTAGGCGTTTATGCCATCGCTGTAAGCCAATATCATTTCTTTCACTTTAGGGTCTTTCATGCATTCGGCAAGGGTTTGCTCGGCACCGTAGCCAAGGCCCATGCGGCGGTGGTAGCGATCAAGATCAAGCGCTTTTGGGCCCACAATTTCAGATAATCTGCCCGCTGCCGACCGCGTTTGGATATCCATTTGCCAAAGGCGGTCCTTTGCGGTAACGTAGCCCTGGGCAAAATACAGATCGTGATCGTTTTGGGCGAAGATATGCGGTATCATATTTTCATCGTAACGGATGATGATATCGCCGTTAAGGCCCGTTAATTTTTCAGTCAGTTTGGCCGCGACGTTTTTGCTTTCGGCATTTTGCCAGAAGCCTGTGGCCGGGTTCAAAAATTTACCTAAAGGCGGGATATCGCCAAATTTGGTTTGCAGGGCCCATATTAATACAGTAGTGATGGCAATACAAACAATGGCTTTAGTAAATTTCATTCCGGGAAAATTTGAGATAACTAAGTTAGAAAAAGTATTGCAAAAATTAAGCAAAGCCGGGGTGAGTCAAATAGGCCTTAAGTTTCCGGCAAACATTTCTATGTACCCTAACCTAAATACTTTATTTTAGCATTTTAACAACACACATTATACATGACCGCAATTAAAGCCTGTCTTTTCGATCTCGACGGAGTTATTGTTGATACAGCAGTGTATCATTATAAAGCCTGGAAACAATTGGCAAATAGCCTGGGTTTCGATTTTACGGAGCACCAAAATGAACAATTGAAAGGAGTGAGCCGGGTGCGCTCGTTAGAATTAATATTAGGTTGGGGTGGAGTTACCAAAATCGCTGATGAGCAGCACGAACTGGCTACGCTGAAAAACACCTGGTATGTGGAGATGATAAGCAAAATGACGCCCGCTGAGATACTGCCGGGAGCTAAAGCGTATTTAGAAGAATGCCGCGCGGCGGGTTTGAAGATAGCTTTAGGGTCGGCCAGTAAAAACTCGCCGCTGATATTGGAACGCACCGGGCTGACCAGCCACTTTGATGCCGTGATAGACGGCAACAGCGTAACCAAAGCCAAACCCGATCCCGAAGTATTTTTAAAAGGTGCCGAAGCTTTGGGTGTGCAGCCTAACGAATGCGTGGTTTTTGAAGATGCCGTTGCCGGGATAGCCGCCGCTATTGCGGGAGGGATGAAATCGGTAGGGATAGGCTCGCCGGAATTATTGGGTGATGCTGATGTAGTGGTGACTGGGTTGGATAAGATGACGGTGGGGATGCTTAACACGTTGTAAGGTTGTAAAGTTGGAATGTTGTAAAGTTGAAAATCAACTTCAATACTTTCTTTCAACGATATCAGAGCCACAATAAAAAATTCACACAACTTTACTAAAACGATCAACATTATAACATTCAAATATTACAACATTTTCAACAATACATGCACAAACACATCATCTACCAAATGTTCCCTCGCCTATTCGGCAATATCAATACCACCAATAAATTTTATGGCTCGGTGGAGGAGAATGGCGTTGGTAAACTAAATGATATTAACGATAAGGCCCTTACCGAAATTAAGGCGATGGGTTTTACACATGTGTGGTACACCGGGGTGATAGAGCATGCTACCATGACGGATTACTCGGCCTATGGTATTAAGGTTGACGACCCGGATGTGGTGAAGGGCCGCGCAGGTTCGCCCTATGCTATAAAAGATTATTATGATATTGACCCCGACCTTGCAGTTGATGTACCTAACCGCATGGCGGAGTTTGAGGCTTTGGTGGCCCGCACACACGCCAACAACCTTAAGGTAATTATCGATTTTGTGCCTAACCATATTGCCCGGGGCTATAACTCGGATGCAAAGCCCGATGGCGTGCGTGATTTTGGCGCTGATGATGACCGGATGAAAGCTTTTAGCGCGAAGAATGATTTGTACTATACTCCGGGCAGGCAGTTTTTGGTGCCGGGTGGGTATAACCCGGGGGGAGATGAATTTGTTAGTCCGCTGAAGAACGGTACGTATGATGAAAACCCTGCCCGTGCTACAGGTAATGATGTATTTAGCGCCACGCCAAGTATTAACGATTGGTTTGAAACCATGAAACTGAATTACGGAGTTGACTATTTGGATAATCGTTCCTGCCACTTCGACCCCATACCTCCTGTTTGGCAAAAAATGTACGATATTTTACATTATTGGACGGGTAAAGGTGTTGACGGCTTTCGCTGCGATATGGTGGAGTTGGTGCCTGTTGAGTTTTGGAAGTGGTTGATCCCAAAGCTTAAAGCCGGGCACCCGCATTTGATATTTATTGGCGAGGCTTACGATAGCTCCACTTATCGCACTTATATTTTCAACGGGCATTTTGATTATTTGTATGATAAAGTAGGGCTATACGATGGAATAAAACGTTTGATCCGCAACGAGGGGCATGCCTCTATTTGGGATATTAACCGTTGTGTTTTCCACGAAAGTGCAGACTTTCCTGAACACATGCTCCGCTTTTTAGAAAACCATGACGAGGTGCGCATAGCCGCCCGCGATTTTGCAGGCGACGCTTTTTTAGCTATACCGGGGATGATCATAACGGCAACTTTATCAACAGGGCCGGTAATGATATACTCGGGGCAGGAGGTAGGTGAACCCGCTATTGAGGCCGAGGGTTTCAGTGGTGCCGATGGGCGCACCACTATATTTGATTATTGGGCAATGCCCGAGTTGCAGAAATGGATAAATGGAGGTGAATTTGACAGCGGGGGATTATCGCAACCACAGAAATACCTTCGCAATTTATACAGCAAACTATTAAACATTGCCGGCCAAAACGAAGCCATAACCAAAGGCGCTTTTTACGAACTGATGCTCAATAACCTGAGCGATGGCAAAGGTTTTAACGAACGTACCTACGCCTACCTGCGGTATACCAAAGAGCACCGTATACTGGTGCTGGCCAACTTTAACCGTGAGGAGCGCGATATGCTGGTGCGTTTCCCGTATAGCCTGGTGCAAGCATTAAAAATGGAAGGCGCGGCTGCTTTTGTAGATATGCTGGGCGATAAAGTTTATCATACCATTGATATTAACGATGGCTTGAGCCTAAAAATGCCAGCGGCCAGCGGTTTGTTACTCAGTTTTTAAATAAAGCTATGTTTTGTTTAAATATTTAGAAATTTTTGCCTTGTTTATTGAAAATTTTAGCTAATTTCAATTTTAAAGTAGGAATAGTAATAATTTTTGCTTGCTTTGAAAACTAATTAAAATAGACATAGGATAACAGGTTTATGGAAGAAAAAAAAGATCCGAAAGCTTCGGCAGAAAAAGCTAAAGTTGTTGAAGCGGATGTTATTGCGGTTGAGATAGTGGAACCTGAAGTGATACAACACTTAAATAACCCCGTTGTAGGTTTAAAACCCATTGTAAAAAAGTACCTGGGCGAGGTGCAAAAGGTAACACAGGATAACAATAGGTTCTACTTTACTGACCATGATGCCAAAGTTGAGGTTGTAGTTGTAACCGATGATATTATACGGGTACGACTTGCCCCGCATGGTGTTTTTTTAGAAGAATTTAGTTACGCCGTAAATAACCTCGATCATCGTGTGTCGGTATTTTCGCTGCATGAAGATGAGGATGAGTACCGCGTATCAACCAATACGGTGAATTGCCACATCAGCAAGAAAGACTTTCTCATTTCTTTCTCGGATAACGAAAACCACGTAACCAACAGTGATGCCGCCCCCATGCACTGGGAAGAGAACGTTGCCTTTGGTGGTTACTACGTTTTTTGTACCAAAACCTGCCAGCCAAGCGAAAGCTTTTTTGGCTTAGGCGATAAGGCTACCGAGCTGAACCTGAAAGGCAAACGCCTGCAAAACTGGAATACAGATGCCTATTCTTTTGCAAAAGACCAGGATCCGTTATACAGGAGCATTCCTTTTTATATCAGCCTTACGGAGGGTATTTCTCACGGTATTTTCTTTGATAATACGTTTAAATCGCACTTTGATTTTGGTGCCGAAGATAAAACCAAAACCAGCTTCTGGGCCGATGGCGGTGAACTGCAATACTATTACATTCACGGCCCGCACATGATGGACGTGGTAAAACGCTACCATAGCCTTACCGGCACACACCCTATGCCGCCACTTTGGGCATTGGGTTACCAGCAATGCAGGTGGAGCTACTATCCTGAATCTAAAGTAAGAGAGATTACGGATGGTTTCCGAAAAAACAAGATACCATGCGATGCCATTTACCTGGACATTGATTACATGGATGGTTACCGCTGCTTTACCTGGAACCGCAAGTTTTTCCCTGATCCTAAAAAGATGATCCGCGACCTGAATGATAAAGGGTTTAAAACCGTGGTTATTATTGACCCGGGTATCCGTGTGGATGATAATTATGGTGTGTTTAAAGAAGGTAAAGAGAAAAAATACTTCTGTCGCCGCAGCGATGATTACTTTATGGAGGGCCACGTTTGGCCGGGCCGTTGCCAGTTTCCCGATTTTACAAACCCCGAAGTACGCGAATGGTGGGGTGGTTTGTTTGATGAATTAGTACAGCTTGGCGTTGCCGGTGTTTGGAATGATATGAATGAGCCTGCCGTGTTTGGCGCGGGCACCTTCCCGGATGATGTTCGTCATCAGTACGACGGGCACCGCGGGTCGCACCGTAAGGCACACAATGTTTACGGTATGCAAATGGTACGCGCCACGTACGAAGGGTTGCGTAAGCTGATGAAAAATAAGCGCCCGTTTACCATTACCCGAGCCGGCTACTCTGGCCTGCAGCGCTACGCCTGCGTTTGGACAGGAGATAATGTAGCATCGTGGGAACACCTGAAATTGGGTAACATACAATGTCAGCGGCTTTCTATTTCGGGGGTGTCTTTCTGCGGTACAGATATTGGCGGTTTTAGCGGTGAGCCTGATGGCGAGTTGTTTACCCGCTGGATACAATTGGGTGTGTTCTCACCGTTTATGCGGGCACATTCCGCGGGCGATACCCGCGAGCGTGAGCCATGGAGTTTTGGGGAACCATTTACCAGCATTAACCGTAAATTTATTGAGTTGCGGTACCGCCTGATGCCTTATTTTTATTCGGCGTTTTGGGAGCATCACCGTTATGGTTTCCCTATATTAAGGCCATTGGTAATGCATGAGCAGGAGGTGGAGATCAATCACTACCGCCAGGATGAGTTTACCTTTGGTGATAAGATATTGGTTTGCCCGGTAATGGAGCAGGGGCAAAAGAAACGCACTGTTTACCTGCCTAAAGGCGATTGGTACCACTACTGGACACATGAAAAGCTAAAGGGAGGCGCTGAACTGGTGGTAGATACACCGTTAGACTCGATGCCGATTTTTGTAAAAGCCGGTTCGGTAATACCCGAAAGCCCGGTGATGCAATACGTAGGCGAGCAGCAAATAGAAGAACTATTGTTCCAGGTATATTATTCAAATTACGAGGTAAACTCGTTCTTCTTTGAAGATTACGGCGAAACTTTTGCCTATGAGCAGGATATTTACATGGAGAAAAAGTTTGTTGTGAACGGTGATGATGACAGCATGACCATTACGCAATCTATCGAGGGCTTGTACACCCCGCGCTACGAAAACTACGAAATGAAGATAATTGGCCTGCCGTTTAAACCATCTAAGGTATTGGTAGACAATAAGCAGATCATCAAAACAACGATTGATGAATTAGAGCGCTACCGCTTTAAAGCGAACAAGAACTTCAGGATGATACAGATATTTAAATAGTTATTAATTGAATCGATTAGATTGCCCGGCCGCTGAAATCGGTCGGGCTTTTTTGTGCTTTTCACCCTTTGTACTACCGTGATTAAACGGTAAAAATTCGGTGTTTTAACTGATTGGGTGTTCACAAATTGCACCTACCTTTAACCTGAGTTAATGATAAATGTATTAGTTTAATTAAGGCGAGTTAAGCCCGGCATTCCGCGACGATGCCGGGCTTTTTTGCATTGTTTACAATATCATCAACCCAAACAACTTTACTTAGTTGCTGTTTATCAATAAACATCAAGCTATGAAAACCGACCCTAAAGATTCCAAAGATAAAAAGCCCGAAGACAGTAAACGGGAAAAGGAAACCGAGTCAGGCAAGTCTGAATATGATGATACTGTTGATTATAAAAATGATGATGAAACAGATATTGATAAGGATGAATATTTTGAAAAGTAAGCCTTTCCCTGGTACATTAGTTTAATTACAGTGGTAATTAATAGTTAAGTAAAATTAATTATCAATTAAGTATAACCATTTTATTTTTCTTCTCGTATAACTACTCACCCGGTTAATTATAAGCACAATAGCAGCCGGTTAGTAAATACGAAAAGGAAATGAAAAAGGGATTTTTACTGCTCATCTGCTGCATGGTTGCAGCGTTGTTAGCCAAGGCTCAGGATAATGTTTACTCACAGTTTTTTAATGCGCCCATATATTTAAACCCGGCGCTTAATGGCCAGTTTGATGGCGATTTAAGGATTACGGCAAATTACCGCAACCAATGGAGCAGTGTAGGTAATCTCAACTACATGAATGCCTCGGTTGATTATAACATCCCTAAGTTTAACGGTGGTGTAGGGTTGATGTTTAACCGCAGCAATGAAGGAGCCGCCGCTTTTGTAAAAAATTCAATTGCAGGTGTGTATTCATATAGTATCGGGTCTGATGATTACACGTTATCATTCGGCCTGCAGGCAGGTATTACCAACCGCCAGGTTGATTATGGTAAATTGATATTTGGTGATCAGATTGACCCACGTTTAGGTTATATGCCCGGCTCAAGCAGCAATGCCGAAACACCCGGTTATAACAGCAAATACTATTTTGATTCGGGCTTTGGCATTAACCTGGTAACAGGCAATATTATGGTTGGCGGCGCCGTGCAACACTTAAACAGGCCCGATCAATCGTTTACCGGTACACCATCAGCAGTGCCTATGCGTTTTACCGCGCATGCCAGCTACCGTATCGATCTGAACCCGTATGATAATGTTGACGATATCGAAAAATCGTACATTATCCCTTCTGTTGTAATGTACAAGCAGGATTATGCCAATACCATTAGCGGTGGTTTTGAGTATAAACGTAAAAATATTAGCGCAGGTTTATGGTACCGTACAGATAACCAGGGTGGCAGCAACGCCATTGTAGTATCCTTAGTGTTCGATCTGATATTTAACCGCGATACCGGCGAGAAAATGAAATTTGGTTTAAGTCATGACGCATCTACATCAAAAATAGGTTATTCAAATACCAGCGGTACTACCGAAGGAAGTTTAAGCTACCAAACGCCCATGACGCGTGAACAGGACTACCGTTATTCGGGTGGCCCACGCTGCTACCATTTTTATTAATAATTTGATGGTGTGAGGGGCTTCAGTTTATTTGGGGTATTTGTACATTTATGGTATGAATATTAAAACAGAACTACTGGTTACCGCCGATGCAGAGATAAAACGCGAACATTACCGCACAAGCATCCGCTCGGCCGGACAAACTATTTATGCCGATGAGCCTTTAAGTAATAACGGCACTGATACCGGGATGAACCCGCACAGCCTGCTATTATCAAGTCTGGGCGCATGTACGGCCATTACACTGCGCATGTATGCCGATCGTAAAATGTGGCCTGTTGAAGAAATAGCGGTACACCTGGAGTTTTTTAAAACCAACGAAGGTACTTTGATAGACAGGAAAATAAGCTTTAAAGGCAATATTACCGATGAGCAGCACCAGCGTTTGATACAGATAGCCAACTCGTGCCCTATACACAAAGTGCTTACAGGGCATATAGACGTAACTACAAGTTGATAACTAATTCATTAAGCCTTTTACAAATATTTTAACAAGCAACAGGCGTTTTTGATGTATCTCTTCCATTTGGTCCAATTTAGGGAAATGGATCTTTTTTTGCGAAAAGCTCCTTACCCGTACGCCATGCAAGGCATCCAATAGCAGATCAACGATAGCTTTAGGGTCGTCAACAGGTTTTATTACTCCTTTTTTTACCTCGTTGGTAATGCAATTGCTTAATTGCTCTATCTCTGCTTCATGTAGCTGGCCTATAATTTCCCAGATGGCATCGGGCAGGTTTTGCTCATTAAGACGGAAGAAATCAAAAAAATTATAGTTCTTTAATATAAACTCGTTCTTATTGGTAAGCTGTGTAATAAACGCCTCTTCAAGGCTCGGAAAATCGGTACCTGATTTTATAACCTTTAAGTGATCGTTGGCCAGTTTCTGCATAACGGCAACGTAAAGCTGACTTTTATCCGGAAAGTAATAGTATAACAACGCTTTAGACATGGATACATCGCCCGCTATTTCATTCATGGTGGTTTTTGAGTAACCGTAATGCAAAAAGCGGTTATAAGCCGATTCTAAGATCTTCTCTTTTTTAATATCCTGTGGGTCGATTGCAATACTCATTATCGGGGTTTAATAGTATTTATAACAACTGTATGCGCTTAAAGTTGTACATAGCAGTGTCAGTTTTACTTTTTGAACAATTTAATCAAAAGTTCTGTTATTAAAACGTTGAATATACTAAAACGTATATACGTGTACAAATAACATTTTAAAATAGTGTGCTGATTGCCAATTAAATACGGGCTGATGGTTTTGAAGTTTACAAATATTTCAAAAACATGGTTAGTTTCACAAAAAAATACATTGCAAAGTGTTAAATTTACACTTAGTAATTACTTAATTTAAATTGCATTAAATCAAATTAATATGATAATTATTGCCGATGGCGGTTCAACCAAAACTAATTGGTGTTTAGTTACCGATGAAGGAAAAAAGGTACTGTTTAATACAGAAGGCTACAACCCTTACTTTTCGAGTACAGAGTACATTATTCTATCGTTAAAAGATCAGCTACCAACCGATTTGGATATTGCCAATATAAGCGAGGTAAACTACTACGGCGCAGGTTGCTCTGTTGCCGAAAGGCAGAAGATTGTTGAAGATGCGATGAAAGTTGTTTTTTTTAAGGCTAAAATTAATATAGGCCATGATCTGTTAGCCGCGGCACGTGCGGTTTTAGGTGTTAGCGAAGGTTTTGCCGCTATTTTAGGCACCGGTACCAATACCTGTATTTATAACGGAAAAGAGATTGTACAAAACATTGACTCATTAGCTTACATTTTAGGCGATGAAGGAAGTGGCTGCTATATCGGTAAGAAACTATTGGGCGATTATGTGCGGGGCTACATGCCGGAAACGGTGCGTGCTAACTTTTGGGAAACCTTTAAGCTTACGCCCGATGATGTGATAGAGAATGTTTATACCAAACCATTGGCAAATCGTTTTTGTGCCGGTTTTAGCAAGTTTGTTTATGATAATACGGTAAACATTGAGTATAGCCGCAACCTGGTTAAAAGCTCGTTCGATGATTTTTTCCGTAACCTGGTAACACATTATCCTAATTATCAAAAATACACCTTTAACTGTATCGGCTCTGTGGGCTACAGTTTCAGGAATATTTTAGAAGAAGTAGTGCTGGAGAATGGTATGGTGATGGGTAATATTATCCGGTCGCCTATAGATAACCTCGTGAAATACCATTTGGAATTGGCCCCTGGTAAATAGCTGAGTAGTGAGCTTGCCCGGTAAATAGCGATGGGTTGTAAACTCATCGCTATTTATTATTTAAGTGGATTGTAAGTGCTTAATAGCTGGTTTCCTTTTTCACTATTAACCAACTTATTCCTCATTCATATCATTCTGAAATATCTTGTTATACTTTCGCCTGTCAAATTTGTATAGCTTGGCCGCACGATATGATACCCCTTTTTGCTTTTCGTCCAGTTCTTTCAAAAAGCCGTAACTCAACATTTTTTTGCGGAAGTTACGCTTATCCAGTTTTTTATTCAGTATAGCCTCATACAGTAGTTGTAACTGTGTGAGTGTGAATTTTTCGGGCAAAAGCTCAAAAGCTATGGGCTGGTAACTTAAACGCCGGCGCAGCTTTTGAATGCTGGTCTCAAATATGTCGCTATGGTCAAAACCAAGCCTTGGCAAATCATTAATAGGGTGCCAGAATGCTTTTTTTGCGTATTGAGTTACAGGCTTTACTTCCTTTTTGCCGTTAATGCGGATCAGGGCATAATATGCAACGGTAATAACCCGGCCCAAAGGGTGGCGGTTAACATCGCCAAAAGTATGGAACTGTTCCATGTGCAATTCGCGCCAGCCGGTAAGTTCGTATAAAATTCGTGTTGCAGCACTTTCAATACCCTCGTCGTTTTCAACCAGGTTACCGGGTAGGGCCCACCAGTCTTTAAATGGGTCTTCAGCACGTTCGATGAGTAATATTTTCAATTCGCCTGCTTCGAAACCGAATATTACGCAATCGATAGAAAATGCGGAATCAAATTTAGGTAAGCCTGTTTCCAAATGATTTGTTATTATTTAATAGGAAATAAATATAGGCTGTTTTTTGTTCAAAAAAAATAAAAAATAAATTAAGATAGTGTAAAAATTACACAGTATCTTTGCAGCTTCTTTAAAGCCTATATTTACATGCAGAATATCCGGAAAATTGCAGTTTTAACTTCGGGTGGCGATGCGCCGGGAATGAACCCCTGCATACGTGCCGTAGTACGTACTGCTATTTTTAACAACAAACAGGTTATTGGCGTTAGGCAGGGTTACCAGGGGCTTATCGATAACGATATGTACGATATGCACACCCGCTCCGTTAGTAATATATTGGCCCAGGGCGGAACTATATTAAAAACCGCACGCTGTATGCCTTTTAAAACCGACGAAGGGCAGGATATAGCTTACCGTAACCTTAAAGAAAGGGAAGTTGATGCCCTGGTAGTTATTGGAGGCGATGGTACTTTTACCGGGGCCCTGCGCTTTTCAAAGAGATTTCCGGATATTGCTGTAATTGGAGTACCCGGCACTATTGATAACGATTTATACGGCTCTGATTATACATTAGGTTTTGATACAGCCTGTAACACAGTTATTGAGGCTATTGATAAAATACGTGACACCGCCGACTCGCATGACCGTTTGTTCTTTATTGAAGTGATGGGTCGCGATTCGGGATGTATAGCTTTACGTACCGGTATTGCCGGTGGGGCAGAGGCCATTATGCTGCCCGAAACAGAAACAGCCTTAGATGATCTGATACGTGACCTGGAAAGCTCGCCTAACAAATCATCAAGCATTGTTATTGTTGCCGAGGGTGATCATCATGGTGGTGCGTATGATATTGCCAAGATAGTTAAAGACCGTATCCGTTCATATCATACCAAAGTTACTATATTAGGGCACCTGCAACGTGGGGGCAGCCCAAGCAGTTTCGATCGTATTTTGGGTAGCCGTATGGGATATGCAGCAGTGAATGCATTATTGCGTGGTGAAACTCAAAAAATGGTGGGGCTAAGAGGTAATCATATAGAAACTACCAGTTTGGAAGAAGCGCTCACTAATCATGAGTTTAAACTGGAAGACGACTTGATGGAAATGATTAAAATATTATCCATATAGATAAAAATGATCGCAGTGGTATACAGTGGTTCAAATTATGCTGAATGGCGCTTAGCCATAAGGGATAAAACCATCGCGACATTTAAAACACAGGGTATTAACCCGTATTTTAACGATGAGAAGTTTATAACACAACTGCTCAACAAAAACATTAACCTGATACACCACGCCGAAGAGATAAAGAAGATCTATTTCTTTACGGCAGGTGCCTCATCTCCCGAAAGGGTAGCAACAGTGTCAAATGCGCTGTCGGCTTTCTTTAAAAATGCTAAAATATTAGTTGAACATGATATCTTAGCGGCCGCAATCGCATCCTGCAAAGAACGGAAAGGAATCGTGTGCATTTTAGGCAGCGGATCGAATGCGGGATACTATGACGGCAAAAGGGTAAAGCGTAATAACTATGGCTTAGGCTATGTTCTGGCTGATGAAGGATCGGCAAATTGGCTGGGCCGGATGTTACTGAAAAACTACATGTACGATACGCTGCCGGATAAGATGGTTAAAAAGTTTGAAAAGCGTTACGAGTACGATCGCAGGCAGTTGCTGGATAAAGTGTACCGTAACCCTCAGCCGGCTTTGTTTTTAAGTTCGTTTACCGAATTTTTTGCAGAGAACAAAGATGATGAGTATATGAAAAACCTGGTAAAAACAGGCTTCAGGAGTTTTTTTGCTACCTACGTAGTGAAAATACGCAAAGAAGAACCGGATGCACCGGTTTATTTTGTAGGATCGGTAGCGGCAACGTTTCAGGATTATTTACGCGAAACCGCGGCCGAATTTGATATAACCATAACGAACATTATTAAAGAACCTATAAACAATTTATTAAGCTACTATTCAAATAAAAATTAAATAAAAATCATGAAAATAGGAATTAACGGATTTGGCCGTATTGGCCGTTTAGCTTTCAGAGCGGCTATTGAAAGGCCTGATATTGAAATTGTTGGAATTAATGACCTTGTAGAGCCGGATTATATGGCTTACATGCTAAAATATGACTCTACCCACGGACAGTTTAAAGGTACTATCGCTGTTGAAGGCGGTCACCTTGTTGTAAATGGAAAAACCATACGCGTTACTGCCGAGAGAGACCCTGCTAACCTGAAATGGAATGAAGTTGGTGCAGAAGTTATCATCGAATCAACAGGTTTGTTCTTAACCATAGAATCAGCTCAGAAACATATTGACGCCGGTGCTAAAAAAGTAGTAATGAGCGCCCCTGCTAAAGATGATACCCCGACATTTGTTATGGGTGTTAACCACAAGCTGTTAAAAGCTACCGATACCATTGTATCTAACGCATCATGTACTACTAACTGTTTAGCTCCAATAGCTAAGGTGTTGAATGATAAATTCGGTATCGAAGAAGGTTTGATGAGCACCATCCACGCGGTAACTGCTACACAAAAAACAGTAGATAGCCCATCGGCTAAAGACTGGAGAGGTGGCCGTGGCGCTTACCAAAACATCATCCCTTCATCAACAGGCGCGGCTAAAGCTGTTGGTTTGGTGTTGCCTGAATTGAAAGGTAAACTGACAGGTATGAGCTTCCGTGTTCCGGTTGCTGACGTTTCTGTTGTTGACTTAACCGTTCGCTTGAAAACTCCTGCTACTTATGAGCAGATCAAACAAGCGATGAAAGATGCTTCTGAAGGCGAACTGAAAGGTATCCTTGGTTACACAGAAGATGAAGTAGTATCAGAAGATTTTAAAGGCGATACCCGCACCTCTATATTTGATGCCAAAGCAGGTATTTCGTTAAGCGATACCTTCGCTAAGGTAGTATCATGGTATGATAACGAGTGGGGCTACTCAAACAAACTGATCGACATGGTTCAGGAAGTTGGTAAGCTGTAAAGCTATCCAGATATTGAAATAAAAAAGCCGGTTTGTAGCCGGCTTTTTTATTGGGTTCGAATCCCAGCGGGATCACAAAGCTTACAAATTATACAAACTATTTGATGTATAACATCTGTCCAGGCAGATCAAAATATACATCGCCCAATCTGGATAAAATGTAACTCCCCATTAAAATATTGCCTATTCCGGTTATACCCGATTTTGATGTATACAATTTAAGTTTGGGGGTATCTATTACAATTTTGTTATTTAAGCTTATTGATTTTGCAGAAACAGTGAAACCAGTTATAAGCTCACGTGTCATGGTTCTATTATCGGGTGCTATTGGTGTTTTATTAGGAAAATACTGTAACAAGTTATTGTCTTGCACAGCAATTGCACCCCAGTCAACAGAGTTACCCCCACAACCTAAATCGATCATTGTTTTTTTTACGAGTGTAACTTTATCAGTAATCCTAAAGCTAACATTCATATAAGGAAATCCTCCTTTATATTCAATGGGAATATCCATTGCATTTTTAGGCTTTTTAAAAAATTTTGGTTTATGAAAAACCACATAGCCTTTTTTGTAATTTATCTCAAAAATATATTTTGCAAGAAAACTACTACCTAACATTGCGTCTGCTTTGTTGTTTAAAGTAATCCTGCGAATATCAAATACATCGATATTGTTAATTGTGTGGTTTGTTCTGTGTATAGTTAATTGAATATTCCTTTTCCTAAAATTGTTTTGCCGCTCTATAAACTTTATCCTTTTGGCACGCACCGAGCCCGAATCCAGGTAATACTTTTTGTCAATTAATCCGCTCGACCGTGCAAAGGATGAATCTAAATATAGATTATCACCTGCACCGCTATCAAAAATTAAATTAGCCTTGATCCCATTAATTGCACCGTTGATCATGATCCAATTTTTATTGACCATTTCAAATTTTATAGTATCACTATTAAAAGTGATAGATGATACAGGCCGGTGTCGGGATGTTTTTGTTTCTGATGCCTGGTTACAAGAATAAAAGGATATAACGGCCAATAATAAAGCAATGATTAAAGATGGTGGCGATTTAATTTTCATATAAAATTTAATTAAGATTTTAATGCTTGGTTACTTATGAGTTATTTTTCATAGTTCATGTATTGACAAGCGATAACTTACAACCACTTCGCAAACCACTCCACCGCCATAGCCAACTGCCTTGGCACCGCACGATGCGGTTGATTCGGCTCAATATCCATCTTCAATTTATCCGATGCGCCAACAGCACCATACGCTACCTGTGCTGATGCGAAAGCGATTTTGGCACCCGGCAACGGGCAATTGTTATCCTTCTCGGTACTCAATATCAATAAAGGCCTTGGGGCAATGAGCCGTAACATCGAAGGGCAATCAAACTCGTCGGTAATGCCGGGTACAACCTTGTCCCATAATGCTTTTACATTGCGCTGGTTCAGCGCGGTATCGCCCAGGTCTTTAGCTGCCTGCAATTGTGCGGCTTGTATGGTATGCGCGCGGCCTTGCCAGCGGTTATTCTCCAGGCTCCATTTAAAGCTTTGGGCCGCAATATCGGGTGCTACAACTTTAATGCGACTATCCGTTGCGGCAGCCATCCAGGCCTGTATACCACCCATAGATATACCGCCCATACCTATGCGGTTGGCTTGTACATCGGGCCGGGTAACCAAATAGTCGGTCAATCGCCACAGGTCGTAAACAGTATCCCAAAAAAAAAGGTGGGTTTGCTTAGCCGGGTCGGTATTGTGCCATGCAGCGGTAACAGCATCAACATACTCCTTTGAACCATGCGCCCCGCCGGGAATGCGTGCCCCATGAAAACGGGCATCAATGCTTACTCCCATAATGCCGCGCTTTACTAAGGCCAGCAATACGCTCTTAACATCTTTATCTTCCTTTTTTCCACCCGTACCGTGCATAAATATTACTACCGGGAATGCCTTTGCACCCTGCGTTACGGGTTTATAAATAATCAAGGGTACCTGTTCATCCTTTTCGGTATAAATGCTACCCGTCTCAATAATAACCGAGTCTGTTACCGTAGTTTGAAATGAAGGCTTAGGGGCAACCCTTGGCCTGTCTACTATCTTTTTAAAATCGGCAACTACCTTGGCGGGAGCGGGGTATTGCTCCTGAGCGAAAAGCGCCCTTGCCGAAAAAAGCAATAACAAGCTTAGTGTAAGTTTGTATCTTGACATATATCTACAATATCAATATGTGCAAGATTTGACAAATTTAAAAATTTGTCAAATCTTATTATACTATACCCGCTTTAATACAACGGCGCCCAAAGGCGGTACGGTCAGTTCAAGCGAGTTTTTCTTCCATTGCCATTCTATAGCTTCGGTTTTCATGGGTTTAGCATTGGTAAAGCCGGCGCCGTAAAAATGCTTATCGTCCGAGTTGAATATCTCTGTCCATGTACCGGCTGTTGGTACGCCAATGCGATAGCTATGGCGGGTTACAGGTGTCATGTTCAATATAATCACCAATTCATCTTTAGCATCGTAACCACGGCGGCAGTATACCAGTATCGAGTCGTCGGCATTACCGCCGTCTATCCACTCAAAACCATCCCACGAAAAATTCTTTTCATACAAAGCCGGTTCGCCGGTGTACAGGTGGTTAAGCGCTTTTACAGTTTCCTGGATACCCCGGTGCGGCGCGTATTCCAACAAATGCCAGTCGAGTGATTTCTTGTAATCCCACTCCTCGCTCTGGCCAAATTCGGCTCCCATAAACAATAGTTTGGTACCGCTATGGGTAAACATATAACTGTACAGCAGGCGTAGGTTGGCAAATTGCTGCCAGTCATCGCCCGGCATTTTGCGCAGTAACGAACGCTTGCCATAAACCACCTCATCATGCGAAAGCGGCAGCATAAAGTTTTCGGTAAAGGCGTATATGGTGCTGAAGGTAATTTGGCCGTGGTGGTATTTGCGGTTTATCGGATCTTCTTTAAAATACTTCAGGCTATCGTTCATCCAGCCCATCATCCATTTCATGCCAAAGCCCAGTCCGCCTTTAAAAGTAGGGTAGCTTACGCCTGTAAATGACGTTGATTCCTCGGCAATGGTTTGCACATCGGGGAAGTAGCTATACACTGTTTCGTTAAATTCCTTTAGCAGTGATATAGCTTCGAGGTTATGGTTACCGCCAAACACGTTAGGTTCCCATTCACCATGCTTGCGCGAGTAATCAAGGTATAACATCGATGCTACGGCATCAACACGCAAGCCATCGATATGGTAGCGATCAAGCCAAAATAACGCGTTGCTGATCAAAAATGCCCTTACCTCATTACGCCCGTAGTTAAATATGTATGATTTCCAATCCGGGTGAAAGCCCTTGCGTACATCAGCATGCTCATACAGGTGTGTGCCATCAAAATTATATAGCCCGTGCGCATCGCCGGGGAAGTGGGATGGTACCCAATCCAATATCACACCAATACCCGCCTTGTGGAACTCCTCAATCAAAAACATTAGGTCCTGCGGTGAGCCATAACGGGTTGATGCGGCAAAGAACCCCACGATCTGGTATCCCCAACTTGGGTAAAACGGGTGTTCCATTATCGGCATCAGCTCCACATGGGTAAAGCTCATTTCTTTTACGTAAGGCACCAGTTTGGCTGCCATATCGCGGTAACCCAAAAACTGGTCGGGGTCTTCAGGGCCACGTGCCCATGATCCAAAGTGTAGTTCATAAACGCTCCATGGCTGATTAAGCGCGTTGTTCTTTTTACGGTTCTTCATCCAGTCCTGGTCCTGCCACTCATAGTAAGTGTGGGTTACAATGGATGCTGTGCGTGGTGGCTCTTCCCAGCGTAAGGCAAAGGGGTCACTTTTCTCTAAGTCTTCACCTGTGGATGATTTGATATAGTATTTATAAGTTTCACCATCGCCAATGTTGGGGATAAAACCTTCCCAGATGCCAGAGCCATCCCAGCGGACGAACAATTGGTGCGAACCACGGTTCCAGCCATTAAAGTTGGCTATTACCGATACATATTGTGCATTTGGTGCCCATACGGCAAAATATACACCTACCACACCTTTATAAGTAACTACTTGTGCACCAAGTTTTTCGTATAATTTGTAGTGCTTGCCGCTTTTAAACAAGGCAATGTCAAAATCGGTAAACAGGGTATATGCCTCAACCGGGTTTAGTGCAGTTGTTACTGCTTTACCGACTGATTTTGCAACTGTTGCTTTAACAGGTGTGTTTTTGGCAGGGGCCTTCACTTTCTTCTCAGCTTTGGCAGCCGGTTCGGTTTCAGGGGTGTTTTTGGGGGTGGTCGGTTTTTTAGCCATGGTAACAGGGGGTATTATTGTGGCACAAGTTAGTTAATATTGGTTGAATAGTTTAATGCGATTTCGGATGTTCGATTTCGGATTTATCTTTATTCTTTGCTCATTATTCCTTTATCCAAGAAAAGCAGGTAAAAACAGGTATCCCTCCACCATGTCATGGCGAGCGATAGCGTGGCCATCACTGAGAAAGGTCTCGAATTATATTCATCAGCGCCCTGTCTTAGTGATTGCCACGTCGGCCCGATAGAAGGC
>NZ_JAHXPQ010000004.1 GCF_019391655.1 Mucilaginibacter rivuli | reverse complement strand
ATATGTAGAATCTGTAAATTATTCTTTTTACAGATACCTATCTCTTGTTATCTTTCTTTCTTCTCTTCCTTGCATTTCGATCTTTATCGCTATGCATCATGTTACTCCTTTTAAAGAACTTTCTCGCCGCCGCTTCACGCTTTGGCTTTATATTTATGTCTCGCTTTCGCTAAACTTAAACTTTCATTTTTCTAAACTTAAAATCGCTCTAAGTTTGTATGCGTTTTCAAGGAATCTCTTCCTTTTTTCTCCAAGTTTAAAGCTTTTACTTTTTAACTTTTCGACCCGTTCGTTTTGGGATTGCAAAGGTAGAAACTCTTTTCTTGTTTCCAAATTTTATTTGAAATTTTTTTCAGAAGCTTTAAACTTCTTATTTCTCTTCAAAACCTTTACTAAACCTGTTAATGAACTATTCCGAATTGCGGTTGAGGATAAATCCCTTTCCTTAATTGCGGGCTGCAAAGGTAGCGAGATTTTGCGCTTCTGCAAATCAATGTCAATAAAAAAATAGCCATTTGCTTTAAAGTACTGCAAATCAGCATAAATAATTTTACCCAACACTTTTCTAATCGCAACAGCCCCAATAAAAACCGTTAAAGCAGCCTATATATTATACATATACAACAAAGAGCATTATAGTACATAGTATATATATGATACACCTAATAATTAAAAACGGTGCAAACCGTTAAAAGATGTTAAATAAATGGCGGCTTAAAGCTGCTTTAAAATAACAGCTTTATATTGCACCGAAATAAATAATTGACTGATTTATAATATTGATATATCTTTGCAAAATGTTTAAAAAACAACGCGCCCTTATTGGGAGCTTACTATTAGTACTAATTATTGCGCTTGCAGGCTGTAAAAGCAAGTTTGAAAAGCTGAGAACAAGTGGCGACGTAGCCAAAAAATATAGCGAGGCCATTAAGTACTTTAATAAAAAAGACTATGGCAAAGCACTTGAACTGTTTGACGACCTTGCACAACGCTACCGCGGACAGGCAGAAGCCGAGGATTTATTTTACTATTATGCCTATACTAACTATAGGTTAAAGGACTATACTTCGGCAAGGTACCATTTTAAGCAATTTGCCGATAGTTACCCTAACAGTGCACGCGCCGAAGAATGCCGTTTTATGGCCGCCTATTGTTTTTATCTGGATTCGCCGATCTACTCGCTGGACCAGGAAAACACACAAAAAGCTATTGATGCACTACAATTGTTTATTAACTTATACCCAAAAAGCGACCGTGTTGCCGAGGCAAGTAAGTTGATAACAGATCTGCGCGATAAGCTGGAAGAAAAGTCATACGCTAACGCGAAGTTGTATTTAACTATAGGATACTATCAATCGGCGGTTATTGCATTTGGCAATTCGTTACGTGATTACCCCGATACCAAGTATGCCGAAGAAATGGAGTTTTTAACCATTAAGGCGCAATACCTGTACGCTAAAAACAGTTTAGAAATTAAACAGGAAGAGCGTTATAATGCTGCCATAACTTTTTATGAGCAGTTTGCTGAACGCTATCCCACCAGCAAATACCTTAAAGAAGCCCAAAACCTGAAAAAGGATTGCGATAATGGAATACAAGAAACTAAGCGTATTTTAGCTGAAGCTGAAACCAATGTTAAATTGGCTAAGAAAATAGAGGAAGAGAAAAAGGCCCAACCCAAATTAGTAAAAGATACTACCGCTATAAAAAATTAAAAAAAGGAAAAAGATGAATAGTAACAAACCGGCTGTAGCAGGCAGCACCATTACCCGCGATTTGCGCGAATTGGATGTACAGACAGATAATATATACGAGTCGATAGTGATAATGGCTAAACGTGCCAATCAGATATCAAACAATGTAAAAGAAGAATTGCACCAAAAGCTTTCTGAATTTGCATCATCAAACGATAACCTGGAAGAGGTATTTGAAAACCGTGAGCAAATTGAAATTTCAAAACACTACGAAAGAATGCCTAAAGCTTCGTTAGTAGCCGTTCAGGAATTTTTAGATGGCAAGGTTTACTACCGCAATCCGTCAAAAGAGCAATAAGCTTTTTTAATTAAAAAGTTAAAATTCAAAATTCAAAAAAGGCCCACAGCCAAAAGGTAAGTTTATAGTACCTTTATTTTTGAGTTTTGAATTTTTTGTTTTTATAAGTTTTTAAGATGTTAGAAGGCAAAAAAATTGTTTTGGGTGTATGTGGTAGCATAGCTGCTTACAAATCAGCTACACTGGTGCGCCTGCTTGTTAAAGCAGGTTGCGAAGTAAAGGTGGTTACCACTGCCGATGCCAATAATTTTATTACCCCGCTAACACTTGCTACCTTATCTAAAAACCCGGTTTTAACTGAATATTTTAAACACGAAACCGGCGAATGGAATAACCATGTTGACCTGGGCCTTTGGGCCGATCTGATCATTATTGCCCCGGCAACGGCCAACACCATTGGCAAAATGGCTAATGGCCTTTGCGATAACTTGCTTACCGCGGTTTACCTGAGTGCCAAATGCCCCGTTTATTTTGCCCCTGCTATGGACCTGGATATGTGGAAGCACGAAGGCACACAGCAAAATATTGCTCAACTTAAATCTTATAACAACATCTTCATTCAGCCCGGTTATGGCGAGTTAGCAAGCGGGCTGATTGGCGAAGGACGTATGGCCGAGCCCGAAGAGATAATTGATTTTATTACGGCCGACCTCAAAAAAAACTTACCATTAGTAAATAAAAAAGTACTGGTTACCGCCGGCCCTACTTATGAGGCAATTGACCCGGTACGTTTTTTGGGCAATCACTCATCGGGTAAAATGGGTTTCGCTATAGCGGATGTAATGGCTAAGCTTGGCGCTGACGTTACCTTGATATCGGGGCCATCATCACAACAAACCAAAAGCAGATCGATCAAACGAATCAATGTTACCTCGGCAGCTGATATGCTGGCCGCCTGCGAACAATATTTTACTGGTGCTGATGTTTGTATAATGAGTGCCGCTGTGGCAGATTATACACCTGTTGATGTGGCGACCCAAAAAATAAAGAAGAACGAAGATACCTTTAACATAACGCTGAAAAAAACCACCGATATATTAAAAACCCTGGGCAGTAAAAAACGGCCGGGCCAGCTATTGGTTGGCTTTGCCCTGGAAACAAACAACGAGGAAAAACACGCGACAGAAAAGCTTGAAAAGAAGAATCTCGATTTTATTGTTTTAAATTCGTTGAATGATGCCGGGGCTGGTTTCAAAACCGATACCAATAAAATAACCATTATTGAGCGTAGCGGTCAAAAAACAGTTTTCCAACTCAAAACAAAAGAAGCCGCGGCTACAGATATTTGCCAAAAGGTTATTGAACTGATAAAAGCATGAAAAGAATAATTTGCTGCCTTTTTATTTTGTTAACCACCGTTGTAATTACATCTGCACAGGATTTGAATGCCCGGGTACAGGTTTTATCACCCAAAATACAATCGAGCAATAAGCGTGTATTTACCGTACTCGAAACCTCCATTAAAAACTTTCTGAATAACCGAAAATGGAGTGCCGACCAGATATTGGCCCAGGAAAAGATAAACTGCAATTTCATCATTAACATTACATCGTGGGATGGAAGCAGCGCCTATAGCGCAGAGCTACAGGTACAATCAACACGCCCGGTTTATGGCGCAGGCTATAACAGCACACTGCTTAGCATTAACGATAAGGATTTTGATTTTACCTATACCGAAGGTCAAAATCTCGATTTTAACGAGCAGATCTTTCAAAACAACCTGAGCTCTGTTTTGGCATTTTATGCCAATGTTATTGTGGGGATGGATTATGACTCATTCTCTAAATTTGGCGGGACACCCTATTTCGCAAAAGCGCAAACTATTGTTAATGCCGCGCAAACCGGTTCGGCAAAAGGGTGGAACGCTTTTGATAATAACCGCGACAGGTATTGGGTATCCGAAAACCTGAACAACAAACGCTACGTCCCTTTGCGCGAGTTTATATACATATACCATCGCAACGGCCTTGACGCCATGGCAGACAATGCCGACAACGCGCGTAAAGCTATTGCCGCGGCATTACCCGGCCTTTCGCAAATTGACAGGCAGAGCACCGGTGTTGTTTTACCACAGATATTGTTTACCGCCAAAAGCGATGAGCTAATATCAATATTCAGTGCTATGTCACTTCAGGATAGGGTAAAGATATATAACACCTTAATGGAGATAGACCCATCAAACGGCAACAAGTACCAATCGCTGCAAAGTAATTAAAGCACCCCACAAAACATATTTTTTATCCTGCCATATAATACAGTCAGTTTGTAAAGCCTCGTAAACTATTTGTATTTTAGCGTTCCATATTTTAACACGCTATGCTGCAAAAGCTTGCTATTAGTAACTACGCTTTAATTGATAACCTGGAGATCAGTTTTGATAAAGGGCTCAATATACTTACCGGCGAAACCGGTGCCGGTAAGTCTATCATACTTGGTGCTTTATCCTTAATACTTGGCCAGCGGGCCGAAAGCAAATACTTCTTTAACCAGCAAAAGAAATGCGTTATCGAAGGCAGTTTTCATATCGGTGAGTTTCATATCAAAGCATTTTTTGAGGAGAACGACCTTGATTACGAAAGCGAAACCGTGCTTCGCCGCGAGATATCGGCCGATGGTAAATCGAGAGCTTTTGTAAATGATACCCCGGTTAACCTGAACACCCTGCGCGACCTGGGCGAAATGCTTATCGATATACACTCTCAACATGCTACCCGCGAGATAAACGACCCCAAATTTCAGCTGCTTATTGTTGATGGCGTTGCGAAACATGATACCTTGCTCGATAAATATCATGCAACCTTTAAAGCTCACAAAAAGGCAGTAACCACGCTCCGGCAACTCATCAGCGAAAGTGATAAAGCTAAAGCCGAGCTGGATTACCACCAGTTCCAGTTTGATGAACTGGATAACGCTAAGCTTGATGCCGATGAACAGCCACTGCTGGAACAGGAACTCCTTGCGCTTAACAATGCCGAAGAGATAAAGCGGAACCTGTTAGGTGCCTACAATTTGATGTTGGATAGCGAAACAGCGGCACTGGCTCAACTCAAAGAAGCAGGGCATAACTTAGCTACCCTCGAAAAATTCAATCCGGCTATTGAAGAGCTTAACCAACGCCTCAGCAGCGTAATAATCGAGTTGAAAGACATAGCCGCCGAGGTTGACAGTATTGAGCAGCGTACCCATATCGACGAAGCTCGTGCATCAGAGATCAACGAACGCCTCAGCCTCATCTACATCCTGCAAAAGAAACACCGCGTAAACAGTAATACTGAGTTGCTCACCATACAACAAGAGTTAAGCGACAAGATAGCCCAGGTGCTTTTTGGCGATGAAGAAATAGAAGCCCTGCAATTACAGATAAAGAACGAGCAGGAAGTGCTCAAACAGCTTGCCCAACAGCTATCCGCCAACCGTACCAAAGCAATACCATCAATACAAACCCAGGTACAGCAAACCCTGGCCGAAATGGGCATGGAACATGCCAGTCTAAACATCGAAAATACTATTGCCCAACCTGATGATTTTGATCAGAACGGTATCGATCATATCCGTTTCCTGTTCTCAGCAAATAAGGGCCACGCTTTGGCGGAGATGAGCAAGGTAGCATCTGGCGGTGAACTTTCAAGGCTGATGCTGGCCATCAAATCGCTTATCGCGAGCCATACCGCTTTGCCCACTATCATTTTTGATGAGATAGACACCGGCGTATCCGGCGAGGTAGCCAATAAAGTGGGGCAAGTGATGGAACGCCTATCGGCCAACCTGCAGGTAATTACCATTACACACTTACCTCAAATTGCCAGTAAGGGCCAAAGCCATTACTTTGTTTATAAAGATAACGAAAGCGCTACCACCTATACCCGCATTAAACAACTTGACGATAAAGAACGTGTATTAGAGATAGCCAAAATGCTAAGTGGCGATAAGCCCGGCGAAAGCGCTTTGCAAAATGCGAGAGAACTGTTAGGTGCTTAGCTTATGTAAGATGCGCTTACCGCACAGCTTACATATTAACCCCAGCGTACGCCACGGTTTGCACAGAGCACACGGAGTCTTTCTATCAGTTATTTTACTCTGCTAAACGCTGTGGTTTTCTCTTTGCGTTCTCTGTGGTTAATATTGCCATCCAATATGCCCCTTCTCAATACCAATAATTAATTTTAATTTTACCCCGTTAACCAAACAGATCAAAATGTCAAACAACTTATTAAAAGGTAAAAAAGGAATCATCTTTGGCGCGTTAGACGAAAACTCTATTGCCTGGAAAACCGCCCTGGCTTGTCATGCTCAAGGCGCCCAACTTGTATTAACCAATGCACCTATTGCGTTACGCATGGGTACCATTAATAAACTGGCCGAAATTACCGGCGCCCCTGTTATTCCTGCCGATGTAACATCTAACGAAGATGTTGAGAACCTGTTTACCAAAAGCATGGAGCATTTTGGTGGCGGTGTTGATTTTGTTCTGCACTCTATCGGCATGAGCATCAATGTGCGTAAGGGCGTTCATTACACCGAAAACAATTACGATTTTACCCATAAGGGATTAGATATATCGGCCCTGAGCCTGCACCGTGTTTTGGCCATCGCCATGAAACTGGATGCCATTAACGAGTGGGGATCTGTTATAGCGTTAAGCTATATTGCCGCGCAACGCATATTCCCTGATTATAATGATATGGCAGATAACAAGGCTTATTTAGAAAGCATTGCCCGTAACTTTGGCTACCAGTACGGTATTAAAAAGAACGTGCGTATCAACACCGTATCACAATCGCCAACCCGCACAACAGCAGGTAATGGGGTGAAAGGCTTTGACGGCTTTGTTAGCTATGCCGAAAAAATGAGCCCGTTGGGTAACGCCACTGCCGAGCAATGTGCCGACTACTGCGTAACCCTCTTTAGCGACCTTACCCGTATGGTAACCATGCAGAACCTCTTCCACGATGGGGGCTTCTCATTCACCGGCGTAAGCCAGGCCGTTATTGAGCAAATGGAGAAATAAAGACATGCTATCCATTAGCTAACAGATCAGCATCCCAATCACCGCACGACTGCCAACCGGCCACTAGCGCGTGAGGATATTATTAAACATTAACAGGGCTTTCAATAGAAGGCCCTGTTTGGTTTACAGTCCAATCCAATATACAAAACTCGGTTACTAAACAGAATTTAAAGCTCAAAAAAAATCAGGACGAAGTAAAACTCCGCCCTGATACACATATCAACAGCTATTAATTATTGGACTATTTTGATAATCTCTTTCGAGTTGTACTTTAAATAAAGGTTACCTGCATTGTCAGCCGCTATAACCGGCTTTATCCGCAGCAATCCCTGCGGCTCAATGATATTGTTGGTTGCCGAGTACTTGGTGTTAAACTTGGTGATCAGCGAACTTGTACCGCTGCCATTCTTGGTCTTACGGATCAGGTAAGTTTGGGTAAGTTGCCCGCTTTGGTATGATAACGGGTATATCACATAACAATTCTCGCTGCCATCCAGGGCATATTGGCTTAAGCGCGGCCCGTCGCCATTGCTGGTTATCGCGGCGTCATCCTGTTTAAACATGCTTTGCAAGGTAAAGTCGGTTGTAACGTCGGTGCCGCTTACCAGGTTCAGGCTTTTATAAACAATGTCATAAGTAGTGTAATTGGCAACATAAGCCTGGTCGCCTTTATAAAGCGGCCCGTCAACAGCCGAATTGGCGTTATGGCTGCTTACATATACGTAGTTGTTTGATGCATCCAGTTTATTACTGTGGCCGAGCCATATTGTTCCCTGAGAATCAACATACAAACGTTTTGCACCATCACCAAATAAGGCAATGTCCTTCTTAATTTCAGTTATGGTAACTCCATCTACAGATATTTTATAGATGGTAGCCTTTTGGATCGCATTATCCTGGTACTTTAAAGCAAAGATATTGCCACTCGCGTCTGTAGTAATGTACTGGATATTGGTAATGCGCGCGTCGGTGGTTAGTTTGGTTGGGCTGCCGCCGGCCAGGTTCATTTTGTAAATGGTATTGGTAGCGCTCGGGCCCAGGTAATAATAATCCGAGTAGTAAAGTGTATTGGTGTTCTTATCAATAAAAATATCGCAGATATCATCGTTTGCGGTGAGCAGTTTACTAAACTTAGCCGTACCGCTTATCACGTTAATATAATCAACACTGTTACCTGTTGTGGTGGCGTCAAGCGTAAACTGTGGCCCGGTTACCGTTGCGCCGCCCTTTACGCTTAAACTTACCGGCCCTGTTGTTGCCCCTGCCGGTACTACAACCTGCATGCTGCCCAATACAACGTTCTGTACCACCGCGGCGGCTCCGTTGAATTTAAAAACATTATCGGCAACGGTAGTGCTAAAGCCGGTACCTAAAACGGTAACCACATCGCCAACTTTAGCTTGCGCCGGACTGATAGATAGCACCGTAACCACCGCCGGCGCGGGCTGTGGCGTAATGGTAACACCCTGCGGGTCGGCATTGGCGGCTGTAATATTCTTTATCGCCAGGGCAAGGTCGCCGGCGGTAATATTGGCAGGCAGCGTAAATTTAATTTGAGTATCGCTCACGGTGGTAATGGTGATCACCTGTGTGCCTATGGTTACTTTAACATCCGTAGCAACACTGCCAAAACCTGTACCCGTAATGGTAACCACATCGCCGGGCATGGGGTTTTTCGGGCTTATACTGGTAATAGTAGGTGGCGGGTCGGCAGGCGTTGTGCCCGACTGATCTTTTTTGCAAGATGATACCGTGATGCTGAGCAGGAAGCATACAAAAAGGTATACCGCCGATGGTAGTGTAATCTTTTTCATTTTTTTGAGTGATTATAAGTGTCCCCAAAATTGCAGATCACGCCTTCAGTCTAAAATACCGTTAGCAGGGTATCTTTCTCTACGTGCTGTGCCGCAAGTAGTTTTTAATCAGGCTGTAGCCGCGCTTTTGCCTATACCCGCTACCACGCATGTAAAGATACCCACATCACGGCATTGTTAGCCAATAGCCACAGCGGCACCTTTGCAATACACAAATCAAACCCTAATCACTATGTACACAAAAACTTTTACAAACATGTTGGTTGCTGCCATGCTGCTCATCCTCTCGGCTGCTTCGGCCAGCGCGCAGTTTAAAATGAACCACGGCAGTACCGACATCTACTTTAAAACAGGTATTGGTTTCCTACAAACAAGCAAGTTTAACAAACAAGATTACAACTACGCCAAACAAAACTACAAAGGTTCGGCACCAATGCTCATTTTGGGTATAGAAACAGGCCTTTGGCAGGATATTGCGGTCGGCGCTTTTTTAGGCTACAGCAAATTCCACAGCGATGAAGTTATCCCTTCATCTCCATCCGAGCATTATACCGGCGATATTACTGCCTACAACCTGTTTGTTACGGTGAAATACTACACCCCCATCACGTTTGGCCCCATTGCCACGTACGTGCACGCCGATTTTATTGGACTGACCGCTTACAGTGAGCGACGCATGGTATTACCTGCCAATGCCTACAGCCTTAACGAGCCCAGCATTGGCATTAAAGAGAACTACGGCATATATGCCGGCGCAAATTACAAATTGAATGATAGCTTCGGCGCTTTTGCCGAACTGGGCTACGGTTACACAGGCCTCAACTTCGGCGTAAGCTACCGGATAAAAAAATAGGTGGTAGTTTGAATGAGTGGGCAAAAGGCCGCTGTTGTAATGGCGGTGGCTTTTGCTATATGGTTTTATTGTTTTTTAACCGGGATCGTCCGGATTATCATATTTAAATTTTATCTTACACTGTAAACCCTGATCGTGAAAAAACTGTTGCTATTTTTTCTGCTTTGCCCCTTTTTGGGAATTGCTCAATATAAAACAACTGTCGACAGTTTAAAAGCCGTAGTAGCTAATCCCGCCACAGCGGCCAAGCAAAAAATAGATGCCTTAAATGGTCTCGCGTTGGTTTATGCAAAAACAGATTCTGCACTCACTTATAAATACGCGTTGGATGCTAACTCCCGCGCCGAAAAACTACATTACATCAAAGGACAAGCAGATCATCTGAGCGCTATAGGCCTTTACCACTCACTTAAAGTTAACATCAGTAAAAGCCTAACCACGCTGGGGCAGGCCAATCAATTGTATGTCTCCATAAAAAATGATAATGCCATTGGGCGCAATTATAATTTTATCGGAAATATGTATAAGCAAGTAAACAAAATACCCGATGCGATAGGCTATTTTAGCAGGGCCCTAACCATTCACAAAGAAAAAAATAACACAAGGGAGTTAGCCACCGACCTTATCGATCTGGGTTCTTGTTACATCTATCTCGATCAAAAAGAAAAAGGCGTAAATTATTATATTGAAGCCGCAGAGCATGCGGATAAGTTAAAGGACGGTGTGCTTTATGGCCGTATATCCATTAATATTGCCAATGTTTTACGCGACCTGAAAAATTATAACCAGGCCTTGGTTTACTATGATAAAGCCATTGCAATATTTAAACACATTAATGATCAGCTCAATCTTGGAGTAGTATACCTTAACGCATCGATAGTTTATGCCAACCTTTTGCAGTACGATGTATCCGAAAAGTATCTTAAGCTTTCTATCGAATCATTTTCGGCGGTTAAATACGCGAAAGGCTTGTTGTTTTGCTATAATAACCTTGGCGGGATCTACATTCGCCAGGCAAAATATGTGCAGGCTATTACCTTTTTAAACAAGGCGATCGAGATATCAAACACGGCTAAAAATTTCTCGCTCTTAGCGCAGATACAGCAAAACAAAGCCTTCGCCCTAACAAAGCTGGGCCGGTATGACGATGCCGAAAAGCTATTTACCGAAGCAGAATTGGCCGCCAAAACCAATAACAATACTAAAGACATTTTTTCGGAAATATATAACCATTGGTCAACCCTCGATTCGGCGCGCGGAAATTTTAAAGCTGCTTTGTTTAACCGCAACAGGTATCTTGTTTTAAAAGACAGTATCCTCAATATTAGCCTCAGCAAACAGGTAAACGAACTCCAAACCAAATACGAAACCGAAAAAAAAGAAAAGCAGATAGAAATACTGAACCACCAAACCGCTATACAACAACTTAAACTTACACAAAGCAAACTTCAGGTTGATAACCAGCAATTGTTGCTCGAACAAAGTAAGCTCCACATAGCCAATCAAAACCTCGATCTTGATAAAAAACAGGCGCTCTTAACTCAAAAAAAATTAGAGGCCGAACGCAAACAGCAACAGATCACCCTGCTGAACAAGCAAAATAAAATACAACAGCTCGCTATCCAAAAACGAAACACCATGATAGGCATTATAAGCGGCTCGTTATTAATGGTGCTGATATTAGCCGCACTCTTTTACAACCGCTACAAACTAAAGCAGGAAGCGCGTTTACAGGCCGAAGTTATCCATCAGCAAAATATCGCCTCAAAAGGGATAATAGAAGCCGAAGAGCGCGAACGCAAACGTATAGCCGCCGACCTGCACGATGGTGTGGGCCAAACCTTCTCGGCCGTCAGGCTAAACCTGGCCAGCCTGCTGGGTCGTGTCGACCTTTCTAAAGCAGACGATGCCGCTTTGGCCGATAAAACCATTGCCATGGTTGATGAAAGCTGCAAAGAAGTGCGTACCATTGCTCACCAAATGATGCCGAACATCCTGCTAAAAATGGGCCTCTCGAGCGCGGTTAAGGATTTCATCAATAAGATAGACGCCGATAAGCTAAAGGTAACGCTCGAAACATCCGGGCTTAACGAGCGACTCGACAATAATACCGAAATTGTATTGTACCGCGTTCTGCAGGAATGTGTAAATAACGTGATAAAACATGCCGAAGCCACGCGCCTGGATATTCAGCTCGATCGTGATGAAAGCGGCATCAGCGCCATGGTGGAAGATAATGGCAAAGGCTTTAATACTGATAAAAAAGAAACCTTTGAGGGCATAGGCCTTAAAAATATCATCACAAGGCTGGCTTATCTTAAAGGCACGGTTGATTTTTCTTCATCTCCCGGCAAGGGCACACTGGTAGCTATTTATGTACCTTTAACTTCAGTTTAATATGGCGGCTGCAAAAAAGATCTTTATTGTCGATGATCATCAAATGGTGATAGATGGTTTAAGCCTGCTCATCAACAGCATCCCCGGATTCGAAATTGCCGGCGTAAGCAACGATCCTGAAAAAGCGCTCGATATGCTCAAAGCAATACCGGTAGATATTGTACTCACTGATGTAAGTATGCCCGGTATGAGTGGTGTTGAGCTGACACGCTACCTTCGCAAAAACCACCCGGATATTAAGGTGCTCGCCCTATCCATGTTTGGCGATAGCATGATTGTAAGCGAAATGATCGACGCCGGGGTATCTGGCTTTATCCTTAAAAATACAGGCACGCAGGAGTTGGAAGAGGCGCTAAAAAAGATAGCTGCCGGCGGCGATTATTTTACAGCCGATATAACCAAACAACTGGTAAAGGCTTATAAAGATAACCAGGAAGGCAACCACCTCACCGATCGGGAGATCGAGATTATCCGCATGATAGAACGTGAGTTCAGCAATAAGCAAATTGCCGCCCTATTATTCATCAGCGAGCGCACCATCGAAACCCATCGCAAAAATATCTTCCGTAAAACAAATACGCAAACAGTAGTTGGCCTGCTTAAATACGCCTACGAGCGCAAGATCATTTAAGTATCGGTTTTCCGATCCATTAATTGGCAGCAACTTACAGTCACCCTATTTGATAATTTTTTTCCATTTAATTAAAAATACTGTATTTTTACTATGCTAATAAATTAAATTATTGACAGGCAATGCCCTAAGTTTACATTGCCTATTTAGGTTTGCTGTGTATGCTCAAACAAACACAAATTGTAAAAAATAAACCCACAAGCGTACATGCCCTTTATGAAGAGTACGCAGGTATGCTGCTGGGTTATATTTTTGAAGTAGTTAACGATATGGAGCTTGCCGAAGCTTATCTTGTAAAAGTATTCAGTACCATTTCGCGCCAATTTAATGATACCAATTGGTCGGGCAGCGGCACCTGGCTACAGTTAAGGCGCTTTGCTAAAAACGAGCTTACCCACTTTTACAGCGCCGTGCAAAGCTGCGATCCTGCAGATACGCAATATCCAAAAAACAAGTACTTTGCCGACATGACGGCCAACCAAAAACATATATTTTGTAGTATTTACTATCATAAAGCTACCGTAGCCCAGCTTTCTGCCCAAATGGGTGAGCCCGAAGCATACATCAACAAAATGTTAAAAGAGGCGTTCGCCATTATCAAACAACAGCATGAAAGTTAAGGAATACATAGAAAGCGGTATACTCGAGTCGTATGTATTGGGTGCTGTTACGGAGGCCGAAGCGCAGCAACTTCTACAGTTAAAAAAGCAACATCCCGAAATTGAGCGTGCTTTACAAGAGCTCGAAGTTGATATGGAACGCCTGGCAGGCTACATGGCCGTTACCCCGCCGCCTGATATGTGGAACCGCATCAGCGATGATATTGATAAACAAATTGTATTATTTGATAATGCCCCCAAAGTAAAAGACTTTACTGGTAACGGGCATAGCCAAAACGGCAACAAGTATATCGAAGTCGAGGCCGAATCAACCCACATGCGTATACACAAAAGCTGGAAATGGGTATTTGCAGCCGTATTTGTATTAGGTAAGATATTTTTAGGGTTCGCCATATACTTTTACCTCGAAAACCGCCAGGCGCAAGAGCAGATACAGCAATTAAAAACAGAAATGCAACAACTACAGCATAAATAAACCCAACTAAGTCACAGTACTAAAAAGCCCCGCGATAGTATCGCGGGGCTTTCTTTTTCCCGTTAAAATCCCTTAAATAGATTCTACAAGCACAATTTTAACCCCTAAGCTACCCGGCGGCGTAATAACCGATGTACCGTTTGATGATTGGATATCAATTTCAACCTGGCCCGTATTATGGCTATAGCTATAAGCAATGCCGTTGTAAACCTCACTTAACTGTTCGTAAACGTTATTACCAAAGGTTACGTAAACTAAAACAGCGCCATGCTGATTAAAATAACTATCAATTTGAGGTACGCTGATTTTGGCAGAGTAGGTTTTGCCTCCATCGGCAGTGGTCCAGGTAGTGCTGCTAATATTGGCATACACCGTTTGGTTAGGTGTTACTGTTTGGTAAGTTTTGGTGCATGACGATGTTGCCAGCAGCAAGATCGGTAAAATGAGCAATGTTAAATAGCGTTTCATAGTTGTAGTATATGTAATTATATAATTCAAAAAACGGCCTAATTGTTTTAAGCTATATTTATGACGATTGTATTTAGCAAAGGTTGCATAACAACTTAAAAAATTATGTTTAGGCTTAAACGCAAAAAAGAGCTTCGCCTTTACGGCGAAGCTCTTTTATATTCATATTGAAATATGTTTTTATTCTTTTATAAAGTTAATGGTTTTAGGTTTATCACCGTCTTCAATAATCAATACATAATACCCGGGTTTTAGCGATGACACATCGATATTTTGAAACATCTCTCCCGGGTTACTTTTCTTTGTCAGCAGGAGTTTGTTTTGTATCACATCGTAAATTTTAGCATTAAACTGGAAGCTTTTTCTTTTTTGTTCAGCGGCAGTACTTTCGGGTGTAGCGGTTTTCAATAACAACGAATTTGTACTGGTGGCATTATCGTTAGCAATAATATTCATGGTGTTGCCAACCGGATTAGGGGCTATGCTATAACGCATAGCTGCATTTTGGTTGTTTGAGTATGTAAAAAACACCAAATAACTTGAGCAGGAGCCATCGTTTACCGTAGGGGTGATGTTGAAATAAAAAGGCACCCCACCCGAGCCTATTGGTAAAGAGAAATTTAAGATACCACCCGAGTAATAAAAATAATCGGGAGTGCCTCCTCCTGATCCTACCGTAACTGTTTTATTAGGGGGCAAATATAAACTAAGGTGCACCATGCAGCCCTGGTGCACAAATGTAGACTGCGATGTTGATGCATACCCACTTTGTGCCGGATGGCTTACACCATAAAATGTACAGGCATCCTGCGTATAACTTGCCGAGATGCTATTACTATTATCGTTCATTATCGGGGTATTATACGTTGCAACTACCGAGCCCGAAACACTTACCACTGCCGTTAATACTGTGGTTACCCCATACCAATGTTGGTTAGTAATAGTTAATTGATTGGTTGATGGTGAATTTTGAGCAAGTTGCAGTACAGGCCCGGCACCTGATGGAATAGACCACGCAACGGTTGCACCCGATGGCAGGCTGTTTACCGAATATACTGATGTGCTGCAAACCACGGGTGTACCACTTATTTGAGTTTGATAAGCCGAACCTACGCCAACAGCATACCACGCATTGGTAACCTCTATTACTTCTAATGAATTTGCCCCATAAAGTGTTGCCGCTGCTGCTATACTTGCCGTGCGGCAATCAATGTATTGATCGGTGCTCATTAAATGGGTAAATGTTTCATACGCTATTGCCTGGGCTTTGGCCAAACCAATGGCAATAACCGAATACGAGTTACTTAAATCGTTAGTGCCTTGCCCACCCATAGATAACAGGTAAAACCATTTGTTGCCTACACCGCTATTGGTATGCACACCGTAATTATCGTATGAGTTACTGGTGCTTTGCCAATTTGTTCCGCCGTAGGTATCAGGTTGGGAGTATGCTTTGGGGTTGGCCATACTGCGAAATGTAATCCCAATATTTTCGCCGATGGTCCAATTTGCCGAACCCGGATTTCCGTAAAACTCGATAGCCGTCCCCATCATATCACTAAAACTTTCGTTTAAAGCACCCGATTCACCAGTGTATGCAAGGTTTGAAGTATGCGCTGTTAATCCGTGTGTTATTTCGTGTCCAATAATATCTAATGTTACAAGGGGTGTAACCGTTGTAGTGCCTATGGTACCACCCCAACCATAAACCATTTCGGTACCATCCCAAAAGGCGTTGATACTATTTGGATATCCCGGGTTGTTTAATGGTAAGTCGGTATTTACAAACCCGTTAATGATATAGCCGGCTCCGTCAATACTATTGCGGTTAAAATTGTTTTTATAAAAATCATAAGTTTGCTCCTGGCCCCAATGTGCATCTAAACAATATTGAACATCGCCACCCCAGCCCGATGCTACAGTAAATGTTGTTGAATTGTTTTGAGGTATTGAGGCATAGGTGCTGATATCGCCCTGGTGCCCCATATTAAACGTGTTTATTCCGTTACCTCTTGTGGTAGTTTCGTTTAAAATATATGTACTTGGGTAAGGATATGATCCCGTGTAATTTACAGTTATACTATGTGTACCACTATAAACAGTTTGCGCCGTGCCTGTAACATCGGTAGGAATAATCAAATCGCGTTTACCCAGTATGGCTCCGCTTTTCGCATCAACAAAAACTATTTGCCTGGTAAACGGATAGTGTGCAAATATATCCATCTTATAGGCCAGCTTTAAATTTGAAGGATCAACAACCCCTTCACCGCTATAATAAACCAGTTCAGGTTTTGGATAATAGGTAGCTGATGCATTCTTTTTAATTTCCTGTATCTTTTTCTCTTCGGCCGGAATTTGCCATTGATAGGTTTTTGCGTTAATATACTGTAAGGCTTTATCAATTGCATTTGCCGGTGATAAGCTTGCACTGCTATTTGAAAGCCGTGTGGTATCCTGTACCCAATTACCACGCTGTAATGTTAATTTTCCATTTTTAACATGCTGTATTAACTGGGCATTTTCAACCGGTACGCCATTAACAGTTTGCTGCCACTTATAGTAACTATAGCCGGTAGTTACATTGCTCTCTTGCGATAGTAAGCGCGATGCTTTAATAACTTTACTGTGCAGGCTATCGGTATATAAAATAATTTCTCCTTTTGTAAAATTGGGTGCCTTATCCGGTATAGCACCAAAATCAACATTTTTAGCATAAAGCCCTTTATTGTTTACTTCAACTTTGGGTTTTGATAATTGTGCGTGCGCAAGCTGGCTTGCACCTATTATGGTTAAAACCATAACTTTTTTTAACATAGTAAAGGTTTTCATAACGTAGAAATTTAGGTTTATAATAATTGATATAAATAGTAATGCTATTATGTATAAAAAGCTTATTAAACAGCAGATGCATAGTACCCTTGCGTAAAAAGCGCATACAGTACTAAAAAGCAAATGATTAATCTAAATATCCGAACGGCAACTTCTAATTGGCACTCTTATTCAATGGGGAATGAATAATATTACCAATCTCGCAAATATTTATTTAATAAAGAAATTAATTTATTAAAATAATAAGTATGCGCCATTGGTTATTGAAAGCTAAAACAAACACCAAACTATTGGGTTATTGTAACATTAATTAAAATCAATAAAATTATGAATACTCCAGACAACAAGCCGGAAGAAAAAGGATTTTTCGAAAAGGTTATAAACAGCATAGAAAGCCTTTGGGATGATACCAAAGATAAAGCCGAAGACCTTAAAGAGGTTACTGAAGAAAAAATTGATGCAATAAAAGAAAAGGTGACAGCCCAAAAACCCACAGTCACTAAAAAAATTGCCGCAACTACTGCAAAAGCTAAAACAGCTGCTGCCGATGTAAAAGCAAAAGCTACCCAAACTGTTAAAAAAGCAACGGACAAAGCTAAATCCACAACTGCCGGGGCAAAAGCAAAAGCTACCCAAACCGTTAAAAAAGCAACGGATAAAGCTAAAACTATAACCGCCGAAGCCAAAACCAAAGCCACAGCTACCGAAAAGAAAGTGGTTGCAAAAGCTAAAGCTGCCGCTCCAAAAGCTACTGCTAAAAGATAGTTATTACAATAAAAGCCCCCCGATTATTAGTCGGGAGGCTTTGTTGTAGAAGAACGTTGGTCAGAAAATTACTTCTCTTCTTTCTCTTCTGTTTTGGTGTTATCCTCTTTTTTAGATGGCTTACTTGGGGCCGCAGTTGCACTTACATGCCTGGCTATAATTTTGACTTCGCTTGTTTCTTTATCAAAATCAACTTCCATCACATCACCTTCGGTCAGTTCGCCTTTTAGTATCTCTTCGGCAATCGGGTCTTCCAGGTATTTTTGGATGGCACGTTTTAACGGACGGGCGCCAAACTGTGAATCATAACCTTTTTCGGCAATAAATTCTTTGGCGGTTAAGGTCAATTCGATTTGGTAACCCAAAGCATGTACACGGCCGAACAATGAAGCCAACTCGATATCAATGATCTTGAATATCTCATCTTTGCCTAACGAGTTAAACACTATAACATCATCTATACGGTTCAAAAACTCCGGAGCAAAAGCGCGTTTCAAAGCAGCTTCGATCACACCGCGCGAGTGCTCATCAGCCTGGGTAACTTTAGCAGCAGTACTAAAACCAACACCTTGTCCAAAATCTTTCAACTGGCGTGCGCCAATGTTCGATGTCATGATGATGATCGTATTCCTGAAATCAACCTTACGGCCTAATGAATCAGTTAATTGTCCTTCATCCAACACCTGTAACAAAATGTTGAATACATCCGGGTGGGCTTTCTCAATCTCATCCAGCAATACAACAGCATATGGTTTACGGCGTACCTTTTCGGTTAACTGTCCGCCTTCTTCATAACCAACGTAACCCGGAGGCGCACCTACTAAGCGTGATACAGCGAATTTCTCCATGTATTCGCTCATATCAATTTGTATCAGGGCGTCTTCGGTATCAAACATAAAACGGGCAAGCTCTTTGGCCAACTCTGTTTTACCCACACCTGTAGGGCCTAAAAATATGAACGAACCAATTGGTTTTTTAGGATCTTTCAATCCGGCACGGGTACGTTGGATAGCTTTAGTCAATTTTTTAATGGCCGGGTCTTGTCCGATAATTTTATCGGCAACCTTTTCAGCCATGTTCAGCAGTTTCTGGCTATCAGCCTGGCCAACACGTTGTACCGGTATGCCGGTCATCATCGATACCACTTCGGCAACATTATCTTCGGTAACGGTATAACGTTTGGTTTTGGTTTCGGCTTCCCAAATTGCTTTGGCCTGCTCTAATTCTTCCAGCAAATGTTTTTCAGTATCCCTTAGTTTAGCTGCTTCCTCATATTTCTGACTGCGAACAACCTTATTCTTTTCTATCTTGATCGCTTCTATCTTAGCCTCAACATCAAGGATGTTTTGTGGCACATGGATATTGGTTAAGTGTACACGTGATCCTGATTCGTCCAAAGCGTCAATAGCCTTATCCGGAAGGAAACGGTCGGTAATATAACGCGCAGTTAAGTTAACGCAGGCCAAAATAGCCTCATCAGTATACGTTACACCATGGTGCTCTTCGTATTTGTCTTTAATGCGGGTTAATATCTCGATGGTTTCATCAGGAGTGGCAGGCTCTACCATTACCTTTTGGAAACGACGATCTAAAGCGCCGTCCTTTTCAATGTACTGGCGGTACTCGTCTAAAGTAGTTGCGCCAATGCATTGTATCTCGCCACGGGCCAAAGCGGGTTTAAACATGTTGGATGCATCAAGCGAGCCCGATGCGCCACCTGCGCCAACAATGGTATGTATCTCATCGATAAACAAAATAACATCCGGCGATTTTTCAAGCTCGTTCATTACGGCTTTCATACGCTCCTCAAACTGGCCGCGGTATTTTGTACCGGCAACCAACGATGCCAGATCCAGCGTAACTACGCGTTTGTTAAACAACACGCGCGATACCTTGCGCTGAACGATGCGTAATGCCAGTCCTTCGGCTATAGCCGATTTACCAACACCCGGCTCGCCAATTAATATCGGGTTGTTCTTTTTACGACGTGACAGGATTTGCGATACCCGCTCAATTTCTTTTTCGCGGCCAACAATCGGATCCAAACGGCCATCTTCGGCAGCTTTGGTCAAATCGCGACCAAAATTATCAAGTACCGGTGTTTTCGATTTGATATCAGAAACTTTTTTAGGCTGGCTAAATGATTCTTCCTCGCGGAAATCATCATCGCCCCCTGTTGATGAACCCGGCATCTCATCCGTTACATCATTTTTATGCGATTCCACTTCTGCTTTAAATATCTCGTAGTTAACATTAAACTGCATCAGTATCTGCGATGCGATATTATCCTCATCACGCAGTATCGACAGCAGCAAATGCTCTGTACCAATTACATCACTTTTAAAAATTTTAGCTTCAAGGTAAGTGATCTTCAATACCTTTTCGGCTTGTTTTGTTAGCGGGATACTGCCTATGTTTACGTTTGTGCCCGATGTGCCTTTAACGGCATCTTCTATTGCACGGCGTAAACGCGCCGTATCAACACTTAAGCTTCTTAATAGCTTTATTGCTACTCCGTCCCCATCGCGGATAAGCCCTAACAACAAATGTTCTGTGCCAATGTAGTCATGTCCGAGGCGTAGGGCTTCTTCTCTGCTATATGAGATCACATCTTTAACGCGGGGCGAAAATTTAGCTTCCATAATATACCTTTCAAAAATATTTTTTCCGACGCTTTAAATCTAATAATTTGCAAAACTAAACCAGCGTGTTTTTAACTAACTTATCAACAACATTGCCAAGCTTAAACCGGCAAGTAAAAACAGACATAATAATGATATAACATTTCATTATTATAAAATCCAAGATCAGGCGGTAGGAACCTGTACCTCACTTTGTAAATATAAACAGGTGTTTTCATTAAAGCAAGCATCCGTAAGCTACATCCTATCCACAATTACATTGTTTTTTAACATTTGCACTTAGCACATTGTTTATCAGCAATAATAAAGTTTTATACTGATTAGACGGATCATTTTTAAAAAAGGTTGTTATATCGGGCAAAAAATTACACTGCGATTAACACTGCCATGTTGGCATCTTGCTAAACCCTGCATCGGCTTTTACGTCATAAACCACTGTTATACATTTCCAAATCAACAATTCAATGTTAAGCACACCAAATTGCTTAACAAAAGCTTAATTATAAGTCAATAATTTATTAACCTAATTTTGCGGGGTGACGAAAAACACCTTACCTACTTACGCAATTGTTGAGTTATTGATCAGGCTATCGCATATCGACCCTTTTATAGGCGATTATAAAGGCCATGCAGTTTATGATGATGGCGTACTGGTAAAAACCACCGGTGGCACTATAACCTTTTCAAAAGCGCTTATTAAACAACAGTTTGATGCGCCCGACCAGATAACAGATGCCGAATTGAAGGTTATAGCGCAATTATTTACCACCGCTAAGCCCCGGTAACACAGGAAGCAGAAACAAAAAATGGGATGGGTATAAAATATAAACTCCATCAGCAAATAATTAACCTGCTGATGGAGTTACTATATGTATAGTCTTCCGGGAAAAATAAAGCTATGGAACCATAGCCCTATACTTGAGTACTCAAAATTATCTTCTGAAACCGCCGCCACCGCCGCTTCCGCCACGGTTAAAGCCGCCGCCGCCATTTCCGCCACGGCTACCACCACGGAAACCACCGCCTGCAGGACGTTCTTTCTTCTCTTCAGCCTGGTTAACCACAATGGTTCTGCCATGTAATTCAGCACCATTAACTTCTGATATAGCTTTTTGAGCTGCCTCATCATCGGGCATTTCAATAAAACCAAAGCCTTTACTACGACCGGTTTCCCTGTCCATAATGATCTTTACCGACGATACTTCGCCATACTCTTCAAATACTTCTTTTAATTCGCTTTCTTCAACTTTAAACGGAAGACTACCTACAAAAATGTTCATTGCTTGTTATTAGTTTTTAAATTTTAGTTTTAACAAAAGTATATTAATTATAATTAGTTGCGCAATTACAGCCACTAAATAATGGTTTTAAGGCAAAAAAGTTTTAGTTATAAATAAATCTGTACCATTTTACGCCAAAAACGGGCTTTATGGGCCTCGCCATCCCAAATATATAATGCGTTTGATACGTTTCTTTGCCATAAAAGTTCGCTCAAATTAACGGTATCTGCTAAAAAAGCATCCTCATTACCAATGGCTAATACAATTTCCATGCTTTTTAAGCAGTGTAAAAGGTACTCGTCAGTAAGGTTGGCAATGTACTGGTTGGGCATATTAAAATAACTGTCTTCGTTGTAATGCCCGTCCAGCAGGTCAATAAAAACGCCCATGTTTTTGGTAAGGTCATACCGGCCGCTCATGCCTACTACTTTATTAAAAAGGTAAGGGTGCTTAAACGCGATATTTACTGCGTGGTAGGCCCCAAGGCTGCAACCCGCCGCGCAAAGAAAGGTACCGGGGTTTTTCTTTTCAGAAAAGGTTATTACCTCCTGCAAAATATATTGCTCATATTGCAAATGTCTGTTTAATCTTTGGGTAGGGTGCGCTTCCCGGTTGTACAGGCTTTCGTGGTCAACACTATCAACACAATATACCTGTAGCCAGCCGTTATCTATCTTATCGCTAATGGCCTCAATTACACGCCAGTTCTCATAATCGTAAAAGCGCGCGCCCCTTGTGGGGAAAAAAATAACACGGGCGCCCGCATGGCCAAAAACCAGCAGCTCCATATCTTTTTGCAATTGCTCGCTATACCATTTATGATATTCCCTTTGCATTAATAAGCCAAATCTAATCAGTAAGCCTACTTATATTTATTATCAAATTGTTAAACCTGCACTACGCCCGATAAATAGTTTAATACGGCAGGTTTCCATAGGTCGTATCCTTTGGCGCTCATGTGCAGGCCATCGTTCAAAAAAAGCTCGTTTTTTGGTTTTCCTTCAGTATTCAGCATACTGTTGTATATATCAATATATTGCCCGTTCGGATATTTTTCCAACTCGCCCGCTATCAATTTATTGGTATATTTAATACTCTCGTTCAAATTCCATCGCACTATGCTGGGTTTAACAGAGATGTACGCAAACGGGATATCGCCATAGGCTGCCTGCACACGCGCCATCATTTGCTGAAAGAATATAAATATCTCTTCGGGATGGCGCCCATCGCCCAAGTCGTTATCGCCGGCATAAAAAACTATTTGCTTTGGGTTTAAGGGCAACAGCAATCTATCAAAATACCAAACACAGGCCGCCAGGGTTGAGCCGCCAAAACCCAGGTTGGCCGGTTTAAAATCAGCAAAATCTGAATACAGCGTTTCCCACATCCTGATGGATGAACTGCCATAAAAAATTGTTTCGGGGTTGTATGTATAGGCAAGGCGCTCTGCCTCTAATCTTTTCACTTCGTCTTCGTACCAAACCATCTAATCGTATTCTAATCAGTTTTAAAGTTAAACTATTTACCTTTAGGATACACCATATATAATTATTACCTATCTTTATTAAGCTATTTTTTAAACCTAAACCTTAAATCATGAACTGGAAACTCATTTTTCAACTCTCGTTGTTCGGGCTGGTAATGGCCTTTGGTACAATTTCGTTAATACCCGATAAAATTGAACCGCTTTTTTGGTTGGCGATCTTTATCGTCGTTGGGTACATCATCGCTAAAACCTGCACTCAAAAAATATTTTTACATGGTTTTTTTGTAAGTATGTTTAATTGCGTCTGGATCATGATAGCGCATGTGCTGTTCTACCGCTCATATGCCCAGCACCACCCCGAAATGGTGAATATGTTTTCAACCAATCCGCTTCACAATCACCCAAGGGTATTAATGCTTATTACAGGTCCTTTTATAGGCGCCTTTTTCGGATTATTCCAGGGTTTATTCGCTTTTATTATATCCCGTTTTGTAAAGCCAAATATAACCAAATGAATATCAATACAATAAGTTTAAAATTCAATTATAAACTATCATAATAGTTTATATATATTTATTTCAATATTTAACCTTAACTATTATTATGAAAAAAGCACTATTAGTACTGGGCCTTATTGCGGGGTCAATTGGTTTTTCTTATGCACAAAAAAGCGCGGTTACCTTTGGCGTTAAAGGCGGGGTAAACTTTGCCAGCCTTACGGCATCTGGCGGTGGGTATTCAGTAAATTCAGGTAACATTACCAGTTTCCACATCGGCGGTGTTGCTGATATCCCTGTGGGCGATTCATTCTCTATACAACCGGGTATACTTTACTCAGGCAAAGGCGCTTCAGGTTCAACATTGGGCTATATCGAAGTGCCTGTAAACTTATTGTATAGCACAGGCTCGGGCTCGGGTAAATTTTTCTTTGGCGCAGGCCCATACTTTGGCTACGGTGTTTCAGCATCAAACGGCAACAAATTTGGCAGTGGCACAAATGATATAGCTAATCCCGATTTTGGACTGAACATTTTAGCGGGCTACCGTTTTGAAAGCGGCTTATCATTTAGCGCGGGCTATGGCTTAGGTTTAGCCAACCTTAATAATGATAAAAGTTCTGGTAACGTCACTGTTAAAAACAACGTAACCAGCATTTCTGTAGGTTATTTCTTTCAATAATTTAACACATTAATTCCTCACATAATAAAAAAGGAGAGCCGGTGGCTCTCCTTTTTTATTATCAATCATTTGTACGCCTGTTCACTATAAAATACCCTGCCAGCCTAAAAAAGATAACAACATGGTAAAACAGCGTGGGCACAATACCATAATACCTGCACATGATCAGAAAACGCTCGGTTAAGCTTTGCAGGTGTTTGTTTTTAGACATGCCGCCAACCTGGTATTTGGCAACAAACGCATGTACATTAATTATTTTATATGCTTTTTGCGCTGCTCGTATTATCCAGTCAATATCGGCACTCAGTTTATAGCGCTTATCAAAGGGCCCCAATAGGCCTACCTTAATGTAAATGGCCTGGTGGCTTATGCTCATGCCATATTTAAAGCCACGCCAGTTAAATTTTTCGGGCGCTTTGTGGCGGCGCTGCCCAAGGCTTTCGCCCTTGTCGTTTATCATTTCGGTTTCGCCATAGTAAATATCGCCTCCCGGGGCTGTGGCAAATACTTTGGCAACAGTATCGGGCGCGTAGAACTCATCGCCCGAGTTCATAAATATAACGTAGTCGCCCTCCGTCATAGTAAGGCCCTTGTTCATGGCATCGTAAATACCGCGGTCCTTTTCGCTCACTATCTTCGTTATTCTATCCCTGTATTTGTTAACCACATCCATTGTCCCATCTGTCGATTTGCCATCAATAACAATATATTGGATATGGGGATATGTTTGATTTAGAACCGAAAGCATGGTACGCTCAATATCGCGTACATTATTATAAACTACTGTAATTACCGATAAAACTGGGCGGATATCCGTCATGATGATGATCGTATCGATTGGTATAATGCTTTGTATTTTGCAGCCACAATTTCATTACTAAAATTGTCAACCACCTTGTTTCTCGCTGCCGATGACAGCATATTACCCTCTGCCGAATTGAGCACAAAATCTATCCCCTTAGCCATATCCTCGGCAGATTTGTATGCCGCAAGATAACCATTTTGCTTATGATCTACCAGATCGGGCAGGCCGCCGGTATTAAAAGCCACCACAGGTGTACCGCAGGCCAGGGCCTCCATTACCATATTGGGCAAATTATCTTCTAACGATGGCAGTACAAAAACATCGGCAAGGCTATAAATTTCGGCCAGTTTGCTTTGGCTGTTAATGATGCCAAGCTGGTGCACCTTAAACGGGATCTGCGCTATGTCAAAACCTTTGTTCTTACCAAATATTACTACTTCTATATTGCCGGGCTGAGGGTAATCAGCCTTTAAACGGTAAAGCGCCTCCACCAAATAGGTTATCCCCTTACGGGTATGGTTAATATTTGCCGCGCCAAAAAGTATTACTTTGGCATTGGCAGCTATATCCAATTTGGCACGTGCTTTACTTTTATTTTGAGGCGAGTACAGGTCGGTATCTATCGGATTGGGTATGGCTTCAATTCTGAAGTCTTTTAACAATGAGCTGCTTCGGGCTACTTCGGCCAGCCAGTTGCTACAGGTTACAAACACCAGGTTTTTAACTCCGGCATACAGTTCCTTTTTTCGTTTCCACCCTTTGCGGGATATATCATTATCCGATGCGTCTTTCAACAAAGGGCAATTACCGCACTCATTCAAAAAACGATCACAATCGCCAGAATAATGGCAGCCACCGGTAAAGGCCCACATATCATGCAATGTCCACACAACAGGTTTGTTCAGGGCGATAAGCTGCCTGATGTTTTTGATGGATAAAAAACCCGAGTTAGTCCAATGCAAATGCAATACATCCGCATTCCTCACCAAATGATTATCTGATATATTCGATCCCGCAGGAGCCGTAGAAAAAGCGAAACGCACCGTTTCATCCCTTTCATGAAATAATATGAATGGGATGCGCTCGCAATAAAAATCAATTTTGGCTTTCAACTCGCCCAGCGCATCATCGGCAACAGCCTCAACACGCTCTTCGGCAGTATATTTATTTTGTGCCAGTAAGTGTACATCAACTCCATCCGGCGCCAGCGCGTTAAGCAAACGCATGCAGGCTGCAGGCGCGCCGCCACCGGCATCGGATGTGTTAATTAATGTAACTTTCATTTTTTAGTGCCATTTGGCAAAGCAAGTATAATAATACTAAATGAAACCTTTACTTTTGAGAAATCAACATTATACGCACACCAGCATAACATGAGTTTTTTTGCCTACTTATTTCAGGACCGCAAAGCCAACCGCGGTAACATTAAAGGGCAGCTTGTTCTGTTTTGTTTCAGGCTGGTGCAACTCATCAACTGTAGCATGGTGGCAAAGGTGGTACTGTTTCCCTACCTGGTTTGGTACCGCGTAACCATCGAGTGGTTTTTAGGTATCGAGCTTCCGCGAAAGCTAACCGCGGGCAAAGGTTTGATCATTTACCACGGGCAGGCATTGGTGGTTAACCAGGGTGTGGTGCTTGGCGATAATGTAGTATTGCGCAACTCAGTAACCATAGGCCATAAAAAGCTTGCTGATGGCAGCTTTTCGGGCTGCCCGCGTATTGGCAATAATGTTGATATTGGCGCCAATGTTTGCATTGTTGGCGATGTAGTGGTTGGCGATAATGTAATTATCGGCGCCGGATCGGTAGTTACCAAAAGCATCCCCGATAATTGTACAGTAGTGGGCAACCCCGCGAGGATATTAGAGAAAAAAGAAGATGTTACGCATCTGATATAAATAATGGATAATAATTTAACCGACCGCGCTTTTTGGAAAGCATTTTGGGAATCAAGAAAGGGCCTCATATTTTACCTTAAACCCAACTATGTTTTTGGCGATCTGCTGGCTAAACTCATTAAAAAGAATGACATTAAATCAGCCATTGAGTTGGGCGGTTTCCCGGGATATTATACCATTTACCTAAAAAAGTATCAAAACCTGGATACCACCCTGCTGGATTACTTTGTGCATGAAGGTTTGGTGAATGAATTGCTGGAAGCTAACGATATGAAGCGGGATGATATCTCGATCATAGAAACCGACCTGTTTACCTATCAGCCCGAAAAGAAGTATGATATGGTGCTCTCATTCGGACTGATTGAACACTTTGCTGATACCAAAGCTATTATTAAAACCCATCTTACCTTACTCAACCCGGGCGGAACACTATTTATTACACTGCCAAACTTTACAGGCGTAAACGGATGGATACAACGCACCTTCGACCCGGAAAATTACAGCAAACACAACATTGCCAGCATGAACCTGGAGCTGCTGCGCAACATATACACCGAGCTTGGCCTTACCGAAATTGAAGTAAGCTACCACGGCCGTTTTACTGTATGGCTGGAGAATAAAGACAGTTCTTCGGCATGGGCCAAATTTGTTACCAAACTAATATGGGTGATAGGAAAAACGATTGTGAAGATCATTCCTTTTGAATCGGAATTTTTATCGCCGTATATTGTTACTTCCGCAAAAGCGAAATAGCATATGGCCTTCGGAATAACACCCTATAAACAAACTATTATTCCACTGGGTGGCTATGACCCGGACCATTACCTTACACTGCTTTACAATGCCATGCTTGGCCTTGGCTGGCACATCAGCTATTTTAATCATGATGGGCTAATTGCCTACACCAATATTTCGTTTGAATCTTATTCCGAAGAGGTATCAGTAAGGGTAACTGAAAACTGGGCTGTTATAAAAAGTGAATGCGTAGGCTACCAGGGCTTTTTGACCGACTATGGTAAAAATGCAAAAAACCTGCGGCTCTTATTTAATGAACTGGAATACACCGACGCTATACTAAGCAGCAACCTGCAGGAAAGAACAAAAGAACTGATGGACAGCATCCCCGAAAATCAGTTTATCAACCTTGCCGAGCCACCAATGGTGGGTAAAGAAAAATTACACGATTTTTTTAACATCATTGTACCGCAACGTTATTATTTCATCACACCCATACTTGTAGCTGTTAATGTTGCGGTATACATATTAATGAGCTTTTTTATGGTGGTGCTGGCCATGATAATGGAAAAGAGCGGTAAGTTTGATATCCACCAAAACCCTTTCGAAAAGCTGTATTTAAACCTTGGCTTCAGCGCGCGCTCAAGTGTATTGCACGGGCAGGTGTGGCGGCTTGTTACCAATACTTTTTTACACTTTTCGCCCCTGCACCTTATCGGGAACATGATCGCTCTTATCTACATCGGCTCGATGATAGAATCAAAGCTGGGCAAGTGGAATTTTCTATTACTGTATCTTCTTACAGGAATATGTGCCAGCACGGCATCGGTATCATGGCATTATTATGGTGTTAGCGGTGGCGCGTCAGGCGCTATATATGGTTTGTTTGGCATTTTACTGGCGCTGGCAAGTACGCCCTTTTATGAGCATAACGCCCGAAGGGCAATACTGATAAGCACCGCCGTGATGCTGGCCATCACCATAGCCCCATGGAGAAACGGTATTGACCATGCGGCGCATTTTGGCGGTCTAATTTCAGGCTATATTTTTGGCTGGATATTTTATTTAGGTATTGCCAACAAATATCGCTTCTCAATTAAGTGGAGTACATGGCTTGTAGCTATTATTACGCTGGTATTTGTAAGTTCAAGTATGGTTATCATACCCGATTATAAAATAAAGGATTACCAAATACTTGTAGAAAAAGTTAAGGTTACCGAAGACAATGTAAAACGTTGTTTTTATATTCAATATGGTAAAAGTAAAGAAGAAATGCTTGATACCATAGAACAGCGCGGCCTGCCTTTATTGAAAGAACTCCGATCCGAAAACAAACAGGTAAAAGCGTTCATCTTACCATCAAAACTAAAAAAGGAAGCCGATTTTCACTCACGGGTTATCGACCTGGAATGCCGGAGTATGGAGCTGTATTATAAAGGCATCAAAGAACAGCACTATGATAAATACCAACCGGCTATAGATAGTATAAAAAACGTTATTTATAACCTGAATGCTGATTTTGTGGCAGAGCAATAAACTATTTGCTGAGTTGCTGCTTTACAAACCGTACCAGCCTTTGCACTAAACTACCTTTACGGTTTTTCAGGAAGTGTTTGATAGCCTGGTGCGCATCCGCGCTCTCCACCAATTTATCCGGGAAATAAACTACGGGCTCATCGGCCATGTTCACTTTATAAATATCTTCGTTATTGGAATGTATGCCGCTACCATCATTCCCAATATTATGTATCAGCGAGCGCGATGGATTAAGCGTTAAACCGCCCTTTAAAAATATAGAAGCATACCAGCGTATGGCCCAAGAGTTATTTTTACCCGCTTTAAACTCTTTTATCTGTTTCCAGAAATTCATGTTTCCTTCGATAGAAAACTGCAGTATCTTTTTATTATCAAACTGACCGATCAAGGCATCTACATCAGGCTCAAAGTACTTCCATGCACGTGCCCAGGTGGCCCAACCCCAGCTTGTGGCTGCGCGGTAAAAAAAGCTTTGTGGTAAACCATCGTTATCAATGGGGTACATGTATGCTCCAATGTGCATTACTTTTTCTTCTTTGGCATATCGTTCCAACGCCTCATTAAAATACGTTAATGTATATGGCGATGACAATAGGTCGTCTTCAAACACAATTACCTTATCATACTCATTAACCAATTGCGTTACACCGGCAATAACAGAGTTAGCTAAACCCAGGTTAGCTTTACGCTCAATAACTTTTACACTTTTAAATCCTTCCACCTTTTTGATCAGCTGCCTTACCTCGTCAACCTTAAAAACATCCGCCTCGCTTTTAGCCGCGTCCGAAAATATGTATAGGCGCGACTCCTCTGCCAATAAATTTTTTTGCAAATACGCCAGCGTGCGGCGGGTATGCTCGGGCCGGTTATACACAAATAAGGCTATTGGCGCAGGGTGCTGCATGGGGCTTAAATTAAAATATTTTAAGGTTCTCGCCTTCTTTACTGCAAAGTATAGTATACGCGCTGGCGCGTTTTTCCTGCATATCTTTACCAAATAACGAGCATAACAGCTTTTTAGCGCCGTATTCTGCAGTTATTTTCAGGTCGGTAACAATGCTCTTGCTTTTCTTTTGGTTAATATAGGTGTTAAAGCGTGTAACCTCGGGTTCTATCATCGATGTCAGGTCATTTATCACCTTAAAACCTTCGGTCAGTAATAAATACCGCACACTGGTTGGCGTATACATATTGATATGGCCGTAAGCCAGGAAGTGTTTAATGCGATTATCAACACCATCTTTATAATCAATGGGCACTTCTATCAGGCACATTTTGGCAACACGTTTCAGCTCACGCAGTAACAGGCGCTCATGTTCTACGTGTTCCAGAACATGCGAAAGGACCACCAGGTCGAACTCATCGTCCCGAAAAGGTAAATGATAACCGTCGAACATTTGCACCAGTTCCAGTCCTTTTATATTAAGCGCTTTAATGCGGTTCACCCCGCTTTCAGAAATTTCGACCGCGGAATATTTTTTAGCAAAATTTTGATCGGACAAAAGCTTTAAAATACTGCCATCGCCGGCACCAACTTCCAGTATCGAGTTAAAAGTATAGCCTTTGCATACATCAATAATATGCTGCACTTTATATTTAGCGCCAAGCAAACGCCAACCATCGTTATCTTTTTCGTAACACTCATCATACGCGGCTTTAACATTAACACTAACAGAATTTTGATCGCCCATGGCACAAAGATAATAATGAATGGAAAATATGTTTAACGTTTGCCCAGGCCTAGTTTATTGAGTGTGGTGTGTACCTTCTCATTCAAATCATCCGACACGTGTAAGTAATAGCATAGTACGGTGTAAAATACGGTTGTTATGCTGCTCCTCACAACAATATCCAGGTAAACATTGGGCATCAGCCAAATATATTTGCCTAAAAAATAGCTGGCAATGGCTATAACAATAACTACTAAATGCTTATAAGTAAAGGGCTGCATTTTAAAACGGCGCTTAATATAAAACCAGTTGAAAAAGTTAAAGGCGGCCATGGTAATGAGATAAGCGAATGCCGCTCCCATGCCGCCATAAACAGGTATAAGCAAATAGGTTAAGCCAATACAAACAATGCAAGCCAGGGCAACTACCACGGTAAGCATACGGTATTTGGTTGATGTATTGATGATGTGCGTATTTAAGCCCCCGGTAATATCAATAAGGTACGTAAGGCCCATTACAAGAAACAAATTAAACTGATCGATATATTCTTTTTTATGGATGATGGCAAACAAGTTCTGCTTGTTGATAATTACTCCTATAAACAACAGGCTGCCAATTACCAGTTGTATAATGGATGTTTTATAATAAACATCGGCAATGCTTTTGAGATTATTTGATCGCCACGCATCGGCAACAATTTGATACGTAGTTCGGCTAAGCGCGGCTGCAGGTACATTAATTACAATGGCAATGTTTGCATAAAAACCATACACCCCGGTTACCGATAATCCAACCATCGCGCCAAGCATAACAATATCTATCTTGGTTAGCAATACATATACGCTGCCGGCCATTAAGGTAAACAAGCCATAATTAATTACATCGCGCTTTTTTACTGATTGGAAACTTACTTTACTTAACCCTAAATAGAACCGTTTTGACAGCGCCAGACTAATTAATAAACAAATAGAAATTACACCGTTAAAACATATATACAATATGATAAACTCTTCAAAGCTGATCCATTTTTGTGCAAAGGCTATGATGCCGATGGTTGTTAAAAGCTTAAGCCCGATCTCTTTTAAAAAGCTTGAAAATACGGATTGATATATGGCTTTCCCGAAAGCTTCGAGCAGGTTATATAAAATGGTAAAACCCGCAAGGGGTATTAACAGATAAAAGTATTGAACAAACAAAGGCGACTGATCAATATAATAAGATACGATAAGCGGCTTTGCTACCAGGTAAATAAGCGTTGACGCGGCAAAACCAATGAGCGATAAACCCAGTATCCACCAAACAAAGCCGTTGTGTTTACGGTCTTCGGTGCGAAAGAATGGGAAATAACGCAGGATAGTGGCGGGCACACCCATTGAAGCGATAAGCGAGTAGATAACGGACAGGCCGATAAGTAACACGTAAAGCCCTAATTGCTGGGTGCTCAAAAAAAGCGGGTATAGTATAACAAGGTTAACATAGCCGATAACCATACCGGTGTACGATATGAAGGCATTTTTATAAACCTGCTTTTTAACTATCCCCATGCTGCATCTGTGATCAGAGTTTTTCTTTTAGTTGGCAACAGTATCAATACTATAAGGTAGCCGCAAACTTTTTAATAAAACCGGTGAAGGTAGCCGGATCTTTAAGGTTTAGTATTTTTTCGCGGTCTGCATCCAGGTCGTTGTAAGACAAGGCCTCAATCTGTTCATCAGTATAATGCAGCATAGCTTCGGGCTTACCGGGCCTTACCATACCCATGCCGTGATCGGTATTGAATACCATAATTTCGAGGTCTTCGCGCTCTGAGCGCAGCTTTGCTATTGATTTCCAAACATCGCCATTCCAAATATTCGCCCAGCCTGCAGGCGCAATGCGCGCGGCTTCTTCTGAGGTATATGCCCGTATTGAAGCGGCAAGGGTTAGCGGGTTACAATCGTGTATTAAAATAACACCATCCTTGTTCAGGTATTGCAGGGCGTTCACAATATCCAAATAGGTTTGTTCAAATAAATGCAGGCCGTCAACAAAAATAACATCAATACCACCTATCTTTTTAATGTAGTCTTTTTGCTGAGCAAAAAAATCATCACTGGTAAGCTCAAAGAACCGATTATTAAAATTGGACAGGTTTTTAATATAGGCTCGTATCTTTTTAGTTGGCTTAATGATAAAGTTAGGATCAATAGCTACTTTTTTATCCGCTTTTATCTTAAAAAAACAAAAACCGGTTTGAACGCCTATTTCAAAATAATTTACTTTTCTTTTTTTTCTTAAAACGTTGATACATTCCTGTATCATGTGGTATCTTTTTAAATCGCTCATTAAAATCTATCGTTATCAGCCTTGCCTAATTTACCGGCGAGGCCATCATTTATTGCCAGCACTAATTTTTTATATTCCTTAACTTTTGAAGATAGCAAACTTACAATTTGTAAGTAAGTTAAGTACAAAGTTTTATTTATTTGGAACACTATCTTGTTCTTTATGGCTACTCTCGAATAAAAATACATACGGTTGCGCACATGATAATAGGTGCGAAAGTTCCATTGATCTAACAGTGGCGAGTGAAACAGCCTTTTTTTATAGCCAATGCCTTGGGATTGTTCAAGGTCGGATATGCGACATGACGGGATGAGCCATATTGTTCCGTGATTTTGTGTGATACGATAAGTGTATTCAGAATCATCGACATAGACAAACATATTCCGATCAGGCAAGCCAATATCGGCAATAAGGCTTCGGTGGAACATTAAACCACCATAAGGCACATAAGGCATTTTAACACGTGGCAGATACGGGCTGTTCTGTTTAAATTTATCCCTTAGTTTGAATAGTTGATTTTGAAATACCCGAAAAACACTGAAGCCTAAAAAATTATTGGCAACAAGGTAATACCTGTAGGGGTCTTCACCTTTGGCTATTTTGATGTGTACGGCCCTGTCTTCGCGCAGGCAAAACAAAGCTTTTTTATTGTTTGGCAATTCGGTCGCGTCCCATTCGGAAATCAAAGTATCAATCACACCTGCGGCGGGTAGGTTATCATCGTCAAGCATGAAAAATAAGTTGGCACAATTACTTTGATAGGCCTGGTTTATGGCTGCGTTATACCCGCCGGCCGAACCTTCATTTTCAGTATTGCTGATTACTTTTATCCTGGCATCGTTAAATTCGTTAACCCGGTCGGCAACGCTGTATGCAGATGCATTATCAACCACAACCACTTCCGCCACATTACTATGGCTTAAAGCGTATTTAATTAATACCTGCAGGTACTGCCACCTGTTGCCGTAGGTAACGGTTAGTATGCTGATTTTATGATCGGGGCTTAACATGCGATTGGCCAAAATTATCATTAATTACCGGCAAAGCAATTTTAAAGGCTACTTGCCTTTACACATATTTATTTAATAGCCTTAAATATTACTCCAAAAAAAAGAGGCAAGCTTTTCGGCTTGCCTCTTTTAATTATATTAAACGCTAATTATTGATTAGTAAACTTTTTAGCGTTGTTGCGGCGCTCGCCTTCGTTCAGGTAAATTTTACGTAAACGCATAGCAACCGGGGTAATTTCAATATACTCATCAGCCTGGATGTATTCCATCGCTTCCTCTAACGAGAATTTGATAGCCGGTGCAATACGCACGTTGGTATCGCTGCCTGATGCACGCATGTTGGTTAACTGCTTGCCTTTGGTTAAGTTAATTACCAGATCGTTATCGCGGATGTGCTCGCCTAAAACCTGTCCTTCGTAAATATCTGCTCCCGGATCGATAAAGAAACGACCACGATCTTGCAATTTATCAATTGCGAAAGCGGTAGTTTTACCGGTATCCATTGATACCAATACACCATTTAAACGGCCGGGGATAGTACCTTTCCAAGGCTCGTAAGCTTTAAAGCGGTGTGCCATAATAGCCTCGCCACCGGTAGCGGTTAATACGTTGTTACGTAAACCAATGATACCACGCGCAGGGATATCAAACTCCAAATGCTGCAAATCGCCTTTAGGCTCCATGATCAGCATCTCGCCTTTACGTTGTGTTACCAACTCGATTACTTTACCCGATACTTCGGCAGGTACGTCAACTATCAAAGTTTCGATAGGCTCACATTTAACACCATCAATTTCTTTTATGATAACCTGTGGCTGGCCTACCTGTATCTCGTATCCTTCGCGACGCATGGTCTCGATCAATACCGACAAGTGGAGGATACCACGGCCATACACCAGGTAAGCATCAGGCGATTCGGTTTCAACAACCTTCAAAGCCAGATTCTTTTCCATCTCTTTGTACAAACGATCGCGTAAGTGACGTGATGTTACAAATTTACCTTCTTTACCAAAAAACGGTGAGTTGTTAATGGTAAACAACATATTCATGGTAGGCTCATCAATTTTAATAACAGCCAGTTGCTCGGGGTTCTCAAAATCGGCAATGGTATCGCCAATGTCAAAACCTTCAATACCTACAACAGCGCAAATATCGCCGCTGCTTACCGATGTAGCTTTAACTTTACCCAAACCTTCAAAAGTATATAGTTCTTTTATTCTCGATTTTTGGATAGTGCCATCGCGTTTTACCAATGATACCGGCATGTTCTCTTTTATAGTACCACGGGCAACGCGGCCTATAGCGATACGACCTACGAAAGACGAATAATCTAACGATGTGATCTGCATTTGCAAAGTACCTTCTTCAATAGGCGCCGGCGGAATGTTAGCCAAAATAGCATCCATTAACGGGAAGATATCTTCTGTTTTTTGTTTGTAGTCGGTGCTCATCCAACCTTGTTTTGACGAACCGTAAATAACCGGGAAATCCAATTGCTCTTCGGTTGCATCAAGGTTAAAGAACAATTCAAAAATTTGTTCGTAAACTTCTTCAGGGCGGCAGTTTTCTTTATCTACCTTGTTTACTACTACAATTGGTTTTAAGCCTAAAGCCAAAGCCTTTTGGGTAACAAAACGTGTTTGAGGCATAGCGCCTTCAAAAGCATCACAAAGTAATAATACACCATCAGCCATTTTCAATACACGCTCAACCTCGCCACCAAAATCGGCGTGACCAGGGGTATCAATAATGTTGATCTTAACATCTTTGTACATTACCGAAACGTTTTTCGATACGATGGTGATACCTCGTTCGCGTTCCAGGTCATTGTTGTCCAAAATCAATTCGCCTGTTTCCTCGTTGTCGCGGAAGATGGCGCAGCTATGTAAAATCTTATCAACCAACGTAGTCTTGCCGTGGTCAACGTGTGCGATGATCGCTATGTTTCTTATTTTTTGCATGAAAATGCTACCTTAATTTTGGCGCAAAGGTACGTTTAATTTATTAGAAAATTACTATCATGCAATAATATAATGGGTTACGTTGTCAAATCAATGCCATAGTTAACCTTATATTAACACATAGTTTTAAAAACAAATAAGCCCGATAAGGCATTCTAATAATAAATTATGAAAATGCCGAAATGGTTAAAGATTAGCTTAAAAGTGCTGAGTTTGTTTATTCTTATCGTTATCCTTGTTATTGGCGGGGTGTTTATCTATATCAGCTCAAACAAAGCCAATGTACTGGCACTGGTGTCAAAAAAGCTTAACCATAACCTTAACGGGAAGTTAACCATTGCCGATATACAGCCTTCTGTATTTACTAATTTCCCGGATGTTTCCTTGTCATTGCGCAATGTTACCTTGCGGGATAGCAAATACCCCGAACATCATCATACCTTGTTAGATGCCAAAATAATGAACGTATCAGTTAATATGCTTGCCCTGCTTAAAGGCACTGTTAGTATTAACCATATCGATATCAGCAATGCCGCGATTGACCTGTACACAGACACCTCCGGCTACAGTAATACCGCTGTATTTAAAAAAGGCTCTAAAAAAGCAAAAGTGGATGATGGCGATAGCGGCGGGCCATCAGCACAATTGCATAAATTTAGCTTAACCAATGTTACTGTTATTATTGATGATGACCATAAGCAAAAACTCTTTAGTTATGATGTTTACCAATTGAACGGAATAATAGATTATCATGGCGATAACTGGCATGCTGAGCTCGGTTTAAACCTGCTGAGCAAAAGCATGGCTTTTAAAACAGAGAACGGCAGCTTTTTAAAAAATAAAACTGTGACCGGCAACCTCATTGCAGATTATGATGGTAAAGCCGAAAGGATAAACGTTAAAGGCAGCAACTTTGAAATAGGCAGTATCCCGTTCGACCTGGAAGCCAAATTCGCGGTAAGCAAAAAAACCAGCGAGTTTATGATCAACGTTGGCGCAAAACAAATCCTTTGGCGCGATGCTTCATCGCTTTTGGCAGCAAACATTACGCCCACCATAAATAAGTTCAACTTTGACAGGCCTATTAATGTTAAGGCTACTATTTCGGGCAGTTTTGGTGGCGGCAGTCCTTATTTACATGTAGAAGCAATTATGCGCAACAATCGCCTTTCCATTCCCGGCGGTGTGATAAATGATTGCAGTTTTAACGGAGTATTTACAAATAATCGCGACAGCAGAAAAGGGAACACCGACTCGAACTCGGTTATCCACCTTTTCCACCTTACCGGCAAGTACAGCAACCTGCCTTTTAGTATAGATACAGGGAGCATTGTCAACTTTGCCAAACCTTATGCTACAGGTAATTTCGTTTCTCATTTCCCGATAGCTAACCTCAATACATTAATGGGTGGCAAAGTGGTTAAATTTGGCAGCGGCATTGCCGATATTCGGTTAAAGTATAAGGCCGATATTGTGGATTATCGTATTAATAAACCGGCTATCGCGGGTACTATCAATTTAAAGAATGCCAACATTAATTATGTATCCCGTGGTTTACAGCTTACCAATAGTTCACTGTCGCTCAACTTTTTGCGTAATGACCTTATCCTGAAAAACATTCGTGTGCAAAGTGGCCGTAGTATTGTACTGATGGAAGGTAAGGTAAATAATTTCCTCAACCTGTATTATAACTCTCCTGAGAAGATTGTGCTCAACTGGCAGGTAACCAGTCCGCAGTTATACCTGGGTGAGTTCCTTGGTTTTTTGAACAGCCGTAAAAACATCAAACCCAAAACTGCCAATAGCGGTAATATTATAGACCAATTGTACAATGTGTTGGATAAAGGCAAGGCCAACATGCATATCCGTGTTGATAAGGTTTATTACAATAAATTTCTGGCGACCAATGCCACTGCAGATATCTTATTATCCGAAGATGGTTTTGTACTTAATAACGTAAGTGTAAAGCATGCAGGCGGCTCGCTCAAACTAAACGCGCAGGTGATAAACCAGGTGGATAATCAAAATAAATTTATCCTGAGCACCATAATCAGCAATGTGGATGTACATGAGTTTTTTTACGCCTTCAATAATTTCGGGCTAACATCGCTCACATCAGATAACCTGAAGGGCTTCTTATCCGCCAAGGCACAAATAAAAGGTGGCCTTAGCGATAAGGGCGTTATGAAACCAAACTCGGTAAATGGCTATGCCACTATTAATTTAAAGAATGCCTCCCTCATCAATTTTAAACCCATTAACGGTATAGGCAAGTTCGCTTTTCCGTTCCGTAATTTGGATAATATCTCTATCCCTAACCTGGACGCTAAATTTGATATGCGTGGCGATAAGGTGATCATTAACCCGATGAAGATCAGTTCGAGTGTGCTCAACATTGACGTGGCGGGTACCTACAGCTTTACCACAGGCACAAACATTGCTATTGATGTACCACTGCGAAATCCAAAAAAGGATTCTACCATCACCGATAAGGATGAGCTTGCCAAAAAGCGTTACAAGGGCATTGTATTGCACCTGGTAGCAAAGGATGGCGATAACGGCAGGATCAAAATAGGTTTGAGGTAGTTACCAAACCAACCTATAACCCACGCCGCGAATATTGATGATCTGCACCGATGGGTCTGTTTTTAAGTATTTGCGCAATTTTGTAATAAACACATCCAGGCTGCGGGCATTAAAAAAGCTATCATCCCCCCAAAGTTCGTTCAGCAACTTTTCGCGCGACAGGGTTTGCTGTTCGCTGCGGCAAAGCAGTTTTAAAATATCGCTTTCGCGTGACGTAAGTTGCTGTACATGTACGCCGTTTATAATGCTGTTTTTATTGGGCTTAAAAACCAAACCGCCAATATTAAACACTTCGTTAGGGTCGTCTTTAAAAAGTTTGGGGGTATTGAGTACCCTGTCTTTACTTAGCAATACTTTTATCCTCACAATCAGCTCTTCAACACTAAAAGGCTTTTTCAAATAATCGTTGGCGCCGGCTTCAAAACCTGTTACTACATCTTTAGGCTGCGAACGGGCAGTTAAAAATATGATGGGGGTACTGCGGTCGGTTTCTCTTATTTTACGGGCAACTTCAAAGCCATCAGCTTTAGGCATCATCACATCCAGTACCAAAATATCAGGCTTGTACTCTTTATATTTTTTTAATGCCTGCTCGCCATCCGCGCAAAGCATTACTTCAAACTCGCGTTCTTCCAAACTTTCGCGTACAATATGCGCCAGCGCCAGCTCGTCTTCGGCCATCAATACTTTTATTTTTTCCATTAGTTTAAAGGCAAGGTAAAAATAAATTGGCAGCCCCTGTATAATTCGCTGTTAACGGTTAGTGTGCCGCCATGCGCCTCAACAATAGATTTTGCATAGCTCAGGCCCAAGCCTGTTCCTTTTACATTATGCAGGTTGCCAGTAGGTACCCGGTAAAATTTGTCGAATATATTTTTCATGTTTTCGTGAGATATGCCAATACCGTTATCTTTTACCTCAAAACAGAGCATACCATCTTGCTTATAAACCGCGATTGCAATATCCACACTATCGTGCGAATACTTAACCGCGTTATCAACCAGGTTGAGCAACACATTTCTAAAATGTAGCTTATCGGCATGGATTGTGCTCACCTTATCTGCATTGGCATAGGTAATATTTACCGTTTTAGTGGCTTTCATTTTTTCAGATGCTATAACACCATTGATCACTTCATCAATATCTACCTCCTCTATGCTCAGGTCGGGTTCATTATTCTCGAAGGATGCAATGTTGAGTACTTTTGTTACCAGGTCATTCAGCTTATTCAACTCATTGCGCGATGTTTCTAAATAGCGCTGCGTTTTTTCGGCATCGTTCAGTGCATTAAACTTTTGCAGTCCCTCAATAGCTACAGTAATGGTAGCTAATGGTGTTTTCAACTCATGCGTCATGTTATTGATAAAGTCGTCTTTTAACTCGGCCAGTTTTTTTTGCCGCAATATGGTGTGTAGTATATAAATAAAACAAGCCGTAGTGAACAGTATCAACAAGGCCGACATGCTCATGGTGAGCATCATATTTTTGATAATGGCATATTGCGGGTTGTTAAATGTGGCCCGTACATTCAATGTTGTGAGTTCATTGCCATGGTCAAAATAAACAAAGCCATGGTATTTATAGCTATGCTGTCCTGTTTCGCTATAGCGCGCCCGCGCTGCTTTGTGTGATATGTCCCTGTCATGCAAAACCAACCGAAAGTTTGCTGTAATATTCATGCGCCTCAGCTCTCTTTTGTATGCACGCGCTATTTTTATGCTATCGGCCCGCCTGTAGTTTTGGGGTAAAGTGATCACTCCGTTATATATCAGCTGTTGTATTTTCTTACTTATTCTTTCTGCATTACCCTTGTCCATATCATTTTGCAGGTAATCAATAATATTTGACGACCCCTGCTTCATATCCATATCCTTTAATAAACCCAATATCCGGGCCATTACCTCAGGTTCGTTAAAAGCAATCTCGGTAAGCAAACGGGGCAGGTCATTTTTATCCCGGTATCGTACTCTTCGTTTGTAGCGCTTGTAGTCTGCTTCGTCTAATCCTGCATCTATCGTTCGCGTTTTTATGTTCTCACCAATATCCTTTTTGTAAAACCGTATATTGTAGCCATACGTTTTAGGCCCGGGATAAAATTGAGTGTCAATCCTGATCTGTATCTCAGGTGACGATAACCGTTTTATCAGCACCACCCGCACCGAGTCAATATAACTTTCTTTGCAATCTCCAATGGCACGTACCAAAGCGGTATCGATATCCCTGTCGAACCGCTTTTTAGTTTGACGATAAGCATTTAATGTCCAATAGCCTTGCACCACAATTATCCCGATAAGGGACAATGCGATAAGCACAAAAGCGGTAATAATATATTCGGGGCGTTTTTTTTGCTGCATACTGTTTTGCTGATATGAAGATAAAAGTACACCCTGTTAATCAAAAACAGCAATCGGTTAACAATCGTTAACAAAAAATAAGATTTTGACCATTTAAAGCCATTTTTTATAATCCAACACTTAACATAAACTTAACATTGACAACTTATATTTGCTGCTCAATACCATAACATGTCACTAAACTCTATATTCCAATATTTCGTTCCAAAAGACCGAAAAGTGTTTTTCCCCCTATTTGAGCAAGCCGCAAGCAATGTGGTAGCAATAGCTACCGTTTTGGTAGAAACCGTTAACTCACACAACGCAGCTACCCGCGATGAGCTTTACAAGCAGATAGATAAATTGGAGAATATTGGCGATGAACTTACTCACCAGATATATTTAGAGCTGGGCAAAAACTTTATCACCCCGTTTGACAGGGAAGATATCCATGCCCTGGCTACCGCGATTGATGATGTTGCTGATAACATTCAGGGTGCGGCAAACCGCATGAACCTGTATGCTGTTGAGGATTTTACCGTTCCCATCAAAAAACTGGCCGACCTGATATTACAGGGAGCGGTTGATATGGAAAAAGCTGTACGCGAACTGAAAGACCTGAAAAATGTACGCAATATAGCCGATTCGTGCATCCGCATTAACAGCATTGAAAACCAGGCCGACTATGTGTTTGACCGTGCCGTTGCCGACCTGTTTTTATACGAAACAGATGCTATTAAACTGATAAAGTACAAAGAGATACTGGCAACACTTGAAAACGCTACAGATATGTGCGAAGATGCTGCCAACGTAATGGAAACCATCTTAGTAAAGAACGCCTAAACATCATAAAAACATTTATATGACCACACTATTGGTTGTTGTAATTGCCTTAGCTATCATATTCGATTTTATAAACGGATTTCATGATGCGGCTAACTCCATTGCGACCGTTGTTTCTACTAAGGTTTTATCGCCATTTATGGCGGTGCTTTGGGCTGCAGCTTTTAACTTCCTGGCATACTTTATTATTAAAGACCATAAGGTAGCCAACACCATAGCCAAAACCGTATTCGAAAACTTTATTACCCTGCATGTTATTTTAGCCGGGCTTGTTGCTGCCATTACCTGGAATTTAATTACCTGGTGGTTTGGTATCCCTTCAAGTTCGTCGCATACGCTTATCGGCGGCTTTGCCGGCGCGGGTATGACGAATGCTATGTTTATGGGTGCAAGCGCTTTTAGCGCCATCAACTCGGGGCCTATCATTAAAACTATCGCCTTTATCTTTTTGGCACCGGTTATCGGTAGTATAATAGGTTACGTAATCAATATCGCTATTCTGCACATCTGCAAAAATTCACGCCCCTCAAAGGCCGAAAAATGGTTTAAGCGTTTACAGTTGGTGTCATCGGGCGCGTTAAGCTTTGCCCATGGTGGTAACGATGCGCAAAAGGTGATGGGTATTATTTACGTTTCGCTGATATCAGCAGGTGTGTTGAAGCATTCTGATGCGATGCCGGAATGGATACCGTTGGTGTGTTACAGTGCCATAGCATTAGGTACCATGTCTGGCGGTTGGAAGATCGTTAAAACCATGGGTACCAAGATCACCAAGATAACACCACTTGAGGGTGTAAGCGCCGAAACCGCCGGTGCTGTTACCTTATTTATTACCGAGCGTTTTGGTATACCTGTTTCTACAACACATACTTTAACCGGTTCAATTATTGGTGTGGGTTTATCAAAACGTATATCTGCCGTAAGGTGGGGCGTTACCATTAACCTTATCTGGGCCTGGATCATTACCATACCTATTTCTGCTTTAATTGCAGGTTTAGTATTTACCCTGCTACGGTCGGTTTAAATAAAAAAGTAATTTTAAGCCAATAATTTCGTTACTTGCAGGTACAAACCTTTATGGTTTATTATTTGCAAATATTATCTACATGAAAAATTTCCGCCTGTTCTCTTTCGCCGCCGCAATACTAATCACTTGCAGTTGCTCAGCACAAATAAAATTACCCGATGCTTTAAACAATGCGGTTAACAAAGTAACCGGCGGAAGCACAAGCGGCACACCATCTACTTTAGAAATAGGCTCTGCCTTAAAACAAGCGCTGGAGCAAGGTACCACCAAAAGTTCAGCCCAACTATCAGCCGTTGACGGTTTTTTCGGCAATGCCGCTGTTAAAATATTATTTCCGCCTGAAGCACAAAAGGTAGAATCAAGGTTGAGGCAATTAGGACAGGGTGCTTTATGTGATAAGATCATCCTATCCCTTAACCGTGCCGCCGAGGATGCAGCTAAAGAAGCCAAGCCTATATTTATTGATGCCGTTAAGCAAATGACTTTGCAGGATGTAACCAACATTTTGTTAGGCAGCAACGATTCGGCTACCCAATACTTTAAACGCGTAACTACGATGGCGCTTACTGCTAAATTTAAGCCTATTGTTGAAGTGAGCTTAAACAAAGTTGGCGCAACCCAATACTATAACCAGGGCGCAACCTTGTACAACAAAATACCCTTTGTAAGCAGAGTAAACCCGGATATTGCCGATTATGCTACGCAAAAAGCCATTGAAGGCTTATTTGTACAGATAGCCGTAGAAGAATTAAACATCCGCACCAACCTGAACGCGCGCCCAACAGCGTTACTGCAAAAGGTGTTTTCTTACGCGGATAAGAATAAGAAGTAGGTCAATATTTTTAAACGAATGTCATTTCTCCCTACGGTCGAAATGACATTGTTGACTGCCTACTTAAACAGTATCAATAACTGCCCTTTTTCAACTTTATCGGTCGGTTTTATTTTTATGGTTTTTACTACGGCATCTGCCGGGGCTTTGATGATATTCTCCATCTTCATGGCTTCAAGTACAAACAAGCTATCGCCTTTTTTAACTTCATCACCTTCGTTCACCAACACTTTTAATACCAGGCCGGGCATAGGGGCTTTTATATCGCTTACCTTATTGGCGTTCAGGTTGCTTAAACCAAGCTGGTCTAACAGTGCATCAAACTGGTCTTTCGCTTTAACATGATAGGTGTTGCCATTCACTTTAATTTCGGCAGTCTTCTCCTCGCGGTTAAAGCTCACCACCTCTGCATTGTACGATTTAAAGTTCTCGATAATATGATAGCCTGAAGCTCCCATCTTTACCACATCGGCATTTACCAACTCATCGTTAATCGTGGTTGCCTTTGCCATTACTTCAACATTAAAATCTGTTTTATCGTTAACCTTTATCTTGTACATATTATTGCGTTAAAACGTATTGAATTAAGTTCGCGCCCATTTTTAAAGCCTTTTGCCTTGCTTCCTGCGTATCGTTAGGGTAGGTCCCAAAGTCTTCCCAGCCATTACCCAAATCGCATTCATAAGTATAAAAGCAAACCAGGCGGCCTTTATATATCAAACCAAAGCCTTGCGCACGGGTACCATCATGCTCATGTATCTTAGGCAGGCCATTAGGGAAATCGTACTTCTGATGATATATCGGGTGATTGGGTGGCAGTTCCACAAACTCCAGCTCGGGAAAAACCTTTTTCATTTGCGGGCGGATAAACTTATCCAAACCATAGTTATCATCAATATGCAAAAAGCCGCCACCGGCTAAATATTTGCGCAGGTTACGTGCTTCCTGGTCGGTAAATATCACGTTGCCGTGCCCTGTAAGGAAAATAAAAGGGTAATTGAATATCTCGCCGCTGCCAACCTCAACCGTTTCATCCTGCGCCTGGAAATTGGTCTTCAGGTTTTCGTTGCAAAAGGCTATCAGGTTGGGTAGCGCGGTGCGGTCGCCGTACCAATCGCCGCCGCCATTGTATTTCACCTTAGCCATTTTATAGGTAGGATCGCCAAAGCTGCTAAACAGCAACAGGCAAATTACAGCTATGGCAGATAAGTGTTTCATTTTAGCGGTTAAGATAGTTGATCTCGAAACAGGCCCCCAAAGCGGCGGTCTCTGTTCTTAAACGACTATTTCCTAAAGTTATTGGTTCAAAACCATTTTGCAAAGCATCTTCAATTTCTTTTGGACTAAAATCCCCTTCAGGTCCGATCAGTATCATGTAGCGGCCATCCGGTTTAACTTTACTTTTCAGGTCGAATTTTTCCCCGGGTTCGCAATGCGCAATAAACTTTTGTCCCGAAAAGGGTTTGATGATCAGCTTTTGAAAAGGCGTTACCTCGTTCAATACCGGGTGATATGCTTTTAATGATTGTTTAATTGCCGCAGTGATGATCTTGTTCAGTCGCTCGGCTTTTGACTCTTTACGCTCCGAGCGCTGGCAGATAATGAGTGATATCTCATCTATACCTATCTCGGTAGCTTTTTCTAAAAACCACTCTAAGCGTTCTATATTTTTTGTTGGCGCTACAGCAATGTGCAGGTAATGGTTGCGCTTGCCAAACTCTTGTTGTTGGGTCAACAAGTTAAGCGCTACTCTTTTGGGATGCTCATCAATGATCTCGGCTTCGTAAAAGCCGCCTTTGCCATCTATCAACTGTACCTTATCGCCTTTTTTTAAGCGTAATACTCGGATGCAGTGTTTGCTTTCCTCTTCGTTCAAATAATAAACCGGGGAGTTATCGGTAAGGTCGGGAGTGTAAAAAAGCTGCATAGCCTAATGGATTAATGCAAGTCTTCCATATCGTCATCATTGATCAGCAATTCCAGCTTTACCGATTCGATGTTCTGGTCCGATTTTTTTAATACGGTAATATTATACCCGTTTGATTCTTTTTGCTCGCCAACCTCGGGTATCTTGCCAAAAATATGCCCCAACCATCCCGATACGGTGTCAAAGTCGCCATCTTCAGGTAGGTCGTGTGGTAAAAACTCATTCACATCATAAATAGGTGCAAGCGCGTTAATAACAAACTCGCGTGGGTTTATTTTATCAACAATAGGCTTCTCCTCATCATACTCATCCTGTATCTCACCAACCAATTCTTCAACAATATCTTCCAAAGTAACCATGCCGGCAGTGCCGCCAAACTCGTCAAGTACAATAGCTATTTGTATGCGTTTTTGCTGCAACTCGGCCATCAGGTCGTTTATTTTTTTCGTTTCCGGGATGAAATATGGCTTGCGTATAATATCTTTTAAAATAATCTCCTCGTTACGTGCCAATAATGGCAATATGTCCTTTGCGTGAACAATACCTACGATCTTATCGATCACATCATCATACACCGGAATGCGGGAATAACCTTCGTTGATAATGCATTCCAATAACTCGTCTTTAGTAGAGCTCAGATCAACGCCCGATATTTTGGTACGCGGCACCATAATGTTCTTCACCACACGTTCGTTAAAATCAAATACATTCTGTATCAGCTCATGCTCACTGGAATCAAGCGCGCCGGTTTCTTTACCCTGCTCTAATAAATACTGCAATTCTTCCGAGCTATGGTGAGCCTCTCCTCCCGGAACCGGGTTAATGCCCAACAGCTTCAATATAAAATTAGCGAAGGTATTTAATGCCCATATAAACGGTTTAAACACAACAAAGAATATCCGCAATGGTACCGATACCGCCAAAACAGTACGCACCGACCGTTGAATAGCCAGCGATTTCGGTGCCAATTCGCCAAATACGATGTGGAATACCGTGATGAGTGTAAAAGCTACGATATGGCTTATGGTAATAATGGTTTTTGAAGTTATAACCAAGCCTATAGCCGAAAAAGCATTCAGCATAATGGCCGAAACTACACCCTCGCCAACAACACCCAAAGCCAGTGATGCAATGGTAATGCCTAATTGAGTAGCGGCAAGGTATCCATCCAGATTATACAGTATGGTGCGGGCTACTTTGGCAACAGCACTGCCTGTTTTGGCCTGTAATTCAATCTGCGAACCGCGAACCCTTACCATGGCAAACTCGGCTGCCACAAAAAAGCCGTTCAGCGCAACTAACGCCAGTGTAGCGAATATGTAGAAACCACTTATATGAAGGTCGGGCTGCTCCATTTAAACTTGTTGAGTGGGAAATGTGGACTTATACAAGTCCAGTGCTTCGTTGATTACCTTGTAGGCATAACGCTGCCCCATCAGGTGCTCAATGGTTACGTTCTTGCCTTCCAGCTTTTTATAATCCTGGAAAAAACGAACGATCTCTTTCATAGCGTGTGGCGGCAATTCTGTTAGTTCGTTAATATAGTTAACCGACATGTCGTTTTTTGCCACCGCTATAATTTTATCATCCTGCTCGCCACCATCAACCATGTGCATCACACCAATAACCTGCGCCTCGATGATCGACATGGGGTAAACATCAACCGAGCATAATACCAATATATCCAGCGGATCTTTATCATCACAATAGGTTTGCGGTATAAAGCCATAGTTGGCCGGGTACATTACCGATGAAAATAAAACCCTGTCTAATTTTAATAATCCTGAATCTTTGTCTATTTCATATTTTGCTTTTGAGCCTTTTGGGATCTCAATAATAGCATTAACAGTAGTAGGAATATTTTCGCCAGGCGAAACCTGGTGCCAAGGGTGTTGTGTACTCATTCGTAGTATTATGTTTTATTATTTATTTCATCGTTTGTTTCCGGTAAAAGCTTCTTCCTTAAAAAAGCGATTAACAGGGGGATGGTAGTAACCACTATTAAACCTATTACAATATACTGTAAATAATCTTTAATCTGTGGATACCTTCGTCCTAAAAAATATCCGCTCAGGGTTAGTGTGGTAACCCAGGCAATACTGCCAATTAAGTTGTAAAAGGTAAACTTCTTAAAATCAACCTTTACAACTCCCGCAAAGATAGGCGCAAAAGTTCTAATTATCGGGAAAAATCTTCCCATAACTAATGCCATGCCCCCATATTTGTTATAAAAATCTTCGGCTGTATGCACATATCGTTTTTTAAAGAAGAGCGAGTCTTCCCTTTTAAATAATACGGGCCCCGTTCGGTAGCCAAACCAATAGCCAACCCAGTTGCCCAAAAAGCCTGCCACAATTAAGCTCACTACCAATAAATAGATAGAAATATCGAGCATCCCCGTAGAGCAGGCAACGCCTGCAAGGAATAAAAGGTAGTCGCCGGGTAAAAAGAAACCGAAAAACAAGCCGGTTTCGGCAAACACTACAACCAATAGCAGGTAGAAGCCACCCTCACTTAGTAGTAGTCCGGCATCCGTTAAATTTTTCAGGTGTTCCCAGAAAGTTTCCATTCAGAGTATCTACCAGTAAAACTACAAATTATTAAATCAATTTGCAGGCTTGGCAGATATTAAATAAGGCCCGATACCAAAACCGGGTAAACCCCGATAACAATAGTAGCTAAAGCCGAAAAGCCCAGCACAAAGGTATAATATGGCGGCACAGCTACTTCGGCAGGTTCTGCAGCATTAAAATACATGGCTACAATTACCCTGAAGTAGTAGTAAATACTGATGATAGCATTAATAACCGCTATGATAACTAAAGCAACCTGGTATTGCGACAAGGCCCCCGAGAACATAAAGAATTTACCTATAAAGCCCGCCGTTAAAGGTATCCCCGCTAGGGAAAGCATGGCTACGGTTAGTGTAAATGCCAGGAAAGGGTTTTTCTTGGCCAGGCCATCAAAAGCTGTAAAGTTATCGGTACCTGCTTGCTGCCTTACCAATATCAATACACCAAACGCGATGATTGATGCAATAGAATAAGCTGTAGCATAAGTAAGCACCGCGTTTGCCGAGCTTGAGTTTAATGCTACAATGGCAAACAACAAATAACCCGCATGCGAGATACTGGAAAATGCCAGCATCCTCTTAAAGCTTTGTTGGTATAAGGCCGTTATGTTACCTATAAATAAGGTAAGCATAGTAATGATCAATAAGGTTGGCACCCAAAAACTTGATATCGGGTTAAAGCAAGTAGAAAACAGGCGTAAAAAGGCAGCAATCCCTGCTGTTTTAACTACGGTTGACATGAATGCCGTAATTAAGGTTGGCGAACCTTCGTACACATCGGGTGTCCAGAAATGAAATGGCGCGGCACCTATTTTAAAGCAAAGGCCAACAATCATCAACAAAATACCGGTATAAAATAACGGATCGATATGGCGCGGGTTCATCAATATCCAGTTGCGGATATCAGTAAGGTCAAACGAGCCTGATGCACCGTATATCAAGGCGATACCGAATAAAAGGAATCCGGTTGAGAAAGCCCCCATCAGGAAGTATTTCAGGGCTGCTTCATTCGAAGCAAAATCGTTCTTTTTGATACCTGCCAAAATGTATAAACTTACCGACATGATCTCGATACCGATAAACAACATGGTGAGGTTATGGTACGATAGCATAACGATAACACCTGCAAGGGAGAACAATATTACGGCATAATATTCTGCTACGTGGTCGCTGATACGCTCAAAGTAATCTTTAGATAATAGCAGGATCAATATGGTAGATACGATAGTAAGTGCCGAGAAAGCGATAGAAAAGTTATTGAACTGCAACATACCGCTGAATGTTGGCGCCGGCTCATTGCCCCATTGGGCGCAGGCAAAACCAAGGGCAGTAAGTAAACCTATAATTGTAACCGGTAACAAAGCTTTTTTTGCTTTGTATAAACCCAGGTATAAAATTATGATGGGTAAAACAGAAATTATGATAAGCGTATTCATGGTTTACTTAACTGAAATTAATTTTTTGTGATTTACCTGCTCTATCAGATCGCGCACGCTGGCTTCCGAAAGGTGTAAGATACATTGCGGGTAAACCCCGATAATTAGAATAAGGGCACAAATTATCCCTAAAACAACACGCTCATAACCTGTAATATCGGTAAACAAAGCGGTTAGGGCATTGCCTTCGCCATGCATTACTTTTTTGTACATGCGCAGCATATAAACGGCACCTAATATAATGGTCAGCCCCGCTACAGCGGATAAGAAAATATCATATTGATAAACGCCGTACAGTAATAAAAACTCACCAATAAACCCATTGGTTAATGGCAAGGCTACCGTACCCAATACAATAATTAAAAAAGCTATGGCAAATTTAGGCGCTACTTTGGCAATGCCACCCAGAGCATCAATATCACGGGTATTTAACCTGCGGCTAATGATATCCATAATAAAGAACAAGCCTACCACATTGATACCGTGGTTGAGCATCTGTATCATAGCGCCTTGTATACCCTGAATGTCCCAGGCAAAAATGCCCGCCGCTATCAGGCCAACGTGTGCTATGGACGAATAAGCGATTAAACGCTTGCCATCTTTTTGATTGAACGCGATTAGCGACGCATAAACAATGCCTATCACAGCCAATACTATCGCGGTTGGCCCCCATTGGCTAAAGCCCAATGGCGAGATTGGTATCAGCCATCGGATAACGCCATAAATACCCATCTTCAGCATAATGCCCGAAAGCAACATAGTACCGGCGCTTGGCGCTTCGGTATACGTATCGGGCTGCCAGGTGTGAAAAGGGAATACCGGCATTTTGATAGCGAACGCTAAAAAGAATGCCCAAAATATAAATGACTGCTGGTGAGCGCTTAAATGTAATGCGTAAAAATCATGTAGATCAAACGTACGGGCAGGGTTTTGGGTATACAGGTAAATAATTCCCAGCAACATAAACAGCGAGCCCGCAAAGGTGTAGATGAAAAATTTAAGGTTGATACGCACCCTATCGCCGCCACCCCAAAGGGTACAGATAAAGTAGATAGGTATCAAAGCCGCTTCCCAGCCTACATAAAATAAAAAGCCATCTAAGGCGGTAAATACCAATAGCAACCCTGCCTGCATAAATAGCACAAGGGCATAAAAAGCATTCGGATTTTTATAATCGTGTTTAAAAGTGCTTAATATGATAATAGGAATTAACAGCGTGGTTAATAAAACCAGCACCATACTGATACCATCAATACCGGCTTTAAAATGTATGCCGTAACGTTCTATCCAGGCCCAGTTAACACCAAACTGACTGGTAGCATCCGGTATAAATTTGGACAAGAAAACGAGAGCGATGGCAAATTCGGCAACAGCAAATAACAGCGCTACGTTTTTAGCGGTTCCGCCTTTAAACAGCAGGGTTGCAAGGGCACCAAGCAATGGTAAAAAAAGTAGAATAATAACCGTCATTTTATATATCGTAATGCCTTAAATCAAATTCATTATGCTGTAAATGCCATATCCCAATACAGCAATCACGCCAATCACCATCATAAATATGTAGAAACCAACGTTACCGTTTTGCAGCAAACGCAGATCTTTACTTGCTTCTATCGAGCCACGGCCCAGGCCGTTCACAATTCCATCGATACCCATCAGATCAACTACTTTATAGAAGAATACTGATAAGCCATCAAGCGGTTTACGAACCAAAAAGTCGTACACCTCATCAATATAAAACTTGTTGTAAGCTAAGCCTGTCAATGGTGAACGTTGCTCCGTATCGGCAACAGGTACGTGGCCTTTGCTGATGTATTTACTGTATGCAAATATCAACGCGATAAAAGCTCCCCCTACTGATATACCCATCAGCATCCACTCGGTTGATGATGATAATTCTGCAGGGTGCAACTCTTGTATTTTTGTGCTTGCCTCAAACACCGGGGCAAGGTAGTTTTGTAACCAGTGATGGCCGCCTAATACATGCGGCACATTGATGAAACCTCCTACCATAGAAAGTACTGCAAGTACCATTAAAGGAATTGTCATTGATGATGGCGACTCGTGCAAATGGTGTTCCTGCTCATGTGTTCCCCTGAACTTTCCAAAAAAGGTAAGATAGAGCAGCCTAAACATATAGAACGATGTAAACATGGCCGCAATAACGCCAAACACCCACAATACAGGGCTTTGTTCGTAAACGTGAGCCAGTATCTCATCTTTAGAGAAAAAACCTGCAAAAGGTGGTAAGCCCGCTATGGCCCATGTGCCGATGAACATTGTAATAAAAGTTACCGGGAGCTTGCCGCGCAATCCACCCATTTTACGCATATCCTGCTCGCCGCTTACGGCGTGGATAACAGAACCTGCGCACAGGAACAACAATGCTTTAAAGAATGCGTGTGTTAATACGTGGAAGAAAGCGCCTGTATAAGCGCCAACGCCCAAACCTAAAAACATATATCCTAATTGCGATACGGTTGAATAAGCCAGTACCTTTTTAATATCTGTTTGCGTCATCGCGATAAGCGCGGCTATTAGTATAGTAGCTAAGCCTATAATGCTGATCACGTGTAACGTAATTGGCGCAAGCGTGAACATGATGTTCGAGCGCGCTATCATATAGATACCTGCCGTAACCATGGTTGCAGCGTGTATCAGGGCAGATACTGGTGTAGGGCCGGCCATCGCATCGGGTAACCAGGTAAATAGTGGCAATTGAGCCGATTTACCAGTAGCACCTACAAATAGTAATAAGGTAATTAAAGTTAAAGTTGGGTTACCTGATTTCATGTGACCGGCGCCTTCTAATACTGTGCTGAAGCTAACGCTGCCGAATGTTTGCGCAATGATGAATACCGCGATAAGGAAACCCAGATCGCCAATACGGTTCATTACAAAAGCTTTCTTTGCCACATCGGAGTACGAAGCGTTCGAGTACCAGAAACCGATGAGCAGGTATGAGCATAAACCTACACCTTCCCAACCAATGAACATGATGATATAGTTTGAACCCAATACCAACAATAGCATGAAAAAGATAAACAGATTAAGGTAAGAGAAGAACTTACCAAAACCTTCATCATCGTGCATGTAGCCTGCTGAGTAAACGTGTATCAGGAAACCAACTCCAGTAATGATCAGCAACATAATGCTGCTCAGTTGATCTACAAGGAACGAGAATGGTATAGTTAAGCTGCCTACGCTTATCCAATCAAAGTAAGTAACCTCAATAGGGGTATGTGATGAGTTGATCTGTAAAAAGGCGAGTACGCTTAATACAAAAGAAGCAAGCACTACTGTACTGCCAATAAAGCCTATCACACCTTTTGATAAGGTATTTCTGCCCAAGCCGTTGATGATAAAACCAACTAATGGTAATATGGGAATAAGCCAGAGTAAATTGTTTATCATTTATATATATATATTCTTTTGAACCTTTCGGCTCGTCTTGATTCTTGCCTCTTAATTCTTGATTCTATTCTTTACCACTTCAGCCTGTTCAGTACGTTAATATCCAACGAATTGGTATTGCGGTACACCATTACAATGATGGCCAAGCCAACCGCTACTTCGGCAGCAGCCAAAGCCATAATGAAAAACACGAACACCTGACCAGTAGCATCTCCGCGGTAAGCAGAGAATACGGTAAGCAACAGGTTAACCGAGTTCAGCATCAGCTCAACCGACATGAAAATTACGATAGCGTTCCTGCGGGTCAATACACCAATTACACCTATCGAAAATATGATAGCGCACAGAATGATGTAATGGTTCAGCGGAACTACTTTTATACCGTTTAATAAACTTTCCATAATTAAGCTTTAACTGGTTTATCTTTAGTTGCCAATAAAACCGCGCCCACCATTGCCGAAAACAGCAATAGCGACGATACCTCGAAAGGCAATAAAAACTGGCCAAACAATATTTTACCGAGGTTTTTTACCAAACCCAGATCTGCTTGCTTTAAAATTACCGGGTCCGATTTGCCTAAGGCCTTAACTGCGGCTACAATAACTACCAGCAAACAGGCGCCACCGATTATCCCCGCAAATTTTACAAGACTTGATTTTACCGGCTCGGTATCCTTGTTGAGGTTAAGCAACATGATAACGAACAGGAAAAGCACCATAATGGCCCCCATATAAACAATAAAGTTTACGATGGCCAAAAACTGTGCGTTCAGTAAAACGTAGTGGATGGTAAATGTGAAAAACGTTAATATCAGGTACAATACGCTATGAACCGGGTTTTTCGAAAAGATAACCAGCAGTGCAAACAGTATGGATAAAAACGCGATAAAGTAAAATAAATTCATCTTTATAATTACAAAATACCTATGCCCGGTTAAACGACGGGCAAAGGTATAAAACTTCCTTATTGATTTAGTGGCTCCTCCACTAATTTGTCCTTACCATAAATAAAATCCTTCCTCAAATAATTTGATGGAACGATGTCGCCGTCAAGATAAATCGCTTCTTTCGGGCAGGCCTCTTCGCATAATCCGCAGAAAATGCAACGCAGCATGTTGATCTCATAAACGGCAGCGTATTTTTCTTCGCGGTATAAATGCTCTTCGTCGTGCTGACGCTCAGCAGCTATCATGGTAATGGCTTCTGCCGGACATGATAACGCGCACAAACCACAGGCCGTGCAACGTTCGCGGCCTTCTTCATCGCGCTTAAGCGAGTGCATGCCACGGAAATTTTCGCTAAATTCACGTTTTTGCTCCGGGTAACGAATAGTTACGCTTTTGCGGAAAAAGTGTTTACCTGTTATTCTTAAACCACTCAATATGGCAGGCAAATACGCACGCTCCAAAAAGTTAAGTGGTTTTGATTCTATTAATTTACGTTTACCGGATAATGATTCCATATATGCCTATTTTAAAAACGTACTTACTAAACCTGTTAAAACAATGTTGGCAATAGCCAACGGGATGAGGATCTTCCAACCCAAATCCATCAACTGATCATAACGGAAACGCGGGATTGTCCAGCGCACCCACATGAAGAAGAAAATGAACAATACAATTTTGAGGAATAATACACCTACGCCAAACAGCGGGCCCCAGGTTCCACCCAAAGCGTTGTTCACCGCATCCATATACGGGTAGTTGTAACCACCAAAATATAAGGTTGCCATTACTGCCGATGATACGAACATGTTGATATACTCGGCAAACAGGTAAAAACCTAATTTCATTGATGAGTACTCGGTATGGTAACCCCCTACAAGTTCGGTCTCACACTCAGGTAAGTCGAACGGTGTACGATTGGTCTCCGCGAAAGCACAAACCATAAACAGTATAAAGCCTACAGGCTGTTTAAAAAAGTTCCAGGTAAAATAACCGTGTGCCCAAAAGCCGTGTTGTTGCTCAGTAATTTCGCGCAAGCTTAAGGTTCCGGTGATCATCAATAAGGCGATGATGGATAAACCCATTGCTATCTCATAACTGATATTTTGTGATGCCGCACGTATTGCGCCAAGCAATGAGTATTTATTGTTTGATGCCCAGCCGCCTATCATTACGCCATAAACACCTAACGAAACTACTCCGAAAAGGTACAATACGCCAACGTTAATATCGGTAACCTGCAGGTCAATTAGATTTGAACCTATTACGATCTGTTGCCCCCAAGGAATAACCGCGGTGCCAATACAGGCAGTAAGAATTGCTAATGACGGGCCAACAATGAAGAGTAAACCACTCGCCCTTGTGGGGATGATCTCTTCTTTCATAAACATTTTGGCACCATCGGCTAAAGGCTGCAATATCCCCAGCGGACCGGCGCGGTTAGGACCAACCCTGTCTTGGAAAAAGGCTGCTACCTTACGCTCGGCATAGGTGGAGTACATGGCCACCACCAGGCTGATGCCGAATATGATGGCAACCAATATAAATTTCTCTATTACTAAACTTAATTCCATTTATAAGCGTGTTGTACGTTCAAACTGTTCTTTATTTGCCTCAACCAACAGCGGGTTTGTTTTAACCACCGGCAGTGGGTGCAAAGTTTCGTAATGATTTGAGCTGATCACCGAATGATTTGATATCTGGCGCGGGCCTTCAATTACCCAATCGGCTGTTTTCTTTTTATCAAAACGGCAGGTGTTGCAAATAAATTCTTCAACCTCACCATAAACATCTTTGCGGGCGGTAACGCGTATCACATCCTCGCCTTTGTACCAAAGGGTTACTTTACCGTTACACTTTTCGTGATCGCAATCGCGGTGGGCATCAACTGGTTTAGTAAACCATACACGGTTTTTAAAGCGGAAGGTTTTATCGGTTAAGGCGCCTACAGGGCATACATCAATTACGTTTCCGGAGAAATCGTTATCAACGGCAGCTTTAATGTAGGTCGATATTTCTGAGTGGTCTCCACGGTTTAAAATGCCATGTATACGGTGGTCGGTAATCTGGTCGGCAGTAAATACACAACGATAGCACAGTATGCAACGCGTCATGTGTAGTTGTATCTTATCGCCAATATCTATTTTGTGGAAAGTACGGCGGTCAAACTCGTAACGGGTTTTGGCCAGGCCGTGTTCGTAACCCAGATCTTGTAAGTGACATTCGCCTGCCTGGTCGCAAACAGGGCAATCCAGCGGGTGGTTTATCAGTAACATCTCCACAATACCTTTACGCGCCTCGATCACTTCGGGCGAGGTAATGTTTTGCACTTCCATACCATCCATCACACCGGTACGGCATGATGCGATGAGCTTTGGCATAGGGCGCGGGTCTTTTTCGGATCCTTTGCTTACTTTAACCAAACAGGTGCGGCATTTACCGCCACTACCTTCCAACTTGGAATAATAGCACATTGCAGGCGGAACTATATCGCCACCTATCTGCCTCGCGGCATTCAGGATGGTTGTTCCTTCCGGTACTTCAATGCTTATTCCGTCTATTGTAACCTTCATTTTAAGTCAAAATTATATCTTCCATCTCGTCATTGCGAGGCACGAAGCAATCCTAAACTATGTATTAACGCCTACCTATCAATCGAGGATTGCTTCGTTCCTCGCAATGACGGTCTTGTTTGTTAGCCCGCTGCCGGAGCAGGTTCTAACACCGGCAACGGATCAGCGTAATGAGCTAAACCATAGTTCCTGCTTGTAGCTTCTGCTCCATTGGTCACGTGCCATTCAAATTCATCACGGAAGTGACGAATAGCGCTGGCCACAGGCCATGCTGCCGCGTCACCCAACGGACAAATGGTATTACCTTCTATCTTTTTCGATACATCAACCAACAGGTCCATATCGCTTAATTTACCGTGGCCATATTCCAAACGGTGCAATACTTTTTCCATCCAGCCTGTACCTTCACGACAAGGCGAACATTGTCCGCAGCTTTCGTGGTGGTAAAAGCGGGTAAAGTTCCAGGTGTTGCGCACAATACACTGGTCCTCATCAAAAGCGATAAAGCCCCCTGAGCCCATCATAGTACCTGTAGCAAACCCACCATCGGATAATGACTCGTAGCTCATTAACCGCGGTTGGTTATTTACTGTTTTCAGAATGAGGTTAGCCGGTAAAATTGGTACTGATGAACCACCTGCAACAACCGCTTTCAAACGCTTGCCGTTAGGGATACCACCGCAATATTCGTCGGAGTAGATAAAGTCTTCTACTGATACACCTAATTCAATTTCGTAAATGCCGGGTTTATTGATGTTACCCGATGCAGATATCAGCTTGGTACCTGTACTGCGGCCAATACCTATTTTAGCGTACTCATCGCCACCATCGCGAATGATGGGTACGATAGCCGCAATAGATTCCACATTGTTTACCACGGTAGGGCAACCCCATAAACCCGCGATAGCCGGAAATGGAGGTTTGATGCGCGGGTTACCACGCTTGCCTTCCAGCGATTCAATCAGCGCGGTTTCTTCGCCGCAAATGTAGGCGCCGCCGCCGGGTTGTACGTAAAGTTCAAGGTCGTAACCCGAGCCTAATATGTTTTTACCTAAAAATCCTTTTGCTTTTGCTTCCGCGATGGCTTTCTCCAAAATGCGGATCTGTGGCATCATTTCGCCACGTACGTAGATGTAAGATACATTCGCACCTAAAGCATAGCTACCGATGATCATTCCCTCTATCAATAAGTGAGGGATGTATGTCATTAAATAACGGTCTTTAAACGTTCCCGGCTCAGATTCATCAGCGTTGCATACTAAGTAACGTGCTTTGCCTTCGGGCTTAGCCAAAAAGCTCCACTTCATCCCGGTAGGGAAACCCGCGCCACCACGGCCACGCAGGCCTGATTTCTTCACCTCCTCAACAATATCGTCGGTTGACATTTTGAGGGCTTTGGCAACAGCATCATAGCCACCTTTTGAGCGGTAAACATCAAAAGTTTCGATGCCCGGTACGTTTATATGTTCTAAAAGTAATTTGCGTCCCATTGTGCTATCAGTTTTTTGCTTGAGCTGTTAAGTCCGCCACCAGCTTATCAACAGAGGCCGGCGTTAAGTTTTCGTAAAAAGTATATTCGGGGCCAATTTGCAATACCGGGGCAAAGCCGCAGGCAGCAAGGCACTCCACACCGCGCCAGCTAAACAAGCCGTCGGGAGTAACGTCACCTTCTTTTACACCCAGCTTTTGCTCAATGTATTTCATTATATCTTCGGCACCGTTAAGGCAGCAAGGGCCGGTGCGGCAAACCTCTAAAAAGTATTTGCCTTGTGGCTTCATTAAATACATGGTATAAAATGTAGCCACTTCATATACTTCAACAGGTTGTATGTTGAGGTAGGCAGCAACTTTATCCATTGCAGGAGCGCTTACCCAGCCAAATTCGGCCTGTACCAAGTGTAATATAGGCAGCAAACCTGCTTTTTGTTTTCCTTCCGGATAACGGCTTACTACATCGTCAAATTTGGCAATGAGTGCGGCCGAAAACTCTACCGGGGTTTGTATGGTGTCTTCAACTCTAAGCATCTAATTCTCCGGCTATAACGTTTAAACTACTCATGTTAATAATCGCGTCAGAAAGTACCATGCCGCGGCTCATTGGCGCGTACATCTGGTAATTGATAAAACTTGGCCTGCGGAAATGCAAACGGTATGGCGAGCGGCCACCATCGTTAACCAAGTAAAAACCAAGCTCGCCGTTAGCACCTTCAACCGAATGATATACTTCGGTTTTTGGGGTATCAATCTCGCCCATCACAATTTTAAAGTGATAGATCAAAGCTTCCATGTTATTGTAAACTTCCTCTTTTGGAGGCAGGTAAAACTCAGGTACAGGGGCATGGAATATTGTCGGGTCTTCTTTCGATATCTTGTCCATCGCTTGCTCAATCATGCGCAGGCTCTGCCACATTTCTTCGTTACGCACCAAAAAGCGGTTGTAAACATCGCCATTGGTACCAACGGGTACTTCAAAATCAAAATCCTGGTATGAGCTGTAAGGCTCTTGCGCACGCACGTCATAGTCAACACCGGTAGCACGTAGTATCGGGCCGCTCCAGCTATAGCTTAACGCGGTTTCTGCAGTTACAGGGGCAACGTCTTTGGTACGGTCAACAAATATCCGGTTACGATTAAACAATGCTTCAAACTCTTTCAACACTGCCGGGAACTTATCCAGCAATACCCTTATCTTATCAAAAGCAATATGATTAAAGTTACGTTCAAAACCGCCAATGCGACCAATGTTTGTGGTCAAGCGTGAGCCGCAGATCTCTTCATAAATTTCGTAGATGTGCTCGCGCCATTGCATCATATATAAAAAGCCGGTGAAAGCGCCGGTATCTACACCTAACACACCATTACACACAATGTGATCGGCAATACGGGCAAGCTCCATTACAATAACGCGCATATAGTCTACGCGTTTTGGCATTTCTATTTTCAGCATTTTCTCAACCGTCATGTGCCAGCCCATGTTGTTGATGGGTGATGAGCAGTAGTTTAAACGGTCGGTAAGTGGTGTTATCTGGTAAAATGGCCTGTGTTCGGCAATTTTTTCAAAAGCACGGTGAATATAACCTATGGTAGATACGCCGCTTACTATACGCTCGCCATCCAACTGCAGCACATTCTGGAACACGCCATGCGTGGCAGGGTGCGTTGGCCCGAGGTTGAGCGTTGAAAGCTCATTTTGCGGATCGTTATCTGATATTAGAAGGTGATTATGCATTTTTATCTTCCAAAGAAATAATCTTTTTTATCAATACGGTTAGGGTCCTCCAAAGGATATTCTTTCCTCATCGGGAAGGCTGTCATATCATCAACATTTAAAATACGGCGCAGATCGGGGTGGCCATCGAATATGATCCCAAAGAAATCGTACGTTTCGCGTTCCATCCAGTTGGCGCCTTCCCATATCTCGCTCGCTGTCGGGATGTGTACATCATCGGCAGTTAAAAATACTTTGATGCGGATACGGATACCACCTGCCAGGTTATGAACATGGTAAATAACCCCGAAAGGCTTTTCCAACTCAGGGTAATGAATAGCGGTAATATCGGTAAGGTGGATAAAGTTTTGCTCGACTTTCAAAAAGCTCAATATGCTGATGATGCTCTCGCGGGTTGTTTCGATGGTGAGCAAACCGTAAGGGTCGCCCAGTTGGCTTATCTTATCGCCAAATTTTGCAACCAATGTTTGAAGCAATTCTTCGTTAGATATTTTGCCCATTATTATAGGATTCCGTATTTAGCTAATAATTCCTGGTATTTAGGATCCTCGCGACGGCGACCTGATTCTGTTTGTACCAGTTTTTGAATGTTTATAAAACCATCAATAATGGCTTCGGGGCGTGGCGGGCATCCTGGAACGTAAACGTCAACGGGGATGATCTCGTCAATACCCTGCAAAACTGAATAGGTATCAAATATGCCACCGCTTGATGCACATGCACCCACAGCCATTACCCAACGGGGTTCGGCCATTTGCAGGTAAACCTGGCGTAAAACGGGCGCCATCTTCTTTGCAATCGTTCCCATAACCATCAAAAGATCGGCCTGGCGTGGCGAAAAACTAAGACGCTCGGCACCAAAGCGGGAAAGATCATAGTGCGAACCCATGGTTGCCATAAACTCAATACCGCAGCATGATGTTGCGAATGGCAATGGCCATAATGAGTATGAACGTGCCAAACCCACGGCTTCATCAAGCCTGGTGGCAAAAAATCCCGATCCTTCAACACCCGGTGGGGCTTCAACAATTTGAATATCACTCATAACTCAAAATATAAAAACTCATCCCTTACAGGATGAGTACAAAATTAGCATATTATCGTTTCAACAGTGTCAAAAAAACACTAAGTGAGGGTATTTGGAATCAATCTAAATTAGTCCCAATCTAATGCACCCTTTTTCAGGATATATATAAAGCCAAGTAGCAATGTTCCCATAAAAATGAACATCTCGATCATTCCCTGTGTACCAAGGTCTTTAAAATTAACAGCCCATGGGTACATAAAAATAACCTCCACATCAAACAATACAAACAGTATAGCTACCAGGAAGTATTTGATGGAGATGGGAGTACGCGCGTTACCAATAACCTCGATACCCGATTCAAAAGTACTCAGTTTATCAGCGGTAACACGTTTAGGCCCAATTTTGTGGGTAACAAACATGGTTGTAATAACAAAACCCAATGCCACCAACATCTGGAAAATGATAGGGAGATAATTAACCGGTAAACTTGTTGATTCCATGCGGCAAATATAGTGTGAAGACGTTAAATAAAAAAGGCATCAGTTAGTTAACTGATGCCTTTTAAAAATGCTGTAATTATTTGCCTTTACCAGCCGCACCGCCCTTACGGGTAAAGTAGGCCTGCACCGACTTGTTGGTTGGGTCGAGGTCCTTGGCCTTTGTCCAGTTCTCTAATGCTTTTGCATCATCTTTGCCAACAAACTCATAGTAATATCCTAAATACGCGTAAGCGTTAAATAATGATTTTTTAGTTTTATCATCGGTAGGGTTGGTTGGTGCAACCAGGCCTATGTATTGCTCATAATAAGGCTTGGCATAACCTTTATAGTTATTGGCCCTATCGGTTTCACGGGCATCGGCAACCATGGCGCGATATTGCACAATACCCGCATTTGCCGGTTTACCACCTGCTGTAATTTTAGCGTTTACATATCCAAACGCGGTATCGGCTTTTGATAGTAAGCTGGTATCGGCCTTAATATGAGTTTTGGCTTCGGCATCTTCCTGGTTACCATAGGCAAGGTAATAGCTATAGCCCATTGAAATATAATCGCTCAATAAAATACCATTTCTGCTTTTATGTATGTAAGCATCGTAAGCTTTAGCTGCATCCAGGTATTTACCTTTACCGTAATATGCTTTTGCTATCTCGCCGTATAAAGCAGCCTGTGTACTATCTTGTGCAACAACATTTTGCAAAGTAACAATACCTAATGAATCCTGACCTGATTTCATTTGTAAACGGCCCAGGTACAGGTAGTCTTGTGGTATGATACGTTTTGGATCAGCTTCTTTTAACCATTTATTAATGGCGGTTAAACCTGCAGCATAATTCCCGTTCTCATAAGCAGAATAACCCAAATAACGGTAAACACGCAGGTTTGAGCCTTCTGTTTTAGCCATATCATTAGTTTCAGCTTCCAATGTTTTATAATCGTGGGCCGATATCAAAAAGTCGGCATAACGCAGGCGAGATTCTATAGACCTATCGGTAAGGTCAAGGTATTTTTTGTAATGCTCAACGGCTTCTTTGTCTTTAGCTATCGCATTCTTTTTATCGGCATTAGCCTGCAAGTAGTTGGTTTCTGCCCATTCGCGGTAAGCAGGCCCAAAGCTTGGGTCTTTAGCCAGTGCAGCCTGGAAATTCACAATAGCATCATCAAAGTTATTGGCATTTTTAACCAATACACCCAGGTTAACCAATATTTTAGGGCTATTTGGATCAAGACCTTGTGCCGAAGTATAATTGATATATGCCTGGCTGCTATTACCTTGAGCGCGGTAGGCATCGCCTATTGCAACAAAATAATCAGGATCCTTAGCGCCAAATACTTTTGCCTTATCCAAAACAGCTAAAGCCGAAAGCGGATCGGGAGCTACCTGTGGTTTTACTTCGCCAGGTTTAACATAATCATAAGCTTTAGCTACGTATATATATGGCTTTGCATCTTTACCGGCCATAAGCATGGCTTTCTCAAAGTTGGCTTTAGCCGATGGCAGATTTTTCTCCAAACGATCAACTGTTCCTAAACCTACATAGTTTAATGCCGATTTTGGATTGATGGCAATACCTTTATTGAATACTATACGTGCAGAATCAGTATAATCCTGATCAATATATGCTAAGCCCAGGTAAAAGAAGTTTTCATCTTTTGTGGGCTGAGTAACCGTCAGGTTTTTCAACATGCTTTTCGCTTTCTGATATTGTTCGGCATCCAGCGCTTTTTTTGCATCTGCCAGGCTTTGAGCAAAGCTCGCCGTGCCTGCTAAACTAAGGCCAAGTGCAACAATAGCTGCTTTATTTACTAATTTCATGGTTCACTATTATATTAAAAAATTTATTTACCCATTATTACTTCCCGTGGCGGTATTGAATCAGGCAAAATTCCCGATCGTAAAATAATACGCTGCCCCCTTTCACTTGCTAAAAATGCCGCAAACCCTGTGCCTAAACCGGTGCGCCCCGTACTGTTAATTATATATAAAGGCCTGATAAGCGGATATTGTTTTAGAGCCAGTGTTGTTTGCGATGGTTTAAAGCAAGTTTTGGTATCTTCTTTATATGACTCATTGCTGACACCAACAATTTTAACTTTTCCAACCAGGTCGGCGTATGATTTGTCGGGATCATTCAGCCAGGTAAAGCTTACAAAGCCTATCGCATCCTTATGTTCACTCACGTACTTAATCACTTCAACGTTTGATTTAAGGGCGTAAATGTTTTTTTGCTGAAGGGTTTGGTTGCCCGAAAACTCCTTCAAATATCTTGTTATGCTTGAGTTAGGATTATCAAAAACAATATTTCTGTCTGTTTTTGTCTGACCATTAAGCATTTTTTTTATTTCGCCTGCCGAAGTGATGGTATCTGCTGATTCTTTGTTTACAATCAGGGTAACGGCATCGTATGCAAATAAATTTATTTCGGCAGTGAGGGTTTTGCTTTTCAGCAATTTTTGCTCATCGGGCCTTAAGTTGCGGGCCAAAATAGCAATACGAATACTGTCGGTTAAAAATAGGTTTAAGGCATTGCGTTCTGATGTATTGATAAACTGAGGTTTTGCCTTGTTATACAAAGCCTTAAAAACGTAGGCTTCTTCATCAACAATTGGAGCGAACGATTCATCAACAACAAACCTGGTTGTACCTTCTATAAAGCCGTCTGTACCTTTGTCTTGCCGGGCGGGGGCATCACAGCCAAAGCCTAAAGCCAGTACTAATAAAAACGACAATATGTAAAAGCCTTTATTTTTCATTGGTATCTTTTCTTAGCAATCGCGGAAAACGCAACAAAGCGTAAATGATCATTACTCCGCCAAATAACTGCCTTGTAGTTTTTGGCATGTCCAAAGGCATCCCATTCCAAAAAATAAGTACAAGGCCCAAAATGGCTAATGAGCCAAATACCAACAATCCTAAAATAAGCAGAAACCGCCTTTTGAGCGATTTCTGCTTTTCTTGATTACTTAGCATCAATTTTTACTGATCTCCCAGGCTAAAGTTAACCGGGATAGTGTATTGTACACGCACCGGTTTTCCGTTTTGGATACCCGGTTTCCATTTAGGTGCTAATTTAAGAACACGGGTTGCCTCGTCTCCTAAACCATTACCTGGTTCGCGCATAACTTTAATATCTGTTAAACTACCGTCCTTTTCAACAACGAACTGTAAAATAACTCTTCCCTGCGTACCGGCTTCTTTTGCCGCATTAGGGTACTTAATTTTGTTACCCAGGAAGTCATAAAACTTCTGCATACCTCCTGCCGGTTCAGGCTCAACCTCAACCGCGGTAAATATCTGGTTTCCATCGCCTTCAGTTACTGCCTGAACATCGGCATTACCTACCGGCTCATCAACACGTATCTGTGCATTCGGATCACCTTTTTGTTCCTTCGGACCCGGATCTGCTACCTCTAATTGCTTATCAGTTGGCGGATCTTTTTCGCGTACCTCGTTATCGGGTTTTACAACCGGAGGAGGGAAACGAACCTGGTCAACCTTGGGTTTCGGAGGCTCCTTTGGTGGCGGCGGTGGTGGTTTAGTTTGATCAATTGGTGGCGGTGGCAAAAGTACCACATCGGTAACTTTTACCTTTTCATCCCTTTTCGGAATGAATCCCATAACAACGTTATAAATGGTCGGGCTGGCCAGTACGATAACAAACGATGCCACAGCAATAATGAGCGCCTTATTGGTATTTTTAGGGTTCTCTTTGCGCAGTTCGTAAGCTCCGTAAGCCTGGTTACGACCTTTAAACACGACGTTAAGCCATTCGGGATTGAAAATATCTATTTTGTCTCCAAACATTTTTTTTTGGCTTTACTATTTATTTAACAGTTAATTATCTCTTTTGTTGTAATTAATACAACCCGTTCTTTTTTAAGTCTTCCACTTCTATAGGCATAATATCAACAACAGCGTGGATATCGATACCTGTAATGTTCAACTCATCAAGCGCTGCAACAAAGTTAGCGTAGTTTGATTTATCGCTCGGTTTAATCAAAACAATCATCGGCTGTCCGCCATGTTCTGCTTTAACTTTATTACCATTTTCTATAAGGGCTTTGCGTAAACCGTCTTTACCAAAATTATCAATTGTTGGTGTCGATTTTCCGGGTAAACCCATATACCACTCAATTTTGTCGTGGCTACCTAAAAGAATGGTCATCGTTCTTGATTCAGCTACTGCCAGCTCATCTTTCTTTTGATCATCTTTATCGGGCATAACCATATCCATCGCTTTTGATTTGGATAAGGTTGTAGTTAGCATAAAGAAGGTGATAAGCAAGAAAGCCAAATCAACCATCGCGGTTAGATCCACGCGGGTTGACGCTTTTTTCGAGCGAACCTTGCCACCTTTATGCTTACCCCCGCCGGAGGTGTCTAATTCTGCCATTGTATGTTATTTAGGCGCCGCTTTTAGCGCTGTAATTAAACTAAATTTGTTAACTTTTTGCTTTTGCAGAGTAGCAATAACCGTTTTAATGGTTGGGTACTCTTGTCTTGCATCACCTTTAATGGTGATACGCAAAGCTTTTTGATTTAATACTACATCGGCAACGCGGGCTTGTTTTATCCAGTTGAACAATTCATTACTTACCGAATCCGTAGGGATACCGGGTTGCTGAATTTCTTTACGTTTATCAGGATCCATGCTTAAATAACCTTTTAACTGGGCTATTGGCATACCAAATGTTGGCATGGTAACAAACGTATTAGTTTCTTCGGGAGTGAATGTGATGCTGTAGATCTTACCAACCTCTTCAAGCATTTGCTTGCGGATAGGTATACCTTCAACACCAAAAAACACTTTACCCTGGCCTATTGTGAGTGTAGCAATATTATCCTCAGGTAAAACAACAGTTTTGGTATAACCCGGAATATCAACCGGAACCGGATCTGCTGTTTTAAACTTGGATGTTAGGATGAAAAATGTTAGCAAAAGGAAAGCTACGTCGCACATGGCTGTCATGTCGGTGGCTGTACTTTTACGTGCTATTTTAACTCTTGGCATATTCTGTTTAAATTATTATTAGTGAGAAATTAGGTCAGATACAGGCTCGGGGTTAGCCGTGCCTTTACTCATTCCGCACTATTAATGGCTTGCTGATTTATGTGAAGCAGCAAATGTTTGAACGATGCTAAAGCCTGTTTCGTCAATAGCATAAGTCAATTTATCAATTTTAGATGTAAAGATGTTATACATGATGATTGATAAAGCTGATGTACTGATACCTAACGCAGTGTTGATCAACGCTTCAGAAATGTGAGCAGAAAGATCGGCCTGGTTTGGAGCACCTGATGTTGCCAGTGTTTTGAAGGCCTTGATCATACCGATTACAGTACCTAACAAGCCCATCAATGTACCGATAGATACCAATGTAGCAATGATAGTTAAGTTTTGCTCTAACATTGGCATTTCCAATGAAGTTGCTTCTTCGATATCTTTTTGGATAGCCAAAGTTTTCTGATCTACGTCAAGTTTGGTTTCCAATTCCATTTCGCGGTATTTTTTCAAACCTGATTTGATTACGTTAGCAACCGAACCTTTTTGTTTATCGCACTCTGCACTTGCAGCTTCGATATTACCGGCGTTTAAGAATGCTTGTACTTTTTTAACAAAAGAATCAACACTACCTGAACCAGAAGCTTTGCCAATAACAACAAAACGCTCGATAGAGAAAACGATTACCATTAATAACATGGTCATGATGATAGGTACAATTACCCCACCTTTGTGAATGATACCGAAGATATCAGTTGGATCAGACTCAGGGTCGCCACCTTTAAAGTGACTTCCATTTCCCAATACGAGAATGAACGTAGCTAATGCTACTACAAAACAAATAGGTATAGCCAGCGATGAAAACATGCTCGCTGCTCCTGAGCTTTCTTTTTTAACGGTAGTTGGTTTTGGTGCTGGTGCGTTTGCCATTACTTTAAAATTTAGTTTTAGTTTTTAGTTTTATAAATGTAAGTTAATTAATGCGCTGTTATGTGCCGATAGCAAATTTATAATATTAATGGGTAAAAAAAACCGCTTTACCTCATTGTTTACAATAAATTAATATTGGCGTGGTTTACAAATGGTGATTAAAGAACGATAGAAAATAAAATTATTGTATTTTTTGGATACAATTTTCTACAATACAAACCATTTTTTTTTACAAACGCAAACAATACATTAAAATTTATTTGTAACTAAAACGATACTGGCAGCCCATCGCTTTAGTACAATATAGATAGAGATGCAAATGAGGAAGCGGATTCCATAAAGAATAAAAAAAATAAACCACTTATTAAAAAGTTTATCCGCCCGCTTTTTTAGCCTTGTATCCGTCTTGAATGAGAAGGGTTAAAATTTTGTCCCTAAAATCGCCCTGAATGAGTATTTCATGGTCTTTTACCGATCCGCCGACGCCGCATTTCGATTTCAACTTTTTACCGATGGCCTCAAGTTCATCAGCCGGGCCAACATAACCTGTTATACGGGTAACCAATTTGCCGCCGCCTTTGCGATCGAGGTATATTTTAAGGTTTTGCTGCTGGGCCGGCAATGCTTCGGATGCGTTATCATGCTCAACGTTATATTGAAAACCCGGGTCGGTAGAATAAACAACGCCGGTAATGTTTTTATTTTTTTTCGACATGCAAATTTAACTCAGGGTTTATAATTGGCGCCTACTATTACATTTAACGCGTTGGGTACTACTTTTATTTCGAGTATGGGGCCGGTAATTTGCGGCTCGCCATCCAGGTGCAAGGGGCCATCGCCTTTGCGGGATACTTTTATATCGCGGCCACGTATTATTTGTACGTATTTTGAACTCTCTACCTTTTTAAACAGCATACGCAGGCCCATTTCCAATAAGCGGATAACGGGGAATTGCTTTACAATAACTACATCTATCAAACCATCGTGCAGGGACGCATCGGGCGATACGTGTGCATTGTTGCCAAATTGTGATGAGTTGGCAAAGCAGAGCATAAATGCATTCCTCTCATAAACATCACCATCAATTTCTATGTGGTAATCTTTCGCCTTATATTTTGAGATCTCTTTTACCGACGACTCAAAGTACGACCTAAAGCCCCGGTGTTTAGTACGGGCGAACACTTCGCTGATGTGGGCATCAAACCCTATGCCTGCCATGTTAAAAAACCACTGGCCATTTACCTTACCGGCATCCATAATTTGGGTGTGGCCCTCATTAATGGCAGCAATAGCCTTAACGGGATCCATCGGTATCTGTAAAAAGCGCGAAAGCCCGTTACCCGAGCCGTAAGGTATAACAGCCAATACTTTATCTGTTCCGGCTATTGCCGATGCGATCTCGTTAACTGTGCCATCGCCGCCCACGGCTACAATAATATCATAACCGGCCATAGCTTCTTTGGCTATGGTGCGGATGGGCTTTTCGAGCGTGCTATGTACAATGGTATAATCAAAGCTGTTTTTGTCGAAATGTTTACCTATCAGACCCGGTACGCTATCCTTGTTTTTGCCGCCCGAAACAGGGTTAATTATAAATAATGCTCTCTTTTTCAATCTCTGTATTATAAGCGGCGCAAAAGTACTTGTATTTTTGACTTTTATAAAATTGTTTTAACTTAGCCGCACGAAAGTGGACTGATTTGGAAAGCCTTAGGGCCGGATTGCAACCACGTAAAAAAGTGCTAAAAAACCGCTTCTTTTTTTACCTCCAATCCCTCTCTTGCCGTCTATTCTTTCGTATATCAATAAATTTTAAAAAATTATGTCTTATTTATTTACTTCAGAGTCGGTATCAGAAGGGCACCCGGATAAAGTTGCCGATCAAATTTCGGATGCATTAATTGACAATTTTCTGGCATTCGACCCTGAATCAAAGGTTGCCTGTGAAACTTTAGTTACTACCGGGCAGGTTATTTTGGCCGGCGAAGTAAAATCTAAAACTTACCTTGATGTACAGAAAATAGCCCGCGATGTGATCAACAAAATTGGTTACACCAAGGCCGAATATATGTTTGATGGCTCATCATGTGGTGTGCTATCGGCTATACATGAGCAATCACCGGATATTAACCAGGGTGTTGACCGCAAAACAAAAGAAGAACAAGGCGCGGGCGACCAGGGTATGATGTTTGGCTACGCTACCGTTGAAACTGATAACTATATGCCATTGGCATTGGATATTGCCCACGCTATATTATTGGAGCTTGCCGCGATACGCCGCGAAAACAGCGATATTAAGTATTTACGCCCTGATGCAAAATCGCAGGTAACGCTGGAGTATGGCGATGATAACCAGCCGGTGCGTATTGATGCCATTGTTGTATCAACCCAGCACGATGATTTTGACGAAGAAGCTAAAATGCTTGCCAAGATCCGTGAAGACATTATTGGTATCCTTATTCCGCGTGTAAAAAGCAAATACCCTAAATATGGTCACTTTTTTAATGATGATATTGTTTACCACATTAACCCAACAGGTAAATTTGTTATTGGCGGCCCGCATGGTGATACCGGCTTAACAGGCCGCAAAATTATTGTGGATACTTATGGCGGTAAAGGCGCGCACGGCGGTGGTGCATTTTCGGGCAAAGACCCATCAAAGGTTGACCGCTCTGCTGCTTACGCAACACGCCACATTGCTAAAAATCTGGTTGCTGCCGGTTTAGCCGATGAGATATTGGTACAAGTTAGTTACGCCATTGGTGTTGCTAAACCAATGGGTATTTATGTAAACACTTATGGTACCGCTAAAGTAAAATTAACAGACGGCCAGATAGCTGAGAAAGTGGAAAGCCTGTTTGACATGACACCTTACGCCATTGAAACCCGCTTTAAACTGCGTAACCCTATTTATAGCGAAACCGCTGCTTACGGTCACTTTGGTAAAGAGCCGCAAACGGTAACCAAAACGTTTACCCTGCCCGATGGCTCAGCAAAAACCTTCGAGGTGGAATTGTTTACCTGGGAGAAACTGGATTATGTAGATAAAGTGAAAGCCGCGTTTGGTTTATAACTAAGCCCCGATAAATATTTAAACGCTCCGTTTACACCGGGGCGTTTTTTGTTTAAGCGTAACCGTTTCTGCGCATTACCCGTACCAATTTACGGTGCCTTTTAGCGGCATAGTAATCCTGTGTTACCAGTATGGCATGTATAATGCCGGGTAACCAAAAACAAATGGTGAGGATAATACTCAATATAAAGGCACCGATGCGCCCGGTGGTTAAAACAGCCGCCGGTGGAAAGATGATGCAAAGGAAGTAACGCATAATACCCTTTAGAGTGTTGAAATATACCAATGTTACAGCAAAAACTATGTAGGGTTTATTATTTGATTAGTTTTATTACATTAGGCTAAATAATCATCATGAAAAAATTATATATTTTAGTTATTGTACTTTTCGTTTTTACCGGGTGTAAAAAATCTTCTACTTCTGAAAACACAATTATTGGCAAATGGAAAATAACACAAGAGCTGGCTATTTATTATGTTAATAATGTTGAAGTATATCGGGAAATTTTAGCCCTCTCTGGCGGGGCAAACTCTTATGTTGAATTTAAACCCGACGGAAGCTTTATTTTAAATGGCTCTGTAAATGGCAGTTATATAACTTATACAGGCACATACATACTAACAAATAACAATACATCACTACGGACTACTATTACGGGCTCGTCCCCCGGTCCAGACCAACTGTTTACTTTTGTTGATAACAATACGTTTACCACCAGTAATACTGCAACAGGTGGTGGCACAACTACTTATATCAAAAATGGCGTAAACTACACTGCTAACGGCGAAACTGTTATAACTACATTTGTACGGTTTTAAATATTATGGACCACCCTAAAGAAAATCCCTGGACAATAACCTCCGAAAAAGTAATTTATGATAACCCATGGATAGGCCTTACCGAATACCAGGTGCTCAACCCATCGGGCAACCCGGGTATTTATGGTAAGGTTAGGTTTAAAAACATCGCTATCGGGGTTTTTCCGCTGGATGATGAACTGAATACTTACCTGGTTGGCCAGTTTAGGTTTGCTTTGGGGCAATATAGCTGGGAAATGCCCGAAGGCGGCGGCCCGCTGGGGACAGACCCGCTGGATTCGGCAAAGCGGGAGTTGCTTGAAGAAACAGGTTTAAAGGCCAATAACTGGACCGAATTACAACGTATACATTTATCGAACTCGGTAAGTGATGAACTGGGCATTATTTATTTAGCCCGCGGTTTAGAGCAGTTTGAGGCCGAACCCGAAGATACCGAACAGCTAATGGTGCATAAAGTACCTTTTGAAAAAGTGTACCAAATGGTGTGTAATAACGAAATAACCGACTCGCTAACCGTTGCAGCCGTACTTCGCGTAAAGCTAATGTTGTTGGAAAACAAGTTGATATAATGGCGGTTATTGTATTATGCATAAATTACTACTTTTGCGCTAAGCATGCATAGGTTTTTCGGATACATACTGACCCCTGTTTATTACCTTTTCTTTTGGTTTTGGTTGGGTATATTTCATCCCAGCCAGTGGCTGGCTTATAACATAGGCGGTTACCGGGCACATAAATATGTGGTTGACCTGATGAACCTTTGCCTTGTTGGTACCTGCTATTTATTGGGTAACCGGGTAAGCTTTACCAACCCGCATAAACTGCCGGTTAATAGGCCCATCATTTTTTTGGCTAACCACCAAAGTATGTACGATATACCGCCACTCATCTGGTTTCTGCGTAAGCATCATGCCAAGTTCATCTCAAAAATAGAACTCACTAAAGGTATCCCATCCATATCATACAATTTAAAAAAAGGTGGTGGCGCTAATATTGACCGTAAGGATACCAAGCAATCCATAATGGAGATAGTGAAGCTGGCGGGCAGGATGAGAGAGAAAAACTGGTCGGCAGTGATATTTCCCGAGGGTACAAGGGCAAAGGATGGGCAGTTAAAAAGTTTCCAGGTGGGTGGTGTTGCTACCATCCTGAAAAAGTGCCCTGAAGCATTGCTTGTACCTGTAGCCATTGATAACTCGTGGAAGATGGTTAGGTATGGCTTTTTTCCGCTTAGCGCGATGGAGCATATTACCCTGAAAGTTCAGGAACCTATTGAACCCGGCAGCGCGCCAATTGAGCAGTTGGTTTTACAAGCCGAAAACTCGATAAGGAAAGCGTTAGGGCAATAATAAAAATCCTTCAAATTTACGTTAGACTGTGCATCTACAGGCTTATATCGTTTTATGACCTTCGGATGGGTTGCTGAAACAAGTTCAGCATGACGCTGGAATTAAAACAAAAAAAGCCTGCCTTTCGGCAAGCTTTTCTGCATTAAAATATTAATGGTGTTTATTTAAAATCATCGGCAGTTACACCGCTGTTCAGTTTCAGATCAGCAACTGTCATGGTATAGGTTTGTTCCTGGCCACCGGCAGCAATTGTTGTTACCAATTTGTATGGGAACATTACTGTACCCACTTTACGGTAATCGCTTAGATCAATGGTTTGGGTTTGGGTACCAGTTGTACCTTCATGACGTACCAGGAATTTGCTTTTGATATCGTAATAATCCGTTGATACTTTTCCTGTAGGATCGGTTACCTGTACCTGGTAAGCATCGCCTTCACCCACTTTCTGGATACCTTTTATCTCAAGTTTAAAGGCAGGGTTACTTATATAGTCTAACTGATCTATCAACGCTGTATGGAATTTTTTGGATGCTATCTCATCGGCCGTCATAGGCTTTTGCGCTCCACCTTGCATCTGGTATCCTTTTTCGCCATCAAATACCGTTTTGAACATTACATTGGGGCCCATTGATACTGCCATGGCCTCTTTGTTAGGGACCATTTGTTTTTGCGTTGCAGATAAAGCCATTCCCTGCATGCTCATGTTCATGGCAGCATAGTAGGTATTCACTTTTTTCAATTCATCGGCGCCGCCTGCGGCTTTTAAAAAGTCTTTCACCACATCAACCGCCTGCACCATCATGGCAGACCCTGTTGTTTTTGGCGCATCGGTAACGGGAGAAGCATAGGCATCATACATTTTAACCGGCAGGCCTATTTTTTTGATGCCATCCAGCATTTGAGCGGTATTGCCCGCAACGGTAATACGGCTGTTGCCCGCACTAAAATATTTTTGCGCTACACGTAAAATATCATCGGCAGTAACGGCATTTACCTTTTGCAGGTAGGTTTTATAAAAATCGGCCGGCAAATCATTCAGGATGATGTTGCTGGCAAATGTTGCCGTACGGGCAGGATCTTCTAAACCCAATGCGAAAGAGCCTGCATATAAGGCTTTGGCATTAGCCAGTTCTTCGGCCGATACCTTTTCGGTACGTATACGCTTTATCTCCTTTAAAAATTCCATAATGGCGCTATCGGCCTTAGCATTACGCACAGAAGCAGAAGCATTGAACAGCGACTGCCACCTGCCCGAGCCGGTACTTGAGTAAGCGCCATAAGTAAAGCCATGCTTTTCGCGAAGGTTCATAAATAAGCGGCTCTCGGCACCGCCACCCAAAATGTAGTTAGCCAATAAAACCGGGAACAGATCGGGATCGTTTTTCTTCAGATCAACCAGGTTAACCACCTTGATCTCTGATTGTACGGCGCTTGGTACATTAACTACATCTATTTCGGTTGTTGATGGATTATTAACCGTCGCAAATTTAGGTACAGTTAATATTTTACCTTTCCAGGTGCCAAATACTTCGGTAACCAGGGCTTTTGCCTCCAAGGGTTTGATATCGCCAACAATGGTAATATAAGCACGCGATGGCGTGATATAGCTGGCGTATGCATCCTTGATATCCTGAATGGTTAAAGCCTTAACCGTTTCCTCGGTTTCAAATTCGCCGTTAGGATGGTCTTTACCATAAGCCAGGGCATTAGTTATGCGGCTTGCTATTGCAGGGGCGCTTTTAGCACTGTTTTTAATGCTGGTAAGCGTTTGAACTTTCAACTTATCAAAGGATTCCTGGGTAAAGGCCGGTTCTTTTAAAGCCTGCCCCATTAAGCTGAAAGCTGTTTTAAAATAACGTGTTAATGCCGAAGCACTGCCGCCACTGGCATTCAGGCTAACGTTGGCTCCCATTTTTTCGACAGCATCATCAAACGCGGCTTTGGGCAGTGTTTTAGTGCCTTCGTTCAGCATATCGCCCATCAGGGAGATCACGCCGGCTTTGCTGCCCTCTAAACGCGGGCCCGCATCTATATTATAAGTTGCAGAAACCTTTGGCAGGCGATGATCTTCGACCACTAATATGGTGATACCGTTGGACAGTTTATAAATAACAGGGTCCTTAATAGTTAAAACCGGCGCCGGACCGGGTTTTGGCGGATGGCTTCGGTCGATATTTTGAGCCTGGGCAAATTGCATTAAACATGCTCCGGCAAGTATCATTATATATTTCTTCATGTTGTGTCTGTATTTAAGGCTATGAATTAATTGGTTTTACCTTTACCGGGCAAGTAATATAACAGCAAGCGCTGGTTGGTGTTGAGGTACTTTTTAGCCGCGTCCCTTATCTCTTCGCGTGTTATTGAGCGTATCTCGGTGAGCTCTTCGTTAATGTGGTTGGTATCTTTATGATAAAAGGTATAACCGTTAGCCAGGTTTTCGGCAATGCCCAGCATGCGGGTATTGGCGCTCACAAAGCTATCCTCAAACTGGTTTTGCAGTTTTTGGTAATCTTCGGGGCTGATCAGGTTAGTTTGCAGTTTAACTATCTCTTCCTGCATATCTGTGATGAGGCCATCGGGTTTGGCTTCGCCGCTTGGCAGGGCGCCAACAATGTAGGTACCATAATCTTCCAAAGCGTAGTTAAACGAAAATACCTGCAGGGCATTCTTTTTCTCATCCACCATTTTTTTGTACATGCGTGAGCTTGAGCCTCCCGAAAGGATAGATGAGATCATTTCCATTATTTTTGAGTCGCGGGTATCGCGGCCCGGAACGCGGTAGGCAACTAATACTGCCGGTATCTGGATATTGGCATCATAAGCGGTATCGATAATTTGTTTGGTGATGGGCTTTTCTTCCACCTTTTTATAAACTACCGGCGCACTTTTAGGTATAGGCCCAAAATAACTGTCAATGAGGGTTTTAGTTTTAGCAACATCAATATCGCCTGCAATGGTTAATACCGCGTTGTTTGGCGCGTAAAACTGGTGGAAGAATTGTTTAAACTCGTCCAGTTTGGCCGCGTCAAGATCTTTCATTGAGCCAATTACACCGTAATGATACGGGTGATCGGTAAATACGCCGGCGGTAACGCTGTTTATGGCATTGCCGTAAGGGCGGTTATCAAAGCTAAGTCGTTTTTCTTCTTTAACAACTTCGTTTTGGGTTTTAACACCTATCTCGTTAATTACAGGGTGCATCATGCGTTCGCTCTCTAACCACAAGCCTGTTTCCAGTTGGTTAGAAGGGAATACCTCGTAATAAAATGTCCTGTCTTGCGTGGTGTTGGCATTATTTTGACCACCGTTTGCTGATACGAGTTTCATGAAATCGCCTTTTTTGATGTTATCGCTGCCTTCGAAGAGCAGGTGCTCGAAAAAGTGCGCGAAGCCCGAGCGGCCAACAACTTCGTTTTTTGAACCTACGTGGTACATTACCGATACGGCCACCACCGGCGCGTTATGATCCTGGTGCAGAATAACGTGCAGCCCATTTGGCATATCGTATTCTGTAAATTCTACTTTTTGCGCTTTCGCGTTAAACCCGGTGAAGGTTGCAGCGGCCAAGGCACAAGCAATGAGTTTGTTTAATTGCATATTGAGGTGTTAATTGTTACTGAGTAAAGCTATTTGCTTATGGTTACATAAGCATTAGGCGAAAAATACACAAAAAAGTTACAAGGTTGGGCTAAATATTTTTAACGTAATTGAAAATGATATACTTAATACGTATTTTTGTTTAAAACACACGTGCAATGACAACCAAACTCACACTAACCGTGGAAGAAACGGTAATTAAAAAGGCTAAGTTGTATGCCAAAAAAACAGGCCGCAGCTTATCTGAACTGATAGAAAACTATTTGGATACGCTTACCAGCGATAACGAAGGATCGGCAGAGCTTTCTCCGAAAGTGAAGAAGATTGCCGGTGTTGTTAAATTGCCTGAGTCTTTTGATGAAAAAGAAGAGTTGAATGCTTATTTTGAGCATAAGCATTTATGAAACAGGTTTTTGTTGATACCAATATCCTGATAGACCTGTTAGCAAACAGGCAACCGTTCGGTAAATTTGCTATTGGCTTATTTGGCCTTGCTGAGAAAAATAAGGTGAAGCTTTATACATCATCGCACTCATTTGCCACTACCCATTATCTGTTAAAAAAATACATGGAAGAAACAGCGCTTAGAAAAGCGTTGACCGATCTGTTAGAACTTTTAACTATTGTGCCGGTAAACTTTGATGTGATCAAAAAAAGCCTGTTATCAAACCATAAAGACTTTGAGGATGCGATACAGATATTCGCCGCGAACTCGGTAGAAAACCTTGACTTTATTGTAACCCGTAACTTAAAGGATTTTAAAAATGCCGGGGTGACTGTGTTGCCACCCGATGAATTACTGAATTATTTGTAGCTATTAAATTTATTCTGACCGGCTTTCTTTTGGCAACGGCGATGTCCTTAATTTAAATATCCATATTACTGCCAAGAGGACAACAATATAAACGAACATGTGGCAATACAGCCGAAAGTTAAGTTCAACCCATGAAAAAAAATTGAACACTTGGTAAATCACAATTATATTGATTACAGAAAGAATGGCCTTTATAAGTGAAACGCTTACTTTAAACATTGTTGATATGTAGATTATTAAACATGTAATAATGAGGTATGGTATCAACAATATAACTCCACACTCTATATAATAATCGTAATTAAAACCCGGGTATTCAAATAGCCACAATAAGGATGGAGAAACAAAAAATCCTATTAGCCAAACTAACAAACCATATATAACGCTCCTTTTCACACTAAATATTCTTAGCGTCGATGATCTTGAAGAACTGGTCGCGATAAGTATCACCCACGGGGATGATCTTATCGGCTATGCAGATGCGGCTGCGCTCTATACTGTCTATCTTATTAAGCGCTACGATGTATGATTTATGCACCCGTACAAAATGTTGCTCGGGTAAGGCTTCTTCCATCTTTTTCATAATCTGGAGGGTAATAATACGCTCGGTAGGGGTGTAGATAGAGATATAATCCTTTAGCCCTTCTATAAACAAAATATCGTGCAGGTACACCTTCTGTATTTTGTATTCCGTTTTAACGAAAATAAAATCGTTTTGCAGGTTTTTTTGCGGAGCCTCCTTTACCGCGGGTAAACTTGCAGAAGCGTTAGCGGGCGCCAATACCGACTGGGCTTTTTGCGCCGCTTTATAAAACCTGTCAAAAGCGATGGGTTTGAGCAGGTAATCAACCACATCCAACTCATACCCTTCCAAAGCGTATTGTGAGTAGGCGGTGGTTAATATAACTTTTACTTTGCCGTTAGCTATTTTGAGGAATTGTATGCCGGTTAACTCCGGCATTTGCACATCAAGGAAAACCAGGTCGGCCTCGCCGTTCTGCACCAGCGACAATGCCTCTATAGGGTTAGTTGTAGCTTTAACCAATTGCAGGAACGGAATTTTACTGATGTAATCCTCGAGTATATGCAGTGCCAAAGGCTCATCGTCAACAACTAAACATCTTATCATATGGCTATAAATTTAATGATAATTCGCAAGTATAGGTATCAGGGCCGTTATTGATGTTTAAAACATACTTGCCTGTGTACAAAATATCGAGCCTGCGTTTTACATTATTTAAACCAATCCCCCCGGCATCGTCTTTGTTAAAAGTGTGTTTGCGGTTTTGAATGATAAAATCGAGTTTGGCGGCATCAATGGTTAAGCGGATAAAAATAGGCGTTTCGGGGTTATTGGCCACGCCATGTTTAAAAGCATTTTCTATAAAAGAGATGAGCAATAGCGGCACTATCTGCTGGTTGGTAACATCGCCCTTTATTTCAAAATCAACAAAGCCGCGGCTGCCGAGGCGTATTTTTTGCAGATCGATATAATTTTGCAGGTACTGGATCTCTTTAGCCAGGTCAACCTTATTGTCGTTACACTCATATAGCATGTAACGCATTATTTCGGAAAGCTTTAAAATAGCATCAGGTGTTTTTTCGGATTGCTGGTATGCCAGCGAGTATATGCTGTTGAGCGAATTGAACAAAAAGTGCGGGTTGATCTGCGATTTTAAAAAGGCTAGCTCGGCACTGAGGCGCTGGTTTTCCAGGTCGCGTTGTACCCGTTCGTTTAAAAACCAATCATTGGTGAATTTTAAAACGGTGCTTAAAAATACAAAGATAAGGCTGGTAAAAAACGCGCTGGTATAATACGACCAAAAGCCAATAACCTTACCGCCGCGCTCATGCGTTAGCACATAACCTTTAAAGCATAAACCTACGCCATATTTTACAAAGCCTAATGCCAGCATGGCCCCCAAAATCATTAAAATGTACCTGAAGTACTTTTTACGATTTAAAAACAGCGGTATAAAAGCCAGGAAATTGAGATAGAACAACCCGATATTGATAACACCATATAAGCCAAATATGACCACCAAGCCCCTGGTGTCTATTTTGGTGTTATTATGTACGATAAGCGAAAAAAAGGCTATCATACATATCCAAAAAAATGTATGCCCAAATACCTGCCAGCCCTTTTTCATTTTTAAAATATCGCGTTAATCAATATCCTAAAATAGAAAAATTAATATGATACCGGCGTACTATTTAGATGTATACCCGTATTTTAACGATGAACCACTTTATAAAACCGATAAACCGTTGGTGGGTTGTACAGCCCGTTCATCTACAATTAGTGCCTGTTGGTCTAATACATTTTAAGGGATAAAGTATTTACAGTTCATTTGTATCATCAAAATCAACAATAACAAACAATCAACCATGAAAAAGTTCATCACAAACTCAAACCCATTTGTATTGATGGTAATACCTGTAGTTTTTGCCATGATAATGGGTGTTAGTTACCAGTTAAAACAGCATGAAAACCTTTTGCAGGGATCATGTTACACACAAAGTACATCTTTGTTCAATAAAAGCATACATTTGTTCAAAGCCGTGTGCTCTGTAACAAAAGAAAAAGTGTGGTAATAAATACTGAAGGACTATCATTTACATTTGGAAACCAGCAGGTTGTTAAATCTGTATCGCTCCGGGTCCCCGCCGGGAGCATTTACGGTTTTTTAGGGCCAAACGGCGCCGGAAAGACCACCACCATCAAACTCTTACTTAATTTACTGAGGCCCGAATCGGGCTCGATACATATTTTTGACCAGGAGCTGCAGGCCAACCGCGAAGCTATACTTGGCCAAACCGGTTCGCTTATTGAGCAACCTGCCATATACGCCCACATGACGGGCCGCGAAAACCTGAAGAACCGTGCCATGCTGCTGCAAGTACCCACTATCCGGGTTAACGAGATGCTGGCTTTGGTACAACTTACCGCTGCCGCTGATAAAAAAGCCGGAAGGTATTCGCTCGGGATGAAACAACGCCTGGGCATAGCTTTAGCTTTATTAAGCAACCCAAAACTATTGATACTTGACGAGCCCACCAACGGCCTGGACCCCAACGGTATTATAGAAATGCGCGAGTTATTGATAAAATTAGCGCGCGACCATGGCAAAACCGTTTTCATATCGAGCCATATGCTGGCCGAGATCAATAAGATGGCTACGCATGTGGGTATTATTCATCAGGGTAAAATGATGTTCCAGGGGAGTATTGAAGAGCTGGAGGCACTAAACCAACCACGCGTACAAATTGAGCTGGCCGGCAAAACGGATGAAGCCACCGCCCTGCTTAACGCTAACGGGTACAATATTGCTGATGCTAAAACCAATAACTTATTTATTGCTTACCAAAGTAAAGAGCAAATGGGCCAAATAAATGCCCTGTTAAATCAAAATGGCTTTATTGTTTATAGCATTACCAAGGTGCAGAAAGACCTGGAAACCTTATTTTTAGCCATTACACAAAAAGCAGGGGCATGAAAGGATTTATATTATCGCTACGATCGGAGTTTTATAAAAGCCGCAAAACGCTGGGTTTTTGGGGTTCAATAGTGTTGCCCTTACTTATTGTGGGTTTGGTATTTATAGGTTATGCAACCCATAAGTTTGATGCCAATACCACTAAAATGCCGGGCATGATGTTATGGCTTGGCTATGTGGCTATTGTTACCGCCATAATGGGTAATTTGCTATTGCCTTTTTACGTAATATTTATAGCCTACTCGGTAAACAGTATTGAGCACAAAGCTGATACCTGGAAAACACTGTTTACGCTGCCAATAGCCAAATGGTGGGTATACGCTGCCAAGTACTTTTATACTTTGTTTTTATTATTTACATGCCTGTTTTTGTTTTACGGGCTGCTTATTTGCACGGGTAATTTATTGGGCATACTAAAGCCCGAACTGCACTTTGCCGATTACAGCGTAGCTGCTTATTTAGGGCAGCTCTATCTCAAACTGTTTTTGGCTTCGTTAGGCATTCTATCCATTCAGTTTTTGCTGAGCCTGTTGTGGGGCGATTTTTTAAAACCAATGGGTATTGGCTTTTTGGGCCTGATAGCCGGCTGGATAACGCTTGGGGTTAAATGGCAATATGTTTACCTGATACCTTATGCCCATCCTAATATGGTATGGGCAAACCTGCAGGCTGCTACAAAAACGGTTAAAAGCAAAACCATTGGGGCCATGCCAAATTTCACTATCGAAATTTTTACCCGCGAAGTTTGGGTGAGCCTTGTTTTTGCCGCTGTAATATTTGTTGCCGGTTTCTTTATCGTGCAGCGTAAGAGTGTTAAATAGTTGGTGGTGCGGTGATAACACCGACCACAGGCTGTGAGAATTGTTTTCATTTAAATACGCCCGTTTCCTCAAAGCTCACTATTTATTGTATTTTAGTGTATGCATCATGCCGTAATACAATATACCTGCCTGCTGGCTATCATCCTTTTTGTGGTGATGCTTGCACAGAAGATCAAGATCGCCTATCCCATATTACTTGTTTTGGTGGGATTGCCATTGGGTTTTGTCCCTTTTTTACGTGGCATCGAGATCGACCCCCAGTTCATCTTCGTGATATTTTTACCGCCGTTACTTTACGAGGCCGCGTGGAATACATCCTGGAAAGATTTTTGGAAATGGCGCCGGGTGATCAGCAGCTTCGCTTTCCCGGTAGTTATCCTTACCTCGTGTGTGGTAGCATTTATATCGGCAGCGCTTATTCCGGGCTTTACGCTGGCCACGGGGTTTTTGTTGGGCGGTATTATTTCGCCACCAGATGCTGTATCGGCAAGCGCCATCCTTAAAAATATTAAAGTACCCCAACGCTTTGTTACCATTGTTGAGGGCGAAAGCCTGATGAACGATGCATCAAGTTTGGTGGTATTCCGCTTTGCTTTGGCTGCAGTGTTAACGGGCACCTTTGTTTTTAAAACCGCCGCTATTGATTTTGTATTGGTGATTGTAATGGGCGTGCTTATTGGTGTAGCCGTAGGCGCAATGTTTTATGCCATACACCGCTGGATGCCCACAACTACTAATATGGATGTACTGCTTACGTTTATTACGCCTTATGCCATGTATATGCTGGCCGAAGAGTTCCATTTTTCGGGCGTGCTGGCAGTGGTGAGCGGCGGGCTGTTCCTATCGTACCGGCGGCATGAGTTTTTATCGCACCGGAGCAGGCTGCAGGGCATTAACGTTTGGGAGGCGGTGGCTTTTGTGCTTAATGGCATTGTATTTATCCTGATCGGGCTGGAGTTTCCGGTTATTATTAAAAATCTGGGTCGCGATGGTTTTATTAACGCGCTTAATTACAGCCTTATTATTACAGGCGTACTTATTGTGGCCCGCTTTATATGTACTTATGGCGCCACGGTGGTTACCATGCTGATGAGCCATATTATTACCGTTGCCGACCCGGCCCCCGGCTGGCGCGCACCTGCCCTATTGGGCTGGACGGGCATGCGCGGCGTGGTATCACTCGCTGCGGCGTTGAGCATACCATTAGCGCTTAAAACGGGCCAGGCTTTCCCTAACCGGGACATGATACTGTTTATCACCTTTACGGTGATATTGGTTACACTGGTATTCCAGGGCCTAACGCTATCTGCCGTGGTAAGGTGGGTTAACATGCCCGACCCTGACCTGGCCATCCCACTGGACCAGCAAAGGCAACTGATGCGCAGAAAGCTGGCTACGTTATCCCTGAAAATACTCGACGAGGATTACGCCGAGCATACCCTTAACAACGAAATGGTAAAAAGCCTTAAAATGCGTTACTCTGCTGATATGGCCTTGTTAAACGATTGGGATAAGGGCGGCATTGAAGAGCGGGTAGAAGAATTTTATAAAGATTACCGAACCATTACGGCCCGCCTGCTTAATGAGCAACGCGCGCTGTTGCTTACCCTCAATAAAAAAGATAACATTAGCGATGAGCTGGTAAAACACCAGTTTGAATTGCTTGATTTGGAAGAGGAGAAATTAAGGCAGTTTTTTGAGGCGGGATGATGGGCGCGGGTTACCTGTCGGGTGTTGCAAGGGCCTTCTATCATAATGGACACACGCGGCACGCGTGCGCCAGCGGAGGGGCAGTTTTTTGAGCTGTGGGTCACGTTACATCGGATACACGTATAAGCAATATTGATCCTGATTTTTAAATAATTAAATAAGTTTGTAACTTCATTTAAACTGCATCCAAATAACTATCCTAATTAGGTTTGTGTGCTATAAAAAAGCAACGGATGAAAGGTTTTGTGCGGTGGTATAAAAGTTTGATACGGGATAAAAAGCCCGGTATAAATGTTGATGATAACGACTTTACCTATTGGCAAAATCAATTATTTTTCAGTTTTCTTGTCTATTGTTTTCCCGTTAGTTTTATTGCAGCCATCCCCGGCATCTGGCTCGCTATTAAAGATAATTATACTTTAATAGCCGTGGTTGACATTGTGTGCCTTGCAACACTTGCCATTGTTACTTTTGATAACAAAATGGCTACCTCCGTCCGTAAAGTTATTATTGTTACTTTATTTTACGGTTTAGCTGTTTTTTTGATAAATGCTTTAGGTTATATAGGCCCGGGTATTTTCTACCTGTACGGTTTAACCATTTTAATGGCCCTTGTATTTCCAATACGCTATGCCTATTGGTCTATCATAGTAAATGGCTTAATTATCGCATTTTACGCGTTAGTTATACATTTTAAATTTTTTAACAGCGTACTTATCGGTTTGTACAGCACCGGGGCCTGGCTCGCGCTAAGCTCAAACCTTATTTTTTTGAGCATTGTAAGCGTGGTGCTCGTTCATAAAATATTCAGGAGCCTGGCAATTGTTATTAATAAAAAGGATAACCTGCAGGAGCGTTACAAGAGGATATTCGATAAAAGCCCTTTACCCATGTGGCTGTTTGATACAGATACATTGGCTTTTTTGGATGTAAACATAGCAGCTATTAACCACTATGGTTATACCAAAGACGAGTTTTTACGGATGACCATAAAAGATATCAGGCCCAAAGAGGATGTTAAAACATTGGTAAAAACAGTAAAGCAAAATAAAGTTACCGGCACGTTTTATGACGGAAGGGCGCATCATATTAAAAAGAACGGAGAGCACATATATGCCCATATTGAAAGTAACTTACTGGAGTTTGACGGGCGCAAGGTAAGGCTGGTTTTAGCCACCGATATAACCGTGCAATTGAATAATGAGCTAGCGGTTTTTAATGCCCATTTAAAGATCCAGGAATCGGAAGCGGGGTTGAAAGCGATATTTGAGAGCACGGTTAATGGTTTTGTGCTGTTATACCCATCATTAAATATTAAGCTGTTTAATGCTAAAGCGAATGATTATGTGATTTTTAGCCAAACACAACAGGAATTTGAAGTAGGCAAAAGCATACTTGATTATGTTGAAACTACCCGGCATGATTACTTTAGGAAGCTGATAGACAGGGTTTACAAAGGAGAAATCATTGAATTTGACAGGAAGTACCGTAGTTTAAACAAACCCACTTATTGGATACGTTATACGTTTACACCCGTGTACGAAGAGAACCGCATTAAAGGCGTTTGCATTACCGGACGTGATGTGACCGAACGGAAGCTATACGTTCAAACCGTGGAAGAGCAGAATAAAACCTTCAGGGAAATATCATGGATGCAATCGCATTTGGTAAGGGCGCCGCTGGCCAGGATAATGGGCCTGACAGGCCTGCTCGCTACATGTACAGACGATAAGGAAAGAGAGGAAATGTTAAACCATCTAGCTATATCATCAGCCGACCTTGACGAAATTATTAATAAGATCGTGGTTACATCATCTGCAATGATAGAAAAGTATCCTTCGTTAAATCAGATATCACCGGAAGAGTAAGATCGATGTCCCCGCAGGGTCTCTCGCAGAGGACCCTGCGTTTGTTCGGAACGAGATGTCGCTTTGTTACCTGCCGCTTTCCGCAGGGTCACCCAACGGGGGATCCTGCGGGGACGGAAGTTTGATATCGTCATCACCAAACTTTTCAAACTCTTGTTTGATGCCTATCTGCAATAAATATTTAACTATATCTATAATTTTATTGTCGTTCATTCCATCCTTGCCGGGTGTAAGCTCAAATAAACAATCGTTTTTGCAATAAACCATTAAAACATTACCCAGGATGCTATTTTTTGAAAATGGTGTACGCGAACGATACTTTTCGTATGTGGGCATTTGCCTGTATATAAAAATAATTTGGTTATTGCTATATACCTGTTTTTTTAGTTTGCCAAAGGTGTTTTTTTGACCAATGATGATGTTTGTTTCGGTTATTTCAATATCTCTTACTCTGACCTTCAGACTGCAGTAGGCAAGAATGGCTATATCAATAACTGCAACATAGATCAATCCTATGTATTGAAAGAATATAACCAAAACGAAATTAGCGAAGAGAAACCTGAATACAAAAACTTCAATATTACTCCAAAGCGTTATTTTCATCCCTGTTTAGTGTAGGTTATTCTCCGTTCAATCTAACAAATAGCTCTTTTAACTCTTTTACAACCTGTGCTCATCAGTGGTGTAAGTAAATATCCGGATTGCAAGGCAAATCCGCACTAAAAATTCATTGCTGTATTAACCGAATCTAATATCGCAGTTTTAAAGTCGGGTAATTTGAACCTATTGCTCTTCTCTATCGCTGTACCAGGCCCGCCATTTACCGAAACGGTACAAATTGTTCCGTTTTTGTTATAAGTTAAACCTACAAAGGGGTGCCCGTTTGGCTGCCAGTCTGCCTGGCGGCCTTCTGCCCGGGCCAGCACGGCATGAATGTCCAGTGCTTTGATCTTATCTTTTATAGCCTGCTTATGAATACTGCTACCCGTTTTATCTAAGCCCATACGGTTAGCCATGCCTATACCTTTCATAATTTCAAGCTGCCTGGTATTGCTTATCAATATAAAGTCGCCCGATTCGTATTTGGCAATGGCCCTGTTTTTTGTAAGCGTAGTAAGTTGGTTTATTTTTTCAGTTATTTTGTCGGGTGATAATTTAAGCGCTTTTTCGTTGTCTTTTAACACCGTATAAATTTCTTTTATCTGGCGTGAAAACTCGGCGTCTTTATTCGAATATTTCTCATCTTCATCCAGCGTATCGCTCGAATCTTCTTCGTAGCGCTTGCTTCCATAAAAAAGGTTACCGCTTTGCCATTGATAAAACGCGGCATACATATCCTTTAGCTTGCCTTGCTTTTCCTTCGATTCATCGCTGTCAGCGTTATCGCCTACTGTGCCCTCAGCCTTAACGGCGGCATCACTTGTTGCAGTTTTTAACCGCCCGTAAAGTGCGCTAAAGGTGGCCCAGTCGCTTCCGTCAAAGCTTATTTTCGCTTGTTCTGTATCGGGCATTGCACTAAATTTAACCGTGGCTATTGCTTTTAATCGCAGGTCGCTTACCATTGTATTTTTATTGATAGGCGTATCGATATTGTTATCCCGATAGGTTAATGAAAATGAATTTCCGTTTGGTGCAGTTATATTGGCACTGCTTATTGTACTCAAGGTAAGCCCTGCAAAATCGGGCAACGAATTTGCCATCACCTTTACCTGGTAATCGGGATCTAATTTATTTAATACATTAGTTAAAACAGATTGTGGTATGATATGATGTGCCGTTAACCCTGCCTCGCCCTGCGGGTATGGGTTATCTACTTTGTCTTTTAGTTGTATGGGCTGCACCCCACCTTGTTTTTGCTGCAATACGGGTACGGCCGGTAAACTGATACCGTTATTACCGGCATTTGTATGGTTGGTTTTTACAGTTTCTGTTTTTTTATCAAACCGCGTTTGTTGCATGGCTTATTTTTGCTTTAGCGTAAAGATAAAAAAAACAGTGGTGGTTTAGTGGTTGCTTCAATAAGGCCCATATATGAAACCTCGTGTGGGCAACGACCCTTGTTTCAGATCTTGAAAAATATTATAATTTATTGGAATTCAGATAATTATATCGATTTATATTTTATTGCTGAAAGATTTATCCCGACCTTTGTAGTAGGAGGTCCATGGTCGATAGTCCATTGGAGAAGTTCGCGGCGATAGACTATAGTCCATGACCTTTTTCCTGCCTTCTTAACTATCGACCATGGTCTATGGACCATCGACCTACCATCCGAATTTTCAAACCTATCAAATCAATAAACATCATGGCTATTTTAGAACCACTATCGTACAAACAACAAAAATTTTGCGAGGAGTATTTACTCAGCTTTAACGCTTATCGTGCGGCCCTTACTGCCGGATATACAGATAATACCGCCCGAAAAGGCGATTTGCTGCATGTGCCCAAGATACAAGCTTATTTAAAGGAGGCGATGAAGCGCAGCGCAGCCCGTGCGGAGTTAACACACGACATGCTTTTGCGCGAACTGATGAAAGTAGCCTTTTGCAACATGGGTAATTACTATGACGACCATGGCGACCCGAAACGCATGCACCAGTTGACAGATGATGAGAAGGCGGCGATCAGCTATTTCCAGCGGGCGGATGTGACGGGTGAAGACGGGCATATAACGGGCGAGCTGTTCAAGATCAAGCTGCATAATAAAATGGCTGCTATTGATAAGTTGTGCAGGCATACCGGTTTTTACAAAGCCAACTGGCAGCCGAATGTGGTGTTGCAACCGGAGGAAACGGAGGAGGATATCGCTTTTGAAGCACAGAATGCCAAGACGGTGGCGGAGCCTTTCACTGATGAGGTGAGTGAGGAGTTGTTGGAGCAATTTGGTGTAGAGGTCGGAGGGCAGAAATCGGATGTCGGAGAAGAGGATGGTTTGGATATCGTCGGTGAGGACACCGACGATGGGGTGGAATTTGTTTCGGGGATTGCAAATCCCCTGTTTGGTGGGTCGAGGATTGAAAATCCCGACCAACGCCGGGTCGGAGGGCAGAAGTCGGATGCCGGAGAAGAGGGCTTGGATATAGGGCGATCTGTCGGCGGGGACACAAGCGGGACGCTTGCGCCAGCGGCGGGTAGAGGTTATTTGTCGCGCGCAAATTACACACCCCTCCACCCCTCTCAAGAGGGGAATCGCGCGAGGCCTGCGCTTCCTTTGGTGTTGGTTAAAACCCAAACAGGGCTTTCTGTTGAAAGCTCTGTCCCCTCCTTTGCTGAAGCTACGGCGGGCAAGGATAATATTCTTACTTTATCCCCCCTCCCGATAACTATCGGGATGATAGAGTCAAGAGGCGAGAATCAAGAGTCAAGAGTTTTGATCGCACTATAATATCATGGCGCAGGCGGGGCGGGTTTACTTAGCAGGTTGATGAATAAGCGATATGCTCCCGGGACACCGGCTGGTAATTGCCTGAAGAAGGACAGGGACGAATAGGTGAACCTTCCCTTGCCATAATCGGTAGTAATAACAGAGCCTTTATTGGGTGCTTCGCCCGAGTCGTTCATTTGTATAGGCGCCTGGTATTTAGGGTCGATGTTGGTTACAAAGTACAAACCGCGTTCCTGCACCCAGCCATCAAAATCTGCAGGGGTTATTTTGTTAGGGTAGTTGAGCAGCGGGCTTTGCGGGTCGGTAATGGTGACGGTGGCATCCTCATCGGTTACGCGCTGATTAACAGGTTTAAAAGGATAAGGGCCAATGTTTGGGGTAACAAGGCCGGCGTTGTTGTTGTACTGGACCACTAAATTTCCCCCGTTCTTTACATACTCTAACAATTTAGGCTGCTCAAGGGCAAGGCGGTCGTTCACGTTATAGGCACGTACGCCGGTAACTATGGCATCATATCCCGAAAGGTTGCCTTTCATGATGTCGTCCTCGTTCAATATGGTGACTTTATAACCCAGCTGGCGCAGGGCATCGGGAATCAGGTCGCCAGCGCCGATGATATAGCCAATATTTTTGCCGGGAATATCGATATCCAGCTTGAGCAAATGAGCCTTAGCAGGCGGGAAATAAGTGATAGCGGGGATGTGATCATAACTGATCTGCTTTAGCGCCATTTGATAAGCAGTGCCATTAACAGTTACCTGGACGTTAATGATATCGTTCTTTGATTTTAAGTCTAAGGGGGTAACCATAAAGGTTTCGGTCCACTCGTCGCCTTTCTTCTTATCCACAAAGGAAACCGTTTGTGGCAGGAAACGCCATCCATCGGGCGCTTTCAGGGCAATAGTGCCGCTTATGTTGGTAAAGCTTTTGAGCTTAACGCTGATGTTTTGGGGGCGGTTATCCTTAAACAGGTATACGCTGTTATCTAAATTGGCAGTTACGGGCGGGGTAATAGCCACTGGCTGGTAAACCTCGCCGCGCACCGGGTCAACATACTTATAATACAGGCGCCTGTTATAACTAATGGGCTTACCATCGATGATAAACTCGAAAGTGGCTTTTGGCAGATCGGGGTTTTCGGGGTTGCCAACCACTAACAGATCGGCAATGGTGTAGCTGCCTAAAGTATGCGGGCTTTGCAGCCAGTAGGGTTGGGTTATCTTTTCGGCCACCATTTTGCTGTTGAAGGATTGCAACTGGTTAGCCTGGATAGTTTGGCCCTGAGTTTGGCTTGAACCGGTGGTAATACTATTGAGCTTTACCTTATCATTATAACGGTTGATCACCTGCGAGCGGATAGCCATTTCATCGCCGATGGCATAATTGGGCTGATCGGAATAAGCTTCGAACCATAGTCCCGCGCAAGCGGCAATAAGGTCTTTAAGTTCGTTGGTTTTGAGGCCCTTCCAATAAGTGTCGGATACCTTTTCTACGCTGCTTAACAGCCTTACCAATGCTGCAACGGAGCCCGCTGGGTTATTCTCATCAAAGCTTTTGGTGATGACCGATAGGGTTGATTCGATAGCGGCACCTTCTTTCAGGCGGTTCCAGGTGGTGTTTATGCCGTCCATCAGATCGGATGTTGGAGCTTCGCCCAATATGGTTTTAAAGTACTCGAAAGATTGGCCGCGTTGCTTTGCCGAGCCAAAGCCCTGGCTTTTATGGTTGGAGCGGCTATCGGCAGCTATCCCACCGTAGCCTTTGCCTAATAGCGGGTTGAAGACGCCAACATCAATCTTGAACTGGTTTTCGGCAGTGGTATTAGCGCCGCCAAAGTTAAAGGTGTTCCAAAGCAGGCGTTTGGCCTGCCACGGTTTTACGTAGGCCAGTTGTTCGGGAAAGCGCTTAGGATCGGCAGCAGCGGCAAAGGCCTCCTGTGCTAATATGGCAGATGAAGTGTGATGCCCGTGGCCACCTTCGCCCGTGGTGGGGAAACGACAGATGATGACATCGGGTTTAAATTTGCGGATCACCCATACGACATCACTGAGTACTTTCTCCTTGTCCCAGATCTTTAGGGTTTCATCCGGGCCTTTAGAGAAGCCGAAATCGTTGGCACGGGTAAAGAACTGTTCCGCGCCATCAACCCGGCGGGCAGCTAAAAGTTCCTGGGTACGAATGAGGCCAAGCTCTTCGCTCTGATCATTACCGATGAGGTTTTGGCCGCCATCGCCGCGGGTCATGGAGAGGTATCCGGTACGGTAATGTTTTTCCTGGGCCAGGTAGGCTAAGAGGCGGGTGTTTTCATCATCCGGGTGCGCGGCCACATACAGCACGGTTCCTAAAACATTGAGCTTTTTAAAGCTTTGTTTAATATCAACCAGGCTTGCCGGCGGCGCGGTTTGCGCAATGGCTTTAACCGTAAATAACAGAAACAGTATAAATATGTGGTAACGGTATTTGTTCATGTTCGGGAGCTTAATAACGTGAAGATAGTTGTTTTTAATGTGCAGATATGCAAATGTGCCGATGTGTAAATGATTTTGACAATCCATTGAAAAATAAAATCGCTTACTTGTCCGGTTTGATACTATTGATAAGTCATTAATACACGCAAGTGTTTTTTAAAGATTTGTTAATAAAAATCAGCCAGGGGTACTAAATCAATATGGTTTACAATCTGTTTACATAAGAATGACATTAATTTTATTTTATTAATCAAACGATTGATTAATTTTGTTGCCGAATTAGATAGATGATGGACAAAGACAAAATAGATAAGAAGGATCATATCCTTGACGTAGCGGAAAAAGTTTTTTCTGAACTGGGATATGACGGCGCTTCTACCAGGATGATATCCGGCGAGGCGGGTGTAAATATGGCTATGCTGAACTATTATTTCGGGTCGAAGGAAGGCTTATACCTTGCCATATTTGAGCGCAAGATCTCGGCTTTCCGCACCTTGTTGCAAAACATTGGTAATGACGATAGCATTTCGGCATGGGACAAAATGGAGCGTTGTATCGACAATTATGTAGAGCGTATCATCGCAAACAATTGCTTTCAAAAACTGATTAACCGTGAGCTTACCTTAAATAAACGTACGGAGTTAACAGACAAGATGGCAAACATATTAATGACCAACGTACACGAGTTTAAAAAAATATTGCAGGAAGGTGTTGATAAGGGCCTTTTCTGTAAAGATATAGATCAGGAGCTCACCATCATGGTAATATTCGGCACTAAAAACTACCTCATCAATTCATCACATATGTCATCAAGGGTAATGGGGCATGATATATTGGATCCAAACTACCTCGAAACCCAATTAAAACCCCGGATGAAAGCATTTATGAAACAACTTTTAAAATCTTACTTAGTAAAACAATGATAACAACGATCAATAAAACAATTAATCACTACTTATTTAAACAGATGGTAAAAGCAGTACAAAAAAGCGGTATTGCCATTTTACTGGTAAGTTTAATTACAGTACAGTTTGCGCATGCGCAGGATAGGACCCTCACCATTGATGAGGCTGTTAAATTAGGGTTGGCTAACAGCAAAACGCTAAAACTATCACAATCAAAAATTGATGCAGCAATTGCCAAATACAACGTAGTTAAGGATGATGCTTTGCCAACCGGCAGCGCAAGCCTGGCTTATAACCGTGCGCAAATACCTGCAAACACATTAGATCTGGGTAGCCAAAGCATCCACCTGCCTGATGGCGCCAATGCCTTTTTAGGTACTGCCAGCCTTAACGAAAGGATATACGCCGGTGGCCGATACCGTTACGCCCAACTATCAACCGAGTTACTTACGCAGGTTACCCGTTTGGATGCCGAGAAAGACAGGGACCAGATTGCATATGATGTAATAAACGCCTACTATACCTTATATAAGGTTTTACAAAGCCAAAAGATAGTAACACAAAACCTATCGGCTGTTGACCAACAACTGAAACAGGCTCAGCGCTTTTTCGACCAGGGTTTAGTCACTAAAAATGATGTATTGCGTTTCCAATTACAACGTTCCAATATTGAGTTGAACGGTATCGATCTGGAAAGTAACCGTAGGATCATCAACTATAACTTAGATGTATTGTTAGGCTTGCCTGAAAGCACCGATCTTAAAACAACAGAGGTAGCTGATAATAGCCGTACTTTAAAACCATTGTCAAGCTATATTGATACCGCTTTTGCATCGCGCCAGGAGTTGAGGCAGCTTGATTTGCAAAACAAGGTTGCCGAAACCAATATCAAATCGATAAAAGCAGAGCAATTGCCAAACGTAGGTGTTGGAGCAAGCTTTTATTATATTGATGTAAGCGCTAACCCGCTGCCACAATCAGGTCAGTATATTACGCCTATCACTTTAGGTGCTACCGTATCATGGAACTTTGGATCACTGTGGACCAATAAGAATAAGGTAGCCCAGGCTAAAATAGAGCAGGATGAAACCGTTATCAGGAAAAGCATCACTACGGATAACCTGAAAACGGAGATCAACCGCAATTATCAAAATTACCAGACAGCCTTAAACAAGATTAAGCTATTGGAAACATCAATAGAACAAGCTGGAGAAAACAACAAGATCCTCGAATCGAAATACCAAAGCAATATAGCTTCGGTTACCGACAGGGTAGACGCGCAAACATTACTATACCAGGCACAAATAAACCTGGAGTTGGCTAAAGCCGATGCCGGCCTTGCTTACTACACATTATTAAAATCAACCGGAAAACTGAACAAATAAAATTTACAAATATCATGGCAAAAGGAACAGAACACGAAAAAACCGAAAAGAAATCAAACAAAGTAATGCCCATTATTTTAGGGTTATTATTGTTGGGTGGTATCGTTTTTGGAGTTAAAGAATACTTATATTATGGCACACATGAGGATACTGATGATGCACAGATTGACGGCAACATCAGCCCGGTAGTTGCCCGTGTTGGCGGATACGTTGACACCATTATGTTCGAAGAGAACCAACATGTTACACAAGGCCAGCCGCTGGTTAAATTAGATGACCGCGACTACAAAGTTAAGTTAGAACAAGCATTATCTACTCAAAAATTAGCCAGCGCATCGGTAGGTGTATCAGAATCACAAATATTCGCAACATCAGCTAATGCCGCTACCGCCAAAGCAAACGTTGAAACAGCCAGGATCAAATTACAACAGGCTCAACGCGATTATGACCGTTATGCTAACCTGGTTAAAGATGGATCGGTTACTAAACAAGCTTTTGAACAAGCACAGGTAACCCGCGATGCGGCACAGGCAGCACTGCTGGCTTCGCAAGAGCAATACAAAGCAGCACAAGAGCAGGTTAGCGGTACCAAAAACCAATTGAATGTAACCAATACCGGTGTTACACAAAAGCAAGGCGATATTGATTTTGCAAAACTGCAATTATCGTACACTAACATTACAGCGCCTTCATCGGGTATCGTATCAAAAAAGAATGTGCAAAAAGGCCAGTTGGTACAGGCAGGGCAAACTTTGTTCTCGGTTGTGGAGGATAACAGCCTGTTCATTACCGCTAACTTTAAAGAAACCCAACTGAACAATTTACGCTCAGGCGAGAAAGTTGAGATAGAGGTTGACGCTTTCCCGGATACTAAAATTGACGGTACAGTATATAATTTTTCACCTGCTACAGGTGCTAAATTTTCATTGCTGCCACCAGATAACGCTACCGGTAACTATGTAAAAGTAGTACAACGTGTGCCGGTAAAAATTAAAATAAATGCAAGCAAAGAAATTATGGATAAACTGCGCCCTGGTATGAGCGTAAAGGTATCTGTAATTTATAAAGGTTAATACAATGGCTGAAACAGGTTTTAGGAAATGGATCATTACCATCACGGTGATCATGGCTGCTTTATTGGAGCTTATTGACACTACGATAGTAAACGTATCATTACCGGTTATACAGGGTAACCTGGGCGCAACGTTGGAAGACGTGGCCTGGATTGTTACCGGGTATGCCGTGGCAAACGTAATAGTTTTGCCTATGTCGGGATGGTTGGGTAGCCGTTTCGGCAGAAAGAACTACTTTTTAACGTCTATCATTATTTTCACCGCGGTATCATTCCTTTGCGGGAATGCAACGAGCTTAAACGAGTTGGTGATATTCCGTATCATACAGGGTTTTGCCGGTGGTGGTTTAATATCAACCGGGCAGGCTATTTTGATAGAGACCTGGCCCCGCGAGGAGGTAGGTACTGCAACCGCACTGTTTGGTTTAGGTGCTGTATTTGGCCCTACTGTTGGCCCTACCATAGGTGGTTTTATAACCGATCACTTTTCGTGGCCATGGATATTTTATGTAAATATTCCGGTAGGTGCATTGGCAGCATTCTTAACGGTAACATTCGTTCATGAAACACCCAAGGATGCCAAAGGTAAACCCGTGGATTGGTGGGGTATTGCCTTGCTGGCTGTTGCAGTTGGTAGCTTACAAACCATACTGGAAAAAGGTGAGAGTGAAGACTGGTTTGCAAAATCATATATCCTGGTATTAACCATCGCAGCTGTTTTAGGACTGTTCTTCTTCATCTGGAGGGAGATGACCTTTGAGCACCCCATTGTTAACTTCAAGATCATGCGGCACCGAAGTTTCGCGGTCGGGATGTTTACGTCCTTTGTGCTCGGTTTTGGTTTGTATGGTTCGGTATTCGTGTTCCCGGTATTTTGTCAGAATTTGCTCGGATTTTCCCCTGAGCAAACTGGCTTGATCTTATTTCCGGGTGGTTTGGTTACTATTATGATGATGCCCTTTATTGGTAAGGCGCTTAAAGCCGGAATACCCGCGCAATTTATGGCAACAGGTGGAATGGTGCTCTTCTTTGTGTTTACCACGATGCTAAGCAACTCTACACTCGCATCCGGAACACACGACTTTTTCTGGCCGTTGGTAATACGCGGTGTAGGTATGGCATTACTTTTTGTACCATTAACTACATTAGCTATCCAGGATCTTAAAGGCCCTGAATTAGGCCAGGGAACGGGTTTGAATAATATGATGAGACAGTTGGGCGGTTCGTTCGGTATAGCGGCTTTAACAACCCTTATACACATCCGTGCCGGGTTCCACCGTAGTGTATTGATAAGTCACATTAATGATTATAACTCAACATTTACCGAACAGCGCGATATGTTTATCCACCGTTTTATGGCAACGGGTAAAGGCCTTGCTGAAGCTACAAAAATGGCCATGCAGGCAATGGAAGGTAAAGTAATTAAACAAACCCTCTTGCTTACTTATAACGATGCCTATTGGATAGCAGGCTTGATCATGCTGTTCTCCATACCGCTTATCTATCTGCAACCATTTAAAAAGAATGTGGCCCTGCCTGTAGATGCGCATTAACACCGCCTAAACACACACAAAACAAAAGCCGCCTGTTTAAAAAACGGGCGGCTTTCTCCAAAAAAATAACAATTAAAGTTTTCGTTTAATCCCAAATTTCATCCCTTTTGCTGGTGGTAAAACGGATGTTATTACCTTAGTATTTAACGTTTCTATAAAATTAGCATTTCTGAATTTAATAACAAAAATTAATTTTAAAATTAATTTTTGTTTAGTTCATAACCTTTTAAGAAAATAATTTTTGCGCCTGTTTTTTACCTGCCGGTTGCCGGTGCTGTACCTGCCGGAGGCTGTGGTTTAGGCAATGGCTTTCTTGGTATTTGCTCTGTACGTTCTGATGTATTGTAAACAAACGCGGCAACAATTGTTGCGGCTTGCTTTAAATCATCCTCTACAAGCCTGTCATAAGTATCCTGGTTGCTGTGGTGGGTACGGGTGCCGTAATCCATACTGTCCTGTATAAACTGGAAACCGGGTATGCCAACCGCGTCGAACGATTGATGATCTGTGCCGCCGGTATTGCTTATGGTAACGGTAGTAGCGCCAATATCTTTAAATGGCATTAACCATTGCTTAAATATCGGCCCGGCTAATGAGTCGCCCTGCAAATAAATACCCCGTATTTTACCGGTACCATTATCCAGGTTATAGTAAGCTGATATTTTAGATTGCTCAGGTTTCAACACCATTGTTTTGGGGTCGCCAAAATGGTTGGTCACATATCCTTTCGAACCAAAAAGGCCTTGCTCTTCCATACTCCACAAAGCGATGCGGATAGTGCGTTTTGGCTTATAATTTATAGCTTTTAAAATACGCATAGCTTCAAGCATTACTGCGCTGCCTGCAGCATTATCTGTAGCGCCGGTTGCAGCATGCCATGAGTCAAGGTGGCCGCCTATCATTACCACTTCTTCTTTCAGTTTTTTATCTGTACCGGCAATCTCGCCCACCACATCATATCCATTCAGGTCATCAGTAAAAAACTTTGTTTTGATATCAGCTTCCATGGTTACTTTTTGACCCGCTTTAACCAGGCGCTGGATACGTAAAAAGTCTTCGCCGCTGGTTTCCAGTTCCGGGGATACCGCTTTTGCAGTATCCGCGTACGAAGCGCCATTTGTTGTAAATACCGTGCCATCCGTACCCCGGCCCTGGCTTAGTACCAAGCCAACGCCTTCATTCACAAAAAACTCATTTATCTTAACGCGCATAGCCTGCATTCTGCGTAAACCGGCAAAACGGCTGGCATTGGGGCCACCGGGCCCACCGCCTCTTCTACCTTTTGGCTGGATCGTAGCTTTCGCCATTGCATCAAGTTCTTCGTCGGTGTACCTTGCTGCGTCCGCACGTGTAAAACTTGGCGCCAGTTGTGTAGCTGCATCCAGCATTACAATTTTACCTTTTAAAGTGCCTTTATATTTATTCAGGTCAATAATGGTATCCACTTTTAAAACAACTACTTCGCCGGTTATTGGCCCGTTAGTTCCAGGTGTCCATGCTTTGGGGATAGCTATAATTGCATGATAGTAAGGAACCGTCATAGCTGCATAATTCTTCTGAACTTCCCAGCCTTTGCCAAATTTACCCCAGGGCTCAAGCGTGGCATTTACCATTCCCCAGCCTTTTAATGTACTTATCGCCCAATCCTGTGCCCGTTTTAACCCGGGTGATCCTGCTAAACGAGGGCCGGAAATCTCTGTTAAATGGAATGCGATATCCATTACTTGCGATTTTTTGAGGCCTTCTTCGCGTATCTTTTGCATAATAACCGGATCGGGGGTGTCCTGTGCAAAAAGCGGTGCTGTAAATGCTGTAAACAGCAAACTAATAAGTAGTTTTTTCTTCATGTTGTTAATAAAATCAGTTAATGTTTGAGTGAACTGTCAGTTAAAACAAACTTATTGATTTAAGCGCAAAAGAAATTAAATACCCATTAACAAATTTGTTACAAACTAAAGTTCTGAATACAATAACAATACACCAATTAGATTGGTTAATTTGCCAATAATTCAAACACTATACTGACCATAATTATGAAAAAACACATACTCCCCATTGTGCTCATTATCATGATGGCCTTCTGCAGCCAGGCCCAAACAACCATAAAGCAAGACCCTGCCATTAAGCAAATGGTTGATGAAGTATCTGATAAAAATATAGAGGTCATCGTAAGCAAATTGGTCAGTTTTAAAACGCGTAATACCCTGAGTGATACCACCAGTGCTACCGAAGGCATTGGCGCGGCACGCAATTGGATAAAAAGTGAGATGGAAAAATATGCTGCAGCGAGTAGTGGACGCATGAAAGTTGAGTTTGACAGCTTTACACAAGCCCCGGGCGGGCGCTTTGATAAGCCTACCATACTTAAAAATGTAGTAGCGATATTAAAAGGTACAGATCCTACCGATACACGGGTGTATATAGTATCGGGACATTATGACTCGCGTGTAACGGATGTGATGAATGCAAATGCGGTTGAACCAGGCGCTGTTGATGATGCATCGGGCACGGCGGTATCCATGGAGTTATGCCGTGTTATGGCTAAACGTTCTTTCCCTGCTACCATCATTTTTTTAACCGTTCCCGGCGAGGAGCAGGGTCTAAACGGATCGGCCCATATTGCCAAACGCGCTAAAGACGAACACTGGAACATAGACGCGATGTTGAACAATGACATTGTAGGTAATACCCATGGCCAGGACAACGACTTGAAAGATAACACCCATGTACGTGTATTTAGCGAAGGTATCCCATCAATTGATGCGGCATCACGCACGGATAGTTTGGCTAGCCGCCGTGCGGCGGCGGCCATTACAGGATTGATAGGTAACGGCGGCGAAAATGATAGCCAGTCGCGCCAGTTGGCACGTTATGTTAAAGAAACAGCCGAACGCTACGTGGAGCAATTGGATGTAAAGCTAATTTATCGCCGCGACCGCTTTCTTCGTGGTGGCGATCAGACTTCATTTCAACTCAATGGCTTTACAGCCGTAAGGTTTACCGAAATGAACGAGGACTTTACACACCAACATCAGGACTTGCGTACCGAGAACGGCATTGTATATGGAGATTTACCTGAGTTTGCTGACTATCCATACATCCAAAAAGTAGCACGCATGAATTTATCAGTATTGGCTAACCTGGCCTCGTCGGCAGCCGCACCTGTAAATGTAGGTATAACCACCAGCGGGCTTACAAATAAAACAACGTTAAAATGGGAAACGCCTAAGCTGGGAAAAAAACCAACCGGATATTATATCCTGATGCGCGAAACCATTAATCCGTATTGGGAAAAGAAATTTTATGTAACCGGTAATGAAACAACATTGAACTACTCAAAAGATAATTACTTTTTTGCTGTACAATCAGTAGATGCTGACGGACACGAAAGCCTGCCTATTTTCCCAAAGCCGGTGAGGTAGGGTTTTCGGGTAATATTTCCATTTCGGGGTAATCCAGGTAATCGGCATACCAGCGTATAGCCGATGCTACATCCAGCGCATCGTCGGCAGTAATGCCAACGGTTTCAAAAGCGCGTGGCGAGCCGTGGTCATCGCCGTATAGCTGTATCTCATCCGGATCGGGTATAAAGTTCTCTTTATCCAGGCAATATACATTGATCTTTAGGCTGGTATCCCTCGATCTTATCACATCCCTGCAAGGATTTTTTGGATCTTTAATTAAGAGGTATACATTGTCTTTCATATAGGCTTAACATCAGGTAGTTAGAAATAGTTTACACTTTTTTCGATTTCCAAATATTTTGATAAACAAAAACCAAATACAAATTACCCACGTAATTACCATATAACTACCAATTAAAACTTAAAAAACATGACACAGTCGGTATTATTATTTATGAGTGGCGGAGATATCGCACTGATATTAGGTGTTGCATTACTGCTTTTCGGAGGTAAAAAACTTCCTGAATTGGCACGCGGCCTGGGTTCGGGCATTAAAGAGTTTAAAGATGCCACAAATGGCACACCAGCAGATACTGCAAAAAGCGTGGCGCCGCAGGAGCCTGTTCAGCTCTTACCTGCCGAAAATAAGGTTTAATTAACTGATACAAAAAAAGCCTGCCGATTAAATCGGCAGGCTTTTATTATATATCGTAGCAGCAGTTATTTCTTTACACGCTCAACATAGTTACCTGTGGCAGTATCTACTTTTACTACATCGCCGAGGTTAATAAACAAGGGAACGTTAATTTCGGCACCGGTTTCAACTGTGGCTTTTTTCATGGCGCCGGTTGATGTATCGCCTTTAACCGCTGGCTCGGTATAAGTAATTTCTAACTCTGCCGAGTTTGGCATCTGCCCCATAATAGGCATATCGCTTTCAAAAGCAACTATTACATTAACGCCTTCTTTTAAAAACTTAATGGCAGAGCCAAAAAGAGATTTTGGAACATTAAATTGATCATAAGTATTTAAATCCATTACCACTAAATCGTCACCATCATCATACAGGTATTGGTAATTATTGGTTTCAACACGGGCAATATCCACATCTTCATCCGTACGGAAACGGTACTCAACCAGTTTGCCGCTTTTAATGTTGCGCATGCGCGCCTGGTAAAAAGCACGCAGGTTGCCCGGTGTACGGTGTATAAACTCTTCTACCTGTATCAACTCGCCGTTGAAGCGCAGGATACTTCCATTCTTTATTTCTGACGCTTTAGCCATTACTGTACTTAAAAAAATTGAACCGCAAACTTAGGTACTTGCATTGAAAGTTACAAGCGGCCCGCTCTAAATCTAACCCGGGAGGGCAGACTAAGGTTATTTATAATCGGTAATGTTTAGCAGGTGTTTACAAAACCCGTACTCTTGTGGTTGATTGGAGCAAATGATGGTGAGACGGTTAGCTGCGTATTTTTCAATAAGGCTAAGATACCAGTCAACACCCTGCTTATCTAAATTTGATGTGGGTTCATCTAACATCAGCATGGCCGTATCTGAGCAAAAGGCCAGGGCAAGTTTGGTACGCTGTTTCATGCCCGATGAAAAGTATTTGATCATTTTATTGCGGCTGGTTTGCAGGCCAAGCAAGTCAACAATGGCACTTCTATCCAGGCCCACACCATAACCTTTGAATTTGAAATGAAAGTCGATCATTTCTTCCAATGTAAAGTCTTCTATTAATTCCAGATAAGGCGTTGCCAGGCTCAACGAGCTATAAGCCGATTCGACAGCAACCGGTGTGTTGTTATTTGTGTAGGTAATTGTTCCGGCAGATGGGGCCAGGCTTCCTGTTAATACCTGCAGTAAAGTTGATTTACCTGAGCCGTTAGGCCCAAGAATAGCATAGGCATTATCATCTTCAAAAGAATAATCAACCCCTTTAAATATCCATTCGCGGTTAAACCTACGGCCTATATTTTGGAGGGAGATCTGCATTTGGTTGTTAGTTATTATGTTGTTGAGTTGTTAGGTTATTGAACAAGCAACAACGTAATAACCAATAACTCGACAACTTTATTGATTACCAAATCCCTTCATGATACCGCGGTTGGAGTTACGGATAAAATCCAGTATCTCATCGCGTATCTCGGTGGGTTGGCGTTCGGCTTCAATAATATCAAGGGCGTTGCTAAAGTTGTGTTTCTTTACAAATATGGTACGATAGATATCTTGAATTTCATTGATCTGATCGGAAGAGTAACCACGGCGGCGTAAACCAACCGAGTTGATACCAACGTATGATAGCGGCTCGCGGGCAGCTTTAACATACGGGGGAACATCTTTCCGCACCAGCGAACCACCTGTTACAAACGCATGCGAACCTACGTGTACAAATTGGTGTATAGCTACCATACCCGCCAAAACCACATAATCGCCAATGGTAACATGGCCGGCTAAAGTGGTGTTGTTAGAGAAGATACAGTTGTTGCCAACCATACAATCATGGGCAACGTGGCAGTATGCCATAATAAGGCAGTTATTACCTATTGATGTTTTCCAACGATCTTTAGTACCACGGTTAATGGTTACGCATTCGCGGATGGTAGTGTTATCGCCAATTTCAACAGTGGTTTCTTCGCCGTTAAATTTCAGGTCCTGCGGAACACCCGATATAACAGCGCCCGGAAATATGCGGCAGTTTTTGCCGATACGCGCGCCATTCATAATGCAAACGCCGGGGCCAATCCACGTACCTTCGCCTATAACAACATCTTTATCAATGGTTACAAAGGGTTCAATAACTACGTTGTCGGCTATTTTAGCCTGTGGATGTATATATGCTAACGGTTGGATCATGCTTCTAAACCTTTTACTTTAACTATTTGTGCCATTAACTCTGCCTCAACAACAATGCGCTCTCCTACCATACCCACACCCCTCATTTGCGCTATGCCGCGACGAATTGGTTGAAGCAAGTTACAATAAAATATTAAAGTGTCGCCCGGCACTACTTTACTTTTAAAGCGGGCATTCTCTATTTTAAGGAATAAGGTAAGATAATTTTCAGGATCGGGTACTGTGTTCAGTACCAAAATACCACCTGTTTGTACCATTGCCTCAATCTGTAATACACCCGGGAATATAGGTGAGCCAGGGAAATGGCCCATAAACAGATCTTCGTTCATGGTAACATTTTTTAGGCCAACCACGTGAGTTTTTGATAGTTCGAGTATTTTATCAACCATTAAAAACGGCCAGCGGTGCGGCAGCATGTTCATGATCTGAACGGTATCGTAAACCGGTTTAGCGTTCGAGTCGTAAACCTTGAAGTGCTTGCGGCTGCGTTCTTTTTTAATGATAGCCTTTATTTTTTTAGCGAAGGCCACGTTGGCGGCATGGCCGGGGCGCGCTGCCATAATATGGCCCTTAATAGGTACACCAACCAAGGCCAGATCACCTATCATATCCAATAGTTTGTGGCGGGCAGGCTCGTTTTGGTGGCGAAGCTCAATGTTATTTAATATGCCTTGTGGGGCAACATCAATATCTTTACGGTTAAACAGCTTTGCCAGGTGGTCTAATTCGCCCGGGTTAACGTGTTTATCAACTACAACGATGGCGTTATTTAAATCGCCGCCTTTTATCAGGTCGTGCTTTAACAGCATTTCCAGCTCGTGTAAAAAGCAGAAGGTACGGCTCGATGCGATCTCTTTTTTAAACTCGGAGATGGTAGAGATACTGGCATGCTGGCTACCCAATACCGGCGAGTTGTAATCAACCATGCAGGTAAAGCGGTAATCATCTAAAGGCATAGCAACCATATCAACCTTACGGTCGGGCTCTGAATAATGGATATTATCTGTAATATGATAGTATTCACGGTCGGCATCCTGCTCCATAAAACCGATTTCCAATATCGCGTCAACAAACATAATAGAACTGCCATCCATTATCGGTGTTTCGGGGCCATCTAAATCGATCAATACATTATCGATCTCCAGGCCAACTAAAGCCGCTAAAACGTGTTCAATGGTGCTTACGCTGGCTCCGTTTTGCGATATGGTAGTACCGCGCGATGTGTCGGTCACATTATCTACATCGGCATCAATAACGGGTGAACCTTCAAGGTCTATCCGTCTGAATTTATAGCCATGGTTTTCGGGCGCTGGCCTGAAAGTCATGGTAACGGCTTCGCCTGTATGTAAACCAGTGCCCGAAACGGTAACCTCGGACATGATCGTTCTTTGTTTGGCATTCATAATATTAGTACTCGGGTATTTTGCAATAATTTATTTTACTTCGCTTTTTAAAGCGGAAATTAGCTTTTCTAATTCCACGATCTTTTTTTCCAGATCGGGTAAACGGGTTAATACTACCTGGCTGCGCATGTGATCGGTATAGGCTGTTGCCGGAGCACCTGCCCATTTTTTACCTTCAATATCAATAGAGCGGCTAATGCCCGATTTTGCTTGTATTTGCGTGCCTTTGGCCAATGTGATATGACCAACAATACCAACCTGGCCGCCAATGATACAGTTTTCGGCAATTTTTGAACTGCCCGAAATACCGGTTTGCGCCGCTACTACGGTATTCTCGCCTATCTCTACATTGTGGGCTATCTGAATCAGGTTATCCAACTTAACCCCTTTGCGGATGATGGTTGAACCTAATGTAGCCCGGTCTATGGTAGTATTTGCGCCAACCTCAACATTGTCTTCCAGTATTACGTTTCCTATTTGTGCAACTTTGGTATAGGTACCATCGGGTTGCGGAGCAAAGCCAAAGCCATCGCCACCAATAATTGCCCCCGAGTGAATGATCACCTTGTTACCTATTTGGCAATCAAAGTAAATTTTTACCCCTGCATACAAGGTAACGTTATCGCCAACGATCACATCATCAGCTATATAAGTATTAGGGAATATTTTGCAGTTATCGCCAATAGTAACATTAGGGCCAATATAGGCAAATGCACCTATGTAAGCATTTTTACCAATTTTTGCTGATGGATGAATAAAGCTGGGCTGCTCAATGCCTGTTTTATTCATCTTTATCGTATTGTATTGTTCAAGCAAAACGGTGAAAGCGGTATAAGCATTCTCCACACGGATAAGCGTTGCCGAAACGGTGTCGCTCAAAACAAGGTCGTTGTTTACAATAACCAGCGATGCTTTTGTGGTGTACAAAAACTGCTCATATTTTGGATTGGCCAAAAAGGACAAGGATCCTGGTTCAGCTTCTTCTATCTTAGCTAAGTGATTAACCGACACATTAGCGTCACCTTCTACGGTGCCATTAAGCATCAAACTTATCTGTTGTGCGGTAAATTGCATCGGGCAAATTTAAACGTTAATAATTAAGCAGCAAATTATAATATTATCAGCTATATGGCAATCCATTATAATCCCTTTATATAGCATAATATATATTTTTTTACTGTTTTTGCCAGCGGTTCCAAATTAGAATGATCGCTCGCGGTTGTTATATCCTGTACACTTCCGTCTTTCATCAATATCCTTATACTGCCATCGCCAACCTTATAGGCTTTGTTGGTTATGGTATCTGTAAATACAAAGTACGATGCTTCGTCCTCGTTTACACCATATTGGTCCATGGTCTGTTCAACCAATTCTGCTACAACCTCATCTGTTGGCGGGGTGTTGCTAATTTCTACCTGGTACAGTTTTCTGTTGGTTAGGTTGCGGCATAGGGTTGACAGGATGAAATCATCATGCGCACCCCAAACCTTTATTGCCGACATGATATCCGTATCGTCAAGACTTGCAAAGGTATCTAAATCGGCATTACTATGTATAAATGTCTTTATCTCTATATTATTGTTTAAAAAGTAACTTAATGCAGGCGTTGCAAACAGTTCTTCGCCGGTAAGGGCAAGCTCACGGGCGCGCTCTAATATTTTTGATAAAAGCTGCTCGCCGGCTATTACGGTTTTATGCAGGTATACCTGCCAGTACATTAAGCGGCGGGCCACCAAAAACTTTTCTATCGAGTAAATGCCTTTTTCTTCCACTACCACCTGGTCGTCTTTTACGTTGAGCATTTTGCTGATACGGTCAAAACTGATCACACCTTCTGATACGCCTGTAAAATAGCTGTCGCGGGTAAGGTAATCCATGCGGTCCATATCCAACTGGCTCGATACCAACTGGTGCAGGAATTTTTTATGGTAGTTATCTTTAAAAATATCGATAGCCATGGTAAGCTGCCCGTCGAAGGTTTCATTTAGCCTGTCCATAAACAGGGAAGAAATATCTTCGTGCGAGATACCCTCAACAATGGTTTGCTCCAGCGCGTGCGAGAACGGGCCGTGGCCTATATCATGCAATAAAATAGCGATGGTTACGGCTTCCTGTTCTTCGGGTGTAATGTTGTGCCCTTTGCTTTGGAGGGTTTCTATGGCCATGCCCATCAGGTGCATGGCACCCAAGGCATGATGGAAACGCGTATGTAAGGCACCCGGATAAACCAAATGCGTCATGCCCAGTTGTTTGATGTAACGTAACCTTTGGAAATAAGGATGTTCTATCAGATCGAATATCAGCTCCGACGGGATACTGATAAAGCCGTAAACCGGGTCGTTAATTATCTTCTTTTTGTTCAAGATTAATATTATGCTACAAAAATGTTAAATTTAGGTAAATATTGGCTTTTTTATTTTAGTTAATTTATGTTAATAACCATAATTGTCTGCAACAAAACATAAGTTTACGGGTTAATAAGGTAAATACAAAAATATCATGCAAGATACCACCATTTTATGGGCCGATGATGAAATTGATCTGCTAAAACCACATATATTATTTTTGACCGAAAAGGGCTACAATGTTAAAACCGTTACCAACGGTAATGATGCCTTGGATGTATTTAAGAACAATTATATAGACCTTGTTTTTTTAGATGAGAACATGCCCGGCCTTACGGGATTAGAGACGCTGGCCCAAATAAAAAATTTAAATGCCGATACACCTGTAGTACTCATCACCAAAAATGAGGAAGAGTATTTGATGGAAGATGCCATTGGCTCTAAAATTGACGATTACCTGATAAAACCGGTTAACCCCAAACAGGTATTACTTACCATTAAAAAATTTACCGAAAACAAACGCCTGGTTACCGAAAAAACCACCATGGCCTACCAACAGGATTTTAGGACCTTAGGCATGACCCTTAACGATAACCTGAGCCACCAGGAATGGGTTGATGTTTATAAGAAACTTATTTATTGGGAGCTGGAACTGGAAAAGCTGCAGGATTCGGGAATGCACGAGATTTTGACCATGCAAAAGGCCGAAGCCAATGTGCAGTTTTCTAAGTTTATCGAAAAGAACTATCTGGATTGGGTGAAAAATCCCGATAAAGCGCCAACCTCATCAACACAGTTATTTAAAAAGAAGGTGTTTCCGCAATTGGAGGGCAAAATGCCGGTATTTTTTATCCTGATTGATAACCTGAGGTATGATCAGTACCGTATCATCCACCCGATAATTTCGGAGTATTTCAGGTTGGAGGAAGAGGATACTTACTTTAGTATATTACCTACCGCTACACAATATGCGCGTAATGCCATATTCTCGGGCCTGATGCCTTTGGATATGGAAAAACGCTACCCCGAAATGTGGCAGAACGATGAAGATGAGGGAGGTAAGAATTTATTTGAATCGGAGTTTTTAACCGACCAACTGAAACGCAGCCTGCGTAAAGAATGCAAGCACTCGTACACCAAAATTTTAAATATTGATGAAGGCCGCGCGCTGAACGAAACGGTAAGCAACCTGATGGGGAATGACCTGAACGTGGTGGTTTATAACTTTGTGGATATGCTGAGCCACGCCCGCACGGATATGCAAATGATACGTGAGTTAGCAAGTGACGACGCGGCCTACCGCTCGTTAACGCTATCGTGGTTTGAACACTCGCCACTGTTTGACCTGATCAAGTTTTTATCGACCAAACAGGTTAAGGTGATCATCACTACCGACCATGGTACTATTAAGGTGGGTAACCCCAGCAAAATTGTTGGCGACCGCAATACCAATACCAACCTGCGCTATAAACAAGGCAAAAACCTGAACTATAATGCCAAGGAAGTATTCTACATCCGTAACCCGCACGATGCAATGTTGCCTAAGCTACACCTGAGCTCGAGCTTTGTGTTTGCCAAGGTGGATAACTATTTTGTTTACCCCAACAACTATAACCACTTTGTGAATTTTTATAATGAGACCTTCCAACATGGCGGGATCTCGTTAGAAGAAATGATCATCCCGATAGCTACTTACGGGCCGAAGTAAGATTATGGAAAACGCCAAATTATTAGACGATATTAAAACGGCCCAAGTGATTACTTGAGATATGATTGCTCAAGCTAAAGAGCAAGGAGCGAAAAACTATGAAGCGCTTTATGCTTTGCAAGATGGATTAGAAGCGTTAATCAATGAACTGAAAACAGAAGGGGCAGTGTCTTTTGATCTTTATAATAAATGGAGTAATAAAGTGATGGGTTGGGTATCACGGTATTTTGAAGGGCATCCAATATTGGATAAATTAGTTGATATTGATAATGCCATCAATGTAAAGCGATAAGAATTAGCAATTAAAAAACAGCGATGGGTCTCAAACCCATCGCTGTTTTTTATAATAAGCCATTTTGAGCAGGAGGATAGCATAATCGCTATCCTCTTTTTCTTGAATGTAAAAGGTTATCCAACCCGAATCGGGGAATACATGATGATCACTTACCATCTGCTCTTCCATAAGCTTTCTTTTTTCGACACGGCTAAAACGCATATCTAAAATACCGTTGCCGTGAATGTGCCCTAATTCTTTGCCGAGATAATTGAACTGCATACCGCCATATTTGTGCAGGCCAATGGTAACGCCTTGCCAAGTTGAAAGTTCTGCTTCAATATCATCCATGGCATCCAATATTTCGGGTTTTGTAATGAGCGACCATAGTTTTAACCAGGCATCAAATACCTGGGCAACCAGCGGCACAAACTTTAAAAAGCCAAAGTACTTTACAACAAAACGAAACAGGTTAGTTTTTTTCACTCAGTTCTTTAATATGCTCCATCACACGCAAGTGTACATTCCGGGTAATGCTTTGGGCCCAAATATCATAATACCAAACCGGGAAAACATAGAGTTTATACCAGCTGTTACCCGTCACGGTAGTGGTGCCGTTGCCGTTATCTTTTAATAAAAACTGGCCGCGTTCAATATCAATATGGCCCATTATCTCCGGGTCTCGGGGTTGGTCAATGATATCAAAAGTTAAATCCTTGCCGGGGTCGAAAGATACTATCTTCTCACCAAAAACATAGCCATTGCTGAAGATACATTTACGCCCCGCGCCTTTATAATAGCCTGTAACCGTTGTAGCCATTGGGCTTGGCATACCTATTTGGAACAGCCAAAAGTTGGGCTTTTGCTTTATCGGCTTAAAGGCCACTACGTTTTTCCAAACTTTTGCGGGTGGTGCGTTGATAACGATACTATCGGATACCATATTTTCATACTGGTGTTTGGATAGGGAGTCGGCGATGAAGATGGGCGCTAACAGGCCGAATACGCTAACGTTTAGTGTAATGTTATCTTTTTTAAATATCGCATCACCAATACCTTTTCCAACAATAACAAAACAGAATATGAGTGGTGATACTATGATCAGACAAATTACGCCTTCACCAAGAAAAACAGCACTTAGTACAATAGCGTAAAAGCAGTTTTGTACGCTATACCATAATGATCTCCTGCTTTGTAGTTCGAGTTCTTTCCAAAACCAGGCACTTATCATTCCCATTAGTATCGGGATGATAATAAATTCAGAGAAAATTAGTAGCCCCCCCGTTCTGCGTCGTAATGAAATGAAGAAAAGACGTTGACCCCATTATAAAAAGAGCTACCACGTTGGGTACAATAAACCCTAATTGTGTTTTGGTAAAAATGTTTTTCATGTTGTTGGTGGGTTGAATTTACTTAGAAATACTTAAGATATCCTTGATCGCATGTTCAGCCTCGCTAAACTTAAATTGATAACCAGAATCCAGCAGCCTTTTCGGGATTACCCAACGGCTTTTTAAGATCAGCTCTGTTTCGGTGCCGATGATGATGGCACCTATTTTCAGGAACCATGGAGGAGATGGCAAGCCGAATGGTATACCATACGCTTTGCGGATACAGGCCATAAATTCGGTGTTTTTGAGCGGTACGGGTGCGGTGCAATTGATCACGCCATTCAGATCCGGGTGTTGTAATATCCATTCGGTACATTTGGCAGCATCCTGTTCGTGTACCCAGCTCATGTATTGTTTGCCATCGCCCTGCGGACCACCCATACCGCATTTTACCAGGTTAAGCAGTCGGGGAAAAGCACTATCGCTCAGGCCCAAAACAATACCCATGCGCAGGGCTACTTTGCGGGTTTTAGGAATGTTCACTTCGAAAAATGTTTTCTCCCACACGTTACATACATCTATAGAAAAGCCATAGCCAATGTCGCCGGTTTCTTCGTCCTGCGGGCGGTCTTCGGCGTGGCGGTATATGGTTGCTGATGACAGGTTGATCCACAGTTGTGGCGGGTTTTGTAACTTGGTAACCACTCGGTTCAAAAGCGCGGTTGGTAATACCCGTGATGCCACAATTTCATCGCGATTGACTTGCGTGTAACGGCAATTTACGTTTTTGCCGCAGAGGTTTATTAGCAAGTCGGCACCTTCAAGCTCGTTAGCCCAGTCGCCTTCTGTTTGGCCATCCCAAATCAGGGTTTTGATATGGCCGTTTAGGGCTTTGGTTTTGCGACTTAGGATGATGATCTCATCGGCCAGGTCTTTATAATGATCTGCAAGTACACCACCCAGGTAACCATTACCACCGGCAAGTATGATCTTTTTGTATGTCATGATGTTTAATTTGCTAAATAAATTAAGGCCAAAAGCAATAAACGGTAACAGGCCCAACTGATAGAAAGCGCCCAGCCCAGGCCGAGGAGTTTTGCGCGGCGGATATGCTCTAAAAACATTAACCCGGCTACAGCCATAAAGTAAAGCATATAAACCCAGGCAGGCATTGTAAACCAATGTGCCACTAACAAGGCCGGTAGCAATAACAGCCCCCCTGCAAAAGAGATGGTCATCAGGTTACCGAGGTAGCTCCAAAGCTTGTCTTTAGCAATCACCAAAACAATGACGCCCTGAAAGAACAACTGACCGCCGCAGATAAGGTATTCGCGGTAAGCGGTTCCCTGCGGGAGCAGGCCATGCATTAGATGTACATAAGCGGTTAAAATATATGCAGTAACCAGCCAGGTAAATAGTAAGTAGGCAATACGGTAATGCAGTTTAAAGGTGGGCTGCAGGGCATAGGTGCTTGTTATGGATGGCGGTACAATAACGCGGCGATTGTATGAGATAAAAGCGTAAACCTTAGCCATTACCCAGATAAATGGACCAAAAGCAAACAGGGGTTTTAAAAAAGGCATGGTTGTACCAAAAACTTTAAACAGGCTTTTAATGCCGTAAGTAACCTCGCCGGTGGTATTGTTAATGAGGGCTATCTCGTTAACGGCGCGTTGCCTGTCAACCATGGGACAGGCTTCGGGGGCAAGGTCCTGGTATGCGGTGCGGCCTTCATTGTTCATTATGCCAGTTGATACCAGTGCTTTTGTATAAACGCTGCACATGGGGCACTCGGCATCAAACAGTATCTGGTAATTTTTTAAAGTGGTCATTTTGTTAAAATTAAAGTTTCAGAAAAAATTGAAACATGTATTGGTAAAAAAAGACCTATTTAAAGATCTTGATAATTGAACCCCAAAACCAGCTCTCTTCGGCTTTTAGCATGGTCTCTAAGGTTTTATCTACGTTTTTAGCCAGCTTGTTAATATCTGTAACCGACTGGTTAAATGTTTTGTATGCCGGGTCCTTCGTGTCGCCTTGTACTTTTGTTAATTCATCCAATAATTTAATTACAGGGTCGAGCTCGCGCTTGCGGCGTTCTTTGGCTACCTGGCGTGCAATGTTCCAGGTATTTTTGTCTGCAAAAAAGTACTCTTTACGCTCACCGGCTTTGTGCTGCTTTTCAACCAGTCCCCAACCAATCAGGTCGCGCAGTGTCATGTTGGCATTGCCGCGCGATATACTGAGTGCTTCCATTATTTCTTCGGTTGTCAACGGATCGGGGGTAATCAGCAGCAAGGCATGCACTTGTGCCATGGTGCGGTTAATACCCCATTCGGAGCCTAATTTGCCCCAGGCTTCAATAAATTTTTGTTTTGCTTCTGCCAATTCCATGTACAAATGTAAAGCATCTTTTTAAACTTTCAAAATTTATTGAAAGTTTAATTTAAAAATACGATGATTTTTCTTATATTGTATGATTGGCAAAGCGCATGGAGCGGGAGCGCAAAGGGGGTATGATTTGTTTCTTACTTTTTCCCCCGTGTAAAAAGACTCAAGAATAGAGAATCAGGAATTAAGAAAAAAAGGGATGCTTAAATCCTACTTTATCCCCCCCTGCTATGGGCCAATTGCTGCATAATGAGAAATGATTATTTTTGGGGCGCATGAAATATAGTATTGATAATATTGCAGCTGCTGCAAGGGAGATAATTAACCAGGCAGGTGCAGCAAAGGTTTTCCTGTTCCACGGCGATATGGGCGCAGGCAAAACAACACTGATAAAAGAGCTGTGTAAGGTTTTGGGTACCGATGAGAATATATCGAGCCCTACATTCTCTATTGTTAATGAGTACCGTATCCCGAAAGGTAAAATATATCATTTTGATTTTTACCGGTTAAAGAACCAGGCCGAGGGAATGGATATGGGCTGCGAAGAATACTTTTATAGCGGCGAGTACTGTTTTATTGAATGGCCCGAAAAGATACCCGATCTTTTGCCTGATACGTATCTGGATATCACCATCAGTATTATTGCTGTAGATACGCGCGAAATTCATATCAATAAAAAATAAAATATTTCGTACCTTCATCAGCGGGAAAAAACAGCAATATGAGTTCAGGGAAATTAAGCGGGTTTTCCGACATCGCAAGGCAGGCCATGATGCAGCCGCAGGAGTCGATGCTCGAAGTGAAGAACAAAAAAAACAAGCTTTATATTGGCATACCCCGCGAGGTTTCCTTCCAGGAAAACCGCATCGCTTTAACGCCACTTTCGGTAGCGCTACTTATCCATAACGGGCACGATGTTATTATTGAGAGCAATGCAGGCAAGGCTGCTAACTTTAACGATAAGGATTACAGTGAACAGGGTGCCAGGATAGTTTATGATAACAAAACGGTTTACGAAGCGGATATCATCATCAAAATTTGTCCGCCAACACTGCAGGAAATAGACTTGATGAAGCACAATCAAACGCTTATTTCGGCACTGCAAATCAGTACCATAACCCCCGAATATATAAACGCCCTCCATAATAAAAAGATAACGGCGCTTTGCTTTGAAGACCTGCTTGACGAGGGCGGCTCATTAACTGTAGTGCGCGCGATGAGCGAAATAGTAGGCGCTACATCTATACTGATAGCCGGTGAGTACCTGAGCAATGTATTTGAGGGCAAGGGTTTAATGCTGGGAGGCATAACCGGCGTACCACCAACAGAAATTGTAATATTAGGAGCCGGTACCGTTGGCGAATATGCAGCACGTACAGCCATATCATTGGGGGCACAGGTAAAAGTGTTCGATCCATCCATATACAAACTACGCCGCTTGCAAAATAACATTGGCAGCCGGGTATTTACATCGGTAGTGCAGCCTATTGTGTTAGAAAAGGCCATTACTACTTGCGACGTTGCCATTGGCGCCATGCGTGCAGAATCTGGCCGCAGCCCCTGCATTGTATCAGAAAGTACGGTGAGCAAAATGAAGCCTAACTCGGTTATTATTGATGTGAGTATTGACCAGGGCGGCTGCTTTGAAACATCAGAAATTACCAACCACACACACCCGGTTTTCCGGAAATACGATGTGATACATTATTGTGTGCCCAACATCGCATCACGCGTTGCACGTACTGCAACCTACGCGCTAACCAATATTTTTACACCCATATTATTGGATATAGGCGAACATGGAGGATTGAAAAATGTGATATGGGAAAAAATGGGTGTGCGCAGCGCCGTGTACATTTACCAGGGCCATTTAACCAATAAGCACATAGCCGAGCGTTTTAATATCCCTTGCAAAGACCTCGACCTGCTTATCGTTTCGCACCGTTAACTACATTTTACTTGTGCAGAACTATTTAGCCCTTGTGTGGTTATTGCTATAATACGTTTTGTTGTATGATGATATTTTCGAAAAAATGGTTTCAAACAGCCGGTAAGTTATTGTGGGCCACCATAAACGGTTTTATTAACGATAATGGCTTAAAATACAGTGCTTCGCTGGCTTATTACACGGTGTTTTCTATAGCGCCGCTTATGTTACTGCTGGCTTTTATTGTAAGCCTTTATTTTGGCCACGATGCTTTTACCGGCCAGATATATCCTCAACTAAAAGGATTTATCGGCGCCGATGCCGCAGCTCAAATTCAAAACATGATAAAGAGCATAGAGCTTGGCAAATCAACCCTGACAGTTATTTTAGGTATTATTACTGTTGTTGTAGGCGCAACCGGTGTTTTTTTAGATATGCAAGACTCGCTTAATATTATTTGGCGCGTTAAGGCCAAACCTAAACGTGGCTGGGTAAAAATGCTATTGAACAGGGTGCTATCATTTTCATTGGTTATAAGTCTGGGTTTTTTAATGTTGGTAACTCTTATTATCAATACAGTTGTTGATGCATTAAGCCAAAGGTTAAGCCATTATTTTCATGAGGCTACGGTATTGATTTTTAATGTAATCAACCTTGCCATTACGTTTTTGGTTACCATGGTATTATTTGCAATTATATTTAAATTTTTGCCCGATGTTAAAATAAAATGGAATAATGTTAGGGTGGGCTCATTTTTTACCGCAGGCCTTTTTATATTGGGTAAATACCTTATTGGTATATATATCGCATCGAGTAGTTTGAATACTACTTATGGTGCCGCAGGGTCACTCATTGTAATATTTGTATGGATATACTATACATCGGCCTTGTTGTATATGGGGGCTGAGTTTACACAGGTTTATACCGAATACAAGTGCGATAAAATAGAACCGGCCGATTATGCAGTTAGCGTTGTGCAAAAAGAAATTGAACATGTGGTAGATGAATTACCGGCACAAAACCCTGAAATAAAAAAGGCTTCGGAGAGTAGTTAAACCCCTGACAGCCAAAATCAAATTACAGTTAAATTACCATTAATTTATTTAATTGTTCGTAACTTTATAATCCAATTATAAAGTTTTGAAACAGGTATTTAAACGACTAAGCATTGTTCGTATACTTTTTAGTATATACCTGCTGCTCTATGCTTTACCTGTACTATCACAATCTTTCACTATTAACAATAATAGAAAACGGGTTAATATACCATTTAAGCTGATAAGGAGTATGATGGTGGTTCAGCTAACCATTAATAACAAAGGGCCGTTTAATTTTGTACTTGATACCGGGGTGGGCTTAGTTATCATTACTGATCCAACCCTGATCGATTCGCTTGGCTTTATACACAAACGGTTAATAAAAATAGCCGGTTTAGGTAATGGTGATGATTATGAAGCATACGTAACCCCATCGCTAAATATCAAATTTCCGGATATTACCGGCGAAGGTATTTCGGCAGCTATCCTGAAAAAAGAGCAATTCAATTTATCGAGTTATGCCGGTATGCCCATTCACGGATTAATTGGGTATGAGTTTTTTAACAGTTTTGCCGTTAAAATAAACTTTTCGGATAGCACATTAACCGTTGGCGAATTAAAAAACATCAGGGTTTTTAACAAAAGCAATAAGCTGCCCATTACAATAGAAGACCATAAGCCTTACCTTAACACTAACGTAAAATTTACAGATGGTCAACAATCAAAATGTAAGGTGGTAATAGACCTTGGTGCAGGCCATGCGTTGCTCCTCGAAAACCAATCGGGCCAAAACTACCTCCATACACAAAAGGTGATATCGGCAAATCTGGGTGTGGGTTTAACCGGGCCTATTACCGGTGTTTTAAGCAGGATAAACGAAATACAACTGGGAAATTATAAGCTAAAAGATATTATTACGTCATTCCCCGATGAAGATTCGACAAAACAGGCTGTAACTGTTAAGCGTGATGGGAACCTGGGATTAAATATTTTGAAAAAATTTAACATGATAATTGATTATGAAAGCAATTCCATGTACTTAAAGGCGAACAGCCATTTTAACGACCCCTTTGAACACGATATGAGCGGCATGGAATATTATGCCGATGGTCCGGATCTGAAACATATTATAATTAACCGCGTTGAGCATGATTCGCCTGCAGATGAGGTAGGCCTGGAATGCGGAGATGAAATAGTATCTATAAATTTTAAGCCAACCCATACCATGACCGTTGAGGAAATTGACGCCATTTTCCAATCAAGAACAGACCGAACACTATTACTCGAAATAGCACGCCACGATAAGCGTGACCATGTAATATTAAAGTTAAAAAGGCGGATATAACGCCCTACTTTAATTGGCTTAGATTTTCAAAAAAAGCACTTTGCAGATCAAGTAACGAACGCACCTTTATTTTTTCGCCATAATTATCAAAGCAAACAAACTCCGACCTTGAATCGTGATTAAATTGTTCAATAAAATTGAACGTTTTGAAAAAATAGTGGTTAATGGTAACATCCTTATTTTTTAATCTTTCCGAAAAATTGAGGTTAAACCCTATGGAATCCATCCATTGATGCACTTTTGAGTGTAATGATATGCTTATGTTGCTCATAACTGTTTTTTACACCAAAGCATCTAAAAACCATGCCATATATGTAGTTAACGTTAATTAATTTTAACACATTTGTTAATAATCATTAAGCATTCGCACTTGTATTATTGTTTGTAAAAGATAGTGTAATAGGTTTTTTACCCCTGTTATTTGTAACAATCGTATGATTTATGGTTAATTATGATAAAGTTGTTCGACTTTTGCTGCACAAAAATTAATCGCTTAATCCCTGATTTTGTTTAAGGTTGAGCCTGATAATTTACAAACATTATATGAAGTCATTAATATTACTTAGCTTTTTAGCTCTTTGTCTATCTTTTAATAGCTATGCCCAGTCGTCAAGAGACGTTAAGGGTGTTGTAGCAGATACAACCAAGCAAACCGTGCCGGGTGCAATTGTAAAACTGAAGTCATCTGTTGATAGCATGATCGTCACTACCGACATGAATGGTGTTTTTACTTTTCACGGTGTAAAAGGCAAGCAATTTATTTTAACTATTGCCTCCATTGGTTACGATCCGCTTCAGCGTAAATACACATTAGATAACGACACCAAACCAGCTAATATTGGCACTATCTTATTAAAGATATCATCCAAAATGTTGGGGCCCGTTAACATTGTTGATGTTAACGCGGTAAAAGTTACTGCCGATACAACAGAATACCGAGCAAGCGCGTACCCGGTAAGGGCCAATGCAACTGCCGAAGAAATGATCAAAAAAATGCCCGGGGTAGATGTGGATGCCAGTGGTAATGTTACCGCTCAAGGCCAATCTGTAGCAGGTGTGCGTATTAATGGTAAAGATTATTTTGGCGGCGATGTTAAAACAGCAACACAAAACTTGCCTGCCGATATATTGGAAAGTGTACAAATGATTGATGATTACGGCGACCAGGCAAATCTTACCGGTATCCGTACCGGTACACCCCGTAAAATAATGAACTTTGTTGTACGCAAGGATAAAAACTACGGCTATACACTCTCAGCTACTGGTGGCGATGGTGCTGATGCATTACCATCAAACCCGGGTGTAACAAATCAAAACCGCTATTTTGGTGCCTTAAACCTTTTCAAGTTTAAAGGCGATCAGCAATTATCAATATTAGGAAGCATAAACAACACCAACCTGAACACCTTTAGCTTTGGTGGCGGTGGTGGCGGTGGTGGTGGTCGCGGTAACGGCGGCCGTGGTGGCGGCGGCGGTGGTCAAACTTCACCAAATGGCATCACCGATGCTAAATCATTGGGTTTAAACTTTCGCGATGAGTGGGGTAAGTATTTGTCGGTTTATGGCAGCTATAGCTTTGGCGATAACTCAACATTTACCCAAAGTACCAATGACCAGACTAACTATGGCGTTTCAAACAATCACCAGTTAAGTAACTCAACTGATGGTTTAATAAATCACAGGTTTACCTGGAATATGGAGTTTAAACCGGATACTATCAATTATCTGAAATTTACACCTACGTATTCATATAATGGCACTACTACATCATCTGCTGAGGATAACAGCTTTGTATATGGTGAGGCTACACGGAATAGAATATATAAAACTAATACCATTGGCAATTCAAATTCGTCAAATTATGGCGCTAATTTGCTGTATAACCATCGTTTTAATAGCCATGGCCGTAATTTTAGTGTAAACCTAACAGGTAATTCTGCCCCAAGTTATTCATTTCAAAACCCGGTGAGCGCTTACACTGTAGGCTCAAGTAATGCGCCATTGAACCAAAATATTACGGTTAATAGCCGCACAAACAGTGTGGGCACACAACTATCATACATTGAGCCAATTGGTAAGGTAACTTATCTTGAAGGTACCTATTCGTACAACCACGCGTATACAACTAATGGTAAAGAGGATGATACCCTGGTTTATATAGGCCCAAATCCTACTGCTAACCGGAATAAAGCAGAGTTTTTAAGTAATGATTATAATTCAACATATAATACCAACCGCTTTGGGTTAAATTACCGTATTGTTGAAGCTAAGTATAATTTAACGTTAGGCGCAGGCTACCAATCAGGTGTGCTGGATGGTTTTTCACCGGCTACCGCATCTCAGCCAAGTGTAACTACAAATTTAACCACAAGTAATTTTATCCCAACCATAAGGTTCGTGTATAACTTTAGCCGTAACCAGGCCCTAAACATTAACTATTTTGGTTCGAGCAATTCGCCGAGCTACGCACAGTTAAATCCGCGTTTGGATCTGTCAAACGTTTCATACGCATCATTAGGTGACCCTAACCTGCAGCCGGAGTTTAACAACAGTTATTCTATCCGTTACAACAAATTTGATATCGCTTCGGGTAATATCTTTTTTGTGAACGCCTCGTTTACCCAAACAGATCACAAGATAGTAGCAAACCAGGTTTCTTATCCCGACAAATACACGCCTAACCCACACTTGTCAAATATAATCGAGTACGTTTATGCAAACAGTAATAATTATTATACTGCCAACGGCTTTTTAACATTTGCCAAGCCCTGGGAGAAGCGTAAGTACACATTAATATTTAACGCTAATGGAGGTTACTCAAATGCCGAGTCAACTTCTACAGATGTTAGGGCTGTTACAGGTAGCCCCAATACGTTTACCTCAGTAACAACTCCAAACATAACAACTTCTTTTAGTTTTACGCCTCAGGTAAGGTTTAGGTTCGATATACAGGATGTTATAGATGTACAGGCAAGTGCCGCTTACGGATTTAATAAAACAGACAACACCTCGCCTATAGCAAAAAATCAAAACTTCAGGACTACAACATTAGGTTTAAATGGTAAAAACTATTTCTTTACCAATTATACCTTAAGCTATGATTTTAACAGGACAATTTACGATGGGTACCAGGGTGCAATTAATCCTAATATTTTAAATACGTATATTGAGCGTCGTTTCTTAAAAAACAACATGGCAACTATCCGTGCATCGGTTAGCGATGTGTTTAACCAAAACACGGGTTATACAAACTCAGTATCGGGCCAACAAACAACCATCAGCAATGTTAACCGTTTGGGCCGTTTTTACTTGCTAACCTTAACTATCCGCCTGCAAAAATTTGCGGGGCAGGCACCAATGCAGCAACGTGGCGATGGCCAGGGGCGTGGCGAGCGCGGTAACCGTGGCGATGGTGGTGGCCGGGGCGGCTTTGGCGGTGGTATGGGCGGCGGCGGCTTCGGCGGCATGAACTAAGTAATACTTTGCTAACTTTGCACGATCATATTTTAGTGCAGAATGGCTTGTGATGATTTAGCGTTCAACTTATTAAACCAAACCCTGTTATTGCTTTGCCAAAAAGCTATATACTGGAAAGAAGAAAAAGCTTTAATAGCCGCCGATGTCCATTTAGGCAAAGGCGGCCATTTTCGTAAAGCGGGTATTGCCATTCCGCGAGATCTGGCGCAAGATGATCTTGCTGTATTATCCGATCTTATCCATTCGCAAAAACCCGAAAAACTTATCTTTTTAGGCGATCTGTTCCACAGCGATATGAACTCTGACTGGGACTGGTTCGCGCTGTGGCGACAGCAATTTCCTGAACTGCAAATTATACTTATACGGGGCAATCATGATGTGATACATGATGAACATTACCTGCAATTAAATGTTGAGTTACATGCATCATTAGTCCTTGGTCCATTCCTGATGTTGCACCACCCTTTGCCACCCGAAAAGCTGGCTGATACGAAGGAGTATGTATTGTGCGGACACATACATCCCGGAGTGTTATTGCGCGGCAAAGGCAGGCAATCTGCAACGTTACCATGCTTCGCTTTTGGAAAAATGCAGGGGGTGTTGCCCTCTTTTGGACGATTTACAGGAAAAATCAGCATGTATCACGAAAAAAATGATACCATATTTGGTGTTTTGGCTGATAAAGTGATAAAAGTTTGATAAAATCTGTTTAAAAACCAAAGTTTGTTGATAATAGTTAATTTTTTAATCAAAAAATTAACTATTAGTATGATTTATATCATATTTTGTAGTATATGCATTGTGTAAAGCATCAAAAAACTATGTTTTATATCAGTATTTTCAAGTCAAAAACAGTCAAATTTGTGTAGAATGTTTCTAAATAAGTTTAAAAACGGCAATAAGCTATTTGCATTTATATCTTTTGCTATTAAATAAATACTTTTGAGCAAATAAATCTGAGTAATAATGAGCGATTTTAAACAAACCTTTAACTCTTCATTGGGCAAAAAGCTGATCATGGCTTTAACAGGGTTGTTTCTGTGTACATTTTTAATTGTGCACCTTGGCGGTAACCTGCTGTTGTTTAGTAAGGATGGCGGTTTCGGCTTTAATGTTTACGCCAACTTTTTAACCCATTTTCCACCGGTTGAAGTTGTGGCCTACCTGCTGTACCTGTCTATTATTGTACATGCTGTGTATGCCCTGGTATTAACTATTGGCAACCGCAAAGCAAGGCCTGTAAAATATGCATCATCAAACAACTCGCCTGCATCTGTTTCATCAAAAAATATGGGCTTGTTGGGTTCAATATTGTTGGTGTTTATTGTGATACACATGAGCGATTTTTGGTATAAATACAAATACACCGATACCGTTGCATTTAAAGAGTACCGCACAAACCTTTCATCGGGTATAACTACCGTTTCTGATTTCACCCCAACATCAAAAGATTTTGAACATTCTGTTTCTACCCAGGGCGATGAAGAGGTTGTTCGCGTTAAAGATATACATACTAAGGTTGCCGCAAGTTTTGGCCAGTTATGGTACGTAATTATTTACGTTATTGCTATGGGCGCTTTATCTTTCCACTTGCTGCACGGCTTTCAAAGCGCTTTCAGAACAGTGGGATGGATACACCGCAAATACACACCGGTTATCGAGTTTGTAGGAACCTGGTTGTTCGCGGTAATTATACCGTTAGGCTTCGCGTTGATGCCTCTTGTTTATTATTTCCAATCGTTATCAAAATAAACGGCTAAGCCGCTATACATAAACTTAAGAAGATGATTTTAGACGCTAAAATTCCTGCAGGCCCATTAGCCGAAAAGTGGAGCAAGCATAAGTTTAACCTTAAACTGGTTAATCCTGCAAACAAGCGTAAATATAATGTTATTGTGGTGGGAACCGGATTGGCAGGCGCTTCGGCAGCTGCTTCGTTGGCTGAGCTTGGCTATAACGTTACCGCTTTCTGTTTCCAGGATAGCCCGCGCCGTGCACACTCTATTGCAGCGCAAGGTGGTATCAATGCCGCTAAAAACTATCGTAACGATGGCGACAGTGTTTACCGTTTATTTTACGATACCATTAAAGGTGGCGATTACCGTGCCCGCGAAGGCAATGTTTATCGCTTAGCGGAGGTGTCGGTTAACATTATCGACCAATGTGTTGCTCAAGGCGTACCTTTTGCACGCGAGTACGGCGGTTTGTTAGATAACCGTTCGTTCGGTGGTTCGCAGGTATCGCGTACGTTTTACGCCCGTGGTCAAACCGGACAACAATTGTTGTTAGGCGCATACTCGGCCCTTAACCGCCAGATACACGAAGGTAAGGTTAAAATGTACACCCGTACCGAAATGCTGGATGTGGTTGTTGCCGATGGCAAAGCGCAGGGTATTATCACCCGTAATTTAATTACCGGCGCTATTGAAACACATGCCGGTCATGCTGTTTTATTAGCTACAGGTGGTTATGGTAACGTCTTTTATCTGTCAACCAACGCGATGGCCAGTAATGTTACCGCTGCATGGCGTGCGCACAAGCGTGGAGCGTTCTTTGCTAACCCGTGCTATACCCAAATTCACCCGACTTGTATCCCGGTATCGGGCGATCATCAGTCGAAATTGACGCTGATGTCTGAATCGTTACGTAACGATGGCCGTGTTTGGGCACCAAAAACTCCGGAACTTGCGCAAAAACTTCGTAAAGGTGAGTTAAAAGTGACCGACTTAAAAGAAGAAGACAGGGATTACTTCCTGGAAAGAAAATATCCATCCTTTGGTAACCTGGTGCCGCGTGATGTTGCATCACGTAACGCTAAGGAAGCTGTTGACGAAGGTAAAGGTGTAGGTGGATCGGGCGTGGCTGTATTTTTGGATTTTGCTGAATCAATAGCCCGTTTGGGTGAAGATACTGTAAGGGCCAAATACGGTAACCTGTTTGATATGTACATGCAGATAACCGATGAGAACCCTTATAAAGTACCAATGCGTATTTACCCGGCGGTACACTATACCATGGGTGGGCTTTGGGTTGATTATAACTTATCAACAAATGTACCGGGCTTATACTGCTTAGGCGAAGCTAACTTCTCCGATCACGGTGCTAACCGCTTAGGTGCTTCGGCGCTGATGCAGGGTTTGGCTGATGGTTATTTTGTTATCCCTTATACTTTAGGCGATTATCTGGCTACTATTGGCCCGAAAGCTATTGATACCAACAACCCGGCTTTTGCTCAAACTAAAAAGGATGTGACCGACCGTATTGAAAAGCTATTGGCTTTACGCGGAACAAAAACAGTTGACGAATACCACCGCGAACTTGGCCACATTATGTGGGAGTACTGCGGTATGGCACGTACCGAAGATGGCTTAACAAAAGCAAAAGGCTTAATTGCTAGTTTGAAAGCCGATTTCTGGAAAAATGCTATTGTGCTTGGCGAAAACGAAGAGTTTAACTCATCGTTAGAAAAAGCAGGCCGGGTAGCCGACTTTATCGAATTAGGTGCTTTAATGGTTGAAGATGCTTTACAACGTAAAGAATCATGCGGTGGCCACTTCAGGGTAGAATCACAAACAGAAGAAGGTGAAGCTTTACGCGACGACGACAATTTTGCCTACGTAGCCGCATGGGAATATAAAGGCGAAGATGTACCTGAGGTGCTGAATAAAGAGCCTTTGGTATACGAAAATGTTAAATTGACTCAACGTTCATACAAATAAGATATGAGTACCAACGGAAATATGAACCTGACGCTGAAAGTATGGCGTCAAAAAAATGCGCAAAGCGAAGGCAGCATGGTTACCTACAAGGCAGATGGTATATCGCCTGATATGTCATTTCTTGAAATGCTGGATGTGGTTAACGAAGATCTCATCCATAAAGGTGATGATCCTATTCACTTTGACCATGATTGCCGTGAAGGCATTTGCGGAATGTGTTCGTTATACATTAACGGCCAGCCACATGGTCCAAAACGTGCCATTACCACATGCCAGCTACACATGCGTAGCTTTAAAGATGGCGAAACTATTACTATTGAACCATGGCGTGCTGCTGCTTTTCCTGTAGTTAAGGATTTGGCTGTTGATCGTTCCGCGTTCGACCGTATACAGCAAGCAGGTGGTTACGTATCTGTAAACACAGGCGGTGTACCTGATGCCAACGAAATAGCGATACCTAAAGTAATTGCCGATGAGGCTTTCAACTCGGCTACCTGTATAGGTTGCGGCGCCTGCGTTGCAGCTTGTAAAAATGCTTCGGCTATGTTGTTTGTATCAGCCAAAATATCTCAGTTCGCGTTGTTGCCACAAGGCCAGCCTGAGCGTTACAGCCGTGCCCAGGCAATGGTTGCACAAATGGACGAAGAAGGTTTTGGTAGCTGTACCAATACCGGGGCTTGTGAAGCAGAATGCCCTAAAGAAATATCATTGACAAATATTGGCCGTATGAACAACGACTACCTGAGCGCTAAGCTTTTCAGGCAGGAAGATGTAAACAGAGGCTAAAACATAATTAGACCGAAAAGGCTCCCGGATATCCGGGAGCCTTTTTTATTTGCAAATGAAAGCTGTATATTTGAATATGCAATGGTTTGGGCCTATCGGCAAATAAATAAACCGCTATTAAGAAACACGTGTTGGGAAGCGCTCGTAATACTATGTGTTTCAAACTTGACACCTCACGTGCAGGAGGGCAATCTATCGATTACCAATAGGCCCCGGATGAGGTGCTGAATACGCCCGATCGACCCTTTATTAAATTACAACATTGTCAACCAAATCCCAACTCCGCAAAATATACTTCGAAAAGCGCAAACAGCTTTCCGTTGATGAATGTTCGGAATTAAACCAACTTCTTTTAAAGCGATTTCAAGAGCTTAATTTTTCAGGCATAACCTGCATCCACATCTTTTTACCTATATCATCAAAAAGAGAGCCCGATACTTTACTTTGCATCCAATGGCTCAGATCAAAACATCCGCAAATACAAATATCCTATCCTAAAACAGATTTTTCCACCCTAAGCATTACCAATTACCTTAATGATGCCGATTTGAAACTGGAGGAAAGTAAAATGGGCATTACCGAACCCATCAGTGGTAATATTATTGATGTCAATACTATTGATATGGTATTTGTCCCTTTATTAACATTTGATAAAAAAGGCTACCGTGTTGGATACGGCAAAGGCTTTTACGACCGCTTTATGGCCACCTGTAAACCTGAAGCGCGTTTTGTTGGGCTTTCGTTATTTGAACCTGTGGATGCGATCGAAGATATTGACCAATACGATATCCCGCTCCACCAATGCATTACACCCCAAAAGACCTGGGAATTTAATTAGCGCTTGCAAGGCTCACATTATCTATCCGGCGTGAAAACCACGCGTTCCATTTTTCCTGGTTATCATTGTTCTGCATGTGCTCGGTTGATGCCTCATAGTCTGCATTCATTTTTTTGTACTTGGTTTCTAACTGGCGGTACAGGTAATCTATTTCGCGCTGGTAATTAGCAGAATAATGGTATCGCGATAAAACCGTGTATGCTTCACACTTTAATAAAAATGCAATATTATAATGCCCCTGCTCGTGCCTTAAAATCTGTTGTAATTGCTCCCGGTCACTTACGTCAGCCATTCTGATGTATGATCTCGCATTATCCATGCTGAGCTTTACATCAAAAGTAATATCGTAATTATTCTTGTTATGAATAACCTGGTAAGTATAGTTAACCTGGCAACTGGTAAATGCGATATCGCCGCTTTGTGGCGATGATGGTGCGGCATAAAAATCGCGCGCTGTTAAACGATGATATGATTGCCCATGGGTAAATATGGGTATAAACAAAAACATTATTACAGCTATTCTTCTCATCATTATCTTCTTCATCTATCAGGAATAATCAATACGATAGACTAAACGTATAACGATAAGTTTATTGTACCATCCACATAAAAAAGGGGAAACAATTTGCTTCCCCTCTTATTAACTGTTAATGGTTTCCGTGGCCGCCACCATGACCATGTTCATGCTCACCGTGTTCTTCATGGCCTCCGCCATTTCCGTGCCATTGCGGCCCTCTGCCTCCATGGTTGCCGTTATCCCAATGTCCGCGTTCACGTTCAACTTCACGGTACCTAACCTCCCTGTATGCCGGGCGATATTGCACCGGGTGGTAACGTTGTACATAAACTGTTCTTTGCGGCGCAAAATAAGTATATGGCCTTGCGCCGTAATAGTTTACCCTTATATGGTGCAATCTTGCAATATTATAACTGGCATATATTCCTGGCAGCGATGCTGAAAAAGTCCAACCCGGTCCGTCGTTATAATAATACCCTTGGTTTTGGGCATCGTAATAACTATCTATTTCGGGAATATAATAATAGCGCGTTGTATGAGCGTATGCAGGTGGCGCCCAAACCGGCGGGTTACCTATATTTATAGAAACTGATACTTGTGCCTGGCTTGTAAAACTGCTTGCCAGCATAACTAATGCCGCAAACATGGTAAGTGATATCTTTTTCATAATACAGAGATAAAGCAAAGCTTATGCCACTGCATTACTCACTGTATATCAGCACTAAATAAAATTAATCACATATCAAATCGACCTAAATAGCGTACATGCTATCCTATTTCTTTTTCTTCTCTATAGTTTCCTGCCCAAGCAGATTGAGCGCCATCATCTCTTTCATGGTTTTCTGCATATTATCTCCCGAGCCATCCAAAAAGATGACATTACCCTGCGAGTTCTCCGAGAAGTGTTTTATAGCCTCTGTCCACATGGTAAACAAAATAACCGAAGTATCCATATTGGCTTCCTGCATTTCTTTAGCGGCAACAGTCATACCCTTGGCTACCTCTTCACGGAACAATGCTATACCCTGCCCCCGCAATTGCGCAGCCTGGCGTTCTGCCTCTGCGGCAATTTTTATCGCATTCCCTTCTGCTTCGGCAGCTTTTGTTTTGGTAATGAGTAAGGCCTGGCCTTCATTCTCGGCAGCAGCTTTCAGGTTATTTGATGCCACAACCTGGCTCATCGATTTCATGATCACATCATCAAAAGTAATATCATTTAACTGCAGGTCTTGCAGGTGATAACCCCAGCTTTCTAATATCTGATCGATCTGCTCTTTTACATGATCTACAATATCCCGTCTTAAAATAAGTACATCGGCCTGCTTTTTTGTAGCCACAAATGCCCTTATAGAGCCTTCAACGGTTCGTACCAAAGCCTGCATTAAATTTCGTTCGTCAACAAATTTAAAGGCAACGTTTTTAATACTTTCTTCTTCCTGATCAAGCACCGAATACAGCAACATCGCTTTAAAATAAACATTGGCCTGGTCAATAGTTACCGCCTGGAACTCCAGCTCTACAGAACGGTTTTGGATTGAAATACGTGTATGTATCGACTCGATGAAGGGTATTTTAAAATTTAACCCCGGCATAAGTAACCGGCTATATTTTCCAAAAACAGTAACTACAGCAATTGTGCCTTGCTGCACAGATACAAAGGAAGTAAATATCAGTATCAAAACAACGAATCCGATTATGGCAAAAAAAGGCAGTGCAAACATGGCTTTATTGGTTTTAGTTAAACGAATATATGTAATCGGTTTTATTATTGGTTGCTTTTTTGATACAGTACCAGCAACTAACTAAAAACCATTTACCATGAACTTAAAAAGAACTTTCGGCGCGATATTAACAGTATTAGGAATTATAGGCTTGATATATGCTGCTGCCAGCATTATTCAACACAGCAGCCAGTACACTGCAATTATAGTTGTTGCTATAGTTGGTGTACTGTTTTTCTTTTCGGGCATTAGCCTGGTGCGTGTAACTAAAGATGAAGCATAGCTTACTGTTGCGTAACGGTAATTATACCGTCATCAGCAATGTTCAAACCGGAACGGGGAAAATCCGTTTCGGTAAGCATTTTTATGCGTGTAATTATTTTACTGGTGCTATCGCATTCAAGGCCATTTAAATGCGTTTGTTTTATCGGGATAATACGCCCGTTTAAAAACTCTCCTTTTTTATTTAGGAATACCTTTAACAGTGGGGCTATACCGCAAACACCGGCAACGCTCACACTTTTATACGTACAAAAATTACCCAGGCTATACGCTATCAGGCGTTTGTTATATACCTCTAAAGCACGGGTAACGTGCGGGCCGTTCCCAAATATTACATCGGCACCCGCATCAATAGCATTGTGCGCAAAGGCATGTACGTCGCCCCGCTTTTGCCTCATAAACGATTCCATTTTAAACGGCACATGCTCAAACCCTAAACCCTCGCCGCCACCATGGAATGATACGATCACAATATTAACCTGCTTTTTAAGGTTACTAATAATAGCCGCGGCATTTTTCAGATCGGTTATCGGTACCGTGTTCGCATTGGGCGCAAAAGCACAAAACCCATAAGTAATACCTCCCGATTTAAATACTATGGTTGGCTGCGTTAATAATCCCGCATACCTTATGCCTATACTATCCAGCACCTTAGTTGTGCTTATCCTGCCGTGTTCGCCAAAATCACCAACGTGGTTATTTGCCAAACTAACAATATCAAAGCCCGCCTCTTTTAAAATGCCGGCATAAGCAGGCGGCATTCTGAAATAATACGGATTTGCCATTTTCTTTTTATAATCGGCAGGATGGCCGCCTTCCAGCAGCGTTCCTTCAAGATTACCAAAAGTTATATCGGCTTGTTGCAATTCTTTTAAAACAGCCTTAAAGCTATTTTTCCCGCTATCTGGTGGCAAATTAACATTGTTAGGATAAGATGTCCCCATCATAATATCGCCAACGGCAGCAATAGATATGGTATCGTGCGCGATATGTGTGGACTTAGCTTTTATTGGTTTTGTTGCAATTGTTGTCCCTTTATGTTTTAATGCTATGGGATTATCACAAGCAGCAATAACCAACAAGCAACTGGTGATACAATAAAGATATATTTTCATGGGCAAAAAAAAATCCTCCCGGTTATGGGGAGGATCAATATTTTTTAAATCTGTATTTATTTTTTTGCCGCCGCCTTCTGCTGTTCAGCAAGCATTGAATTTTCTAATTCTTTTTTAAACGAATCTAATAACCTTCCGCCTTTATAAAAGTAGTGGCTATAGTAATCATCGTCAAGGTTAGATATTTTTACACCACCCGAGGCCGATTGTACAAATTTATTGTTACCCAAATAAACGCCAACGTGTGTAATATTGCGGCTATTAATTTTAAAGAAAACAATATCGCCTTCTTTCAGCTCATCCTTTTTAACCGGGCTAACCATGGTAAAAATGTCGCGTGAGCTTCTTTTTATATCAAGGTTAAATACTTTGCTGTACAATTCTTTTGTAAATGCCGAACAATCAATACCGTTTTTGGAATTTCCGCCAAAACGGTAAGGGGTTCCTATCCAATCATAAACAAACTGGAATAGTTTAACATTTGAGGTTGTTGACAAGGCAACACCCATAATTTGTGAAAAGTAATCTTTTATAAGGCTTTTATCGTCGTCGGATGATTTCTCTGTTTCCTGGTTTGGTACGACTTTTGTTTGTGCTTGTGTAGTAGCTATAACACTGAAAAACAGTGCAAATACGATAGTTATTTTCTTCATTTAATACAATTTTTGTTGTGGGGACTGCAACAAATTAACAATTCAATTCATGTTCCTGTAAAACATACAGGCCTGTATACGCATGGATACACTTTTTGTTTCCAAGGTCCGAAGATAGTTTTAAAAATCCCTTTTCCAAAAAAAACTTATAAAAATGTAAACATTGCCGAGAGTTTTTCGCTTTTTACGCGGATATAATTAGATTTGCGCATCATATTAAAAAACGTTTTTTAACACATGGCGATCGCGATTACAAAAGACACCTATCTGCATTGGTATGAATCAATGCTTCTGATGCGAAAATTCGAAGAAAAAGCAGGTCAATTATACGGACAACAAAAAATAAGAGGTTTTTGCCACTTATATATTGGCCAGGAGGCTGTTTTAGCCGGTGCCATGTCGGTAATAAGACACGATGATAGTTTGATAACCGCTTACCGCGATCATGCGCACGCTTTAGCAAAAGGCACATCGGCAAATGCTGTAATGGCCGAGCTGTATGGTAAAGCTACCGGTTGCTCAAAAGGCAAAGGCGGCTCCATGCACATGTTTGATAAAGAGAACCATTTTTACGGTGGACACGGTATAGTAGGCGGACAGGTGCCAATGGGTGCGGGTATCGCTTTTGCTAACCAATACAGCGGCCGCGATAACGTTAACATTGCCTACATGGGCGATGGCGCAGTTCGCCAGGGTGCATTAACCGAAACCTTTAACATGGCTTCGTTATGGAAACTCCCTGTAATTTTTGTTTGCGAAAACAATGGTTACGCCATGGGTACTTCGGTAGCGCGTACTACCATCCAACCTGATATTTACAAATTAGGCTTACCTTACGATATCCCTTCATCGGCTGTTGATGGTATGGACCCTGTTGCAGTACACAATGCCATGGACGAAGCTGTTGACCGCGCGCGCCGTGGTGATGGACCAACATTCCTTGAAATGCGTACTTACCGCTACAAAGGCCACTCAATGTCCGATCCTCAAAAATACCGTACTAAAGATGAGGTTGAAAGCTACAAAGCAAAAGACCCTATCGAAACTGTAAAGGCTACTATCGTAAAAGAAAAGTATGCCGATGAGAAATGGTTCGAAGAAATTGATGAGAAGATAAAAGCTATTGTTGATGAATCAGTGAGATTTTCTGAGGAATCACCTTGGCCGGATGCCTCTGAATTGTATACCGATGTGTACGTGCAGAAAGATTATCCATACATCAGAGACTAATTACTAAAATATAATTCAAACTATTCATCGAATAAAACATGGCTGAAGTAGTTAAAATGCCTAAAATGAGCGATACCATGACCGAAGGGGTATTGGCTAAATGGCATAAAAAAGTGGGCGATAAGATAAAATCAGGCGATGTAATGGCCGAGATAGAAACAGACAAAGCCACAATGGACTTTGAATCGTTTCAGGATGGCACCTTATTATATATAGGTGTTGAAGAAGGCAAAGCCGTTCCGGTTGATACTGTTATTGCCGTTTTAGGTAAAGAAGGCGAAGACTACAAAGCTGCTTTAGCTGCCGAAGGTGGTGCTGCTGCTCCAAAAGCAGAAGCTGCGGCGGCACCTGCTGCCGATAAAAAAGCTGACGCTCCGGCTGCTGAAAAGCCTGCCGCTGCTGCCGCTCCAAAGGTTGATCTTTCAAAGATACCAGCAACGGTTATCCGTATGCCGGCCCTTAGCGATACAATGACTGAAGGCCTCATTGAAAAATGGAACTTCAAAGTAGGTGATAAAGTAAAAAGCGACGATTCGTTAGCCGATGTGGCAACCGATAAAGCTACTATGGAGGTTGTTGGTTACGAAGCCGGTACGTTATTATATATAGGTGTTGAAGAAGGTAAAGCTGCTCCTGTAAATGGCATCATAGCCATTGTAGGTAAAGAAGGTACCGACATCACCCCTTTATTACAAGATGGTGGCGCAACACCTGCTGCTGCACCTGCCGCCGCCGAAACCGAAGCTCCTGTTGCAGAAACTGCCGCTGCTCCTGCAACTACCGCTAATGATGATGACAGCCGTGTAAAAGCATCTCCTTTAGCGCGTAAAATTGCTAAAGACAAAGGCATCAGCCTTACCGAACTAAAAGGCAGCGCCGAAGGTGGCCGCATTGTTAAAAAAGACGTTGAAGCATTTGTGCCGGGCGCCGCTAAACCAGCCGCCGCTCCGACCACTGCTGCTGCACCAGCCGCTACAACTACTGCACCAGCCGCTACAACTACTGCAGCTCCGGCAAAAGAAGCACCGAAGGTTGTCATCCCTGAATTTACAGGTACCGAAAAATATACCGAGAAACCGGTTTCGCAAATGCGTAAGGTTATTGCCAAACGCCTTTCGGAAAGCTTGTTTACCGCGCCTCACTTCTACGTAACCATGTCTATCGATATGGACTCGGCTATTGAGGCACGTAACAAAATCAACGCGTATGCGCCAAGCAAGGTGTCATTTAACGATCTTGTTTTGAAAGCTACAGCTATCGCGCTGAAACAACACCCGGTGATCAATTCATCATGGTTAGGCGATAAGATCCGTTACAACGAGCACGTTAACATTGGTGTTGCCGTTGCTATCGAAGATGGTTTGTTAGTGCCTGTTGTGCGTTTTGCCGATGGCAAATCATTAAGCCACATCAGTGCCGAGGTAAAAGACTTCGCTGCAAAAGCTAAATCTAAAAAACTGCAACCTACTGATTGGGAAGGCTCAACCTTTACCATATCAAACTTAGGTATGTTTGGTGTTGACGAGTTTACCGCCATCATTAATCCACCTGATTCTTGTATTCTGGCCGTTAGCGGTATCCAGGAAGTTCCGGTTGTTAAAAATGGTGCTGTAGTGCCCGGTAATGTGATGAAGCTTACCCTAAGCTGCGATCACCGTACAGTTGATGGCGCATCGGCAGCTGCGTTCTTAAATACATTAAAAGCATTGTTAGAAGAGCCGGTTAGGTTGTTATTCTAATCATTCGCTTATTCATATTGAAGCCGCTATCTTTTAGGTAGCGGCTTTTTTGTTGATCGGCTTAGGCTATGATCTATTCATCTTTTAAATACTACCCCTATCAATTAAAAGCCAAAAATGTTTTTTGGAGATTTTTTATTCGTTTTAACCAAATGCTGCTCAAAAACACCATCTGAACGGTAAAGGTTAGGCCGATGATAGCTATCGCCATATACCTGTTCGAATTAAAACTGAGATTATAGGTGAAAAACGACAATAACCCTACTATGAAAATAACCCGTGCAGCAATTGATACAAAAGCATAGATCTTTACTTTGGCAAGATAATTTGCCAACGATGCTTTAATTGACGCCCCGTTGATGAGATATTTTGCAAACCGGTAGCCCATAAGGTTGTGTACCAATGGCAGCAAAACAGAAACAATAAGCAACGCATTAACTAATAGCGGTTTACCAGAACCATCGAACATGGTATAATAACATAATAAGAAAACAATCCAGCCGGTAATCTCAATAACGAGTTGTTTCCTGATCCCCTTTAAAACCGGGTGCTTGTTTTCTAATAGCATAGTTTGCAAATCATCGATGCTTTTTTTTGTGGTTTCCATATTATTCCATTCGGATTTAAATTGATCGAGTTCCATATTATTTGATTATAAGTTTTTGAATTTTATTTTTTATCCTGTTGATCCTGACACCGATGTAGCTTTCGTTAACTCCGATGATCTCGGCAATTTGTTTATAGCTGTGCTCCTCAAAATACAGAGCTATAATTGCCTTTTCATTATCGTCAAGTTGTTTCAATACGGCAAACAACCCTTCCTGGCGTATTGCCAGCTCGTCACTTTGTAGCTCTTCGGGATAATCCGGTAAAATAACACCGTATTCGATTTCAGGCTTTTTTTTACGAAATGTTGCGACCGCCGTGTTCAAGGCAATCCGATACATCCATGTGCTTATTTTTGCCATGCCTTTAAAAGTATCACGCCCTTTCCATAGCTGGAAAACGATCTCTTGAAACAAGTCCTCTCTATCTTCACACGTGTCACGATATAAATGACAAACTTTATGAATGATCTTTTGGTGATCCTTAATCAATGCTAAAAATTCGGCTTCATCCATATATAGTTATTGGGTTAATGTATCCATTAATATCATTTTTCCTTATAGGTTGGTAAAATGTTGGAAAACTTACACTACCCTAAAACAAAAAGAGCGATGAGTTTAAAACTCATCGCTCTTTAAAAACTGTGTAATGCTGATTACACCATATAATTCCATCCATACGGGTCGGCTGTTACACCATAGCGTATCTCGTTCAGTGTTTTAAGCACTTTCTGGCTAAACTCACGTTCGGCTGGGTCACTTAATGTATACAGTTGTCCTTCGTGTTCTATCTGGCCTATAGGTGCAATGGTAGCGGCAGTACCGGCACCAAAAGCATCTTCAAGGGTGCCGTTTTTAGCGGCTTCTAATACCTCGGCAACGCTTACACGACGCTCTTCAACAGGGTAGCCCCAATCACGGGCAAGGGTCAATACTGTATCGCGGGTAACGCCTTTTAAAATAGTGCCTTTATCTGTTGATGGCGTTATCAATTTACCATCCAATAAAAACATTACGTTAGCAGCGCCTAATTCTTCCATATAAGCGTGCTCCTTGCTGTCAGTCCAGATCAATTGATCGTAACCTTGTTCAACAGCCATTTTACCCGGCAACATAGCACCACCATAATTTCCGGCTGCTTTGGCGTAGCCAAAACCACCCTCGGTAGCACGCGAAAACTCTGTCTCAATTTTAACCTTTAACGGTTTAGTAAAGTAAGGGCCAACCGGGCCTGTCAATACCATGTACTTATAGGTTTTTGATGGAGAAACGCCAAGGTAAGGATCAGTAGCGAACATAAACGGGCGGATATACAAAGAGTGGCCCGGTTTTGTAGGTACCCAATCGCTATCCACATCAACCAGCGCTAATATGCTTTGTATAAAAATATCTTCGGGCAAGGTAGGCATACACAAACGCTCCGCCGATTTATTAAAACGCTCGGCATTTTTGTTCGGGCGAAACACAGAGACATTTCCATCGACATGCTTATAGGCCTTAATACCTTCAAAAAACGATTGTCCGTAGTGCAGCGAAGAAATTGCAGGGCTCAGGCTAATATCGCCATAAGGTACAATTTGAAAATTCTTCCACTCACCATCCGCGTAATCCGCGACGAACATGTGATCTGAAAAAGTATGTCCAAAAGTTAAATTATCAAAATCCGTTGTGGTTAAACGCGAGTTTTGATTTTTAGTGATGCTGATGTCAAGTGTCTCAGTCATAATTGTAAATGCTTAGTATAATGAACTACAAAATTACGATTAATTGTCGAAAAAAACAGCCTTACAGCCACGCAATCAACATATTGTGTCCGACCAATATCATAATTAGTATGTTTTTACTATTTAAACGTTTTAACCCTATATTTGTGATATGTTAAAAAGAATGATAATTTATGGGATGGCTGTATTTTACCTTGCGGTAAGTACAGGCTTTACTGTAAACTTTCATTACTGTTTTGGCCAATTTTCATCGGCATCGTTCGGGGCGCCCCAAACCTGCGCCGGTGGCAAAATGCGCATTAATAAGCCTTGCTGCAAAACAGAGCATGTAAACATCGCTGTAAAGGATAAACATGTAAACAGTACAGCACACACATTTACCGCACAATACGCAGCGGTAATGCCGGTTGTTTATCATATCCAATACAACGCTTTTGCTACCTGCCGGGATATTGTTAAACACGCCCCCAACAAAGCGCCGCCCAATGCCGCTGCCAACCCTTTGTACCTTACTTTCGGTAATTACCGAATCTGATCCCTCTTTCCATTTTTTGAGAGCTAAGGCTTTCTCATAACCGTATTTTTCAATACGGTTACCATCAATTTTTTAAGTTTTCAAAACAATTAAAATGAAAAGAGTAATTCTTCTTTTCGCGCTGTTGATGGCATTTACCATCACCAACGCGCAAAAAGTAAAAAAAGACACCACCAAAAACCATGATATGCATGGCATGGATATGGGTGATATGAATATGGACGGCATGAACATGGAGCACCACATGGATATGAAAACCATGACCAGCTCACAATCCATTAACCTACTCATGAACCGCGACGGATCGGGTACCGGCTGGCTGCCCGATGCTTCGCCCATGAATGGCATTATGCTTCAGGGCAAAAGCTGGAGTTATATGCTGCATGGCAATATTTCGGCGCGTTACACCCGGCAGGATATATCAAACTCCGGTTCGCGCGGTAGCGAAAAATTTGACGCGCCAAACTGGTTTATGGGTATGGCGCAACATAAATTAGGGGCAAACGGCCTTTTGCACATTAACATGATGATATCGCTCGACCCGTTGACCGAGGGCGGTTACGGCTATCCGCTGCTTTTTCAATCCGGCGAAAGCTGGAATGGCCTGCCTTTGGTTGATCGCCAGCACCCGCATGATCTGTTCGACGAACTTTCGGCCAGCTATGCCTACGCGCTATCTAAAAACAGCGATCTCAGCATTTATATAGGCTACCCCGGAGAGCCTGCTTTGGGCCCTGTAACATTTATGCACCGCCCATCGGCATTCTCTAACCCCGATGCACCCATCAGCCACCATTGGGCCGATGCTACACATATTACCTTTGGTGTAGCCACCATTGGGTACCGGTTTTATAATTTTAAGATAGAGGCATCCTCCTTTACCGGCCGCGAGCCTGATGAGAACCGTTACAATTTTGATAAGCCACGTTTTGATTCGTGGAGCGCAAGGTTAAACTTTAACCCGTCAAAAAATTGGGCCCTGCAGGTATCACATGGCTTTATCAAAAGCCCTGAGTCACTTAACCCGGCCGAGGATATCAACCGTAGCACGGCATCTGCAATTTATGCTTTACCTTTCGGCGATGGCAAGTATTTTAATGCATCGGCAGTTTGGGGGATGAATAAATCTGAAGGCCACAATGCAGAGCACGCTGTATTGCTGGAAGGCGATCTGAATATTAAAACAGCTACTTTTTACACCCGGTACGAATTTGTTCAAAAATCAACCGAAGAGCTAAATTTAAACCCATTACCTTACGGCGGGCATACTGCTTTCCCGGTTAATGCCATTACATTGGGGCTCAATAAAACGCTCATCAATATCGGCCAGTTTAAAACCGCCATTGGTGCACAGTTAACTTATTACAGTGTCGACGACCGGTTGAACAGCCTTTACGGCAAAAACCCCATAGGTGGCGAGGTATTTATCAGGATATACCCCCGGTTAATGAAAATGTAATATTCAATAATAAAATCAAAAAAACATGAAAACCTTTAAAATAACTCTTCTGGCTATAATTACATTAATACAATTCAGCCAGGTAAAAGCTCAAAATACCAATAGCGCGATCAATAAAATTATCAGCGACTATCTTGATGTGAAAAACACCCTGTTCTCCGGTGATGGAAATGCTACCCAAGCTAAGGCTAAAGTGCTTTATACCGTAATAGCCGGATTTCCTGTTAAAGCAATGTCGCAAGATCAAAAAACTATCTGGGCAAAGTATGCAGATAAATTACAGTTCGATAGCCGCCACATTAGCGAAACCAATGCCATTGGACACCAACGCGAACATTTTGCAAGCCTGTCTAACAATATGTTCACTGTAGTTAAGGCATTGAAGGTTAACAGCACTACCATTTATCAGCAGTATTGCCCTATGAAAAAGGCATATTGGCTAAGCGAAACCCAAGACATTAAAAACCCATACTACGGGGCAGAAATGGCCGATTGCGGTAAAATAACTGAAACATTAAAACCTGTTACCAAATAACATTATCCCAAATTAACATGAAAAATTTCATCATATTTTTTGCCCTTGTCGCCACTATCGCGCAAGCAAAAGCACAATTTATAAAAGCCGAATTAGAAGTGAGCGGCCTAACCTGCTCTATGTGTTCGTTATCTACACAAAAGGCACTAAACACACTCGATTTTGTAGGTCAGATAAAACCCGACCTTAACAAAAACATATTTTACATTACGTTTAAGGCAGACAAAGCTGTTAATCTTGATGCCATAAAGCAAAAAGTAAAAGCGGCGGGCTTTTCGGTAAGTACGCTTATCGCGGTATATAATTTTAACGGCGCCGCAGTTACCGATTCACGTTTTACTTATAATGGATCAATATACCAACTGGCTGCCCCTCCGGCCAAAACATTAAATGGCGACGTACGGCTACAAATTGTAGATAAAGATTTTGTTTCCCCGGCTACTTTCAAAAAATACACCCAGCAGGTAAAAGACCCGGCATACACATCGGGGATAAATGACAAAAAACAACGTGTTTACCATGTTATCGTATCGTAAGTTATATGAAGTATATAAAATTTTTAGTTTGCCTGATACTATTATCGGGTAAACTTTATGCACAGGAGCTATATGTAAATACCGAACCCGCAAGCAATATGGCAACAAAAGCCATTGGTATAAGGTTAAACACCGAGTTGCAGCCCCTGGCAGATAACCGCGCGGGCCTGAGGTTAAATCCCGAAGTAATGTTTGGGTTTTCAAAAAACCTGATGGTGCATGCTAATTTGTATGCCTCATCGCTTTACCAGCCAGCCTTAAATTTTGAGGGCGCGAGCATTTATGCCAAATACCGCTTTTTAGCTCTGGACCAGCCCCGGGCCCATTTTCGTATTGCAGGCACCGGGCGTGTATCCCTTATTAACAACCCGGTTAGTTATAACTCTATAAATTTGCAGGGCGATAATTCCGGCTATTCGGGCGGCCTGGTGGTTACACAGCTATTGCATAAACTGGCACTTTCGGCAACGGCAAATGCCGTTCATAGTTTAAATAATATTTCAAACCCTGTTCCGGCCGCAATAAGCCGCAACCAGTTAGATTATAGCTTTTCGGCAGGTTATTTATTACTGCCTAAAACGTATACTGATTACAAACAAACCAACGTGAATTTATATGTGGAGTTTTTAGGCAAATCAAGTTTAGATAACAAAGGTAGCCTGATTGATATTGCTCCAGCTGTGCAATTCATTTTTAACAGCACCACCCGATTAGATCTGAGTTATCAAACACAACTAAGCGGTAACCTGAGCCGGACATCGAACACCACATACCTCATCAGGCTTGAACATAATTTATTCAACGCTTTTTAACATTGACAGGTATTCATCCCTTCCGATCATCTTCGCGCCTAACGACGCGAGATGATCGGTATGTACCTGGCAATCTATCAATCTGTATTTTCCGGTTTGGCAAAGGCTTATCAGCGCGAGTTTTGATGCATTACTTTTATGGCTAAACATACTTTCGCCACAAAAAACAGTGCCCACCTCAATACCATATAGCCCACCCACCAATTCATCATTAAACCAAGCCTCAACCGAATGCGCCATCCCCATTTTATGCAGCTTGATATAGGCTTGCTGCATGTCCCCGGTTATCCATGTGCCATCCTGGTCGGTGCGCTCTGTAATGGCGCAGGCTTGTATTACGCCTGCAAAATTCCGGTTAAATGTTATTTTAAATTGGCCCGAACGCATTACCTGTTTCATGCTTTTTGAGATCCGTAACTCTTCGGGATATAAGACAAAGCGCTCGTGTGGCGAGTACCATAAAACAGGGGTATCATCACTATACCACGGAAATATTCCGTTTTGATACGCTAACTGTAACCTTTCGGGAGATAGATCGCCGCCAACGGCCAGCAATCCGTCATCTTCGGCCAAAGCCGGGTTCGGAAAAATCAAGCGTTCATCAAGCCGGAATATCATGGGGCAAAATATTTCTTTTTTTTATTAAACCTTTTAAACCCAACACTGTCAAACGTACTCATCTCATAATGAAGCCGCAACAGAACACCTACCTTCTTTACGGCAACAATTTAGTATTAGTTTAATTTGGCGAAGTTGCGGCTGGTTACCGCAACTTCATTTTTTTATACTAATCACATCTTTTTAACACCGCCTATCAGTTCCCCACTTCAGGGGGTTAGGGGGCTAAGAAATATCTCTTCTTTTATGGGTGGGATGATCTCTTTCTCCAGCGCCTTGTCAAATAATAATGTAATGGCCTTTCGGCCTTCGGCACCCAGATCAACCGAGTATTTATTTACATACAGATCAATGTGTTTATACATTACCTCCTCGCTCATTTCCTGCGAGTGCTCGCGGATAAACGCCAATCCCGATTTCGGGTTCGCGAAGGCAAACTCTACGGAGCGGCGAATACATCTGTTTACTTTTAGCTGAACATCCAAAGGCAGGCGGCGGTTAATCACAATACCGCCAAGGGGTATGGCACAACCGGTTTGCCTTTCCCAATAATCGCCAAGATCCAATATTTTATGCAGCCCTTTATCCTGGTAGGTAAACCGGTTTTCGTGAATGATGAGGCCTATATCTATTTTTCCATCCAATAAAGCATTTTCAATTTCTGAAAATACCATTTCCTGTTTGTTCTTCGCCTCCGGGAAAGCTAATCCCAACAGAAAATTTGCTGTAGTGTATTTACCCGGTATGCCAATCTTATACTGCATTGATTTTTCCTGCAGATCCGAAATTGAAATCGCGAAATTCGAAATCAGCAACGGCCCAACACCAAAACCCAATGCGCTACCGGCATCCAGCAATACGTATTTATCGATAACATAAGCAAAGGCATGGTAGCTCAGTTTGGTAATATCCAACACACCCTGCATGGCTTTTTGGTTCAGTGTTTCCACATCATCAAAAAACACTTCAAAATCTAAACCTTCGGTATCAATTTTATGATGGATGAGCGCGTCGAAAATAAAGGTATCGTTAGGGCATGGCGAAAAGCCGAGGGTAAGTTTCATGGTCGGGAATGTGTTTATTACCTGCCGGATGTTAGCTCTTCCAGCAAACTTATCGCAAAGCTATTCAGATTTTTAATAGCCAGCCCTATCTGCCAGTTATCGCGGTTACGTTTTTCCACGTAATTTGACACAGCCCTGATCTGTATCCCCTTCACGCCGGTCTTTTCGCAGCTATAAAAAAAGGCGGCACCTTCCATACTTTCCAACTGTGGTGCTAAACGCAGGGCTACCTTTTCTATCGAAGCTTCGTTGCCGTGGACCGTATTTACGGTAATGGCACTTACGGTTTTCAACTTCAATGTTTGGGTATGATAACGCAATGCCGAGCCAGCCATATACCGGCTTTCGCCGAAACCGAGTTGCGCTATCGGGATAAACATTTCGTCGCTTTCGGCCCCTAACTCTGATAGCTCATCGGCTATCACTTCAACCACATCACCCAAAGCTATCGAACGGTCAAAACTACCGGCTATGCCCAGGTTAATAGCCAGATCATACTTTTTTACATTGACCTGACTGCCCAGGGCAAAGGCTGTAGCAACCATGCCAACGCCTGTAATGAGCACATCAAAAGGCTTTTCATTCGCAAAATGATGGAGTAAGGGTGCAATTTCTGCTTCGGTAGCAGCAACAATTAATATTTGCCTGGCCATTTGCGCACTAAGATAAAACTATTAGCCGTTTTTTGTTTTATATATTTGCAGCAGCAAAACCATGATGATCTACATTACACGTAAAGAACATTTTAACGCGGCACACAAAATGTACCGCGATGAATGGAGCCCCGAAAAAAACAACGAGGTTTTTGGCAAGTGCGCTAACCCCAACTGGCATGGGCACAATTACAACCTGTTTGTAACCGTAAAGGGCCAGGTAACACATGCCACCGGTTACTTAATGGACCTTAAAGAGCTTAAAATAATCATTAACGAACACGTTATTGAAAAGCTGGACCATAAGAACATTAACCTTGATGTACCCTTTATGAAAGGGAAAATGGCCTCTACCGAATTGCTTTGCATAGAAATATTCAACCAGTTAAAAGCGCCCATTGAAGCTTTTGATGGGGTTTTTTTACACTCTGTTAAACTATACGAAACCGAAAACAATAGTGCCGAGTATTTTGGCGACTAAACCAATATGAGCAATCACCACAACCACGATGCCGACGATGATGAATTGGATGGCTATCTGAAAATTGACCGTTATAACGAAGGGCTGATCAACACCATTGCTCATAGCTACACCAATATTTTAGGAGCCTTGGGCGAAGATGCTAATCGCGAAGGGCTGCTTAAAACACCGGAGCGTGTGGCAAAATCATTGCTTTACCTTACCCACGGATACGATCTTAATCCCGAAGAAATATTAAAATCGGCTATGTTTAAGGAAGAGTACAGCCAGATGGTGGTGGTAAAAGACATTGAGGTTTACTCGATGTGCGAACACCACATGATCCCGTTTTTTGGTAAAGCGCACGTAGCCTATATTCCAAACGGGCAGGTTGTTGGCCTGAGCAAAATACCACGCGTGGTTGATGCCTTCGCACGCCGCTTACAGGTACAGGAGCGTTTAACTAACCAGATACGCGATTGCATACAGGAAACATTGCAACCCTTAGGCGTTGCTGTTGTTATTGAGTGCCGCCATTTATGCATGAGCATGCGCGGTGTGCAAAAACAAAACTCGGTTACCACAACATCGGCATTTACGGGCGCGTTTTTACTGGAAAAAACCCGTGCGGAATTTTTACATTTGATATCATCTAAATTGAGCTAAAAGCTTTAAAGGTAAAAAGCAAAAAGCTTTTTTTGGCGCTTGGACAACATAATAAACCTAATCAACTAAATAAACCAACATTGAAAGCATACGTATTCCCCGGACAAGGCGCCCAGTTTGTAGGCATGGGTAAAGAACTTTACGAAAACTCTGAATCAGCAAAAGACCTTTTTGAAAAGGCCAATGATATTTTAGGTTTCCGCATTACCGATATCATGTTTAACGGTACCGACGAAGACCTGAAACAAACCAATGTTACCCAACCGGCTATATTTTTACACTCGGTAATATTAGCTAAAGCTTTAGGGGATAGCTTTCAGCCCGAAATGGTTGCAGGCCATTCGCTGGGTGAGTTTTCGGCCCTGGTTTCGGCCGGTGCGCTATCTTTTGAGGATGGGTTACGCTTGGTTGCCGCACGTGCCAACGCCATGCAAAAAGCCTGCGAGGTACAGCCATCAACCATGGCAGCTATTTTAGGATTGGATGATTTTACTGTTGAGGATATTTGTAAGCGCGTAAGCGATGTGGTGGTACCGGCAAATTATAACTGCCCGGGGCAATTAGTTATATCGGGCACTATTGCCGGAGTTGACCACGCCTGTGAATTATTATTAGCCGCTGGCGCTAAACGTGCTTTAAAGCTAAATGTGGGCGGCGCGTTCCACTCACCGTTAATGGAGGTTGCCCGTGTTGAACTGGAAGCCGCTATTGTTGCTACCGAAATTAAGAGCCCGGTTTGCCCGGTTTATCAAAACATTGATGCCAAACCGTATACTGATCCCGCAACTATTAAAGCTAACCTGGTTGCACAGCTAACCGGCCCAGTTAAATGGACACAAACTATGCAACGCATGTTGCAGGATGGCGTAACATCGTTTACCGAGGTTGGCCCGGGTAACGTATTGCAGGGCCTGGTAAAAAAGGTTGATCGCGCAATACCAACGGCAAGCGCCACGATATAGTTTTGCACGGTCAAAACACTGCGCCCTTTTGTTTGTATTGATAGTACATTTTAAAAAACATACAATTTGACCGCTGCCACTAAAATTCGTTGGTTACTTGGACTTATCTGCCTTGGCTTGTTTTTAACGGCTATTATTGCAAAACAAACCTTTAGTCCGGCCAACAATCTCGAAAGCAGCGCCAAAACGCTTGAAACCAACCTTCAGCAAAAAGAAGAGCTGGTAAAAGAGCTTATTACCAGTAAAACATCAATATTCAAATTAAAGAATATTGATAATGATGAGCAATACGCCCTAAGCCTGGTCAGACTTGCAAAAAACGACAGGATATACCTTTCTGTATTTGAAAGCGGTCGTTTAATTTATTGGAACGGCATCAGGGTACTCCCTAATTCGGCAATAAATATTAAAGATGGCAGTTCTTTTTTAAAAGAGAGCAATGGTTATTATGAGGTAATTAAAAAAACCGACGGTGCTTTTTGCTTTGTTTTTTACATCCCGATAAAAAACAATTACTCGTACCAAAATCCTTACCTTAAAAATGTATTTGCCCCCAATCTGCTACAGGACAACAATATTGAAATAGCCGATTTTACCGACCACAAAATTTACAGCATACATACTATTGACAGGCAATACTTGTTTTCGGTAAAATTAAAAGCAAACGAACCTAATCACCTGTTTCAAAACATACAGATATTACTCTGGCTATCAGGCATGTTATTGTTGTGTGTGCTTACGCACAATCTTGCCCAATATTTCAATAACAAAGGCCGGGTTGTATTATCGTTTTTTATTATTGGTGGTTTTATTGTATGTATCCGGTTTATTGGCCTTTACTATCACTGGCCCGAAATATATTCGGGTATAGGCCTTTTTAAGCCTTATTTATATAATCGGGGTTGGCTTTTTCCAAGCCAGGGCGATCTTGTTATCAATACCATATTACTTACCTGGCTTACTGTATATGTGCACTACAACAGGTTTAAAATTATACAACAAGTACGAGGTAAATCTGCCAGCCTTGTAATTTGCATTGCCTGTGCTTTATTTCTTGTTTTGGTATCATACTTTTTATTGTCAATAGCGGCCAGCCAGATCATTGATTCAAAAATAAACCTTGATGTAAACAACGTACTTAATTTGAGCCAGTTTGGCGTAATTGCAATATTAACCTTGTGTTTTGGCTTCTTCATTTTTGTTCTGTTGGCCGAAACCTGTATTGCCATTACATTAAAACTCAATATTAACCATACTCAGAAGCTGTATGTGTTATTCTCTGCAATTTTATTAGCTACCGTTGCAGATGTTATACAAAAAGATTACTCCTGTTTTTATCTTCTATGGTCGCTTATCGTTATCATAATAGGGTATACAGTATATTATTTAAAAGGTAAATACGATCCGCTTGCTTTTATTGCCATCATCATTATTTGCGCCTGCATATCATCAGTAAAGCTTTATACGTTTGAGTCGGTTAAAGAAAAAGAGGTCCGCAAGCATATTGTTCACCAGTTAGAGGCAGCCGACGATGTACCTGCCGAAAAACTATTTGGCGAAATTGAAGGAAAAATTGTAACCGATGCCTTTTTGCCGCGTTATTTCAACAACGCGTCGCGCAATCACAACTTCCTAAAAAACAGGTTCAAAAAATTGTACTATGATGGATACCTGTCAAAATACGATTTTACTACATATGAATACGATGCTTCGGATGCACCGCTCTCAAACAATAATAATTATGTACTAAATGATTTTAAGAGCATGGTGCTTTACTCGGCAACCAAAATAACTAATACCCGCTACTTTTATAAAGCTACCGATTCTTTTGGCATACAGCGTTATTTTGCCATTATACCCATCAGCGATAAAAACGAAAAAACCGGTACCATGGTGATCGACCTGCAGGCCAAGCAGGCAAAAAGTACGGAGCCTTTTCCTGAATTATTGATAGAGGGGGGGCAAAATCAAAGTAGTAGCTTTAAAGGTTACTCATATGCCTATTACAGGGATGGGAAACTGCTTAACCAAAGCGGGAAATATATTTACAGCTTAGTAAATTATGAGTTTGAGGGTAAATTAAAGCAATACATATATCAAACCACTCACGAAAACAGCACAGACAACAATGGCCTTGTGTATTCGCATTTGATATACCAGCCAAGGGAGCGGGAGCTTATTGTAGTAAGCCGCGAGGAGGATAAAGTATTTACAGGTATTACATCACTTACGTTTTTCTTTCTGGTATTTGTATTATTTACCTTATTAGTGACAGGGACACGAAATGCATGGAATATTCTTAAAAATGTTAACGTACTTAAACCTTTAAAATGGGGCTTTTGGTATAATTTTGATAAGGTGCTTTATCGCACCCGTATACAGCTATCCATGGTATTTGCAGTGGTAGTTACCCTGATAATTATTGGTATACTCACCTTTATATCAGTACGTAACCAATACCTCAACCAGCAGGATGACAACATTCGTGATAAAATAACACGAATAGCCACCGCTTTTGAAAAGAGCGGGTTTGACAGGGAAAATATTGTTGCCGATGAAGAAACAACTCTTGCGTTTAACTCTTTTGCCGATACCTACTCTGCCGATCTTACCTTTTATGATGTTAATGGAAAAGAGATCATTACTACGCAGCCCAAACTGTATGAAGCCGGGCTGATTGCCCCCCGGATGAACGCCATGGCATACATTTATTTGCACAGGCTGCAAAAATCGGGCTTTATTAATCCCGAATTAATTGGCCTACTTAATTACAAAGCGGCATACGCCCCCATACGCGATTCAAAAAAAGCGATCACCGGATACCTGCAGCTTCCATACTTTTCTAACGAAACAGAGTATAAAGAGCATATTGGTGCGTTTTTAAATACCATGATCAACGTTTACGCGCTTGTATTTGTGGCAATCGGTTTATTTGCTGTAGCTGTTGCAAGGCAAATAACAACGCCATTGGCCCTCATTCAGCAAAGCTTGAGCAAAACTATTTATGGTCGCAAAAACGAACCCATAAAATGGCAACATAACGACGAGATCGGCTCGCTGATAAAGGAGTACAATAACATGATAGCCGCCCTTGAAGATAGTGCCAGCAAACTTGCACAATCTGAGCGCGAAAATGCCTGGCGCGAAATGGCCAAACAGGTAGCGCACGAAATAAAAAACCCGCTTACGCCGCTTAAGCTTGGCTTGCAGCTATTAGAAAAAGCCTGGAAAGATAAAGACCCTAAATTTGATCAGAAGTTTGAGCGGTTCAGCAAATCATTTGTTGAGCAGATTGATAGCCTTTCGCGTATTGCATCCGAGTTTTCAAACTTTGCAAAAATGCCCGAAACACAGATACAGCGGGTAGATATTTTCGAGATCATATCACAGGCAGTAAATATTTTTAAACAGACTGAAGATTTTGAAATTTTGTACACGCCCTCAGGAACTCCTTTTTATATTTCGGCAGACAAAGACCAGATATTGCGCTCGTTTAACAACCTGCTTAAAAATTCCATTGAGGCTATCCCTCCCGAAAGGAAAGGACTTGTTGAAATAACCTATACCATTAAACCCGGCGAAGAAATATACATACAGGTTAAAGACAATGGAAATGGTATCCCCGAACCATTGCGCGAGCGCATATTTGTACCCAACTTTACCACAAAAAGCTCAGGAACCGGCCTTGGCCTTGCACTTGTAAAAAATGCCATCACTTACGCCGGTGGCAGTATCTCTTTCGATACTATCCTTAACGAAGGGACTATCTTTTACCTAACCTTCCCCCAGGCCGGAGAGTAATTTACTCCGGTTAACTTTATAGTCATTCTCACATAAAATAAAAAAGGGCGATGAATTTATCATCGCCCTTAAATATAATATTATCGTTTTTCTATTTAAGCGTTATGGTTGATTTGCCCATCGAGTAACCATCGGCATAAAGCAATATGGTATATGCCCCTTTTTGAAACTTGTTAGGGTTTATCCAATCAATGGTAAAGCCGCTTCCGTCATCCTTAAAATCTATAGGCGCTTTGTAAGTATATTGCAAGTCCTGACCATCCACCTGGAATGTTGCCGATTCTGTAGACGTGATAAGGTTGCCCGTAGGATCAATAACTCTAACAAAAATATCATGCAAACGTTTATCGGCAATTGGGTTGCTGGCTATGGTAAATTCTATCTTCAGCTTTTTAACAACCGCCGCACGGTCATTATCAGATTCCTTTCCGTTATCTTTAACTTTAAACGATTTGATATTCATACTGCCTATTTTTAATGCAGATGCTATCTGCACTTTTGACGACAGGTTTTCGTTTTCTTTTTGCAGTGTGGTTGCTTTTTCTTTTACAGTGCTCAGGTTGGTTTTTAATGTATCCCTTTCTACTGTAAGGTCATCATTCTTCTTTTTCAACTCATCAATATCAGCAGTGTATTTGGTAACAAAGTAGCGCAGTTGTTTTACGTCTTCCTGTGCTTTGTTCAATTCGGCAAGGGTAAGTTTTCCTTTATCCAGCTGTATCCTTAACTCTCTTATTTTTACTTTAAGCGAGTCGTTTTTTGCCTGCATATCGGCAGTCATTCTGGTTTTACCGGCATTTACCTGCTCAATTTGCAGTTCAAGACTATCTAATTCTGATTGCAGCCGTGTTTTCTGATCACTTTGTACAGTAACAACGTTTTCGGTTTGTTTCTTCTTCAGGAACAAGTAAATATCAGTTCCTATCAATGCTAAAATAACGACTATTAAAAAGTAAATAACGTTCGAATTTTTCTTTGGGGTTTGGCTTTCCATAGGTGCGTGATTAATTAATTTGGCTAAATATTAAACGGCTAGGGTTAGTTTATAATGTGTTGATCTGTCGGTTTTCAAAACAATAGCGCTCTAAATATATCGTTTTTTTGACTTTAAACCGACAAAATATAACTACATGGTGTAACATTTTATTAAATAGCGCATACAATATTCAAGTTAAAGCAAATAAAGCCCGTTTTTGTTTTAGGTTTTTTGGGGGATGTTAGTATGTTTAAAAACACCCATGTTAATAATAAACGGGCTTTAATGTTGTTTAATATCTTTGCAACAAATTATACCTGGATGCCTGTATTAAAAAAACGTTTTCTCCTTACCTTTCTTTTTTTTATTACGCTAAACAGCACATTGGCACAGGTAAGCACCGCGCCTAAAAGAGAGTTCAGGGGGGTATGGCTGGCAACGGTAACCAATATTGACTGGCCCAGCAACCCTCGCGCCCCGTCAGATACACAAAAAAAAGAACTGATCGATATTCTGGATTTCCATCAACATGTGGGTATCAATGCTATTATTTTCCAGATAAGGCCCGCTGCTGATGCTTTATATGCCAAAAGCCGCGAGCCATGGTCACAGTGGTTAACAGGCAAACAAGGCGTAGCACCGAACCCGCTTTTCGACCCGTTGGAACTTGCTGTAAAAGAAGCGCACAAACGCGGTATGGAACTGCATGCCTGGTTTAACCCCTACCGTGCAACCATGAGCCCTAACGAAACCAACCTGAGCCCTAACCATATTACCCGCCTGCGGCCTGAATGGTTTTTAACTTATGGCGGTACAAAATTGTTTAACCCTGGTTTACCCGAAGTACGCGAGTATATTGTTAAAGTGGTTTTAGATGTAGTTGATAACTATGATATTGATGGCGTACACATGGACGACTATTTTTATCCCTACCAAATAGCCGGTCAAAAAATAAAGGATACCGAAACGTTTACTAAATACAATAACGGCATAGTTAATATTGAAGACTGGCGCCGAAATAACGTTGACCTGCTTATTAAAATGCTGACCGACAGTATACATAAGCATAAACCCCGTATGAAATTTGGCATCAGCCCTTTCGGGATATGGAAAAACAGGGGCCGCGACCCGGAAGGTTCTGATACACATGGCGGCGATTCTTTTTATGAATTATATGCCGATAGCCGTAAATGGGTAAAAAATGGTTGGGTTGATTATATTAACCCGCAGCTATACTGGCAAATTGGCAACGGCGCCGCCGCTTTTGATAAACTTTTAGATTGGTGGAGCCTGAACACTTATGATAGACACCTGTACATTGGCCAGGCTGCGTACCGTGTAAACGAGCGAGGGAATATTGCTTTTAAAAACCCGGCACAAGTACCCAACCAGGTAAAACTATTGCGCAAAAACCCGCGCGTGCAGGGTAGTGTTTATTTCAGTTCGCGCTCATTAATGAATAACCCTTTGGGTGTTACCGATTCGCTTACCGATGATTATTACCTTTACCCGGCCCTGCCGCCACCCATGCTTTGGCTTGATTCTGTAGCCCCAAACAAGCCCCTGGAGCTGACTTATAAAGCAGGCGCACGCGCTGTTACCCTAATGTGGAAAACACCTTTATTGGCCAAAGATAAAGAGCCTGTGTATGGTTATGTTATTTACCGCTTTACAGGCGATGAAAAAGTATCGCTCGACGACCCTAAAAACATACTGCACATTCAGTATGATGCTACAACCAGTTTTGAGGACGATGATATTGACCGGGGCAAGACCTACCGGTATGTTGTTACCGCTATTGACAGGTTAAAGAACGAAAGCTACCCGTCTAATACCTTAGTGATCAGTACGCAGTAAATTATTCTCCTTTACCTCCCAATCCTAAAAAGCCTTTACGTTTTTTCTTGGTGGTATCCGGTGGTGTATTGGCTTTTTTGATCGAATCCTGTTTTGCTTTAGCTGCTTTTTCTTTCTTTTTAAAGTAGCCTTTCAGCAGGAAGTTATTTTGAGCAGCTTTCAGATCTTCGTTTGCTGTACCAATGGTTGTTTTAACAGATTTCATGGTACTTTTTGCTTCTTTAACCGTATTCTCCATATCCTTAGCCATCTTATCGTTATTCAGCAAGCGGCCAATACTGCCTTTGCCATTGTTGATCTTGGCTACTATCTCAGATAAGTCGCCGGTTAATTCCGACGCGTTTTCAATGATTTTGGTGGCACGCCCTATCAATTTATCAGTATCAAATGGAGGTACCGTTTTCAGTTGTGCATTATCCTGCGCTACTTGTTGGGATGATACACCTCCCGGTGAAATATTTATTAGTTTATCACCAATAAAGCCATCGCTTCCAATGGCAAGACGTGCATCGGTTTTAATAAACTTTTGATATTTGCTGTTCAATGTTACATCAACACGCGCTGTTGAATCGGTTATCAGCTCAACGCTGCTTACTACACCAACGTTTATCCCTGCAAGGCGAACATTGTTGCCAACCATTAAGCCGCCTACGTTTTTAAAAGTGCCGTGCAGGTTGTATGTAGAGCTAAACAGGTTTTTCTGGCTGCCTATTAAAAATATCGCGACAAACAGGATAACAATACCTATGATGGTAAATATCCCTATTTTTAATTTTTGTCCTGTAGTGGTTCTCATGGTTGTTCTTATTTAAAAAATGATCTTACAAATTCTGTTTTTGAGTTTTCGAGCTCTTCGTATGTTCCCTCTTCTACAAACTCCCCGTCGTTCAGTACAATAAGGCGGTCGGCGGTTATGCGCGCGCATTCCATATCGTGGGTAATAATGATTGATGACGTTTTATATTTTTCCTGCATCTGCAGTATCAATTCGCTTATCTCTCTTGATGTAATGGGGTCCAGGCCTGTTGTGGGCTCATCATATAGTATGATCTCAGGTTTTACAATCAGCGTCCGGGCAAGGCCCACACGCTTGCGCATACCGCCTGACAGGTCAGACGGCATTTTGTCTATCGCATCCTTCAGCCCTACTGCATCCAACACCTCTTCAACACGTTGGTCGAGTTCGCTCTGTTCGTCTATTTTTAATACTCTTGTGAGCGGAAATTCCAGGTTCTCGCGTACGCTCATCGAATCGTATAAAGCGCCGCTTTGAAACAGGAAACCTATTTTAACACGTAGTTCTTTCAGTTCCTTCTCATCCATTTCGGATACCTCATCGCCAAATACCTTTACTGTGCCTTCATCCTGCGTAAGCATACCCACAATACATTTGATGGTAACCGATTTACCCTGGCCCGAGCGACCAAGTATAACCAGGTTTTCGCCGCGCTTTACCGTAAGGCTCACCTTTTTCAGGATGTCTTTTGTGCCAAAGGTTTTGCGCACGTCTTTCATTTCAACTACCAATTCATTAGTTGCTTTGCCGCGCTTTGCTTTTGGTACGATATCTTCTTTAACCTTATCCATAATCAATAGAAAAATATTTGAGTGATCTGTACAGCAACAACATCTAAAAAGAATATCCATAATGAAGCGCTAACCACCGCTGAATTTGCTGCAAGGCCTACGCTTTCGGTACCATTATTTGAATTATAGCCCTTATAACAACCTATAAAACCAACCGCGAAACCAAAAAATATGGTTTTAACAAAAGCGGGTAACAGATCGGCAAAGGTGATGGAGCTTAAACATTTGTTAAAGTATAACGACCAGCTGGTATGGTCGGCAAGGTTTACAGCAAGGTAACCACCAAAAAGGCCTATTACATCCCCCATCAGGGTAAGTATAGGTATCATTAATGTAGTGGCTAATATGCGGGTTACCACCAGGTATTGCATGGGGTTGGCACCCGATACATCCATGGCGTCAATTTGTTCGGTTACCTTCATGCTACCCAGCTCGGCACCTATTCCCGACGATATTTTGCCCGCGCAAATGATGGCGGTAATAACCGGGCCTATCTCGCGCACAATAGATACGCATACCATAAAAGGCAGCATGCTGCTTGCGCCAAACTTTACCAATGTTGGCCGCGATTGCAACGTAAGCACCACACCCATAATAAAGGAGGTAATGCCAACCAATGTGATGGATTTATAGCCTATTTCGTAACATTGGCGCACAAACTCCGACCATTCGAAGCCTCCTGCAAATACGTTTCGGAAAAAGCCGGTGAAAAAGTTAACCTGGTTGCCGGTTTCTTCTACCCATTTCTTCCATCCGCTTAGTTCATGTTCTGCCATATTTTACTTGTTATAAGGCATATAACAAATAAAAGGGAGATTGTTTTTAATCTCCCTAACATTAACTTAACAGTAAAAAAATTATCTTATTAATACATCGGCATCTCTATGATCAAAACCTGGCTATCCTTTTTTACTTCTGCGCTAAATTCCTGTGTATCAGATATACCCAGTGCATCCCTTTTATTCAAAGTGCTTCCATCAATAACAGCGCTGCCTTCAATAATAAAAACATATGCGCCGTTAGCTTCGGTTGTTACCTGGTAATTAACAGTAGTGTCTGTATCAAATTTACCCATTGTAAATTTCGCGTCCTGATTTATCCATAAAGCTTCCCCGTTCTTTTCAGGCGATATCAGGGTAACCAATTCGTTCGGTTTCATGGCATCGGCAAAACTTTTCTGATCGTAACGTGGCTCAATATCATTCTCTTTAGGGAAAAGCCATATCTGTAACAGGTTCACGGTTTCTTTATCAGATGGATTGTACTCCGAATGCCTGATACCTGTTCCGGCCGACATTACCTGTACTTCGCCTGTATGTATAATGCCTTTATTACCCATACTATCCTGGTGCTCTAACAGGCCTGATAAGATGATAGTAATGATCTCCATATTATCATGCGCATGCATGCCAAAGCCCATTGATGGGGCTACAAAATCATCATTCAAAACCCGCAATGCTCCAAAGTTCACTTTTTTAGGGTCATAAAAACTGCTGAAACTGAACGAGTGCCATGTATTTAACCATCCTAAATCATTATGCCCACGTGAGGCTGCAGGGTGCAATATTTTTTTCATTTTCTTGTTGATTTTAATTACGTGTTCAAACACACAATTGGCATGCCGAATAGCTTATCAAGCCTCCTTTATTTCAAAAAAAGCAACCACTAATAGGCATTACTTAATATAGATTAAGACAATCTGTCGGCCGTGCTTATTTTTTATAGGTAATCTTGCGGATCTGGTTAGTTGTGTCAGTTATATATAATACGCCTTGTTTGTCAATAGCTAATTGTAAAGGTTGAAAAAAGGTAGCTATGCTGCCGCTCCCGTTTACCGAACCAGCTCCGCCGCTGCCTGCAAGCGTGCTTACGATGCCCGCTGGTGATATGATCCGGACAAGGTGATTAATTTTATCGGCAACAATTATATTTCCCACCGCGTCAACAACTATTCCTTCAGGAAAGTTAAACGTAGCCGTTGCTCCCGGGCCATTAGATGTTCCTGTTTTTCCGGTACCTGCAAAGGTGCTTACCATACCCGCAGGTGTTATTTTACGGATCATGTTATTACCGGAGTCAGATACATAGAGGTTTCCTGAAGCATCAAAAGCCAAACCACCCGGGCTGTTGAATGTAGCAATGTTGGCAGCGCCATTATCTGCACCCGTACCGCCACCACCGGCGTATAGGCTCCTTACTCCTGCAGGTGTTATTTTATATATCGCGTTATAAGCAAAATCCGATACATATATATTACCGGCTGCATCCATTGTCATATTTCCAGGCCTTCCCATGTTAGTTATAAAAGTACTTACTACGCCATCCGGAGTTATTTTACGGATATGGCTACCCTCGCTCACGTATGAATTACCCAACGCATCAACAATAATACAATAAGGAGCATTAAAAGTGGCAGTTAAAGGGCTGCCATCAGTAACATTATGCGTGCCATTGCCGGTAAAGCTGGTGACAACACCTGCAGGCGTAACCTTCCGGATCTTCGCGTTTTCCGAATCTACCACATATAAAATTCCAGCAGCATCAAATGCCATACCTATAGGCCTGTCAAAATACGCGGCTGCACCGGTGCCATCCAATGGCCCGTTGGTGGGGTTTCCTACAAAGGCACTCACCGTAGCTATGCTATTATCGGGTACATCAATAGTTTTTTTTGAGCAGCCTGTAAAAACACCCACAGCTATAAATGCTGAAACAGCAACACTGTTATATAATATATTCTTTATCAATGTATTATGGTTAATTTTATTGTGGTTTGACAATGGTTATTATCAAATATAGATAATCTATCTTGTTTAGCCATCCTGATAATGGCTCATACAGACATTTTAGTCATAATTAAAATTCCGTACTTTTGCAGCAAAATGGGCGTTTTATGTCCCATCAAATAAAATACAGTGAGTACATATATATCAGCAGAGAATTTAGGTCATTCATTTCACGATACATGGTTGTTTCGCCAATTAACTTTTGGCATTAACCGTGGCAGGCGCGTAGCATTGGTTGGCGCCAATGGCGCGGGCAAATCTACATTACTAAAATTACTGGCAGGACACCTTGGGCCAATGGAAGGCAAAGTTGTGCGCAGTAAAGAATTAAAGCTTGGCTATTTAGAACAAGACCCTCAGTTTGCTAAGGGAGCAACCATAAGCGATTTTATTTTTGCATCTGACAATGTGCAGCAACAATTGATACGCCGATATGAGGAGTTGCTGGAAGACGACCCGGATAATTACGAAGAGATAGAAAAAATAACAGAAGAGATCAGTAATAATGATGCCTGGGAATATGAGCATAATATCAAAACCATATTAGGCCGACTTGATATACATCACCTGGAGCAAAAGATCGAAACCTTATCGGGAGGTCAAAAGAAACGACTGGCTTTGGCACAGTTACTTATAGCCAACCCTGAAATTTATGTTTTAGATGAGCCAACCAACCACCTTGATATTGATACCATTGAATGGCTGGAAAGCTTACTGACAGAAGGCAACAAAACCATCCTGCTGGTTACGCATGACAGGTATTTCCTGGATAATGTATGTAACGAGATCATTGAGATAGAACGCGGTAAAATATTCAACTACAATGGTAATTACGGTTATTATTTAGAGAAGAAAGCCGAACGTGAAGCTAATGACCTGAACGCGTTTCATAAGAACTCGCAGTTATTAAAAAAGGAATTGGAATGGATGCGCAGGCAACCACAGGCACGTGGTACCAAATCACAGTCGCGCATTAACGCCTTCTACGAGTTAGAGGATAAAACAAAGAATGCCGGTCCGCTTGAAAAGGTAGAGCTGAGCATGAAAGCCGCACGCCAGGGCAACAAGATCATGGAGATAAACCATGTAGATAAAGGCTTTAATGGTAATGATCTGATCAAAAACTTTAGTTACACCTTTAAAAAGGGTGACAGGATCGGTTTGGCCGGAAAGAATGGTAGTGGTAAATCAACCTTGCTTAACATGATAACCGGTGCTTTACAGCCTGATACCGGAAAAATAGATAAAGGAGAAACTACGGTGATGGGTTACTTTCACCAAGGAGGCATCCAGTTTAAGGAAACTGATCGTGTAATTGACGTGGTTAAAAACGTGGCCGAGTACATTTTGATGGCCGATGGTAAAACCATTACTGCATCATCATTACTTACACAATTCTTGTTCCCTCCGGTAAAACAACATGGGTTTATATCAAAACTAAGTGGTGGCGAGAAGAAGCGTTTGCAGTTGATGCATATCCTGATGAAGAATCCAAACTTTCTGATACTGGATGAGCCAACTAATGATCTGGACATTGATACGTTGAATGTACTGGAAGATTTCCTGGTAAATTACCCGGGCGTACTGGTTTTGGTAACGCACGACAGGTATTTATTGGATAAACTAACCGACCAGCTTTTTATTTTAGAAGGTAATGGTTCGGTTAAGATATACAATGGCAATTACTCGGATTACAGGATAGAACTGGAAGAAGCTAAAAGCGAAGCTAAGCGATTGGCAAAAATAGAGGCACAAAAACCTGTTATAAAAGCACCTGAACCTAAAAAGAGCAAGCTAAGCTTTAAGGAGCAAACGGAACTGAAAGACCTGGAGCAACGCATTGCAAAGATAGAAGTTGAAATAAAAGACATGACGGCGCAGTTAAATTCGGGTATTACAAACCATGAGGAATTAGCTTACCTGGCAGATAAGATACAAGATTTGAATGACGAGTTGGAAGACAAAACAACCCGCTGGTTAGAGTTGACCGAATTAAGTGAAGCATGAGCGAATCGGATATTATAGCTACCGTCGGTGTTGTTATCCTGCTTGTGGCTTTCTTTTTAAACTTGTTTGGAAGGGTTAAAGCGAGTGGTAAGTACTATATATATTCAAACATTATTGGCGCAGGGTTAAATTGTTTTTCATCATACCTTATCCACTTCTACCCGTTTGTGGTTTTGGAAGCCATTTGGTCGGGTGTAGCTATAGTGTCATTATTTAGGCATGTTCCACGTGGAACATCAAACGAATAGTTTATTAACTAATTTTGCTATGTTCCACGTGGAACATTGATGATAAAGATGTTTAAAAAGTATAATGTTATTGTAGTGGGTGCCGGCCATGCCGGATGTGAGGCAGCAGCGGCAGCAGCTAACCTTGGTTCAAGCGTGCTATTGATCACTATGAATATGGAGACCATCGCACAAATGAGCTGTAACCCTGCAATGGGAGGTGTTGCCAAAGGGCAAATTGTGCGAGAGATTGATGCATTGGGCGGTTATTCGGGTATTATATCTGATAAAACAAGTATCCAGTTCAGGATGCTAAACCGCTCGAAAGGGCCTGCTATGTGGAGCCCCCGTACACAGAATGACCGTAAAAGATTCTCTGAAGAATGGCGGTTGGCTTTAGAAAGAACTCCTAATGTTGATTTTTGGCAGGAGATGGTATCATCACTGATCATTAAGAATGGTAAGGTATGTGGCGTTAAAACATCGTTAGGTATCGAGATCGAATCGGATGCGGTAGTGTTAACCAATGGCACCTTCTTAAATGGAGTGATTCATATTGGCGAAAAACGTATGGGTGGCGGGCGTGCTGCAGAGCGTGCAGCTACCGGAATTACCGAGCAATTAATAGAGCTAGGCTTTGAAGCAGGCCGCATGAAAACGGGTACACCACCACGCGTAGATGGCAGATCGCTCAACTATGCATTAATGGAAGAGCAGTGGGGTGATGAAGAACGCGGCCGTTTCTCTTATACTGATGTTGAATTAAAAGAAGAACAACGCTGCTGCTGGATAACGTACACCAACCTTAAAGTACACGAAACATTAAAAGAAGGCTTTGAGCGTTCGCCAATGTTTACGGGTAGAATTAAAGGTTTGGGCCCGCGCTATTGCCCATCCATCGAAGATAAAATTAACCGGTTTGCTGAACGCGAACGCCATCAGATATTTGTTGAGCCTGAAGGTTGGAACACTTGCGAGATCTATGTAAATGGTTTCTCTACCTCTCTCCCCGAAGATGTACAATACAAAGCGTTGCGATTGATACCCGGTTTTGAGGATGTAAAAATGTTCCGGCCGGGTTATGCGATTGAGTACGACTACTTCCCTCCTATTCAATTAACCCTGACATTAGAAACAAAACTGATCGCCAATCTTTTCTTTGCAGGACAAATAAACGGTACTACCGGTTACGAGGAAGCTGCATCGCAAGGATTAATTGCCGGTATAAATGCACACCAAAAAGTATTTGATAAACATGAGCTGATCATGAAACGATCGGAATCATACATTGGTGTGTTGATAGATGACCTGGTAACCAAGGGTACAGAAGAGCCTTACCGCATGTTTACCTCAAGAGCAGAGCATCGTTTACTGTTACGCCAGGATAACGCTGATATCAGGTTAAGCCCTATTGGCCATGAGTTGGGATTAATAAACGATGAGCGCTTAGCCAAAGTAAATAAGAAGATAAAAGACTCTGATGATATAGTTGCATTTACGCGTACCAAGTCTATACAAACGGGCGAGGTTAATACGTTATTAGAGGAGTTAGGAACCAGCCCTGTTAACCAGGCTGTAAAGCTCTTCAATTTATTGGGACGCCCGCAGGTAGGTTTTAATGATTTGCGTAAAGCTGATGCTACTTTAAATGATCTGTTATTAAACTATGATAAAGAGACCATTGAGCAGGCTGAGATAAAGATAAAGTACGAGAGCTATTTTGAAAAAGAAATGGACATTGTTGAGCGGATGAAAAAAATGGAAGACAAGGAAATTAATCCTGACTTTAATTATCATCAATTGGTGTCCTTATCAAAAGAAGCACGTGAAAAACTGATGCGTATTAAACCGCGCACCTTAGGGCAGGCTTCCCGCATTTCGGGCGTATCTCCTTCTGATATTTCAGTTTTAATGGTGCATGTAAGTAGATAATTATATAATATACTGATAATCAATTAATTATAAAATACCGTTTATAAGCCGGTATTTTCAATTTTGAATGATAATCTTCATAAAAAGTAAAAAATTGTTTATAAGCCCTAAAAATGACGTTAAATAAAAAACCTCTGTTTTTCATTCAAAATTTATTGGTTTTAACAGCATTTTTAATAGCTACCGGCTGTGCAAACATACAAAGGCCAATGGGTGGCCCGCGCGACAAGACACCGCCCAAATTATTGAAGGCAACTCCACTCAACCCCACCCGTAATTTTTCGGCTAAGCAAATTCAGCTCGACTTTGATGAATATTTTAAATTGAATAGTGAGTATACCGAAATTACCATTACACCCAACATGGAAAAAATGCCGGATTTTAATGTCAAGTCAAAAAGCCTTATCATTAAATTAAAAGATACGCTGGCAAAAAATACAACTTATGTAATAAACTTTGGTAAGGCCATAGCCGATGTAAATGAAGGCAACATTCTAAAAAACTTCACCTATGTTTTTTCTACCGGGCCAAATATTGATTCGTTAAGCATATCGGGTAATGTAACTAATATCTTAACCCAGGCAAAAGAAAAAGATGTAACGATATTACTTTTTCCATTAAGGTTAGATACCTTGTTCGGAAAAAAGAAACCTGCCATTTATACAACTACAGATAGTGCCGGGAATTATAAGTTAGGTAACCTGCACGCCGGCGATTACAAAATTTACGCGCTTAAAGAATCAACTGTAAATAAGATATACGACAATGATGCCGAACTGATCGCATTCCAAAAAAATACGATTCACTTAACAAAAGATACGGCCGATGTGCGCATGAACTTGTTCAGGCAAATTCCGGCTAAATTACGTGTTACAGAGCGCCGGATAGAACAGGATGGAAAACTGTTCTTCCTGTTTAATAAAAGTATACCCGACCCGGGTGTTAAAATATTAGACCCGGAGCTTGATGCACAAAAGATAGTTGATTTTGGCCAAAATGCCGATACAGCCCAAATATACTTGCCAAATATGGCTTTTGATTCTATTAAGGTGTCTTTTTTAAGTGGTGGCAAAGCGCTTGACACTTTAACATTACGTAAACGTAAGAACGAAACGTATAAACGTAATATTCAACTACGCTTTAATACAACCTTTGATGATCATTTAAAAACTGGCAGTGATCTAACGGTAACTGCCAACTACCCTATTCAAAATATAGATCAGTCGAGAATAATACTGATAGAAGATACCGTTGATGCAGGCGAAGTAAAGCTTATCCGCAATTTAAAAGATCCTAAAGTTTTTACTATAAAATACCCTTGGAAAGCAGGAAAAAGATATGGACTAAGCTTTAACATAGGCACCTTTACTGATATTTATGGTGATAAAAATATACTGTTGAAAAAGAGCTTTCAGTTAGACAAGCCCGAGAACTATAGTACATTAACTTTAAAAGTGACGTTGCCCGATACGGGAAGTTACGTAGTTCAGCTATTAAATACTGAGACAAATACCGAAATACGCAGTGATGTGATCACCAAAAATGGTTCGATATTGTACAAAGATTATCCTACCGGTAAATATGGTGTACGCGTTATATACGATAAAAATCATAACGGTAAATGGGATACCGGCGATATGAAAACAAAAAAATATCCTGAAAATATATGGTACCTTAAAAAAAATATCACGTTAAGGGCCAATTTTGAGGTAGAAGAAGAATTACCTGTTCCCAAAGAGGTTAGTCCTTAAACCAGCTTGAATACATTATATAATTATTGGGCAATTTTTTAAGTAATTCCTTTTGTTCTTCAGTAAGGGGTTTAATCTTTTTAGCAGGCATACCTGCGTAAAGGTAGCCCGATTCGCAAACAGTGTTTTCCAACACTACTGCCCCTGCAGCAATAATAACAAAGGGCTGCACATCGGCATGATCCATTACAATTGCACCCATGCCAATTAATACATTATTATGCAGCGTACAGCCATGCACCAGGGCGTTATGGCCAATTGATACATTATCGCCAATGGTGGTGGCAGCACGCAGATAAGTGGCATGTATTACAGCGCCATCCTGTATGTTGGTATTATTACCTATTTTTATGTAATTAACATCGCCACGAATAACAGCGTTGAACCATACAGAACAATTATCGCCCATTTGCACATCACCAACAATCGTGGCATTTTCGGCAATAAAGCAATCATTTCCCCATTGCGGGTTTTTATCTTTTACAGGTAGTATTAGTGGCATTGTATATAAATTTTATATTTTAGTACTCAATAAACGCGGGAATAGCTCAGTTGGTAGAGCATCAGTTTCCCAAACTGAAGGCCGCGGGTTCGAATCCCGTTTCCCGCTCTTATTTAATCCCTAATAAACTCTCCAGATCTTATTTCGCCCTTCAATTTATTAATAGCAGCCTTCGCCTCATCAGGATAATCTTCAAACATTAAAACCGTATCATTAAACTCATTGGGAGTAAGCTTTTTAAATCTATCGTAATAGAATTTTTCCAGCTTTTCTTTTTTATCTTTTCGCTCTCCGTCAGAGCCATAAATCAAATCGAAAATACTTCGCCTGTTAATAACCATAAAAAGCAAAAGAAGTAAAAAGGACAAGGGATCAAAGCTAATGCTTCCTGCATGGAAAGAAGAATGAGAGCTATATGTAGCATTACCAATTGTGTAAGTAAACGTGACTACTCCGGCAATAGCAAACACTATCAAAAAAAATAAAAGATACTGCCCAAATGTTGACCTGAAAAAAACCAAGCGAACTGAAAAAATAAATAACAAAACTATCAATAGATCATTTACTGTTAAAAATGCCAAGTCAGAAATATCATAATAAAACATCACAACCATCAGTAAAGACAGCAGTACCAGCAATGTACTATCTAACTTGTTATATATTTTCTTCATTACTTTAGCACCGTATCTTCTACCTTTTCAGCGTGTTCCGGATAATCTGTAGTATAATGCAAGCCCCTGCTCTCTTTACGGAGCATGGCCGATTTGATGACAATGTAAGATACCTGTATCAAATTACGTAACTCGCAAAGTTTTACTGATAATTTGGTCTTTTTATAGAACTCCTCTGTTTCTTCGTATAATAATCCTAAACGGCGCATGGCTCTTTCCAACCTAAAATCAGATCGTACAATACCCACATAATCGCTCATTACCTTTTGCATTTCGCGCACATTGTGTGTTACCAAAATATCCTCGTTTGATAACTGTACGCCCTTTTCATCCCAATCAGGGATACCTGTCGGGATATTGTTATTTTCGAAATTCTTGATCGCATCTTCATAAATACGGTGCGCAAATACTAATGCTTCCAACAATGAATTGGAAGCCAAACGGTTAGCGCCATGTAAACCTGTTGACGAGGTTTCGCCACAAGCATATAACCTTAATATTGACGATTTACCCTGTTCATCAACCATTACACCACCGCACATATAATGGCAGGCAGGTGCAACAGGTATCATATCTTTGGTCATATCCAAACCAATTTCCAAACACTTAGCATATATGTTTGGGAAGTGTGACAATATATCTTTCTTGCTACGGTGACGTATATCAAGGTAAACAAAATCATCTCCCGATCTTTTCATTTCATTGTCAATGGCACGGGCAACAATATCCCGTGGGGCTAATGAACCACGTTCGTCATACTCTTGCATAAACTCTTCGCCATTACGACGTTTCAATACCCCACCAAAACCACGCACAGCCTCTGATATTAAAAAAGACGGATACTCACCCGGATTATATAAAGCCGTTGGATGGAATTGAATAAACTCCATATTACGTACCCTGCCTTTAGCCCGGTAAACCATGGCCACACCATCACCGGTAGCTATGGTAGGATTAGTTGTAATGGAATAAATATGCCCGGCACCACCCGAAGCTAATACAGTAACCTTAGCTAATATCTTATCTACAGTTTTACGTTCTGTATCAAAAGCATAAATACCGTAACAAGTAATATCATCAGATGATTTATCTACAAAATCCCCAAGATGATGCTGCGTGATCAGATCCACCGCGAAATAATGCGTCAATATTTCTATGTTAGGGTTTTGATGTATCTGTTCTAATAAAGCGCGTTCAATTTCAAAACCGGTTATATCTTTATAATGCAATACGCGAAACTCAGAATGACCACCCTCTTTAGCCAGATCAAAAAGGCCCTGATTGGTTTTATCAAAATTGGTTCCGTAGTCAATAATTTCCTGTATACGCTCCGGCCCTTCTTTCACCACTATCTCTACAATTTCTTTATCACATAAACCATCACCGGCAATTAAGGTGTCTTTTATATGTTTTTCAAAAGAGTCGTCTTTTTTATCCACAACTACTGCAACCCCGCCCTGGGCATACTTAGTGTTAGATTCGTCTTCGTTAGATTTAGTAACTATCAGTACTTTACCATGTTTTGCTGCTTTAAGCGCAAAACTTAAACCTGCAATTCCCGAACCTATTACCAGGAAATCAACATCTCTGTTCATGTATTATCAATAAAGTGTAGAAAAATGTATAGTGTGTTAATAAGCACCCATAAAGATGTTAATTTTGCGTCTGTAAAAAATCAATAAATAAAAAAATAGTTAACAACTTACAATTACCTTACTCAAAAGCTAAACTTGTCATTAAATTGTCAGCCCATTTTCATGGGTAATTAACAATTTGTCCCACTCAAAACAATTAACATAAAAGATGGTGATAAGTTATTTACCCAAACTAAATACTTCAGTAAATCAGTTAGATAAAGTAAAAATTATATCAATTTAATGTTAATAAATTATTAAAACTTACTTTATCAAACTTTTGTTGGACCACTTTTAAACACTACCAACACACTAACAAGTAATAGTTTTATTTTATATAAAAAGTAATTGTAATTATTAGAACGTGGAGAATGGATACATTTGAAGAAATAAAACGAGAAGTATTCGTGGAAGAAGAAATTGATCCGACGCTTGATCTGTTTGAAGAAATAGAGCGGCTGAAAAAAGAAAAGAATGCTGTTATACTGGCCCATTACTACCAGGACGGCGACATACAGGATATTGCCGATTATATTGGCGATAGTTTAGGATTATCGCAACAGGCTGCAAAAACCGATGCCGACATTATTGTGTTTGCAGGTGTGCATTTTATGGCCGAAACAGCCAAGATACTTTCGCCAAATAAAAAAGTTTTATTGCCCGACCTGAAAGCCGGCTGTTCATTAGCCGACAGTTGCCCACCGCATTTGTTTAAAAAGTTTAAAGAGCAGTACCCCGATCATTTGGTAATTACCTACGTGAATTGCACTGCCGAACTGAAAGCCTTAAGCGATATTGTTTGTACATCGAGCAATGCGATAGGTATTGTGGAAAGTTTACCTAAAGATCAAAAGATAATCTTTGGCCCCGATAAAAACCTTGGGGCTTATGTGGCTAAAAAAACCGGTCGCGAGTTGGTGTTGTGGAATGGTGCCTGTATGGTGCACGAGATATTTTCGAGAGAGAAGATCACCAAACTAAAAGAACGTTACCCAAATGCTAAATTACTGGCACACCCTGAGTGTGAGGATGTTATTTTGGAAATGGCCGATTATATAGGATCGACCACAGGGTTGTTAAATTATAGTTCGAAAAACGAAGCAAATGAATTTATTGTAGCTACAGAATCTGGCATATTACACCAGATGCAAAAGGAAAACCCGGGTAAAACATTTATACCTGCACCTCCAAATAACAATTGCGCTTGTAATGATTGCCCGCACATGAAGCGAAATACTTTAGAAAAACTATACCTCTGCTTAAAAAATGAAACGCCGGAAATATTTGTACCTGGGCATATTATTGAAAGAGCAGTAAAACCAATAGAAAGAATGTTGGAGATATCAGCTTCGCTGGGATTATGATTTTGCTGATTTGTCAGCAAAATTATCCATCGATAAAGTTTAAAATATAAGAGCTGCTATAAAAATAAGCGGCATCAACGTAATAAAATTAATAAACTGTAAAATGTTTGATAATAAAGGAACAACAGAAATAGCGCAATTAGGAGAATTTGGTTTGATAGACCATCTCATTAAAAATATTGAATTAAGCCAGCCAAGTACAATTAAAGGTGCAGGTGATGATGCCGCTGTTTTAGATTTTAAGGATAAAAAGGTGTTGGTAAGTACGGATATGCTACTGGAGGGTATCCATTTTGATTTGGCTTATACTCCCTTAAAACATTTGGGTTATAAAGCCATCCAGGTTAACCTGAGTGACATTTATGCCATGAATGGGATGGCTACACAGGTTACTGTATCCTTGGGTTTTTCGAGTAAGTTTCCGTTAGAAGCTGTTGAAGAATTGTATGGAGGCATGTTATTAGCATGTGCTAAATATAAAATAGACCTGATAGGTGGCGATACATCATCATCAAAACAGGGTTTGGTAATTAGTGTAACCAGTATTGGCTATGCTGATGAAAACGAAATTGTTTATCGTAACACAGCCCAGGAGGGTGATCTGATTTGTGTATCCGGAGATTTGGGAGGCGCTTATATGGGCTTACAACTATTGGAGCGCGAAAAACAGATATTTTTAGAAAACCCTAATATTCAGCCCGATCTGGAAGGTAAAGATTATATTGTTGAAAGGCAGTTAAAGCCTGAAGCACGCAGGGATATTATAGAAATACTAAAAGAATTAAAAATTAAGCCGTCAGCTATGATCGATGTATCGGATGGTTTGGCGTCGGAGGTATTGCACATTTGTAAACAAAGCAATAAAGGCTGTAACCTTTATGAAGAAAAAATCCCGCTCGACCCGATGACTTATGATACAGCGCGCGAATTTAACCTTGATCCTACCATTTGTGCATTAAGCGGCGGTGAAGATTATGAATTATTGTTCACCATAAAACAAGCCGATTATGATACGATAAAGCATAATGCCGATATCAGTATCATTGGCCACATTACAGAAGCTTCGGCAGGTTGTAATTTGGTTTCAAAATCCGGAGTGGTGCATGAGTTAAAAGCTCAGGGTTGGAATGCTTTTAAAGCTTAATACACCTTTTTTTAAATTATAGATATTAGTAAGAATACCCATAATTAACATACCATATTATGAAAAAACTCCCGGTTATTTTTTGCTTATTGATTTTTATTACTGTACAAGTAAAAGCACAAAAAGAGATGCTTTTTAAAATGCAATATTTACCTAATCACAATTATTCATCAACCACAAAAATGGATATGAATATGCAAATGGATATTAGCGGTGATACGGCTAGTGTAAATAAAATGAAAGCATCCGGTCAAAGGGTGCCCATGATCATGCAAATACAAAGCACATCTAAATTGGATACAAAAACAGGAAACCTGAGTTCAAATAATGATATTCCGTTGGTTATGAGCGTTACACCATTATCAACAAAAATTACAATGAATGGTAAGGAAACTAATGTGCCTGTGCTAAACAATTCTAAAAAGTTTTATGCTAAGTACACTAAAGAAAATAAACTGGAAATAGATTCGGTATCAGGGATAAAAGTAAATGACAGTGTTAAAAACGTTGTAATGAAAATGGTGAAGAACATGCAGGCTAATATAGTTTTCCCGGATAAGGCAATGAAAGTTGGCGATACTTTTCTTCAAACTATACCGATAGATATGCCTGTTGCAGGAATGAATTTGAAACTGTTGGGAAAAACAACGTATAAATTAATTGACATTGAAGCAAACAAGGCTTACTTTGATGTAAACATGGTAATAACTATGGATATGACCGGCAAAGGAATGATGATGGATATTACAGGCGGTGGAGAAGGAAAAATGATATTCGATATGGTAAACAGTTATCCAAGCATTGTACATAACAGCATGAAAATGATTTACTCAATGCAAATGCCGCAAAGTAAAAAAATGAAAATGGATGGAAAAATGAATATGCTGATGGATATGCAAACAACTGTCACAGCAGTAAATTAATCAACACCATTCATATATTTCTGATCTATTTGCTTATCTGCCTTAGCGCCTAATTTTTTTACCTTATCGGCAGTAACTAACAAATTGCCCCGCCCGGTAGATAGTTTATTAATCGCTTTATCATAACTATCCTGTGTGGAGCGGATACTTTTGCCGATACCTTCCATATCAACAATAAAACCGGCAAATTTATCATACATCTCGCCGCTTAAGCGGGCAATTTCTAATACGTTCCGGTTTTGGCGTTCTTGTTTCCATATACTGGCAATAGTGCGTAATGTTGCCAATAATGTTGATGGGCTAACTATAACTACGCGCTTATCCCAGGCATAATTAAACAATTCGGCATCCAATTGTACAGCTATGCTAAACGAGGACTCTATAGGCACAAATAACAAAACAAAATCGGGCGATGTGATCTGGTAAAGATCCTGGTACCGTTTGCCTGATAGTGATGTGATATGCGCACGTATAGATTCGATGTGCGCCTTTGCAAATAATTTACGGTCTTCTTCCGTGTCGCAATTTACAAGCCGCTCATAAGCCACCAATGACACCTTAGAATCGACTACCAAATGTTTATCGTCGGGCAGGTCTATAATAACATCAGGCTGATATCGGGCGCCTTCGGCGCTATTAAGGCTCGCTTGAATCCGATATTCCCTGTCGCGGATCAAACCGGAGCTTTCCAATACGCGTTCTAAAATTACCTCGCCCCAATTACCTTGCTTTTTGCTATCTCCTTTAAGAGCTTTTGTGAGGTTATGTGCTTCATCACTGATCTGTTTGTTCAGGTCCATCAGTTGCGTTATCACACCCTTTAAAATATTGCGCTCTTCGGCCTCCATTTTGTACACCTTATCAACTTTATCTTCAAAATCTTTCAACTTATCTTTAAATGGATTTAGTATCACATCCATGTGGGCGCGGTTATGCTCGGTAAATTTTTGCGATTTTTCGTCGAGCAGCTTATTGGCAATGTTTTCGAACTCGATTTTGAAATTTTTTTGCGCTTCGCGCATAAAGGCTTCCTGTTCAGTCAGCCTATCGCGATAAGCTTTTGCTGATTCCTCTGTTTTTGCAACCAGGTTTTTTTCGAGTATCAATTCCTGGTTCAAGCGGGCAAGGCCAGCCTCTAAACGCAGACGCTCATTTTGTAAATGTTGCGCGATGTTGTCGCGTTCAATTGCGAGCGACAGGGCGCGCTCTTCAGCACGGGCTAACTTAATATTCAGTTCCTCGCCCAATTTTCCGGAGGATGGTCGTTTTAAAAATAAAAAGATCGCGATGATAAGTATAGCTACTGAAACGCATAAAATAACAATATCCATAATGATAAAATTTTTAGCAAAACAAATGTAGTGCTTTTAGCAATAACTAAAAATTTTATGATAATAGAATAAAAAATGATGAGAATTGGTTAAGGGGTTATTCCGCCTTTTCTACCCGTAAACCCACATCACTTACCTCTCGCAGCGGGTTATCGCGCATGTTTTGTTCTATCACAAAATGGTAAATACCCTTTGCGGGGAATTTATAATGCAGCCGCGATGGCATTTGGTAATTATATAAATTACCCGAACCCTGGCCAAGCCATTCGCCATCGGGGTTTGCTAAAGTGTATTCCTGGCGTATGTTTTTTACCTGCCTGTCGGGACCTATTTGGTGTATCAGCACAAACAGGTTTGAGTATTTATAATCGGGCGTTATACGCAGGTTTAAGTAAACATTATAAAAAACCGAAGGGTCATCTATCTTAACGTCTATCTTAACTTTATCTACGTATGACCAGTTGAGATCAGTTACCTCAACATTATGATCAATAATGGTGTTTTTATCAGCATTCATACAGGCGTTTAATAGCAACGTTAAGGTTGTTGCTATTAAAACCATATAAATTTTTGAAACCCGCATACTATTCTGTTTTTGGTGCGCTGTTATTGTTTGGATTGCCGTTAGCCCCATTGTTGCCCCTGTTTTTATGCCTGTTTTTGTTGCGGCGTTTATTAGGGTTTGCATTTGGCGCGGCCGTTACCCCTTCAGCAGGTTTAGCGGCGTCAATTGGGATACCTTTAGGCGCATTTGGATTGCCTTGTGGCCTGTTGCCCTGGCGTTGCGGTTGTTGATTAGCCTGTGGCCTGTTTTCGCCCTGTTGTGGTTTATTATTATTGCGGTTGCGATCCCGGTCTCTGTCGCGGTTTTGGTTGTTATTCCTGTTTTTGTTGCGGTTGCGGTCGTCCAGTCGGGTAAGACTATCCTGTCCAACAACATTTTCGTAATCCAGTACCTTTGCAGCCTTGGTTTCAGGCTCTTTTAACTCGCCCAGATCGGCAGGAATAATACCCTCTTTATTTTGTTTTTGAATTTCTTTAACACGGTCTATCTCAACAGGTACCCAGTTATCGTCTTTAGGGTAGCTAAACCACATTATCTTTTTAAAGATGTCGGTTTTTTGCAAACGGGCATCTCCTTTTTCGGTTTTCAAGTAGTTTACGTTATCAGGGATGTGTTTTAAAGCATCCATGTAAGTATCCAACTCATAGTTTAAACAGCACTTTAACTTACCGCATTGGCCGGCAAGTTTCAGGGTGTTTAGGCTCAGGTTTTGGTAACGTGCCGCAGCGGTAGAAACCGTTTTAAAATCGGTTAACCAGGTTGAGCAGCACAGCTCGCGACCGCAGGAACCTATCCCGCCAAGACGGCTGGCTTCCTGCCTCATGCCTATCTGGCGCATCTCGATACGGATACGGAAAGCCTCGGCCATTTTTTTGATCAGCTCGCGAAAATCAACGCGGCCTTCGGCCGTATAATAAAATGTGGCCTTGGTTTTATCGCCCTGATAATCCACATCACTTATCTTCATTTGCAGGCCAAGCTCTAAAGCCAGCGTGCGCGATTTGTGCATGGCTTCCCATTCCAGGTCTTTAGCAGCTTTCCACTTATCTACATCGGCAGGAGTAGCTTTGCGGTATATTTTTTTGGCAACATCGCCTTCGTTAACATGGCGCTTTACCATTTGCATGCGCACCAGTTCGCCTGTTATGGATACATGGCCAACATCAAAACCACCGGTGGCAGTTTCAACAGCAACCAGTTCACCTAACTCTAAATAAAGGTTATCGGCGTTAATAAAAAACTCCTTCCTCGATCCCTTGAATTTTACTTCAACGACCTGGAAAGGCTTATAATTTGTTGGCTTATCCATATTGGAAAGCCAATCGTAAACATCTAATTTACTGCAGCCGTTAGTAAGGCAAGATCCATTACTTTTACAGCCTGCAGGCGCGCATCCGCCTGTTGAGCAACTTCCACATCCCATAATTTAACCCGGTATATATTGATTCCCTTTCGGGATTATTTTAAAATTTAGTACGCTAACAATTTGTAAAGATACATCTAAAAATAAAATTTTAGGGTTTGCATTTCTTTCCACATGATAATGAGCTTTTTCGAGGATATTACCAATGGCTTCGGCCATAGGCAGGTTCATCACTTTAGTCATTTTTTGAGCGGTATCCAACTCTGTTGCTGGCAGGTGAACCAGGCTGCCGGCACCTGCCAGTATCATGCAGCATTCGCGGATATAGCTGATACCGTAACGCATAAAATTCTTTTGGTTTTCGCGGCCAAGTTTAGCCAGGGTCTCCGTAAAATCCATAATAGTAGCCCCTTTATTTGAATAACACATGCGCAGCCAGTTTACAAACATATCATGGTAGCTGCTGTCGTTTTCGCCAAGCATGGCTAAGGCTTCGGTTAAATTGCCGTTGCTTAAAAAAGCGATCTCGCTTGCCGCGTGTTCTGTTTGATGATGCTCCGCCATAAGGTATTCTTTTATCACATCATCTTTTACGCAAGGTATTTTTATCAGCTGCGTTCGTGATAAAATGGTGTTCAGTATCTGGTCCTGGTTTTGTGCCACCAGCAGGAATAAGGTATTGGGCTGCGGCTCTTCAATAATTTTGAGCAGCGCGTTCCCTTCTTTATCTAAATATTCGGGCAACCACAAAATGATGATCTTGTATGCCGATTCGAATGGTTTTAAGCTCAGTTTTTTTATGATCTGGTGGCATTCGGCAATGTTAATATTCGCCTGCTTGTTTTCGGCCTGCAGGTAACCGCGCCATATATCCAGGCTCAAATATGGATTGGCCAAAAAAGCCTCGCGCCATTCTTCGATATAGTTTAATGAAGTTTCATCACTTTTTTTGGCGAAGAACGGGTACGAAAAATGCAGATCGGGGTGTACCAGTTTTTGGTATTTACGGCATGATGAACAAATACCGCATGAATCATCGGATAATTTATCCTCGCAACTCAGGTATTGAGCATAAGCCACAGCCAATGCCAGGCTACCCGAACCTTCGGGGCCTAAAAATAATTGCGCGTGACTAACCCGGTTATCTTTTACCGTATTGATGAGCCTTTGCTTTATCTCATCCTGCCCTACTATCGTACTAAATTGCATTTGGTGCAAAATAGTAAAATACATTTGAGTATTGAGATATGGGATGTGAGATTTTGCATTCAGATTAGATTTGATAGAAAAAGTGAAGTCGGTGTTTATACTTAACTTTGTGGAGGTCTAATATCTCACATCTAATATCTCACATCTATGCCTCGCATCATGGCTTTCGATTATGGCACCAAACGTATCGGTATTGCCGTTACCGATCCGCTGCAGATTATTGCCAACGGGCTCGATACCGTGCACCCGAAAGATATTGTGGAGTACCTTAAAAAATATATGGACACTAACCCGGTAGAACGTTTTGTAGTTGGCGAACCTAAACAAATGGACGGCACTGCATCCCAATCGGCACTGCATGTGCGTGGCTTTGTCACTATCCTGAAAAAGAATTTTCCGGATATACCCATCGAGATGCTGGATGAGCGCTTTACTTCAAAAATGGCATCGGCGGTTATCGCGCAAAGCGGGATGGGCAAAAAAGCCAGGCAGAATAAGGAGTTGGTGGATACGATATCGGCAACGATAATACTGCAGTCTTGGCTTGAAAAAGGCTCATTTAGGTAAAATGATAATGTTCCGTATTTTTGCAGGATGGAAATACTCCCGGAAATACTCCAGCAATACCTCGACACCCACACCGACCCTGAGCCAGAGCTGCTAAAAGTTATCAACAGGGAAACGTACCTTAAAGTGCTTAAACCACACATGCTTTCGGGCCATTACCAGGGGCGGCTGCTGAGCATGTTGAGTAAACTGATGCAACCTAAATGCATATTAGAAATAGGGACATACACGGGATACGCTACGATTTGCCTTGCCGAAGGGCTTGTTGAAGGCGGCGAATTACACACCATTGAGGTAAACCTGGAGATGGAAGAAATGCTCCGAAAAAGTTTTCAACAATATGAGCGCGGGAATTTGGTTTATCCACATTTTGGCGACGCGCAGCAGATTTTATTGGAATTATCCGGCAAGATTTACGATCTTGCGTTCATTGACGCAGACAAAAAGAACAATTTAACTTATTTTAAGTTGATTCTTGACCAGGTCAAGCCTGGTGGTTTAATTATAGTTGACAATGTGTTGTGGAAAGGAAAAGTATACGATACGGCAGCAAATGATGCCGATACCCGACTGATCCGCGACTTTAATGATGCGATCAATACTGATACAAGGGTCGAGAAATTGATTCTCCCGGTGCGGGACGGTATTATGATCATCAGAAAAAAGTAAATTATGAAGAAAATCTTACTGGTTGCATTTTTGCTCATCTCTGTTGGTGCCTCCGCACAAACAAAATCGCAAAGCTACATTGAGAAATTTAAGGACGATGCTGTACGCATTATGCACCAAACCGGTGTGCCTGCAAGTATTATTCTGGCTATAGCCATGCATGAGTCGGCAAGTGGCTGCAGCGCCATCGCCCAAAACCTGAATAACCAATTTGGTATGAAAGGTTACGGAACCACAACTTACAAAAAACGAAAAAAAACCATTACCTCATCATACCGCAAATACGATTCGCCAACGGATTCGTTTAATGATTTTGCACGTATCATGACGGAGAAGCCCAAATTTATTGGTTTATCTGACCAGTTTACGCATTATGATTATTTAGGATGGGCACACGGTATTCAAAAAGCAGGTTATGCCAGCAGCCGCAAATGGGCCTCGCAAGTGTTGGGTATGATAAAAAAATACAACCTTAACATGTTCGATGAAAACCCGGACGATAAATCGACCATTTTAGCATCGGCCGACAGTAAATAATTTACTCAGTAGTTTTAATGCTTAATTGTGTAGTTTTACTTGCGTAAAATTTCAAACCTTTTTTATGCGTAAACTTGCCCTTGGCTTATTTTTAGTTACAGCTCTCTCATCGTGCCTTACACACAAAAAAGCAACTACTTCCAAACCGGCTTCGCATGGTTCATCACCGGGTATCTCAAATAAAGATGCGCGCCGTAATAATGAAGAGGTACAAAAAACGGTAACAAAAAATGGAGTTACGTATGTTACCTACACCTCCGATTCATACATCCAGCGCTTTAAAACCATAGCGATACAAGAAATGAATACCTATGGTATACCTGCAAGCATTACATTGGCGCAGGGCCTGTTTGAATCGGGCAATGGCAATAGTGAACTGGCCCGGGTAGCCAACAACCACTTTGGTGTAAAATGCAGCAGCAACTGGACAGGTAAGAGCTATTATAAGAATGATGACATGGTGAATGATTGCTTTCGTGTTTACAGCAACCCCGAAGACTCCTATCGCGATCACTCCAATTTCCTGAAAAAGAAGAACTACGCGGCACTGTTCGAGTTGGATAAAAACGATTACAAAGGCTGGGCCAATGGTTTGAAAAAGGCGGGATACGCCACTAACCCCAATTATCCCAACCTGCTTATTAACATCATCGAAAAATACCACCTTGATCAATATGATCGCCCGGAAGGAAGCGAAGCGCAAAAAACAAAACGTGAAGACAAAGTTTTTGCCCAGATCACCACTAATATGGGTAAGGACATTAAAGACTCGATAGTGAATGTTACCCCGGTTAACAAATTGTACACGGTTAAGCAAGGCGATACACTCTATAACATTTCAAAACGTTTTGGGTTAACCGTTGATGAGTTGAAAGCATTGAACCGCATGGGCGATAACAACATTAAGCTGGGCCAGCAGTTGGTAATAGCAAAGTAATGTTGTTAATTTTTGTTAAAAGGTATAACAATAAGAAACAGATAGGTTAGTTTTAGTGCGTAATGAAGGTTTGCCTGATCTTGTTGTTGTGGATAATCCAAATTTCGCTTGCCCTGGCCCAGGAAAAGCAGTTTGATGGTATTGTGTTTGATAAAGAAACCAAAGAGCGTATAGCCAAGGTAAACATATTGAACCTTAACTCGAACGCGAATAATTACGATAACCTAAAGGCGGAGTTTAAGATCAGTGCCAAAACGGGTGATGTATTGATTTTTTCGAAAACGGGATACATTAACGATACTGTAAAACTGGGAGCAGAAACCTCCATAGCTGTTTATATGAAACGGAAAAGCATACAACTTAAAGAGGTTTCTATTAATGATAACGCCGATCCACAAAAGCGGTACGAAGCAGCCAAACGCGAATACAATAAAGTTTACGGCACATTAGCCAACCGCGATCTGCTAAGCATTGGTAATGGTGGTGCAGGTTTAAGTATTGATGGTTTGTATAATATACTAAGCTTTAGGGGGCGGAATGCCGCACGGTTGCGCGAAACTATTGAAAGGGACTATCATGAAAACACGATTGACGCCCGGTTTAACCATCAGTTTGTAGCAAATATTACCGAGCTTAAAGAACCTGAACTATCTGATTTTATGCTCAAATACCGCCCGAGTTACTATGCCGTTACTAACTACAGCGATTATGAGTTTATTAAATATACAAGGAATAGTTTTGTACGATATAAACGTAACCCCAAAGCTTTTGCATTGCCACCTTTAGTAAGGCAGCCGGAATAGGGTAAAATAAACATAACGTTTAAAACTCCGGATTTACATTTAGAGAAATTTTGTCTTAATTTGCCAAATGTCAAGGTTGGGCGCATATTTATCGGTTTTTGCTTCGCTGTTTGTATTTGGAACCGTTGCGGCGCAAAAAGCCGATTCTGCTAAAATTGATACCAACCTGCTGAACAAATACCGGGTAGACCCGCCCAAAAATGCGCTGCCCATACGTAGCAGGCCCATAGCGCTACATCCCGAATTGATACCGGTTTCGCCTTTGGGTTATGAGGTAAGTTACTGGCGCAAATATTTTACGCTGGGGATAAACCTTAACCAATCTGCCTTTAGCGATAACTGGAGCGGTGGTGGCGTTAACTCATTTGCCTTGGGGACGAATTTTGATTTTAAAGCAGAATATAACCAAAAGCCTTTAAGCTTTACTACCGAATTAATACTCATATACGGCATATCAAAAAATAAAGGTCAGGTATCGCGCAAAACCAACGATCGTATTTTTTTTGATAATAAGCTGGCTACACAGCTATCTAAAAAATGGTATTTCTTTGGTTCGTTAAGTTTTGAATCACAATTTGCGGTGGGGTACCAATATAGCACCGATTCAAAAGGCAATATAAATGCTGCCCAGATCTCTAAATTTATGGCACCCGGTTATTTTACCGAATCGATAGGTTTTGAATATAAGCCGGTAAAGTATATTGATATCAGGATAGGTACAGGTACAGCACGCCAAACATTTGTATTAGATACCACCATTTACCATAACATACCGGGCAATTACGGCGTAACGCCAGGCAACAGGTTTAAAAATGACCTGGCTTTCCAGGTGGTATCAACCATTAATAAAGATGTTGCCCAAAATATGAATTTGCAGGCGCGTTATGCCTTATTTATTCCATACAACAACTTTAGCCGTATTACCCATAGGCTTGATGCCACTTTGGCTGCCCGTGTAAACCGCCTGATAAACGTTACCCTGAGCGGCACGTTGCTTTATGATATTACTACCAATCAAAGCGTGCAGGCATCGCAAGGCCTGGCCTTGGGCATGGTTTATAAATTCCCGTAAAAGGTAATCTGCTGCACCATCGCACAATAATTGAAATTTCAAAAGAAAGCGATAGGGCTATTCGTGTCAAAATCATACCTTTGTGGGCTTAAATTTTTTAAGTTTAATAGAATTATACTAAGATGTTTGAAAATCTTTCGGATAAACTCGACAGGGCATTTAAAGTCCTGAAAGGACAGGGATCCATTACAGAAATAAACGTGGCAGAAACCATGAAGGAAATTCGTAAAGCCCTTCTGGATGCCGACGTTAACTATAAAACCGCAAAAACCTTTACTGATGATGTAAAGCAAAAAGCGATTGGCCAAAATGTATTGACCTCAATTTCGCCGGGCCAGTTACTTACCAAAATAATGAACGACGAACTTACCCAGTTAATGGGTGGTTCAACAGCTGAGATCAACTTTCCGGCAACGCCAACAGTTATCTTAATTGCAGGTTTAAACGGTGCAGGTAAAACCACCTTTACGGGAAAACTGGCTAATTTTTTAAAAACTCAGAAAAACAAAAAGCCGTTATTAGTTGCAGGCGATGTTTACCGCCCAGCGGCTATTGAGCAGCTGAAAGTTTTAGGTAGCCAGATAGGTGTTGAAGTTTATGCCAACCTGGAATCGAAAGATCCGATTGCTATTGCACGCGAAGGTGTTGCTATGGCAAAACAGGGTGGATATAATGTAGTGATTGTAGATACCGCCGGCCGCTTATCAATTGATGAGGCCATGATGGTGGAGATTGAGCAGGTAAAAGCTGCTGTTAACCCGCACGAGATTTTGTTTGTTGTTGATTCGATGACGGGACAGGATGCGGTAAATACTGCTAAAGTGTTTAACGACAGGCTTGATTTTACCGGCGTTGTTTTAACCAAGCTTGATGGTGATACCCGTGGTGGAGCGGCGCTATCGATAAAATCGGTGGTGAATAAGCCTATCAAATTTGTTGGTACGGGCGAGAAGATGGAAGCATTGGATGTTTTCCACCCTGATCGTATGGCTTCGCGTATTTTGGGCATGGGTGATGTGGTTTCGTTGGTAGAACGCGCCCAGCAACAATTTGACGAGAAGGAAGCCGCCGAACTTCAAAAAAAGATCCGCAAAAACAAATTCGATTTTAACGATTTTTACAGCCAGATACAGCAGATCAAAAAAATGGGTAACATGAAAGATCTGATGGGTATGATACCTGGTGTAGGTAAAGCCATGAAAGATGTTGAGGTTGATGATAATGCATTTAAAGCTATCGAAGCCATCATCCAATCGATGACACCGTACGAAAAATCTAACCCCGATAGTATTAACCAAAGCCGCCGTAACCGTATAGCAAAAGGATCGGGTACTAACCTTACCGAGGTTAACCGCCTGATAAAGCAGTTTGACGATATGCGTAAGGTGATGAAGCAAATGAGCAACCCTGCGGCAATGGCCAGCATGATGAAACGTATGCCTAAAATGTGAGGCAGATAATTAATGATAATTTAAACCCTGGTCCATTATTGGTTCGGGGTTTTTTGTTATACGTCGGTTTTGGTGGTGTACCTGTTTGACGCGCTTACAACTGATGAGGGTTTCAGCATCACAAAAACAAACGCCGGCATCGAAAGGAACAACATAACCAACAGGATAAGCTTTTTCATAATCGTTAAGTTTTACTAACTTATATAAAGCCCTGGCATAATTTCTACCGCCCCCCCATGCTATGTAGTTTATCAGCATAAACTACGTTTCAACGTAATCACACTTGTTTTTGTATCTCAATATAAACAGTTAAGCTATTTTTGTATTAAAAAATATACACATGCTTTACTGCCCTAATGTGTGTTTTTTAACTGTATTGGCCATTTTGGAAAATGTGGAATATAAATTGCCTTTAAATGTTATACAATGATGGAATATGTTGGATTAAAAGAGATAATACCCACAAAGCCATCACTTAATTTAAATACTAAGTATCATGAAAAATCTATTTAAACCTATGCTTTTCATAGCAGCTATTTTTGTTACTAAAGCAAGTGTTGCCCAGGTTAATGTAGGTGCAGCCACAGCGACGAAAGTAGTAACGCAAGCAACTGTACCCACAGTAAATGCAGCCAGTACAACACAGAAGGTGGTTAGCCATGCAACAAATGTAACGAGCCATGTTTCAAACCAGGCGCAAACAGCGGTTAAAGAATCGGCTACACAGGCAACTAAAACAGCTAATGCTAATGTAGCAGCTAATGCCAATCAAACAGCCGCCGCCTCAAACAATGTAGTATCTACCACAACCAACGCAAGCGGTAATGTTAATGCCGATGTTAATACAAGCGGAACCGCTGCCGCGGCAAAAAGTAAAGCTACAGCGGTTAAAGCAGATGCAAGCGCTAAAAAAGATGCGGCAATAGCAACAAGCCATAAAGCAGTTGCGAAGACTAAAAAAATTGTAAAGGCAAATAAAGTTAGCGCAACCAGTTCAACATCAACAACCGGATCGGGTAATACAACTGTTTCAAGCCATAAAGTTAGCACCGATGCTTCCAACACTACGGTATCAAGCACAAATGTTAAAGCAGGCAAAAAACAAGCCAGTGTAAGTGGCTCATCAAACACTCAAGGTAGTGTTAGTGCTACAAAAAACCAATAATATATATGTTATAAACAAAAATCAAAAAGGCCGGTAAGGCCTTTTTGATTTTACAATCATATTTCAATGCAAACCCTATCGCCATGAAAAAACTTAAACTATTAGCTATTGCCATTTTATTATTTAGTGCTGTTAAAACAAACGCACAAACTGATACTGCAACAACAACTAAAGCTATATTTTTTAATGCCGGCGCCCAATATATGTCCAATCTTACCTATGCCGGCCGCCGTGACGAATCAAGCGTACCTGTTTTATTACCTAATTTTACGGTAATATCAAAAAAGGGTTTTTTTGTAAGCGCCATGGGATACTTTGACCTTTCAGGTTCGAAATCGCAATCAGAGGGTTTGAGTGTTACACCGGGTTATGTTTTTTCGTTCGATAAAAAGAAAGAGTTTGGGGGGGCTGTTTCTGTAACCAAATACTTTATTACAAGCAACAGCCCAATTATATTATCATCGTTTAATTTCACTGCAGACGCGCAGTTGAACTACAACCCCGCAGATATAATTAAGATGACGCTTGGCGCAAGCTACCGCATAGGTAAAGATAACAGCAATGATATTATAAATAATGCTGAGCTATCTAAAGAAATATGGATAGTAAAAACCGGTACAAATAAAAAAGACGGCTTAAAAGTTGACCCAACTGCCACATTATATGCAGGCACGCAATCATTTTATCAAACCTATTATACTGAATCGCAGGTGCAGCGCGCGGTAGCCAACCCATCGCCGTCAAACCCGCTGAATGTGTTATTTCCCAGCCAGCCCAGTCAATCTATAGTTACACAAACCGTAACACAACAAAGGCAAGAAGAAGTAAAAAAATATAACTTGCTGGCCATAAGCGGCTCAATACCGGTTACTTATGCCATAAACAAAGTGCAGTTAAGCTTTACGCCATATTTTATTAAACCGCTTAACCAGGTTGACTATACAACCAATAACGCTATGAATGGTGTGTATTTCTTATTTACTACAGGAGTAAGTATTACTTTTTAATTGAAAGGTAATCATCTCACCGGGCAATAATTGCCGGTGAGATGAAAAGATGCAGGGTATATTAATTTTTTGCGATATCTGATATATTGGGTTTTACATTATTTGCCCTTGATGATTGATTTGGCTCCATGCCGAAAAACACTACTAATAGCAGCAAAAAAAACATCATCACTAACATAACAAGCTTTTCCATAATTGTTGGCATTGCCTACTCTTCCGTTTTCGGCTGATCCGTATATTTAATTAACTTTTGTAAAGTTGGGTAAACAATACGCTGCCGGCAACGATGTAATGACTGAATTTATACGGTGTTTTAACGGGGTGGTTTTCAGTTAAAACACCGTATAAATAAATCAAGTTATATGTTATTTTTACAAATTATATTAAATTCACCTCTAAAAACATAAACTATTATGGGAAAACACAGACCTGTTAATAAAAGCCTTGCTGAGCAATGCATGGAAAAGTATAAAAAAGTGTACAAAAACAGCTCGGACCCCGCCGTTCAGAAAGCGTACACGGAAGGGCTTGTTTTTGATAAAACAGAATTAATAAACTGGTTAAATAAAATACCTAACCCAAGTGTTAAAATAGCTTTTGGGGTTTATAATGATGATTTTGTTGCAAAATACCCATTAGCAAAAAAAGGTCGTTTATCGGCATTTATATTCCCCTCTGATGTAATTCCGCATGCCGGAGGAGGCCCGATAATTGCATTTTCTGCACCGGGTGGCGAAGGAGATAATCCTCCAAACGATCCACCTCCGAGCGATGGCGATCCGTTAAATATGGGAGATCTAATGCCATAATTCAGAAATAGATGAATCTGCATTTATCAGAGTACTTTGAAGTGCTGAGTCTTGTTTTTGCGATAATATTTTATCGGCAACTAAGGTTTTTTAAATTGAAACCATTTTTGTTGTTACTTATTATTGTTTGCGCAACCGAAATTATTGGCGCTAATGTTCAGTGGTTCAACGTTAAAAAAAATTACCTTATATATAACGTTTATTTATTGCTCTCAATGCCTGTATATTTTTGGATATTTATGAACATGCTTGATTTTAAGGGCTATATAAAAACCATATACTTAATAGTTGTAACATTGGTTATGTGCTTTCTGGCAATTAACTTCCTTTTTTTACAAGGGCCCAAAGAATTCAATGTATATTCCCTGATAATGGTTGAGTTTATAAAGGGAATATTAGCATTAATGATAATAACTAAGCTATTCAGAGAAGATAATTATGAAATAGGCATTAGCAAAAACCCTTATTTTTGGATAGGTGGAGCTACGCTTATTTTTAGTGTTTGTGCTATTGTTCTTTTTGGGCTGCAAAGGTTTATAGTTTTAAATAAAATTCAGATAGAAGGCAAAAGTATCTATCGTGTAATTGTGCCCTTAATTAATGTAATTCTATATTCAAGTTATTGTTATGCATTTTATTTATGCAAGAAGCTAACCAGCAACTTATAGTTACCATATTGGCAGCCGTTGTGCTGCTTATCCTTATTGGGGTAATTATGCTATTGCTGGCTGTATACTATCATAATAATAAAAAACGGCATTACATTGAAAAAGAACATCTAAAATCAGGGTTCAAACAAGAGCTGCTAAAAGCGCAATTAGAGATACAGGAGCAAACATTTACCCACGTAAGCCAGGAAATACACGATAACATAGGGCAGGTGCTCTCGTTTGTAAAACTTAGCCTGGGTACGGCGGTATCATTAGGCGATGTTGAAAAAGATGAGCGAATTGCCGAAAGCAAAGAACTGATCGCCCGGGCTATTACCGATCTGCGCGACCTTTCAAAAAGCCTGAGCTCTGATAGCTTTTCGGCCAAGGGCTTTATACCTGCGATAAAGACAGAAGTAGAGCGGATAAATAAAAGCAAATTGATACATGCCGATTTGAAAGTAGAAGGCACCCCGAATAACCCGGGCGAACAAACCGAATTGGTATTATTCAGGATATTGCAGGAAACAGTTAACAATACATTAAAGCATGCCAATGCCGAATGTTTAAACATAACCTTGCAATATGCGCCCGAATTGCTAACTTTAACCATTGCTGATGATGGATTGGGTTTTGATAAAGAAGAAGCGTTAAGCAGAAACGGGTCGGGCCTGAAAAACATACGCAACAGGGCAAATCTTATTGGTGCCACGGTTGGGATAAAAAGTGTAGTAGGCCGTGGTTCTGAAGTTAAGGTAAGCCTGAATCCATTAGAACAACCCTATGCAGACAGAAACTATTCAGGTAGCACTGTGTGATGATCATCGCCTTTTCAGGAGTGGCATCGCATCACTTATTAATACCCTCGAGGGTTATGATGTGATGCTCGAAGCTGCTAACGGAAAGGAATTTATTCAAAAAATAAGCAAAAAATTTAAGCCTGATATTGTGTTGATGGATATCAACATGCCCGAAATGGATGGTATTGCAACTACAAAATGGCTTTCTATAAACCATCCCGAAATTAAGGTTATCATTTTATCCATGTTTGAAGATGCCCCAACAGTGGTATCATTGGTTAAGATGGGTATAAAAGGCTACCTGTTAAAAGATGCTGAGCCCGATGACTTTAAAGAGGCCTTAAATACCGTATCTGGTAATGATGTGTATTATCCCCCGTTTGTTGCAAAGCACCTTATTAATAACCTGCAAATACCAGCTACAGTTAAAGGGATTAAACTAAGCGACCGCGAAATTGATTTTTTAAAATTAGTAGGTACCGAGCTTACTTATAAACAAATTGCCGACCAGATGGTACTCAGCGTACGCACCGTAGATAGCTACCGCGATCAGCTTTTTGATAAGTTGAATGTTAAAAGCCGTGTTGGCTTGGTAATGTATGCTGTTAAAAATAAGCTGATAGAAATTTAAAGAAACGATTGGTTTTTACTAATTATTTTAGCAAATTTGTTTCATGTCACATGAGCAGAATCCGGATTATTTTAAAGGCAGGGGGGCACAGGTAAATACCCATAATAAATTTCTGAAAAACAAGTATGTGCTTGAACATATCGAGGGCCTGGACGAACCATTGCTCGAAAACTCATCAACTCAAATATTCGAGGAGCATCCTAAAAAAATAGTCAGCACATCCAACAGCCCCGATCTGCATTTTATGCATTCCATAAACCCGTACCAGGGTTGCGAGCACGGCTGCATTTATTGTTATGCCCGCAACACGCATGAGTATTATGGTTTTAGCGCCGGTTTGGATTTTGAACGCAAGATCATCATCAAGCGCAACGCGCCCGAATTACTGGAGGCTCACTTCAACAAAAAAAACTACCAGCCGGTAATGATACTCCTGTCTGGTAATACCGATTGTTATCAACCCATGGAGCGGCGGCTTAAAATAACACGTGGTTTATTAGAGGTTTTTTTAAGATACAAAAATCCGGTAGGTATCATCACCAAAAATAATGTGATACTGCGTGATATTGACTTGCTTACTGATTTGGCAAAATTAAACCTGGTCCATGTAAATGTATCCATTACATCGCTCGATGAGCAACTAAGACAAAAGCTTGAGCCACGAACCATTACAGCAAGCGGGCGGCTGGCTGTAATACAAAAACTATCAGAGCAAGGCATCCCCGTAAGGGTAATGGCGGCACCTATTATCCCGGGATTGAACAGTAATGAGTTGCCCAATATTATTAAAGCTTCTGCTGATAGGGGCGCACTGGCAGCAGGCTTTACTATTGTAAGACTTAACGGCAGTATAGGCGAAATATTTAGCGACTGGGTACATAAAGCTTTCCCCGACCGGGCCGAAAAAGTATTGAATATGATAGCCGATTGCCACGGCGGCCAGCTTAATGATAGCCGTTTTGGAACACGCATGAGCGGCGAAGGACGTATTGCCGAATCAATACACCAGCTTTTCAGGATGGCTTGCGTAAGGTTTTTATCGGGAAGGCAAATGCCCGAATATGACATGAGTCACTTTACCCCGCGTGCAGGCAGGCAGACGGAAATGTTTTAAAAACTCAGGCTTCGTCAAGAATTTATACCTGTTGGTGTAAATGTTTTTATCGGGTTAAGGGTTTTCACTTTTTTAGTGATGTAATTGATTTTCATCATTAAAAAGAAATATATGAAAGACCATTTTCAACCTGAAGACAATTTAAATAATACAACCAATAACGATGGTGTTGACCGCCGCGGTTTTTTAGAATGTATGGCCTGGGCAGGCACCGGGGTGATCTGGATGATGAGCGGCGGGATACTCAAATCATTCGGCATGAGCCAGATGATAGATAAAACCACAGGCGGCCTTAAAAAAGGGCTTATTATGCCCAAGTCAGATTTTAGCTTCGCGCAGATAAGCGATAGCCATATCGGTTTTACCAAGCCTGCAAATACCGATGTGGTAGGTACGCTCAACGCTGCCATATCTAAAATAAATAACATGCCGGTAACACCATCATTTGTGCTGCATACCGGCGACCTTACCCATTTAGCCCAGGCAGAAGAATTTGACACACTGGAGCAATCGCTGAAAAGCGTAAAAACAGAAAAGATATTTTATGTACCCGGCGAGCATGACGTTACCGATAATGGCAAGCTGTATTTAGAGCGTTACGGAAAAGGAACACTTGGCGATGGATGGTACAGTTTTGATTCGCACGGGGTGCATTTTATAGGGCTGAATAATGTTACCAACCATGTTGATGGTGGTTTGGGTTATATTGGCGCGGCGCAGTTAAAATGGCTGGAGGCTGATTTGAAACCATTATCAAACAGTACGCCTATAGTTGTTTTTGCCCACATACCGCTTTGGGCAATTTATCCGCAATGGGGTTGGGCCACTGATGACAGCGCGCAGGCTATGGGGCTGTTTAAACGTTTTGGCTCGGTATCGGTACTCAACGGGCATATCCACCAAACCATACAAAAGGTAGAAGGCAATATTACCTTCCATACCGCTAATTCAACCGCATTCCCGCAACCGGCGCCGGGTGCCGCGCCATCGCCGGGGCCAATGAAAGTGCCTGCCGAAAAGTTGCGTAGCTATTTGGGTTTAACAAGCGTAAATTATGTTGAACATGATCATACCCTTGCCATTACCGATACCCCGTTAATTGTCGATACCGATCAGAGATAAGAAAATGAAGAAAATGATATTGCTGCTGGTGATAGCAGGGTTAGCGAAAAACACGCTTGCGCAATATAAGCCTGTTGAGCAGGGTTCGTTGTTAAAGTTTACCATTAAAAATTTAGGGTTTAAGATTGATGGTTCGTTTAGCGGCTTTGAGGGCCAGATAGATTTTGACCCTCAAAACCCAGCCAACAGCAAATTTGATGTAAGCATTAACGCCGCGACAGTAAATACCGATAATAACCTGCGCGATGAGCATTTACGTGGCGACGGGTATTTTGATGTAAAAAACAGTCCAAAAATCAGGGTTGAATCAAATAAAATAATTGCAAGCGGTAAAGCGGGAACATACCGGTTTACAGGGATGCTAACTATAAAAGGAAAATCGAAACCTATATCGTTTCCGTTTACGGCTACGGCATCAGCAGATGGTTATCTGTTTAAGGGCGGGTTTACCATGAACAGGAAAGATTTTGGCGTAGGCGGAACAAGCACTGTATCCGACGAGTTGGAGGTGAATATCAACGTTATCGCGAAAAAATGAAACTCAATAAATTTACATTGATAACAACACTTGCCGCAATTGTAATTATTGCAGCTGCGGCAACAACCCGCACACCCGAACCACCTAAATATACCAATTTAAAGGTGTTGCCAAAAAATATAAGCTCACGCGAATTGCAAAGCATTATGGCAGATGATTTTGAAGATGGCTTAGGCGTAAGCTGCGGTTTTTGCCATGCCAACGCAAAAGACGGGCATGGGCTTGATTTTGCCAGTGATGCCAAGCCGGAAAAGGAAATTACAAGGAGGATGATGCGTATGACGCTCGACCTGAATAAACGCTGGCTTGAAAACAAACATCCTAAACTTGGCGATGCCGCTCTGGTGGTACAATGTAATACTTGCCATAAAGGCCAGGCCTTCCCCGATGGGACTGAGCCGAAATAGAAATTTAAATAGCTTTTGCCGCCTTAAGCTGTATTTTTGTTAGCGTATTGAAGATCAAAGTAATATATCATCTCCTGTTTTGGCTGCTGGCCTACTTTTTCTGGATATTTATTTTCAGGAATGGCACATTGGTACTTACCCACACCATTACCATACAATTTTGCTACCTGGCATTCATATCTGTAAATTATTACTTTAATGCCCTATACACTATTCCTAAACTGCTTAACAAAAAGCATTACGTAAAATTTAGTATACTATTTATTACCGGGATTGTGGTAACCGCGCTCATCAGGATACCGGTATCCATGTTTGTGGTGACTTTTATTTTTAAAGTACCCAATCCTCAATTTGATCAATTGGCCATTTTTCGAGATTCGTTCATCAATATTATGTTTTGGGTGCTTTGCATATTGGCGGCCAAAATGATGATCGAAAAGATACGCTCGCAGATCTATATCGAAAAGATAGAAAAAGACAAAGCTACCAACGAACTTAACTTTTTACGGGCGCAGTTTAACCCGCATTTTTTATTTAACTCCATCAACTCCATTTACGGGCATATCGATAAATCGAACAAAGACGCACGTAATATGCTGCTTGTGTTTTCTGAAATGCTGCGTTACCAGTTGTATGAGTGTAATGTTGAGCAAATAGAATTGGAAAGAGAGATCAATTACATTAAAAATTACATTGCGATACAAAAAGGTAGAATAGATGATCGTATTTTTGTGTCGTTTTTTGATGAAGGGATAAACGGGCCAATAAAAGTAGCTCCGTTGTTATTTATTAACTTTATCGAAAATGCTTTTAAGTATATCGGCTTTAATGAAGACAAAGAAAACCGTATTGATATTTGCTTGCAGTATGAGCATGGGGCTTTAACCTTTAAGGTGTTCAATACCAAAGAGTCGTTTATTAACCATGATGAACGGGCATCGGGGTTGGGTATAAATAATACAAAAAGACGCCTTGAGATACTCTATCCTAAAAAGCATATGTTAACAATAAATGATACCGATGATAGTTACCAGCTTACCTTGATCTTATTTGATTTATGACGCTGAACTGTATTATAATTGACGATGAGCCGATTGCCCGCAAGCTATTGCAGGAGTATATTGAGGAAACTGATTTTTTGAAGCTGGTTGGTACGGCAGAAAACCCGCTGAAGGCAACCAACTTGATCAGCGAGCTTGACGTTGACCTGATCTTTTTAGATGTTAATATGCCTAAAATGAACGGGTTCCAGTTTTTACGATCGGCCCCTTACTTGCCAATGGTGATTATGACAACAGCGTACGGCCAATACGCGCTCGATGGTTTTGAAATGGCTGTGGTTGACTACCTGGTAAAACCATTTTCATTAAATAGATTTATTAAGGCAGGGAACAGGGCGCTGCAGTTAAAAACATTAAAGCAACGGCCTCCCGCAAACGCTAACGACTCTTTTTTTGTAAAAAGCGATGGTAAAATTGAGCGTGTAGTGTATAGCGAACTGGTTTACATTGAAGCGATGGCCAATTATGTAACATTGTATACAATAAATAAAAAACTGGTAGTTTATCTGACCATAAAAGGCATACAAGAGAAACTACCTGCCGATCAGTTTATACAGGTACATAAAAGCCATATCGTAAACCTTGATAAGATAAGCAGCATTGAAGGTAATATACTAAACCTGGGCATTGCCAAAGTAAGTATGGGCCAAAGCTTTTACGATGATGTAATGGACAAGCTGTTGAAGGGTAAGTTTTTTAAACGGTAGCGCTTATTTCCCGCTAATCCTGTTTAACCCATCTTTAGCTTTTTGCTCCAGGCTGTTTTTAAACTGTTTAGTGCCAAAGTTTGATATCATTTGGTATGCGTTACGTGCACGGGTAAAATCCTTTTTCTGTTCGTATATCATCCCCATACGGATAGCCGAACTGGCGGCATAGTGGTAAGTTGAGGTTTTACCTATATTGATGGCACTGGTATAAAACTTCAAAGCTTCATCATCATTATCCATAGAATCGTATATGCGGCCTATGCGGTAGTAGTACTCTATCTTATCACGCTGAAGTTTAAAATCGCCTGCGCCATGATTGGCTAATACTGCTAAAGCTTTGTTATAATAACCGCCATCGCATAATAAACGTGCACGTAACAACAATACATTGGCGGGGTCATCATTAGCTTCATCCAGGGCTTGCTTGTCTTTATCATTGTATAGGTATCCTTTGCTTCGCACCAAAACAATAAACGCGTTATAGCGCCTTATATCGCTATCTAAAAGGCATTGCCAGGCAAGGTGCAGGTAAGCGTCTTTAATGTAGTTAACGCCTTTGTATTCCTGTATAAACTTATTGAAATAGTTGTTTGCGTCATTATCACCCCGGTTCATTTTAGCTATGGCCATAATATAATCCAGTGCAGGGTAGGGTTGGGAGTCGGTATCCTGAACACGTTTATCCAACAAACTGATCACTTCGTTACTGTGCCCGGTTTTCATGCCAACATAGGCTATAATGTAAGCTTTAAACTCGCTTTGATTGTCTTGTGCAGCAGTTAGGTTTACGGTTTTAGAAAAAGCATTCGGATCGTTGGTTACGTTGGTGAGGATATAGGTATAATAGAAAACCAGCTCATCATAATGATAACTATAGGGTGTATCTTTTATGGTGTTCGATAGTGACTCGAGCATGGAAATGCCTGTTTGTGTATTGCCTTTTATCCCAAAAAATCCCAATACGCTTTTTAAGGCACCGCCCGGCAGCGAACCTAACAATACATTAATAACGCCAAGCGGAATGTTGTTAGGAGTAAAGGAGGGAAACTTTTTAGCATTTTCCTGCAGTAAACGGTATGCTTTATTTATGCCAAAGCCTGCCGAAGTGAACTCGCCGTAGCGGCTTTGCATAAAGGCCCACTGCAGGTATACCTGTGCCATAGCAAAGTTATGATATGGCGAACGCTCGTCGTCTTTATCCAGCAGGTCTATCCGTGCTGATTTATTTTGGATCAGTTTATCAAATTCGACCTTGTTTTCGGTAGTTAGCAGGTAATAGAAATCGTAATAGTTATCTAAGAGCGCGGTGATTGAATTTTGCGGGTGGATGGCCTTTTCGCGATTGATAATCCGGCGGGCCTCGGTTAAACGCAAGCTAACAATGGCTTTATAAGCCTGCACGCAGTTCGGGTTAAAATCAAAGTTGGCATAGGTATCAACCTTTAAGCAACAGATCAGAACGGTTAGAAAAATAAGTTTACGAAACATCAGTCAAAAAAAAAGCGCCTCAATTACTTTGAGGCGCCAATATACATTAATAAACTAAACCTTATGCAGGTTCAGCTTCAAGTGCCATCTGTTCATCAACCAAGATACGGCCACAATGTTCGCACACGATGATCTTTTTTCTTTGGCGGATGTCCGACTGGCGCTGAGGAGGGATCTGGTTAAAGCATCCTGAGCAAGAATCACGTTGGATAGTTACTACAGCTAAACCGTTTTTTGCATTACCGCGAAGACGGGTGTAAGCGGTTAACAAACGCTCTTCGATGTTTGCTTTTGCTTTTTCTGCTTCAGCAGTTAACTCTTGCTCATCTTTTTCAGTTTCGCCGGTAATGGTATCCAGTTCAGCTTTCTTTGCGTCAAGATCATGCTGGCGGCCTTCAAGGTCGGCAACAGCTTTTTCATATATCTGGGTTTTGGTGGTGATCTCAAAACCAAATTCTTTGATCTTTTTCTCGCTTACTTGTATATCAAGGCCCTGTATCTCAACTTCTTTCGAAATCGCATCGTATTCCCTGTTATTTTTTACTTCGTTAAGCTGGCCTTCGTATTTTTTAATATTGGCTTGCGCATCGCGGATTACGTTTTTGCGGGTTACTATCGCATCTTCCAAATCATCTAATTCGCTTTTTATTTTTTGTATACGGGTTTCCAATCCTTCAACTTCATCTTCAAGGTCAGCAACCTCCATCGGAAGTTCGCCACGAACCTGACGTATTCTGTCGATCTTGGTATGGATGGTTTGCAGGTCGTATAAGGCTTTTAGCTTTTGTTCTACGGTTTGTTCCATTAAATCAAATATTTGATGGGGTTTGTATTTACTTCTGTTAAACGGACGGCAAAGTTAACAAATTTTTTCTTAATAATTTCAACTATTAAATTCTGTGTAAATTGCTCACTTTCAAAATGTCCGATGTCGGCAATAACCAACTTTTCTTCGGCATCAAAAAACTCATGATACTTAAAGTCGGCGGTCACAAAAACATCGGCGCCGGCGCCAATGGCGTTCTTTAATAAAAAGCTGCCCGAGCCGCCGCAAACCGCCACACGCTTAACGCTTTTGTTGCGTAATTTAGTGTAGCGTATGGCCCCCGCGTTCATTTTATATTTTACCATTTGCAAAAAATCAAGTTCGCTCATTGGCTCAGCCAACTCCCCTATCATACCCGAACCTACAGTTGGGTATTGATTGGTAAGAGGGTAAAGGTCATAAGCCACCTCTTCGTATGGGTGCTCCATAAACAGGGCCACTAATATTTTGCTTTCCAGGCTGGCCGGGTAAACAGTTTCAATTTTTACTTCGGGCTCGTTTTGGGTAATGCCTTTTTGGCCAATGAATGGGTCAGTATTTTCTCCGGCTTTAAAAGTTCCGATTCCTTCGGTATTAAAACTGCACTCACTGTAATTACCTATTTGCCCGGCCCCGGCAGCAAATAAAGCGGCGCGCACTTTATCGGCATAGTTTACCGGCACATAGGTAACCAGCTTTTTAAGTATGCCATGTTTGGGGGCAAGGATACGGCAATCTGTTATACCCAAAGTTTCGCAAATGCGGGCGTTTACTCCATGCGCTACCGCATCAAGATTAGTATGGATGGCATAAATAGCGATATTGTTTTTGATGGCTTTTTCTATCACCCGCTCCACATAGGTTTTTCCATTCAGTTTTTTAAGGCCTTTAAATACGATAGGGTGATGGGATATGATCACCTGGCAGTCTTTGGCAATGGCATCATCAACCACTGCTTCTGTACAATCCAGTGAAACGAGTGCCTGGTTAATTTCCTTATCGGGGTGCCCAACGATGAGGCCGGAGTTATCGTAATCTTCCTGGTAAGCTAAGGGTGCGAGGCTTTCGAGGTAGTTGGTAAGTTCGTGGAGTTTCATGGTATTAATAATCCTTGGTTAAAGATAGGGTTTCCATTTAAAATGACCACAGGAACGCTATTGCACTGCTGTTGTAAAATCCATCAGGTAGGGTTTTAAAGAAATGCCATTTATGCTCCTGAAGTTTTCGCCTAAGAGTAATTGATAATGGAAGCCGGGCTTTAAGGGCATAATTTCAAATGTCGCAAACTTACCGTCGTCCGAAAAGCCAATAAAACGCTTAAGGGTCATTAAGTTGTTTTTACCAAGCGGGCCCATGTCAAAATTACGATAATGTTTATCCATCGGTTCTGAAAACTCAACCGTTATCTGTGCTGTTGCCGGATCAACAGCGGTTGTGTTATTTTTAAACTGTTTAATTGAGAGGATAGTTGGCCGGCTTTCTTCAAACTTGTTTTTAAGTAATTGAAGTGATGCGTTAAAGTAGCCCGACTGTTCCACAAAGGCATTTAATGCAACCGGGTTGTTATAATCCAGTGCTATCATTTCTTTTATTGCTTGTTTTTTGTTGATTGCTTTTGCGTAATATTTTTCGCAGATCACATAACCTACGTAATAGCCAAGATCTCGGGCTTTAAATTCATTTTCATCATCATTATACAACCAAAAACCAGTGAAAGGGTTAAACATTTGCGTGGCAAACTTTTGCTTAATGCGTTCGTCGTTAGCCCTGGCATAACCCATAGCCGCCAGTGCAGATGGCTGCCCGGTGGCCTTTACAGCCATAAATTCGGCAACACCTTCTAAAACGCTTTGGCCAAGTAGCGAGTTAGCATCAGTTGTTTTTTCCTGTGTGTGCACATATTCGTGGATGTTTGTAAAAACAATGGTACTACCACTCGCATTGCTATCAAAATAGGGCCTTAAATATGCAAAACTTTTAGGAAACTCGGATGTGACGGTGCTTTTATCACCCAAGGCTATTTCGGTGCCTATTAAAACCATATTGTTAAGGGTAGTGCCGCCGGTTCGTAACGCGCCAATGGTAAAATAAACGTTTGCTGGTTTTAATTCGGGGTAGAGCGCTTTTAGTTTGAGCACATTGGCTTCGATATCCTTTGCATAGCTTTTTGCTTTCAAAGTATTTGGCCTGATGGATGCCCAATATAGCGGGTAGTTGTTTATGGCGTTGATATACGATTTAGCAGTATAGTTGCGCACTTCCATAATTGCCTTTAAGCCGGGCGTGCCTTTTTCAAGGAAGAGTTTGTTAAGGTAATTGTATTGAAGGGAGCTGTCTTTGGTCGAGGTGATTTGATCATAAGCTTGCCAGAAATTGTCGATATCTGTAGTGACAACGCTGTAGCTTTTGTTTTGAGCCGTAGTTGTGTTAAAAGTTAAAGTCACTAAAAATACAAGGATAATTATTTTACGCATAGTATGGTAGCCACTTGACAGTCTTTTGCTAAGATAAGCGTTTGGTTTAAAATGTGTGGTAAAAACCAAAAGGTGTAAATAATATTCCCCAAATCGGCTATAATTTCCCCGACTGTTTTTTAAGTTAAATTATAAAATGTTGCCCCATTGGATAAAATGGGCCTTTTTATATTTTGGTACCTTAATTGAATAACACTTATCACGTTTATAAAAATCTCTTTCCCCTAATAGATTTTAAAGAAATAAGTTGTTAAGTTGGTTTAATGGTCGGTAGTGCTTAAAGCACTATCGGCCATTTTTTATTTGGTCCCATTTCTTATCTCTCAAAAATGACTTTCTCCTGATCTTACCAAACCCGATATTTGTAAGGTAAACTTACAAGTTTACTTTCGTAAAATGGAACAAAGTAACCTACAGTTAGCATCAGATCTGCGTAGTGCAGTGACCCTGCTGTTTAAAAAGCTGCGAAAGAAGTCGGCGACAGGGCAAGGCCTTTCGCTCACCGAGCGATCAACCCTGGGTTTATTATCTGTACATAAACAATTGCTACCCAACGAGCTTGCCGCCATGGAGCATATCACCACGCAAAGCATGAGCCAGGTGTTAAATTATCTTTTGGAATTAGGTTATATCACCCGCACCATGTCGCAGGAAGATAAAAGAAAGGCCATCATTGCCTTGTCGCCGGAAGGAGAAGCCATGATAGAAAAAATGCGCAGCGAACGTGATGAATGGCTCAACAAGGCCATCAGGGAAAGCTGCACCCCCGAAGAGCAGGAGGCATTAATTAAATTAATAAAACCCTTAACAAAACTGATCGATTTTGATTGAGGCATGATAACACAATAAAAGGGAAGGATAGAGAGAAATGACAACAGCAACCACATTCAGTGCATTTAAGAGCCGCAATTTCAGGTTATATTTCAGCGGACAGTCAGTATCATTATTGGGTACATGGATGCAACGCACGGCGGCGAGCTGGATCATTTACACGCTTACCCATTCCACCTTTATATTGGGCTTGGCGGCCTTCGCTTTTTTGTTTCCGTCGTTTGTATTGTCGGTAGCGGGTGGTGTGGTGTCTGATAGGTATAACCGTTATAAGGTGTTGTTGTGGACACAGGTAGCATCAATGGTGCAGGCCATTGTACTTGCCGCTATGATACTGCTCAACTATTATTCTGTTTGGGGTATCATTGTGCTCGGTATCATTTTGGGCATCATTAACGCTTTTGATGTACCGGCCCGGCAATCGCTGGTTTACGAAATGGTTGACGATAAGAACGATCTGGCAAACGCGCTGGCGTTAAACTCATCTATGGTTACGTTAACACGCATTATTGGTCCGGCAATAGCTGGATTTGTACTGGTTAAATTTGGCGATGGAATTTGCTTTGCGCTGAATGCGTTAAGTTTTGTGGCCGTTATCATATCGCTGCTGCAAATGCGTATGCCCGATTATCTTTCTAAACCCCACCCTAAAAAAGCTTCCGAAGAATTGAAGGAGGGTTTGGCCTATTTAAAGCAAACACCATCCATCCGGTACGTGTTGCTCATGCTTACGCTCATCAGCTTGTTTTCGCTGCCATTTGCCAACCTGATACCCATATATGCCGACCAGGTATTTCATGGCAATGCCAAAACCTTCGGCGTGATAGAGGGTGTTATCGGTTTGGGATCTTTTGGGGCGGCTATTTTTTTAGCATCGCAAAAGCCGGGTACTAATCTTAAAAAAATACTGGCTATCAACACACTGGTATTGGGTGCGGGGCTGATATTGCTATCGCACGAGGCGAATTACCTGTTGTTTTTGGTGTTTTGTACAATGGCCGGTTACGGCTGGATGTCGCAAATTACTATCAGTAATACCATTGTGCAAACTACGGTAATACCATCCATGCGCGGGCGGGTGGTAAGTTTTTATGCCATGGCGGTTTTTGGTATGATGCCTTTAGGTGGCTTACTCATAGGCACGGTATCGCATCTTATTGGTACACAAAATACTATTTTAGCTGAAGGTATTGTGGCGCTCATCATCGGTTTGTTCCATGTTCGATTTTTGAGGTTGAACAAAAAGAAAATGCAATCGTTAAGGCAACAGGTAGAAATGGCGCATGCGATGGAAATAGCATAGCCCTTAACCCTCTAAAGGGGGAACCAAAACCAATTGCTATTATTAAGCCAAGCGTTTTTTGCGCCTTACCACAAACCAATAAAAAGCAAAGCATAAAATTAACACAGGCCAAATATCTATCAGGAAAAAGAAAGTGGTTTGCACAATGCTCCAACCCTCGCCGAGTGCGGTTTTTAGTTCGTAGGTAAAACCTGTTCCGGAATCAGCTATTGTACTTTTGCTGTAAAATGTAATATCGAGCGAGCTGTAGGCAACCTGTTTCGTCATATAATTCAATCGGCCCTGTGTTGATTCAATATCGCCCTGTATTTCGCTGATCTTATCTTCTATCTGCAATACATCAGCCATTTTACCAGCTTTGCCAAGCAGCCCAATATAAGTTTGCTCCAGCTTTTTTTTGTTTTCTATCTGGGTTTTGGTGTCAATGTATTCGGTAGTTATGTCTTTCACCCTGATGTTCCGTGAATCTATTTTATCCGCGTTAGTGGCAACGGTATCTATCAAAAAATCAAAGTTTTTACTCGGAATCCGCACCTTTAGAACATAGGTTTTATCGCCTGATCCTTCTTCTTTCGATTGCGTATCTTCGGCAATATAGCCACCCGCGTTTTGTACTGAATGCAGTATGTTTTTCCTGGTTTTCACAACATCAGGTGTTTCAAAACGAAGTTCGCCTTCTTTGGTAATTTTCTTTGATGTGTCTGCAGTAAAGTTTTTGTCTGGGGGTGCTTGTAAAGCAACGTCCATTATTTTAACCTTCTCGTTGGCATTGCCGGGCATGATTATGTGCTGTTCGCTCGGCGCGGCTATTTGCACTTCGGCATCCGCGCTTACTGTTGGCAATGGAGAATTAGCTATTGCATCTCCTTTAAAATGATTGTGACCGCAAGAAATAAGAGTTGAAGCGAACAGGAGGACATAAGTTATCTTTTTCATAGCTATCTGGTTTAGCTGATAGTATGATGCAGAGATAATTAAAAATCCATAACTGCTACGGGCTATTTTTTCCCCGTCATATTCAGCAAGATCATACTGGCGTGTGGCATACCGAGTGTTTTGCCGGGTGTAATATCAAGATAATGTTTAAGATAGCCAGCTATAATAGCGCGGATGGTTTTTTTGGTCCGCTCGGCAAACTCGGGCATTAAAACCGTGGTGGAGCGGTAAAATTGCATTTCGCCTTTGGCATCAATAATCACCGAAAAGGAATAGTAAAAATCATCGTAAGCTTTACTGATGCTAATATTGTATTCGGGTAACATGTAAGTTGGCAACGGTTCTTCCATACTCCCCGGGTCAACATCGGGTTTAACCTGCTCTAAGATAAGCGTAGCACTTTTACTTTTCAATATGGCCTGTTCTGTTGCAGAAAAAGCACTGTCGGTAATATTGGTTACTTCGGCAATGCGTTTTTTTATGTAAAGGGTATCCTTGCGGGATGGGTGCTGCAATTGCTGTGCTGTAGTATGCAGCTTGTTTTTGATATAATCATCCGCATAAAGCGTCATAAACATGTTCGATTTGGTGTCTGATATTACCTGGTTCTCTACATGTAATACCTGGAAAACCATGCTGTCTTTACTTAACTTACGGAGTTTTATCCATGCCCAGGCAACGTTAAAAACAGAATCATGATCAAACGCTACGGGGCAGTTTAAAAATATCTTTTTCCCCGGGCTGTAAATATTCACCGAATCAGTTGATACGAAGGTGAGCTGCCAGTCGGGCCTCATCTGGTAGCCATTTTGCGCGAATGATAGGCCATTATCAAATACCCGTTTTACCTCGGTAAACTTGATGCCAAAAACACTTTTAAAAGAGGGATGTTCAGGGGCGGCTTTCTGTTTGCACGATAAGCTGATGAACGGGATAAGAATAACGAATAAATAATACTTGTTGCGCATTAGGGGCTAAAATACATTTTAAGCCCGAAATACAGGAATGGCAATCAAATATTTTACAGAAGTAGCCACAATCAGTAACAAACTAATAAAAAGTGTATCTTATCGGCATAATTAAACCTTAAAAAAATGAGTACCGCCCCATTAATACAAATCAAAAACCTTACAAAATCGTACGGTTCAAAACAGGTTTTAAAAGGCCTTACACTGGATATTCTACCCGGCCAGGTAATTGGCTACATCGGGCCTAACGGGGCGGGAAAATCAACCACAGTAAAAATACTCACCGGCTTGATACCCGATTTTGAGGGAGAACTGATTGTTGATGGATACAACATGAATACTAATCCGCTCGAGATAAAGCGCCTGATAGGCTATGTGCCCGAGAATGCCGAAATATACGAAGTACTTACCCCTATGGAATACCTGGATTTTGTGGGTAAGCTGTATGAGCTGGAAGAAGACGTTTTAACCGAACGCTCACAGAAATTACTTACTGCCTTTGGCCTTGGCGCTAACCTGAACGACAGGATGGACACCTTTAGCAAAGGGATGAAACAAAAGGTATTGCTGATATCGGGCATTATACATAACCCACGCATTATTGTTCTGGATGAGCCACTATCTGGATTGGATGCCAACGCGGTTATTATGGTGAAGGAATTGATCATACGCTTATCTGCCGAAGGCAAGACCATATTTTACTGCTCACACATGATGGATGTGGTGGAAAAGGTATCTGACAGGATATTGCTTATTAACAAAGGTGAGATTGTAGCTGATGGTACTTTCGAGTCGCTGAAGCAAAATCATAGCGATACGCTGGAACAGATATTTGCCAAGCTAACCGGGCGCGATGAATCGAACCACGAGACAGACGATATTATGAACGCCTTTGACTAACCACGCAGATGGATAACCTACTTTTAAAAATAATAACCTGGTTTTACCCTTTTCTGGAACGTACAGGTGTTGATACCTATCAGCTTAACCATATTTTGCGTGTAAAACTGATGATAGATAACCGCAGGCCCAAGGCTATGTTGGGTAATAAAAAGGGTGCGGCAACCGCCAGTACAAAAACCGGCGGAACATCATGGGCTGTAATATTTGTTACGTTGTTAATGGGCTCGTTTTACGGTATTGTGCTGTTTATTTTTGATAGCCCAATGGTTGGCCAGGCCGTTTACTTTATGCTGTTTATGTTGCTGATGTCGCTGGTGCTTATCACAGATTTTACCAGCGTATTGATAGATGTACGCGACCAATATATTATTTTGCCCCGACCCGTGAGCGATCGCACTGCATCTATGGCACGGATACTACACATTACCATTTACGTAATGAAACTGGCATTTATGCAAGGCCTGCCCGCCATGGTGATGATCGGGTTTATTGATGGCATTGCCGCTGTACCTTTGTTTTTCTTCCAGATCATTGAAGCAACGCTGTTTAGTATATTTTTAGTGAATATAGTTTACCTGCTACTGATGCGTTCTGTTAGCCCGCAACGTGTAAAAGACATCATCAGCTATTTCCAGATAGGCTTTTCTATTATCATCTTTTCTATCTTCAGGATGCCGAGGTTGTTTGATTTTGTAACAAATATGCATTTTGACCTGCTAAGCCATAAATGGACTTACCTGGTACCTTCCGTATGGATTGCCTGTTTGAATGAAACACTCATACATGCATCACGGGCAAGCTACCTTACCGCAATTTTAGCTTTTGCAGGTATTATGCTGCCTGTTGTAAGCACCTGGTTTGTAGTTACGGTATTGGCACCAGGCTTTAACCGCAGCCTGGCCATTATTGCCATGAGCGACGGCGCATCATTGCCATCATCAAAAGCTAAAGAGGTTAAAAAGCCCGGTATATTAAGCCGAATAGCCAATATTGTAGCCCGCGACCCGGTAGAGAACGCCGGTTTTCGTATTACCTGGAAACTGGCCGCCCGCACCCGCGAGTTTAAAATGAAAGTATATCCTTCATTTGCTTACTGGCCTGTGTATGTAGTTTACATGGCTTTTACAACCAAGGGCGATAACTTTTTTGAGGGTTTGCAGAATAGCAGAATGTATATTTTTTTGTTGTACATCAGCGTGTTTATTATCTCTACAGTTTTACAACATGTAACTTACAGCGAAAAGTATAAAGCATCGTGGATATATTATACCACGCCGGTAAATGAGCCTGGAAAAATATTAAGCGGGATGTTTAAGGCCGCCATTACGTTCTATTTTGTACCCTATTTTATTATTATTAGCATACTACTGTTGACGGTTTGGGGGCCGGGTGTTATTAACGATATGATTTTGGCCTTCTTTTTAAACCAGATATTCGGGATGCTGCAAGCCTTGTTTATGATAAAAGGCCTGCCTTTTTCAAAACCATTGCTTACTAAAAAAGCCGGAGGCAAGGGCTTACTTTCGCTGTTTATTTTAGGACTGGCAGGTGGCGTTGGCTACGCCCACTATGTATTGGCCCGTTGGGAAATTGTAATATGGGTGCTTGCAGCAATGGCATTCGCCTTAAACTGGGTTATGTACCGTTATTACCGGAGGCAGGGTTGGGATAGTATGGACTCTGCCGAGATAGATTAAATAAAAAGCCCTCTGATAATTCAGAGGGCTTTTTGCTTCGGGGAAAACAACAGTTATTAAATGTGGATGAAAAGCTCAGATTTTGGTTTGCGCACCTTAACTAATTTGCTGTAAGCATCATCTTCGGCACGGTAACCTATGGTTGCGATAACAGATGCGGTCAAGCCTTTTTCTCTGAGCCCTAATATCTCGTCAAACTTTTCAGGAGCAAAGCCTTCCATCGGGCAGGCATCTATACCCATATCGGCGGCAGCAGAAACTAAAACACCCAAGGCTATATAGGCTTGTTTTTGTGCCCAGATAACGCGGTCATCAGGATTGCGTGAATTGATGGTGCCTAAAACAGCTTGTTCAAATTGTGCCAGGTTGGCACGGTCAATACCACGGGTTTCTGCAATGCGGTCAATATATTTTTTACCGTAAGCGTCGTCGATATTCGTTTCAGCAGCGAAAACAATGAGTTGCGAAGCCTGTGTGATCTGCTGTTGGTTGTAAGCGGCTCCACGTAGCTTTTCGCGGGTGGCCTGATCTTCAATAACCAATATTCGGTATTGCTGTAAGCCCAGGCAGGATGGGGATAGCTGTACTGCAGTAAGCAGGTCATCCAGTTGTTGAGCACTTAATTTTTTTGTGTCGTCAAATTTTTTGACGGCGTATCTTTTGTTTAGTTTTTCTATGAAGGACATGTTATTAACAATTAATGTTCAAACATACATGTCTAAACATTAATAATCGTCACAAACCTGCCATCTAAAAAAGACCCTTGTCTGACAATGCTTTTTTAGCCTCTTTTTCTTTGCGTTTTTGTTCTCTGCGTTCTTGTCTGAGCTGTTTTGGAGTTTTTATGGTATCGGGGCGCTTGGTCACAATGGTGTCTTTTTTGCCGCCACCAAATAAACGCTGAATGAAATTCGCTTTTTTATCGGGTACGATAACGGTAACCGGTAGGGCATCGGCGTTTTCATCTCCGCCTTCATCCTGTTTCAAAAGTTGGTTAATAGTGGCAGAATCTGTTTGCGCAACTTTTTGGCGCAGGCTTTCTTTTAACCGTACACTGTAAAAACCATAGCCGCTGCTATCCCTTTCGGTATAACCCTTGCCGGCCATTAATCCCCCTATCAGGTTAAAATAATTGGTGATGTAAGGCTTAAGCGAGCCATCGGGCTGAAACGAGTATAGCCCCGATTTTGGTTTAGGTACAATGCTGGCTAAATAAATGCTTTCGCCAAGCGTAAGTTCGGATGGTTTTTTATCGAAGTAATAACGAGATGCCTCACCTATGCCATATACATTATGCCCCCATTCAATGATATTGAAATATACCTCAAGCATGCGGCTTTTGGCCATAATGTGGGTATTCTCTATCATCCATACAATAAGTGTTTCCTCAATTTTGCGGGCAAGGGTTTTATGCCGGTTTAAAAAGGCGTTCTTAACCAACTGCATAGATATGGTGCTGCCGCCGCGTTTAAATTTCTTTTCCTTGAAATTAATAGCGATCGATTTTTTGATAGACTGTATCACAAAGCCATGGTGCACATAAAATGACGGGTCTTCGGCCGTCATCACGGCGTGCTGCAGGTATGGCGAAATATCAGACAGTGGCGTATAATATGGATTTGCCGGACCTACTGTGCGTGGCGGCATGGGTTTATCTTTCTCGTAAGGGGTGTACACAAACTCGTCGTTCAGTTTGGTGAGTTTGGTACGGCCGTATTTTAAAACCTTAAAATTATCCTGCTGCAGATCGGAAATAAAAGTAAGCGAATCGGGTTTGGTGCTATCCAGGTGAAAATTGAGGTTGTACGCCAGTTTACCCGAAACCTGTATGCCTTCTAACGCGTCAAACATACCTTGCGGAAAGGAGTTGAAGAGTTGTTGGGCATCGGTAAAAGGCATGGCTACCTTCATCTCGTAAATTTTGGCTGGCTTTAACGTGTATTTGATGTAAGGGTTTGCGGTAATGTTTTTGATGTGGATAACCGACGAACTATCAACCGATACGTATTGTGGGCCGATAAAGAGGTTGGCATCCATTGAACCCGATGGTACAATAATATCGTTTGATGCCAGTTTAGGATGATTGATGAGCAAGTTGTTTACAGACAGGGAACTGTATATGCGGGTTTCGCCATCACTGCGGTCAACTTTGTTCAAGGCCGTTCGGAGTGTATCAAAACTTAACTTAAGCCCGAATTTTTTTTGGATAAAGGGTAATTCAACCTTTTTATTATCCGCGTAAAGCAACACATCGATATACTTGTCTGATGGGCGCATTTTACCCGTAAAATGCAAGGTTGATTCGCCATTATTAATAATGATGGCCGAACTGAGATCGCTGTTTTTTATTAACGCATATTTGGTGAGCATGTTAACACTTGTACTGTCATCGCGGTAACGCACATTAAACCCTTTAATATCCAGGTCGTCCGGAATTTTGTAAAGTACCTGTTTGATAAGGCTGTTGGCCACAACCGAAAGATCGGTTTGCACGTTCTGTGTGGTATCTTTTTTCTTTTTGAAAAGGAAATCGAAGTTTTTTACACCATGGGTGTTGGTAAGGTTGAGCAACCCATTTTCCAGTTTAACTGATGAGAGTTTGATATCGCCAAAAATGAGCGGCAGTATCTTTACCCCTACTTCAAAATTGTTAATATGCAGCAAGCTGTCGCGATTTTCGGGCACAATGGTGATTTCTGAAAAAGAAACCGTACTAAGGCCCGTAAAGTGCGCCAAACCTATTTTTACATCTAAATTATAATCTCTTTTGGCTTTTGCAGTAGCTTTGTTGATGGCATTGTGCAGCAATTGCTCGCGCTTAAACCAGGCAATAGCGCCGCCTGTTAGTACCAATACAAATAACACAAGAAAAACTATTCCGGCTATGCGGATATATTTATTTTGAATACGCTGCATCTTAGAATTTTGACCAAAACTAATAATCTTATCTTTACAACACAGAATCGCAAAGATTATTACCCTAACAAACTCCCATACAGGGTGTTTTATATTTTTGATTATTTAAATAATGTTAATTACAAAAGAACAAGTACTTGCCGCCCTGAGCAATGTTGAAGAACCTGATCTGAAAAAGGACCTGGTTACCCTCAACATGATAGAAGATATAAAAATTGATGGCCTGAATATCAGCTTCTCGGTGATACTGACTACACCGGCATGCCCGTTAAAAGCCATGATAGAGAACGCCTGCCGCAATGCTATTTCGCACTTTATCAGTAAAGACGCTGTATCAATTATTAATATGACATCGCGTGTTACAACGCAAGCAAACCACAGCCTGCCGGGGATAAAAAACATTATAGTTGTTGCATCGGGCAAAGGTGGAGTGGGTAAATCAACGGTGTCGGCCAACCTGGCTTTAGGTTTGGCTAAAACCGGCGCTAAAGTTGGTTTGATAGATGCCGATGTTTATGGCCCATCGGTACCCATTATGTTTGGTTTGGAAGGTGCCAGGCCACGCTCTGCCCAGGTTGATGGCAAAACCCGTATTGAGCCTATAGAGAAATACGGTATAAAACTGTTATCGATAGGTTTTTTTACCGACCCTAATCAACCTGTGCCATGGCGGGGGCCAATGGTATCAACAGCGGTAAAGCAGCTGTTTAACGATGGCGATTGGGGCGAACTGGATTACCTGGTTGTTGACCTGCCGCCAGGTACAGGCGATATCCACATCACCATTACGCAGGGCTTCCCTATTGCGGGAGCATTAATTGTTACTACCCCGCAAAATGTAGCTTTGGCCGATGCCCGCAAAGGTGTTGGCATGTTTTTAATGCCTGCCATTAATGTACCTGTACTGGGTGTGGTTGAAAACATGAGTTACTTTACCCCTGCCGAGTTGCCGGATAACAAATACTATATTTTTGGCGAGGGCGGCGGTAAAAAGCTGGCTGATGAAACAGGCGTTCCGTTTTTGGGGCAGATACCTTTGGTGAAAAGCATTGCCGACTCGGGCGATGCCGGAACACCACTAATTTTGGATGAGAACAACCCAATGGCGCATGCTTTTGTTGATTTTGCAAAGCGCGTTGCCCAGCAGGTAGCTATAGTAAATGCAAAAGCGGCCCAAACCGCGGTTGTACAATAATTTGTATATTTGTACTAAATATAATTGGATATGAGTTTGTTAGAAAGGGTTGAAGCAGCGTTAGATACCATCAGGCCGTACCTGGAAACAGATGGCGGTAATGTATCGATAGCAGAAATTACGCCCGATAATGTAGTGAAACTGCAATTGTTAGGTGCGTGCGGATCGTGCCCGATGAGCATTATGACCTTGAAAGCCGGTATTGAACAGGCCATTAAAAAGGCTGTGCCGGAAATTACTGCTGTTGAGGCGTTGAATTTAACAGATATTGACGACCCTAACGCCGTGTTGCCTGAAAACCTGCGTTAACGTTAAAGAGTGTTAAATTGCTGTTACGTATAAAATTTTTGATATAAAATTCGTTTGTTTTGTAATATCATCCCCTGTCAGCTTAGGCTTTTGGTACAATGTTTGGGATGATAGAAATAGATAAAAGCTTTTAAAATGAGACGCCTGCTTTTCATATTGATGATGTTGACCACAGCCTCGGTTTTTGCACAACAAAAGGCCGAAAGGCCATTGGTGCAGTTTTCGGGTGTGGTTATCAATGCAGATAGCAGCGGTGTTGTGCCTTATGTTACCATTACTAATTTGTCATACGGTAAACAGATCAACCTGGCTAATTACAAAGGCTATTTCTCTTTTGTAGCGCATGAGCAGGATACCATACGTTTTACCTCTATTGGCTATGCATCGGCAACGGTTGTTATCCCTGCCAGGCTCACTGAAAAAAGCTATACCGTACAAATAAAACTAAGCGCCGCAATTACCCACCTGCCGCAGGTTAGGATATTCCCGTGGGCAACTACAGATGAGTTCCACAAAGACCTGCTATCTATGAAAATTGCCGATGATGATCTGGAGATTGCCCGTAAAAATCTGAGTGGCGCGTCAATAGCGGCATTGAACAAAACACTGCCTTATGACGGACAAGATAAGCAAGGCTTGAATTTCCAGGATCAGCATAACAATGTGCTCAATTCGCACTCTATTACCAATCCATTGCTAAATCCGTTTGCATGGGGCGCATTGATAAAGGAAATCATGGCCGGGGATAAGAGCCGCGGCGTATCATCAAATTACTAACGGCCTTTTTTAGCCGCCGGGAACTTCATCCGGTAATCAACAGAAATATTTCCTTTCGATATATCGTTCAGCTTTTTCTCTATCAATCGTCTGCGGAGCGGGCTCAGTTTATCGGTAAATAACTTGCCTTCAATATGATCGTACTCATGCTGAATGATGCGGGCTGCTAAACCGTTAAAATCTGCCTGGTGATGTTTCCAATCTTCATCATAATATGATATGGTAAGATCCGACTTGCGGTAAACGTCCTCACGTATTTCAGGAATGCTCAGGCAGCCTTCGTTAAATGGCCACTCTTCGCCGGTTTCGCTTAATATACGGGCATTAATAAAAACCTTTTTAAAGCCTTCTAATTGAGGCTCGTCATCGCTGAAAGGCGTTGCATCAATAACAAATAAACGCATTGACATGCCAACCTGCGGAGCTGCAAGGCCAACACCTTTAGCGCCATACATGGTCTCGAACATATCTGCAACCAAATGTTTAATGTTTGGATATTCATCGGGCGCAATATCTGTAGCCACTTTTTTTAAAACCGGGTCGCCGTATGCTATGATAGGTAGTTTCATTGCTGCAAAAATACAGGTTTAATCGTTAGGCTCAAACAGCAATGTTATTAAGCGGTTATTATCGAATATTTCGTTGCTGATGTCTGACAATTCATCCGCCGTTACGGCTTCTATTTTAGCGAACACTTCTTCTAAACTATCTACCCGGTTATAGTCGAGCAGGCTTTTTGCCATGGCGATAATAAGACCAATCCGGTTCTCTTCGCCCAGGGCAATTTGCCCTATAAACTTCTGCTTGGCCTGGCTTAGCTGTAATGTGCCCAGTTTTTGCTCACGTAGCTTTTTAAGCTCTTTGTGAATGAGTTTGATAGCGCGTTCGGCTTTTTCGGTATCGGTACCAAAATAGATGGAGAAGATGCCTGTATCAGAAAACGCTGAATAGTTCGATTCGATACTGTATGCGATGCCGTATTTCTCACGGATCTGCAGGTTAAGGCGAGATGTCATACCCATCCCGCCAAGGATATTATTGAGTAACAGTAAACCGTTCTTTCTGGCATGCGAAAAAGCATAGGCTTGTGTGCCAATAACGCCGTGCGTTTGCGATATGGGCTTAGCGAAACGTAAAGTTTCGGCCAAAGTAATATCCGGTTTAACGCGATTTTTATCCGAAGCGTTGGCGGGTATCGCACCAAAGTATTTCTCGGCCAGCTTTATCAATCTTTTAAAATCGTATTCGCCCAAAACGGCAAAAACCATTTGGTGTGTATTGTAGTTTTGGCTGATGAACTGCGCGATATCTGCTTTGCCCAATTTGGTCACACTATCTGTGGTGCCTAATATATTGCGGCCAAGGGCATGATCTTTAAACAGCAGATCTTCAAAATCGTCCTGGATGGCTTCGTCGGGCTGGTCCAGGTATGATGCTATTTCATCCAGTATGACGCTCTTCTCTTTTACCAATTCCTCCTCGGGAAAAGTGGAATGAAATACGATGTCTTCGGTAAGGTCGATAGCCCGCTCTAAATGCTGCTTTAAAAACGAAGCGTGGATACAGGTATATTCTTTAGTGGTATAAGCGTTCAGATCGGCACCCACAATTTCCAGGTGGTTGAGTATCTGTTCGGTGTTGCGGCGTTTGGTAGCTTTGAACAGCAGATGTTCAATAAAATGCGCAAGGCCGTCTTTGCCATTCGCTTCATCCCTTGCGCCCGCGTTTACTAAAAAACAGCAATGCGCTATTGATGATACTGCCGGCTTATGCAGGAGTCTGATGCCGTTTTGTAATGTGTGTACCTGGTAATCCATTGGGCGGCAAAGATATGCAATTACTGTTAACTCACCCGATATAGCTTCGCTTCTCAACACTCACTTTACCATTGCCGAAAGAGTAAAGTTCCATTTATTTTTTCACCCTCTTTACCGCTTGCGGTAGAGAGGGTCAGCGCACGAAGTGCCGCTGGGGTGAGTCTTTTTGGATATTGCTGACTGAATTTAACTATTTTAGCCTGATGAAAGTTAAAGTTGACGACCTGGAGTTCGAAAAGATGATCAGCTTCGAAGCCATTGAAAAGCGTACTGCGGAATTAGGAGCAATACTCACTGAGCAATATCAAGACAGTCTCCCTGTATTTTTGGGCGTACTGAATGGTTGTTTTGTATTTATGGCCGACCTGGTAAAGCAGGTGCCCGTCCCCTGCCAGATCGCTTTCATGAAACTGTCATCGTACCGTGGTGGCCTGGAAAGTACACGCGAAATTATTGAAGAACTTGATCTGAAGATCGATATAGCCGGGCGTGATGTGATATTGGTAGAAGATATTGTTGATACCGGCAATACCCTGCGCTACCTGGTAGATAAGCTGAGGGCATTAAAACCCAAATCGATAAAGGTATGCGCACTGCTTTATAAGCCTGATGCTATGGAGCATGAGATACCCGAAATGCAATACATTGGATTTGAAATTGAGAATAAATTTGTAGTAGGGTACGGCCTGGATTATAAAGAACAAGGACGTAACTTGAAGGATATTTACCAGTTGGTGAAGTAATGAAACAAACACTATTCCTGTTGCTTTTGATGATCGGTTTATCCGTAAGTGCGCAGGATATTAAGCCCCGAATATCCGTACATGATCCGGTGATGATCAAACAGGATAGCATGTACTACATCTTTTGTACAGGGCGGGGAATTGCGGTTTGGTCATCTAAAAACAGGGTGGATTGGGTACGTGAAAAACCGGTATTTACCCAAACACCTGCATGGGCATCGCAAGCCATACCCAAAGCAAAACCTAATGATTTTTGGGCGCCGGATATATCATACTATAAAGGCACTTATTACCTGTTTTATGCCGTTTCTGTTTTTGGTAAGAACACGTCTGTTATTGGTTTGGCTACTAACAAAACTTTGAATATCAACTCTCCGGATTTTAAGTGGGAAGACCAGGGTATGGTGATACAATCCTTTCCCGGGCAAGACAGGTTCAACGCTATCGATGCAAATTTGATCCGCGATGAAAAGGGTACGCCATGGTTGTCATTCGGTTCCTTTTGGGATGGGATAAAACTGGTAAAGCTCAGCGCTGATCTGAAAACTACGGCAGAGCCGCGCCCATGGCCAACTATTGCAGGCAGGCCGCGTAATAAAACCCTTCCCGATAGCGTAGCCGGGAACGGAGCTATTGAGGCCCCGTTCATTTTTAAAAAGGATGAATATTACTACCTGTTTACCAGTTGGGATTATTGCTGCCGCGGGCCAAAAAGTACCTATAAAATGATGGTAGGGCGATCAAAAAACATCAAAGGCCCTTACCTTGACCGTATCGGAAGCGACCTTGCCAAAGGCGGCGGGACCTTGGTTTTAGCAGGTGATAAAGAATGGTACGGCGTAGGGCATAATGCCGTATGTACTTTTGATGGTATAGATTATATCATTTTCCATGCCTATGATGCGGCGGATAACGGGCGGTCGAAATTGCGGGTGGAGCAATTGGGTTGGGATAGTGATGGCTGGCCGGTGGTGGAGTTAAAACACAACTGATATATTTCTTCCTGAAAAACCATTAAAATTGGTAGATTGCCAAACCAATTGTAAACCTAATCTAACCAAAGTGAAACTAAGGCTTGTTGTTTTATTGTGCTTGTGCTATGTACAGGCTAATGCCCAGGTAGACTATGCCAAAAGCATGGCGAAAACCATTATGCTGCAATACCCCGATTCGATGGTGGTAAAGAAATATGCCAGCCATTTGGAGCAGGATAACCTGGTAAAACCCGGGCAAACGGTTGAACAGGCGCAGGCAAGCCGCCCGGCAAACTGGAACTATGAGATAGGCGTGGTTTTAGCGGGCTTTGAAAGCCTGTGGAAAGCAACCGGCGATAAAACGTATGTGGATTATAGTAAACATATTATCGACCATTTTATAGCACCTGATGGTACGATACGCACCTATGTACAGGATGAGTACAATAGTGATAACATTCCCAGCGGCCGTGTGCTGCTTTTTTTGAATGACCTGCATAAAGAGCAACGCTACAAAACAGCCATTAAAACACTGCGCGACCAGATAGCCTGGCAGCCACGGAACCAGGCGGGAGGGTTTTGGCATAAGCTCAAATATCCATCACAAATGTGGCTGGATGGTTTGTATATGGTAGAACCATTTTACGCGGGCTACGCTAAACGCAATAACGAGCCACAGGATTACAATGATATTATTAACCAATTCGTAACCATGGAAAAATACAGCCGCGATGCAAAGACCGGCTTACTTTACCATGGATGGGATGAAAGCCGTCTGCAAAAATGGGCCAACCCAAAAACAGGCCTTTCGCCCGAGTTTTGGAGCCGCTCAATGGGTTGGTATATTATGGCACTGGTTGATGTGCTGGATGACCTGCCTGCCAATCATCCGCGCAGGCATGAGCTGATCAGCATATTGAACCGCCTGAGCGCGGCTATTATAAAATTCCAGGATAAACCATCAGGCGTATGGTGGCAAGTGACAAATAAAGCCGGGCAGCCGGGTAACTACCTCGAATCATCAGCTACGGCCATGTTTGTTTATGGTTTGGCTAAAGCCGAAAATAAGGGTTACATTAATGCAGGCTATGTACCCGTCATCAGGAAAGCCTACAAGGGTATGATAAAAGAGTTTGTTGAACAGGATAAACAAGGTAATTACCATTACATGCGTGCCGTTGCGGGTGCAGGTTTAGGCGGTACGCCTTACCGGGATGGAACGTACGATTATTATGTGAAAGAACCTAAGCGCGATGATGATTTGAAAGCCATTGGTCCGTTTATACAGGCTTGTATTGAGGTGGACAAGTTGAATATGAGGAAGTAAGCTCTTATTAAAAGAATGGTTCGTAGCGTTCTGTTCCCCAATCAGTGTGACCGTATCCTTCCTGGAACTTTATACTGTACCTTATCTCCAATACTTTCCATAAATGGTTTTGGTTTATTGCAGTCATCAATATTTTTTCACCGGCTAATTCATCGTCATCGTGAACATCCCTGGCAGCTTCTATTTTATAGATATTGTTATTTTGTGTGGCCGTGATTTCGCCGCGTTCGGCTAAAATTGAATCGTATGCTGCTATCAAGTCTCTGGGAGTTTCAATATGCTTAGCAAACCTGATTGTTTTATTGAGTTTAGCAGGGTCAACATTTCTATATGACTTTCCGGTCAATAAAATATCAGCTACGAAAATCAATAAAATCAACAGAAGGGAATATAGTATTATCTTTTTTCGCATGATACGTAATATCTAAAGATAACACATTAAGATTTACACCCCAACCGGCTCCAAAATATCCGTCAACAACTCTACCGCCTCATCAATACTTTGTACATTTTCTATGCTTAAACGCAAGGTACTCTTCACTTCCTTTAAATTACAACGTCTCGGGTTGGCTTGTAAAAAGACAAGCACTTTTTTAAACTGGTCCGTTTCAAAATAGGCCGATTGCTGGTTGGTGATAAAGTACCCGCGCAGTACATTCTTTTTAAGGGATATCTTTTCAAAGCCTATGGCTTTACCCAACCATTGCAGGCGCATGGTGTTAAGCAGGTCGTTTACCTGTGGAGGCACTGGGCCAAACCTGTCGTGCATTTGGTGCGCGAAGGCATCTAATTGTGTTTCGTTCTCTATTTTGCTGACTTCAGTGTACAGGTTATAGCGCTCGGATATATTGGTTACATACTCATCAGGTATCAAAATCTCCAGATCGGTATCTACCTGCGTGAAGGAGATGAACGGACGTGGTTTTTCGTCTTTGAACAAACCTTTAAACTCATCGTCTTTCAGTTCCTGGATGGCTTCGTCCAGTATTTTATGGTACATCTCAAAACCTATTTCGGCAATAAAACCGCTTTGCTCGGCACCCAGCAGGTTTCCGCTTCCGCGGATATCTAAGTCGCGCATGGCTACGTTAAAACCGCTGCCCAGGTCGCTAAACTCTTCTATCGCGCTCAGGCGCTTGCGCGCTTCGGATGTCAGGGTAGATAGCGGCGGGCTCAGCAAATAACAAAATGCCTTTTTATTGCTACGCCCTACACGGCCACGCATCTGGTGCAGATCGCTCAGGCCGAACATGTGTGCGTGATTGATGATGATGGTATTGGCGTTGGGTATATCCAAACCGGCCTCAATGATGGTGGTAGCTACCAGCACATCGTACTCGCCGCTTACAAATTTTAGCATTACATCTTCCAAATCATCACCCTCTAATTGCCCGTGGGCTATGCCTATGCGTGCTTTAGGTACCAACTTATTTATCATCCCACCTAATTGCATCAGGTCGGCAACGCGGTTATGGATAAAGAAGATCTGGCCGCCACGTTCAATTTCGTACTCAACAGCCTCCTTTATCAGCTTATCGTTAAACACGTGTAATTCGGTAACTACCGGCTGGCGGTTTGGTGGTGGTGTTGATATGATGGATAAGTCGCGCGCACCCATAAGCGAGAAGTGGAGTGTGCGTGGTATCGGTGTTGCGGTAAGTGTGAGCGTATCCACATTCACGCGCATGGCCTTTAGTTTCTCTTTGGTGCTTACGCCGAATTTCTGCTCTTCGTCGATGATCATCAGGCCAAGGTCCTTAAACTTCACATCTTTACTCACCAGGCGGTGAGTCCCGATAATGATATCTACTTTGCCCGCTGCAAGTTTCTCCAAAGTTTCTTTGATCTGCTTTGTCGATTTGAAACGGTTTACGTAATCGATATTGCAGGGGAAACCTTTTAACCTGTCGCTAAACGTTTTGTAATGTTGGGCAGCAAGGATAGTAGTAGGTACCAATATGGCCACCTGCTTGCTATCGGCAACAGCCTTAAATGCAGCCCGTACAGCAATTTCCGTTTTACCAAAACCCACGTCGCCGCATATCAGGCGGTCCATAGGGTGTGGCGATTCCATATCTTTTTTAAAGTCGATGGTAGCTTTTTCCTGGTCAGGGGTATCTTCATAAATAAAAGAAGCCTCAAGCTCTGTCTGCAGGTAGCTATCTGGAGAGAAGGCATTGCCATCCTGCGCCTTGCGTACAGCGTAAAGCTGTATCAGGTCGCGGGCTATGTCTTTAACTTTTTTTTTAGTGTTTTTTTTTAGCTTGTCCCAGGCATCTGTTCCCAATTTATTCATTTTGGGTACGGTGCCCTCTTTCCCGCTATATTTTGAGATGCGGTTAAGCGAGTTGATGTTTACATACAGCAGGTCGTTATCCGCATAAAGCAAACGGATCATCTCCTGCATTTTGCCACCAACTTCAACCTTTTCCAAGCCGGCATATTTGCCTATGCCGTGGTCTATGTGGGTAATGTAATCGCCGGGTTTTAGTTCGCGGAGCTCCTTTAACGTAATAGCCTGCGACCGCTGGTAACCTTTCTTCAGCTTATATTTATAGTAGCGGTCAAATATCTGGTGATCGGTGTAGCAGGCCAATTTTTGCTGTAAGTCAACAAAGCCTTCGCGCATGGATACGTTTACCGGGGTAAATTTGATGGTTTTATCCAGGTCATCAAAAATGGCATAGAGGCGCTCCATTTGGCGGGTGCTGTCAGTAAAAATGCAGTTCTCTATTTTATCAGCCTCGTTATTTTTTATGTTGTGGATAAGCAGGCTAAAATCCTTATTAAATGATGGCTGTGGCCTGATATCAAACTGAATGCTATCTGTTGGGGTATAAAAAAACTGTTTGCCAAACTCTACTATTCCAAAATCATGCAGCTGGTCGGCTATCATTTTTTCGTCCGTAAAAGCAAATTTGGGGTCTATCCAGTCGGGGTTCTGGTTTTTATCCTCAGCAGATAGGGCTTTCCACAAAGCCGTTGCTTTTTTATAGCCGCTTTGAATGATATCCAGTGTAAACTGCACATCTTTTATCCAGATCTGGGTAGATGGGTCTATGTATTCAAGGATGGAGATGTTATTCTCAGTTAAAAATTTCGACTGTACGTTGGGTACAATGGTAATACTTTTTACCTGCTCAACCGATAACTGGCTCTCAATTTCGAAGGTGCGGATGGATTCGATCAGGTCGCCAAAAAACTCAACGCGGTAAGGCAGATCGTGCGAGAAAGAGAAAATATCTACAATACCGCCGCGAATAGAGAACTGCCCCGGCGAGTATACAAAATCAACACGCTCAAAATCATATTCTATTAAAAACTCATTGATGAAATCGAGGCCTAATTTATTGTTGACAGCTATTTCGAGCGTATTCTTTTCAAGCGATGCACGGTCGATCACCTTTTCGGCGATGGCCTCGGGATAGGTTACAATGAGTTTGCCGTATTCTGATGAGTGGTTCAGTTCGTTCAGTACTTCGGCGCGGGCCAAAACATTGCTGCTATCGGGCTGCGTAAACTCAAATGCTTTACGGAATGATGAGGGGAAAACCAATACTTCTTTATCCAGCATGTTCTCCAGGTCGGCCTGGAAATAGCTGGCTTCTTCCCTATCCGGCAATACGAACAGCATGTGGCTGTGCTTCAAAAAATACAAAGCTATCGCCATGGCCGCATCGCTCGATCCGACAAGACCCCTAAGCTGAACCCTTGGGTTTTTGGTGGCATTCAGCGCTTTAGCCAATGCCTGTATACGGCCGTCGGCTTTGTATCGCTCTAATATTTCACGGATATTCAAATCGCTGCAAATATAGTAAAAGCCATATTAACAGACATAGGTATTTAAGGTTTAGCAAAATTGATGCAAACAAAATGGAGGTTTAAATACTTCTAAATAATAAATGTTTAAACAAAAGCATATCACAAGTATATTTATACAACCATTATTTCAAACTAACCTAAAAAGATCATGAAGACTACATTAATTTCCGGAGCATTTATTGGTGTTTTGAGCGCGATATGGATCTTCGCCATGCATGCATCAGGCATTACCACACAACCCGCACACGATTTTACAGCCGTTGAACTTACGGCCGCGTTAATACCGCTTTTGGGCCTGTATTTTGGCGTGCGCGCTTATCGCGATACAGTAAATGGCGGCATAATCAGTTTTTTGGAAGCCCTTATCGAAAGCTTCAAAATATTGCTGGTAGGCGGTATAATTGCCGTAGCGGCTGCTATTGTATATATTGATTATGTATCGGCCGGCAGCATTATTGATTTCTCGGGGCAAATATTTGGCGCTTTATTATTAGGATTGCTATTTTCGCTTGCAGTATCACTTGTTGTGATGAACAAGCATAAGGCTATTTGAAATTAAAAAAGCTTTTTACCGATAATTTTGAACTGATATTCTGGGTATCGGCTATGATAGCCCTTGCCTTTAGCGACCCTGCAAAACCGCATTTTACCCTATGCCCTTTAAAATTGATGGGCATAACGTGGTGCCCCGGCTGTGGACTGGGGCATTCCATTTCTTATCTTTTCAGGGGCGAGTTCCGCTCATCGTTCCATGCGCATTGGCTGGGTGTGCCCGCGCTTATTATAATATTTTACAGGATGTTGGTTTTGTTTTGGCAAACAGCTATATTTAAAAAAACTTAACCTTATTATTATAATGATGGACAACAACAACTTTGCTTTCTCGGGAGTTACTTTTGAGGAAATGACCTTTTTACAGCAGGCGGTTACGGGCTTAACCGAAAACCAAATGAAAATGTTCCAGATGATGTATTCGGGAAAGCGGAAAAAGGAATCGGATGTGCAGCTTTACAGTATTCTCGGTATGTTTTTTTGCCCCGGCTTACAGCGCTTTATTTTAGGGCAGGTGGGCATGGGTATCCTTTACCTGTTTACCGGAGGCTTGTGTATTATAGGTTCGATAATGGATATTGTGAACCACAAAAAACTAACCTTTGAATACAATAAGGAAAAAGCTTTTGAGTGCTATCAAATGGCTAAAATGTCGGCATAATAGCAAATGACCATAGAAGAAGCCCAACAGCTTGTTGACGACTGGATAAACACCACCGGAATACGCTATTTTAACGAACTGACCAATACTGCCATATTAATGGAAGAGGTTGGTGAAGTTGCCCGGATAATGGCGCGCAAATACGGCGAGCAATCATTCAAAAAAAGCGACGAAGAAGTTAACCTGGCCGATGAGATGGCCGATGTGCTTTTTGTGCTGATATGCCTTGCCAACCAAACCGGGATCAACCTTACCGATGCGCTGCTAAAGAATATTGATAAAAAGAACATCCGCGATAAGGACAGGCACCGCAATAACGAAAAACTGAAATAATAAATAACCTACCACTAACCAAACAAAAACATGGACGAAATTATTGAAGAACCTATCCCGGCAGCACTCCCGGCACCGGAAGAAGGCGGAATACATTTATCACACTTTGCTGTTTACGATTTGCAACGGGCCGCCAAATGGGCTAAATTTTTAGCTATAATAGGTTTTATATGCACCGGATTTATAGTGATAGTGGCGCTTTTTTTCGGCACAATTATGTCAACATTATCTGCGCTAAGCCCCAATGCCGGAGTAGCATCGGCAGCTGTGGGAGGTTTTGTTTCTGTTATTTACCTCATTTTAGCAGCCGTATTATTTACAATTAACCTTTTTTTGTACCAATTTGCTACCCGCACACTTAATGGAGTAGCCTTGAAGGATAAAGAAACGATAGAAAAGGGTATTCACAGGTTACAATCGTTTTTTAAAGCCTACGGTATAGTGATGATCGTATACCTGTCTTTTCTCGCCCTGGGGTTAATTTTCGCTATCGGGATGGGCGCTATGTTACATCACTAATTCAGAGTTTAACTAATTTATCACCATCCAGAACAGGTATAGCCTTTGTGGTATCCACATTTAAACAAAAGGCTATATCTGCTTCTATACCTAATTGTTTCAGGCGGTCGCTATGCGATGTTTTTTTAAGGTAGCCGTCAAGGTCATCTTTAGCTAAATTGTACAGGTCGAGTGCGGCGATGGTTGCATCATCGTGCTTGTGTTCTGCTGTTCCCAATTGATGCGCTACCGCACCGGCAAACAGGGTGTCTTCCAGGTTAAAGTTATTTTTCCAGCCTGCACAAACCAGTAAGATATCTTCAGGCTGTTTTTTGAGCCAATTGCACAGCGATGTGATATTTAAAAAAGAACCGATAACAATGCGCTTTGCTTTGATGGATAAATGGAGGGCCTGTGTGCCGTTAGTAGTGGTAAGCACAATGGTTTTGCCATCCACTTTGTCTTTGGTATATGAGAACGGCGAATTGCCAAAATCAAAACCATCAACCACTTTTCCATCGCGTTCGGCGGCAAGCAAATAGTCAAACCCTTTTTCACGGTAGGCGGTGCATTCTTCTACTTTGGCTACGGGGATAATGGCCTCGGCCCCGTTGTCTATCCCATAGCAAATGGATGTTGTAGCGCGGAAAATATCTATTATTACCACAATGCAGCCTTCAATATTAAACAAGGGCAATAAAGCGGGTGTTAAACAAACTTCTAATTTCTTTTTTATCATCTTGGGTTTTTCAGCATCACGCAAGTCAGTTCGTGATGACTATATTATTATTTATAAAACGGAGGTTTAACCACCTGTGCTTTAACTTTTGTGTCGCGAATGCTGATGTAAATTTCTGTTCCTTCTTTTGCAAAAGCAGTATCCACATATCCCATACCAATGGGTTTTTGCAACGATGGCGATTGTGTGCCCGATGTTACTTTGCCTATTACGTTACCATCAATATCCACTATCGGGTAATCATGGCGGGGGATGCCACGGTCTATCATCTCGATACCCACCAGCTTGCGGCTAACGCCCTCTGTTTTTTGTTGCTGCAATGCTGCGGAGTTGGTAAACTCTTTGTTGAATTTGGTTACCCAGCCTAAACCGGCTTCCAATGGCGATGTTGTGTCATCAATATCATTACCATATAGGCAAAAACCCATTTCTAAACGGAGTGTATCGCGGGCGCCTAAGCCAATAGGCTTTATGCCGAATGGTTCGCCGGCTTTAAAAATGGCAGCCCAAATTTCTTCGGCGTATTCGTTATTAAAATAAATTTCAAAACCTCCAGCGCCGGTATAGCCCGTTGCCGATACTAATACATTACCTACCCCGGCAAAAACACCTTTTTGAAAAGTATAATATTCCATCGAACCCAAATCGATATTGGTTAAGCTTTGTAATGCTTCGGCAGCTTTTGGGCCTTGAATAGCAAGTAACGAGGTCTGGTCGGATATGTTTTTCATATCAACACCCAAATCGTTGTATTTAACTATCCAATTCCAATCCTTTTCAATATTGGATGCGTTAACTACCAGCATATAGGTTTTGGCATCAATGCGGTAAACCAGCAGATCGTCAACAATGCCGCCGGTTTCATTTGGCAGGCAGGTATATTGAATTTTGCCATCATATAGTTTAGCGGCATCATTGCTGGTTACTTTCTGGATAAGGGCAAGGGCATTATCGCCTTTTAAAATAAACTCGCCCATGTGGCTCACATCAAATACACCAACGGTTTTGCGTACGGTTTGATGCTCGGCATTAATACCCTCATATTGAACGGGCATATTGTATCCGGCAAAAGGAACCATTTTTGCACCACGGTTTATGTGCGTTTGTGTTAGGGCGGTATTCTTCATTGTATGTGCTGTTAATGTTGCGCAAAAGTAGTAAAAAAGGGCAATATTAAGCTTTTAGCAACTCGTTATAAAAACTGATAAAACGGGCGGTAACCACATTGGTATCATGGTCCTGTTGAATGAGTTGGCGGGCGTTAATGCCGATCTGCCTGCAAAAGCTTTCATCGGATATGCATCGTTTTATGGCATCAAAAAACTCGTTGCGATTATCAGCTATTACTATATTTTTTCCGCTCTCATACCTGATGCCTTCAGCGCCGAGCGATGTGGTAATAATGCATTTTTCCATCGCCATAGCTTCAACAATTTTAACCCGCATACCGCCACCCGAAAGTAAGGGAACTACCATAATGGCCTTACTGTTCACAAACTCGAGTGCATCATCAACCTCGCCCTGGATAAATATTTTTCCCATTACTTCGTAATCATCAAAAGCATCGGGGATGTTATGGCCCGCTACGTAGAATTTTACGCGGAGGTCGCCATCGGTAATATCTGCCGAAAAATTATCCAGGAACCATTCCATGCCTTCGCGGTTGGGCATCCAATCTAAAGCGCCTAAGAAGAACAGGCTCGGAAATTCTGTTTTATGATGATCGGGCTCATAGCGCGTAAGATCTATACCTACAGGCAAAACACGGATAGGTACATCAACCCCAAATTGCAACATTTGCTGCTTATCTTGCAGGGTAAGCGCGGCAATGGCATCAAAGCTGTGCAGGTATTTTAGTTCGAAACCTTTTATACGGCGGGCTAAAAGGCTGAGGTAGGTTTTTTTTATCGGGTCGTTCTTTTGTTCAGAAAGGCGCTTCCATATCAAATGTTCAATGTTGTGGGCCCGGTATATCAGTTTGGCATCGCTGTTTTTACGGATAGCACCGATGTACGATGACATGAACAAACCTTCGAATTGGATAATATCATATTTGGTGCGTTTAAGCTCGGTAATGAGCAGGCGCTCAAAACCAACATCGTAAAAACGATCAATGCTGTATGTTTTTTTGCGGAACAGGTTGATGAAAATATCCCAGATAGAAATACTGATATCCACATCATAACTCTGGTAATAAATACGCTTAATAAGCGAGTCATCATTCTGGATATCGGTGCGTTGTTTTTTGTTGTTAAGTGTAAAAACAGAAACCTCGTGCCCCTCGTTCACCAGGCCAAGTATGGTGTTGCGTACCACAATTGGGTAGCCACCATTTTGGGGAAAGGGAACACGGTTACTAAGTATTAATATCTTCACGTTTAATATCGGGATTCTCCCAAAAATACCAAGACCCTTTGCTTAATCAAAGGGTTCCGTCAAAAAAATGACAATTGTGGGTCGGTAACCCTGAAGGTGCGGCGGTGGTATGGCGAAAAGCCGTGTGCCAGCACGGCGTTGCGGTGTTTTATGGTTGGATAACCTTTGTTGCTGTGCCAATCATACTCGGGATGTTCCAATGCGATCTGCAACATGTAATCATCGCGGTAGGTTTTGGCCAGTATAGATGCTGCAGCGATGCTGAAATACAGCGAATCGCCTTTTACGATGCACTTATGTGGTGTTTGCTGATATTTGTTGAACCTGTTGCCATCAATAATTAAAAAACCGGGTGTTTGCTGCAACTGATCAATGGCGCGGTGCATGGCTAAAAAGGAGGCGTTGAGAATATTGATCTCGTCGATCTCGGCATGGTCAACTGATGCTACTGCCCAGGCAATGGCTTTTTCTTTGATCTCTTCGCGCAGTTCATACCGAACAGTTTCTGAGAGTTGCTTGGAGTCGTTAAGTAAAGCGTGTTGAAAGTTATCCGGCAAAATTACGGCAGCGGCAAATACGGGCCCGGCAAGGCAACCGCGACCGGCTTCATCACATCCGGCCTCTACAAAATCATGCTGAAATCTTTTTGATAACATTGAATTGCAAATATAAAAGCCGTGGCCTATAAAATGCGTAATGTTAATAAAGTAATATCGTCGATAGCTTTTGATTTTACTACCATGCTCGATTCGTTAAGGAGCTTTTGGTTAAATTTATCGGGATGCAGATCGCCGTTCTGGATAATAAAATCCATCAAAATATCTTCGTTCCAAACTTTGGCATCTTCGGGCTCGTAATCCAGTAAGCCATCGGTATAATTGAATATCAGTGTGCCGGGGTCAATATCTATCTGGCCCTGGTTTAAAAACGGCAGTTCATCAAAAACCCCTATCATAGTGGTTCCCAGTTTTAAGGGAACAATTTCGCCGTTAAGGTAAAGTATAGATGGGTTATGGCCGGCATTGATATAATCGAGCTTACGCGTTTCTTCGTTGTATTTGGCTAAAAATAAGGTAATAAACTTTTCGCCCTTGGTTATTTTTAGTACAATCTGGTTCAGGCGCTCTATCAGGGCCGTCAAATCAGCCTCAACCGTTGCCCATGCACGCAGGCTTGCCTGGAAATTGGCCATTAATAAAGCGGCAGATATTCCCTTGCCCGATACATCGGCAATACACCACAGGAACTCTTTTTCATTCAGGCGCATAAAATCAAAGTAATCGCCGCCAATGTTTTGGTGAGGTAAATACCTTGAGCCTATTTCAACCCCGGTTTCCATGTGCAGCCTTTGCGGGATAAGCATGTTTTGCACTTCAACGGCAAGTTCCATTTCGCGTTGGAAACGCTCGGCCTCGATACGTTCACGAAAGAGTTTCTTATTTTCCAGCGCCACCACGATCACGTTCATCAGTGTTTGAATGAACGCGAGATCATTATCCACCATCTCTTCGGTGGTATTAAAATCACCTACCAGGGCAAATGCCAGCAATTTACTTTTATGGTAAATGGGAATAAAGTAATCGTAAGTAGATAATATTGGGTCGGCGTGATCTGCGATCCTTGTGGGTAATTTGAACTTATTGAGCTTTTTGCAGGATTTATAAAGTGGCAGGTTACCCTCAAAACCACCACCGTATTTGGATACGGCGGTGTAGCTACCAAACTTTTCGATCAAAAAGCGGAGGCTACCAACAGCAAGATAGTTTTTTAAAATAACTTCGAGCATCTCAACCAATACCTGCGTGGAAGTATTTTTGTTGATAGCCCTGGTTACTTCAAGCAGTGAGTTTAATTCGGATTGCCGTTTTAGCAGCAACCTGATCAATTCATCCTCGCTATTGTTCGGGTTGAAACTCTCCATTAAAGGTTAAAGATATATGTCCGAAAATATGGAATTTTTTTTTATTCAGGTATTTTTCTGCCTGGATTTATGAGATTATTTAACAATAGCATCATATATAGCCCTGCGGTGTCAATTATACAATTATTAAATTGAACATTGCAGATGCAGGCCATAAAAAAGAAATGAATTTTTTAAAAAAGCACCATCATATTATGATGCTTGTCAGCTTTTACCCGGTTCAGGTATTGCACTCCGGGAATAACAAATACCTTTGCTTAAAGCATGGCACAAAAAAGGCCTCTTTATCCAGGGAGGATGAAGAGGCCTTTTATAATCAACAGTAATATTTTAGTTTGAACTTTGAGCAGCTTGTTGTTTCATCTGATCGTTAGCTACGATAACAATTTCTACACGGCGATTTTGGCTGCGGCCATCAACGGTAGTATTATCAGCAATGGGCTCGGTATCACCCTTGCCTTGTGTAGTTAAACGCGATGCAGCAACGCCAGCGGCGGCAGCATAATTCCGTACTGATTGTGCACGGCGAATAGAGAGATCCATATTGTGTGCAGCCGAGCCGGTATTATCAGTATGCCCAACGATAAGGATATTGGTTTGCGGGTTGTTTTTTAGCGAAGCAGCTAATTGATCGATATTGGTTTTGGCGGCTGCTTTCATATCGGCTTTATCAATATCAAACAGAATACCCGAATCGAACTTTACAATGATACCCTCGCCTTCGCGTTGTACCTGCGCGCCCGGAACGCTGTTTTTAATTTCGGCGGCCTGCCTGTCCATATTACGACCTATAAATGCTCCGGCTGTGCCACCTAATGCACCACCTATAATAGCACCTAATGCCGTGTTGCCGGCCCGTTTGCCTATTAATGCACCAATAGTACCACCCGCGCCTGCGCCAATAGCTGCACCTTTTTGTGTTTTTGTTAACGAGTTACAGCTTGTACCCAGCATTGCCGCGGTGGCCAATGCTATACTGAATGTTGCAAATTTTACTTTTAGAGTCTTCATGTATAAATAATGTGATGGTTGTGTTTAGTAATCAAATGTACAAAGTAAGTGCCAAATACAAATTATGATACCTTTGTAATTTGCTAATAACGTGAATAAAACCATAACTGTGTTAGGATGTGGCTGGTTAGGGCTGCCTATAGCCATTAAACTTGTTGAAGCCGGCTGGAAAGTGAAGGGATCAACCACTACACCCGAAAAACTTGACTTGCTTTCGGCAAAGGGAATTGACCCATATTTAGTACAGCTTAACAAAATAAGCGCAATAAAACCGGGTTTTTTTGACAGCGATACGCTGCTTATTAACATACCACCTGCATTACGTAAGCAAACCGGGGGGGCGTACCTTGCACAAATGAGCCAATTGCAACAGGTGGTAAAAGCCAGCCCGGTAAGGCAGGTTCTGTTTATCAGCTCAACATCGGTTTACCCGGAATTAAATAAGGAAATTGAAGATACAACCGAAGTGGATACAGATAGCCCTCTGTATCAATCGGAACTGCTATTTACAAACCAAGCCGGGTTTAGCACAACAGTTATCCGTTTTGCAGGGTTGATAGGGCCGGGCCGCCACCCATCAAGGTTTTTTGCCGGGAAACAAGATATCCCAAACGGAAAAGCACCGGTTAATTTGATACACCTTTATGATTGTATCGGCTTAATTGAAGCGGTGCTGACACAACAAAAATTTGGTTATACCTACAATGCTGCGGCGGGTACACACCCTAAGAGGAGCGAATTTTATACAGCTGCCGCAAAACAAGCCGGTTTACCGCTCCCTGGTTTTATTGACGAACTGAAAGAATGGAAAATAATAAACGCCAATAAAATCATTGCCGACCTGGCCTATACTTTTGTTTATAATGACCTGACGGGCTGGGTAAATAAGCCCGATGCTTTACAGGGATAGTATTTCAACAATTTTTAAAAAGTTTGGGTTAATATCAACGTGGTGTTTTACAGCGTGCTCAAAGGGGGTGTAGGTTATTTCGTTATGCGTTATCCCTATCATTTCGCCTTTGCGGCCAGCTAATAAGGCCTCAACAGCGGCAACACCAACACGGCTTGCCAATACCCTATCCATACAGCTTGGGCGCCCGCCACGCTGTATGTGGCCCAGTATAGATACGCGGGTATCATAGTTTGGATATTTTTCCTTTACCTGGCGGCCTATTTCAAATGCGCCACCGGCTTCTTCACCTTCGGCAACCATCACTATTTTTGATGCCTTATCTTTACGGCCACGTTCAAGCCTGTCAAACAGGGCGGTAATATTGTTTTTTGTTTCGGGTATTAAAATAGCTTCGGCTCCGGCTGCTATACCTGTGCGGAGTGCTATCAGGCCAGAGTCGCGTCCCATTACTTCAATAATGAACAAACGTTCATGAGATTCTGCCGTGTCGCGTATTTTATCAACCGCGTCAATTACTGTATTTATTGCAGTATCATACCCAATTGTAAAATCGGTTCCCTGTAAATCATTATCAATTGTGCCGGGCAGGCCAATAAACGGGATATTATATTCCTGTCCAAAAATACGGGCGCCGGTAAAAGTACCATCGCCGCCAATGCCTACCAAAGCATCAACACCATTTTTTACCAATTGATTGTAAGCCATTTTACGGCCTCCAACAGTTTTAAACCCATCGCTGCGCGCTGTTTTTAAAATAGTACCACCGCGCTGAATAATGTTTGATACCGATTTACGGTCCATTGGTCCCATTTCGCCATGTATCATACCTTCGTAACCGCGGCGTATGCCTGTTACTTGAATATTATGATATAATGCGGTACGTACAACTGCCCTTATGGCAGCATTCATACCCGGGGCATCACCACCCGATGTAAAAACACCTATATTTTTAATTTGAGCCATCATTTTTTTTGTATGCGGCAATACCCGCGTCTAAAAATTTAATATAGTTATCTACGTCATAATTTGCTCCTTGTGGTTCAACGAGCACTTTTCCAATAGAATTTATAATAACGTAATACGGCTGCGAATTTACTTTAAATTTTGAAGCTTCATAATCGCTCCACTTTGCTCCGAGTGTAGTGATTTTTTTTAGACTGTATGTTGAGGTGTATTGTTCTGATGCATCGAGCGTGGTTTTATCATCAACATATAGTTCTAACATAATGAAATTATTTTTCAAACGTTTCATCACTTCCGGGCTTGGCCAAACATTTGTTTCCATCTTTCGGCAGTTTACGCAATTCCATCCCGTAAAGTCGATTAAAATTGGCTTTCCTGTTATTTTTGATACTTTTAAAGCTTGGTCGTAATCGTACCAGCCTTCTAAGCCTAACACTTTACCACGCTTAAATATCTCTTCATATTTTTTTACAGGAATTTTTTCGTTTGATTGTGATGCCGTTGAGGTTTCCGGAACTGAAGAAAATTGAAGATTATACAAGTTGAAATCCTGAGTCGCAGGTGGTGGTAAAAATGCACTTATCGATTTTAAAGGCGCCCCCCACAAACCTGGTATCATATACATGGTAAACGATAGCACTATCATAGCTATAAACACACGAGGAACCGAAAGATATTTAAGATCGCTGTCATGAGAAAACTTGAGTTTTCCCAATAAGTAAAGTACAAGTAAAATGCCAATGGCTATCCACAACGATAAAAACACTTCTCTGTCGAACCAATTCCAATGGTAGGCAAGATCAACATTAGATAAGAACTTAAGTGCGAACGCAATTTCAATAAAACCAAGGAAAACCTTGATGCTATTTAACCATCCACCAGATTTTGGAAGGCTTTGCAGGGCAGATGGAAATAACGAAAAAATAACAAATGGTAAAGCTAAAGCACTCGAGAAACCGAGCATACTTATTGCCGGACTGAGCTTTTCTCCGTTGGTAAAGGCAGCAGCAAGATCGCTTGCGACAACACCACCTGTGCATGAAAACGAAACTACTACCAATGTTAAGGCCATAAAGAAGATACCGATTAAGCCCCCCTTGTCCGACATGGTATCGACTTTATTTGCAAGCGATGAGGGCAATGATATCTCAAATGCTCCCAAAAACGAAATGCCGAAAATAACCAGCATTAGGAATATCAATAAATTAAATATGCCGTTGGTCGCAATGGCATTAAGCGTATCAGGGCCATAAAATGCACTCAAAACAAGACCTAAAGAAACATAGATGGCGATAATGGATAGGCCATATAACAAAGCCAGGCCAAAAGCTTTTTGCCGCGTTTTACCAAGTTTTGTAAAAAAACTTACAGTTAATGGTAAAAGCGGGTAAATGCAAGGCATTAATACGGCTAAAAGGCCGGAAGCAAATCCTGCCAAAAATATCTGCCACAAGGTTTTTTGAGCTTCATCTTTAACTATGGAAACTGTTGTTGCAGTCTTGTTTGCAGCAATCGTAGTCCCGTTAGCCGCTTTTTCTTTTCGCATAGCTATGCTATCAGCAGCGGTAGGTATGCTGGTAAATTGCAGATCGGTAGTATCAGCAGGCTTGCTTTGTGCCATGCTTATAACAGGGGCAAAGCAAATTAGGGCCATTAAAATTAATAACCGGTTGATATTTTTTTTCATGATGATGATAAGGGCGTTCCTTTTAAAGCCTGTTTTTATTTTACAGCGATGCTGAAATCAAGTTCTTCCGGAGGTAAGCATTTCTGGTCGTTACATGTCATGTATTCCAGTTTGCCCTTAACGGTAGCCTGGTTGGCATTGAGCTTAATTTTTTGCTGAAAGATAACGGCGTTCTCAAAATAAGTAACGTTCATGTTAAATGCTTTTTCGAATTTTTTTACCGGGGTTGGCTCCATAACCTTGCCAACAAGCGTAAACTGTTTTGATGGCGCAAAGGTAAAGCTGGTTTTTATAGGGCCGCCATCGCCAACGTTAAGCGAGTAGATATGCCAGTCGGGCTCTATAGTAGCTTTAAAATATACGGTAGCTTCGTTTTTGCCTGTTTTTTTTGCGGCGTAGCTCCACTTTACCGGTGTAAGTATTTGCGCGTAAAGCGATGACATAAATAGCAATGTTACTATTGATAAGCCTATTTTTTTCATTTGTGTTTATTTAAAAATTCTATTTCTTTAAAATTATATAGTCGTATACCGGTTGCGGTACTTACAATTAATTGTCCGTTTTTTTCAAACCCGGTAATCGTACCTTCAAAAACGCCATCCTTATCTTTAAACTGATGTGCCTCATTATACCAGTACAGCTGATTGATGTATAACGCTTTTAGCTGTTCAAAATTTCCGGCCCTGAGCATTAAATAAGCAGCCTCAATATTGGCACAAAGGTCTGACAATAAAGCTTTCAATTCATAATCTCTTTGTAATATCTGCTTTACTGATACCGGGTTTGGCACCCAGTCCGGAAAAACCTCCTGGTTTACATTCAAACCAATCCCAATAATAGCGTTTTTTATCCGTTCGCCTTGCACCATATTCTCAATTAATACCCCGCCAAGCTTGTTTTCACCAAAATAAATGTCATTTGGCCACTTTATTTTAGCAGACGGGCCTAAAACATTTTGCAAACATTTAATAATACCAACGCTTATCGCTACGTTTATATTAAATTGCTCGCTTAACGCAATAAAAGAGGGTTTAAGAAGGATACTGATGGTTAGGTTTTTTCCGGGTTCGCTGTTCCACTTGTTGTTTTGCTGGCCCCTGCCCGCATATTGGGCTTCTGCCATAATGACTGTACCTTCGGGTAATGGCGTGGAATTTGCCAAGCTTTCTTTAAGGAAGTTATTGGTTGAGTCAAGTTCGGTAATTGTCACCAAATTTTGTCCAACAAATAATCCCGAAAATGTGTTATTTTGCAATGTTTAATATTTAATTTTACGCAATACGCCCAAAACTAAATCTTTTTGATGGTAAAAAATAAAGTAATCAACGAATCAGCCGCTATTTCAGAATTAGCCGTTCACGGCATCCAGGAAAAAAAGGGAAATGATATCATCAGGCTCGACCTAAGAAACATCCACAGTTCAGTAGCTGATTATTTTGTGATATGCCACGCCGACTCGGCAACGCAGGTACGGGCAATAGCAAACAGTGTTGAAGACGAAATATATAAAGCACTCAAGGTAGACCCGCGCCATAAAGAAGGCCTGGAAAGCAGCGAGTGGATCATATTAGATTATTTTGATGTAGTGGTGCATATTTTCAGAACGGATAAACGCGAGTTTTATGGAGTTGAAGACCTGTGGGGGGATGCTGAAATTAAATTTTATAAGAGTGCTTAATAACCAAAAAAGGTTTAAAAATTACATGCACTAAGTTGAGCTTATACGAAATGAAAGACATTAAAACAGATACAAAAAAAACCGTTCGAAGAAACCCCAACAGAAAAATAGCCCCCAAGGCGCCAAAATTTAACTTTATGTGGTTTTATGCCGTAGTAATACTGGCATTATTGGTTGGAACCATTTTTATGAGCCAGCCCACCAGTAAAGAAATTGACCAGCAACGGTTTTTAAGCCAAATGCTGAAAAACCATGATGTTGACCATTTACAAGCTTACAAAAGCGGTGACCTGGTTTACGTAGAAGTGTTTTTGAAAGACGGGAGTAAAAATAAAACCGAATACGCCGACTCGAAAGTTAAAACAGGTTTAAACGTACCGCCGGCAGACGGCAGCCCGCAATATTATTTTTCGGCAGGATCATTCGATAGCTTACAAGCCGCTATCAACCTGGTTACAAAAGATTTCCCGGAAGGTGCCCCACCGCTTAAATTTGTTAACCACGAAAGCATTTGGAGCAACTGGTTGGTACAACTGGTGGTTTGCGGAGCGTTGTTAGCTGTATTCTGGATATTTATTATGCGCCGCATGTCGGGTGGTGCTGGTGGTGGCCCTGGTGGGCAGATCTTTAATATCGGCAAATCAAAAGCCACTTTATTTGATAAAGAGGCACAGGTAACCGTTACCTTTAATGATGTTGCCGGTTTAGAAGAAGCCAAATATGAGGTAATGGAAATTGTTGATTTCCTTAAAAATCCTAAAAAATACACTAACCTGGGTGGTAAAATACCCAAGGGTGCTCTACTGGTAGGTTCGCCGGGTACGGGTAAAACCTTATTAGCTAAAGCCGTTGCAGGCGAGGCCCATGTGCCTTTCTTCTCCTTGTCGGGATCTGATTTTGTGGAGATGTTTGTAGGTGTGGGAGCATCACGTGTTCGTGATCTGTTCCGCCAGGCAAAAGATAAAGCCCCATGTATCATATTTATTGATGAGATTGACGCTATTGGACGTGCCCGTGGTAAAAACAACATGATAGGCGGTAACGATGAGCGCGAAAATACATTGAACCAGTTGCTGGTGGAGATGGACGGTTTCGGTACCGATTCGGGTATCATTATCCTTGCTGCTACCAACCGCCCCGATGTATTGGACTCGGCATTATTGCGCCCGGGACGTTTTGACAGGCAAATATCAATTGATAAACCCGATCTGAACGGCCGCGAGCAAATATTTAAAGTACACTTAGGACCGGTTAAAACCGCCGCCGATGTGGATGCTAAAAAATTATCCGCACAAACACCGGGTTTTGCCGGGGCAGAAATTGCCAACGTTTGTAACGAAGCCGCCTTGATAGCTGCCCGTAAGGATAAGGAAGCTGTTGATATGCAGGATTTCCAGGATGCTATTGACCGTGTAATTGGCGGTTTAGAAAAAAAGAATACCCTGATAACCCCGGAAGAGAAACGTGTAGTTGCTTATCACGAAGCGGGCCACGCTATTGCAGGCTGGTTTTTGGAGCATACCGATCCGTTAGTTAAGGTATCAATAGTGCCACGTGGTGTAGCCGCTTTAGGTTATGCGCAGTATCTGCCTAACGAAAGATTTTTGGTAGCCAAAGAAGAGCTGATGGATGATATGATATTATCTATGGGTGGCCGCGTTGCAGAGGATATTGTATTTGGTAAAATTACTACCGGCGCCTTGAGCGACTTAGAGCGTATTACCCGCCTTGCTTACGGTATGGTGAAAATATACGGTATGAACGACAAGATAGGTAACCTGTCTTTCTATGATCCGCAAGGCGAAAATCAATTCAGCAAACCATACTCAGATACAACCGCCGAACTGATTGATTCGGAAGTGCGTAAATTGGTTGAATTGGTATATGCCAAAACTAAAGACCTGATCAATCTGCACCGCGATGGATTGGAATTGGTTGCTACTAAATTGTTGGAAAAAGAAGTACTGTTCCAAAGCGACCTGGAAGATCTTTTAGGCAAACGCCCGTTTGAAGGCCGTACTGCGTATGATAAATTTGTTAACGGAGAGCCTGTGGTTGTTGCTGAAGTTACCAGCGACACTAACGCGATACCGGATAGCTTACTTGATCCATCTAAAGATAATATGGCAGGTGATATAGTTTAATACTGCCTGGAATAAAGCAAGCCACCATGAAAAAACATGGTGGCTTTTTTATAATCGCATTTTTTAACGCAATTGAACCCGATAAAGCATTTTTTTATTCATATTTGCTTGCACGAGGCTGTACCGATTTTATAGATGAAGGATAATACCACAAGCAAAGAGCGGCTGTTAAAGAAAATACGCAAAGCATTATTAGAAAGGCGGGATAATCCTTACCCGAACCTGGAGGAGATGCCTTTGTACGCCCCTGCCGCCGAATTACCCGAAGTTATCTTTGCCGAGCAATTTACCGCGGTAGCGGGACAATTTGTTTTTTGCGAAGATGAGATACAGTTTATAGAAATACTGCTAAACCTTGCCGAAGAGCGTGAGTGGCGTAAAATATACTGCTGGGAGCCTGCCTTGCAAGAAATATTTAAAAAATACGAATACCCTTTTTTTGAGACCGACCGCGACTTTGAGCAAGCTGAGGTTGGCTTTACTTTATGTGAGGCGCTTATAGCCCGTAATGGCAGCATATTGGTATCAAACGCTAATGCCGCCGGGCGCAGGTTAGGTATTTATCCAAATGTACATGTTGTTGTGGCCTATACATCGCAATTGGTAATGGATTTGAAAGATGGGTTTAAACTGTTGAAAAAAAAATACGGGCATAATACACCTTCTCTTATATCCACCATAACAGGGCCAAGCCGTACAGCTGATATTGAAAAAACTTTGGTATTGGGAGCGCACGGCCCAAAAGAGTTATTTGTTTTTTTATTAGATGGCTAACTAACTGGCCTTGCGTACCTTTTTGTACGATTTGTGCAAGGTGTTTTGGTGCGGCTGCAGTTTAATAACATTTGGTTTTTCTGTTGGTAAAACCCTAACAGCTAATAATACTATGGCAAAACTAACTCCCAGTATTTCAAGTACACCGATAATTGTTGTAGGTATCATAGCTTAATCTCCCCGTCATTTAGTAATTAATAGCATTGCTTAAGGTTTATACGTAAACCGCATTGAACCCTTACATTCAATACGTTTTATACTAAGTATAACGATTTTGAGTTGATTTTGTTATGCAAGCATAGTAAAATAACTAAGATATTTTCTTAATTATTTAATTATGGGCATGAGCACGTTGTTGCCTGTGCCCAAAAACATAATGTTGATGGAGGCAATTGGTACATAGGTAGCGTTTAACGGGTAGCCAAAAAAGAAAGGTTCTAATCAAATAGCCCCTTCTAACCCGCATCTGGTAACCTTTATTGCAATGTTCGCATGTTTCTTTCCTGTATTTTTTATCGGCTTCCATAAAACATATCGTTATTGTACTTATAACGGAATTGGAAAGAAAAAAGTTTCAGGTATTTAATAAAATTTTTCCGTTAATTTTTAAAATTGCCACAAAGGAAAGTTTGTGAGACATTTGGGTTAATAAAATTAACAATTGTGAATAAAGTGCTATCGTGCCGGTTTTTACGAAGAAATGCAAAATTTGTGTATTTGCTGTCTTTTTCAAGCGTATTTCTAAGTGCTGCCTGGTGCTAATATTTGCACTTTACAACTTTATTGCGCAACTTTGCGATGCTTATAGAGAAAGACGGAGGGATTAGACCCTGCGATGTCTTAGCAACCTGTACTTACAAGGTGCTACATTCTACTAAGATCACACTTCGGGATCTTGGAAAGATAAGCGAAGGTCAATCTAACACCCGACTTTTCGAAATAAGCTTTTTTTGTTATCAGTTTCTGTTATATCTTTTCAGTTAGTTTCTGAAACCATATTGAACGGACAACTCGTAACCCGCAACAGACAACTCAATATGAGCATCAGACAAGAACTAAAAAAACGTATTCTCATTATCGACGGCGCGATGGGCACCATGATACAGCGGTATCAGCTCGCCGAAGCCGATTTTCGTGGCGAACGTTTTAAAGACCACCATAGTGACCTGCAGGGTAATAACGACCTGCTGAATATTACGCGCCCGGATGTGATAAAAGCCATCCATGCCGAATATTTGGAAGCAGGTGCAGACATTATCGAAACCAATACTTTCAGTACGCAGGTAATTTCGCTCGCGGATTATCATTTGGAGCCGCTGGCGTATGAATTAAGTTACGAAGGCGCACGCCTTGCCCGTGAGGTTGCGGATGAGTACACAGCTAAAAACCCGGATAAACCGAGGTTTGTAGCAGGTGCCATTGGTCCGACGAACCGTACCGCCTCTTTATCACCCGATGTGAATGACCCGGGCTACCGGGCCGTAACGTTTGATAACCTGGTGGATGCTTATTATGACCAGGTGCGTGGTTTAGTTGATGGTGGTAGTGATGTGTTGTTGATAGAAACCATTTTTGATACGCTGAACTCCAAGGCGGCTATCTTCGCCATTAAAAAATACGAAGAGGAATGTTTGGCGGCCGGTAAAACCTATCCTGCCTTTACTGCCGATGGGGGCATTATGATATCGGGTACCATTACCGATGCTTCGGGACGTACCTTATCAGGACAAACCGTTGAAGCTTTCTGGAACTCTGTGAAACATGCCAACCTGCTTTCTGTGGGTTTGAACTGCGCTTTGGGAGCCAAAGAAATGCGGCCCCACCTGGAAGAACTTTCCAATATTTCAGACGTGTTTATTTCGGCCTACCCAAATGCGGGTTTGCCAAATGAGTTTGGCGCATATGATGAAACCCCGCACGAAACCGCGCACCTGGTAGAAGATTTTATGGAAAGCGGCCTGGTAAATATTGCCGGTGGCTGTTGTGGTACCACTCCCGATCACATCCGATGTATCGCCGAAAAGGCTGCAAAAAATAAACCAAGGCCAATACCCGGTATTGAAGATCACATGCGCTTAAGCGGACTGGAAGCAGTTACCATAACCCCTGCCACCAACTTTGTGAATGTGGGCGAACGTACCAATATTACCGGTTCGCCAAAATTCTCGAAACTGATATTGTCTGAAGATTATGAGGCCGCTTTGGTTGTTGCGCGCCAGCAGGTGGATGGCGGCGCGCAGGTGATAGATGTGAACATGGACGAGGGTATGATAGACTCGGAAGCAGCGATGGTGAAATTCCTGAACCTGATCGCCAGCGAGCCGGATATTGCCAAGTTGCCTATCATGGTTGATTCATCAAAATGGACAGTGATCGAAGCGGGCTTAAAATGCTTGCAGGGGAAAGGTATCGTAAACTCCATCTCGCTAAAAGAAGGCGAAGAAAAGTTTAAGGAATACGCCAATAAAATATTGCAGTACGGTGCCGCCACTGTAGTGATGGCATTTGATGAGAATGGGCAGGCCGATAACTACGAGCGACGCATTGAAATATGTAAACGCAGCTATGATATTTTGGTGAACGAGGTAGGTTTCCCCCCGCAGGATATCATTTTTGACCCGAACATACTTACCGTTGCCACTGGTTTAGAGGAACATAACAACTACGCTGTTGATTTTATAAACGCAACGCGTTGGATAAAACAAAACCTGCCAGGCGCAAAAGTAAGCGGTGGTGTGAGCAATATTTCGTTCTCGTTCCGTGGTAATAACGTGGTGCGCGAGGCTATGCACTCCGCCTTTTTATACCACGCCATACAAGCCGGTATGGATATGGGCATCGTTAACGCCGGTATGCTTGAAGTATACGAAGAGATACCAAAACCGTTACTGGAAATGGTGGAAGACGTATTGCTGAACCGCAGAGCGGATGCTACCGAGCGCCTGGTTGAATTTGCCGATACTGTAAAAAGTAAGGGCAAGGAGATTGTTAAAGACGAAGAATGGCGTAAAGAACCTGTTGAAAAACGTTTATCGCACGCATTGGTAAAAGGTATTATTGAGTACCTGGATGATGATGTGGAAGAAGCACGCCAGAAATATGCCAAACCATTAGAGGTAATTGAAGGCCCGCTGATGGACGGTATGAACATTGTAGGCGACTTGTTTGGCGCCGGCAAGATGTTTTTGCCGCAGGTAGTAAAATCGGCAAGGGTAATGAAAAAGGCCGTGGCTTACCTTTTGCCATTTATTGAGCTTGAAAAACAACGTGTAATTGATGCTGGCGAAACCACCGGGCACGAACGCGCCAATGCAGGCAAGGTATTAATGGCCACTGTAAAAGGCGATGTACACGATATTGGTAAAAACATTGTTGGCGTGGTATTGGCCTGTAACAACTTTGAGGTGATTGACCTTGGTGTGATGGTGCCCGCGCAAAAGATAATAGACGAAGCCAAAGCGCAGAATGTTGACATCATTGGCTTGAGCGGTTTGATCACCCCGTCGTTGGATGAGATGGTGCATTTTGCCAAGGAGATGGAGCGCAATAACTTTACAATACCACTGATAGTTGGCGGAGCTACTACATCACGCATACATGCTGCTGTTAAGATAGCGCCGAACTACTCGGGCGCTGCCATACACGTGCTTGATGCATCGCGCAGTGTGACGGTTTGCAGCAGCCTGATGAATAAAGATAACCGCCATGGTTATATCCAGGGCATTAAAGATGAATACGAAAAAGCACGCGAAGCGCATTTGAATAAAAAGTCGGACAAGCGTTTTGTGAGTATTGAAGATGCCCGTAAACAACGCTGCGAGATCAACATGAACGGTGCTATCCCGCCAAGGCCAACCTTTACAGGCACTAAAGTATTTGAAGCTTTCCCGCTGGAAGAATTGGTGCCTTATATTGACTGGACACCGTTTTTTCATACCTGGGAGCTGCGCGGCAGTTTCCCTAAGATATTTGAAGATAAATACGTTGGCGTTGAAGCCAAAAAACTATATGATGATGCGCAGGCTTTATTAAAAGAAGTAGTTGATAACAAACTGCTGCAGGCAAATGGCGTTATCGGTTTTTGGCCGGCTAACAGTGTTGGCGATGATATTGAATTGTATACTGATGAGAGCCGCACAACTGTGCTCAAGCGCATTCACACGCTTCGCCAGCAGGCCGAAAAAGCAAAGGGTGAGCCATACTATGCCTTATCGGATTTTATAGCGCCTAAAGCCAGCGGAGTGCCCGATTACTGGGGCGGGTTTGCCGTTACGGCAGGTATTGGCTGCGATGAACTGGTAGCCAAATACGAGGCCGATCATGACGATTACAACAGCATTATGGCCAAAGCCATTGCCGACCGCTTAGCCGAAGCCTTCGCCGAAAAAATGCATGAACTGGTACGCCGCGACTATTGGGGCTATGCCAAAGAAGAACATTTGGAAGCCGAAGACCTGATCAAAGAAAAGTACCAGGGCATACGCCCGGCACCGGGTTACCCGGCTTGCCCGGACCATACCGAAAAGACTACGCTTTTTGAATTGCTGAAAGCCGAAGACAATGCCAATATGCACCTGACCGAGAGCTTAGCAATGACACCGGCTGCATCAGTAAGCGGATTTTACTTCGCGCACCCACAGGCCAGGTATTTTGGACTTGGTAAAATCAGTAAGGACCAAGTTGAAGAGTACGCGGTACGGAAAGGAATGGAGTTGGAGGAAGTTGAACGCTGGTTGAGTCCGAATTTGGCGTATTAGATTTGGTATCAAGTAGCAAGTATCAGGTATCAAGACGGAAGAAAAACATAATGCATAATTTTAAAGAGTTAAAGGTTTGGAGAGCAGGTATCGATTTATCGAAGTCGATATTTATCCTGACAAAAAAATTCCCGACAGAGGAGCGTTTTGGTTTAATATCGCAAATGACGCGGGCTGCTGTATCAATACCCTCAAATATTGCCGAAGGCTGTGGAAGAAAATCGAACAAAGAGTTATATCAATTTTTAAATATAGCTTTAGGTTCTGCATTTGAATTGGAGACGCAGTTGATTATAGCCAGGGAATTTGCCTATATCACAGATGAAAGTCTAAATACAAACGTAGGTTTAGTTACGGATATTCAAAAAATGATTATTGGTTTACAAAAAAGCCTTAACTAAATACTTGATACCTGATACTTGCTACTTGATACTACAATAATGAAAATAACAGAACACATTGCCAACGCTTACGGCAAAACTCTTTTCTCTTTCGAATTACTACCTCCTATAAAAGGGCAGAGCATACAGGGTATTTATAACGCTATCGACCCTTTAATGGAACTAAGGCCGCCTTTTATTGATGTAACATCTCTGCGTGAAGATCATATTTATAAGGAGCATGATAATGGCTTACTTGAAAAGGTAATTACCCGTAAACGCCCGGGTACAGTAGCGGTTTGTGCTGCTATTATGAATAAGTATAAGGTTGATGCCGTTCCGCATTTGATTTGTGGTGGCTTTACTAAGGATGAAACGGAGTACGCACTGATAGACTTGCAGTTTTTAGGCATCGATAACGTATTGGTATTGCGTGGTGATGCACGTAAAGCCGAATCGGGCTTTGTGCCTACGCCGGGCGGGCACGCTTTTGCTACAGACTTACTACAACAGGTAGTGAATATGAATAATGGCAAATACCTACATGATGATGTGACAGGTGGCGGCCAGGCTGATTTTTGCATTGGTGTAGCCGGTTACCCCGAGAAGCATTTTGAAGCACCAAATATGCAAACCGACTTTAAATATCTGAAGCAAAAGGTAGATATGGGTGCCAATTTTATTGTGACCCAAATGTTTTTTGATGTGCCTAAATACAAAGAGTTTGTAAACAACTGCCGTGCAAATGGCATTAATGTACCTATCATTCCGGGATTGAAACCAATCACAACTTCGAAACAATTAGTGGCTTTGTCTAAAATATTCCATATCGATATCCCTGTTGAACTGAGTGATGCTATTACATCATGCAGTAATGAGAAGGATGTGAAAGAAGTGGGTATACAATGGATGATACAACAATGTAAAGAGCTGATAGATTTTGGCGTTCCTGTACTACACTTTTATACCATGGGTAACCCCGAGCCTACTAAGCGTATTGCGCAGGCGGTGTTTTAATCTTCTTTAAATGTCATTTCGACCAGAGGGAGAAATCTTTACAAACCTGGCATTCATGCTTTGCATTGGCGCTACACTCGCTTGATAAAGATTTCTCCCTCGTGCCTCGTTTCGAAATGACAGGGTTTTTATTTGAGGGACTTCTCCAACTCTTCCCGTAATTTTTCGGCCGTGGTAAAATGTATCGACTCAATACCCAATGCTTCTGCAGCCAAAACATTACGCAGGTTATCATCAATAAACAAAGCTTCCGCAGGATTGATATTGTACCTATCTAATAACAATTGGTAAAATTCAGGGGCGGGTTTGCGAATACCTTCGTGGCCCGAAACTACGATACCGTCAAACCAATTCAAAAAATCGTATTTCGCTAAAGCTATCGGCCATGTTTCGACGGACCAGTTGGTGAGGGCGTAAAGCTTGTATTTGCCGCTTTGTTTAAGTTGGGTGAATATTTGGAGTGTACCTTCAATTGGTCCGTTAAGCATTTCATACCAACGGCCATAAAAAGCACGAATATTATCCTCGTACTCGGGGAACTGTTTAATTAATGCTTCGGTGCCATCCTTTACAGATCGGCCTGCATCCTGTTCCTCGTTCCAGTGCGGGGTGCAGATGTTGGTGAGAAAGTACTTCATTTCGGCCTCATCGTTGAATATCTTTTTGTAGAGATGTTCGGGGTGCCAGTCGATAAGGACAGCGCCGAGGTCGAAGATGAGAGTAGTGATCATGGTTAAATGTAGTTAGATTTGACAACTTTTTAGTTGTCAAATCTTTACAGGTTGATAAGCATGCCGCAAATTAGCATAACGGCAATATCTTGTTTAGGATTGCTTCGTGCCTCGCAATGACGCGTCGGTTATTGGATTACGCGTTTTTCAATAGCCACCTCTTAAATCCATCAAAATCTTTACTCAAAGGCACTGACAGGCTTTCCTTGCCTTCCATTTCTTTTACAGATTCCGGCACTACAATTTTAGCGCTAACCTCTTCATTAAATACTTCAGGGAATTTGCATGGGTGAGCTGTGGATAAGAAAACACCTGTTGCTTTGGTATCGAGATGTTTTAATTGCCATTCCTGTAAGGCGCGCCATGCGATGGCGGTGTGCGGGCACATCACATAATCATAAGCTACAAATGCCGCATTGATAGATTCGACGGTTTGCTCATCGTTATAGGTATAGCCGGTGATGAGTTGTTTTAGATCATCAAGCTTATCTTCGAACAGGTGCGATATGCGGACCCAGTTGCTTGGCGCACCAACATCCATAGCGTTTGATAACGTAGCTACAGACGGTTTTGGTTGATAAACGCCACTGTTCAAATACTCAGGTACAGTATCGTTAGCGTTGGTTGCAGCTAAAAACTGTTTAACAGGGAGCCCCATTTTCCAGGCTAATAGGCCCGCGCCAATATTGCCAAAGTTACCGCTTGGTACCGAGAATACGATATCGTTTTTACCCTGGCGCAATAGCTGGGCATAGGCGTTAAAGTAGTAGAATGTTTGTGGGATGAGTCGCGCTATGTTGATAGAGTTGGCTGATGTGAGGCGGAACTTCGCGTTCAATTCATCGTCAACAAAGGCGGCTTTAACCAGGGCCTGGCAATCATCAAAGGTGCCGTCCACCTCAATAGCACGTATGTTTTGACCGTTGGTGGTGAGTTGCTGCTCCTGTATGGGGCTAACTTTGCCTTTGGGGTATAATATGGTTACACGGGTATTAGGTACGCCTAAAAAGCCGAGGGCTACCGCGCCGCCCGTATCGCCGGAGGTGGCTACCAATACATCCAGCATTTTTTCGCCATCGCGTAAAAAGTAGCTCATTACCCGGCTCATAAAGCGGGCGCCGAAATCTTTAAAGGCTAATGATGGCCCGTGGAAGAGTTCGAGTACGTATACATCCTCCTCCAGCTTTACTACGGGTGCATCAAAATTGATCGCATCGTCGATAATAGCTTTCAGGTCTGCTTCGGGAATTGATCCCGCAAGGATATTTTTAGCTACTTCGAAAGCTATCTCCGGAAGGGTGTAGCTGCCTAAGTTATTGATAAACTCATCGCTAAGCTTAGGTATGGTAAGCGGCATGTACAAGCCACGATCTTGCGGTAGGCTGTTAAATACGGCCTCTTTAAAAGGCACTTCAACCTGCGGACTGTTGGTACTGTAAAAATTCATTATCCTATAATTTTAGGTCCCTGCTCGTTAACGGCAGATACGTAAGCATTGCTGTTAATATGCAGGCCTGTTAAATGTTGTTGTATTTTGTTGGTGATGTTGTGCGCGGTTTGCTCATCCTTCGCGAAAGCGAAAACCGACGGGCCGGAACCCGATATCCCAAAGCTGATAGCACCCTGCTCATGAGCCATTTCGCGGAGTTTGTAAAAATCGGGTATGAGGATAGAGCGGGTAGGTTCCACCAGAACATCCTGCATGCTGCGGCCTATCAGGTCGAGGTCGTTCATGAACAGGCCGCTTACTAAACCAGCTATGTTACCCCATTGGATAACGGCATCTTTTAACAAAACCTTACTGCGGATCATCTGGCGGGCGTCTCTTGTGGGTACATCCACATCTGGGAATACGATGGCGCAATATAAACCCTTTGGTACGGGTAGTTTGATGATGTCGAGCGGCTCGTAACTTCTTATCAAAACAAAGCCGCCTAATACGGCGGGAGCTACGTTATCGGCATGGCCAAAACCGCAGGCCAGTTCCTCGCCTTTCATAGCGAAGGGAACAAGGTCCATCGGGGTCAAATAATTATCAAGCAGGCTATTGATGGCGAACAATCCTGCCACGGTACTTGCCGAACTTGAACCAAGTCCGCTGCCGATGGGCATTTTTTTGTAGAGTTCTATCTCCACACCAAAATGGTTACAGCCTATATGGTTTAAATAGTGTTGTACACTTGCACTCACGGTGTTTTTTTCGGCAGCCAGGGGCAGTTTACCACCATCGCCTTCAATTTTGGTGATCACAACGCCGGGTTTTTCGGTCAGGCGCATGATCACTTCATCGCCGGGTGCATCTACCGCGAAACCGAGTACATCAAAACCACATACTACGTTAGCTACTGTTGCCGGGGCGAATACTTTTATACTTTTCATTATTTTATACTATCCGTCATTTCGCCCAACGGGAGAAATCTTTACAAACTTTGCATTCCTAAGATGCATTGGCGCTTAAACCGCTTTGTAAAGTTTTCTCACTCGTACCTCGTTTCGAAATGACAAGGTTTTATTTTTTGTCTTGACTCTTGATTATTGCCTCTCTCTAATTCCCTACATTCACAATATCCGCAAACACTCCTGCGGCGGTAACTTCGGCGCCTGCGCCCGGGCCTTTTACTACCAGTGGCCTTTCGATATACCGTTCAGTGGTGAAGGATATGATGTTATCGCTTCCCGAAAGGGTATAAAAAGGATGATCTTCGCCAACCATTTGCAAGGTGATGGATACTTTGCCATCTTCCAGCTTACCAATGTAGCGCAATACTTTGCCCTGGCTTTCGGCTTTGGCGTTCATATCAGCAAAGAATTTAGTTTCGTTATTCAGTTCAGTGTAGAAGTCGGCAACAGTACCCGCATCAAGGCAAGATTGCGGCAACATGCTTTCTATCTCTACGTCGCCCGGTTCTAAAACATAACCTGCATCGCGGGCCAGGATTAGCATTTTGCGCATAAAGTCGGTGCCGCGCAGGTCATCGCGCGGATCGGGTTCGGTGTAGCCTTTGTCCTGCGCGGTTTTTACCACATCATGGAAAGTTACGCCGCCTTTAAAGTTGTTAAAGATATATGATATGGTTCCCGAAAGGATAGCTTCGATGCGGATAACACGGTCGCCGCTCATCATCAGGTCTTTCAAAGTACGTACTATTGGCAAGCCTGCGCCAACGTTGGTTTCGTAATAAAAATCAACACCGTGTTTGCGGGCGGTATCTTTAAAGGTTTTGTATTGGGTATACGATGCTGAGTTGCCTATTTTGTTGCAGGTTACTACCGATATATTGGCCTCAAATACGCTTTGGTAAAAGCTTATTGGCGTAGGGCTGGCGGTATTATCTACAAACACACAGTTAGGCAGGTTCATCTGTTTCATTTGCTCGATAAACGCAGGAAGATCGGCAGCGGTGGCTGATGCCTCTAATTTATCTTTCCAGTTATCCAGGTTGATGCCATCACTGTCAAACATCATTTTACGGGTATTGCTAATGCCCGCTATTTTTATCTGGATGCCATTATGTTGTTTTAAAAACTCGGTATGGTTGTTTAACTGACGGAACAAAGTTGTACCAATATTGCCTGTACCCAAACAAAATACATGCAGGGTTTTGTTAAGCTCAACAAAGAAAGCATCGTGAACGGCATTCAGAGCCTTGGCCAGATCGCCGCGGGAAATGATAACCGAGATATTGTATTCGGATGAGCCTTGTGCTATGGCACGAACGTTGATACCGTTGCGGCCCAGTGCATGGAACAGCTTGCCGGATACGCCGGGTGTATGTTTCATGTTTTCGCCTACGATAGCTAAAACCGAAAGGCCATCCTCAACATCGGGGCTTTCTAATTTTTTAGCCAGTACTTCCAGTTCAAACTCGTGCTCAATGAGTGCTTTAGCTTTAAGCGCATCTGCCGGGTTAACGGCAAAAGTAATGCTATGCTCTGATGATGATTGGGTGATAAGTATCACGCTGATCTGCTCGCGGGCAAGCATGCTGAATAAGCGGCCGCTAAAGCCTGCTTTGCCAACCATACCACTACCCTGAACATTTAGAATGCTGACCTCGTTAATAGACGAGATGCCTTTGATAGGCAGGTTTGATAAACCACAATCATGCTTAATGTATGTGCCGCCAAAAGAGGTATCGAAAGTGTTGAGGATAACAATAGGGATCTTTTTCAGGAAGGCCGGTATCATGGTTGGCGGGTAAATTACCTTCGCACCAAAAAATGAAAGCTCCATGGCCTCAGTGTACGATAGCTCGGGCAGCGAGAACGCTTTTTTTACCATGCGAGGGTCGGCGGTCATCATGCCGTTCACGTCGGTCCAGATCTGTATCTCTTCGGCATTTAATGCCGAGCCAAATATGGCCGCTGTATAATCGCTTCCGCCACGGCCCAGGGTGGTAACACGGCCGGCATCGTTACTTGCTATAAAACCTGTCACGAACAATAACTTGTCTTTATTCTCACCATAAAAATTACGGATGAGCATTTCGGTAAGCTCCATATTCACCTTGGCATAACCAAAAGCACTGTCGGTTTTTATCAGATCGGCAGCGTTAACAAATACCGCGTTGCTAAAATGCTGGGCAGCAATTTTACTGATCATGAAAGCAGAGCAACGCTCGCCGTAGCTTAGTATCAGGTCGCGGGTTTGGGCGGTTAGTTCGCGCAGGCTGTAAACACCCTGCAACAGGTCTTCCAGCTCATTGAAGTAAATTTTAAGGCGGGTAAATACGGGGTTTTGGGCCTGTACTTCCATCAGCTCTTTTATCACATCAAAGTGTTTGCGTTCCAGTTCGGCAAGCTGGGCGGTAAAACTTTCGCCCACGGCAGCGCTTTCGGCCATTTTTACCAGCAGATTAGTTACGCCGCTCATGGCAGAAAGTACCGTTACCGGGTTGCCGCCGTTTGTACCTTGCTGCTTTAAGATGCTGAGTACTGTTTTGATACTACCTGCCGAGCCTACCGATGTGCCCCCGAATTTTAGAACTTTCATTTTTTTAAAGTGAGTGGTTGATTAGGTTGATTTGGTGGGTAGTTGGCAGAACAAGAGTTAGTTTTTTCACCTAACTGCTCACTCAATCAACTATTCACTTAATCAACCTTTTCACCAATGTAATAAATACAAAAAGCCTTTCTCTTGTGGAGGAAGGCTTCTTTATGGTTTTGTCATTTACTATTCCAATAGTTACCCTTCTCCGTGCGTGTTGCCGGTGGTTGTTGTAATTGTTGTTGTAGTAATTGATGTGTTAAATAGCATGTTAATTTGTAACCCTTTGGTTTACGGGTGTAAAGAAAGCAGTATTTTTTTAAAATAGCAAACCGAAAATAATTTTTTTATATAATGTATATGGGATTGGTGGGGAATGGTTTTGTTTCTTTAGTATGGAGTGGCAAAAACAGTGGCAGTTGTTGGCACACGCGTCACGCGTGCGCCAACGATGGAGTCTGTTGAAACCTTGCGAGTGCATGAAAAAGGGTTTACTTCTTAAATTCAACACGACGATTTAGCATGCGACCTTCTTCTGTAGAGTTATCTGCAATGGGGTTGGTTTCTCCATATCCTTTAATTCGTAAGTATTTAGCATCAACTCCTGAATTAACCAGATATGTTTTTACTGAGTTTGCCCTATCTTTCGATAACATTAAATTATGGGCCGCTGTTCCTTCAGACGAGGCATACCCTGCTATGGTTACAGTTTTATTAGAGCCTCGTAAATCAGCTGCGATTGCATCTAACAATGGATACGCGTTGGTATGCAACACCGATGAGTCAAAATCGAATTGAATATTTGAATATGCTGCTGCAGCGAGAGGTGGAATTGGACCTGGGGTGCAATCACAGGCTTTATTTAAAATAACCTCATTTGCCTTTATCTTAAACCTGGGTGTGACAGGCCCATAACAAGGATAATAATCATTGGTGGCGGGGAAATAAACTATTTATTTTCCTGTCCGTCAGCATCCCGCAAATAACGGTATTGTGCATGGGGCGGTTGAGCATACACTTTGGCCAAACAAAACACAAAAATAAATAGCAGTATCTTTTTCATAGTTCATTATTTAGTAATCTTCGCTAATTCAATGGTTTCTTTCTTTACAATATATATAATAGGAACATAATGGGCATAACTCTTTTCAGTAAGACCAGTTTTTGGCAGCAAAACAAAATATTCTTCTTTACTCAAGGCCACCAGTCTTAGATTTTCATTTTCATTTTGCTTTAACATGAAAAATTTGCAGCTGGTAGAGTCAACAGGCCTCGCTTCGTTACTTGTTTTCGAATTGCGGTCATCTTTAAACATGAACTGAATGCTCTTTAAATAATGCGCGGGGTCTATCAGCGCATTCTTGCAATCATGTTGGGCCGCTTTTTGTGATACGTAAAATATTAAAGGAAAGAGCAATATTACGCCCAAAGGGATCAGTTTTTTTATAGTTGTGGAAATATGTTTAAAAAACGATACTGCAGTTACAACAATAAGGAATAGAATCAAATAAACCTTACCTGTATTAAATCCGAAAATAAAAACGTTAGCCGCATATATCAGAATATTATAAATGTCAAGATCAACAGCCTTTAATGGTATCCCAAAGCCACCCAAATAAAAATAGATATAAAGCCACCCGGCGAAATATAAAAATACAGCCATTACAAATGCTATATCACGTGCGTTTTTTAAATAGTCTACAGATGGTTTTTCTTGTGGTTCAGCCTTGTTTTTTATTCCGGTCATGTTGATAATTGAAAAAAACCTTAGTGAAATCGCACTCAGGTTTTTGATATATATAAATGAATTTTATTATAACAAGCACAACTATTTATGCGGACAGAATAACTTCTATGATCAACCGGGGAGAATGATACATAAAAATACATAAATAAAACAAACAATACAATTATTTTTTATACGCGCAAAGGTCCTGATAAATCAGCCTCAGCATATAAGTAGAGTGTGGGTATATGGGATTGGTGGGAAATGTTTCATTAGTGTGGAGAGGCGGGAGCAGTGGCAGTTGTTTTACTCATGCGGCACGCGTGGGCCAGTGGTTGTTAGTGTGTTGTTGTAAATCAGATCAATTATTTACATTCGTAACTATGTTAAAGAACATAAGAACTATCGTTCCAATATTGGCTTCTCAATTTATTGATGTTGACGATGACATTGAACTCGAAACAGATTATAATAAGTTTGTAATTGACAAAAAGGGTCTACTTGGCGGTTTCTACAAATACATAGATAAGCTTCATGATAGTTGGATAATAAATACAAATATTAGTGCCGATACTTATTCTATTACTTTAAACGATTTTACCACACATGTTTTTGCTGATGCTCTGGTTGAAAGTAAAGGGTTACGACTTAATAGTGACAAGCTTGTGTTCCCAATTCGACTTGATTTTCAAACCACAGATATTTCCTATAATACAGTTGACGATGATGGGAATATCAGCCAGATGGAATTAACCCTAATCGATGAATATTTAGCAGAGCAAGTGATAAAAATAACTGATGGGATAATAGAGATTGGATTAGTTGCCTGGAAGAACGGCGCGCCGGGTAAAAGGATTTTAATATTAATTAATGCTAAATCAATTTCGGTAAGAGATGATAGAGACGAAGCGTGGACAAAAATATTTACGTCGAAATATGATCAATATTACAAGTACTTTATATCGCAACTTGAAAAAGGAATATTTTTATCTGACGTTACGAAATGTAAAAAATTGATAGACGAGTTTGATAAAAATTAATAATTGTATTTGGGCATTTCCCCGATGAAGGATTGGGACTGGTAAAAGCGCTTCCGAGGTTTCCACAGCGATCCCTAACGCGGGGTTCGTTTTTAACCTACCCTTTTTGCAAATGCGGGCAATTTTTTGTACCTTGTATAGTTTGCAATAAACAGATTGATGCTAAAGGAACGGGAATGATCAAACTTTTTAAAAATCTTACTTTTACCCCCCCTTGAAGAAGATGCAAGATATTAGAATCAAGAGGCAAGATTAGAGAAGCATATATAAATCCTACTTTATCCCCCCTGCCAACGTTGGGTGTTTTAACAAATTGTTAACTGTGCTCATTTACAAATACTAAACTTATATTTGTTTTATAATGAAACTACGTGTACTTGTATTGATCTGCGCTTTGGCTGTTGCCATTACCATTTCGGTGGTTAATTTTTATTTCAGGCATAGCTGGTATGATGTTGCGGTTACTTTTTCGGCAACCATCGTTACCAGTTTTTTGTTCTTTTATTACGTGATAGAGAAATATATCGTAGCCAAGATCAAGATCATCTACAAACTGATACATAACCTTAAACTGGGTAAGGACCTGAAAGACGCTATTGGCGACCATGTAACGTCCGATCCGATAAACGATGTGGAAAAGGATGTGAAGGATTGGGCCCGCCAAAAGAAAACCGAGATTGAGGACCTGAAAAAGCAGGAGCAGTTTAGGCGCGATTTTTTATCGAATGTATCGCACGAGTTTAAAACACCCTTATTTGCCATACAAGGCTATATTGAGGCTTTGCAGGATGATATGGACGACCCGGTTATGGCGCGCCAGTTTTTAGATAAAGCCGCCCGGAATGTTGACCGCCTGAGTTACCTGGTAAAGGACCTTGATGAGATATCGAAACTGGAATCGGGCGAGATACCGATCAATTACACCAAATTCAAAATAACCGACCTGATCAAAGAGGTGATCGACTCATCGGAAATGAAAGCCAATCAGCATAAAATTAAGCTGGTATTTAAAGATAAGTACGACGATAATACCCAGGTGAATGCCGACAGGCAAAAAATACAGCAGGTATTGGTTAACCTGATAGACAACTCGTTTAAATATGGTAAGGAAGGCGGCACTACGGCCATCAGGCTGTATGACCTGCACGACCAGGTTTTGGTAGAGGTTACCGATGATGGTATTGGTATTGAAGAGAAGAACCTGCCGCGCCTGTTCGAGCGTTTCTTCCGTACCGATTCAAGCCGCTCGCGGCAAATTGGCGGCTCGGGTTTGGGGCTGGCCATTGTAAAGCATATTATTGAGAGCCACCAGCAAACAATAAACGTGCGCAGCACCGAGGGACTGGGTTCAACCTTTGGTTTTACATTACAAAAAGTAAGGCAGCCTTTCCCGGTGTTACCGGTGTTAAAAGGTTAACATTAATTTAACAACGGGGCATTAACTTTGCTTCACACACACATAAAACACTATGTCATTAAACAGCATCTTCCAATATTTTGTCCCGAAAGACAAAAAAGTATTTTTCCCGCTATTTGAGCAGGCTGCTACCAACGTGGTTGCCATGGCAAATAAATTGGTTGAAGCTGTTAACACGGTAAACCCAGAGGCGAGGGAAGAGATGTACGCGCAGATAGATAAGCTGGAGAATATTGGAGATGAGATAACCCACCAGATATACCTTGAGCTTAGCAAGAACTTTATTACTCCGTTTGACAGGGAAGATATTGCGCAACTGGCCAGCGCTATTGATGATGTTGCCGATTATATTAATGGTTCGGCAGGCCGGATGCTGCTTTACAAGGTTGATAATATAACCGATTCGATAAAGAAACTTTCGGATATGGTACTGGATGGCAGTATAGTGATGGAAAAGGCTATTAAAGAGCTGAGCGACATGAATAATGTGCGCAGCATTGCCGATTCATGTGTGCGTATCAACAGTATTGAAAACCAGGCCGACGATGTGTTTGACCGCGCTGTGGCTGACCTGTTCCTTTACGAAAAAGACGCTATTAAACTCATTAAATATAAAGAGGTGCTGGCTAACCTGGAAACCGCTACCGATAAGTGCGAAGATGTTGCCAATGTGTTGGAAACCATTTTGGTAAAAAACGCTTAAACCCGAAACCTATCTTTCGCCGTTCCACTCGCCGTAAAATTGATCGAGGTACTGTAGCATAAAATCATGCCGCTGTTGCGCGATGTGTTTGCCTGTGGCAGTATTCATTTTATCCTTCAGCAATAAAAGCTTTTCGTAAAAGTGATTGATGGTTGGGGCAGTGGTATTTTTGTACTCCTCTTTGCTCATGTTGAGGTTTGGAGGAATATCCGGATTATACAGCTCCCGGTTTTTAAAGCCGCCATAAGTAAAGGCCCGGGCAATACCAATGGCGCCAATAGCATCTAAACGGTCGGCATCCTGCACTACATCCATCTCTGCTGATTGGAATGACTTTGCATCAAACCCGGCCTTGAACGACATGTGGCGAATGATGTTTTGAATGTGTGTGATCACTTCGTCATCAACCGAAAGGGTCTTTAAAAAATCACCCGCGGTGCGCGGCCCTATTTCTTCATCACCATTGTGGAACTTGCTATCGGCAATATCATGCAACAGGGCGGCCAGTTCAACAACCAGCATATCTACCCGTTCGGTTTTGCCTATCAGTTTTGCATTGTTCCACACTCGGTTAATGTGCCACCAGTCATGCCCGGCCTCTGCACCTTGTAATGTGGTGCGGACGTAATTTGCCGTTTGGGATATGAGGTGCGGGTTGTTCAATGTAGGGTAAGTTTAGTAGTTGATAATTACAGTTGGCAACAAAGTAGCGGCATTAAGCGGAACTTGGTCGGCAGCTACAATAGGCTTTTTGCTTTGGGCAAAATCCAACACCGCCTTTAGAGCAGCCGGTTTGGGTGTTGCACCGGGTTTGTAATTGATAGAAAAAGGGATGATGAAATCGTAAAACTTATGGTCTACGGGAATCACCCATTTGCCGCTCGTTCTTTTTAAAGCATCTATCACCGGTTCGGTAAGTACAATGTCATCGGCATAATAAACTACCATTTTGCTCAGGTTGCCTTTGGCATCGGCCGTGAATTTGAATATCACCATACCTGATGCTTTGGCTTTTTGGATGGACGGCGTTACCTGCAGGCTATCCCGAAAGAAAACCTTCATGGCAGCATTGCCACCTTTAAACGGTGCAGGCAACTCGTTAGCCATGGGTATCATTTGAGCCATAGCAGCACCTGAGATGAGTATGGCAGTAAACAGGACGAGTAGTTTTTTCATGCTTATTCTGGTTTAGGCTCGCGCTTGCTGCCGTCGTACAATTCGTACTCGAACAGGCGGCAATCAAGCTTACCGTTATAAAATTCAATTTTGCGCGAAGCCTTCAGCCCTATCTTTTTTGCCAGATCGGGGTTGCCTGTAAATACATAACCTTTATAACCTTTGCAATTGGTTTTCATAAAATCGCCAACACGTTTGTAGGTCATTTCGAGCTTGGTATGAACGCCCAAACGCTCGCCATACTCGGGGTTGAACATTACTACTCCCGGTCCTTCTGGTACTTCGGTCTCCGCAAAATCACAAACAGCAAAGTCGATCAAATGTTCTACACCTGCCGTTTTAGCGTTTTTACGCGATATATCAACAGCATCTTCAGAAAGGTCGGTAGCGATGATACGGAAGCCAAGTTCTTTGATTGATTTGTCTTTGAGGGCACGGCGCTCAGTAAAGAAAATCTGCTCATCGTAACCCATGATATGCATAAAGGCATAGTTCATGCGGAACAGGCCGGGTGTTTTATCCGTCGCGATAAGCGCTGCTTCTATAGCCAATGTTCCCGAACCGCACATGGGGTTAACGAAGGGGCTTTTTTTATCCCATCCGGTAGCTATAATGGTCGATGCCGCGAGCGCCTCCAACATAGGTGCCTTACCGGGGATTTTACGATAGCCGTGTTTGGCCAGAGTTTCGCCCGAGGTGTCGAGGAATATTTCAGCCTCGTCATCCTGCCAGTATAGGTGTACTACGGTTTTGTTTTGGTCGGGGCCAGAGTTTGGGCGGATGCCTTTAACCTGTTTGATACGGTCAACAATGGCGTCCTTTACCTTCACATTTGCGAAAAGCGGGGTGAGGATATGCTCGTTATTCACATTGCTGGTTACGGTAAAGTAGCCTGCAAAATCAATGAGCTTTTCCCATTCTATCTGTACCAGGTTATCATACAGTTCTTTCGGGTCGGCGGCTTTAAAGCTGCCTAAAGAGTACAATATCTGGCTTGCGCAACGCAGGTTAAGGTTTAAGGGGATACAATCGTTTACGGTGCCAAACAGCTCAATGCCGGTTTGGAAGGTTCGTTTGATATCAAAGCCCAGCGCTTCAACTTCATCAGCTAAATAAGATGATAACCTTTTGTTACAGGTTAGGATGATTTTACTTTCGGTGTGGAAAACTTGCATATAATTGTGCGAATTTAAGGATTAAAAACTGCCGATTTTATTTTCTAACTCTTAACTTTACTTTTTAATTTTTTAGACACATGGAGATCAAAGGTAAAATACACGAAATAACACCAACCGCGCAGGTTACAGAATCATTGAAGAAGAGAGAAATGATTTTGGAATATATAGAGAACCCTCAATACCCTGAGTACCTGAAGTTTGAAGCCATACAAGACCGTTGCGCTATTTTAGACAACGTTAAGGTTGGCGATGATGTGGAAGTTTTCTTTAACCTGAGAGGCCGCCCCTGGACAGATAAAACCGGTAAAAAATCATATTTTAACTCGATGGCATTATGGAAAATTAATGTATTGAGTGGTGGCAGCGCAGCTGCGGCACCCGAGTATGCAGCACCAGCAAACCTGAGCGCAGCGCCGGGCGAGGATGATGATTTGCCGTTTTAAGGAGTAATCATTACGACATGAAAAGGGCGATGAGTATTAAATTCATCGCCCTTTTTTTGCCCAAATTGTCATTTCGAAACGAGGCACGAGTGAGAAATCTTCGCTAAGCGAGCGTAGCGCTAATGTATAGTTCGGACTACATAATTCGTGAAGGCCTCTCCCGTTGGTCGAAATGGCATGGTTTGTTATCTGCTCTTACTTCAATTTTTCTAAAGCTAATTTTATCCTTGGCACCATAGCGGCAATTTCTTCCGTTGTACAAGCCCCAACCGAAGCGCGGAACCAGTTCAAACTTTCGGCTGTGCCAAAAGCGGAGAAAGGCACTAAGGCGCAACCTGCTTCTTTTATCAGGTAAAAGTTCACATCGGCAGAGTCTTTTATAAGGTCACCATCAGGTGTGGTTTTTCCGGTGTAATCAATTTTTACGGTGAGGTATATAGCACCCATAGGTTCTATCGCGTCAACGTTAAAGCCTCCGGCTTTAAGTTCAACAAAGCCTTGATATAATGTTTGTAAGCTCGATTGAATACGTTCTTTTAATGAGTCCAGAAAGCGGGATACACTGCTGCTGTCTTTTAAATAAGCGGCCATTGCCACCTGCTCCGCCTTTGGCGACCAGGCACCCATGTGGCCAACAATGGCTTTCATGTTATTGATAATATCGGCCGGGCCAAAACCCCAACCAACGCGCACTCCCGTAGCCGCAAAACATTTCGATCCACCATCAACAAATACAGTGTAGTCTTTCAATTCAGGGCGCAGGTTAACCGGGTCAACATGTTTATGGTTTCCAAAGGTTAATTGCGAATAGATCTGATCGTATAATATATACAGCGGTTTTTCACCTGCTTTTCGGGTTTTGTTTTCGGCTATCACCAGGTCGCATATTTCCTCAAGGTTTTGCTTGGAGAACATAGTTCCTGTAGGGTTTAACGGCGAGCATAAGGCCAGCAACGTAGCTCCTTTTAAATGCGGACGCAGTTCATCTGCTGTAGGCATAAAGTTATTTTCGGGTTGGGTATCTACCATTACTCCATTTGCTTTCAGCAGGTCGCAGTAGTGGTTGTTATTCCATGATGGTGCGGGGAAAACCACGGTATCACCCGGATCAACAAGTGCTAAGTAGATAGAATAGATCAGCGGCCTTGAGCCGCCCGAAATTAATATTTGGTTGGCTTTATAATCCAGATCGCAACGCTCTTTAATAAACGCCGATACACTTTCGCGTAAAGCTAAAACGCCATCAGCTGGTGGGTAATTGGTTTGGTTATGATCGTAAGCATCAATAATACCGGCTTTCAGTTCGGTAGGGATGGGGTAAATATTCGAATCAAAATCGCCTATGGTAAGGTTGGCAATATTTTGTCCCTGGCGTTTAAGCTCGTTTATCTCGCCGGCTATCTTAATAATTTCAGATCCGCGAAGATTTTGAGCCAGTAATGATGCAGTCATGCTTATTGGTATTTTAGATAGGCAAATATAAAGGTTTTAGCCGAACTGCATGATATGCATATAATGGGTTATACTAACGGAGCAAATGCATTCAATTGTTAAACTATGTTAAAATATGGTTAAACAAGCTTGTAAAATGTTAAAAACCAACTATTGATATAGTTTGGCTGTAACACATTGATTAAGTTTACATCAGATTAAAAAAAGAACACTGACCTAACAAAGCTTATCACTAATTAACAAATTGATTTAGACATGAAAAAACAACTACTCACCTTATTAATGCTTGTGCTTACTATACTCACAGTTAGCGCGCAAAAGCCGGATTCGGCGCAAGCAATGGTTCACTATAAGTTTACACACTTGCGTGATACTACCGACAAAACAAAACCCTATACAGAAAACATGATACTGTTTATTGGCCAGAATGCAAGCGCTTATAAAAGTTACGACCTCAAATTACAGAACGACCTGATAAAAAAACAGATACAAGAGCAAATGGCAGCGGCCAGCAGCGGCGGACCAATGAACATTAATATTAAAGGAGGCGGTCCGCGCGGTGGTACCAGAACCGAGTTTTACCAGTTTCCGAACGAGAATAAGTTAGTGAGGAAAGAACAACTGATCACTCCTTATTTAATAGAAGAAGCTTTGCCGGTTATTAAATGGAAGATAAGCAGCGATACCGGCACAATTAATAACCTGCATTGCCAAAAAGCAACCGCGCATTTTAAAGGACGTGATTATACCGCGTGGTTTTGTCCGGATCTGCCTTACCATAGCGGCCCGTGGAAGCTAAACGGTTTACCCGGCTTAATTGTGGAAGCGCACGATACTAAAAACGAAGTGATATTTAAGTTTGACGGTATTGAGCAGGTGGTAAAAAGCAACGCACCTAAAGAAGCACCTGTAGCACAGGCAACGGGCGGTATGCGTATCATGACCTTTGGTATGGATGGGAACGATGACCCAACCCTTATAGCTGTACCTGCGAACGGTGTTAAAACCACCGAGAAAGAATTTGCCAACCTTCAGGATGCTATGCGTAAAGATCCGCAGGCCTTCGCGCAATCGGCAATGGCCGGTTCGGGTATGGTAATGAGGCCCGGAGCAGGTGGCGACGGCATGAAAATGAATATCGTTGCAGGCCCGCCAACTGCTATAAACAATCCTCTGGAACTTCCTGAAAAGAAATGAGAGCGCACATAAAGATAGTGCTATGCTGGCTATTGGTTGTAGTCTCGGCAGGCAGTTTCGCGCAAACCATTAAGGGTACTGTTACCGATAGTTTAGGTAAACCGCTTTCTCTGGTGAATGTTACTTTAAAAGGGAGCGGGAATGTGATCATTGCGTTTACGAGCACCAAACCAACCGGTGTTTATACTTTGGAAATACCCGATGATGCACCAAAAAACGGTTTAACCTTAGAGGTAAGCTGTGTTGGATTCAAAAAAGAAAGCAAGGCGGTTAACGATCCGGCGGCTCCAATTAATTTTAAATTATCCGCGACAAGCAAAAAGCTGAACGAGGTAACCATAAAAAACAGCCGTCCGCATATCAGAACCGCAGGCGATACCACGAGCTATAAGGTAAGTGATTTTTCCACCCCACAGGATCGTGTGATAGGTGATGTGATTAAGAAACTGCCCGGAATTACGGTTGCCGATGATGGTAAGATAAGTTATAACGGCAAAGGGGTATCAACCGTTTATATGGGTGGCGATAATTTGCTGGATGATAAGTATAACGTAGCTACCAACAGCATCCCCAATAAATCGGTTGATCAGGTACAGGTATTGGAGAATAATCAGCCTATAAAAGCCCTGCAAGGCAAAGTGGTAAGCGATGATGTGGCTCTTAACCTTACCTTTAAACCCGATGCTAAAGTAAAAATAGTTGGCCAGGAAATGTTGGGCGGTGGCTTACCCGGAAGGTACGAGGAAGACCTGAATGCTATGGCCTTTAAAGACCGGTACAAAGCCATCAATAACGTAAAAGGTAATAATACCGGTGTTGATCTGGCTAATGATGTGATATCGCATAACCTGGGCGATTATTTGGGCAGGCTGGATAATGATAAGCCAACCACGGTATTATCCTTAGGTACAGCCGGCGACCCTGATTTGCCAAGGAGTCGTTATTTATTCAATCAATCCGGTATGATCAATTTGAATAACCTGGTGAATTTGACCAAAGAGATACAGGTAAAGGCCAATATGTATTACCTGCATGATACCCAGACGCAGAATTATAGTAAATACTCAAAATTAACACTAAACGGTAGCGATATTGTATATACCGAGCAGCAGCAAAACCGCCGCCAACCGGATATTTTGCATGGGCAGTTTACGCTAAATGTTAACAAAGCAAAATACTATTTAAACAATACGCTGCTGGTTGATTATAACCACAATACTAATTATAGCGACCTGTATACCAACGGCGTGTATGCCGGGCAAACGTTTAAAGACAATGCTTTTGATCTTTCGAACGAGTTTAGGCTGATCAATACCACAAAAGGTAATAAAATCTACGAGCTGTACTCGTACATTGATCGCATTGGCGAACCGGAGAACCGGGCTATTACACCTGGAATTAACCAGGCGGATTATAATGGAGGCAACCCTTACGCGCAATTGGTGCAAGGAATAAATATCCCCACATGGTTTACCAATAACTACGTATCATACAAAATACCAATGGATGCAGTTACTCAGAGCTATAAGCTTGGCGCGAGTTTACAATCGCAACAGGTACAGTCGGATTTGAACGTGGTGCAAAATAACGGGGCGATAAATCGCATAAGCAACGATTTTAATAGCCTGAATTGGACTAAAAGCAAATTATATGGAGAGGCTGCTTTCGATTTTCCCGGCAAGGTATTGAAACTAAACATTACACTGCCTTTTGTTTTACAGCAGATAGACTATAAAGACAGCAACTTCGCGTTAGACCAATCGCTTACCCGTTTTTATTTAAACCCTAAACTGAACGGTAGTTACCAGGTAAGCGTAGAGAATAAACTATCATTTGGCTATGGTTATACTAACCGGATAGGTAGCATACAAGATGTTTACCGTGGTTATGTGTTGAAAAACTACCGAAGCCTGTACGCCAACAGCGCCGACCTGACCGAAAGCCAAACGCAAAACGTTAGCATTGGTTTTAATTACCGCAAAGCAATCACCTTATTCTTTTTCGGGATAAACGCAGCTTATATTCATACGGCAGCCAACAATATCTCGTCCAGTGTGGTAACGGCAACGCAAACAAGCCGGGTGGTTGTTCCGTTGGCTAATACTTTTAACGTTTACCAGTTAGGCGCCAGCACCAGTAAATATTTGTTTGATATACGCAGTACAGTTAGCGCGGGTATCAGTTGGCAATCGGTTAACTCAAACCAGTTGCTTAACGCTACGCTGTATCCATTTAATACCATTGCTACTACATATAACGCAGGTATTGATACCAAGGTGAGCAGCAAGATCAATTTTAGTTATAAGGCTTATTATACCGAGACGACCAGTAAATCGTCGGCTATATCTACCACAACATCCATACAACAGTTACAGCAAACCGGCTCCATCAATTATGCTCCCGTTACCGACCTTAACTTCAGGCTTTCGGGAGATAACTATTATACCCACCAGGCCCCGGGTACCGACCTGAAATACACCTTCGCTGATTTTGCAATAAAGTATAAGTTCAACAAAATAAAAACCGATGTGGAGCTGAGCGCGGTAAACCTGTTTGATACCAAAACATATAGTGCATTGTACCTGTCGGCAAATAACTTTACAAGCAATACCTATACTATACCCGGGCGATATATTTTGATGAAGTTGTTTTTTAATATATAATCAGGATCAAAAGTTAAGGACCCGATGTCTGGAAAGTATTAAGCTGCAAAGTCAAAAAAGGCTTTGCAGCTTGTTTATTATATGCGGTTTATGCTGGTCGTTGGGCATGGTAAATAAAATCGATACCACCTTGGCGACGATGGAATCCGATACCACCACTAAAACTTGGCGCTACATTGTATCCACCAGCCCTTGCCAACGCTGTAATTCCGGGCAGTGCTGCAGGTGGAATGTCAATTGCTCCCCTAACATCTCCAGGCGCTGCAGATCCCCACCATGCGCCCCGGTTTCTAAGGGTACCATCCCAGGCTGTGAATTGTGCTTGTATGTTGGCCCAAACCAAGGCTACCGTTGGATTAACAGCGGGTGCTCTAATATCATCGCGCCTGTCTTCCAAACTTTCATAAGCAAGCTGAACTTCCCTAAAAGAAGCCAAAGTAACCGCAAAATCAATTGGATTAGCTTTTATCAGGCCTTTAAAGTTATCGTATGCTGTTTCATATCGTTTAAAACGAGGGAACCACGCTCTGCTCTCTACGGCTGTTGCCGGGGCCATACGCTCTTCGTAAGCTACAAAATATAAATCCATCAGGCGTTCCATCATCTCTGCGCTACCCAAGTAGCGTTTGGCAAGCCTGGTTTGATCGGCGGGACTTTGGCGTGTAATGTATTCTTCATCAAAACCCGCCGGGTCGGCTAATACAAATTGCATTGCCGCCTCGTAAGATGCAGGTTGTAATTGGGTAGTGTTTATGCTTTGTCCGGCACTAATATTTTTTGCTTTTTCCCCCATTACATCGGCCTCGGTTTCAAGTGCCGGGTCATTATTTACAGGTGCCCCTTTCATTTGCATTGTAGGTTTAACCCTCCCCTGGGCCTGTTGCACAACATGCCATGCTTCATGTGGTAAATGCTTTTCCTGGCCCGATGCAACGTGAATATCGCTGCCTTGCGCAAATGCGTGAGCTTGGAGTTGGGTGGGTTTGGCCGAGTTGTAGTGTACCTTAACATGGTCCATATTCATCCCCGAAAGGGACTCGATCTCTGTTTTAAGCTGATCGGGTAAACCTGTTTTGTTTGGTTTTTCTTCTGCCTTTTGTATGGGTGCAGGTTTGCCTTGCGGGGACTTTTCATCTGCTATACGTTGGGCTGTAGCAAATTTACCTTGCACAGGTTCTTCATCTGCATTTTCTTTACGCTGAGTTATCTCACTCGCCATCGGATGACTATCCCTTGGCCTGTCATCTGCCATTTGCTGATAATCTCTTAGCTGTTTAACCTGCGGGCTGTTCATAATAGCCTGCTGTTGCAGTTTGGCCTGCGTGGTTACAGGTCTGCTTTTGGGCGTATACCCTGCCTGCTGCACTACATTTGCATTGTCGCTATTTTTAGGTTTGTTATGATAAGTTTTCATACTGCTTTAGGTTAGCATTAGTACATAACAGGAAATATTGACAATAATAGTGTTTTATACTAAACTTAGTACAAGCATAAGCCGTTATGTGTTTAAATATCAGAAAACTTTCTTTGAATATATAATTATATAAATTATATATATGTTTATTTGATACCCTTTAGTTTTTTTTGCACTGATAGCATCTTCACGGCATATCGTTTACCTAAAATGTCAGCAGACGCGCCATCAAAATGAGTGGTATCACCTTTGTGTACCAGGCCCTCAGAGCTAACAACCGCTGTGTAGGCTACAGAATCGGGTAGTTTTGCCAGTTGTGTATTAATATTGGCATATACAGGCCTATATCTGCCCAACTCGCCGGCAATAAAAGGCAGTGTGGGGTTGCCCACAAGGGTTCGTACACGGGTAATCAGTTCGTTTAGTTTAGCAATGTATTGTTTTGACCTTTGGCCGCCGCTGTTCGATTCGCCCTGATGCCATATTACACCTGCTATTACACCATATTGCATGGCTGCTTTTATCCGCAAAACGGCATCGTCATAAGGGTGTGTGTTGGTAGGTGCATGGAAAGCACCCGGTAACCATTGTTCAATAGATGTGCCACCAACCGCGCAGGGGATCAATCCTATTTTTATCTCCGGGTCCGCTTCAGCCATTGCAACGCCAAAAGCGAGGCCGGGGCCAGCGGCTGCGGCCCGGGGTTTATCAAAATGTACAGGGTGCTTTGCGGGCACAAACTGAAAATCTTTATTGAGCATGAAAACGCGGGAATTACCCTCATTCTCCATTTCGGCCGTTATGGGCCCACGGCCTGCCATGTTAGATTGTCCCATTAAAATGTATAATTGAAATTTAGGGTCGGGCTGCTGAGCAAGTGCGCATGCAGTAAAAAGTGAACATAAAAGAATAGTAGTAAGCGTTTTTTTAGGCATGGCTTATATTTAGGCAGGTAAGTATGGCGAACTTTAAGTCGAAATAAATCGCTCTTTTTTTGAAAGACTAATTATGTGCGTTATGGTTTAAGCCGACAAGTTAAACTTTTTATTTCTCCCACTTTGGAGGTCGGGGGGCTTTTATATATTTGCCTTATGGCAGATGAAAAAATAATCTTCTCGATGGCGGGTGTAAATAAAATTTACCCCCCACAAAAACAGGTTTTAAAAAATATATATCTCAGCTTTTTTTACGGCGCTAAAATTGGCGTTATCGGTTTAAACGGCTCGGGTAAATCATCGGTATTGAAAATCATCGCCGGGCTGGATAAATCCTACCAGGGCGAGGTTGTTTTTTCGCCGGGATATACCGTTGGCTATTTGGCGCAGGAACCGGATCTGGATCCCGACAAAACCGTGCGTGAGGTAGTTGAAGAAGGTGTATCCGAAGTAACCGCCATCCTGAAAGAATACGAAGAGATCAACGAAAAGTTTGGCCTCCCTGAATATTACGAGGATGGCGATGCCATGGATAAGCTAATGGCCCGCCAGGGCGAACTGCAAGATCAGATAGACGCTGTAAATGCATGGGAACTGGATACCAAACTGGAGCGTGCTATGGATGCCTTGCGTTGCCCCGAGCCTGATGCTAAAATATCGGTCCTATCAGGAGGTGAGCGCCGCCGTGTGGCTTTATGCCGTTTGTTATTGAAAGAACCGGATGTATTATTACTGGATGAGCCTACCAACCACTTAGATGCAGAATCTATCGATTGGCTGGAGCAGCACTTAAAACAATATAAAGGAACAGTTATCGCGGTAACGCACGACAGGTATTTCCTGGATAACGTTGCCGGATGGATATTGGAACTTGACCGTGGCGAGGGTATCCCATGGAAAGGTAATTACTCCTCATGGCTTGATCAGAAAGCTAAACGTTTGGCACAGGAAGAGAAAACTGAAAGCAAGCGCCAAAAAACTTTGGAGCGCGAGCTGGAGTGGGTGCGCATGGCGCCAAAGGCCCGCCAGGCAAAAGGCAAGGCACGTTTATCAAACTATGAAAAACTGGCTGCCGAAGATGGTAAGGAAAGAGAAGACAAGTTGGAGCTTTTCATTCCGCCCGGCCCGCGTTTGGGTAATGTGGTAATTGAGGCTACCAATGTATCTAAAGCCTATGGCGAGAAAGTATTATTCGATAACCTGAGCTTCTCATTACCGCCTGCGGGTATAGTAGGTATTATTGGTCCGAATGGTGCAGGTAAAACTACGCTGTTCCGCTTAATAACCGGGCAGGAAACACCGGATGCAGGTACCTTCCGTGTTGGCGAAACAGTAGCTTTAGGTTATGTAGATCAAAACCATAACGACCTTGAACCCGAAAAATCAGTATGGGAAAACATTACAGGTGGTAACGAAAACATTTTGTTAGGTAACCGCCCGTTAAACTCAAGGGCATATGTATCCAAGTTTAACTTTAATGGTGCCGATCAGCAAAAGAAAGTTAGCGTACTTTCGGGTGGTGAGCGTAACCGTGTTCACCTTGCCATCACACTAAAAAAAGGCTCGAACGTTTTATTACTTGATGAGCCTACAAATGATATCGACGTAAATACACTGCGTGCTTTAGAAGAAGCTTTGGAAAATTTTGCAGGCTGCGCCGTAGTTATCAGTCACGACAGGTGGTTTTTGGACAGGATCTGTACACATATTTTAGCCTTTGAGGGCGATTCGCAGGTTTACTTCTTCGAAGGTAATTACTCAGATTACGAAGAGAACCGCAAAAAGCGCCTGGGCGATATCGCACCAAAACGTATCAGGTATAAAAAGCTGGCGGGGTAATTAATAAAAAAGTCATGCCGTCCCAACGATCGTCGTTGGGACGGCATGACATATAGATAAAAACCCCTTTTACTTAACCCCAAAAGGAGTTACCAAAGGCAATATTTGGTTATAAGTTAAAGGCTCATCAAAAGCTTCGGTAACTATGCTACTGCTAAATTTAGCACCGGTTAAGGGGTTTGTTAAAGTAGTCAGATCAATGCCGGCTTGTATCAGGTTGTCTTCTCCTGCAAAGTTTGCATTTATAGCGGTGCTACCTGTATCATTAGCTCCCGTGATCCACGATTTTGGTAATGCGGTGCCATTAATTTTCCTACGGATGGTACGGATATGCGCTGCATGGCGTGCCTCAACCGAGTGTATGTTTAACGCTGCTGTTAGTACTATCTGGTTGCCAATAATATTGGGCGCCTGGCCTTTATAAGCACGAACGCCGGTATCCTCAAATGCGTTGGCCACTACCAAAAATGTGTTATAATCTTTAGTTACAAAATAATTTGGTAATGTGTTGCCGGCTGTCCAATCATACACCCCGGCTGTGCCCTGACTGGTTTGTGCAACAGCGTTAGCTCCTAATACACCTTTTAAAAAGGTAACGTGAGCATTTTCATGTGCTGCAATGGTTTGAAAAGCTGCCAAATCTGCTGCCGGTATTAAGCCGGGAGTGTTCAAAGCGGTATTGTAAAACGCTGCTTCAAGGTATTCTAATTTTAAGGCGAAGTTTAATGTGCCTGTTACATCGCCAACGGTTGTTTGGCCGTAAGCTTTGTTAAATAATGAGCCCAAAGCAAATGGTAAAGCGGCAAGCGCTACTTTCGAACCATAGCTGGTCAAGCTTTTTATGGCATCCCTGCGCGGACTGAACCTGTCATTCAATTCAGGATCAACTTTTTCTAATTCTTCTATTATGCTGAAAATATTCATGATGGTTAGTTTTAAGGTAATTGATTTGCTGAAATTGATGTATTCAGGTATACAGCCACAATTGGCAGCACTTCTGATGGCTTGCGCGACAAGTCGAGCGCGGTAGTATTATTAACCACTGTCGAATCGGCAAAGCTGTTATAGCTGATCAGGTCGCGAATAAAAGCCGCATGTCGGGCCTCAACAGAAACAATTTTACCTGCAAGCGTTAAGTATGTCGGATTGGTTAATAAATAACCGGCGCCATTGTATGCAGATACACCTGTATCTTCAAAAGCTTTGGCAGCCCCGGTTACGCTTGCCCTGTCAGCAAAATTGATGGAACTGAAATTAACTGAAAGTGCGGGAATAGCACTTGTACCTAATGCGGCTTTGAAAAGCTCCCTGTGTAAAATCTCATGATCGCGTATCTCGGTAAAGGCAGTTAGTTCTGCAGATGTAATTCCGGTAAAAGGAGTAGCTACTACTTGCGTATAAAAGGCAGCTTCCAATTGCTCTAAAGCATAAGCGTAATTTAAAACGCCGATGTCGCCGCTGCCAACATCTATTGTAGCAGAAACATCGTCGTTATGTTTTTTACATGATGCCGCAGCAAGCAAGCCAATTCCGGCAGCACCCGCGCCCGCATAACGTAAAAACGACCTCCTTTGCATCCTTACATCTAATGTGCTTTTATCCTCGATGAGCACATCATCGTTTTGTAAATCTTCCATAAGTTTTTAATTTATTTAGCTAGTTTATTTCCAGTACGTACGCTTGTAAATATCATTTAGTTTTCATTTTAGTTAATAAATATTTATTTTTAATTAATAAAACTGTATTCAAGGAAAGTCCGTATGTAATGCTTCTTAATACTGGATTACTCCATCTTCCGCTGTATAAAAATTATTTTTTCCGGATTTAAAGTAATTTTAAACTCCATACGTCATCTTACCTAAAAAGCAGGCGTGTCCGGATATTTAATGGCAGATAAACCCAAACAAAGCATCGTTAAAACAATAACAGACTATAGCAAGGGCCTGTTCAGTTTTATCCGTGGGCGGGTTAGAACCGAAGAAGATGCCGAAGATATTTTGCAGGATGTTTGGTACCAGCTAAGCAACGTGGTTGATATTGATGATATTGAACAAATGAGCGGCTGGCTTTACCGTGTGGCCAGGAACAAGATAATTGATAACTACCGCAAAAAAACGCCCGAAGCTTTAGAGGATATGGGGTATGAAGACGAAGACAGTGAATTTAACTTCAACGATATCCTTCTTGCTGATGACGATGATCCCGAAAGTGTTTACCTGAAGGAACTATTTTGGCAGGAGCTTTTTGTAGCCCTGGATGAACTGCCCGAAGCCCAGCGTAATGTATTTGTTTGGAACGAACTGGAAGACAAAACCCTGCAGCAAATTGCCAATGAAACCGGCGACAACCTAAAAACAATTATATCCCGCAAAGGCTACGCTGTTAAATATTTGCGTTTGCGATTAGAAACCTTTTACAACGATTTTTTAAACTCTTAAATATTCAAAATTATGTTTAACGATATGCGATCTCCCGTAAGGCGAAAAATGGCAGTGCCATTCAAGTTAATATTCATTGTAGCATTTTTTGCACTAAGCGCCATAGTGATGTGGCTGTGGAACGAATTAATGCCGGCCATAACACATGTAACCACTATTAGTTACTGGCAGGCAGCAGGCTTATTAATACTAAGTCGTATTTTGTTTGGTGGGATGCCTTTCGGCAGAGGCGGCCGCGACCGTTTCCGGAATGGCCCGCCGGCACACATCCGCGAAAAGCTGATGAACATGACTGACGAAGAACGCGCTCAATTTAAAGAACAGTGGAAAGAACGTTGCCGGGACATGCGTGGGCGGAGGTAAGTTTATTTATTACCTGTGCTGTTTTTTATCTGTTTTAAATTCTCATTCATTAAATGATCTGCGAACCATGAATTGCTATCCTTTTTGTATAAAAAGTAAAGAGCCATCGCGTTTAACAACAATAGTATTAAGCTTAAAATCCCCACATAGTCTGATATGCCAATGATTGTCCGGAATCCATTCATAATAGTTAACGCCAAAAAAATTGACCGCACCCAAAACCTGCCTTTTGAAAGCAAGTAGATCATATAGAGCCAACCTATAATAGGTATCGCAAAAACCACAGTAAGCGGCGAAGCAAAACCACCGAAATCATTATTAAAAATTAAAGCTCCTATTACAACTGTTAATGCTATCGCGGAAGCATAAAGTAATCTAATACCGTAAATAGTATTCTTCGGTTTCTGCATTTGGTATCATTTGTCGAATAAAAGTACCACTTCTTAAAGTAAAAACCCTGCTCCCCCGTCTTCTTAATTAAATAAGATAAATATTATGTTTGGAAGACACCATAGAGCAAGAGGCGCACAAGGTTGCGGACCCGCTCAGGCAGAATTTACCCGCGGCCGGTTTGGCCATCACATGGGTGGGCAACATTTAAGACGCCCAAAATACAATGTACCCTTAAACATTGAGGATGCTAAAACCGAATTTATACTGCATGTATACGCCACCGGTTTCAGTAAAGAGAATATCAAGCTATCCGTTCAGGATGATGTGCTGTTCATCAGCGGTACCCGTACCCTAAGCGAAGGCTACGACCCGGATTTTAGCCGCCAGGAGTTCCCCATCAAAACATTCGAAAGGGTATTGAATTTGAACGGCCAGGTTGATACCGCCAATATCAGCGCAAAACAGGAAGATGGGGTGTTAATTGTAACGCTGCCAAAAACTGTTGAGGCGAGCAAGCCTGCGCAGGAGATCCCAGTGAACTAAAAACTGTATGTTGTTGATTGTTGTAGCGATGGGTTTCAAACCCATCGCTATTTGTGTTTAAGATGCCGTTTCTTCTAAATCATCAGTATCGACAAAATTCAACATTGCGGTTTGTGCTTTGTTTTGCAAATTCAGGTCTGAAGTTATTAAAACAACCTGATCGGTTGGGTTTCGTACCTGTACATCTAAGGTGCTTGCAATAATTCTATCATCTTGATTTTCGGTATCAAGCCACTGTAGTGTTTTTTCAAAGTTTGGTTCAGTTGCTACCATTTTCACATTAATCGAACCTGCAACAGTTACGCCCTGTAATACATCCCCTTGATTTCGAAACCCTTTCAAGCGTTTTATGACAGATTTTACCTTGTGTCTGAAGTCTTCAGATCTATGTCCTACCTTGAGTTTATCTAACTCAGAAAGCACGGTTGGTAAGATTAGAAAAGTAAAGGTCCGCCCGAATAATTTTTGATACGAAGATGGGTCTGGAAATTGTATTAGCGCGTTTGTATCTGGAACCAAAATAAGTGTTGCACTCTCTGTTTTGAAAAGATTTAAAAAGTTTGTGAAAATTTCAAATTGCTTGCGAAACAAAGATTTTCCTGAATCGGTAGAGGATGGTACACCATGTGAACTTTGACTAATAAAATTTAGTAATTTTTTTTCAACCCCCTTTATTTTTTCTACAGTTTGTGGGTTAGCATGAGTTAGCAATAACTCTACTTGTTCAATAAATTTTTTGAACAACTCACGAGCAATCAGTTGGGAACGTTCATCACGCTTTCTATAATGATTTACTGGGGAACCAAGAACAATAAAGTTACGACGCGCACCATTGCTATCATGGTAATAAATTTCCGAATTATCCATCATTGTATCAATCACCTGATATATATCCGATAAAAGTTGCTCAAGGCGCGTAATAAAAGTATTGTTTGTTGACATTTAGTAAATATACGCAGAACTTGATTAATCAAAATACCGCCTCAAGCTAATGCACCTTTTAACCATTTAAAAATCAATTAAAACCGTCTTTCAACTTTTCCCCAAAAACCATTTGACAGTAACACAATTTGTTCTATCTTTGCAGTCCCGAATTTCGGGGTAAATAAATAGTTTATATCATTTAAAATTAAGCAAGTGAATACGTTAAGTTACAAAACTGTCTCTGCCAATGCTAAAACCGTTAACAAACAATGGGTTGTTGTTGACGCTGAGGGCGAGATTTTGGGGCGCTTGTCTTCTAAGATCGCTATGATCATCAGAGGAAAAAACAAGCCGGGTTACACCCCACACGTAGACTGCGGTGATAACGTTATCGTTATTAATGCAGACAAGGTAAAGTTGACCGGAAACAAATTCGAACAAAAAGAATATGTTTCGTACACTGGTTATCCAGGTGGTCAGCGTTTCATTTCTCCTAAGGAGTTAATGGCAAAACACCCTGAGCGCGTTATTGAAAAAGCCGTTCGTGGTATGTTACCTAAAAATCGTCTGGGCAGAGCAATCTACGGAAACCTACATGTTTATGCAGGAACAAAACACCCACACGAGGCACAACAACCAACAGCCATTAAACTTTAATCAGGAAAAGAAATGTCAACTACAAACACTTCAGGAAGAAGAAAAACAGCAGTTGCCCGTATCTACTTAAAAGAGGGCAGCGGCGCCATTATCGTTAATGGTAAAGATTACAAAGAGTATTTCCCAACATTGCCTTTGCAATACATCGCTACACAATCTGTAGAAGTTTCTGGCTCGGCCGGAAAATTTGATGTAACTGTAAATGTAGCAGGTGGTGGTGTTAAAGGACAGGCAGAAGCTGTTCGTTTAGCTATCGCTAAAGCTATTGTTGAACTTGATGCTGAAAAGAAACCAGCTTTAAGGGCTAAAGGTATTATGACCCGCGATGACCGTATGGTTGAGCGTAAGAAACCAGGTCGTAAGAAAGCCCGTAAGAAATTCCAATTCAGTAAACGTTAATCAAGGAGGACACACACAATGGCAAGAACAACATATCAGGATTTATTGGATGCAGGTGTACACTTTGGTCACCTTACCCGCAAATGGGATCCAAAAATGGCTCAGTACATATTTATGGAGCGTAATGGCATTCATATTATCGATCTGAACAAAACTTTAACAAAAACAGAAGAAGCTGCTGCGGCAATCAAACAGATCGTAAAATCTGGTCGTAAGGTATTATTTGTTGCTACTAAAAAACAAGCAAAAGATATCGTAGCTGATTATGCAAAAGCAGTGAACATGCCTTTCGTAACCGAGCGTTGGTTAGGTGGTATGTTAACTAACTTCGCTACTGTACGTAAGTCGATCAAAAAGATGTCTAACATCGATAAATTGACTAAAGATGGTACTTATAACAACCTTTCTAAAAAAGAAAGACTGATGATACAGCGTGAGCGTATCAAATTAGAAAGCCTTTTAGGTGGTATTGCTGATTTGAACCGTTTACCTGCAGCATTATTTCTGATCGACGTTAAGAAAGAACATATCGCTGTAGCTGAGGCTATGAAATTGAACATCCCGACTTTCGCGATGGTTGATACTAACTCAGATCCTTCGAACATTGATTTCCCTATCCCGGCTAACGATGACGCTACCAAATCAATTTCATTGATCACTGGTGTAATCATCAAAGCTATAGAAGAAGGTTTAGATGAGCGTAAACGCGAGAAAGAAGACGAAACAGAGAAAGAAGCAGCGGCCGTTAAAGCTAAAGCTGATACTGCAGAGTCGGCAGCTCCGGGTGCAAAAGACGAAGCCGGCAAAAGAAGCAGAAAAGTAACAGCCGAAGTTGAAGCTGAGAAATCTGAAGAATAAGCTCAATAAACGCGTTTAACGCGATAATAAAATAATAAATTAACTAATTCCGGGCCCCCTTTATTCAAGGGGGTTTGGTTTAAAAAAGAAAACTAAAATGTCTACAGTACAAATTTCTGCGGCCGATGTAAACAAACTACGTCAGCAAACAGGTGCAGGTATGATGGATTGCAAAAAAGCTTTAACCGAAACTAACGGTGATTTTGAAGCAGCGATCGATTTTTTACGTAAAAAAGGTGCTAAAGTAGCTGCCAGCCGTCAAGACAGAGAATCAAATGAAGGTGTAGTTATTGCACGTTCATCTGCCGATGGTAAAACTGGTGTTATTGTTGAGTTGAACTGCGAAACTGATTTCGTAGCTAAAAATGCTGATTTCGTAGCTTTTGCTAATGCCATTGCTGACGCTGCAGTAGCTAACACCCCTGCGAGTGTTGAAGAGCTTTATGCTTTGGAAGTTGGCGGCCAGAAAATTGGTGATGCCGTTATCGAAAAAACAGGTACCATTGGCGAAAAGATCGGTGTTTCTAAATTAGAAGTAGTTACAGGTGCTAAAGTTATCTCTTACATCCACGGTAATTTCCGTTTAGGTGTATTGGTTGCTTTAAGTGCTGATGTTGCCGGTGCTGATGAAGCGGGTAAAGATGTATCAATGCAAATTGCTGCCATGAACCCTATCGCTATTGATAAAGATGGTGTTGATGCAACTACCATCCAACGCGAAATGGATATCGCTGCTGATCAGATCCGTGCTGAAGGTAAACCGGAAGCAATGATCGAAAAGATCGCTGCAGGTAAACTAAATAAATTCTACAAGGACAATACCCTGTTAAACCAGGAGTTTGTTAAGGATTCATCAAAAAGCATCGCCCAGTTCCTGAACGATGTTTCAAAAGGACTCACTGTTACAGCCTTTAAGCGAGTAGCTTTAGGAGCTTAAATATTTGATCCCCCGATTTAATAATCGGGGGATTTTTTTTGACCTTTTTTTCGTAAGCATAAAAAGCTTAATAAAATTTTAACACTGCAGATATTTCAATAATTTTGACAAACCCTCAAACATGAAATACAAAAGAATATTACTGAAGCTAAGCGGCGAATCGTTAATGGGCGATAGCCAGTACGGTATTGATAACGAGCGTGTTTTACAATACGCACATGATATTAAAGGTGTTTTTGATGCCGGTATAGAAATAGCGATAGTAGTAGGTGGTGGTAACATATTCAGGGGTTTAAGTGCCGAAAAATCAGGAATGGACCGTGCCCAGGCTGATTATATGGGTATGTTGGCTACTGTGATCAACTGTATGGCATTGCAAAATGCATTAGAAACCATAGGTGCGCCAACACGTTTACAATCGGCCATAAAAATGGAGCAGATATGCGAGCCTTACATTCGCCGCCGAGCTATGGGCCATCTTGAGCATGGCCGGATTGTTATTTTTGGTGCAGGTACAGGTAACCCTTATTTTACCACTGACACTGCCGCATCCTTACGTGCTATCGAGATCAAAGCAGATGTGGTTTTAAAAGGCACACGTGTGGATGGTATCTACACCGCTGATCCTGAAAAAGACCCCGCTGCTGTAAGATACGATGAAATATCTTACCAGGAAGTGTATGATAAGGGCCTTAAAGTAATGGACATGACGGCCATAACACTTTGTCAGGAAAACAAACTACCCATTATTGTATTCGATATGAACAAGCCGGGCAATTTTATGAAAATTGCACAAGGTGAACCTGTTGGTACACTGGTTAAATAAAATCATTAATCGCAAAACCTTTTATCTTTATATCCCGTAATTTTAAAAAACTACAGGATATGAAGATTTTTTGCATTATAGCCTTTATACTACTTTCGGCATTTACGCCAATACCGCATAAAACGGTTGCAAAAGTCGATTTGGCCAGGTTTGCAGGCAAATGGTATTCGTTATATTCTATCCCCACCGCTTTTGATAAAAACAGTTGCCAAACCACTACGGTATATACCCTCAATAAAGACGGTTATTACAATGTATACACCTACGGCAAAAAAACCACGGATAACGAACTGCATAACTACCATTCAAAACTATTCCCTGTTGAGGGGACAGGCAACGGACAATTTAAAGCGCAGTTTTTATGGCCTTTTAAAGTAGATTACTGGGTGATCGATCTGGCTGATGATTACTCATATGTAGTAGTAGGGCATCCCGATAAAAAATTCCTCTTCATAATGGCGCGAAAGCCAACTATTGATAAAAAGCTGTATGCAGAACTTGTTACTAAGTGTAAGGATATGGGCTATGATGTAAGTAAACTGACCTGCCAAAATCATACTGAAACACCATTGCCTGGAACAAAATAGCCAACAATTTATCCTTGTTTGGGTTTACCTTCAGTTAGGCTGCAATAAATAATACTTTTTATTATTTTTGGGCAAAAATTTATACCAAAATGAGCGAACTCATTAAAAAGCTAATAGCCGATGCCAAAGGCATGATGGATAAAGCCGTTGAGCATACTGATAACGAATTTACTAAAATACGTGCTGGCAAGGCAGCGCCTGCCATGCTGGATGTAGTTATGGTGGAATACTATGGCAACCCAACTCCCTTGAGCCAGGTAGCCAGTGTAAATTCGCCTGATGCCCGTACTTTGGTTATACAACCTTGGGAAAAGCCATTGCTAAGCGCCATTGAGCGTGCTATAATGGAAGCAAATTTGGGTTTCAATCCACAAAATGATGGGACCATCATTCGTATTAACGTACCTCCTTTAACCGAAGAGCGCCGCCGCGATTTGGTTAAACGTGCAAAAGGTGAAGCAGAAAATGGTAAAGTATCAGTTCGTAACATCCGTAAGGATACAAACGAAAAGATTAAAAAGTTAAAATCAGAAAGCGTATCTGATGATGAAATAAAAACCGGTGAAGCAGAGGTTCAAAAACTAACCGATAGCTATATGGTTAAGATAGACCAACTGGTTGAGCTAAAAGAAAAAGATATTATGACGGTGTAATTGCACATACAGCGCAATGTCAAATTACAAGGGAATGAGCTAATTAGCTGTTCCCTTTTTTATTTTTGTGAAACATGAAAACACTTTTATCTTATCTCAAACAACACCGCTGGATAGTAGCGCTCGCTTTAGTGCTTGCAGCTTTTAATATAGGTTTTTCATTGCTGGACCCAATGATCACCAAAAACATTATCGATAAGTACGTTAACCCTATTGATAAACTACCACATTCTTTCAATGAACGCCTTTATGGTTCGTTATACCTGGTAGGTTTAGGTGTTGGCGCGGCCATGGTATCGCGTATAGCTAAAAACTTTCAGGATTACTTTACTAATATCATTGTGCTTAAAACCGGCGCCCAAATGTATAGCGATGGATTAAAGCATTCCCTTGAGTTACCCTACCAGGTATTTGAAGACCAGCGCAGCGGCGAAACCTTGGGCATATTGCAAAAGGTTAGGCAGGATAGTGAAAAGTTTATCACCTCCTTCATCAGCGTACTGTTTGTTAGCCTTGTCGGGATGATATTCGTTATCGTTTATTCGTTAACCGTTAGTTATAAGGTAACGCTGGTTTATTTTGTAGCAGTACCTATTATCGCTTTTGTAAGCTCTGCGTTAAGCAAGCGTATTAAAGTTATCCAAAAGAACATTGTTGGCGAAACTACTGCGCTGGCAGGTTCAACCACCGAGTCGCTCCGTAATATCGAGCTGGTAAAAAGCCTTGGCCTGGCTAAACAAGAGATAGAACGCCTCAACAAAACCACATATAAAATACTCGACCTGGAATTAAAAAAGGTGAAGTTTGTACGCAGCATGAGCTTTATACAGGGTACTGTTGTAAACTTTGTACGCAGCTGTATGGTAGTTATCTTGCTGATGCTGATATTCCAGGATACATTGACAACAGGTAGTTACCTTCAATTTTTGTTCTATTCATTCTTCTTATTTAACCCGTTGCAGGAGTTAGGTAATGTGATACAATCATGGCGCGAGGCTCAGGTTTCATTAGGTAATTTTGAGCGGATATTAAGCACGCCAATTGATGTTAAACCTGAGAAACCGGTACTGATAGAAAAAGTAAAAGACCTTACTTTTGAAAATGTAAGCTTTAAACACCTAACCGCAAATCGTAATGCGTTAAATGGAATTGGCTTTAAGGTAAATACGGGCGAAACCATCGCTTTTGTGGGCCCCTCAGGTTCGGGTAAAACTACATTGGTTAAATTGCTTGTGGGCCTTTATCAACCCCTGTCCGGCGAGGTGCTTTACAATGGGATTCCGGGGAACGAGATCGATCTGGATCAACTACGCGAGAAGATAGGTTTTGTAACTCAGGATACGCAGCTTTTCTCGGGCTCCATCCGCGAAAATCTCCTCTTCGTTCGCCCGGATGCTACGGATGAGCAGTGTTATGATGTACTGCAAAAATCTGCCTGCCAAACCCTTATGGCGCGTGCCAGCAATGGCCTGGATACCGTAATTGGCGAGGGTGGTGTAAAGGTTTCGGGTGGCGAAAAACAACGCCTGTCAATTGCCCGTGCCCTGCTGCGCAACCCGGATATCCTCGTTTTTGATGAAGCTACGTCATCGCTCGATTCCATCACCGAAGAAGAGATCACCGAAACCATTCGCGATGTATCTACTTTGGACGAACACCATATTACTATCCTGATAGCGCACCGCTTATCAACCATTATGCATGCCGACAGGATATATGTGTTAGAGAAAGGCCATATCATTGAATCCGGAAGGCATTTGGAACTGTTGGAACAAAAAGGCTTATACTATGCCATGTGGCGCCAGCAAATAGGCGAAAAGTATACTGATAATATTCCGCAGGTAGCTATGAATTAAACTTATTGAGGTTTTGATTGTCTTTAATTTATAAACTACAAATCTTAACCTTTTAATAGCATAAACATGGAATTAGTTACCTCTGTAGTTAGCGGCGTTTTTGGCCTGATATTCTTTATTGTCGAATTTGTCCTCATTGTTTACGCGCTGATGGACATCTTTAAAAACCCTAACTTTAACCTCAATACAAAATTGTTATGGGTAATTATTATTGTGCTGATACCCATTCTGGGCTCATTACTCTATATTTTTTGGGGGCGTAACCAGAGTTTCCTGTAAAAGAACTAATGCTGCAATACAATTGTACTGCAAAAGATCAGTGGTTTTTAATGGCGTAAATCAACTATGGTTTTATTTGCCGGGCATGATATAAGCAGAACATACCAATGCAAATAACAATAGCTGATATTACTTCGGTTATCATTCGAAATAACATCGTTTATTAGTTTTAAATTAAAGGGACTGCAATATAACAATTATTTTACAATTGTACATCAGCCCGTTTTATCTAAAGCGTGGTAATTAATTGCCTGTTCAGCAATATCATAAAGTTTCGGGCGTGTGTATTTCTTCGAGTTTTAACGGAACCAGTTTTTTTGTTTTTAACCAGGTTGTTGTTACGATGATCAGCGTCATGGTGCCGCCAAACAATACCGATGGTATAGCACCCAGTAGCTTAGCCGCAACACCCGATTCAAACTTGCCTATCTCGTTAGATGAGCCAATGAACATTGAATTTACAGCCGAAACCCGGCCCCTCATTTTATCAGGTGTAAGTACCTGCATAATGGTTGAACGTATCAGTACGCTGATGCTATCAAACGCACCCAGCATAAACAAAAAGAACAATGATAGGTAAAAGTTGCGCGACAGGCCAAAGCAAATAATAGAAACGCCAAAGCCTACCACCGCGATAAGAAGGTTACGCCACGGTTTGCCCATAGGCGAAAAGCGTGTCATGGCCAGCATGGTTAACACAGCGCCGATCGAATCAATAGACGTCATGATACCTAATCCTTTGGGGCCAACTTTTAAAACATCATCAGCAAAAATTGGCAGTACTGCAACCACCCCGCCAAACAATACCGAAAAAAGATCGAGGCTTAGGGCGCCTAACATCATCTTTGATTTAAAAACGAAACTTACACCCTCTTTTAAACTATCGTAAATACTTTCTTTGGGTATATATTCTGCCTGGTGGCGATTTAAAAATGTGATGGATATTAACGCGATGCTTACAAATACTACTACTACTACAAATGTTACCGTAATACCAGCGTAGGCATATAACAATCCACCTATCATGGGGCCAATAACAGCCGCTGTTTGATAGGCTGAGCTATTCCATGTTGATGAGTTGGGGTACAGGTCGCGCGGGATGATATGTGTCATCACAGAAAAAGCGCTTGGCCCGTAAAAGCCTCGTGCCAGGCCGATACAAAATATCATCACATACATCACAATAAGTTCGGCCGAACTGCTAACGTATTGATGCGCGGCGGGAAGGGTAACTAAAAGTAAAATTACCGAGCAGATCCACATTACACCGAATATGCGCAGTAAAAGCTTTTTCTTTTCCGATTTATCGGCTACGTAGCCACCATATAAAGCAATACCTATTGATGGTATAGCCTCAACTAAGCCTATCATGGCCAAAGCCAGCGGTTCGTGTGTTTGCTGATAAATGTAATATCCTACTATCAGGCCCTGCATAGTATAGCCAAGCGTTAAAAAAAAGCGCATGCTCATATACCACCTAAACTCCGGGAAGCGTAATGCCGCGTATGGGTCTGGTTTTATTATCGGGGCCGGTTCTCCTTCTTCCATAGTAATAAAGTATAGCGCAAACATAGTTAACGCTATGTTGATACAGGGTAAAAAATTAAAACTTCAGGCCGTACTTGTCTATCAGGTATATCAGCGATGCCATTGCACCGGCACCCAATTCCAGTTCACGTTTATTCACATTCTCAAACACATCATTAGGCGTATGGTGGATATCAAAATACCGTTGCGAGTCGCCCCTGAAACCTATCAGTACAATACCGGGCACATTACCTTGTAAAGGCTCAATGTCTGTTCCGCCACCACCGGCAGTCAGTTTGTCGGCATCATAAGGACTCAATAATGCTTTCCAGGTCTGGTTAATAGCTTTAAGGGAACCACCTTGCAAGCCGGTAAACCCAAAACCACGGGGGGTAAAGCCGCCACCATCGGTTTCAATAGCCGCTATATGTTCTTCTTTATTTTGGGCTGCGAGTTCAGCGTATTTCTCACCACCCCTGTCGCCATTTTCTTCGTTCATAAAAAACACGGCACGTATGCTGTTTTTGGGTTTATAGCCTAAAGCCTTTAAAATACGCACAGCCTCTAACGCGCCGGTTACCCCTGTTCCATCGTCATGCGCGCCTTCGGCCAGGTCCCACGAATCAAGGTGACCGCCAACACTGATAAATTTATTGGGATTTTCGGTACCTGTCATTTCGCCCACTACGTTGTACGATTTTACATCGGGCAGTAACTGGCAGCTTTGCTTAAAGAAGAATTTTGCCGACGGCGATCTTTTTAATACTGCGCTCAGCTCATTAGCAGCTATGGTTGATATAGCCGCTGCGGGGATTTGCTTTTCGCCCGGTGCAGAGCGTGTTGTACCCGTATGGGGGTAATTGTCCAGTGCTTCAGTTAACGAACGTACAATAACGCCTGCCGCACCATATTTGGCCGCTGCGGCGGGCCCTGCAAAACGCTGATCGCCCGCTGCACCGTATGCGTTACCCGTACTAATAAAACGCGGATCGAAGGGCCGGTTAAAAAATACGATCTTACCTTTTATGCCTGCTTCGCCCAGGGTTTTCAATTCATCCAGGCTGTGTAACTCAATAACGTTGGCAGTAAGCCCTGTTGTCGGTGTAGCTACCGACATGCCCAGCGCGCATATTGCAACTGGTGTTTTTTTGCTGCCCTCAATAATATAACCCTGTTCTTTAGCACCGCGCACCCAATGCGGCACCATACATTCCTGCAAAAACACCTTATCAAAACCATAGCTTTTCATCAGCTTTTCACTCCATTCCACAGCCTTTTGCGCGTTAGCCGAGCCACTTAACCGCTGACCGATATTCTTACACAAGTAATGCAAATTCTGATAGCACTGGCCGTTAACCAAAGCCTCATCATAAATTTTGCGCAACATTATCGAGTCGGCATTCTGCGCGAATGCCCCGGTTGAAAAAGCTAATAAGGTTAATAAGGTCAGTTTTAATTTCATAAGGGGGGGTAAAGTAGGATTTTTGACCGCTGATTTATTGTGATTTGATGATTACGTTGATTCTAATTTATTAACTATGTCATTGCGAGCGATAGCGTGGCAATCTCCGGGACAGGTAGCCGCCATGCATAATGCGCCAACCTTTCTCAGTGATTGCTTCGTGCCTCGCAATGACATATTTGAAAAAAGGGGGGATAAAGTAAGATGTTTTTTATCGCACTACCTTTCTTTCATCCGCCGTAGCCATTAGGCGAAGGAGGAACCACAATATAAGAAAATTTCCGCAGATATTCAAATTCCCCCTTTAGGGGGTTAGGGGGCTCAACTTATCTTATCCCAACTCAAACCACCATTCGCACCATCACTCACCTGCCTCAACACGGCATGTTCGGGCAACTCCAGCATAGGGTCTGCTTCAAAAATTTCTTCTACACAACGGCGGGCAACCAACAGCATTTGCTGGTCGGTAGCCAGGTTGGCCAGTTTCAGATCAAGCACGCCACTCTGTTGTGTGCCCTCAATATTGCCGGGTCCGCGCAGTTGCAGGTCTATTTCCGATATTTCAAAACCATTATTCGTTTTCACCATGGTATCCAGGCGTATCTTACCATCATTGCTCAGTTTCTGGCTGCTCATCAAAATACAGAATGATTGCTCCGCCCCGCGCCCCACCCGCCCCCGCAACTGGTGCAATTGCGACAAGCCAAACCGCTCCGCGTTCTCAATGATCATCACCGAGGCGTTGGGCACATTAACGCCGACCTCTATCACCGTAGTGGCCACCATAATATGCGCGTGCCCGCTGATAAAGCGTTCCATTTCCACCTGCTTTTCGGGAGGTTTCATTTTGCCATGTACAATACAAATGCGGTATTGCGGCAGCGGGAACTCGCGTGCCATCACTTCGATGCCATCGGTCAGGTTTTTCAGGTCGAGCTTTTCGCTCTCTTTTATCAGCGGGTACACCACATAGATCTGCCTGCCCTTGGCTATTTCCTGTTTCATAAAGCCAAACATGCGCAGGCGGCTGCTCTCGTAAAAATGCAGCGTTTCTATTGGTTTGCGTCCGGCAGGCAGTTCATCTATTACCGAAACATCCAGATCGCCGTACAGGGTCATGGCCAAAGTGCGGGGTATAGGTGTGGCCGTCATCACCAGCACATGTGGCGGTATGACATTTTTGCGCCACAGGCGAGCGCGCTGCTCTACACCAAAACGGTGCTGCTCATCAATTACTACAAAGCCCAGATTTTTGAATTGTACCTTATCCTCTATCAGCGCATGGGTGCCGATGATGATCTTCATCTCGCCGCTTTCCAGTTTGGAATGTAATACTTTCCGCACCTTCTGACTGGTAGAACCCGTCAGCAAACCCACCTCTAAAAAGTCATCATCAATCAGGCTTTTAATACTGGCATAATGCTGCGTGGCTAATATTTCGGTCGGCGCCATTATGCATGTTTGGAAACCGTTATCTATTGCCAGCAGCATGCTCATCAGCGCTACTACGGTTTTACCGCTGCCCACATCGCCCTGCAGCAGGCGGTTCATTTGCACGCCGCGCTGGGTATCTAAACGGATTTCTTTCAATACCCGCTTTTGCGCGTTGGTCAGATCGAACGGTAGTTTGTTTTTATAGAAATTGTTAAAGTAATCGCCTACAACCGAAAAAATGTTTCCCTTAAATTTAAGGTTACGGTGCACCTTGTTCTTCAGCATTTTGAACTGGATGAAGAACAATTCTTCAAACTTGAGTCGGTTAGTAGCTGCGTTCAGTGTCGCCGCATCCGCAGGAAAATGTATATTCCAGTAAGCCTCCCGCCGGTTCATCAGCTTAAATTTTGTGGCGACAGTAGCTGGCAGATCCTCGCGGATCTCGTTGGCACATTGCTCCAATAAATTAGCCACCAGGCGTTGTATCCCTTTACTATCCAGCGAAAATGCTTTGAGTTTTTCGGTAGAGCTATAAGCAGGCTGTAAAGTCATATTGCCTTTTTCCTTTGCTGCCGTGGGCGAGTAAAGTTCTATCTCCGGGTGCGCCATCTGCCGCTTGCCGTTAAACTCGCCCGGCTTACCAAAAATAATATACGCCTTACCGGGGATGAGCATCTTCTCCACCCATTTTACCCCCTGGAACCAGGCCAGCTCCATTACACCGGTATCATCATATACCTGCGCTACTAAACGCTTGGTATGCTTTTCGCCCAATATCTCTTTACTCCGTAAACGTACAATAACCTGCACATTGGGCAAATCAGGGTTAAGCTCGCTTACTTTATAAAAGCGGGTACGGTCAATATATTTAAATGGGAAATGCCGCAGCAGGTCGGCATAATTGGTTATTCCCAACTCCTTTTGCAGCACTTCGGCACGGGCCGTGCCCACACCTTTTAAATACGCTATCGGGGTTTGGAATATCTGCTGATTCATTTCTCAACGCGTCATTGCGAGGCACGAAGCAATCCTAAACTATGCATTAACGCCAGTGTATACTGCTTACATGCCTATCGAAGATTGCTTCGTGCCTCGCAATGACGATTTTTAATAATTAAGGTTTATACGCTGTAACCGATATCTCCACGTTCACATTCTTTGGCAATACCGATACCTGTACCGTTTCCCTTGCCGGGAAATCGGCTGTAAAGTATGAACCATAAACCGCGTTCACTTTGGCAAAAGTGCCCATATCCGATAGGAAAATGCTCGTTTTAACAATATGCCCAAAATCAACACCGGCCTCGGTTAAAATAGCCTCAATGTTTTTCATTACCTGGTGGGTTTCTGTTTCAATATCGTCCATCACCAGCTCACCGGTTGATGGCTCAATAGCTACCTGGCCCGATACAAATAACATATTACCCGCCCAAACGGCTTGGTTATACGGCCCGATAGGTGCCGGTGCTTTATCAGTTTTTACAATGCTTTTCATTTATGAAGTATAAAGTGCTTGATCAAAGTGTAAATTATCCCAACCACAAACATAATAATGGCCGTTGCATTTATGGCATGCATTACCCTGAGGTTAAAGCTGGTGGGCCTGTTGGGGTCTTTTTTCCTGAAAAAATACATTATTCAAATATATTAAAATGCGCTCAATACAAATCTACACAAGTAGGCTTGTTTTATGTTGCTTTGCAACGGAAAATATTAACTTTACTATAAAACTAAACCATGATGAGTAAAAATATATTTGACCCTGAAGTAGTTGCAGAATTAACCGACCGTATCAACAAACTTAGCCCGGATTCACAGCCGCAATGGGGCAAAATGAGCGTATCACAAATGCTGGCGCACGTAAATGTAAGCTACGAGTTGGTTTTTACCGATAAGCACCCCAAACCCAATGGCTTTATGAAGTTTATTTTAAAGATGATGGTAAAGGATGCTGTTGTTGGCCCCAAGCCTTATAAAAAGAATGGCCCAACCGCCCCTGCTTTCATTATAAAAGACAAGCGCGATTTTGAGACCGAAAAGAAACAGCTTACCGATTACCTCAACAAGACCCAACAATTAGGCGAAGCGCATTTTGATGGCAAAGAGTCGCACTCTTTTGGTAAACTCAGTATTGGAGAGTGGAACACCATGTTTTACAAACATATCGACCATCACCTTACTCAATTTGGCGTTTAACCATCATGCCCAAACAAAGCGCCGGGATATTATTGTATAAAAAGGTAAAAGGGCAAGCGCTTTTTTTACTGGTGCACCCCGGCGGCCCTTTCTTTAAAAATAAGGACCTCGGCAGTTGGACCATCCCGAAAGGCGAGTTTGACAGCGACGAAGAGGCGCTAACCGCTGCCAAACGCGAGTTTAAAGAAGAAACAGGCTTTGATATTAATGGTGATTTTACCCAGCTTAAACCCATAACCCAAAAAAGTGGTAAAACGGTATATTGCTGGGCTGTTGAAGGTGATATTGATGCCAGCCAAATACAAAGCAATACCTTCGAAATAGAATGGCCACCCAAAACAGGCAAAATGCTAACCTTTCCCGAAGTTGACCGCGCTGAGTGGTTTGATTATGATACCGCTGAACAAAAGATAAACCCGGCACAGGTAGGGTTGTTGGAGGAGGCTCTGCAATTAATTTAACCTCAATACCGCATTAGCGATAGTAACGGAAAGCCCGTCCCCACGCCTGTGGGGAAGGACTTGCAGTGGATAGCGCGGGCCGCAGGCAATGCCCAAATAGTTTTACCTTAATTATTTACAGTATTGATATGGACTATTTACCCAAACCACAGTCTTTTCTGAATTTCTATACAGTCAATATTGGAATCATAATTATTTATAATACCATTTTATGGTGCGTAATCCTGCATTATTTTGATGCGGGAGGTGCAAGTTTGGGTCCCGGGTTAATGCTTATTGCAGCAACCATGCTTCATCTGCTTTTATTAGTTATTTATTGGGTTGTAGTAACGTTAATTAAATTGGTTCGAAAAAATGAGATATAGCGCCCCAACAAAAACCCTATAAAACAGCAAAGCCTCCTGATGGGCAGGAGGCTTTTACTAACCAATTATAAACCTAAATTATGAGAAGAGCTGTAGGAGAAGGAGTCGAACCTTCACAGAGTGGTTATTCTTATTGCTAAGAGTTTCCCATGATCTCCGCCACCGCGACGAGGAGGTGTGTCTGCCAAAGTTTCACCATCCTACAGTATGTTTCATTTTAATCTGATCATCGCGATCAAATTGCTGTTGGGGAAGGAGTCGAACCTTCAAGGAGTGGTTAGCCCGCTTCGGGTTTCCCATGATCTCCGCCACCGCGACGAGGAGGTGTGTCTGCCAAAGTTTCACCACCCAACAATATATTTTTATAAGAACAGGTTTAAGCTTTAGGTTGATTGCTTAGTACAAATTTAGTAGCATTACCCATTCATTGCAAATATTTTAACAAAATATTTGTATTTTTATACAATTTTTAATTAAACTTGTATTTATATAGATATTTAAAAATTTATGTCACACAAGAAAGCCCAAAATTTAGAAATTGATAATTTAGACATACAAATTTTATCGATTTTAATGAAAAATGCTACCACTCCATATACGGAGATAGCCAAAGACCTGATCGTATCAGGCGGAACCATCCACGTTCGTATGAAAAAGCTGGAAGAGATGGGCGTGATAAAAGGAGCTAATCTTGAGGTTGACCCCCAAAAGCTGGGCTATGATATTTGCGCTTTCTTAGGCATTTACCTCGAAAAAGGCTCGCAGTACAACGAGGCTGTAAAACAGTTAAAGGCTATTAAAGAGATAGTTGAACTGCATTATACCACAGGTAGCTGGAGTATCTTCGCAAAAATTGTTTGCCATGATACCAACCACCTGCGCGAAGTATTGAACGAGCAGATACAAAGCGTAAAAGGTATTCAGCGTACCGAAACCTTTATATCGCTAGAAGAAAGCATTAAACGCCAGATAACGCTTGATTAAAAGCTTACTTAAATTTATGCTTTAGCGCGTTCAGTTTTGCAGCCATATCCGTTTCGGGTTCGGGCTGGCGTTCGCGTTGCTTTTGTACCGGTTTAACGGCCTGCTGTTGTTGCTTTGCCGTTTGTTTGGGGCTTTCGCTTTCTTTCATCGATAAGGCAATGCGCTTGCGGTTAATATCCACATCGGTTACGGTAACTTTTACCTGCTGACTAACTTTAAGCACTTCATTAGGGTCTTTAATAAAGCGGTTGGTAATCTGGCTTAGGTGTACCAAGCCATCCTGGTGAACGCCTATATCAACAAAAGCGCCAAAGGCGGTAATGTTAGTTACAATACCGGGCAGTTTCATACCTATCTTCAGGTCTTCAATTTTATTTACGCCATCGGTAAAGCTAAAGGCTTCAAATTGCTCACGCGGGTCGCGGCCGGGCTTGGCCAACTCCGTCATAATATCATTCAGGGTAGGCAAGCCAATTTCTGCACTTACATATTTTTGTAGTTGTATCAGCTTACGCGATTGACCATCTTTCATCAGCTGCTCCACAGTGCAGCCTGCATCTTTCGCCATTTGCTCCACCAGTTCGTACCTTTCGGGATGTACCGCGCTGGCATCCAACGGGTTTTTAGCATTATGAATGCGCAGGAAACCCGCCGCCTGCTCAAACGCCTTATCACCCAAGCGGGCAACCTTCCGCAATTCCGACCTTTTTTTGAAGGCGCCGTTGGTATTGCGATAGTCTACAATGTTCTGTGCCAGTTGAGGGCCAAGGCCCGATACATAGGCCAGTATTTGTTTCGATGCCGTATTCAGCTCCACGCCTACCGCGTTAACGCAACTGATCACCGTATCATCCAATGATGTTTGCAGTTTGGTTTGGTCCACATCGTGCTGGTACTGGCCCACGCCAATGGATTTTGGGTCTATTTTTACCAGTTCGGCCAATGGGTCCATCAACCTGCGGCCAATAGATACCGCGCCGCGCACGGTAATATCCTTGTCGGGAAATTCCTCGCGTGCCACTTCGGATGCCGAATAGATGGATGCACCGCTTTCGTTCACCATAACCACGGCAACGCCGGGCATATTCAGTCCGCGTACAAAGGTCTCGGTTTCGCGACCTGCGGTTCCGTTACCTATCGCGATAGCTTCAATATTAAACTTATCGCATAAATGCTTCACCGTTTTTTCCGATTCAGCTAAACCGCCTGCACCGGTATGCGGGAATATCGCGGTATAGTCTAACAACTTGCCCTGCTCATCCAAACACACCACCTTACATCCCGTACGGAAACCCGGGTCTATAGCCATTACACGCTTTTGACCAAGGGGGGCACCCAATAATAACTGGCGTGCGTTCTCAGCAAACACTTTTATGGCATCTTCATCCGCTTTCTTTTTGGTGATGAGGCGCACCTCGGTTTCCATTGATGGTTTAAGCAGTCTTTTATAACCATCGCCAATGGCCAGCTTTACCTGGTCGGCACAAGTATTATAGCCTTTCAGGAATTTTTTCTGCAATACGTTTATTGCCTCCTCTTCGGGTGGTTGTACGTCTAAATACAATATCTCTTCCTTTTCGCCACGGCGCATGGCCAGTACCCGGTGCGATGGCGCGTTTTTCAGCGGTTCGTTCCAATCAAAATAATCACGGTATTTAATACCGGCTTCTTCTTTCCCCTCAATCACTTTCGATTGAAAAGTGCCTTTCTCCACAAACAACGTCCGTACCTGCGTGCGCACCTCGGCATTTTCGCACATCTCTTCGGCAAGTATATCACGTGCGCCTGCCAAAGCTTCCTCTAAAGAAGCTACACCTTTTTCTTCACTCAGGTATTTATGTGCTTCGGCATCCAAATCAATTTTATTTTGCGATAGGATGATATCAGCCAGTGGTTGCAAACCTTTTTCGCGGGCAGCGCTTGCGCGTGTTTTGCGTTTGGGGCGATAGGGCAAATATATATCCTCCAATAAGGTCATGCTCTCGGCCGCGTTCACCGCTTTTTCCAATTCCGGCGTAAGCTTGCCCAGTTCGGTCAGCGATTTCAGGATAGCCTCACGGCGTTTATCCAGGTCGCGCAGTTGCTGAACACGGTCGCGGATGGCTGCTACCTGCACCTCATCCAAACTGCCGGTGGCTTCTTTACGGTAACGGGAGATAAATGGCACGGTTGCACCTTCGTCTAATAAATCAACGGTGGCTTTTACCTGTTTTTCGGAAATGGAAAGTTCGAGGGCTATTTTATGGTTATGAGAGGTCATTATCAGTATCAAATATCAGGTAGCGAATTTGGTGTTCTTTAGGCAAATATTCAAGTATGGGCCGCTGATTTGTTTTGATTTGCATGATTGCGCTGATTTTGTGGCTGTTGATTTTTTCATTCCAAACATTAACTTTACAGATACAACTACGTAAATGGAAACAAACGGCCAACCTGAAGAAGAATCAGGAATAAAGAAAAAATTTAAGGAATACTTCAAGGAATTTGTGATGATGTTCCTGGCCGTATTCATGGGTTTTGTTGCCGAAAATATCCGCGAGCATTTATCGGATAATGAAAAAGGGCAGGAATACGTTGAGAGTTTGGTACAAAACCTTCAAAGCGATACCGCCCAGTTAAAAGTTGTTATTAAATATAGTAAGCAACAGGTAAGCGGACTCGACAGCCTTATTAAGGTTTCCAAAAATAAACTGGAGCAACCCATTGTGCAGGATTCCCTTTATATTTTAACAAGAAAATACCTGTATAATACCACCGAGTTTAAAAACAACGATGTTACCTTAAGTCAGTTAAGGAACGCGGGCGGCTTTGGCTTTATAAAAAGCGCAACAGCTTTGGATAGCATTGCCGTGTTTGAATCGTACCTGGAAACAACAAAAGAGCAGTACGCCGCTACAACCGCAATATTTGTAAGGGCACGTGAGCGTTCCCTGGAGCTGCTCGACCTCAATTGTGGCCTGAAGCTAACAGGATACACATCGTGTACACGGGCAATGATCAGCACCGATAAAGAAAAAGTTGCTGCCTATTTTAATGGCTGCTGGATGGCCCGCGGCGCTTTAAGGGCTTACAATGGGATGTTGCAGGATGGCTTAGATTATATAGAACGCCTCATCGCTTTCCTGAAAAAGGAATACAAGATAAAATAGCCATTACAAACTCAATACCTTCACCTCCGTCCGTCTGTTCAGTTGATGTTCTGCCTCTGTACATTGTACACCATTAGCGCATTTATTTATCAGTTGCGTTTCGCCATAGCCTTTCGCTGTCATCCGGCTGCGGTCAATCCCCTTAATTACTAAATAAGCTACTGCCGAAGCCGCCCTGCGTTGCGATAACGCCATGTTATAATCATCAGATGCCCGCGAATCGGTATGCGATGATAGTTCGATCTTCAGCGTAGGGTTATCGCGCAGTATCACATACAGCTTATCCAGTTCAATGGCCGCGTCGGGGCGGATGTTGGATTTATCCAGATCATAATAAATGTTATTGAACACATAGCTTTTACCGATTACGAAAGGTGGTTTAAACTGCTTGCCCGGCAAGCGCTCGGCGATATTGTCATTACCCATCGGGATATGTACCGGCACTTCGGGCTCATGGTTAGTAAACATATAAATATCATCGTTCCCTTTACCTACCTGTCGGTCTGAAGACAGATACCCCGTAACTCCGTCATGCGTGATCAGCGAAAAATCATCGCTGGTGCTGTTAATAGGATATTGCATGTTTATAGGCTTAACCCATGTCGCTTTTTTGCCAATGGCTTTGTATATATCAAAACCACCCATGCCCGGCCAGCCTTTTGATGCGAAGTACAGCGTATCGCTCCCGCTGATGGTTGGGAAGGCTTCTTCATCTTTGGTGTTAATGTCGGTGCCACAGTTAACAGGTTTGCCCCAAGCACCATCGGCTTGTTTCTGGCAATACCATATATCTGTTTCGCCAATGCTGCCCGGCATATCCGATGTAAAGTACAGCACCATGCCATTGGCCGATAGTGCCGCATGGCCCACAGAATACGTGTTTACGTTATTGTATGCAAAGCTTTTAAAGTTACCCCATTGGCCATTGGTTTTGGTCGCGATGATGAGTTGCAGGCGGCGGGTATACAGCCGCTGCTTTAGGTTAGCATTATTATCTGTATTTATCTTTCGTGCCGGGGCGCGGGTAGTAATGGTAATATAAGCCGTATCGCCGCTGGCATTTACTACCATGGGGCCGGTATGATAATCGGTATTAAACAGCGGGTTCCCTTTAGTAATGAGCGGCAATTCGCCAATATTCCCATCTACAGATTGATACAACCTGAAATAACCATTTCCGCTACGCTTATCTAAACTCGTCATATTCCTGTCGGATGTAAAAACGAAACCGTTTTTGCCATTATAAGCCAGCCCCCAATCAGATGAGCCCGTATTGAATTTTTCGGCATTTTGTACATTATAGCGGGGTTCAAGGCCCATCCATTCCATTGCCGAATCGCATGCGGCTATTTTGGCGGCATACTCAGCAGCTTTGCCAACTTTATCATAGTAAAGTTTGTATTCGGCCTTGGCTTGGTCAAACTTTTGGTTGCGTAACAGTATTTCGGCATACCAGTACGCGCTTTTGGCGGCAGCGTGTTCATCATCAGCAACACGGGCATACCATTCTTCGGCATTTTCGTAGCTGTTCATCAGGCGGTAACAATCTGCTACGCGCTCCAGTATTTTTATATCAGGGTTCTTCTTCCCGGCAAGGTCAAGGTATAAATTCAGACTTTTAAAGTATTCATAACGCTCAAAAAAATCATCGGCCATTTGTTTTTTTGATAGCTGCTCCTGCGCCCACAATCGCGTTAAGCTGAAAATAAAAACGATGAGTAATAGTGCTTTTTTCATATCCCCCATCATTTAAAAATACCTTGGACTAATTATCCTTGGCTTTTTAGGCCTGAAGCTGTATGTTAGCGACAGCTCATGCGAGCCGCTTTGTTTGCTGATCAATGCACTCGTGCTAAAATCATAAGCGTAACCAATCCTGAAACTATCACCCGCGTAAAACTCTGCCATCGCTGCAAAGGCGTCGGTTTTATCGAGCCCGGTTTGCAGGTTGCTTGTTTTAAGTAATGGCACTCCTGTGCGATAGGATGCCCCGAGCCATAATGCTTTGTTCATTAACAGGAAGGTAGTCAGATCAACATTCGTCGGTCCGCGAAAATCTTCCTTTATCATAATGGATGGTTTTAATGACAGCGATGCTGATAGCGGTACTATGCCCCCCGCGGTTAAATATACATGCCTTATTTGTGTAACAATGGCCGCATTGCTGCTGTTATTTGGCGAGCCGGGTATAAGGCTTAGTACCGAGGCGCCGATATATATGGATGATGAATAGTAATATACGCCCACACGAAAATCGGGTGTAAGCTTGCTTTGGTCCCCGGTAGGCAGCAGGCCATCACTTACATCGGTAGCGTTAAACTTTGAAGCATCAATGCTGTATTGCAACAACCCGGCAGCTATGCCAAAGCACAGGCGTTTGGTATCATTGGCATCAAAGCGGATGCGATAAGCGTAATTGGCATAAACCGAGGTTGTGCTTTGCGGGCCAAGCTGGTCTGTTGATGCCAGCAAGCCCAGACCCACATTTTTGGTTTCGCTATTGGTTAAGCCATCTATTGATATGGTATTGGTTCGGGGCGCGCCATTAATGCCCACCCATTGCATGCGGCTGCTTAAATTAAGGGTAACATTATCCTTATACCCGGCATAGGCAGGGTTTACCGCCATGCCGTTAAAAATATACTGGCTAAATTGTATGGTTTGCTGCCCGTAGCCTTTGGTGGTGCCAAAAACAAACAGTAACAATGCAATATATTTAATTAAGCCCTTCATCGTTTTAAATATACCCAGCCCTTAAACGTTGTTGTGCCGCCCGATGCTTCCTTGCGGTTAAAAATATAGTAATACGTGCCTTCGGCCAGGCCGCTGCCATTCCAGGTGTTCAAATAATTTTCGGAGCGGTAAACCTCGGCGCCCCATCGGTTAAATATCAGCAGTTCGCTGTTAGGGTATGATGATATGCCCGCTATTTCCAGCACATCATTTTTACCATCGCCGTTAGGGGTAATAATGTTGGGGATATTAATATCATTCAGCACACGTATCACAACCGTATCGGTACAGCTAAGCGGGTTGGTAAATACAAATTTATAATTACCCGCAAGGCTTAAGCCGGTAACCGTTGTTGTTGTACTTGCCGGACTGGCAATATTAGCTACAGCAGGTGTAATACCAGCCTGCGACCATACACCAGTGCCCGTACCTGTTAACGTAGCCATTGTATTTTTAACAATAGTTTGGCCGGTACCCGCGGCAGGCTTAACAAGTATACTGATCACTGTATTTTGAATGTTGTTACAACCCGTGCCCGATGGTGGCGAATCGCATTCGGCGTTGGCATCCGTTGGTGGGCTGGCATCAGGGTTGGTGGCATCCGGGTCGGTCAAATCAGCCGGGCGTAAAATACTTGCCGATATGGTATTATTGCCTGCCGATGTTACGTTTACCGTGGTACCCGCTATGGTAAAAGTAATAACAGCGCCATTGGCAATGCTTAAGGTTGCATTATAGGCTGTAGCGGATGTTGTAACTGCCGACAGGCTGCTTGTACCCGATGTTGCCGCGCTGCTGATATTTACATTACCGATAACACCTGGAAAAGCCAGGTTTACCTTAGCCCCGGTAACATCACTCGGGCCATTGTTTTTTATGGTAACTGTTGCTGTAAATGATTGGCCAATGCACACCGGCGCTGTCGAAATGCCGGCTACCTGCAGGTCGGCTTCCTGTAATTTAAAACCGGTTGTTGCCAGCAAAGGTGCTGCGGCTACGTATGCCCAGGTATCAATGCTTTTTTCGTTGCCATACTCAGAGTCGCCCGCGCCGGGTGTACCCCATTTATGACCATTAATTAAACTGCTAATGCCGATAAGGTTGGTAACCGGTACCGATGGCGTGCCCGCGCCAACAACAGTAATAGGCGCATCGTTCCAATAAACAGTATAATCGGGCGAGCCAAAACCATTTAAGCGGGTAAGCTTAATGCCGTTTACATTACGCTCCACATCAAAACATGGAAAATGTACTTCGCCCGCGTAAACATTAACGTAAATATTTATATTATAAATGCTGATGCCTGCAGGTGCTTTATTCCCCAGGCCATCGCGGCCATCCCAATAAATGGTATTTCCGCCGGCAGTCACCGTTCCGGTAATGGTGCGGTCTATCGGGTCGTTAAAAACACCGTTCTTATTGATGTCGATGCTGATGGTGTATGCCCCATTACCTGTTGATGTAAAAGTAATATTGCCACCCAAAGGGCTTGTGCCTGCAAGGTTAGGTGTACCCTCCATCCCGGTAAAAGTAGCGTTGGTGATGGATGGTATAAAAGGGGTGTTTGCCAGCCAGGTTGTGCCGGTTGGCGTGGCAGCCGTTGCCGGGAGATCAGCTGCGGGGGTATTAAAAAATATTTTATGCGTAACATCCGATTGTGTGTCTTCCGCACGTGGGTCCTGTACATCAAAAGTAGTTACGTTATCAACACTTTTATAAGATGGTGTCCCGTTGGTATTTCTGAAACCTTTGTTATTGGAAAAGAACGAAAAGCCATTACCCGCCTGCCCGTTATTATCTAAGTTGTACAGGTAGCCATCTTTGGTCAGTATTTTTACTACAGCATTAAAGCCAACATCAAAAGCGCCTAAATAACCCATAAAAATATTGGTGTAAACCCGCCCCGTTAGAAATGAATTTCCGGCATCGCGAACGGTAATATCAAAGGCCGTTATACATTGACTGGCCGGCTGTACCCAATTGGCCGCAGAAGCAATAGGTGTAACAGTAAGCGAAGTGTTGACCGGGATAAAATCGATCTCCCATACCCCATCTTGTCCGGCTAAAACGGGTTGTATAAAAGGGGTGTATCCATTAGTATTTGGCAAAGGCCCGGCAAACTCCTGGGTAATATTGGCAATTAACCCAACCGTGGCCGATGTTCCGCTGGTATATGTCTTTCCGTCGGGCGAGCGGATGATCATGGTGCCCCCGCCTATGCCCTGCGCGCTCGACCCCATGTATATGGATTCGCCAACTTTGGCGTAAACTTTCAAGGTGCCTTTGTTGGGAAATGGGAACGAGGCACTCGCCCCGGTGCCCGAATACAGGTATGCCCTATTGCCACCGTTGGCATTAAGGTCTTTACTGCCCTCGGCAAATACAAATGCAGGTATGGCAATAAGCCATACAAAACAGCAAAATAACCGTTTTATAAAGCCTAACCAATAGAAGGGTATCCTGATCAACATTTGTGTAAAACCGCAATAAACATTGAAGTTACAAAAAAACGCTGATGATAGGTATTTATGATATTATGAGTCAGATAATACCTGCTTTTTCCATAAACTTTTTCAAATTGCGTAATGCGGTTTCCCTCACCCGCTTTTTGAAGGTGATGGTTCAGCCCAGCAACACCGCTGTAAGGCCAAAGGCTTGCCTGGCCCATGTATAAAAGCTAAAGTGGTCGGCATGTTGCACAATTTTACCATCCTCAATTACAAAGCTCGCTTTAATACGGTTTACCACTTTGCGGCTGGTAGCGCTAAAGGTGTACCATGCCGTCCATTGCGCGGTGGCGGTATCATCATCGCTTTTTATGTTTTTAAACTCCAGCTTAAAATCCGCCGCGCTGCTTTTGCACAACATTTCCCACATGGCTTTTACCTGGGTTGCGTTTAAGCCTATAAAGATCGAATCGCTAAAGGTGGCATTATCCGCATAGCAGGCCTGCATGGTTGCATAGTCCTTTTGCTGGAAGGCGGTATAGAATTTGGTGATAAGGTCTTCGTTGGTATTCATTGGGTTGATGATTGGTAGGATGAAGTTAGTGAAATTTTGCGAGCGTATAATCACTAAGCCACACTAATTACGTCTTTGCGAGGTACGAAGCAATCTCTGCGCGATAGGTAGCAAATAAGCACGTAGCTTACTCCTCATAGCCGGAGGGGCTTAGTTACTTTTCCTTGATGAAAAGTAACCAAAAATCAAGACAGAACGAACCTTCAGCCGCACAGGCCATACACCCGGCCCGGCGTTCTGTCGGGCCAGTGCTTCGTTTGGTTTCTTTTGATCATAGCTCCCTCATCGCTGCCGCAAGTCTGCGACTTGTGGTAAAGCTGTCCGAAGTTTCTAACTTCGGGCTAAAGTCAGAGACTTTAGCTAAATATTGCCACAAGTCGCAGACTTGCGGCAGCAAAAGAGGTAGCGAAGTAAGGACGTGTCGATAAACAAAAAAAGCCCGCTATTTTCATAACGGGCTTTCAATATCATAAAGCAATTTCTTACTTCGCTACATACAAAACTTCCTTAACCGCTTTAACAACGCGCTCTGGGTTTGGCAGGTATTCCTGTATCAAAGTTGGGGCGTAAGGCAATGGAACATCACCACCCATAATGCGCAGGATAGGCGCGTCTAAATAATCGAACGCGTCTTTTTGTACTTTAAAGGCAACCTCGGTAGCTATCGAGCCTAAAGGCCAGCTTTCTTCTACAATTACCAAACGATTGGTTTTTTTAACCGATTCGATAACGGTCGCGTAATCAATAGGGCGCACGGTACGTAAGTCTATCACTTCAGCGCTGATGCCTTCTTTTGCCAATTCGGCAGCGGCAGCAATCACAACTTTCATTATCTTACCAAAGCCAACTAAGGTAACATCGGTACCTTCGCTTACTACTTTGGCTTTACCTATTTCTATATAATAGGTTTCTTCAGGCACTTCGCCTTTATCCCCATACATTAATTCCGACTCCATAAAGATAACCGGATCCGGATCTAAAATTGCTGATTTTAATAAGCCCTTCGCATCGTAAGGGTTTGATGGTACTACCACCTTTAAGCCCGGGCAGTTGGCATACCAGTTTTCAAAACACTGGCTGTGTTGTGAACTTAACATACCCGCGTTACCTGTTGGGCCACGGAATACGATTGGCACCGAAAACTGGCCACCGCTCATGCTCATTATTTTGGCTGCGCCGTTTATCACCTGGTCGATAGCAACCAACGAGAAGTTGAACGTCATAAACTCAACAATAGGTTTTAAACCATTCATGGCCGAACCAACGGCTATACCGGCAAAACCCAATTCAGATATTGGCGTGTCTATCACACGTTTAGCGCCAAATTCATCTAACATACCCTGGCTAACTTTGTAAGCGCCATTGTATTCAGCAACTTCTTCGCCCATCAGGTAAATTGTCTCGTCTTTGCGCATTTCTTCGTTCATTGCTTCGCGAAGTGCTTCTCTGAATTGTATTTCTCTCATTATACTGTTAAATCAAGTGTTTTTTCTCGACCGCAAATATAATGAGTAATGTTTATAATGCAACTGCTGTTCATGTAGCTTTATGTAAAAAATATACGCTTTATTTTATGGGTTTTACTGCTATTATATATAGGTATAGTAATGGATGTGTTAACCCTGAATTAAGCCTTATAAATGTGGCGTTAAAAATTGCACATTTTATATACTTTTGCACCCGGCAATAATCAACAATAATATTATGAGCACTACACGCGGACCAATATCCCAATTTATAGAAAAAAATTACCTGCACTTTAATGCCGCGGCATTAATGGATGCGGCAAAAGGTTATGAAACTCACCTGCTTGAAGGTGGTAAAATGATGGTTACCCTTGGCGGCGCCATGAGTACTGCCGAGTTGGGTATTTCTTTGGCCGAGATGATACGCCAGGACAAGATCCAGATCATCAGCTGTACAGGCGCTAACCTGGAAGAAGATATTATGAACCTGGTTGCGCACTCACACTATAAGCGTGTACCTAATTACCGTGACCTGAGTCCGCAGGATGAGTGGGACCTGTTAGAAAACCACTATAACCGTGTAACCGATACCTGTATCCCCGAAGAAGAAGCTTTCCGCCGTTTGCAAAAACACATCCATAAAATATGGAAGGATGCCGATACTGCCGGCGAACGTTATTTCCCGCATGAATACATGTACAAAATGTTGCTGAGTGGCGTGTTGGAGCAATACTATGAGATAGACCCTAAAAACTCATGGATGCTGGCTGCTGCCGAAAAGAACCTGCCTATTGTGGTACCGGGTTGGGAAGATAGCACCATGGGTAACATTTTCGCATCATACGTTATTAAAGGTGAGATAAAAGCATCCACCATGAAAAGCGGTATAGAATATATGGCATGGCTGGCCGGCTGGTACCCTGAAAACTCAGGTGGTAAGGGCATAGGCTTTTTCCAGATAGGTGGCGGTATAGCCGGCGATTTCCCGATATGCGTTGTTCCGATGCTTTATCAGGATATGGAAATGCAGGATATTCCTTTCTGGAGCTATTTTTGCCAGATAAGCGATTCAACAACATCTTACGGTTCATACTCGGGCGCAGTGCCTAACGAGAAGATAACCTGGGGGAAACTGGACGTGAATACTCCTAAGTTTATTGTAGAATCTGATGCAACTATTGTTGCACCGCTGATATTTGCATGGTTACTAAAACAATAGATCATCTGCAAATGATCGAAATTACATTAAAAACAGGTGATTTAAACACTATGATAAAAAGTTGCTTTCTTGCAAACCAAAGCTGATTTTTTCATTTGTTTAGAATGATTATAAATTATATATAAGTGTCATTTATTTGTCAGCGGTTGTCTAATAAATTATACTTTTGTGGTCTGTAAAGGTGGGATTGTTATCAATTTCGCAATTTTTTAAATATCTGTTAACTAAACATTATTCAGCATACATATACTTTATGAGTAATATCTCATTGATTCTTAAACAATTTTCCAGGTCTGTACTACTTATTGCGGGTTTTGCAATACTTGGGTTTTCGGCACGTGCGCAGGGAGATGCAGCAAAAGGCGAAGGTATTTTTAAAGCCAACTGTACTGCTTGCCACAAGTTAGATCAAAAAATGACAGGCCCGGCCCTGGGTCCGGTTATCACTGCCGATACTGATGACAAATGGTTAACCAAATGGATTCAGAACAACAAGGCGCTGATAGCGGCAGGTGATGCTAAAGCCGTTAAGGTTTATAACGACAACCAGCAAGGTAACATGACAGTGTTTGCCACCTTATCTGATGGTGATGTTGCAAACGTGCTGGCTTACGTGCGTACAGAGTACAAAGCAATGCAGGAGAAAGCGAAAGCAGCGCCTGCTACTGCCGCCGCCGCTGATTCTGGTCCGAGCAATCTTGTTATTTTCGGCTTGATCGCTGTTATCGTTATCGCGTTCATCGTTATACTGCTTTTAAACAAGGTAATTGGTACATTAGAGCGCCTGTTGCTAAACAAAAAAGGTTTAGCTGTTGAAGAAGTTGAGGTTGACGATAAAGCTGCAGCCCGTAAAGCTGAATTTAAAAAGCTGCTTAAAAACAAAAAATTAGTAGGTTTCTTCATTGTTTGCGCTGTGATATGCGGAGGTTCATGGCAATGGGTTACCTTGTGGAATACTAACGTACACACAGGTTACCAACCCGTACAACCTATCAAATTCCCGCATGATCTGCATGCAGGTGTAATGAAAATTGAATGTCAGTATTGCCACGCAGGTGCATTCAAATCTAAAAATGCTACCATACCATCTTTAAACGTATGTATGAACTGCCACAAATCTGTTGACAGGCGCATGGATGCTTCGGCACCATCAACCGAGATCGCTAAGATTTATACTGCACTAGGTTATGATCCGGCTACAACTAAATACGATAGTACTAAAGCTAAACCGGTGCAGTGGATACGTATCCACAACCTGCCCGATCTGGCTTACTTTAACCACTCACAGCATACTAAGGTTGGCGGCTTAAAATGTCAAACCTGCCACGGCCCGGTTGAAACCATGCAAGAGGTTTACCAATACAGCCCGCTTACCATGAAATGGTGTATCCAGTGCCACAAACGTACCGAAGTTAACTACAAAGGCAACGCGTATTATGATAACATGATACAGGTTCACGATAAAATAAAACGCGGAGAGAAAGTTACTGCAGCAGCATTAGGTGGTATCGAGTGCGGTAAATGTCACTATTAATAATAAGAATTTAAAACACGATCACAGTTATATAGCTTAAATGGAAAGCAACAAAAAATACTGGAAAGGTTTAGAAGAGCTGAACAATAGCCCCGAATTTGTCGAGTTGAACAAGCACGAATTTGCTGAGCCTATACCTATTGAAGAGATATTGAGCGGAACAGGTTTGATGAACAAAACCCCGCGCCGTAACTTCTTAAAAGCATTAGGTTTTGGCGTGGGCGCGGTTTCACTTGCGGCTTGCGAAAAAGTTCCGGTTCATAAATCTATCCCATACTTAATAAAACCTGAAGAAGTTACTCCGGGTATAGCTAACTACTATACTTCGAGCTACGATGGTCATGCTATTTTGGTTAAAACCCGCGAAGGCCGCCCTATTAAAATAGAAGGTAACCCTAATGATGTTTTATCTAAAGGTGGTGTAAGCGCATCGGCACAAGCTTCGGTATTGGATCTGTACGATGCAAATCGTTTACAAAACCCAATGTTAAAAGGTAGCTCTTCAAGCTGGGATGCTGTAGATAGCTTTGTAAAATCAGAACTGGCAGCTATTAAAGCGGGTGGCAAAAAAATACGCCTGGTAACATCAACCGTAAACAGCCCATCTACTTTAGCGGTTATTGCCGATTTTGTTGCTGCATATCCAACTGCTAAACATATCAACTACGATGCGGTATCATATACAGGTATCATCCAGGCTAACCAAAACAGCTTTGGTAAAGCCGTGTTGCCTCACTACCGTTTTGATAATGCCGATGTTATTGTAAGCTTCGGTGCCGATTTCTTAGGTTCATGGATATCAGGCGAAGAGTTTACACGTCAATACGTTTCAAACCGTAACGCCAAATCTTTGGAAGCAAAGAAAATGTCGCGTCACATCCAGTTTGAATCCGGCATGAGCCTTACCGGCTCAAACGCCGATGTTCGTATCCCGGTAAAACCGTCAGAAGAAGGTATTGCCATCATCAGCTTATACAATGCTATTACCGGTACTACATTACCGGGCAGCCAAAAACTGAGCAACAACGCATCTGCCGAGAAATCGATCATGATCGCTGCGCAAGAGTTAAAGGCAGCTAAAGGTAAAGCCCTGGTTGTTGCAGGCTCAAACGATATCGCTACCCAAACTTTGGTGAATGCTATCAACGTTGAGTTAGCCAGCTACGGTTCAACTATCGATCTGGATAATCCATCTAAAAAATACGCAGGTAACGATTCTGAAATTAAGGAATTGGTTGCCGATATGAAAGCCGGTTCGGTTGACGCGGTTTTCTTTTTGGATGCCAACCCTGCTTACGATTATTTTGGCGCGAAAGAGTTTACTGATGCTTTAGCTAAGGTTCGTTTGAAAGTTTCTTTCTCTGATCGTGGCGCTAACGGCGAAGTAACTACAATTGGCGATGAAACTTCATCACTGTGTACAGTTATCGCGCCTAACCACAACTACTTAGAGCAATGGGGCGATTCGAACATCATAGAAGGTTACTACACTGTAATACAACCGGCCATTAACCCGGTATACAATACACGCCAGGCAGAGCAGAGCTTATTGATATGGATAGACGCTCCTGTTAAAGAATACTATACCTACGTTAAAAATAATTGGGAAAAAACTTTATTGGCAAAAGGTGGCTTAGCCGGCCAGGCTGGCTGGGAAACTTTATTACAAACAGGTTTTGTTAAAGTTGCCGATAAAGCTGCCGTTTCTTATTCTTTAATTGCTAAAGATCTGGCTGCCGTTGCTAACACAATAAACACTCAGGCTGCTAAATTAGTTACCAAAGGTGATGACCAGGTAGAGTTACAGGTTTACGCAAACTCTGTAATAGGTGATGGTAAAAAAGCAAACAACCCCTGGTTGCAGGAGTTACCCGAGCCGGTATCTAAAGTTACCTGGGAAAACTTCGCGGCTATCGCGCCAAAATTTGGTGAGAAATTGGGCTACAAAGAAGGTGATGTAATTAAAATTACCTCCCCTAACGGTTACTCGGTATCATTGCCTGTATTGTTCCAACCGGGGCAGGCCCAGGGCACTGTATCAGTAGCTGTAGGTTACGGCCGTACATTAGCGGGCCCGGTAGGTAATGGCGTAGGCCAAAATGCTTTCCCGTTCTTAACGGCAAGCAACGGCACTCTGCAATCATCATCGGTGGCAACTATTGCTAAAACGGGCGAAATTTCTATCCTTGCCCAAACACAAACACACCACTCTTACGAAGGCCGTACTGTTATACAGGAAACCACTTTCGAGAAATACAAAAAAGACGCTTCATCGGGTAACCGCAGCGAGCGCGAGCACAAAGTTTACTCATTGTGGGATGAGTACGAACGCCCGCAATACAACTGGGTAATGGCTATCGATTTGAACGCCTGTACCGGTTGCGGTGCCTGTGTGGTAGCTTGTAATGCTGAGAATAACGTGCCGGTTGTAGGTAAAGACGAGGTTCGCCGCCGTCGCGAAATGCACTGGATCCGTATCGATCGTTACTATAGCTTTAACGAAGATGGCGGTGCGGTAACAAAAGAAAAAGAAATAGGCGCGTTACAGAAAGATACAGCACACATGGATAACATGGATAATGTATCAGTTGTGTACCAACCTATGCTCTGCCAGCATTGTGACCACGCTCCTTGCGAAACTGTTTGTCCTGTATTGGCAACCGTTCACTCGAGCGAAGGTTTAAACCATATGGCTTATAACCGTTGTATAGGTACACGTTACTGCGCTAACAACTGCCCGTACAAAGTGCGCCGCTTTAACTGGTTTAACTATTGGAACGACAGCCGTTTTGATAACTACCTGAACAATGAGCATACACAATTAGTATTAAACCCGGATGTGGTAACACGTTTCCGCGGGGTAATGGAAAAATGCTCAATGTGTATCCAACGTATACAAGCCGGTAAACTGAAAGCTAAGATCGAAAAACGCCCGTTGAAAGATGGCGATGTTAAGGTTGCTTGTCAGCAAACCTGCTCGGCTAACGCTATCGTGTTTGGTAATATGAACGATCCGGAATCGGAAGTGGCAAAAGCATTGAAGAGCGAACGTACTTACTACGTGTTGGAAGAACTGAACGTACAACCAGGTATTGGTTACCAGGTTAAGGTAAGAAACACTAAAGAAGTACAAGCTTAATTTATATCAATATAATAAGAGATTAATATCATATGGCATCTCATAGCGAATCAATAATCAGGGAACCGTTAATTACAGGCGAGAACATAACCTACGCCCAAATAACTGACGACGTTTTACGCCCTGTTGAAAATACACCTACCAAAGCATGGTGGATAGGTTTCACCGTAGCATCACTGGGCGCATTGCTTTGGGTGGTTGCGGTAAGCTATACCTTCTGGTTTGGTATAGGCGCCTGGGGTTTAAATAAAACCGTAGGATGGGCCTGGGATATCACCGGTTTCGTATGGTGGGTAGGTATCGGTCACGCCGGAACGCTTATTTCGGCGGTATTGTTACTCTTCCGTCAAAACTGGCGTAACTCCATCAATCGTTCTGCCGAGGCGATGACCATCTTCGCGGTAATTTGCGCTGCTACATACATTGTAGCGCACATGGGCCGCCCATGGATGGCTGTTTACTCATTACCGTTACCTAACCAGTATGGCTCACTTTGGGTTAACTTTAACTCACCGCTTATCTGGGACGTATTCGCTATCTCAACTTACTTCTCGGTATCATTGGTATTCTGGTACACAGGTTTATTACCTGATATCGCTACCATCCGTGATCGTGCAAAAGGCGTTAAACAAAAAATTTACTCTGTACTTTCTTTTGGCTGGACAGGTTCAGTTAAAACATGGCAACGTTTTGAAACCGTGTCATTGATTTTGGCCGGTATATCTACACCACTGGTACTTTCGGTACACACCATCGTATCAATGGACTTTGCAACATCGTTAGAGCCGGGATGGCACACCACCATCTTCCCTCCATACTTCGTTGCGGGTGCTATCTTCTCAGGTTTCGCTATGGTGCAAACCCTGTTATTAGTTGCACGTAAGGTATTAGGTTTAGAAAACTACATCACCATGTTCCACATCGAGTCGATGAACAAGATCATCATCTTAACCGGTTCCATCGTAGGTGTGGCTTACTTAACCGAGTTCTTCATCGCATGGTACTCTGGTGTTGAGTATGAGCAATACGCGTTCATTAACCGCGCTACTGGTCCGTACTGGTGGGCATACTGGAGCATGATGAGCTGTAACGTTATTTCGCCACAGTTGTTCTGGGTTAAAAAATGGCGTACAAGCATCCCATTCTCTTGGGTGCTGTCTATCGTGGTAAACATCGGTATGTGGTTTGAGCGTTTCGTAATTATCGTTACCTCACTTCACCGCGATTATATCCCTTCAAGCTGGGCAATGTTCTACCCAACATGGGTTGAGGTAAGTATCTTCATCGGTTCTATCGGTGTGTTCTTCACCTTGTTCCTGTTGTTTATCCGCGTATTGCCATCAGTGGCAATGGCCGAGGTTAAATTATTGCTGAAAGGCTCGAGCGAGCAAGCCAAGAAAAAAGTTTTAGCCGGTGGGCACGTTGATGCTGAGCAAGCGCAGTTCTACAAAGAATCCCTTGAGAAGTTTGATAGTGTTGAAATGGCAGATTACGCAAAAATATAAACATGAGTACTACAAAATTTATATTAGGCCTTTTTGAAGATCCCGATGAAATGATGGATGGGATCCATAAGTTGCAACAAAGCAGCGTACCCATCTATGATGTTTATACCCCTATGCCTATCCACGGTATCGAGGCTAAATTAGGCGTTAAAGATTCACGCCTGGGTTATGCGGCCTTTATGTTTGGCTGTACAGGTGGTACGGTAGCTTTCAGTATGTTGTATTACATGATGGTTGCGGATTGGTCGCACAACATTGGTGGTAAGCCACACTTTGCCATCCCTGATTTTGTTCCGATCACTTTTGAGTGGACCGTATTGTTTACCGCGTTTGGTATGGTAGCTACATTTTTGTTCGCTACGCATCTTTTCCCGGGACGTACGCCAAGGGTAATGGACCTTAGGGCAACTAACGACAGGTTCATCATCGCTATCGATGCCAAAGGGAACACTCCGCATGAGGATATTACTAAAATTTTAAAAGAAGCAGGTGCTGTAGAAATTAAGCATAACGACAGAAAATATGTTAGCTATGAATAAATTTAAAATATTGGGTGCAGCGGTTATTACTGTTACCGTTTCGTTGTTCGTTACATCATGTAAAGATAAACGCAGCACGGGATGGGAATATGCCCCTAATATGTATGAACATATTGCATACGATCCGGATCAGAAAAATCCAAACTTTAAAGACGGTAAAACAGCACAATTGCCACCAAAAGGTACAACTCCTGTAGGTTTTGTAAGGTTTGACTATCCTAACGGTAACGAAGGATACGAAAAGGCAAGTGCCGAAGTAAAAAACATGATGGCCATAACCGACAAAAATCTTGCTGATGGTAAGGCTTTGTTCATCACGTTTTGCGCGCCATGCCATGGTGCCGAAGGTCAGGGCGATGGTGAAGTGACCAAACATGGTTTCCCGCCGCCGCCGTCATATTCAAAAGGTAATTCATCACGCGGTGGTGCTATGAAAGACTTAACCGATGGAAAAATTTATCATACCATTACCTATGGTGTAAACGCAATGGGTTCATATGCTTCGCAATTAAATCCTGATGAGCGTTGGAAAGTGGTAATGTATGTTCATCATTTACAAACTTTATAAGATCAGATATATTAATGGGAACTCATAATAGTTTTAATTTAGACGAGAAGTTCGAGTTTAGCGGCAAAGCTAAAACCTGGAGCTTGATCGCTATTGTTATCGGTATTGTTGCAATAGCATACGGCTTTGGAATAGGCCACATCGAGCGTACGTTTTCAAACCTTTTGCTGATGGGTTATTACTTCGCTTGCGTATGTATGGCCGGTGTATTCTTTTGCGCTGTACAATATGTAGCACAGGCAGGCTGGTCGGCCGCGTTAATACGTGTACCACAGGCATTTGCTAAAGTATTACCGGTAGCAGCATTGATACTGATAGTTATTGCAGGCGCAGGTTTGTATTTTACGCATACCGTGGTTGATGAAGAAGGAAGATCTGTAGTAGTACCTTACTTATACAAAATTTGGGCGGCTCACGGTGTTACCGATCCCAAAAGCGAAGCTTACGATGCTATAATAGCCGGCAAATCATCTTTCTTAAACATCCCTTTCTTTTTTGGAAGGTTGATCGTTTTCCTGGGTGTTTACAGCATATTTGGTTATCTGTTAGCTAAATACTCAAATAACGAAGATCAATTGGGCGGTATGTTCAATTATAACAAAAGCTTTAAAATGGCTTGTATCTTCCTGGTAATATTTGGTTTTACTACTCCAATATTCGCTTTCGATACCATCATGAGTTTAGAGGCACGTTGGTTTTCAACCATGTTTGGCTGGTATAACTTTGCTGCCATGTGGGTAAGTGGTTTGGCTATTATTACTTTGGTATTGATTCTGCTACGTCAAAAAGGGTACTTTACTTTCATAACAGAAAATCACATCCACAGCTTAGCTCAATTAATATTCGGTTTCTCTGTATTCTGGACGTATGTATGGTTCGCACAATTCTTGCTGATCTACTACGCTAACTTACCCGAAGAAGCTGTATATTTTTACCGCCGCTGGGAGCCTGAGTTTAAACCATGGTTCTGGTTAAATATCATCATCAACTTTGCCTGTCCTATATTATTGCTGATGGCACGCGATTACAAACGTATGATACCCCGTGTAAAATATGTATGTATCCTGTTAATATGCGGTCACTGGTTAGATTATTATATGATGATCATGCCGGGTACTGTTGGTGGCGAAGGCCGTTCTTTCGGAGTTGAAGAAATTGGTATAGCACTTGGTTTTGCCGGATTATTTACTTTCCTGATGCTAACAGCATTAAGCAAGTTTAAATCTACCATTCCTAAAAACCACCCTTTTATAGAGGAAAGTTTGCACCACCATATTTAATTAACCTTGTTTATAACTAATCAGAATACCAAAAAAACGATATAATGGCATTCAAAAATATATTTAAATTCAAAACATTATCAACGGCTGTTGCGGCAATGCTTTTATTTGCAACAACTACTGTAATGGCCGAGGCGCCTGCTGCTGCAGCTGCCACCGCTGATGATGCAAGTACAACCATGTGGACGGGCGTTGGTTATTATGTGCTTTTATTTGTGCTATTGGCAACAATAGTTGGCATAGTAGGTAAAATACTACGTGTTTATGATCTTACAGCTCAAATACAAGGTAAAAAGGCCATCAACTGGAACAACATTATGGGTGTGCTTTGTATTGTATTCCTGTTAGCGGGTTTATATGGCTCTTATTGGGAGTTTACAGAGCAAGGTACAATGAGCTTACCGGCAGCAGCATCAATACATGGTGTTGATCTGGATAATATGTTTAGCGTGACATTCATTATCACGGTGATCGTATTTTTCTTAACGCAGATATGCCTGTTCTGGTTCTTGTTTAAATACCGTGGTTCTGATAAACGCAAAGCATACTTTTACCCGCATAACAATACCATCGAAAAAATATGGACCGTTATCCCGGCTATCGTATTAACGGTATTGGTTATCACTGGTTTCTTTACCTGGAAAAAGATCACCAACACTACCGAAGTTAAAGGGGATATCAACATCGATGTTACCGGCCACCAGTTTGCGTGGGAGCTTCGTTACCCTGGCAAGGATGGAAAATTGGGTACAAAGGATTATAAATTAACCACAGGCACTAACAAAGTAGGTGTTGATTTTAAAGACAAAAATAGTCTTGACGATCAGATAGCTGATACTTTGGTAGTACCGGTTCATAAATCTATACGTTTAAACATCATCGCACAGGATGTTATCCATAGTGTTTATATGCCACATTTCCGTGTGCAAATAAATGCTGTACCGGGTTTACCAACCTATTTTAAATTTACTCCTACCCTTACTACAAATGAAATGCGTGCAAAGGTTGAAGACCCTAAGTTTGAATACTTGTTGTATTGCAACAAAATTTGCGGTGGCGGCCACTACAACATGCAAAAGGTTGTACGTGTAGTTAGCCAGGCCGAATATGATGGCTGGGTTGCTGCTCAAAAACCTTATTTTAATGACGCGTTGAAGAAGGAATTGAAAATGGCTGATGCAAAACAGCCAAAGGCGTTGGGTCAAAACAGATTAGCACTAAATAATTAATACCAAAATAGCGATTATGTCAACATTAGCAGTTCACGACCATGGCGTTGAAAGCCATGATCACGATCACGAGCATCATCACGATACATTTATAAGCAAATATATATTTAGCATGGATCACAAGATGATCGCTAAGCAATTCCTGATAACAGGTATTACTATGGCGGTTATTGCGATGGTTCTGTCTATCCTGTTTCGTATCCAATTAGCATACCCTGAAAAAACTTTCCCTTTGTTGGAAACTTTGTTGGGCCACTTTGCACCTGGCGGAAGGTTAGCTCCCGAGTTTTACCTGTCATTGGTTACCATTCACGGTACCATCATGGTATTCTTCGTGTTAACTGCAGGCTTGAGCGGTACATTCAGTAACTTGTTGATACCATTGCAGGTTGGTGCACGCGATATGGCGTCTCCGTTCTTAAACATGCTTTCATACTGGTTCTTCTTTTTAGCCAGCGTTATCATGCTTAGCTCGTTTATGGTACAAAAAGGCCCCGCAAGTGCCGGTTGGACAATCTACCCGCCGCTATCTGCATTGCCTAAAGCTATGCCTGGTTCTGGTGAGGGTATGACCTTATGGCTGATCAGTATGGTACTGTTCGTAGCATCATCACTAATGGGGGGTATCAACTACGTAAGTACAGTATTAAACATGCGTACAAAAGGTATGGACCTTTGGAAAATGCCATTGACCATCTGGGCATTCTTCTTAACTGCAATTTTAGGTGTATTGGCATTCCCGGTATTAGTTGCCGGTGTGGTGTTGTTGATATTTGACCGTAGCTTTGGTACCAGCTTCTACCTTTCGGAGATTGTTGTACAAGGCCAGGTTATGCCTTATGAAGGTGGTAGCCCTATACTGTTCCAGCACTTGTTCTGGTTCCTGGGTCACCCTGAGGTGTACATCGTAATTATGCCTGCACTGGGTATCTCGTCAGAAATTATCTCAACCAATTCACGTAAACCGATCTTCGGTTACCACGCGATGGTTTATTCACTTATTGGTATATCGGTGTTATCGTTCATCGTATGGGGACACCACATGTTTGTTACGGGTATGAATCCGTTCCTTGGCGGCGTGTTCATGATCACGACTTTGATCATCGCGGTACCATCGGCAGTAAAAACATTCAACTACTTAGCTACATTGTGGCGCGGTAACATCAGGTTTACACCTGCAATGTTGTTCGCCATCGGTTTGGTATCATTCTTTATCTCGGGTGGTTTAACAGGCTTGTTCCTGGGTAATGCCGCTTTGGATATTAACCTGCACGATACTTACTTTGTTGTTGCCCACTTCCACCTGGTAATGGGTTCGGCAGCTATATTTGGTATGTTGGCGGGTGTTTACCACTGGTTCCCTAAAATGTTCGGCCGTTTAATGGACGAGAAATTAGGTTACCTGCACTTTTGGTTAACTTTCATCGGTGCATACCTGGTATTCTTCCCGATGCACTTTATGGGTTTGGATGGCGTGCCACGTAGGTACTATGCCTTCACCGAGTTTCCGTCAATGGCGCGTTGGTTATCAGTTAACGTATTCATCACGTGGGCAGCTATCTTGTCAGCATTAGCGCAGGTAGCCTTCCTGTTCAACTTTATCTATTCTATTTTCTGGGGTAAGAAAACAACTCAAAACCCATGGAACTCAAATACATTAGAGTGGACTGCTCCTATCGAGCACATACACGGTAACTGGCCGGGCGAAATACCAACTGTTTACCGTTGGCCGTATGATTACAGCAAGCCGGGTGCAGCGGAAGATTTTATCCCGCAAACTGTACCTCACTCGCAAACCATGAGCTCAAATTTAGTGCATGACTTTGAAGATAACGAGGCAGGTTTAGCCGCTTTCCACGAATGGGTTAAAGCAAATCCGCCCCGCGAAGAAGTAAAATAATAAGATTATAATGATCTGATTTTTTGGGGTATCTGTAGGGTTTTATTCCTAAACAGATACCCCAAATTGTTAGAAACGATTTGAATGAATATATCGCCTGAGAAAAAACGGTTTCAAAACATCAATCTGCTTACCATACTTACACTGTTTGTTTTAATACTGGCAGGCGGCGTGGTAAGAAGCACAGGTTCGGGAATGGGTTGCCCTGATTGGCCAAAATGTTTTGACCAGTACGTGCCGCCAACCGATGCATCGCAGATACCGGCAGGCTATAAAGAAAAGTATGTTAAGAAGCGCGAAGACAGGAATTTGAAATTCGCGCATACGCTTGATGTATTTGGTTATACTGATCTGGCGCTGCGTATCCGTAACGATAAATCGATACTGGTACCCGAAGAGTTTAACGCTGCCAAAACATGGACGGAATACGTTAACCGTTTAATAGGTGTATTATCAGGCTTTATGCTGTTGCTAACGGCCTTTTTTTCATTCACATACATTAAACAGAAAAAAAGAATAGTTTTTTTAAGCCTGTTCAATGTAATATTGGTTGGTTTCCAGGGATGGTTAGGGGCTATTGTGGTATCCACAAACCTTGTACCCTGGATAGTGACAACGCACATGTTGCTTGCATTGGCAATTGTGGCTATAAGTATTTACACATATCACCAGGCAAAAGTAGCCGATGGCGGTATAAATATTAAGGCCAGGGGCTTTGTTGTACTGATGTCGGTAGCAACGTTAGTGTTAAGCATATTACAAATAACTTTTGGCACCGAAGTACGGGAAAAGGTTGACGACATAGCCGGACGTTTACAAGGCCAGGGCCGCGGCACATGGTTAATAAAGGCAGGTACTATATTTTATAATCACCGCGATATGGCAATAGCTGTATTGGCGGCTAACTTAGTTTTATACGCGTTGATCCGTAAAGGGTTTAACAGGCATTCAATACAACAGCAGGTAATGAGTTTTAGCTTTTTGATGATCATGTTGCAAATTGTGTCGGGCATTATCCTTTCCTATTTTAGTTTGCCGCCTTATGCGCAAACCATACATATTGTGTTGGCCACTTTACTGTTTGGCGCGCAATTTTACCTGTTGCTTAATTTACAACGCAGCGCAAAAGTTTGGGGGGCCACGGCATGAAGTTCAGCGATTTTTCAAAACTGATAAAATTCAGGTTAACATTCCTCGTAGTGTTCTCGGCTTCTATTTCGTTTTTGATAGGTAGCAAAGTAAATGGCATTATTGAGTGGAGAAGCTGGCTGATGCTGATAGGCGGCGGTTTTCTAGTTACAGGCGCTGCAAACTGCTTTAACGAGATGATAGAGGTTGACCTGGACAAGCTGATGAAACGCACTGCCGACAGGCCACTCCCATCGGGCCGTATGATGACCGGACAGGCATTGGTATTAGGTTTAGTAATGGGTATTGCAGGTACGGTAATGTTGTTCAACCTGAATGCAACGGCAGGTTACCTGGCCATATTTTCGATATTTTTATATGCCTTTGCTTATACACCGTTAAAGCAAAAATCGCCCATAGCGGTATTTGTAGGTGCAATACCCGGCGCGTTGCCACCGCTAATTGGCTATGTTGCCGCGCACCCGCAGATAGACGAAATAGCTTTGGTTTTATTCGGGATACAATTTGTATGGCAGTTTCCGCATTTTTGGGCCATTGCCTGGGTGCTGGATGACGATTACAAACTTGCGGGTTTCCGCCTGCTGCCTACCGGAAAAAGAGATAGGATCAGCGCTGTAATAACCTTTATACTTACCTTGATTTTGGTGCCTGTTAGTGTGCTGCCAACTTTTATGGGTTTTGGTGGTTATGTAATAGGCGCGGTATCCATGGTAAGCAGTTTAATATTTTTATACCTCGCGTTTAATTTAATGCGCACATTGGAAATTCAATCGGCAAAAAAACTAATGTATGGCTCGTTCTTTTACCTGCCGCTGGTACAATTGGTTTTATTGTTTGATTTTGTAGGGAAAATTAAATAATGATGATGGCTCAGTTACAACAAGAAGATAAGCTTAACCTGGCTCCCAAAAAATTCAACATGTGGATATTCATATTCACATCGTTTATGTTTTTTGCAGCATTAACAAGTGGCTTTATTGTTTATTCAGGCGGCTCGGGCAAAGGTATCAAGATCATTTTGCCGAGTGCTTTTATGTATAGCACTGCAGTGATCATACTCAGCAGTGTTACGTTTTTAATCGCGTCGCGTGCGGCAAAGCAGTTGCAGTTTGCAAAGCAGCGTATGTTTTTATGGATAACCGCCTTTTTAGGTATCCTGTTTTTTTGTATCCAGGTTTACGCATGGAAAATCCTGATCGATATGGGGGTATATTTCATTAACCCTAACGCATCGCAAAGCTTTATCTATGTGTTTACATCAATGCACCTGCTGCACATTTTAGCTGGCCTTGGTTTGTTATTTAATGCCCTTTCAGGCAGTTACAAAAACATCCCGCAGGTTAAAAATTTGTTCCGCATGGAGTTTGCCGGTATATTTTGGCATTTTGTTGATATTATATGGATTTATCTCTATGTTTTTTTACTTTTGAACCAATATTAAAAATTACACTTTAATTGCAATGGCTAATACAGCAGTTTCACAACTTGATGAAGTTAAAACAACCCCTTGGGCGGGTGGCAAGTCTCCGTTTAACGTAGAGTACGGAAAACTGATGATGTGGTTTTTCCTGTTATCAGATGCCTTTACCTTTTCGTCGTTATTGATATCCTATGGCGCTTTGCGCTTCAGTTCAAACGCTTGGCCTGCGGCCGATAAAATATTCCAGTCGGTACCCGGCGTTGTTGATGCAGGTTATCCTTTGGTATTCGTAGGTATCATGACGTTTATCCTCATCATGAGCTCGGTTACCATGGTACTGGCTGTTGAGGCCGGTCACCGTGATTCTAAAAAGGAAGTAGCATGGTGGATGGTAGCAACCGTTATTGGCGGCTTTATGTTTTTAGGGTGCCAGGCTTTAGAGTGGAACCACTTACACCACGAAGGTTTTTGGTGGGGAAGTATACCTGATGCTGAGAAACTGAAAGAGTTTTTTACAGAAGGCGGCATTGTATCGGGTGCGTACACACAACAATTTGCAAACTTATTCTTTACCATAACAGGTTTCCACGGTTTCCACGTATTTAGCGGGGTGATCATCAACATCGTTATCCTGATCAATACTTTGGCAGGAACTTATCAAAAACGTGGTAGTTACCTCATGGTTGAAAAAGTAGGCCTTTACTGGCACTTTGTAGATTTGGTTTGGGTATTTGTATTTACATTCTTCTATTTAGTTTAATTATTTAATCTGGTTTATCATGTCATCAGAAACATCACATACACACGCCGAAGGCGAAGCACACGAAGAAACAATGACCAGGTCCAAAATCTGGATCGTATTTTTCGTATTGCTTGGCATTACCGTAATTGAGTTCATCATCGCATTATATATGGTGCCAAAAGGTATGTTAACTTACCACTCGGCAAACCCGATATACATCATATTAACATTGGCCAAGGCGTTTTTTATTGTAGCATATTTTATGCACTTAAAATTCGAAAAGGTAGCTATGATCTATACATTGGTAGTTCCTATTCTGTTCATCATCGGTTTAATACTGGTATTAACCAACGAAAGCCACCACTGGTTCAGCGTTTGGGGGAGATAGGGGTATAAATGAAACCAACATCGGCTGCAGCCGGAATGAAAAAATTAACGATCCTGGTACTCATTTTAGCGGTACCGGGATTTTTATATTATTTACTTACCGTTAAAGGCAAAAACCGCTACAAACCATTGCCGGTTTACGGGCCAAAAGTTGTAGCTAAAACATTCCACAAATTTCACGGTAAAGTTATTTTTGATACCATTTACCATAAGCTTCCTGATTTTGAACTGACAGACCAGGATGGTAAAAAGATTAACTTTGACACCTTGGCCGGTAAGGTATTGGTAGTAAGCTTTTTTTACACCCGCAATCCGCAAATGAGCGAAAAGGTGAATGTAAATATTGATTCGGTTGCGCGGGATTATACCCGCAACAAAATAACAAGGTTCATATCCATCACCATCGATCCGGAACATGATAATGCCGCGGTATTAAAAAATTACTCGGCACACTTAAAGGCAAACACAAACTGGAAGTTTTTAACCGGTGATACAGCCGTTATTTACAACCTTGCCCGTAAAGGTTTATTGGTGAATGAATTTAAGGCCGCTGAAGGCAATTTTGTTTATGATGATAAGGTAATGCTGGTAGATGCTGAAAGGCGTATACGCGGCTATTATTCGGGCACCTCGTTAACCGATATGATGCGCCTGAACGATGAGCTAAAAGTTCAGATCTCCGAAGAGTTGCGCAAGATCAAATCACCGGAGATGTAATACATCCACTTTAAGTTTTTTTTATGACAGATAAGTTTATTTTTCGTTTTGTAGCGGGCGTATCCGTTTTCGTTTTTGCCGTAGTGGTGATATTAAGTATGAAGATCATCCCAAAACCTGCCGTAGTGCCATCGGTATTGTATTTTTTGCCAAAGCTCAATGCAATTTTAAATGGCACATGCAGTGTGTTGCTTATTACTTCGCTTTATTTTATCAAACAAGGTAACATAACAGTGCACAAGCGTTTGAATATTTTGACGTTCGTGTTATCATCGTTGTTCCTGGTATCATATATTGGTTTCCACTACCTTGCCCCCGAAACCCGTTTTGGCGATCTTGATGGTAATGGTGTTATCTCTGTAACGGAGGCCCAGGCAGCGGGTGCGGTCAGGTATGTATATTTCGTAATTCTTATCACGCACATCGTATTAGCAGCAACAGTTTTGCCGCTTATATTATTAAGCTTTTATCGCGGGCTGCAAATGCAGGTTGAAAAGCACCGCAAGCTGGTACGCTGGACATTCCCGATATGGTTATACGTTACGGTAACAGGCGTAATTGTATACCTCATGATTTCGCCTTATTATAATTTTTAACTTAAATTTGTAGTATGAAAAACTTACGGGTGATGGTGTTTTTAGTGGTGTTGTTTGTTTCGTTTTCGGGTGCTGTACCGGCGTTTGCACAATGCTCTGTATGTTCAACCAATGTAGAAACCAATGCCAAAAGTGGTGGCACTACCACCAAAGGTTTAAATAATGGTATTGTTTACCTGCTTGCCGCACCATATATTGCTGTAGCCGCTATAGGGTTTTTATGGTATAAAAAATACCGCCGTAAAAACGTTGAACTTAATATGCGTGCCAGTAAGATCCATTTAAATTAAACCTGCTCCGGCTTTTACCGGATATAAAACACAATAATGCCCGAAACTCCAAAATCATGGGCTATGCTCCATTGTAAATGCCCGCGTTGCCGTCGTGGCAATATGTTTAAGGGCGGGTTTTATAGTTTTGCCACCAATAAAATAAACGACAACTGCGCCCACTGCGGAATGAAATTTGAAATTGAGCCGGGCTACTTTTACGCGGCCATGTATGTAAGCTATGCGTTGAACGTAATGTACGGTGGTATACTGTGGACTGCTACTTACCAGATCACGCATAATTCAGATTCGCCGTGGATGTATATTGGCATTATTTTGGGTGGTTGCTTCCTCATGTCGCCCATAACCTTTCGTTATTCGCGCGTGTTTTTGTTATATTGGTTATCCCCTAAGGTACATTATCAACCCCATTTAGATACCGATGATAAAATCAGCCACAATTGAGTTTTTAAAAGACCTGGCGGCAAACAATAACCGCGAGTGGTTTGCTGATAATAAGCCCGCCTTTGAGGCTGCAAAGGAAAACGTTATCGAGTTTACCGGGGCAATACTGGCGGAGTTAAAAGCCATTAACCCTTTGCTGGCAAAAGATACTGACCCCAAAAAATGTGTGATGCGCATTTACCGGGATATTCGTTTCCGATTGGATAAAACGCCTTACAAAAATAATTTTGGGATAAGTAAGTTGTTGGGAGATACCAACAATGACAGCATAGAATTTTACGTACAGATACAACCAGGCCGTTGTTTAGCCGGTGGCGGGTACTGGATGCCCGAAGCCGCTCACCTGAAAGCCATTCGCCAGGAAATAGATTATAATGCCGATGAGTTGAAGGCTATTATTGATAAGCCGGAATTTAAAAAACTGTTCGGTGAGTTTCGCGACCAGGAGCAGTTAAAGAGCCTGCCCCGTGATTATGCTGCTGATAATGAAAACATCAGCTTATTAAAACTAAAAAGTTTTGCCGCCCTGCACCAGTTTACCGATGCCGAAATACTTCAGAAAGACTCGCCCAAAAAAGTGGCTGAAGTGTTGGCTAATATTTATCCTTTAACGGTGTTTTTAAATAACGCAATTGTTTAAATTAGTGCCAATAAACCCTATCCAATAATATGAAATTTAAATACCTGTTCCTGTTAGCTGTTGTGTGTGCAACGTTGCATTCATGCCAGATCCTGTCTACAAAAAAATATAAAGCACTGCTTGCCACACAAGATTCGTTAAAGAACCGTACCGTAAGTTTAGAAGAACAGGTAGCTGCGCTACAGGGCGATACCGCTCGCCTGCACCGCCAGATAGCCGATTTAAAAGGAAACATCACCACGCTGAATGGGCAGGTTGCTGACTTGAATACCAAATACAACGACCTCAATAACACCTACACCGCAACTACGAGTAAGGTAAATCAATTATCAGGCGATCTGAAAAAACGCGAGGCTCGTTTAAAAGAGGTAGAAGAGATTTTGCGTAAACGCGACGAAGCCACCAATGCGTTAAAGGATAAATTACAAAAAGCACTGCTGGGTTTCCAACAAAGCGGTTTAAGTGTTGATATCCGTAACGGTAAAGTGTATGTATCGTTAACAGATAAGTTGTTGTTCCCTTCCGGTAGTATTGTTATTGATGAGAAAGGCAAGGCAGCCTTAAAACAATTAGCCGTTGTGCTTAATAAAGAGGCCGACATCAACCTTTCGGTTGAGGGTCATACAGATAAGCAAAAAGTAGCAAACCTGGGCCAGATAAAAGATAACTGGGACCTGAGCGTATTGCGCGCTACATCTGTATCGCGTTATCTAACCGAAGTGGAGAAGATTTCACCCGAACGGGTTACCGCCACAGGCAAGGGCGAGTTTCAGCCGATAGACCCGGGAACAACGGCAGATGCTTACGCGAAAAACCGCCGGATAGAAATTGTGCTCACACCAAAGCTGGATGAGCTGTATAACCTTATCTCTAAATAAAATCTAAAAAGCTCCTGCACAAAACAGGAGCTTTTTTGTTGTCTCTTAAATTTAATTGGGATGAAAAGCTACGCCATTATTTCGGATATACATGGTAATCTCCGTGCGTTAAAAGCAGTGCTAAACGATATTCGGTCAAGGGGTATTGAAACCATTATCAATTTGGGTGATCACTGTTTTGGTGCTCTTGAAGCCGAAGAGACTTCAGTATTAATACGCCAAATACCTATGCAATGTATCAGTGGCAATACTGATCGTGAGATATTGGAAAGTTTAAATACGCCATACCAAAAGGAAAACATGGAACGGGTTAAGGCAGAGCTGTCTGCTGAAACGATAAACTGGCTTAAACACCTGCCGAAAACCATTAGCGTTGACGGGCTACTTTTTGTTTGCCACGGCACACCCGAAAGCGACAACGAATACCTTTTGGAGAAAGTGACTGAACACGGCGTATTTGTTTATAATGATGAAGATTTGGTAAGTAAAGTAAGCGGCATCAAAGAACGCGTTATCCTGTGTGGCCACTCGCATGTAAACCGGGTGATCTACCTGTCGAACGGGAAAATTATTTTAAACCCGGGCAGTGTAGGCTTGCCTGCATATTTAGGTAAAGGCGAATACCGCTTTGCTATGGAATCAAATACGCCGCATGCTAAATACGCTATTGTACATGCAGATGGGGATAATATTAATATTGAGCAAATACATTGCAGTTACGATTGGGAAGCAGCATCAGCCACAGCCAAACGTAACGGCAATGATAATTGGGCGCAATTCCTGTTAAAGGGGCGTATGCCGAAAGATTTGCGAGTTAATTAGTAAGGGCTAACGAATGATTTAAAATCAGGCAGCACTTCGTCTTTTGGCGATAAGATAATGTCTTTAGCAAAATCGGGCCATTTAAAACCAAGCGACTCATCGGTGATCTTAACCCCTATTTCTGAATCCTTATCATAAAAGTTGGTCACTTTATAAGCGAAAACGGTATCGTCTTCTAATGTAAAAAAGCCGTGTAAAAAGCCTTCGGGTATCCAAAACTGTAAGTGGTTTGCGGCGCTAAGTTCAACAGCAAAGTGCTGTCCATAAGTAGGTGATGCTTTACGGATATCAACCGCCACATCAATTACGCTGCCTTGTGTTACCCTTACCAACTTACCCTGGCCAAATGGTGGCGCCTGGGCATGTAAACCCCTCATGGTGCCTTTTGATGAGCACGACATGTTATCCTGCACAAAAGTAACATCAATGCCTGCATCACGATACTTTTTCTCGTTGTAGCTTTCGTAAAAATAGCCGCGGTCATCGTTAAAAATACGTGGTTCTATCAATAATAATCCTTCAATTGGGGTAGTAGTTACTTTCATATTAGTCTATAAGTTGCATAATGCTTTCAAACTGTACAAATTTGTTTTCAAACTGTTTGAAATGTTTGTTTTTTAGGTTGGTTGAATGCTTTTCGTTATAAGCATTATATTGGTCAATGCCGTCTGCTGTATACTGCACACAATAAGTTATCCCCTCGTTGGGCGAACTTAAAACCGTCAGTATTTTATAAGAGTTAAAATGCCCGGTGGCCATTACGGCGGGGATATGCACCGTTTTCATCCAGTTTAACCATTCAGCGTTTATGGTTTCATCAATGATGATGGTTTCGTTTAAAATGATCATGCGGCAAAAGTACCAATAATTATGAAGCCGGGGGCAGATCGCCCCTTAAAGTTCTGAAACGCTTACGCGCTTCGTTTAACCATAGGCTCGATGCATAATCGGTAATTATTTTCTGGTAATATGCCTGGGCCTGTTTTTTATCATCCAGGTGTTTCTCATAAATATCACCCAACATAAAAACAGCGTCATCGGCCCAAAGGTCGGTTTTGTGCTCTTCTGCTATTTTTTTTAAGGCGATAGCTGCCCCGGTATAATCATTTTTTTGTATCAGTATACGGGCTTTGGCCATTAAAATATCATTGGTCAATGTATTTTGCGGGAATGCTTTATCAATGCTGTCTAATGTAATAACGGCTTTATCAGGGTCTTCTTTAAATATCATCAGGTCGGCACGGGCATACATTTTAAGCGCGTTGCCTGTACTGTCAAAAGCGGTATGGTCACTTATCAATAACGAAAGGTTCAGGGCATCATTAGCAATCAGTTGTGATGTAGCGGCTTTTAACACATCCAACTGGCCTTTTGCCCAAACAAAATCGCCGGTATAATAAGCCAGCTTTGCATTACGGTAAGTGGCATCCTGGCCAATATTTGTTCCCGGGAAATCCTTTTCAACCTGGCTATAAATTAGGGTAGCTTCCCAAGGTTTGCCATTCAGCAGGTAAACGTCTCCTAAGTCAAGTTTACAATCCGCCAATAAATTAGGGCGTAGGCCGGCAATATTAACGGTTTGCTCCAGTAGTTTCTGTGCATCTAAAGTTTTATGCAGTTTAAATGCTTGTAATTTTGCCAGCTTTTGCATGGCAAATGCAGTATTGGTTGTGCGGCCAAATTCGGTAAGCAGGTCCAGGTAGTTTTTTTCCAGGTCGAGCAGATCAGGCTGTGCATATTTTCCCGATGTGATCTTCAGGTTTTTTGTATTGATCATCTCGATCTTAGCCGGAATGTACAGATCTTGCGCTGTACCTTTACTTATAATGTATTCATAGCCGCGTATAGCTTCATCATAAGCCTGGTTAGCTGTTAAGGTTTGGCAAAGTTCGTAAATGCTGTTGCCGCCATCATTCAGCCTGCGGCTTAATGCCAAGGCCTGGTTCATGGCCATATCAAACTGTTTTTGCTGTAAAAACTGCCAGGTAAGCAAATCGGCAAATATGGTTAATTGGGGCTTCTGTTGCATTATTTTCAGCAAGGCAGTTTTCAGCATATCATAATCGCGCCCGTTCTCAAATGTTGTTGATAAGGCAGATTTTGCCTGGAAAATATATTCCGGGTTGGTTTGCAATAAGTTAACATATTCATTAACCATGCTTACCTTATCGTGCTTATAGCGGTATAAGCTAATCAACTCCGAGCTAAACACTTGCTCGTTATGTAATACCTTGCGGCCCTGCTCAAAAACCTTTATGGCCTGGTCAAGGTTTTCCGATTGGTAAAACTGCGTTGCTATGCTGCTTATTTCTCCCTGGTCGGCAGGGAGGTTTTTGAGCAGATCGTTATAAATACTTTCTGCCTTATCCTGGTTACCCCGCTCATGGTAAACACGGGCCAGATTTATAGGATATTGATAATCTTTCGGGTGCTGCTTAACCATTTTTTTGGTGATGCTCTCGGCTTCATCAAACTTTTTAAGGCTCAGCAGGCTTCTTAAATAAAAACTGTAAAAGGCTTCGTTGTTTTGCTTGTATAGTTTCAGATAAATGTCCGAAGCTTTTTGCAGCTCTCCATTGGTAGTAAATTGCTGGGCTAATTGGAGATCTTCGGTTTGGGCACTTGCACCTAACACGCAGATCAATAATGCAATTAAAACAAAAACCCTCTTCATATTCAAAAATAAGTATTTAATGCTATTTATTTGTATGCTTGTATTAGTATAATTCATTAATTTATACCGGGTAAAATTATAGTGACATTAGTTTAAATTAATTCCGATTTTATACCTTGACCTAATCTATGAAAATTGGGGGGTGCTGATAGCAAATGATAAACTGGCTGAAAAAACTTTTATTTGTATTTGTTCTTGTTTTAGTGCTGTCGTGCAATAAAAAACAAGCACAACTTATTCCTGTCAAAGCTTTTTTTGATTCGCAGGTTAGCGGGTTCCATATTTCGCCGGATGGCAAGTACATATCGTACCTTAAAAAAAACAAGGACAAGTCAATGCAAACTATTTATTTGCAAAGCCTTGAGGATAGTACCAAAAAACCCGATGTGCTTTTTTCTGATGGCGGTATCCGCGATCACTTCTGGACGTATGATAACCATGTCATCGTTCCAAAATACGACAGGAAGAAAAGTACCTTTCAGTTATTTGCTATTGATGCGGCTACAATGGAAAAACGTACCCTGCTATCAATAGGCCGTGTAAACTGGCGTGTTTTAAACCGCAGCATGAAGCACCCTGATGTGCTTACCTTTTCAATGAACCTGCGCGACTCTACCATATTTGATATTTACCGGATCAATACAAAAAGTGGCGAACTCAAAATGTATTTGCAAAACCCCGGTAACATTACGCAGTATTATACTGATGTAGATGGTGTTATCCGGCTCGAAAAGGCATCTGATGGAGTAAATGAAACCATATTGTACCGCGAAAATGAAAACAGCGCTTTTAAGCCCATTTTGCGTAATAACTTTAAGAACCAGGTTGAACCCATTGCTTTTACCGGAACTAAAAACTATTTCTACGCACGCTCAAATGTAAACCGCGATAAAATAGCCCTGGTAGAAATCAACGCCGAAAACGGGAAAGAAGAAAGAGTAGTTTATAGCAGCGATAAGGCTGATATTGATGAGGTAGCATACTCTAAAAGTAAACACCGGCTTGAGATGGTGGCCTGGCAGGAAGCTAAGCCACGTAGGCATATTTTAAACGATAGTATAAAAGCTATTTATACCGATCTTGAAAAACAGTTACCTGGGAACGAGATCAGGATTTTTGACCGTGATACCAGCGAGAAGCATTTTCTGATCAATACATCGAACGACCGTAACCCCGGCTCTACCTATCTTTATAGTATGGCTACAAAAAAGCTGGTTAAACTTGCTGATATGAACCCGGGAATAAACCAGGGCGACCTCTGCGAAATGAAGCCGATACAGTTTAAAGCAGGTGATGGTACCTTAATAAACGGTTACCTTACGCTTCCAAAAGTTTCATCGCCCCAAAATTTGCCGGTAGTAGTTATACCGCACAGCGATTTTTGGAAACGCAACAATTGGGGATATAACGATGAGGTTCAGTTTTTAGCTAATCGTGGTTACGCTGTTTTCCAGGTAAATTACCGTGGCTCAACAGGGTATGGCAAGGCATTTTACAGTGCGGGCTTTCAGCAAATGGGTGGCAAAATGCAACAGGATATTACCGATGGCGTTAACTGGCTGATTAATCAAAAAATAGCTAACCCTAAAAAAATAGCCATTTTTGGCACCGGTTTTGGTGGCTTTTCGGCTTTATATGGTGTTTCGTTTCATCCGGGCTTATACAATTGTGTAGCTGTTCAGGGGCCGCTGATAAATTTTTTCACCTTTTTTAAAGATGTACAGCCCTTTTTAAAACCCAAGCTGAGCATGCTTTATGAGATGGTAGGCAGCCCCGAAACCGATGCAGATCGTTTCAGGGCAATATCGCCGGTATTTAATGCAGCTAAGATAAAAGCTCCTTTAATGATATTTCAGGGAGGGCGAGACCCGGATGCGGGTAACCCCGAATTAATACGTTTTGCAAGTGAGGTAAAGAAAAATGGCACACCTGTAACCTATGTTGCTAAAGAAAATAAGGATAAAGAAAAAAAACCAAAAGATGCGCCGGGCGGCAACAGGTTAAATATGTATGTACAGCTCGAAAAGTTTCTTGAATTAAACCTGGGCAAAAAGTGAGGTACTTGCTTTAATGACCAAGCAAAAACAGCTATACCGCAAAAATCTGTTACTGATCATCGCCTTTGTTGTGTTGATATCGGGCATATTGATTGCTGCTTTATTGATAACCTACGGCCTTACACGCAAATATGTTGTAAGCGAGTTTTCTGCCCGCACAATTGGTGTGCTTGAGCGTACCATGCGCCCATATAATGATCTGTTCCAGAAAAAAATACCCGAAATTAATGCCTACCAGGGATTTTTAAATAAAAAATCGGCCTCAGAATATGCCGACTCTGTGTTTAGTAACTACAGGTTTGTTAAAGATATTGATTTTTATCACTTCACTATCAGCAACCGTAAACAAGCTATTGGCAGCAGCAATAAAAACATACAGATAGCGCTTACCGGTGTTTATAATTTTAAACCCGGCAAAAGTGATACGGTTAAAAACAGTGTTAACGTAGCTAAGGATAACGACGATTTTAAAATGATGTCGGCAAAGGTAAACAGCTATATCCTCTCGGCCGATACAGGCAGAGTATATACATCAGAGGATACCTATAACACATCGTACGATGTTAAGCCCGGTAAAATAAGCTATATAAATATACCGCGGCCCGAAGAGTTGAAGGTTTATAAACAATCATTAAAAGGTAATGCGCCTTTGTCTGTTTATCAGCATGATATGATGACGTTTCATTTGGAGAAACGCCGCCTGCTGATAAAAAATACCCGCCCTGAGCTTTATCAGCGCATTAGCATTAAACAAATTATTTACGATCCGCTTGAAAATGACGAAGGCGAAAACCTATACACAGAAATAGCTTTGCCCGGCGCTTTTTCGGGATATAAGCTGTATTTTGAATCGTCAAAATCTTTCATTACTAACGAGGTAGTACGCCGCTTTTTACCTATAGCGGCTGCGGTAATTGTTATTTACCTGTTTGTAATACTTATTGGATGGCTCATTTTTCGCAATTTAAATGTTAACCAAAAGTTGTTTAAACTGCAGTACGATTTCATTAACAACTTTACACACGAGTTTAAAACACCCGTAAGTGTAATAAAAATTGCAGGCTCAAACCTGCGCACAGCCGAAACCGCCCTGAGCGAACGACAGCAAAAACATTATGGTAAGATATTGGATGAAGAAGCCGATAAACTTAACAACCTGATGAATAGGCTGCTCTCTTTCACGCAACTCGAAAATAAATCGATACAGGTAAAAAAAGAAGAAATTAAGCTGGATGATTTCGTTCAGAAATATATCAATACCTTTAAAATTAAATACCCCCATTTTACCCTGACCTATCAAGTACATAACGAATGCTATTTTGAGTCGGACCCGGTGTTGTTAGGCAGTATCTTTCAGAACATGATAGAGAATGCTTATAAATACTCACCACCCGACCGCAAGGAATTAAATATTGATGTTGACTGCCAGAGAAAGGATGTGGTTTTTTTGTTTGCCGATAAAGGCATAGGCATACCTAAAGCTGAAATAGATAATGTATTTAAAAAGTTTTACCGTATACAAAGCCAGTATAACCAAAATGGCAGCGTTGGTTTAGGTTTGGCTTTTTGCAAAGAACTGGTTAATTTTATGAACGGCGAGATTAGTGTGAAAAGTAAAGTAGACCAGGGATCGGAATTTAAGATAGTGTTACCATATTAATATAAACGGACGATGAACAAGGAAATTAAGATCGCTTTAGTTGAGGATGACGAGAACCTGAGGTTTTTAGTTGCTGAAAGGTTAGAGCTTGAAGGCTATAAAGTTTTAGAAGCCGCCGATGGCGAAAATGCCGAAAAAATGATATTGGATGAAAAGCCTGATATTGTTTTGTTGGATTGGATGCTTCCGGGCAAGCAAGGATCTGAAGTTTGCAGCGCTATCCGCGATAAGGGTTTTGATAAACTGGTGATCATGATGACGGCCAAAGCGCAGGATATTGATAAGATAGAAGCCTACCAGTTTGGCGTATCCGATTATATTACCAAGCCATTTAATATGGATGTGCTGGTGGCTATGATAGACAATAAGATCAAGTTTACGCTGAACAGTGAGAAACCCGAGGCTTATAAATTTGCCAATATGGAGCACCATCCAAACACGCATACGCTGTTAAAGGATGGCAAACGCATTGAGCTCACCATTTTGGAGAACCGCATTTTGCTATACTTTTTAAAGAACGAGAACAAGGTTATTAACCGCGATGAACTGATGATGGAGGTTTGGGGCTATAATGCCGATGTAAATACCCGTACACTGGATATGCATATTGTTCGCTTGCGTAAAAAGATTGAGAACAATCCCGACTCGCCACTTTACCTGCAAACCGTTAGAGGAGTGGGTTATAAATTTAGCAGCGAGTAAAGATGCAAGAATAAAGAGTTAAGACTTTTGGTGTTGCGTAGAGATAATAAAGTCAGCGAAGAAAGTTTTCGCTGACTTTTTTTTGTAATTGTGTTTTGTGAATTGGGCCTCGATATCTGGTAATGTTGTAGTATCTATCCCGCAAAGGAGTTTGAAAAAGAAATACATTGATTTAAGTAGGGCCTTTTGCCACAATTTTCCTGTTATCTGAAAATCGGCGCAGAGCCATAACCCTTGTGATTTTAATGATCGGTGGATATGATAGAAAACGCCGGGTAAAGTTTCATCAGTAAAGTTATCGAACAAAAATGGCGTGAAGATCACGTCATAATCTGTACTCAATGCTACTTCTTCAATAGGGTTATTTACAAAGCTCACTGAATTATTGCCTGCATTCCGTTTCTGTGACAGCGCGGCCATCTTCGCCGATATTTCCACGTAAGTAATATCCAAACCTGTCGGGTGTACTTTGGCAATCTCCTCTAATATCCAACCTGTGCCGCCTCCAACTATCAACACTTTTGCCTTTTCGGGAATAAACGGTAACAGGTATACCTGCGATCTGATTAAAGTCTTGCCAAATGTCAGCCTTGATAACGCATCGTAAAAAGAAGCCGAATTATCATAATTGGATGCCATGCTTTCTACAGCAATTTAAAAGCCAGCAGGAATACGTATTGCAGAATCAACACGCCATCCATATAAAAAAAGTAGTAGTACTCATCCTTTTCCCATTCGGATTTAAAAATGAGCCATCCCATTAAAACAGCGGTTAGGCCAAGGGCAAAAAAATCATGACTAAAGCCATTTCCCCTGAAAATGAAAAGCAGCACCATGTAGCCGCCCAATAAGAGCTGGCAAAATAAATAGGCTTTCTTTTCACCAAAAATAACCGGGATGGTTTTGGTGCCGGCAATCGAATCCTGGAAAAGGTCGCGGATATCAAAAGGAATGGTCAACGCGAAAATGAACAGGAAACGTTTGGCAATAAGTATAGCCTCATCGGTAAATGTAATGTTTAATTGCTGAAACTGCTCACTTTCAAAAATTGGCAATACCACGCAACTCATTACCCAAACGCTGGTGATCATGAGCGATTTTATGCCGGGTACATTACGGAGGCCAAAGCGTTTACCGCCCGATTTAAAAAGAGGCAGGCTATAACCCACAGATAATACCGAAAGCAAAATAAGCAGCACGCGCGATTTTACCGATATTAAAAAGAACAATGGCACTAAAGAAACACCACAGGCCACGGTAATAATTACCATCAGTTTATAGTAAGCAAAAAACCAGCGAACGCGTCGGAACGGTGATTTTTCGGGCTTTTTAGGCTTGCTTAAAAAGATACAGATATTGTAAATGAAAAGTGTTGATGTAAACAACAATGTGAGCAGCGGATAGGTTGGTTGCGCGCCAATAAGCTGTAGCGTAACCAAAGCCTGCGTAACCGCACAGGCCGACATAAAAATGTTGCTGAACAAAAGAGGATCAATAACAGATCGAAAAAGCTTTCTCATTGGCAATTAAGCCGCATCGGGATCAGGATAGTTTGCTTTTCAGCGAAGGATCGGGCGAGGCTTTGAGTGTAAATATCGTTATTTCGGGTAATATTCCAATTCGGCCCGGGTAACCTAAAAAGCCGTAACCTGTATTTACATATAATTGCTGGTTGCCTTCGCGGTATAAACCGGCCCATTCTTTATATACGTATTGTATAGGGCTCCACTGAAAGTGCCTGTTCTGTACACCAAATTGCATACCATGGGTATGGCCCGCAAACATTACATCTATATCCTTATAATCTAATACCTGCGCGCGCCAGTGAGATGGGTCATGTGATAGCAAAAGTTTTACAGGCAGGTCCTGCGTATCTTTAACAGCCAGGTCAACCCGGCCATATTTAGGGAAACGGCTCAGGCTGCCCCAATTCTCAACACCTAAAATACCTATTTCTTCGCCATCTACCTTTAAACGGCGGTTGCTGTTCAGTATCAGGTCCCAACCCATGTTTTTATGAGTAGCTTTCAGGTCATCAAGGTTACGTTTCTTGTCTGCTTCTGTAGGCCAGTGCGCATAATCTCCATAATCATGGTTGCCTAACGATGAGTATACACCTAAGGGCGCTTTTACTTTCGCGAAGATGTCCTGATAATCACGCATTTCGCTGGCTATATTATTCACCAGATCGCCAGTAAAAAAAATAAAGTCGGGCTTTTCTTTAAGCAACATTTCTACCCCACCTAAAACCGCTTTTTTGTTATAAAAGCTACCGGAGTGTATGTCTGATAATTGTCCTAATTTAATGCCGTCAAAGGCTTTTGGCAGGTTGGGGAGGTAAAGGGTTCGGTGCTTAACGCGATAGTCGTACGCGCCCGATACAATACCGTAGCCAAGCGATACCATTGGCAACGAGCCTGCCAATAAGCCAGCCTTCATTAAAAACTCAGACCGTGGGATATGATTTGGTGCCGGCTCGCTTGCCGGAAACTCCGGTTCAGGTTTGTTTTTTTTTCTGGCTTTGAAAAGTATGAGCCTGCGTATATCATCAACAAAAATAAATGGCAAAAACAGGATCTTGGCAGCAAGTACGATAAAGAATATCATAAGCAATGCACCCTTGATTCCGATACTCATTTTGAGGTAAATACTGGCAAATAATCCCGCCAGTAAAAACAATGAAACACCCCAATACCAGCGTGTAAATGACTTTTTAAAGGGGAACTTCCATTTTTTTGATGCCCCGCGTATACCGCTGATGATATAAAGATCGGCCGCGATGATGGCGGCGGAAATGAGTATAATGGTGATGACCTGCTGCATTAATAAAGTTTTAATTAATAACGCTCATCGTCCATATCTTCATCGGGTTCCATGTTAAACAAACTGTTAAACATATCCGAAAAGGCGAAGCCGTTATCTAAAAATCCTTTATTTAACTGCGAAAACTCTGCCAAACCGTGTAACACAAACTCCATCAGCAATAATTGCTGGTTTTCTGCCAGTTTGGGGTGGAAGGTTTTTACAAAGTCCTTCAGCCCGGTTATCGAATTGAGCAGCTTTTTGTATTCCTGTAAAGGCAAACCGTCTATCACTGCAAGGGTGTTTCCATTTTCAAACCACTCGATGATCTCTTTATATGGATTTGCCTTTTTAGATTTTTTTGCCTTTTCGGGATCAGGGAAGTATTGCAGCATCAATGTTTTGATGGCTTTACCCACCAAAATATTAGCCACCTTAGCCGGGCCTTCAAGCTCACCCTCGTAAACCAATTCTATTTTGCCGGTAATGGCCGGGATAACACCCAAAAAGTCGGAGATGCGCACGAAGGTGTTTTTCTCCCGGTTAATGATCATCCTGCGCTCGGCATTGCTGATCAGGTTCTCGTAAGCTGATATGGTTAACCTTGCCGATACACCCGATTTTTTATCGATATACTCGGAGTTGCGTGCCTCAAAAGCGATCTGCTCAACCAGGTTCTTCACCAAACCATCGGCCTCAACATTGGTCCGTTGCGATGGCGACAAGGTAGCTTCCTGTTGGGTGATCTTCCTCGAAATCTCAACCGAGCGCGGGTAGTGCGTTAATATCTGGCTCTCAATACGGTCTTTCAATGGTGTAACTATCGAGCCGCGATTGGTATAATCTTCGGGGTTGGCGGTAAACACAAATTGAATATCCAGTGGTAGGCGCAATTTAAAACCGCGGATCTGGATATCTTTTTCCTGTAAAATATTGAACAACGATACCTGGATACGTGCCTGCAGATCGGGCAGTTCGTTTATCACAAAGATGCCACGGTGTGCTCTCGGTATTAAACCAAAGTGCAATACGCGCTCATCCGAGTAAGTGAGTTTTAAGGTAGCCGCTTTTATCGGGTCAACATCACCGATCAGATCGGCAACGGTAACATCGGGGGTAGCTAATTTTTCGGTATAGCGGTCGTTGCGGTGCAGCCATGCTATCGGGGTAGCATCGCCCTTACTTTCCACCTCGTTATGCCCGAACCATGATATCGGCGCTAATGGATCGTCATATAATTCCGACCCTTCAATATAGGGCACATATTCGTCCAGCAGGTTTACCAATAAACGCGCGATACGGGTTTTTGCCTGTCCGCGTAAGCCTAACAGTAAAATGTTGTGGCGTGATAAGATAGCGGTTTGCAGATCAGGGATAACTGTATCCTCATAACCTATAATGCCCTCAAAACCGCCTTCTTGTTTTTGTAACTGCTCAATTAAATTGTCGCGCAATTCATCCTTAACCGACCGGCTAACGTACCCGCTCTTTTTTAACTCGCCTAATGTTTTTATTGTTGGTATGCTCATGTATCTGTTTAATTCTTTTATCCTTATTATTAAAACCGTCCTTGCGAGGGACGAAGCAACCTCTGCGCGACAGGTCTCTAATAGGCTTCATCGACATGCATATGTAGAGGTTGCTTCGCTATCGCTCGCAATGACGTGTTGGGTGAGGGCTGCTAATTACCTCACCGTCCTTCTTCTGTTCTTAATATAATCCTCAAAAATATATTCACCTAACCCGTTCAGCGAACTGTAAAATGCCTTGCCACCATTGGTCTGTGTAAAATCACGAACGAACTGTTGCAGGTAGGGGTCCTTCGCTATCATAAACGTGGTGATGGGTATTTTTAAACGCTTGCATTGCGCAGCCATATTCAGGGTTTTGTTCACCACCTTGCGGTCTAGCCCAATGCTGTTTTTATAATATTTGGTGCCTTCCTTCAGGCAAGTTGGCTTGCCATCAGTTATCATAAAGATCTGCTTGTTGTGTGTTTTGCGGCGGCGCAGAATATCCGTTGCCAGCTCCAAACCAGCGTAAGTATTGGTATGATATGGGCCAACCTGCAAATAAGGCAGATCTTTCAAACTTATAGGCCAGGCATCGTTGCCAAAAACTACAATATCCAGGGTGTCTTTAGGGTACTTGGTTTTGATGAGCTCGGCCAACGCCATTGCTACTTTTTTGGCAGGTGTGATGCGGTCTTCGCCGTATAGGATCATCGAGTGCGATATATCGATCATCAGGACGGTAGAAGTGAGGGTTTTAAAATCCATCTCCTCTACTTCCAGGTCGCGCTCGGTTAAGTGGAAATCATCAATACCATGATTTATCTGCGCGTTGTGCACGCTCTGCGTCATGTCTATCTGGTCCAGGCTATCTCCAAACTGGAACTCGCGGCGCTCAGCGTTCTTCTCATCACCCTGCCCGCTTTGCGGTGTGCGGTGGTTGCCCTTACCCGATTTTTTCAGCTTGCCAAATATCTCCTCCAGCGCGCTTTGGCGAATGCTTTGCTCCGCCTTGGCGGTTATGTTAAACTCGCCGCTTTGCTCATCTTCTTTTAGGTATCCCTTTTGTTTCAGTTCATCTACAAAATCGCCAATGCCGTATTCATTGTTGGTTAATTTGTATTGTTTATCTAATTCGTTAAGCCATTGCAGCGCCTCATCGGCATCGCCGGCGGTATAGTTCAGCAACTCCATAAACAGTTTCAACAATTCATCGAAACCGCCTTTTTGAAACTGCTGTGGTATAAATTTAGAAAATCCGTAACCGCGCATAATATCCTTTCAAGTCTAATTAACGACTAATTTAAGCTAATAGTTTTATAGTAGGGAGGGATAGCCTTAGTCTGAAGGTTTTTATGACGTAAGCGTTACAGCACATCGTTTTTGCAGATTAGAAAACCGTTATGGAATATATCTGTTCACATATTTGAGGACAGATAACCACAAGAACGATCGCCCCCCATACTTATTCACTGTAATTGCCACGCCGGCCTGATAGGAGGCGTCTTATCAGCAAGGTTAATCCGATATCAAAATAAATCTGGAACCTAACATTCGAAATTAAAAAATCAAATCGCCAATTCCCCGTTCGCAATGATCTCATTGATCTTCGCCTGGTCGTAAACCGGATTGGCCCCACGTTGCGATGCTACAAAAGCGCCAATGGCACAAGCTTTTTCTAAAACCTCGTCCATCGGTTGTTTGTTAAGCAGGCCGGCAATAAAGGTAGCTAAAAAGGAGTCGCCCGCGCCAACGGTATCTACCACCTCAACCATAAAGCCGGGGTGTTCGTAAAATTTATCATCGTGGTAAACAATAGCTCCGTTTTCGCCGCGGGTTACGCAAATAGTTTTGCTATGGTACTTTTTACGGAACTCGGTTATTTTGTCCTTTAGCGGCTCATCGTAGTTGCCAATAAGCAGATTGGCCTCTTCCTCGTTCATTTTTATCACATCAGCCATAGCGGCCAATGTTTCGATGGTCGATTTTTCGTAATGCGGGTGGCGCAGGTTTACATCAAACACCTTCAGCATCTTATTCTCGAAAAGGTTAAGCAGCGTGTTCCGGCTTGCTGCAGTACGACAAGCCAAACTGCCAAACACAATTACCGATATAGTTTTAATGCGAGCCTGAAGTGTTTCGTTGTGTTGGATATTATCCCATGATACCGGTTTGGGTATGGTGTAAGTAGCCTGTTGCTGCTTATCCAACTGAACAGCTACTTTACAGGTAGGGAGCTTTTCATCAACCTGCAACAAGTCCGAGTAAAGGTTGTTGGTCTTTAAAAACTGGCCAAGCTCACGGCCGGGTTTATCGTTACCTATCCGGCTCAGCAATGATGCATTTATGCCCTGCTTTACTAAATGCAAAGCCACATTCATTGGCGCGCCGCCGGGTTTTTGCTCATCGCCAAAAGTATCCCATAACACTTCGCCAAAACACAACACCTGTTTCTTCATAACAATACAATGGTAAGGTATATCGCAAAGCTAAAAGGTTTAACCTGTGCAATTGTTTCATAATCGTCATATCGGCATAAATAGTTTTATACAATTGTTTATTTGTTTTGTAAATATCGCGATGCGTTAATAATGCCCTTGTTTGCGTTTATAAGCCGTTTTTTATTTATTTTTATGAAATGAAGAAAGCTTTATTCACATTTTTGTTTGTTATAGCTGTTGGTTTTAGCTTCGCGCAAAGCAAACAGGCTATTATAAAAGTACTCAGCACCCAGCAAGCCGCCTGGAACCGCGGCGATATTGATGGTTTTATGCAGGGCTACTGGAAATCCGATTCGCTGGTATTTGTAGGGAGTAAAGCCCCAACCTATGGCTGGCAAACCACTATGGATCATTATAAAAAATCATACCCCGATAAGGCCACCATGGGTAAGCTCGATTTCACCATCACGAAGGTTGATGTATTGGACGCAACAAATGCGTTCGTATTAGGCGGCTGGCACCTCACCCGCGCCAAAGGCGATGTTGGCGGGTATTTTACACTGTGGTTTAAAAGGATTGACGGGGTATGGGTGATTGTTTGTGATCATACAAGTTAATGCAGTTTCCCGGTCCCCAACTCCCGCTCCGCCCGTTTCACCGCCAGTTTTTCCCTCCAGGTTGCATACTTGCCTTTAAACAGCATTTTCAAAACACTATCTACCCCACCTTTAACCGCCAAGTTATATAAACTTGCAGCTTTGCGCGATAGGGATGCATCCCAGGCACGCAGGCTTAGCGAGTACGAGCCATCCAGGTATTTCATCCAATGCCAGTAACCGGTAGGCATAAATAAGGTATCGCCATGCTCTAAAAAAACTTCGTAGCCCTCTACGCCGTCCAGCGCCGGGAACTTTTTAATATCCGGATTGGCCACGTCATAATCCTCAAGCGCGTAGGTAGCGTTAGGGATACAATATAAACGGCGTTTCCATTTATTCTCAAAAAGTATTACCTGCTTGCGCCCGCCAAAGTGGGTATGGAACAGGTGCGGCAAATCAATATCGTAATGCAAAAAAGTAACCGAGTTTGAGCCGCCGAAGAACATAGCGGGCATACTCTCTAAAAAACCACCCATCAAATCTTTGGGCATTACTATATCCTGTAAAAGCTGCGGTGCCTGTTTAAATATATTGAAGAAGAAAATGCGGAGCTCGGTTGGCTTACTTCGTATCAGATCAATGTACGTATCAAAAGGCATTTCGGCAGCGGGGGCATTTATTGGTTTTGATGGGTCGGCTTTGGAGTTATCATATAGCGGAACCACCTTGTTGCCAACTACCTGCTTTAAATATTCGGGTGTCCATTTATCGCGTGCCGGCCAGTTTTTGGTAAGGCCCTTTATTACTACAGGTTTGCGCGGGTTAAGATATTTTGCTTTAAAGTCCGCCTCGCTTATGGTATCAACAACATCAACAGGAGAAAGTATAAAACCCATGCTTATCCTTTTTTTGCTAAGATAAAGTATTGCTGCTAAAACAAAAAAACCCGGGAGCTTGCGCAGCCCGGGTTTCTATTAATAGGTAGTTAAATGTTCTGATTACTTAGGCATCAACACCGTGTTTACCACGTGTATCACACCATTGCTTTGGTTAACATCGGCAATGGTTACCCATGATTTTCCTCCTTTTTCGTCAACCAGGTAAATCTTTTTACCTTCGGCCATGGCAGTTAAAGTACCACCGCTAACGGTTTTCAATTCTGCTTTGCCACCGCCTGCTTTAATTTTGGCAGCAATCTCGGCAGCGCTCCATTTACCGGCAACAACGTGGTAAGTTAATACCTTGGTGAGGGTTGCTTTATTTTCAGGTTTTAATAAAGTTGGTACGGTACCTGCAGGCAATTTATCAAATGCCTCGTTAGTTGGAGCGAATACGGTAAACGGACCGGCACCTTTTAAAGTTTCAACCAAACCGGCTGCTTTTACTGCGGCAACAAGTGTGGTATGATCTTTGGAATTTACTGCATTGTCAATAATGTCTTTAGTTGGATACATGGCCGCGCCACCTACCATTTTGGTTTGAGCATAAGCTTGTTGGCCTGCTGCAAGAGCTACAGTTGCAATAACTGTAAAAAATAATTTTTTCATTTTTTTTAATTTTAAATTGTTTTCAATCGGTAAAAAATGAATTTGCCTGCAGGACTCCCCGGTTGTTTTTGCGTTTATTTTAAAACCGCCGAAGCATTCATCGTTGTTTGATGAGAGTTACGGCAATACCCTGGTGGTTGGATTTTAGGAATATTGATTTATTTTATAATTAATTGAAAATCAATTATTTTAATATAAATCCTGTTCGCCATATCTCAGAAAAACAGATCGGAAGCTATCTTGTCGGCGTATAATTTCCCTTCTTGGGTAAGGGTTATGATGTTGTCTTTTTGGCTTATCCAGCCTTTTTCAAAAAATGGTTCGGATGCCTTTATCAGTTCCGATGATGACCCTTTGCTGATGCTATCGATTTTGTCTATATCCATTCCCCACATGGTACGCAGTGATGTCATGATGTATTCGTTCAGGCGGTTTTGTTCGGTCAGTTCTTCACGTTCTGCAGGGATACTGTTGCCGGAAAGTGCTTGGGTATATTTTGCATTATTAGCCACATTCCATTGTCTTGCCTCGCCGTTAAACGAGTGTGCCGATGGGCCTATTCCCAGGTATTTTACACCTTTCCAATAGTTGGAGTTATGGCGCGAGTAATTGCCCGGTGTGCAAAAATTCGATATTTCATACTGCTCATAGCCCTGTGCTTCCATCGCGTTAAGCATCACTAAAAATTGTTCCGAACTTTGAGCCTCGTCCATAGGTGCATATACCTTTTTTTTGATGAACGATGCCAGCGCCGTTTGGGGTTCAACCGTCATGCTGTAGGCGGATATATGGGGAATATGCAAGTTAAATACCTGCTCAAGGTTGTGCTTCCACTTGTTATCGGTTAACAAGGGGTAGCCGTATATTAAGTCGATGGTAATGTTTTCAAAACCGCTATCCTGTACCCGCTTTACCGATGCTTCAGCCTCGTTGGCGCGGTGTGCGCGGTTCATCCAAAAAAGGTCTTCATCAAAAAAGGACTGAATGCCAATACTAAAACGGTTTACCGGGGTTTGTCTTAAGGCCAATACTTTTTCGTAGTCCAGATCGTCCGGATTAGCTTCCAACGTAATTTCGGCGTTTGATGATACGGTATTGTGCTGTGTTACAGTATCCAGCAGCCTGTTTATCTCATCGCCTTTTAGCAGCGAGGGTGTACCCCCGCCAAAATAAATGGTTTCGATGGTTTCGCCATTAAGGTAATCCTTTTGCAGGCGTATTTCGTTCTGTATCGCGCCAAGTAACTCATCCTTATATTTTAATGATGTGCTGAAGTGAAAATCGCAATAATAGCATGCCTGTTTGCAAAAAGGGATATGGATGTAAATGCCGGCCATGCGGCAAAGATAGGTGTTTAATATTTACGCCAATACAGCACGCCATTTGCGTTAAACACATCGGCCATTTCTTTAACAGGGCTTTATTGCAGTTTGAATTTTTCAGCATTCGGGTATCTGTTGCCAGCCGTTAACTTTCCATTTCAATTAAAATTGGCAACATCAAAAAAACTTCTGTATGTTCGTTTATGCAATCGGTTTAAATCGATTATAAACACTAAAACAAATACGCTTGAAATTTACATATGACGATATGAAAATACGTGCTTTATTTACTTTGCTAATAATGGGGTTGCTATTTGGCGGCACTGGTCATGCTTTCGGGCAAGAGTTTATTGAGTTATGGCCCAAAAACAACATCCCCAACTCCAAACACCTCAACCTTAGCGATAGCATTGCCAACGAGCGCATATACCGCGTAATGATCCCAGGGATGTATGCATTCTTTCCGGGCAAGCAGGAAAATAAGGGTGCCGCGGTAGTAATATGCCCCGGCGGAGGTTATGAAAGGCTGGCCTATGTTATCAGCGGGTTACAACTGGCCAAATGGTACAATACCATGGGCATTACAGCTTTTGTACTCAATTACCGCCTGCCTAACTCGCCCGATTTAAAACAACGCGAAATAGGCCCTTTAATGGATGCGCAACGGGCCATCAGGTATATTCGCGCAAACGCTGTAAAATGGGGTATCAAGCCCGATAAAATAGGCATTATGGGCTCGTCTTCGGGAGGGCACCTGGCATCGTCTGCGGGTACAATTACCGATGATGTTTCGGCTATTGCCGATTCGCTCGACAAGGTTTCTTTTAGGCCTGATTTTATGGTGCTTGTATCTCCGGTAATTGATTTGAGTACCCTCCTGGCGCATGCCGGTAGCGTTAAAAACCTGCTTGGGCCAAATCCATCTGACGAGCTGAAGAAAAAGTTCTCTCCCCAACTCAGGGTAACTGCCGCTACCCCGCCATGTTTTATTGTTGATGCAATTAATGATAAAACCGTTAACCCCATGAATAGCCTGATGTTTTACCAGGCTTTGCTGCAAAATAAGGTTCCGGTAAGCTTTCATGCTTTTCCACAGGGGGCGCATGCTATAGCGCTGAGAAATAATCCCGGATCGACAGAGTTATGGACAAAGCTGTGCGAAGCCTGGCTGATAGAAATGGATATTATACCCGAAAGATTGGTTAGCAAATAAATCTATGTATAAAAAGTTAATAGGATTAACCGCTTTTGTTTTGATAATTAAAGTGGCCCAGGCTCAGTTTACCCAATTACCGGTAATACCGGCAACAGTTTACAATGTAAACGATTACGGTGCTGTAGCCGATAATAAAACAGTGAACACACGGGCAATACAAAAGGCGCTGGACGCCGCTAAAGCCACCGGAGGAACAGTGCTGATACCCGCCGGAGATTACCTGTGCGGCCCACTCAATTTATACAGTAAAACCAACCTGCAAATTGCAAAAGGCGCAACACTCAGGTTACGTAATGATATGGATGGGTTCCCGGCAGCCAACGGGCGCTATCTCAATTTTATTAATGTAGCAAAGGCAACTGATATCAAAATATCGGGCGGTGGCACCATAGACGGGCAAGGCGAAGTTTGGTGGAAAGCAACAGAAGCAAAATCGCTAACTTTAAGAAGGCCGCAAATGCTTTACATGGAAGGTGCACAACGCGTCGAGATAAGCGGGGTTACATTTTTAAACCCACCAAATACACATATATCATTAAAAAATGCCCTCGACGTATATATTCATGATATTGTGATACAGGCCCCAACCACCTCTCATAATACCGATGGAATTAATATATCAGCCAAAAATTGCACTATCGAGCATTGCACGATCAATACAGGTGATGATAACATAGCCATTAATTTTGGAAACAAGGAGCAGGCCGAAAACGATCCCGAAGTAAAAAACATAGTAGTTAAGGATTGCGCTTTTGGATACGGGCATGGCCTGTCGATAGGTAGTTTTACATCAGGGCATTTAAATAACCTTTTAGTAAGCAATTGCACATTTGATGGTACTACCTCTGCCATCAGGATAAAAACAGCGAGAGGCCGTGGCGGCGTGTTAAGTAACGTAACTTATGAGGGCATCACCATTAAAAATTCCCGCTATCCCATCTTTATCTCCGAATATTATCCGCATGAGCCGAAAACACCGCAGGAAGATGTTGCTACCGCTATTGGCGACCATAACCCGGTCTATAAAAACATTTCGTTAAAAAATATCACCGTTACCAATTCGCAGGAGGCATTGATTATCTGGGGCATCCCCGAATCGCCTGTTCAGCACATCCGGTTGGAAAATGTAAAAATATCAGCTAAAAACGGCGCGCAAATTTACAATGTTACAAACGCGGAGTTTATCAACTCGTCCATCGAAGCCGCTTCGGGCGAGAAATTACGGGTATACCGCGCCGGTGTAACCGGTTTAAATTAATGATTATGAAAAATATAAAAGATACGCTTTCTGTAAAGCTCATTACAATACTGGCTTTGGGCTTAATGGCTTTTGTGAACATCAGCCAGGATGAGAAACCGGTACTATATATTATTGGCGATTCGACCGTACAGAATAACGATGGGAACGGAAAAAACGCGTACTGGGGTTGGGGCACACTGCTTAAACCTTATTTGGATAGCACACGTATATCTCTGCAAAATCACGCCAAATCGGGCACAAGCACCCGCACCTTTATTTTAGATGGCAGGTGGAATAAAATATTAAAAACACTAAAAAAAGGTGATTTTGTGATCATGCAGTTTGGTCATAATGACCATGCCGGTGTAGATGATACCTCAAAACAGAAAGGCTCGCTTTTAGGCATAAGTGATTCAACAAAAGAGATCATTAGCATACGTACGCATCAAAAAGAAATTGTACATACATACGGATGGTATATGCAAAAATTTATAACTGAAGCTAAAGCGAAAGGTGCAATCCCAATTGTTTGTTCGTTAGTGCCGCGCAACCGTTGGGAAAAGAATGGCGAGGTAGTTAAAGAAGCTGAATACCCGGAGTGGGCCGAAACAGAGGCCAAAATAAATGGGGCATATTATATCAATCTTAACCGCATTATTGCCGGCCACTGGAAAGAGCTGGGGCAAAGCGAGGTAAAAAAATTCTTCCCCGGTGATGGCACACATACTAATATTGATGGCGCACGGCTGAATGCAAGCTGTGTTGTTGAAGGTTTAATGCAAATTAAAGATTGCCCGCTCAACTTGTATCTTAAATAAAACAGCGATCAGCTCAAAAACACAATAACTATATGATATTCAAAGCATTTAAGCCAATGGTTCCTTTATTAGGAGCGATAATAATGGCGCTACCTGTTCAGGCACAATTAGCTTCGAACCCTTATATTGCAAAAAGCAATGTAACCTGGACTACCCTTGGCGCCAACGAAAATGACTCGATGCCTTTAGGTAACGGCAGCCTTAGTGCCAATGTTTGGACAGAACAAAACGGCGACCTGGTTTTATTGCTATCAAGCCCGGACGCCTGGACCGAAACAGGGAAGATCGTAAAATTGGGCAGAGTTAGGGTTAAGTTAAGCCCTAACCCTTTCACATCTGCCAATGGGTTTACACAAACGCTCAAACCCGAAACAGGAATGATAGAGATAAAGAGCGGCACAAATACTTTGCAGGTTTGGATAGACGCCAATAACCCGGTTTTACATGTAGAAGCACATCTCGATCAAACAGCAACATTACAGGCAGGGCTGGAAATGTGGCGTAAAACACAACCGCTGTCGGCATTTAAAGAAACTGATAATTCGGGTGTAATGGGAGGCGATAATAGCCCCCGCACAGAACCGGATATTATTTTCCCCACCCAGACTAACCGCGTTACCTGGTGCCATTATAACCCAACCAGCTTTTATCCTTACCTGTTAAAACAGGAACACCTGGAATCATTGATCTCTAAAATGAATGACCCGCTTTTGCACCGTGCTTTTGGAGCCGCTTTAACAGGCCCGGAATTAATTAGCGTTGATGAGCGTACTATAAGATCCGGAGCTCCGGCTAAGTATCTTCGTTTAGATGTAATTGCAGCTATTGAAAAACAGGTTAGCTCCCCTGCTGAATGGAAACACGATTTGGATGCCTTGACCATTAAATTAAGTAAGCTCAATATTGACCAGGCCCTACAGGCACATCAAAAATGGTGGCAGAATTTTTGGGCCCGCAGTTGGGTACAAGTGAGCGGTAATGAAGATGCAGAGAATATATCGCAAGGTTATGTAATGCAACGGTATATGTTAGCGTGCTCATCGCGCGGAGAGATGCCTGTTAAATTTAATGGTGGTGTGTTTACTGTTGGGCATGATATGGCATCGGATACTACAAAACAGGTAGCCAATAACCACGATGCGGATTACCGCGCCTGGGGAGAATGGTTCTGGAACCAAAACAACCGCTTGCTGTACTGGCCATTAATTGCAACAGGCGACAATGACCTGGTAAAGCCCTGGTTTGATATGTATTTGAATGGCTTGACTTTAGCCAAAGCAAAAGTTAAAACATATTATGGACACGAGGGCGCGAGTTTCCCGGAAACGATGCACTCATGGGGCTTGCCAAGGTTAGGTGATTTTGGAAAAAACAACCCAACAAATGAAATTCAAAGCCATTGGCAGCGGTACCACGTTCAGGGATCGTTAGAGATAATAGCTCAAATGCTCGATACTTATGATTATAATCCCGATAAGGAATTTGCTGCTAAATCTATAGTACCTTTTGCGGATGAGATCATTACTTTTTATGATCAGCATTGGATCCGCGATGCGAATGGGAAGATACTCATGGCGCCCACCCAGTCGCTCGAAACTTATCAGTTAACAGCAGTAAATCCAACACCTGATATTGCAGGCCTTATGGCCGTAATACCACGCCTTTTGGCTTTACCGGCAAACATGATCACTGTAAAGCAGCGGGCAGCCTGGACAAAAACACTGGCCGATTTGCCACCAATACCTTTAGGTAAAACAGCTAAAGGCAAATTGCCCCCCTTAGGTGTAGGGGATACAGACGGCATAGCAACCATATTGCCTGCCGAAAAATATGACAAGCCGGGTAATTCAGAGAATCCTGAATTATATGTAGCATTCCCATACCGTTTGTTTGGTGTTGGAAAACCAAACCTTGAACTGGCACAGCATACATTTGCCGCAAGGCGATCGCCAGCTAACACCTGCTGGGGGCAAGACGGAACACAGTCGGCTGTGCTGGGTTTGGGTTCGGTAGCTAAAAAAGCAGCCATTGCAGCGTTTACCAACTATGGCGATCAGCGTTTTAAATGGTTTTGGAGACCGGGGCATGATTGGATACCCGACTTAGACAATGGCGGCGATGGTATGATAACACTACAGTTGATGCTGATGCAATGTGATGATAAGCGGATCCAGCTATTGCCGGCCTGGCCAACAGAATGGACTGCCGATTTTAAATTGTACGCCCCTTACCAAACAACGGTAGAAGGCCATGTTCAAGATGGTAAGATCAGCAATTTAAAGGTAACACCGGCCTCACGAAAGAAGGATATCGTGATCCTGAAAGCACAGTAAATCTGAGGCTTGTGTTTTGAACATTTGTTGCTGTTATTTAATTGATATGTATAAGTTTTCATAAAAAACAGGCGGGTAATTTTAGGTCAGCAAGAAATAGGTTCTTGTTGACCAATTAACCAATTATTCAATTTTTTTATGAAAACAAAACTAATTCAATTATTAGTAGTGGCTGCGCTTTTTGCGGGCTGTACTAAAAGTACGATCTCGGAGAATGAAATATCCGGACTATCTAAACACCCCGATGTAACAACATCATTCGCAACTACCGCCACGGCCGCTATTGATGCAGGTAGCCTGCAGCAAAGCATTCAGGGCTTTGGCGGGGCAAGTATTTTGGCCTGGGAGGCTGATTTAACGAGCGACCAGCGAACCAAAGCATTTTCGGCCAGTAGCGGGATAGGCATGAGTATATTGCGCGTAATGGTACCCACCAGCAGCGGTAGTTTTGCTGCTGAGAAACCTACTATTGATGCAGCCAAGGGTTTTGGTGCAAAAGTAGTAGCAACAGCCTGGAACGCGCCATCAAGTATGATGACGGGCATACATTTAAACACCTCTTCATACGCGGCATACGCGGCCCATTTAAGCTCATATAATACCGCTGTTGGTGGCGTTTACGCTATTAGTCCGTTTAACGAGCCCAATTATACAGGTTCGGGATGGATGGAAGCTACAGCAACCGAGGTTGGAAATTTTGTTGCCGCGCAAGGCAGTAATTGCGGTGCCCCAATTATGGCCCCCGAACCATTTAACATGGATCAAACATATATCAATTCTTACCTGAGCAATGCCACAGCCAAATCAAAAACGAGTTTTGTATGTGGCCATATTTATGGTAAAACACCTTATAACCTTGGCAGTATCGGCAAATCGGTATGGATGACAGAGCACTACACCAACTCATCCATAAGCGGTGATGATTGGAACAATGCCATGACTGCCGCCAAAGAGATACACGATTGTATGAACTCTGGCTGGGCGGCATACGTTTGGTGGTACATCCGCAGAAGCTATGGCCCGATAGACGAAAGCAGCAACATCACAAAATTAGGATACGTAATGGCGCAATATGCCAGGTATGTGCGCCCGGGTTATACCAAAGTATCATGCACGGCTAACCCATCAACAGGGGTTTATGTTACAGCATATAAAAGCGGAACGCAATTGGTGGTTGTTATTGTAAACCAAAACAGTGCAACCACGTATCAACCTTTTAGCCTGAGCGGTGTTACGCCTGCCGGGTTTGACAGGTATTATACCAACAGCAGTTCAAATATTGCACATAATAGCTTTACCATTACAGGCAGCAGTTTTGGCATAAATCTTACCCCATCAAGCGTTACTACTTTAGTATCTAATTAATACCATACAGATGTATCGGTTTGTTAACCGGTACATCTTTTTAATATTACACCTTTAAACCAAATTATTACAATAAATTTGCAGCAAGAGAATATATTTTAAGTAATGCGTAAAGTTGTCCGGGTATTCATGCTTTGTTTTTTATGGGGCATTACCTGCTTTGCACAAAAAGGCGATCAGCTTATTGCTCCGTTGGATACCAGCCAGGCAAGCCTGAAGCATTATACCGATTCGGCAGTAATGGCCCGGCAGCACTTTGTTGAAGACTCGCTTACCATGCAATACATCCGGTATCCCGATCCAAACCGGCATAATGTATTTGTTGATAGTATAATAAAGCACCTTAAATTTAATCCCCTCAGTTTTACTGATGGGCAGCCTGTAAAGAAACATTTGCTGCAAAGCGGTAAAGAGCGCGATCTGCGCCCGCAATGGATAATTGCGGTAATAGTGTTCTTGCTGATATATACCGGTGTGTTAAACCTGCTTATCGGTAAAGATATATATGCTATTTTGCAGGCATTTTATAGCAAGCGGGCATTTGCCAGCTTAACTAACGAAGACAGCCGTTTTACATCCTGGGCGTTTATTGCATTGTTCTCACTTTTTGGTTTTACCATAGGCTTATACCTGTACCAGTTAATTAGTTATTACCGGTTTGGTTTTAGTATTACCGGCTTTCAACTGTTCTTTATACTATCGGTTGTTGTAATTGCTTTATTTATTTTGAAGATATTGGTGCTGCAGGTACTCGGTTTTATATTTGATATAGGCCGTGTAATTAAAGAGTATGTATCTATCTTATATCTCACCTATTTTAATATTGCTTTTATATTTTTGCCTATAGTTGTGATTTTCAGCCTGATATCAGCTGTTTTTAAGCCATATTTACTGGCTTTTTCAGTATGTTTAATTATCTTGATATTTGTGGTTCAATACCTGCGAAGCACAATAAACATTATTTCTAAATTTCGTTTTCATAAAATTTATTTATTTATCTATCTTTGTGCCCTCGAAATTTGCCCTATTTTGATATTAATTAAGGCATTGGATTTATAAGATTTACAGGGAGTAACAAACAGGAACGTTGGAAGATAGAAAGAAAAAGGTAAAAAGCATATTAGTAACCTTACCTAAACCGGATACAGACAAGAATCCTTACGCCGAGTTGGCGAAGAAGCATAATCTGAAAATTGATTTCAGGTCGTTTATCCATGTTGAAGGGGTTGCTGCTAAAGATTTTCGTAAAGAGCGCATTAACCTGGCCGATTTTACCGCGGTTATTTTTACCAGCCGTAACTCTGCCGATCATTTTTTCCGCATATGCGAAGAAATGCGCTTTGAAGTATCTGCCGAAATGAAATATTTCTGCTTATCAGAAACGATAGCCCTATACCTCCAAAAATATATCCAATACCGTAAACGTAAAATATTTTTTGGGAAACAAACCGCTGCCGATCTGGCCGAGGTATTAAAAAAGCACTCAGGCGAGAAATTTTTATATCCATGCTCTGATGTTGCTGCCGAAGAAACACAACGCTTTTTGCTGGAGAATGGTTATAACTTTACCCCGGCAGTATTATTCCGCACGGTTTGCAGTGACCTGTCTGACTTAGCGGAGGTGTTTTATGATATCATTGCTTTTTTTAGCCCCTCAAGCGTACAATCACTATATAAAAACTTCCCCGATTTTAAACAGAACAACACCCGCATAGCCGCTTTTGGTGCAACCACAACAAAAGCTGTGTTAGATGCAGGTTTAATTTTGGATATTTCAGCCCCAACGCCCGCCGCGCCTTCCATGACCATGGCAATTGAACAGTACGTTAAACAAGTAAATAAATAGGCACGTATATTAAGTTTAAGTTAATTTCTTAACAAAAATACAACGAAACCTTATTTTATTTTTTTCGTATAATTGCCTGAATAATGATGAATGCTATCGTTATTTTAATTGAACACAATAATTGTTGATAAAAGTTGTTATGTTTAAAAATAATTAACCGATACCGAGACTCAATACTTTCGTAAAGGTTTAATTAAATTTTAAGTATATTCGACAATTGTAATTGTGTTTATTATTAGCACTTAGACTTTAAAATGAAATTTTTTTACTTTTTATTTTTCATAATAGCGGGGGTGGTTCTGGCTGGTTGCCAAAGTAAATTGAGCAGTGATAGGGGCGAGGTTGTAGGTGTGCGTCAGCGTTCATTCAGGCCAACGGTTCCTTACGGCATGGTTTACATCCCATCGGGCAGCTTTTTAATGGGCCCGGTTGATCAGGATATTACCTTTTCTACCATTGGCGATAATAAACAAGTTACTGTTCCATCATTCTTTATGGATGAAACCGAATTATCAAACAGCAAATATCGCCAGTTTGTTAATTGGGTGCGCGATTCTATTGCCATAACCAATTACCTTAAAGATAATAAATACTACGTACAGCCAAAACCTGGAGGCGGAGCTGCAAACCGTGGCAAAAAATATATCAATTGGGATTATGTAGCTAAATACCCGGTTTGGAGTGATAGAAAAGGCCAGCCAAGTAATAACAACAAGCTAAACGATATGTATTACCAGGGCGATGACCGTGTATTCGATCGTAACGAGATTGACGTTAGAATGCTAAAATACGTTTATGCTAAAATGGACCTGAGGGTTGCTGCCAATAATCAAAATGATAAAACAAAACGCCGTTCCGATGCGATACTGCGCGATACGATAGCGATATATCCGGATACATTGGTTTGGTTGAGTAACTTTACTTATGCCGCTAACGAGCCAATGGCGCAAGGCTATTTTTCGCACCCGGCGTATCAAAATTATCCGGTTGTTGGTGTAACCTGGAAACAGGCACGCGCCTTTACCATCTGGCGCACACGCCACTACGCTGCTTACAGCGAGTCGCGCCACCTGGAGCCGCGTTTGCCTTATGATTTGCCAAGCGAAGCCCAATTTGAATATGCTGCCCGTGGTGGCCGTATAGGTACAAATTACCCTTGGGGCGGCCCTTACATTAAAAATGCAAGGGGTTGTTTATTAGCTAACTTTAAACCCGGCCGTGGTAATTATAGCGATGATGGCGGAATATATACTGTAAACGTACATTCGTACTTCCCCAATGATTACGGATTATATAACATGGCAGGCAATGTAGCCGAGTGGACATCATCCGCTTACGATGCCGCCGCATCAACCTTTGTGAACGATTTAAGCCCAACGTTTGCCTACGAAGCAAAAAAGAATGACCCCGAGATCCTGAAACGAAAGGTAATCAGAGGTGGCTCATTTAAAGATGTTGGTTACTTTTTGCAGAACTCAACCCGTTCTTATGAGTATCAGGATACTGCAAAAGCTTATATCGGTTTTAGGTGCATAACCTCATTTGTAGGTCAAAGCATCACCAAACGTTAATTCAACAAAACAACAATAAACAACTTAACTAACAAAACAACTAACACAAAACAACTAAACTATTAAAAGTATGGCTGGCAAAGAAAAATTTAAAGTAAAGATCGGTAACATCGTATCTTGGGGTGCAACAGTAGTAATCGTAGGGTTATTATTTAAAATTCAACACTGGCCTTATTCTGGGGTTTTTATCTCGGTTGGGTTATTAACAGAAGCTGTGTTGTTTTTTATACTCGGATGTCAAAATGAACCAACTGAAGTGGATTGGACAATTGTTTATCCAGAACTGGCTGAAGGCGCTGCTACACCGGCACCGGCTCCAAAACAAAACTTAAATGCAACTACAACTGCTTTATCATTAGATAAAATGATAACGGATGCTAAGATCGGCCCTGAGTTGATAAATAGCTTAGGCGAAGGCTTAAAAACTTTCAGCGATAAAGTAAGCACAATAACTAAAGTAGCTGATGCAGGTACTGCAACACAAGAGTTTACGGCAAAATTAAAATCAGCCGGAGCGAGCTATGACAATATGAATGCTGCGTTTGCTAAAGCATCACAAGGCTTAACCGAGTTTGCAAGCTCAAATGGTGAGTCAAAAGCATACCACGATCAGGTTTCGGCTTTAGCTAAAAATTTATCAGCTTTAAATGCTGTATATGAGTTAGAATTACAGGATTCAAGTACCCACTTAAAATCAATGAACAAATTTTACCAGAATTTAGCGGTTACTATGCAAAACTTCAACGAATCAATGGATGATTCTAAGAAATTTAAAACTGAAGTTTCTGCATTAGCTAAAAACCTTGCTTCTTTAAATTCTGTGTATGGTAACATGTTATCTGCAATGAACCAGAAAATAGGTTAATTGAAAATTGATTTGGTCCAAAATTTTATCACAATATTAAAATATTAATATATGGCTGGAGGTAAACAAACCCCAAGACAGCGGATGATCAACATACTATACCTGGTATTGTTGGGCTTAATTGCCCTAAACGTACCGGAAAGTTTGTTAGATGCATTCAAAAAGATAGGCGATAGCATGTCTACTTCAACAAAAAATGTTCAAAATGGTATTAACAGTTCATATAAGGCTTTTGATCAGCATTTAAAGGATGAGCCTGTAAAAGCTAAGCCAATTTATGAGAAAGCGCAAAAAGCTACTGCTTTAGCTACTAAATTGTACAATGATGTTGAAGCACTGAAAGAACAATTAGTAAAGCAAAGTGGTGGTATAAGCGAGCAGACAGGTGATTATGCCGGTAGGGATAACATGGAAGAGTCTGAACGTATCATGATCAAGGATGGTAAAGGTGTTATACTTCGTAAAGAAATTTTGGACACTCGCGAGCAATTATTGAATTTGCTTGACCCTAAAGACCGTTCAGGAGTTAACCTTTCGCTGGATGCATCGGATCCTATACCTGGAAGAGGGCAGGCTGAAAAACCATGGGAAGAGGCTTATTTTGGTGCTAATATCCCGGTTGCAGCAGTTATGACAACTTTCATCAAGATCCAATCGGATGCGAAAAACGATGAGGCTGCCATCACTAAAAAACTGATGAGTAAATTCGATCAGGCATTAGTAAACCTGGATCAGTTTAACGCGGTTGCAGTAGCGCCAACCAGCTATGTAATAGTTGGCCAGCCTTACACTGCACAGGTGTTTTTAACTGCTTCAGATTCGCACTCTAAACCCGATATCACAGTTGGAGGCAGCTCATTACCTATCGAAAACGGTCAGGGTAAATATGTTGGTAATACTTCGTCAGAAGGTATCAAAACCTGGACAGGTGTGATCAGGGTGAAACAAACAGATGGTACTGTTAAAACTTACACAACACCAACGCAAACTTACCAGGTAGCTAAGCCATCGGCAGTAGTATCACCTGATAAAATGAACGTATTGTATATTGGTGTTGAAAATCCTTTATCAGTATCAGCTCCTGGTATATCGCGTGAGCAATTAAAAGTTTCAATCTCGAGCGGTTCAATATCATCGGTATCTCCTGGCCACTATGTTGCCAAGGTTTCAAGTATAGGCGAGGCTAAAGTTTCAATTTCGGGCGAACTGGAAAAAGGAAAAACCCAGGCATTGGGTAGTACTACATTCCGTATCAAACGTATCCCTGACCCTATTGCCCGTTTTGCAGGCAAAAGCAGTGGCTCAACTCCTGCGGTAAACATCCGTTCGCAAGACCGCGTTTTTGCAATATTGGATAACTTTGAGTTTGATGCCAAGTTTACAGTTACCAGGTTTACTCTGTTTATCCAAAAACCAAGACAAGATTTTATTATTATAAAAGGTACCGGAAACGAGCTTAACGCTCAAATGAAAGCCGCTATGGCAAGCGTTACACCGGGTACTAAAGTATTATTTGATGATATTACTGCGGTTGGCCCCGATGGTGGCGTACGTGGTTTACAACCAATTATACTTACAGCGAACTAATTGCGTTAAGAAAGAAAGGTGGAGTTATGAAAAAGAGGATTTTACTTATTGTTGTATTGGGCTTTTTAAGCACAGCTGTTTTTGCGCAGGCAAAGAAGAAAGCACCTGTTAAAAAGAAACCGGTAACAACTAAAAGCAAAACCACGGCTGCAAAACCAGCGGCCGGTAAAGCTAATACCTCATTAAATGGTAAGGCTAATGATGCTTCAAATAAACCCACTATTGCGGTTACACAAATACCTTTAACGGATACTGTTAAAAAAGACAGGCCGTTAAATGGTTTTTACGTAAAATCAAACATATTAAGTGCCAAACCTACGCCTTACGCTGTTTTGCGCGAGGCTGATGTAGTGTTCGAAAAAACAATTTGGCGCGAGATAGATCTGCGTGAACGTGTTAACCAATATCTTATTTCGCCAAAAAAACGTCTGATAGATGTACTGGTTAATGCCATCAAAAATGATGAATTAACCGTGTATGACCCAACACCAACTAAAATTGATGTGAATGGCGATGAGTTTACTGCCCCTTTAACCAAAGAAAAAGCACTGGCGCGCTTATCTGATAGCACGCTGGTACACCACTTTGATGCCGCAGGTACCGATATTGGTACAACAATGGTTCCTGGTGAGTTTAATCCGGATAGTGTTATAAAGTTCAGGATAAAAGAATTATGGATGTTTGATAAACAACGTTCTGTTTTTGAACCTCGTATTTTAGGTATAGCGCCATTGGTTAAACCCAAAGTTACCGGTGCGGGCGAAGCTGATTATCAGCCGGCTTTTTGGATATACTATCCCGAAGCAAGGAAGATATTAGCTGCTGAGGAAGCGGTTTTAAAACATAATGATGCTACAGGTTTAAGTTTTGACCAGGTATTGTTAAAACGGATATTCACCAGTTACATTGTAAAACAATCCAACGAGAAAGACGAACGTATTAAAGATTACGCCCAAGGGCTTGATAAGCTATACGAGTCGGAACGTATCAAAAAATCGTTGATGGATTGGGAGTTGGAGTTATGGAAGTACGGTAACTAAAACTATCAGTAAATTATAAAAAAAGAGCGATGAGTTGTAAACTCATCGCTCTTTTTTTATACCGCCGGCTGATTAAAGTATTTAATGATGGCCATTGCCTGCTTAGTGTTTACCACTTCCTGTAATTCATCGGCAGTAGCCTCCCTTATGTTTTTTACCGACTTAAAATATTTGAGCAATTTTTCGGCCGATGTTTTGCCTATGCCTTCTATCAGTTCAAGTTCGGTTGCCAAAGTTCCCTTATCACGCTTTTTGCGGTGGGCCGTGATACCGAAACGGTGCGCTTCATCACGCAATTGTTGTATCACCTTTAATGTCTCCGATTTTTTGTCGAGATACAAGGGGTATTGGTCGCCGGGGTAATACAATTCTTCGAGCCTTTTGGCTATGCCAATAACTGTTACTTGTTTATCTATCCCCAGCAGCTTTAAACTTTTAATAGCCGATGATAGCTGTCCCTTGCCGCCATCAATTACTATGAGTTGGGGTAATGGGTTGTCTTCTTCGAGCATGCGCTTATATCGCCTGAAAACAGCCTCCTCCATCGTAGCAAAATCATTAGGCCCTTCAACGGTCTTCACATTAAAATGCCGGTAATCTTTTTTAGATGGTTTGCCATCCCTGAACACCACAATGGCCGAAACCGGGTATTTGCCCTGAAAGTTGGAATTATCAAAACACTCAATATGGTGCGGGAGTTGATTCATCCGCAAATCTTTCATCATTTGCGTAAGCAAGCGTTCCGATCGTACTTCGGGGTTCAGCTTCTCATACTGCTCCATCTTATCTCGTTTAAAGAAGATCACATTCTTTTGTGACAGGTCGAGCAGTTTCTTTTTCTCACCCAACTTGGGTACAGTAAATTTAATATTCGCATCATCCAGGTCGATATCAAACGGAACGATGATCTCTTTAGATTGACTATGGTACCTATCGCGAAACTCCGTAATGGCTATGCTCAGTATCTCTTCATCGCTTTCATCCAACCGCTTTTTAATTTCGATGGTTTGTGTTTGGATGATGGTGCCATTCATCACCTTTAAAAAGTTAACAAAAGCATATTTCTCTTCGGATGCTATGCTGAATACATCCACATCGGTAATTGATGAATTAACTACGGTTGATTTACTTTGGTAATTTTCAAGCACATCATACTTGCGCTTTAAGCGGTGCGCCAGTTCAAAATTCATGTTGGCTGCAGCAGTATCCATATCGGCTTTCAAATTTTTAACCACGGCGCCAATTTTACCGTTCAGTATATCCTTTATCTCTTCAATGCTGTTGGCGTAATCATCTTCGGTCTGGTAGTTTTGGCAAGGGCCTTTGCAATTGCCTAATTGGTACTCCAAACAAACTTTAAACTTACCTGCATCAATATTTTGTTTGCTTAATGGCAGGTTACAGGTGCGCAAAGGATAAGTTTCGCGGATAACGCCCAATATGGCATGCATCATACTTACCGATGCATAAGGCCCAAGGTATTTTGAGCCATCCTTAATGATCTTCCGTGTCCAGAATATACGTGGGAACCGCTCGTTTTTAATGATGATCCAGGGGTATGTTTTATCATCCTTCAGCAAAATGTTATACCGGGGCTGGTGTTTTTTTATCAGGCTGTTTTCCAGCAGCCAGGCATCAATTTCGGTATCAACAATGGTGAAGGTAATGTTGCGTATTTTGCTCACCAAAACCTTTGTTTTGGCATTTATGGTTTGGTCTTTATTAAAATATGATGTTACCCGGTTACGCAGATCTTTTGCTTTGCCAATATATATCAGTTCTTTATCGGCATCCCAATATTGGTACACGCCGGGCTTATGCGGTATGTTTTTTAGAACAGCTTTATAATCGAATGGGTCCATCATCTAACAAACGTAAAATTAGATTTTATTTGTGTATCCATCCTATTTTTGCTTTCCAAAATCGATTTAATATGCCGTATTCATATCTCAATCAAAAAATTACTATATTACCCTAAACAAACCTGTAAACTTGTACATGAAAAAAGCTACCCTTCCCTATTACGCAAAACTTGCCTATGTGCTCATCAGCTTAATATGTATAGTTTATGTTGCCTTTATAGCTAAGGATGTAATGGCCCCGGTGGTGTTCTCATTCCTTTTTGCCATGCTGTTGTTGCCATTCGCACGTTTTTTGGAGTATAAAATAAGGCTGCCACGTGGCGCCGCCTGTATGATCGCGGTGGTTATATTTACAGCCTTTGTTACCCTTATAGCCTACATTATAGTATTACAATTAACCGGTTTAGCTGCCGACTGGCCCAAAATACAAGTACGGTTGCTACAGGTGTATGATGTTATTCACGATTGGGCATACAGGGAGTTTCATATCGGTTTAAATCAACAGATAAACAATATTAAAACAGATGTTAACGCCTCGGCAGGCTCATACCTGGGTACTACAGTACTGTCGGTATCATCAATGATATTGTTTATCGTACTTACTTTTATTTACACCATTTTTGTGCTCTTTTACCGCAAAGTGCTCATCAGTTTTTTAGTAAAGGCCTTTGGCGATGGCAGCGAAGTACTGGTTTTTGATGTTGCCGCGCAGATCCAGTACATTATGCGTAAATACATTTCCGGATTGTTTTTGGAGATGCTTACCGTATGCGCCATTGTTTTTGGCTTATTAGCTTTGTTTGGTGTAAAGTATGCTTTATTGCTTGCGCTGATAACCTGCCTGTTTAATTTAGTGCCTTACGTGGGGATATTCTCGGCCATGATTATAGGCACGCTGCTTACTTTAGGAACAGGTGGCACAACTAAGGCTATCGAGGTTGCAGTGAGTATTATAGGCGTCCACCTTATCGATAGTAATATCATTATGCCGCGCATTGTTGGCTCAAAGGTTCAGCTAAATGCCCTTATTGTTGTTTTGGGTGTAGTAATTGGCGAAATGATATGGGGCATATCCGGCATGTTTTTAGCTATACCGGTATTGGCTATAGTGAAGATAATTTTTGATCGTATTGATGATCTTAAGCCTTGGGGCCTGCTTTTAGGTGCCGAAACGGAGTATAGCGATAAGGTATTTGAAAAGGTTGCCGAGAAAGGTGATACCGAACAAGAAACAAAAAAGAAAGCTGAAGAAAATGATGAAGTATAAATTATTGGGCCGCTCAGGCCTTAAAGTATCCGAGCTATGCTTAGGTACGATGGGCTTTGGCACCGAAAACGGATGGGGTACAGATAAAGCCCTGAGCCAAAAAATTTTTGATACCTACGTGAATGCCGGCGGCAACTTTTTAGATACGGCCAATTTTTATACCAGGGGCACAAGTGAGGTTTTTTTAGGCGAATTTATTGCACCTACGCGCGATAAATATGTGGTGGCAACCAAATACAGCCTGTACGAAAACAGGGATCATGTAAATGCCAGCGGCAACAGCCGTAAAAATATGATGGCTACTGTAGAGGCCAGCCTGAAGCGAATGAAAACAGACTATATAGACCTGCTGTACCTTCACATTTGGGATAATTTAACCCCGGTTGATGAGATATTGCGCGGAATGGAAGACCTGGTAAGTCAGGGTAAGGTATCCTATCTTGGTATATCTGATACACCTGCATGGGTAGTATCCAAAGCCAATACCCTTGCCGAATTATGGGGCTGGAACCAATTTATAGGTTTGCAGGTTGAGTATAGCCTGGTACAACGCACAGTGGAGCGCGAGCTGATACCCATGGCCGAACATTATAATATGACGGTTTTGCCATGGGCGCCATTAGCAGGCGGCGCGCTATCCGGCAAGTATCTGCGTGGTGATAAAGGCCGTATCAAAGAAACCAGTAACCGCCTTAACGAACGTAGTACCAACATTGCCCGCGAAGTTGTGGCTATAGCCGATGAGTTAGGTGTTGATGCATCGCATGTGGCATTAAAATGGTTAATGCAACAAAATGTATCATGCATCCCTATTGTGGGTGCTACAAAGGTTGAGCAGGTGCAGGAGAATTTAAAATGTGTTGATCTGGCATTGAACCCTCAACACATGCAACGCCTTGATAAAGTAAGCGCCTATGATCCCGGTTTTCCTGCTGCTTTTTTTGAAGAAGACGCGGTAAAGAAAAACCTTTTTGGTGGCTTTTACGATAAGATAGAACACCGTAAATTCTTGTAAGATGATGGCATAAAAAAAGCGATGGATCATTTCCATCGCTTTTTTTATGCCGGTGTAATTTATTACCTCGGTTTATATTGTGCCGGGTTTTTAACCGGGATATGCGATTTTCCGTTAGGGTTGATCTCGGCAGCGCCAACATTTGTCATGGCACAACGGAAACCAACTTCGGCACTGGCATCACCCTGATCCATAAACCTGCGGGTTGATGGATTTAACCAATAAGCCATATCATTCCATGAACCACCTTTGTACACTTTGGATCTGTCGTTTATCAAAGTAGTATGTCCATATAAAACGTTATTTACAGTATCATTATAACCACGCTGATCGGGTGAGTATGGTTTGCCTTCTAACGATGCTGCATATTTATTGCCGGTTGTTGTATTACCACCTGTTGCAGGTGTAGTAGCAGGAGCAGCTGCTTTTGCTTGATTTTGCGCTGTCAGCTCTGCCCAGGTTTGTTTTTTGTTACCTTTTGATGGATCTAAAACAGGGCGGCCATATTTATCTTTTGCCAATAAGCCCTTTGCCGGGTCGGCCAAACGTTTATCCGTATATTGGTTACCCCTAAAAGGGTTTAGTCCGTCAAAATCTTCGTAAGTTAATAAACGGTAGGTATCGGCGGTCCACTCGTTAACGTTACCGGCCATATTGTACAGACCAAAATCATTAGGTTCGTATGATCGTACAGGAGCGGTAATATCAGCCTTATCATTCAACGCACCTGCAACACCCATATAATCGCCCATGCTGCGTTTAAAGTTGGCTAATATTAATCCTTGTGTGCCTTTTTTAGGCGAGCGTACACCCATTCCTCTCCAGGGGTAAACTTTGCCTTCCTGGGTGTTTTCATCTTGTGTTCTGCTTATTAAACCCAGTGCGGCATACTCCCATTCTGCCTCAGTAGGTAAACGATAACCTTCGGATGTGATAATACCATCCTCCAAACGTACCGGGCGAACGGCTTTACCATTAGCACTTACTTTTGCTGTAGGGCTAAGATCGGTCATCATGTTTTTACCGTTAACCCCGTTGCCTTTATATTGCCCGTTTAAATAGGGATCTGTATTAAAAGTTTCTCCCTTTTTTATTTGCGGAACTTTTTTACCATCGTTCGACGCAGTTTTCCAATCAACAAGCTTGCCGGTTTCTCTTAAAATATTCTCATTCATACGCTGCGTACGCCAGTAACAATAATCATTGGCTTGTTCCCAGCTCACACCAACAACAGGGTAATCCTGGAATGAGGGATGGCGCAAATAGTTATTTACATAAGGCTCATTGGCCGATAGCGGCTTACGCCATACCAGTGTATCGGGTAATTCAGTGTAGTAATATTCGCGGTCGGTAGGGTAGTTAATTACTATCCAGTGCAGGTAATCAAGCCAGTCAAGGTTGGCAACTTCGGTTTCATCCATATAAAACGATGAAATAGGCACCCGCATTTTATTGAAAGTATAATCGTACTGCACATCCTGGTCTAAACTGCCACCCATAACAAAGGTTCCGCCTTCAATTGGCACTAAACCAGGGCCTGGCGCCGGATGTGTTTTTTTGAACATCTGGTAACCACCGTTGGTTTTATCGTTATAGGTCATGCCTGTTTTTTGCGATCGGGGTGGTGTGCTGCAACTGCAGAGCACAATGCCCAAAACAAAAAAAGCTAAAACAGATCTGGTCAAATTTTTTCTCATTTTCAATACAAAAATAACTATTAGCTATCGGCTATCATTAGTTAGTAAGCACTAAGATACGCCAATCAATTTAATTTTTTAGTTTTTTAGCAAATACGTTTATACCCTCTAACGAAAAAAAAGCGGGTAAGTTATACTAAAGCGTATTTTTTATTTGTTAAAGTGTTTAATATACTAAACGGATAATCCTAAAATATCATAATTAATAAGGTTAATTATTACTATTAAAAAATAACACCTAAATTACGGCGATGAAAATACTGAACCTTTTTATTAAAACCGGTACCTGTGCATTAGCTTTTATAACATACCTAAATGCTAATGGCCAAACGGTAACGCCCGGAACTAATTCAAATGGAAGCAGTACTAATGCCATAACTACAGCTGTTCCTTTTTTAACTATTTCGCCAAACGCGCGCTCGGGCGGTATGGGCGATGCCGGTGTTGCCCTGGCACCCGAAGTAAATGATAGTTACTGGAACCCATCAAAACTGGCTTTTTTAGAAGAGCCTACAAGTTTATCACTATCATACAGCCCATGGTTACGTAATTTAATACCCGATATTAACCTGGCTTATTTAAGCTTTGCCAAACGTACCGATGAACGTACAACCATTGGCGCATCGCTGCGTTATTTTAATTTAGGCACTATTGAGTTATTTGATGCTAACCAAAATCCGCAAGGTACTTATCAGCCAAATGAGTTTTCAATTGACGCCACGCTGGCTCGGAAATTCGGGAATGATTTTTCGTTAGGCATTACCGCTCGCTATATTTACTCGGGTTTAACCAATGGCATTAGCGTAAACAGCCAGCAAACCAATTCGGCAAGTGCCGTTGCTGCCGATGTTTCTTTGTTTTACCGTAAGCCGGTACAGCAATTTGGCAACGATGCGTTATTTGCATTCGGAACCAATATTTCGAATATAGGCACCAAGATCAGTTATGTAGAGGGCGGTAAAAAGTACTTTTTGCCAACTAATTTAAAACTTGGTGTAGCTAATACCATGTTTTTAGACTCTGAAAACCAGCTTACCCTTACACTTGATATCAATAAGTTATTAGTACCCACTCCCCCAATTCGCGATTCGAACGGCAACATCCTCTCAGGATCTGATGATAATAAGTCTATCGTATCAGGTATATTTGGTTCGTTTACTGATGCACCGGGTGGCCTTGGCGAGGAGCTAAAAGAGATAAGCTACGCTGCCGGGGCCGAGTACATGTACGCTAAGCTATTTGCTTTGCGAGCCGGTTATTTTTACGAAAATCCTGATAAGGGGAACCGCCAGTATTTTTCGCTTGGCGCAGGCTTTAAATACAGCGATTTTAGTCTTGATTTCTCATACCTTGTGGCCAGCCAGAAAAGCAGCCCGCTGGCAAATACCCTGCGTTTTACATTAGGGTATAACTTTGGTAAAAAATAATATTTATGAAAATAAAAGTAGGTTTTGGCTTTGATGTTCATCAGCTGAAAGAAAATCACCCGTTTATAATGGGCGGCGTAAAGCTTGAACACCATGCAGGTGCCTTTGGCCACTCTGATGCTGATGTACTGCTTCACGCGATATGCGATGCTTTGCTTGGTGCTGCTAATATGCGCGATATAGGCTACCATTTTTCGAATACCGATAACCGCTGGAAAGGTATCAGCAGCATGATTTTGCTGCAGGAGGTAGTGAAACTGATAGGCGAAAAGGGTTTTAGCATCGGTAATATCGATGCCATGATATGCCTTGAGGCACCCAAAATAAATCCGCATATCCCCGCAATGAAAAAGAACATTGCCGAAGCCATCAGCATTAGCGAAGATGATATTTCGATCAAAGCCACTACTAACGAGCAGATGGGCTTTATTGGCCGCCAGGAAGGTGTTGTTGCCTATGCTGTTTGTTTAATAGAGAAATATTAAGCGGCTCTTTCGGGCTAATTAAATGCCCGTCAGGTCAATAGTGAAAATCAATACTGCATCTGCACGTACCCCGTTTGTTGGTGAGTGCCCATAAGCCAATGCTGATGGTATGTACAATACAATACGCCCGCCTACTTTAATATACGGGATACCAATTCCCCAGCCTTGTATCAGATTTTTTAACGGATACCGGGTTAATGTTCCCTGATCAAGGGTTACACCATCAAGATATTTACCCGAATAGTTTACCGAAATATTTGAATTGATATTAGGTGTGCCCCCCGTGCCTGCATTGATTACCTGGTAATATAAACCCGATGGGTCTTTTACAGCAACAATGCTGTTGGCCTTTAAATAGGTTTGGATATCGCCGTCATCAATGGTAGCCTGTACCGATGGGTCGAAGGTAGCTTCTTTTTTACAAGCCGATATGCTCGCTGTAAGCACAATTAAAATTAAGATTATCTTTTTCATCCGATTCCCAATATAACGGTTTTATTGCACTTTCAGTACATCAATATCAAATACCAGCACGGCGTTTTCTGGTATCGGGCCCGAGCCGCCGGGGCCATAGCCCAAATGCGATGGGATGATAAGCATTATTTTACCTCCTGCTTTAACCAGTGGTATCCCTATTTGCCAGCCTTCTACAACATCCTTCAGCGCAAAGCTAATTGGGGTTACACTATGGTCAAATACCAATCCTGTTGTCAATTTGCCTTCGTAGGTTACATCAACGCTTGAGTTTGAAGCGGCATTAGCGCCCGTACCCTCTTTTATAATTTGATAGTACAGGCCGGATGAATGTTTGGTAGCATTAATGTGGTTTGCCTTGATGTAAACCTGTATCAGCGAATCGTCCACAGCCGCTTGCCTTGACATTTGTGAAGATGAACCGCCGCCGCATGACGCGAGTATTACAGCGCATACCAATAAAAATAATATACTCCTCTTCATCCCTTACACTGTTGTCTTTATCTTCAACTCATTCAACTGCGTATCGGCAATGGTTGATGGCGAATCGATCATCACATCGCGGCCCGAGTTGTTTTTCGGGAATGCGATCACATCGCGGATAGAATCCAGCTCAGCGAATATCGAGCACAACCTGTCAAAACCTAAAGCGATACCGCCATGCGGAGGTGCGCCAAACTCAAAGGCGTCCATCAAAAAACCAAATTGTTTTTGCGCCTCTTCGGGCGAGAAACCCAGGTGTTTGAACATGAGCGATTGCAGGGCCCTGTCATGAATACGGATAGAGCCGCCGCCCACTTCAATACCGTTAACCACCATATCGTAAGCATTGGCTCGCACATTTTTAGGGTCGGTTTCCAGCAATGGTATATCTTCCGGTTTTGGCGAAGTGAACGGGTGGTGCATCGCGTGGAAACGCTCTGTTTCTTCATCCCACTCCAGTAACGGGAAATCTAAAACCCAAAGCGGCGCATAGGCCTTTTTATCGCGCAAGCCTAAACGTGTGCCCATTTCAAGGCGTAACTCGTTCAATTGTTTGCGCACTTTATCGGTCAAGCCGGCTAATACCAATACCAGGTCGCCGGGTTGGGTATTAAATGCTGCCGACCACTTTTTCAGTTCATCTTCATTATAAAATTTATCAACTGATGATTTTAATGTTCCATCGGCATTGTGGCGCATATAGATAAGGCCGGTTGCGCCAATTTGCGGGCGTTTTAACCATTCGGTAAGTTCGTCCAATTGTTTGCGGGTATATTCGGCAGCGCCTGTAGCGTTAATACCTACAACCAATTCAGCGTTATCAAATACGCTAAAGTCTTTACCTTTTACCACATCATTCAGTTCAACAAACTCCATTCCGAAACGGATATCCGGTTTATCAGAACCGTATAAACGCATGGCATCGGCATATTGCATCCGTGGGAAATCGCCAAGCTCAATGCCTTTTACATTTTTAAACAGGTGGCGCGCCATCCCTTCAAAAGTGTTCAATATATCTTCTTGTGTGATGAACGACATTTCACAATCTATCTGTGTAAACTCAGGCTGCCTGTCGGCGCGCAGGTCCTCGTCCCTAAAGCATTTTACGATCTGGAAATAACGATCAAAACCGCTCACCATCAGCAATTGCTTAAACGTTTGCGGCGATTGCGGCAAAGCATAAAATTCGCCCGGGTTCATGCGGCTTGGCACCACAAAATCGCGCGCGCCTTCCGGGGTCGATTTGATGAGTACCGGGGTTTCTACTTCAATAAAGTCTAAACTATCTAAATACCTGCGTACCTCTTGTGCCAGTTTATGGCGCATAACCAGGTTGTTGCGTATGGGGTTACGGCGCAGATCCAGGTAGCGGTATTTGGCACGTAGCTCCTCGCCGCCATCGGTATCATCTTCAATCAAAAACGGAGGTATCTTGGCGCTGTTCAATACTTCGATAGCCGAAACAATGATCTCTATATCGCCTGTAGCCATTTTAGCGTTCTTGTTGGTACGCTCAACCACTTTGCCGGTAACCTTAATTACAAACTCACGACCAAGGTCGCGGCTTTGCTCGCGCAATGTAGCATCGCTATCGGTATTAAACACCAATTGCGTTAAGCCGTAACGGTCGCGCACATCAATAAAGGTAGTACCGCCCAAATCGCGCGATTTTTGCACCCAGCCACATAAAGTAACTGTTTCACCTAAATTACCGGTAGTTAATTCCCCGCAGGTATGAGTTCTAAGCATAGTAGTTTAATAAAAGTCTGCAAAAGTAACATTTTGTATTGATTTCAGAGATGGATGATCAACTCACTCGATTTTAAAACCGGCGTGGTAGTAAAAGTAGGTATTTTTAAAATGTGAATACCGTAAGCCTGGCATCACAAATGAACAAAGACATGGGTGTTTTAATTAATTATTGAGTTATTGAATTGCAGAATGATTGATTTGCATGCATATTTCTTATCCCATCATTACCGAAATTCAGCATCACTCCGCATTCGTTATTTTAAACTCCACCCTGCGGTTTATTTGGTACTCTCTTTCGGTACATTTTATCCCAACTTTACAACCATTTAATAATTGCGTTGCACCATAACCACGCGCCTTGATGCGTTTAGGGTTGATGCCACCTTTATCAACAATATATTTTACAACAACATCGGCACAGGCTTGCGATAACTCTTTATTTGCGGCTGCATTGCCACGGCTATCGGTATGCGCTCCTATTTCTATGGCTACTGCGGGGTTATCTTTAAGCAGCCTGATGAGTTTTTCCATATCACTGCGGGCATCATCAGTAATGTAAGCCTCCGTAATATCAAGATAAAGATGATCGAGCCTCACAGGTTTGTTTAGCACTATTTTATCCAGGTACAGGTTTTTGCGTGTAATATTTCCCGGCTTTAAATTTATGGTACTCAAGGTTTGGTTATCGCTCAGGTAACCTTGCTTTTCGCCCCGCAATGTATAATTGCCTTTTTGCCCGGTGCTAAAAGTAAATTTCCCTGCATTATCAGACCGCGTGGTTAAAACCTTGTTATTACCCGTAAATATTACCTTGCTACCGGCAATAGCTTCGTTACTTTGTTTATCATAAACTACACCTTCAAAAACATAAGCCGGTACAGGGTTTTGCACATAACTGTAAATATCGTCGCTCCCGGCACCGCCAGTCCTGTTTGATGACAGGTAGCCTCTTGTTTCGCTTACGGGGATAAATGCAAAATCGTCTTGCGGCGAGTTAACCGGGTAACCCATATTTTGCGCTTTTGCAAAGCTGCCCCCCCGGGGTACCGCTTTATAAATATCAAGCCCACCCATACCGGTATTGTTATCGCTCGAAAAATAAAGGTTGCCCGCGTATAATACCGCGGTGCGTTCATTGCCTGTAGTATTCACTGATTTTAGGTTAACTGGTTGTTCCCAATTATCAGCCACCCCTTTTTTACAATAGTAAATATCAGTACCGCCTTTACCACCCGGCATATCCGAAACAAAGTACAGCGTTTTCCCATCGGGCGCAATATATGGGTCACCTGCCGAGTATTTAGGGTTGTTATAAGCAAAAGGCAACGGCTTTGACCACCTTGTGCCATCTGCTTTTTTGCTCCAAAATATCTCCGGCTTAATGGTAGTAATAGCGGCGGTATCCTTTTGCTTTGCTGGCAGTCGTGTTAAGGTAAAATACATTTCGTTGCCATCCACGGTGAAGGATGCCGGGCCCATATGGTAATCGTTAGCACCAATGGTAACAGCGAATAATTTTGTATCGGCAGCGCCCCCTGTTTCGCCCTGATACAGGCGCAGGTAATCGTTTCCTGTCCATAAATAACGCTCCCTGTTTACCGGTTTATCTGTATCAAATCTTAAAAAAGCGCCCCGGGCTGCCGCTTTTTTCCTATCGGATGCAAAAACGATAGTGTTGTTGTAGTTAACCGCCCCCCAGTCTGATGCCGGACTGTTCAAAGCCAGCTCATTTGTAAGGGTAAAAGGCCGTGGATTATTCATCCATACAATAGCCGAGTCGCAGGCGGTAAGCCATACATTCAATTGGGTCTGGTCAATTTCCGGACTCAGCGCGTAATATTTAATAAATTGTTTTTTTGCTTCAGCATAATTGGCATTGTTTTGCAGCACCTGTGCATACCGTAAAAAGTTTTCGGCTTTATTGGCATCGCGCATTGTGGTGGTTATTGCATACCAGCTTTCGGCATTTTTATAGTCCTGTACCAGGCGGTAACTATTTGCCAGGTGTTCGGCAATGTAAAAGCTCGAGTCTGTTTTATAAGCCTGCTTGTACAAGGCTATAGCTTTGGAGTAATTGAATAAATTATACTGCTTATCGGCTTGCTCTAAATAATGCTGTGCAGTAGCGTTAGGGCTATGCAGTAATAGGCCTGTTAATAAGCAAAATGCAATTAAACACCTTTTCATTATAGTTTTTGATGTTTTCATACCTAAAAATATCGTGGTGTTAACATCCTGCTTTTTGCGCTTTTAAAATAGTAGCCTATTGATATTTCGTGTGTCCCGCCACTATACCCTTGTAATGAGCCTGTCGAAAAATCGAAAGAGTAGCCAATCCGTAAATTCTCCATCGCGAAAACCTGTACCGCTAATGCGGCCGAATTAACCTGGCTCACATCACTTGGCGCATAACCTTTATTATACAGTTTTACACCTGTTCTGAATGAGCCACCCAACCATAGCTTTTCTCCTATCAATACAAAACTATTAATATCAAGGCTGGTGGGGCCTTTAGTATCATCTTTTAGTAAAAGGCTGGGTTTCAGCTGCAGGTCTTCCGAAAGGCGGAACAATACTCCGCCCGTTAAATAAATATGCAGTTTTGGCTTGGCCAGATAAGGCTGATCGCTAAAATCGAGATATTGCGAAACCAGGTTATCTGCCGATAGGCCCGCGTAAAATTTATTGTTGGAATAGTAAACACCTATCCGGGCATCGGGGATCAGCTTACTTTGCGTTCCCAAAATTTGTTTAGGCTCGGGGTCGTTGGGTTCCAGCAACGATGTGTTCAAGGCCTGCTGCTGTACGCCAATGCCCAGCCCCAAGGCAAGTCTTGATGTGCCATCCACATTCATCCGTAAACGGTAAGCATAATTGGCATATGCCGAAAAGTTACTTTGCGCGCCAAGTTTATCAGACGATAGTTGCAGCGCCAGCCCTACGTTGCCATCATTCGCGCTGGCATCCAAAGCTACCGACATACTTACCGGCGCGCCGGGAATGCCTGTCCACTGGTTGCGGTAATAACTGTGCAGGTTTATCTTTTCCTGGTATCCCGCATAGGCCGGGTTTATATATATTCCGTTAAACATATACTGGCTTTGTTGTGCATCCTGCTGCGCGTACAACAGGCCCGGGCCAAGTAAAAATGTCAACAATATTAATATTCGTTTCATTACAATGTTATTGATGGGTTAACCCCTGTTTTTATACTAACGCGGTCTCGACAGCGTAACATAACCCTTATAGGTTTCAGTTTCGGTTGTTGCCGTCCGCATTACTTTTATCGTATAGAAATAAGTACCCTCGTTAAGCCCGCCCCCGGTCCAGTTATTTTGGTAATGTGTGCTATGATACACCTCATTACCCCACCTGTTTACAATAATAAGCTCGTTAGCATAGTACTGCTCCAGTCCGCGTATCTCAAATACATCATTTATACCATCGCCGTTAGGGGTAAACAGGTTAGGCACCCTAAGCGCCCCGGCAACCAAAGTTTGAGTAATAGTTATGGTAGCCACATTGGTATAATAACCGTAGGCATCCTGTACACGATAGGTAAATTTATCCGGGCCGTTATAATGTGGCTTTGGGGTATAGGTTACAGTGCCGGTAGCATTGGTTATTACAGTACCGTTTTTGGGCTGGCTTACTATGGCTACAGTTGTAGGGTTAAAGGTTGAGTTGCCAGGGTTATCATTGTTCAGCACGGCGATGGTTACCGGCTGATCTATAGTTGTTACACCGGCATCATCTAACGCCAATGGCGATTTTGGGACTGAAATAGCGACAGTTGATACGGATGCCAAAGTGGTTAAAGTATTATCAACACAAATGGCTGTGGCTGTATTGTTTACAATACCGGCATCTTTATCAGCCTGGCTCAAGGTATATTTAGTACTGAAAATAACGGAAGCCCCCGGTAACAGCCCTCCCACCGGAACAGCTACCGGATAATTAACTAAACCTACCTGGGCATCATTAAGCGCAATAGAATTAATAACAGATAGCCCGGCATTTTTAACGGTAAAAATGTAAGTAATATAATTAGCCGAAAATATACCCTGCTTAATTAAGCTAACACTGCCGGGCGGCGGTGGCGGGGTAGCCACACTGGCAATAGCATATTGCGCTACTGCCAGCCAAAGCAAAAAGCACAGCAGCACTATCCTGAATGGGTAATATTTGATCATGGTATCTCTTTATAGTTTTGTTATACAGGTATTTTTAGTGAATAAGTCGGCAATAATTAATGGCTCAAATATAAGGCCTGTTACTATGATAAAAGTAAGGTATTGATAGTTTGTTATTTACTTAACTTACGTGATGTGGTATTGATTTGATTGCGTAAGTTAAAATATTTCTCTGTAATTTATTTAGCTACAGCGTTAAATAAGCCACTTCAATAACAAATCCGAAAACCAAAAATCAGAAATCCGAAATCAATTCATACATTTGCGGCATAATTCTCAAGGGGTGCCTTGCTTTGGATAAGATGGATGTAGTTGCAAATACCTCCAACCAAACTTAAAGACAGGCTGAGATCAAACCCATTGCGTAAGTACAAAGTCCTGAGTCAAAAAGTCAAAAGCCATTAAACAGGCAATGACCTGATGACACACCGACTAAATGACTTAGCAGGAACCTGATCCGGGTAATGCCGGCGTAGGGAGAGGTAAAATAGTTAAGTGTACTGCTTGTTCGCCCTGACGGGCAGATGGTTTAACTCAGTTTAATTTAAAAAAGTATTGAAAAATTTATTTGCAGCGCTATGCGCCCTGCTGGTGCCATTTTTGGCTTCGGCACAGTTTTCCGTATCCGGAAAAATCTCAGACCAGCAAACCGGCCAAACTTTGCCCGGTGCTACCATTACCATCGAAAACACATACAGCAACGCTGTTGCCGATGCTAACGGAGCCTACAACTTTAAAAATTTAAAAGCAGGCAGCTATGCCATTAAGGTAACTTATATTGGTTACAACCCGGCTCAAAAAACAATTACTATTTCGGCGGCAACAACCGTAAACTTTGAATTAACAGCCAATAATGTAATTGGCGACGAGGTAACCGTACGTGCTACCCGCGCCACTGCAAACTCGGCCACTACCTTTACCAACCTCAGCAAAAAGGACCTGGAGAAAAACAACTTCGGCCAGGATATCCCTTATTTGCTGAACCAAACCCCTTCGGCAGTTATCACCAGCGATGGCGGTACAGGTATCGGCTATACCGGTATCCGAATCCGCGGCTCCGATGCGTCGCGTACCAACGTAACCTTAAACGGTATCCCGATGAACGACTCTGAAGACCAAGGTGCTTATTTTATTGATCTGCCCGATCTGGTTTCATCTGTAGATAACATACAGGTGCAGCGCGGTATAGGTACATCAACCAATGGCGCAGGTGCTTTTGGTGCCAGCATCAATATGCAAACCACTACCCGCCATGATGCAGCTTATACCCAACTGGATAACTCTATTGGCTCGTATGGCGCATATAAAAACACCATCAGCGTAGGTACAGGTTTAATTAATGATCACTTCACGTTTGATGGCCGCTTATCGCGCATCGAATCGAGCGGATACATTGACCGTGCCGCATCGCACCTTAAATCCTTCTTTTTAAGCGGCGCTTATTATGGTAAGAAAACACTGGTGCGAGCCAATGTATTTTCGGGTTATGAGCAAACCTACCAAGCCTGGGATGGTATCCCCGAAGATATACTGAAAGCCGGTAACCGCACCTATAACGAGTTAGGTTTAGAGGCCGACGGTAAAACGTATTACCCTAACCAAACCGATAACTACACCCAAAACTACGCGCAGTTATTGGTTGATCATCAGATCAGCAGTACACTGTCGTTTAGTGGTGCGTTGCATTATACCAAAGGCTTTGGCTATTACGAAGAGTATAAAAAAGACCAGACTTTGGCAAACTATGGTATTACGCCGGTGGTAATCGGCGGTGTTACCGTTGGCACATCATCATTAGTGCGCCAGTTGTGGCTGAATACCGATTTTTACGGACTGACCTATGCTTTTCACTACCAGCCGGAGAAAACGCTTAACTTTACCTTGGGTGGTGCTTATAACGAGTACTTAGGCGCACATTATGATAACATCCAGTGGACCCAGCAAAGTACCAACGTTAACCCGGGTTACGAGTACTCGCGTAACAACGCCAAGAAAACCGACTTTAACATTTTTGGAAAAATTGACTATACCATAAGCGATATTACCCTTTTTGTCGACCTGCAATACCGCCACATTGATTATTCGTTTTTAGGTTACGATAGAAATTTGAAAAATGTACAGCAAAGCGCACAGCTGGATTTCTTTAATCCAAAGGGGGGTATTACCTACCAGCTGAACACGCAAAGCAATGTGTACGCGTCCATCGCAATAGCGAACCATGAGCCTAACCGTAACGATTTTACAAACTCAACACCGGATAGCCGCCCTAAGGCTGAGCATATGACGGATTATGAGTTAGGTTACCGTTTAAACACCCCGGTATTTAAAGGAGGTATTAACGGCTATTACATGAAATACAGTAACCAATTGGTGCTTACCGGTAAGTTAAACGATGTTGGCGAGGCCACCCGTGTTAATGTGGACGATAGCTACCGTTTGGGTGTTGAATTTGATGGTAAACTAAAAATATGTGATCAGTTAAACTGGGCGGCAACAGCAGCTTTGAGCACCAATAAAATTGATAAGTACACCGTTTACTATTTTAATTACGATAATAACACCAACGTACCTTCAAACCTGAGCAATACCAATATCGCTTATTCGCCATCATTTGTTGGTTCGAGCGAGATATCGTGGTTGCCGTTTAAAGGTGCCGAGGCTGCTTTTGTCAGCAAGTATGTAGGTATGCAGTATCTGGACAATACATCGAACACTAATCCCGTAGGAGTTGTTGGTTCTGATCCCAATTCAAACCGCACTATCGATTCGTATTTTGTGAATAATGTAAGGTTAAGGTATGGTTTCCAAACCAAGTTGGTTAAAAACATAGCGGTATCGTTACTGGTATATAATATCTTCAGTACAAAATACATTACCAACGGAGCAACTTACCCAGATATTGAAAGCGGGCAATTGGTAAACTACAATTACTATTTCCCGCAGGCACCGCGTAACTTTTTCCTCTCATTAAGTTTAGGATTTTAAGCTATGCATTGGCACGAGTGGTATAACCTTTTTATTGCGCAAATGAAAGAAACAACCCCATTGCAATGGATAGCCGTTGCATTGGGTGTTGCCGAAGTGCTGTTGGCCCGCGTTAACAACGTATGGCTATACCCGGCCGGTATTTTAAGTACATTTTTAGGCATTTGGTTGCTGTTTGATGTAAAGCTTTATGCCGATTGTGCCCTCAATGTATATTATATTGTAATGAGTTTTTACGGGTGGTATTATTGGATCAAAAAATCCGATAAGCCACCCGTTAAAATCAGCTGGAGTACCCGTAACGAATGGTTGGTTACCATAGCCATGTCAACAGTGGGCACAGGCTTTTTGTATTTGTGTTTAACTAAGCTCCTATATGTGTTCCCGCACTATAAAGCCTCCGATGTTCCCTTTTGGGATGCCTGGATCTCGGCAACGGCATGGGCGGGTATGTGGCTGCTGGCAAGGCGCAAAATAGAGAATTGGGCATTGCTTAATTTGAGTAACCTATTTGCCATACCGCTTTTATTCTACAAAAAACTCCCCTTGTTTGGTTGTTTAACGGCCTTCCTGTTCATCATTGCCATATGGGGATTTTTTGACTGGATAAGGATTTACAAACAAGACAAAGCCAGGCGTAACCCGATTACCGCAAGCTGATGAATATATTATCGCACCCCTCGCAACAGTTAACGGCAGAGCAAACGGCTATCATACGCAATGATGCGGCAGCTGCCGAAAGTGATGGCAAATTACAGCCCGCACAGTTGGAATTGGTTTATGAGCAGCAATGGTTTAAAATGCTCACACCCGAAACCTACACCGGCATGGAATTGAGTTTGCCCGATGAAGTGCGCCTGATAGAAGCGCTTAGCTGGGCTGATGGCAGTATGGGCTGGGCAGTGACTTTATGTACAGGGGCAGGATGGTTCGGTGGGTTTTTAGATGCTGAGTTGAGCAAGAGGATATTTGCAGATCGCGAGGTTTGCCTTGCGGGAAGCGGCGCGCCAACAGGTACCGCTATTTTAGCAGATGGTGGTTACATCATATCCGGTACCTGGAAATATGCCAGCGGTGCTTTGCACGCCACGCACCTTACCGCTAACTGTATCATCCATACACCCGATGCAAGGGTAGAAGTGAGGCCTTTTATCTTCGACAGGAAAGATGTAACCGTTTTGCCTGCCTGGAACTATACCGGCATGGTAGCCACAGGCAGCCACAGTTTTGAGGTAAACAACCTGCATGTAAGTGCCGACCGATGTTTTAAAATAGACCCTGATTTCGCGGTTATTCAAAACCCGTTGTACCAATACCCATTCCATCAACTGGCAGAAGCTACGCTGGCGGTCAACCTATCAGGCATGGCCATCCATTTTATGGACCTGTGTGTGGATTTGTTCGCCGAAAAAAAAGTAAACAAAGGCTTGTCTGCAAACCAATCTGCCGAGTTGGATGAAGCTTTGGCAAAATCAGTGTATCGATTGAACGCCATACGCCCTACATTTTATGATACATTGGATGACTCATGGGCCGATTACCTCGGCGACAGCGGCACCAATCCCACTGAAAATCTGAATAAAGTAAGCATGATCAGCCGTAAACTGGCAAAAACATCGCTGCAGATCGTTGATGAATTGTACCCCTATTGCGGCCTCATCGCGGCAAGCACCGGATCAGAGATCAACCGCGTTTGGCGTGATATGCATACGGCCAGCCAACATGCTTTATTAACATTTGCCGAATAATCTGAAATGTTAACATTGACGTTATATGCTTTTCAATTTCATTACGGATATTTGGGCGCTTGACCCTTATCTCAATGAAAATAAAACACCTGTTAACTGCCTTATTACTTGTACCTGCAATCACTTCAGCACAAACTAAAAAAGCTGCTACCGCACCTGCCGCCGCTACTCAAATAGTGCGCCCTAAATTGGTTATAGGTTTAGTTGTCGATCAAATGCGCTGGGATTACCTGTTCCGTTATTATGATCGTTACCAGGCTACAGGTTTTAAACGCTTATTGAATGAGGGTTTCAGTTGCGATAATACCAACCTTGATTATGTTCCTACAGTTACAGCAGTGGGCCATACTTGTGTTTATACAGGTTCGGTGCCTTCAATAACCGGCATTGCCGCTAATGATTTTATTATTCAGGCTACAGGCAAAACTATTTACTGTACTGATGACGCTACGGTTGCTACTGTTGGCAGCACTTCCGCGGCTGGGCAAATGTCGCCACGCAATTTATGGGTGAGCACTGTTACAGATGAGTTGCGCCTGGCTACCAATTTCCGATCGAAAGTTATTGGTATAGCGTTGAAAGATCGTGGTGCTATATTACCTGCAGGCCACACCGCAAACGCAGCTTATTGGTTTGATGATGTATCGGGCAACTGGATAAGCAGTACTTATTATATGACCGACCTGCCTGATTGGGTTAAAAAATTCAACGACAAAAAATTAGTTGCCCAATATTTAAAGCAGGACTGGAACACCCTATATCCCGTTAATACCTACCTGCAAAGTACCGAAGATAACAGCCCCAAATATGAGGGTAAATTTAAAGGTGCCGATGCGCCTACTTTCCCGGTTAAAACTTCGGGCGGTAGCTATGGCACTATCCGTGCCACCCCTTATGGCAACTCGTTTACGCTGGATATGGCCAAAGCAGCCATCGAAAACGAAAAATTGGGCAAAACCACTGTAACCGACTTTTTAGCGGTAAGCCTTTCATCAACAGATTATGTGGGGCATCAGTTTGGCGTTAATGCTGTTGAAACCGAAGATACGTATTTGCGCCTTGACCGCGACCTGGGCAGCTTTTTTACCTATCTCGACAGCACAATAGGTAAAGGTAATTATACCGTATTTTTAACTGCCGATCATGGTGCCGCACATAATACTGCTTTTTTAAACGATCACGGTATCCCGGCAGGAGTATGGCCAATTAGCGATATTACCAAAAGCCTTAATGATTATCTGGCCAATAAATACGAGGTAAAGAACCTGGTGCTTAGCCTGATGAATTACCAGGTTAACTTTAACTATGCCGCCATTGCCGATAAAAAAATAAGCGAATATGCCCTGAAGCAAGATTGCATTGAGTTTTTAAAGAAGCAAGCCGGTGTAGCCTATGCTGTTGATATGCAGGCTGTGCAAACTGCAACAATACCCGAGGCATTACGCATGCGCATTATTAACGGCTACAATGCCGAGCATAGCGGCGCCATCCAGATTATATTAAAATCAGGCTGGTTTGACGGGCACGGCACAACGGGTACCACCCACGGCACCTGGAACCCATATGACACTCACATCCCATTATTGTTTATGGGCTGGGGTATCAAGCACGGGCACACCAATCAATCAACCCACATGACGGATATTGCGCCAACGGTATCTGCCTTGTTGCACATCCAAACTCCTAACGGAAATATTGGCGTGCCTATTGAGCAGGTGATAAAGTAGCAGCAAGTAAGAGGGCAGATATCAGAGGTGCGAATGGGTTGTTTATTGATGGGACATCAGGCTCACCTTATCTTCCATGGCGGATCTATCCTGTTCTCGCCTGCGTAATAAATAATGAGCTGATTGCCGTCGGGATCTTTTAACCTTGCCTCGCGCCACAGCCAGTCCTTGTCAGTAGGCTGTTCTTCGAATATGATGCCTTTTGCAATAAGCTGCCCTACATAATTATCAAGGTCGTCATGCTCAAAATACACCCAGATACCGGCGCCTTCGGGCAATTTATCAGTATAGTGGATAGAGAATGTTGAGCCGCCATCGGGGCATAAAAACCGTGCGTAATGCGGGGCTTTAACAATAAGCTGAAGACCTAAGCTTTGGTAAAAGCTTACCGATCTTTCTATGTCCCTTACCGAAACGGTTACCTGGTTTAAACGCATATCATCACATTAACCATTGCGGTTCACATCCCGCTGCAGCAGCTCCAGCAACTGGTTAAGCTCCTTTACCTTTTCAACCGAACCCAGTTTATCATAACTGCCGATAAGGTTACGCAGTACCCGTTTAATGATTTCGACATTCGAGCATGGCTCATAATATTGAGGCTCGGATGTTAAGTTAAGTGTAGTTAAAAACTGGTCCACATCGCGCTTACCGAATACGAAGCCCTTATTAAAGGTGTTAATGTAAAACAGCACGCCGTTATCTATCTCGCTCTGGCGTGTTTCATCAATATAGGCCAGTATAAAATGCTGCGGCAGGTTAACGCCATATATCGGAATATCCAGCTTTTGCGCTATGATGGAGTAGATAATAGCCAGCGATATCTGGTTGCCCTTCTTCGTTTCTATCACCTGGCTCAGGTAGCTGTTCTGCGGGTCATTATGGTTGGTGGTGTTACCATTAAAGCCATATATGCTGTAAAATACATGGTTTATCAGTTTTACCTGGTCGCTCGGGCTGCCGTCATACATCATCTGTAACCAGATATCCCGCTTTATCGATTCCAGGTAGTTAATAACCTTCTGATCATCCAGATCGGGGTATTGGTATTTGTTGATGATGAGCGCCCCCTGCAACAGATCGAAAGCACCGCCAAGGTACCACAGTTCCAGTTCTTGCTTTACAATGCCAAACTGTATCTCGTGCACTAAATTAGCAATACGCTCCTGCTGTATGGCATCAAAGGCTTCGCCAAAAGCGTTTTCGAGGTATTGTATCACTTCGCTGCCATACGATACCAGTTTATCGTGAACATGCTCATATATTTCCGCATCAGGGTCGTCAAGCAGTTTTATCAGTGATGTTATCTCTTTGTCGTCTATCATATCGCGCTCCACTACTAATTTACCAAGCTTTGCCTGATATTGCAAGCTTTGCCCTATTTTTACACCCGCATGAAACTGTTTTTAGCTATTGATTACCTCCGGCACCGCATATCCGCTAAAAACAGGCATGGCCTGCACTCTCCATATATTTACAAATTGCTCGACGAAATTGTTTACGATTTTACCGATAAACCGGCTTACAACGAGATCGAAAGCGCTACCCGGAATACCCCGCCCAACAATACCCGCCCAAACTCCCAAAAGGTAAACCGCCTGCTGTATCGCCTGCTGCAATATTTTAACCCCGCTACTTTGGCTGTAGCCGATAACGTGAATAATGCTACCCGCCAATACCTGCAACAAGCCATTCCAAATACCCAACAGATCAATTGGGGTCAACTATCAACACAATCAACCGAATGCCTGATATGCGATGCCGGTAACACCATCATCCCCGAAACACTTAAGCCCGGCACCATCATCATCGCCACCAACATTTATGCTGATGCCGCCGCCCGACAATGCTGGGAACAGCTCAAAACCCATCCCAATATCAATGTCACCGCCGATCTCTTTTACCTCGGCCTCGCCTTCAACCGCCCCCAACAAGCGGATGAGCATTTTAAGCTGAAGTTCTAAATTTCCAATGTGCAAATGCGGGAATGTGCATATGTGTAAATTGAACCAATCTTCTTCTCTTGTCAGTAAAGCAGCTTCGGCCAAAAGCATGGAAAACAATGATGGCTTGTGCGGCTGTAGGGCATAGCAATTTTTGCCTGAAGCGCAGGCTATGAGCGCAAACGCGGCAAAAGGTTGCAGCCCAGGTTTTCCGGGCTTTGTGCGGCATGGCCATGTGCGAAAAGAAGCCTTTTTACTGACTTGATTTTTGGTTACTTTTTATCAAGAAAAAGTAACAAGCCCCCGCGCGGGCATAGCGCACCCTACTTATGTTTAAACCCAAAACTCACCCCAGCTGCCACCCCAACACTCAAATACCCATAACTATCCTGGAACGACATATTATAATCATCCTGCCCCCTGTACCCACCACCCAGCATTAGCGCCATATTCTGCATAAAGGGTAGCTGGTAATAGTACATGGCGCTAATGTTCAGCCGCTTTTGCACATTGGTAAGGCTGTAGTTGGCATAGGTATCTAAAATGTACATAAACTCAATGTGCAGGCGCATCCAGTTATCATACACTTTGCTCTTCGGGTCAATATCATCGGGCCGCGCGCGCGATAGGTTGTACATCCAGCTGCCATTCAGCCGCACAAAGCCATACTTGTCTTTTAACGGGGGTGTATAGCCCTGACCTATCAAAGCGGCGTGCAGCTCCAGGCCCAGGGTTTCGTAACGGTCGCTTATCAGTTTATCATGGTATTGCCTGTGGCCGTTGGTATAGGCAATGGTGTAAAAGTTGGTAGTAAACTTGCCGCTATCCGTATTAAAGGTGTCGTTGGCATTCAGCGTTGGCCCCCGCACACCGTTGGAGTGGTGCGAATACGCCAGCGACAAAAACGACGCCCGGTTATAATCCCTGTTCAACCTGTAGTACAGCGTGCCCCCCGGCATATAGCTTGGCGACTTCACCGGCGCCCCCTGCGTACTTAGCAACCTCAGCTTTACCCTTGGGTTGAAGATGAACCCAAAGCGCGACTTAGGCGTACTGAACAGCACAAAATTACCCGTCAGGTCGGCAACCAGCTGGGTGGGTACCGGGTGCCCGTACTCGTTACCAAAAGTGGCCACCCGCGCGTTTTGCAAATAGATCTCATCAAACCGCTGGTTGATCATCCGGGTAGCCCTGGTGCTGTTGCCTATGGTATCCAACCCATCCGTCACAGGCTGCACTACCGACTGCCCCCTAACTCCCTGTCCCACCAAAACCACCAACCCCAAAACCGCCACCAGGCGCGTAAACGTAGCATGTTTAAACATAGTAACACATATACGCTTGGCTGGACTGTTTGGTTTGAAGGGGGATAAAGTAGGATTTATACGAACCTCATTTATTTACCTCTGCCGTCTTGATTCTTGCCTCTTCTTCAAAGCAGGGGGGATAAAGTAAGACTCAAACCGCCAGCCCATAACCACCGCGTCATTGCGAGGCACGAAGCAACCTCTGCGCGACAGGTAACCATCAGGCAGGGGGGATAAAGTAAGATTCAAACCGACCTTTTCAGTCTTGCATCTTGATTCTCGATTCTTGCCTCTCTTCAAAGGGGGGGATAAAGTAAGATTCAAACCGACCTTTTCAGTCTTGCATCTTGATTCTCGATTCTTGCCTCTTCTTCAAAAAGGGGGGATAAAGTAAGAACTATTTCAAAGTACACATGCGCCATTACCCCGCAAGGTTTTGGTTTTTGCATAGCTTACAATATACGGAAAATTGTTGGGAGGGAAGTGCTTTTGCGAAGAATTAATTGTTATCAAAATCCTTCTTAAAGAGTTTATTCTCACTAGATAAAACGAGTACCGCTCTTTTTTCTATTTCGGCTGGATCGTAATTTGAACTTTGCTCTCCAAATTTATCAGTTAATGTACCTTCTTCGTTAATTGTTGTTATGTATTGAATAGGGTATCCTCGATTGGCGAGACTCGTTAAATATTGATCAACTGCTAAGAAATGAGATTTGTCTACCCCGTCAAAAATTCCATCATGAATTAAAAATCGTGGAAAATTAGACTCTTTACTCATGTTTAAGATTAAAATAAATAGATCATATATTAACGTTCTACCTTGATTTTTGCCCTTACCAAACATGTCTGGCGTTGTTACATTTATTTCAACAACTTGTTTTTTCCTGTTGTTGTAAGATATTGAGAATTTAGACTGGTTTTTATTGTTAATGTATATTGTATTGTATATTTCCATAAATAGATTATACAAATCAATTATTGACTTAGATATGTTATTAATATCATTAACTTGATTTATAATTTCCCCTTTTACCTTTACTATCTCAGTTTCAATTTGACTTTTTTCATTATCCAATTCATTAATTACATTTACATTGGATTCCAAATCTGATAATTGTGCTCTCTTAAGATTAACAATTGAATATGCTTCTGTAAAATCTTTTATAGCGTCTTGAGTAGCTAAAAAGCCTAAAATTTTGGCTCTTTGATCTTCTAATAATTTTATTTCAATTTCTCTCTCTTTGATTTTTATATTTATATTGGTTATTTCTTCTAATAAAAAATTTCGCCGAGATTCAGATAGTTTATCTCTGAATTTTATTGCATCATCTAGTGATTTTTTTACCTGAATACCAAAGTTTTCCGAAAGTTGAGAGTATATATTTTTAATTTTAGTAGTACTAATTTTATCAGGCACTTTAAAACTTTCCTCGTATTGGTCAATTTTCTTTCGTTCGGAAAAATTCTGGAGCCATAATTCTTTAATTTTAAAAGTAAGTTCGTTAGCTTCATCTTCAGAATTACGATATTGATCCATCAATTCAAATTTTTGAATTGCCTCATCAAGTCGAACTATTTCAAGCCTTAATTTTGAAATACTTTCATTGGTTTGTTTTATATTAGTTAAATCATACTTTTCTGAAATAAGTTTTCTCACCTGTTGTAATGCCGGTACGATTTTTTTGTACTCACCATAATGACGATAATTATCTATTAATAATTTGTCATTAAGGTCGAGTAAATAAAACTGAAATATATTAATTTCTAGCTCACTAATTTCTTTGATGTATTTTATAGGATCTAAGAATTGCTCTCTTTTAAACTTTTGGATTTTTGTATAAAAATTTATTAAGGGTCTAAACCATTTAGGGTTAAAAAAACCTGAATAAGCTTTTCTTTTAAAGATTAAATCCCCTAAAATAGGCTTAAGATTTTCAAGGTCATATTTTTCCAATTTATCAGGTGAGCCAAAATGTACAATTTGTGGCTCATCAACATTTCTAGTCAATCGATAAACTGTTTCTTCGATAGAAAACTCTAATACGATTTCATAACCACTTAAAATGTCATGTGCAGCTAATAATCTAGGATTATGTATTTTTTTGTAAGACGCTAATAAACAAAAGTCTATTAAATCTAAAAATGTAGATTTACCTATACTATTAAGAGAATGTTTTGGAGTAACTTCATTTTCCTTTTTACCAAATATAAAGTTTACTCCATTGATAAAATCAACAGGGGGGAACAAACCACTTGGTTCAGAAAAAATCTTCTTTAAATACATTATGTTCAGTTGTTTCTATTTAGTATGACAACATTATCTTCTACAATTACAAACTCACATAACCATAAATATAATATGCAATCCAAAATTTTATCTAGTGAAATTTCACTAGCGTATTTTTTGATTGTTTGAAAAAGTTCTTCAATATTGTGATTGCCAGTCCTGAGTATCCTCAGTATATCAGATCCTATAACAAGTAAGTTATACTCTAAATTTTCATGTTTACTTGGTATAAGCATTTACAATAATTTTAATTGAATAACTTCTTCTGGTGTTTTTTCAAAAATGGTGCAATCATCGAAGAAAAATAAAATTATTGATTGAGCAAATGATGTGTATTTGGGATCGGAAGACCTATTGGCTGGTGTGGTTTTTTTGAAAAGCTCTGTTAGGTTTTGTAATGGGGTAAGGCCGTTTGCTTTGTTTTCTAAATACATACCTAAAAAATGTGAATGCAAGCATGCTTGATCATCAGAGTCCATATTACCTATTCTTTCCTCAATTAATGAAATCTTAGAAAAAGCATACGTAAACAATGTTTTTATTCCTGCTTGTTCTTCAGGTTTGAAATTAATAGATATTTTCTTATCAATTTTCACGAATTTTTCATTAATAGATGAAGCATTAGGAATATCCCTTTTAGCATTTTCCTTTATATGTTGTAATAATTCATCGACAATTGTTAATTCTGTTAAATCATCATTTACAAATGAATTATATTGATTAGCAATGTAGTTTTGGGCTTGAACATTCCCATCTCCTTCAATCTTTTGAGTTTTTCTTTCAGTCATTTTGCTTACCTACTTGAAAATTGCCATCACCTTTGATCTTTTGATTAATAGTTCTATCACCGCCGATTGAAGTATTATTGATGGAATTATTTATTTTTTTTAATTTACTAATCGTAGTGCTAGAATAAAAAATTGCGATTATAGAAAATATACTTGCCGAAATGCTTAATATTTTATCAAGATTTTCCATATTTAAGGGGTTGTTTAGAGAAATATAAACTTATAAAAATTAATCTATATATTTTATATAATATTAATTGCATATTTACTAAAATGCCGTCCGCTCCCGCAAGCGTCCCCGCTTGTGGTATTGAACGGATAGGTAACCACAAGACATTCACCTCCAAACCGATTGTCTGGTGTACACGTACCTGCAAGCCCTCTAAAACGCCTCCCCCAACCGAATATAAAACCCACCCTGCCTGTTCTCCCCGGCCCGTTGCTCCCCAACAGCATAATCAAAGCTAATATCCAAACCCTTTTCCACATCAAAAAAGTACCGCAGACCGCCGCCGTAGCTGGGTTTCCAGTCGTCAAAACTAAACTCCTCGCGAAACACCTTGCCGCCGCCGCCAAAAAAGGCCAGGCCAAAGCGTTTGCTAAAGCGGTAGCGCAGTTCGGCCTGGGCAGCCACATAATTGCGGTCGCGAAACCGTCCATTATAATAGCCCCGCATCAGCTCGTCGCTCCCCATAGCAGGCAGCAAATAAAAAGGCGATTCGCCACCCGTTAAATTCGTATCATACAGGTCGAACGCCAGGTTAAGGCGCTTGCTCAGGTGGTTGTATTGCGTGGCCTCAATGGTAAACAGGCCGCCGTTATAGCCATTGCTGCCGTATATGCCCTTGTACAGCACATAGCTGCTCACCACCTCAAAACCTGTATTGGTATAGGTATTATTATCGCGCGTATCATAAACAAAGCTGGGGCCAAACAGCAGGTTGGTGCCGCCCTCGCGGTGCTCAATGGTCGGGTCGGTTTCAAAGATCCCCGTATTGGTGCTTGAGTATTTAGAGCTCAACACCCCCGCCAGCAACCCGGCGTATACGCCTTTGGTCCACAGCTTTTCGCCACCCATAAAAAACTTAAAGCGCTTTTCGGTGATCCGTTCGGCATCAATGGCGCGGGTACTGTTACCCACCCCGTAAAAATTAGCCGGGAAGTTCACATAGCTCAGCGAGGCCGAGTAGTGGTATTTGTTTTGGGCATACCAGTGGCTGGTGCTCAGCCCAAAGCGGTTTTGCCCCTTGGTAGTTACTGTGCCGTAAGTAAAAATATTGCTCACCCGGGTTTCGCGGTGCAGGGTATCGGCATAGAACGAGTACAGCACCGAGCCGCCAAACTCCAAACCAGTTTCGGGCGCCGAGTTAAACACCGGCAAAGGGATCAGGCTGCTGGAACGGCCGCTATCGGTATCCAGCAATATCTTCCGCATAAACTTAGGCAGGTACTTACCCACCTGTCCCACCGCGACATGCATCCCCAAACAACAAACCAACAGGCAAAGTATTTTTTTATTCATAGACGTAGCTAAGATAAGCCGAAATGTGCAAATGAGTTAATGTGCATATATGCAAATGATGTTTTGAAGGAATTGTTTGGTTAAACCACACCCCAACCCCTCTTGAGAGGGGTTGGGGGTGTGTCCTGCAAAGCGACTCGCTTCAAATAACACACCCCGCCATCGCGCCATGCTTACCCGCGCCCCTCTCAAGAGGGGAATTAAAACAAAAGCTTATTTATTATATCCTGTTAGCGGTCAGCAAAAAAGCTTCGGCCAAAAGCGGGGAAAACAATGGTGGCCTTGTGCGGCTGCAGGGCATAGCAATTTTTGCCTGAAGCGTAGGTCAAGAGTGTGCGAAGCGGGGGCAAAAGGTTGCAGCCCAGGTTTTCCCGGCTTGTGCGGATTGGCCTGTGCGAAAGAAGCCTCTTTGCTGGCTTGATTTTTGGTTCTTTTTATCAAGAAAAAGAACAAAGGCCCGCCGCGGCCATAGCGGCTCCAACATGCAGGTCAATTACGCAAAACCCAAACATTACTTCCCCTTCTGCGCCGTCACATTCCCTGTACGCTTCAACACCCCCCAACCACTTAACTCACCCTTAACAGCACGGCGGATAGATTTGAACAGCACATAATACATTAACTGGCGCCACACAAACTTTTGCGGAATAATGTAGATGAGCTTTTTGTAATCCTCTTTCTCCATCCAGAAGGCAATGGCGCCCACGGCAAAGTCGATAAGTACAAAGGCTACGTAATAAATAAAGATCTTTTCGCGGTGGTCGCCCAGCATGCCCAAAAGCATCATCAGATCGGCCAGGGGCGAAAACAGCGGCAGAATGATCTGGAAGATCAGGATATTCGGCATGCCCACCATCCCGAAAAACTTATACTTTTTATTAAACAGCGCGTCCTTATTTTTCCAGAAGCTCTGCATCACGCCAAAGCTCCAGCGGAAACGCTGTTTCAGCAACATCTCTATCGATTCCGGCGCTTCGGTATAGGCAATGGCATCGGCGCAGTTGCGCACAATATAGCCCTGCTTTAATATACGCATGGTCAGGTCGCAATCTTCGGCCAGGGTATCGTAAGTAAAGCCCCCCGCCTTGTTAATAGCCGTTTTGCGGAAGGCCCCGATAGCACCCGGCACCACGGTAATGCTATTGATCAGGTCGAAGGCCCGGCGGTCCATGTTCTGGGCCGTAATGTATTCGATAGACTGCCATTTGGTGATGATATTATTCTCGTTACCTACCTTCACCGTACCCGCTACCGCGCCAATTTCCTCATCGCTAAAATAGGTCATCAGGTGGTACACAGCATCGTCTTTCAGCTGCGTATCGGCATCAATACAGATCACAAAATCGTACGTGGCATGGCCAATACCAAAGTTTAGCGCCGTGGCCTTGCCGCCGTTAGGCTTGGTGAGTATCTTTACTTTAGGGTGCCCCTCATAAGCTTTGCTCACCACCTGGAATGTTTTATCCTTCGATCCATCATCAATGAAAATGATCTCGAAGTTATCATACTTGGTATGCAGCAAGCTTTCGATGGTTTTGATGGCCGTTACCTCCTCGTTATACGCAGGTACGATGATGCTTACCGGGTATAGCACCGCTTCGGCCAAACGGTCGGCAGTTTCCTTTTTATTTTCGTTGTATTGGCGTGATGCTAAAATACCGATGAGCACTATCCGGCCCACCGCCAAAAATATAGCCGAGAAGAAGAGGTACAGCATAAACCAATTGCCATAAAACACGCTCATGATCATCATGCTGTACAGCGTACCCACAATACCGCTGTCGGCATCATCGCTGATGGGCGGCATCAGGTCGGCCTTGGTTTTACCTAATACTTCGGCAATGGTGGTAAACTGGTAGCCGTGGCTCTTAAAAAAATGGATAATGCCTGGTAAAGCTTTTACCGTTTCTTCGCGGGTATCGCCCCCTGCATCATGCAGCAACAACATCGATCCGGCATCTTTTTGCGCAATAACGCGTGCCAATATGGTATCCGCGGTAACGCCAGGCTCCCAATCATGCGGATCTATCGATTCGCCAATATTAATGTATTTTTCTTCGCGGCTCAACGCTACCGGTAATACCTCGGCAACGGTTTGCGGCTCAGCATCGGCGTTAAACGGCGGCCTGAACAGTATAGTGCTACGCCCTGTAATGGATTCTATCAATTTACGCGTGGCATTCAACTCCAGTTTAACCCGCTTCAAACTTATGGCCGATACATCAGGATGGAAAAACGTGTGGTTACCAATTTCGTAGCCTGCCTCAAACTCCCGCCGTAGCAGGGGTATATTCTTTTCAACCATGGCGCCTACTACAAAAAATGAGGCAGGTACATTTTCGCGTTTTAAAATATCAAGTATGCGTGGCGTAAAATCAGGGTCGGGGCCATCATCAAAGGTAAGTACTATCTTTTTTGGGGCGTAACCGTATTTACGTATCTGGTATTTGGTAGGCAGCTTTACGTAAAGCTGATCGAGAAACTTAAAGGTTTTAGGGTCGAGGTTCAGTACGATCTTGCCTGTATCGGGTACAGATACCAGGTCGAGTACCTCGCCATCGCCCGAGTAGTCAATACGGTCGTTAAGCCCTACGGTTTCCAGCTTTCGCTTATCCACCCCTGTTTTGCGTAACGAATCGATGGATAAGCTCTTATCAAAAAAGCTCCACAGGCGCGGGTCTTCGGTACCTATGCGCCAAAGCGCTATTCCGCCTGTTGACCAATCATCGGCCATGCGGATGATGTTGAAATTGGTTATCGCGTCGGTAAAAAACACCGAGTGGGTTATACTATCCTGCGCCAGGTATTTATAGCTCAGGTTACCCGATTGTTTATTATATGATATTTTGCTCGAGTGCTCATGCGCGGTACTGATGGCTTGCTGGTATGACATCGGTTTGCCAATACTATTTTCGGGCCAGTCGTACCCGTAAGCGCCAACTACTAAAATTATCTTTTCGCTGGGCACCTGGCTGCAAACATCATCTAATGTTTGCTCCACCCATCGCTGATCTGATATATCGCCGGCGTTGCTCGATTCGGTGTGCTGGTCTATCGCGAAGATGAACAGGTAATCATTAAATTCCTGTAATGATTCTACATCATAGCCATCATCGGTAGCGTTAACATTTTGCGTTACCAATAGCTTTTTTTCGTGCAGGGTGGCGTAAAGTTCTTTTTCAAAAGCCACATAATTTACATCGTCGCGGTCTTTAATATCTTCTAACTCAAGGTTAAGGCCCTGCAAGTGGTTTTTAACCAGCTTATTGGCAATGTCGTTAATGAAAATGGTACGCTTTTTTTTGTTTTTGATAATCCGGTAAACATCCTTCGAATCAAGGTAGCCAGAAACATTATTTACATTGATATAATTTGAAAGCGAAATGATGATAGGCTTTTTATACTTTTTGTTCAGTTTCATCAGGCCCGTATCAAGGTGGGCCGTGATGGTATCTTTACCGGGCGTCATCACAAAACCCTCGCTCACTATCATATCCAGTTTGCCAATATGGTCTATCAGTGAGTTATAGGCCTGCGTTTCCCAGGGGCGGTAAAAACCGGCGTTGATACGGCTTTTATTGCTGGGGTGCTTTAATTGGTGCAGTTTAAGATCGCGGCGTAACTCCTGTATTTCAGCTTCCTGTAATTTAAAATCCTTAAATTTTTTGGAATGCTTAAGGGCGTCAAGTTCTTCTTTAGATAACTTTTTGGGTGCCGAGTTGAGGTTGGGCAGCGATGGGTATTGCTGCGATGTAATGGTAATTGCAGCGCCAATAAGGCCTGCTATTAATAATACAATGAGTAACCGGCTTAACCACTTAAAACGCGTCCATCTTCCCGGGGTATCGGCCTGAAAAACCTGCTTACCTGACATTAATACTTTTTAATTTTAGGCAAAATTAATGAGTTACGTGCAATTATTTCCCGGCCTGATCGATATTGGAAAAATCGACACCGCATTTACAATTTGATCCGCAGCCTTTTTTTGCAAAAACACTATTGTAAATTACCCTGCCAACATAAAATAAGGCGGCAATAAAAAGTAAAATAACAATGGCTAATTGAAAATTCATGTCACAAATTTAATACTATTCTGATACTATATACAAAAACGTTTATTATTTGATTTTATTTTTGAATTAGCCCGGCACCTAACCAATAGCTGCAGCCAGAAACCGTGGGATAATGGTATTATAGGTAAGCAGTAGTTTATCGGGCTGGTTAAGGTTTCCCAGTATCTCGTTGTATTTTTCAATGCCGTACTCTTCAATCATGTGGTTTTTATAATCATCGGTCAGCATGCGTTCCTTCATATCAACCGGGTCAACTTCGGGGTGGTATTGTGTAGCGATGAAATACGGGTTAAACCTGATGGCCATTAACGCGCGCGGGTTCGTTGGGTTGGTACGTTCCCGTTCAATTGTTAACAGGGTAGCGCCTATTTCTTTAAAGCGTTGCATATCAGGGTTAACTACCTGCCACTCGCGCGAATCGAATATGTAATAATTGTCGGCCAGGCCATTAAAAACATCGTCGGCTTTACCTGCTTCGGTTTTAATAGTCGACATAATACCATACGACTCGCTGGTACGCTGGTTTACATCGCCCAGTTTATACCTGCGGCATAACAGTTGGAAAGAATGGCATACAAAAAACACGTGCTTTTTATTGGATGCTTCCGATTGGTTATGCGCGTCAATATCATCAACCAGTTTCCAGTACTTGGTTTCCCACTCAGAGCCTTCGCTATCTATCGGGCTGCCAGGGCCGCCGCTTGATAGGTATACATCGAAATCTAATCCCGGAGCTTCATTTTTCCCGCGGAGGTCGAATACATCAGCCTTTATATTTATCCCATTGGCATCCCCAAAAGTTTTTAAAATATGTTGGAATGATGATATAGCCTGGTTGGGATAATCATCGTACAGATCAATAATGGCTGCTTTTATCTCACGCATATTGAGCCTAATATAATCATTTAAGCCAAGATGCTAAAATTCAACATGCGCCCTGATAGAAAACACATTAACCGGGCCACGGTCTGTATTATAAGCAGGGTTTTGTACAAACTGGTAATCGCCCGAGAGGAACAGGTTTTTATTGATCTGGGCACTGTAATACGCTTCCACAATTTTTTCGGTAGCATAGTGTGGTAACTTACCGTCGCCAATAATAAAACCGTAGCCCCCTGCATTTAAAAACGCGCGATGATCATCCGATATTCCGTTGATAACGCCTGCCAGGCCAAAAACATCGTTGGGCCTCTTCCATTGCGCACCGGTATAGTTCAAGCCCGCGCTTATGGTTTGATCAATTTCGGTAAAGGCCCAGGTAGCGGTTTTACCATCGTTCCAGCCTATCCTGAAAAATACACCCAGATTATTATTTAACTCCTGCTCTCCGTTTATACCGAAGCCATATTTTACGCCGCCGTAGTTTTTGCCGTTTATTACATCCAGCGTAGGGTCGTTCTGTATTACATCGCGGTATGCGGGCGCTTTGGTCACATTCCTGAAAAGTAACAGCCTGATAGCGCCCTCATGCTTGTTGAACTCCAAATTTTTGGTGATCTCGGCGGTTTGGCTGTAGCTTTTAAAGTAATCATAATCAAATTCGGGGCCGTTGGCATAGCTTGGCTCTAAAGTACCAGCCACCCTGGCCGACCACTTTGGTGTAACATACTCTAACACTATACCATCGGTATAGCCACGGGTATTGGCTGCGTAATCCCAGGCACCGTTGCTCATCAGGCTCCAGTTGATAAACTGGCTGCGCGGATCATGGCTGTAATTGTTATTATCAAAAAAGTCTGACACGGCAAATTTGCCCGCGGTTATCACAATGCGTTTTCTGGGTACGTATTCTTTTAATTGATTTACATCAGATGGTACTAAGTCTTCGTCCTCGCTCAACGGGATATATTGTTTATAATACAGTCTGCCTAAGTACAATGCTGGCGCAGGGCTGCCTATTCTGAAGGTTTCGCCATTAACAAAACCGGCAATACCCCGTGCAGAACTTACCCCGCTGCCACCGGAAACCTCTGGGTTAAAATACAACGATGCACCTTTCCACAATTTGCGGCCAACAAATAAGGTTGTGGTAATGGAGAGCGCTTCTTCGGCTGCCGGGTTCAGGCTGTTATCGCCTGTGTAGGGCGCGGTAAATGCGGTATGGCTTTGGTCTATCACCGTCATCTGGAAATGCATGTTCCATTTCTCTGTCGAGTCGGCCGGGTGCCATGGATGCTCTTGCGCTATAGCTTTTATGCCGCATAGGGCTATTATAATAAAAAGTAGGTGTTTTTTCATTGCAACGATTATGATTTGCGAAATTATGCACAGGTTTTAGATTAAGACAAAAAAATATCTTTTGTTTTATTGGTATGACAGGAATGCTTTAAATGTTTTTTTCAAAACAGGTAAAAATTAATTGCTAAACATCAATTAATCACTATTTTTGCTGCAATATATTTTAGATATGAAACATCAGCACACAGAAGAAAAAAATTACGATTACCTGTATTACGTTATCGGTTTGTTTTTTGGTTTACTAACAGGCGCCGTATTGGAAAAAGGATTTATCTATATCCCTATTGGCGGTGTGGTTGGTTTACTAACTGCAGCTTTCTTTTTAAAAGTGCTGGTTAAAGGCCGCGAAGATAAATAGTACTAACCGTACTTTATAATACACGCCGGTTTATGATACTTTGTATTGTAAACCGGTTTTTTATTTTTAGAACATCCTACTAAAAAACAAAAAGCCCCCCAGACTTGCTCCGGGGGACTTTCAACCTAAACCTTATCACAATTAAGCCGGTAAGTTTACCGACTCGCTGTACTTAATACAATTTCTGTACCAAAGCGTGTTGGGCTGTGCCAAACTTTGTGGTTTTTAATATAAGAATGCTTTTATTGACACCTGTATGATAGTTTATCGCAGTTATCCGTCAGGCATGTACTACAATGATGTTCCGTTTGCCATACAGTTATTGTTGTGGTGTAGCATTTGTCAGCTTTTTGCGCAAATAATTGTCCAGTAAAAACAATCCCAATATCAAATCGACGAATAAAAAAGCGTACACTGTAGTGCTGCTGATCAAACCGGGTAACTGAGGCATGGTAAAATTAATAACAGGCGCGCTGTTACCTCCGGCAGACCAATTAACCTGCGAAAGCGTAAACACCAATAACGCAACAATGGTAAATGCAAAAAACATCCCGATACCGCGTATGATGTTTTTGTTGACAGTAGCTTTCAGCGGCTTCATGGCATTTTCTGTGCGGATGGTTTCCATCACATTATAAGCAAAGGCCATTGATGGCTCATCAAGCTCAATATTGGTAAACTCAGCGTTAAGCAACAATAGTTCTTTGTATTTTTTGCTGTACACCTCATCGGTAGCTATTAAGGTAGCAATACTTTCTCGCTCTTCGGCGGTGCAGGTACCATCAATATAATTCCACAATTTTTCTTCTATCGTATTCATATCAGCTCCTTTGCTTCGTGTTTAAGGGTATGCTCCAACTTTTCTTTTAAACGCTGACGCGCCCTGAATAGTTTAACCTTAACGGTATTAGCCTCCATGCTCATAGCTTCGGCTATTTCTTCTAATGATTGCTCCCCTTTATAAAACATCGTGATGATCATCGCATCATCGGGCAATAATTGCGCGATGGCGCGGTTCACATAATACGACCGCGACTTTTGCTCGGCCAAATTATTCTCCAATCCCGATGATTGATTCTCCAGTTGAATATAGGTGTTCTCATCATCAATAGAGGTAGTATCAACCCTTTTTTTGCGCAAAAATGTCATAGCCGTTGTATAAACAATGGTATACAACCAGGTACTAAATTTTGATTGCCCGCTAAAACCAGCCAGTGCACGGTAGGCTTTAACAAAACAATCCTGCGCAATCTCTTCGGCATCCTCTCTGTTCTTGGCAAAACGCAAGGCAAGCGTAAATACAAACCGCTGGTGGCGCTTTATCAGGATGGCGTATGCCCCCTGGTTACCGGCCAGCGATTGTTCTATCAGTTCTATATCTGTCAGCTTGCTTTGCATTAATGTTATCTCTGACGCGTGTATCCGGTTTGAGGTTACACTTAAATATACATTAATTAATAGCAGCCTTTTATATAGGATGTAAAATCAATTTGAAATTATTTTGTAACCCGGTGTAACCTGTTTAAAAATGAGGTAGTCATAGCTTTCAAATAACACAAAAACAAAACATTATTTATATAAACTTTTTAATTTTAAAACTATGGACTCTCACAATTTAGCACTACTGATACCTATCCTGGTACCCATCAGCCTTTTCGCTATGATATTCGGCATTGTACACTTACACAAAAAAGAAAGAATGGCCATGATAGAGCGCGGCATGGACCCCAGGGCCTATAAATCGCAACCGGCACCATTTCAATATTTAAAATGGGCGTTTCTGTTAATGGGCGCGGGTTTAGGCTTGTTCCTTGCAAACATACTCGATCATACCCTAATGGCAAACCTTAACCACACCGGCGACCCTGACAACCCGGCTATTTATTTTTCATTAATAGCAATATTTGGCGGTTTAGGTTTATACACCTCATACCGCATCGAGAAAAAAGAAACTATCGATAAGAAGGACAACAGGCTGGAAGAATAATATTAGTCCATAGCCCATGGTCGATAGTCCATAGTTTTCCCTGGTATTACCATGGTCTATGGACTATCGACTATCTTCTTTTTATATGCGCCCCACTATCGCCACCGTAAGCCTGCTGATGCAATTCATTTTACCACGGTCGTCATACATCTTAATATCCCAAACATGACTTTTGCCGCCAATATGTATTGGGGTACAAATACCCGTTACCTTGCCTGTTTTTACCGGGCGTAAATGATTAGCGTTTACCTCCTGCCCAACAGCCATATACTTTTCCTGATCAATAACCAGGCTTGATGCAATACTTCCCAGGGTTTCGGCCAGCACTACCGATGCGCCGCCATGTAAAATACCGAAAGGTTGATGTGTCCGTGCATCAACAGGCATGGTAGCTTTAATATAATCATCGCCAATTTCGATAAACTCAATGCCAATTAAAGCGCCAATATGATTTTTAGGCCGATTGTTAATATCGCCTATTGTAGGGTTGCCAAACCATAGCTTGCTCATAAATAACGCTCCTTTACTATTTGTATGTGATGGTGCTCATGCCCGGCAATAATGTATAACAAGGCATTTACCGTAACATAATTGCCATTAGCCAGCCCGCCACGTTGTTTTTCTTCGGCATTCAGGTTTTTCAGCAAGTACATGTTTGCCTGCCTCAAGGTTTTAAACTCTTCGGCAAGGTCATCAAGCGAACGTTCGTTAAAACGGGAGTAGGTCATGTAATCATCCTGGTCAAAACCCTGCAGTTCCAAACTATCGTTCCGCGCAAAACGCAGGGCACGGTAGGCCATAACCCGTTCTGTATCGGCCATATGGCCCCATACTTCTTTAATGGTCCACTTGCCGGGGGCATAGGCATAACCGGCTTTATCGGCAGGCATGTTTTTAGCCAACTGGTAAGTGCTTTCCATTTGTTCTTCCAAAATTTTAATGATATCGCCGTTGCCTACCTTGCTGATGTAAGTGGCATAAAATGGCACGTATTCTTCTGGCCCGGGTTTATTCATGGTAAGTGGTTTGGTTTTCTAATATGATACGGAAGGTGCTGCCTTTGCCTACTTCGCTGTCTTTAACAAAGATCTGCCCGTTGTGGTAATTCTCTATGATGCGTTTAGTGAGCGATAGCCCAAGGCCCCAACCCCGTTTACGTGTAGTATACCCGGGCTGAAATACGGCTAAAAATTTTGAACGGGGTATCCCTTTACCCGTGTCGCTGATATCGATAAAAACCTGCCGCTTTGTAGCATGTGCAGATATTTCAACCCGTATGTTCCCTGTTTCGTCAATAGCGTTAACTGCATTTTTTAGCAGGTTTTCCAACACCCAATCAAACAGCGGGATGTTTAAACCTGCTTCAAAAGTTTCATCCCCAACCAGTTCAAAGTGTATTTTATTGCTTACGCGGACTTTAAAATAATCAACATAATCCTTTACCACGGCATAAACCGGGTGCAGTTCAAGCTTGGGTTTCGAACCTATTTTTGAAAAACGGTCGGCTACTATCTCCAGTCGCTTCACATCGTTCTCCATTTCGGCGATAAGCGGGTCATCCTCGGCATTAAACTTATCCTTCATCAGCTCTATCCATGCCATAAGCGATGATATTGGCGTACCCAACTGGTGCGCGGTCTCTTTGGCTAAACCTACCCAAACCTGGTTCTGTTCTGATTTTCGCGAAGTATTGAAGGCCGTATAAGCCACCAGTAAAAATACCGCGATAACCGATAGCTGGATATAAGGGAATACCTTTAATTGAGTAAGTAATACCGAATCCTGGTAATAAACCAGCCAATACTGGTTGCTAAAAGTATTTATCCTGATCGGTTCGTGCTGGCTTTTCATATAATCGAGCTGCGCTCTGAAATATGATGTATCGGATTTTAGTGGCTTTTTACCCGGACGCTGGTTATCGGCCGATTGCGGCATCCATGTTTTGGTAGAATCCAAACCCTTAGCGGTCACAAAATCTCCTTTTTCATCAACAACAATAGCCGGTACCGATAAACTGTCGCGAACGGATGTTACATAAACATACGAGTCGTTATCATCTATCTGGAACAATTGTTTCATGCTTAGTGCCCATACTTGCGCACGGGTACGTTCGGCGCGGGCAATGCCCTTTACCAAAAAACGGGTATATAATAACGAGCCACAGGCAATTACCACCGCGAATGCAAGCAGTAAATATTTCCAGCGCCGTTTCTGTTCGTATGGATTCATTAGCAGTCCAAATTAGTTATTTATATCTCATTATTTCGAATTTCGGATTTTCAATTTCGAATTTTTAGGACCTTTAATTTTAATTTGTGACATTCTATACAGTCTTTAAGCAAAATAAATTCGAAATCCAACATTCGAAATTCGAAATCCAAAGTATCTTTGCGCCTATGTCCAATTCTAAAGTCCGCGTTCGTTTTGCGCCAAGCCCAACCGGTGGTTTGCACCTTGGTGGTGTACGTACCGCATTGTTTAATTACCTGTTTGCAAAGCAACAAGGTGGCACTTTTGTTTTACGTGTTGAAGATACCGACCAAACCCGCTTTGTTGAAGGCGCCGAACAATACATTTTAGATTGCCTTGCCTGGTGCGGCATTACACCCGACGAAGGCCCGCATACAGGTGGCCAATACGCCCCATACCGCCAAAGCGAGCGTAAAGCCATCTACCGCGAGTATGCCGAAAAGTTAGTAGCACATGGCCATGCCTACTATGCTTTTGATACCCCCGAAGAGCTGGATGCCAAACGCAAAGAAGTGCCAAATTTTCAATATGGTCATTTCCACCGCAGCGAATTGCGCAACTCTATCTCACTAACAACGGGCCAGGTAGAGCATTTATTGGATGCAGGTGTGCCACATGTTATCCGCCTTAAGGTACCCGAAGATGAAAGCGTTCGCTTTAACGATATGATACGCGGCGATGTGGTTTTTGAGACCAACCAGGTTGATGATAAAGTATTACTAAAGGCCGACGGTATGCCAACCTATCACTTAGCCGTGGTGGTTGATGATTACCTGATGAAAATAACCCACGCTTTCCGCGGAGAGGAGTGGCTGCCATCTGCCCCTGTACACATTTTGTTATGGAAATACTTAGGCTGGGCCGCCGATATGCCGCAATGGGCACACTTACCATTGATATTAAAACCCGATGGGCACGGAAAACTCAGCAAGCGCGATGGCGCCAAATTTGGCTTCCCGGTATATGCCATGGATTGGAAAGACCAGGTTACCGGCGAAACCACACCGGGATTCCGCGAAATGGGCTTTTTACCCGAAGCTTTCATTAACTTTTTAGGTATGCTGGGCTGGAACCCCGGCACAGATCAGGAAATATTTTCGCTTACCGAATTGGTGGAGAAATTCTCGATAGAGCGCATCAATAAATCGGGCGCCAAGTTTGATTTTGAGAAAGCCAAATGGTACAATGCCGAGTGGATAAAAAAGCTAAGCGCTGAAAGCTTAAAGCTTAAAGTGAAAGCGGTTTTGGAGGATAAAGGTGTGGCTATAGCCGATGATGAATTGCTTTTGAAAGTCATTGAAACTGTTAAAGACCGTTGCACACTTTTAACCGATTTTTACCAGCAAAGCGTATACTTTTTTGAAACGCCAAAAGAGTACGACCTTAATGCTGTAAAACCAAAATGGACGGATACCAAAACAGATTTCTTCGGCACCTTAATTACCCGCTATGCCGAACTGCCAAACTGGGAAGCCACACAACTGGAGATAGATTTTAAATACCTGTGCGAAGAAACAGGTTTTAAAATTGGCGATGTGATGCTGCCTTTCCGTATTATGCTGGTTGGCGGCAAATTTGGCCCTCATGTTTTTGATATAGTCGCTTTGCTGGGTAAAGAAGAAACTATTATCCGTATTGAAAAGGCTTTGGTAGCTTTTACAGCATAGTTCAAACAAGCAGCCCATAATAACTGTTGCATATTTAACTAAAACGTAAAATATGCAATGGTTTGGCGGACGCGAAAGCAATAATGTAGAACAGGGCAGCAGCAGTGGCGGCCGTGGTTTAGCCCTTGGCGGCGGAATTGTTGGGATAATTGGCTTTGTTATTTACCTGTTTACAGGGGTAAATATTTCGCAATTAGGCTCCGGCGGGCAGGATAGCCAGCAGGTAAATACGCGGGTAACGGAAGACCAAAATATGGAGCAAAAGTTCAGCCGGGTGATCTTTGCATCAACCGAAGATGTTTGGGACAGTATTTTTACCGCCCAAAACCAAACGTATACAAAGCCCACTTTACATTTTTATTCGCAGGGAGTTGATGCTTCGGGCTGTGGTTTTGCCAGTTCGGCAACGGGCCCGTTCTATTGCCCTGCCGATCAGAAAGTATACCTGGACCTTTCCTTTTTTGATGAACTGAACAACAAGTTCCAGGCCCCCGGCGAATCGGCAGAAGCTTACGTTATAGCGCATGAGGTTGGGCACCATGTACAAAACCTGTTAGGGATATCCGCTAAAATGGATCAGGCACGCAGCAGCATGAGCGAAACTGATTTTAATAAACTATCAGTAAAATTAGAGCTGCAGGCAGATTTTTATGCCGGGCTTTGGGCACATTATGTATCCAAAGGCATCAGCAAAGGTGTGATGATAAAGCGTGCCGATATTGATTCGGCATTAGTTGCCGCCCATGCCATTGGCGACGACAGGCTGCAAGCAAAGTATCAAGGCCATGTTTCGCCCGATAGCTTTACACATGGCACATCCGCACAGCGGGCTTACTGGTTCAAAAAAGGTTATGATACCGGCGACATCCGGCAAGGCAATACCTTTGCCGATAGTGACCTGAATTAATCCGTCGTTGTTGGCACGTGTTCGCGTGGTACACCGTGCTTACGGTTTATGCGGTACATTAACATCAGCATCAGGTTGTTTTTGTCGTTACTTTGGTTGGGGATATAGTTGTATTGATTGATCCACCCAGCCTGCACTATCCATGATCTGTCAAACTGGTAACCAGCAGCGGCCGATATGCGGTTACGCTCAAAGTTAGGCTCCACATTGTTTAAAAACACCTCATCAAATAATGATAGGAAATAAGTTTTTGCTTCTATTTTAGTTTTATTGAGTGGAATAAAAACATTTATCCGGTAGCGAAAACGGTTCCTGTAATTACCATTTACCCAACGCTGCTCCACACGGTAACGGTGCTCTAATTTTAAACGGTATAAAAACTGGGTAGTAGTTATTTGTTCCCATAAGCGGGTTTCAGTTGTTAACGGGCCCAGATCAAGGTCGCGGTAATCATAAGTAGTGTAACGACCAGTACCTACCAGTGCGGTAAAATTCTTGTCAATATCATAACTTATGCCTGCCTTTACCTCATCATACATAAAGTTGCTAAACACATTGTTTGCGCGTAACTGCAACTCGGTATAACCGCCCCACTTATGGCTGCTATCACCGGGTAAAACTATAGTGCCTATTCCCCATGTGCCCCATGGCGTACTTTGAGCAATAGCTTTTGACGATAAAAGCAGGAGTAACAAACAGCAGCGTAGATTTTTGCCCATATTAATTTAGTGTTAATTAATGCGGCGAAAATATAAAATTTATAATTACTTAATAATGATGTTTTAAAATACCTTTTTGATATCCAGCACTTTTTTTACTGTTTCGCTCACTTAAAGATCAACCCTATGGTTGGCGCTAATAGTTGCCGCGTAAGCAAAATGCCTTGGTTATGTGAATTTAAAATGCCATAATATTTTGCCTGGATAAAATAGCTTAGGTTATGACTATGTTCAATGGCAATACCAATGCCCGGTATCAGGCTGTGTTGATTATAATAAGAAGTGCCTGCCTTCGACAATGAAATATAAGAATACCCCAAGGAAGGGGAAACCGAAATAGGGCGATGGGCATTGTTGAACTGAAAGTTATATAAAAATGAAGTGGCCAGTTCGGTATTCCAAATACTGCCAATGCCAAAATTGGAACTAAAGCTGACCGAAAAAAATACCTCTTTTTTTAACCTGAATTGCAAGCTGTTTCCTAAAGAATAATTGGCAATATCACCAACGCTATTACCAATAAGTGGCTGGTTTTCTGCAAGGCTAAAAGGCGATCCGTTGATGGTAAGGGTACGGTGAAGGTTTCCATTCCGGAGATAATTGTAAATGCCTCTCATCGTGTTTGTACCGGTAGTTGGTGCACGCTTCGTTGTATCTACAGCAGGTGTAGGTATCTGCGTCATCAACGGGTCGGCGGTGCTACTTTTGAACAGGCCGGCATATTTAGCCTGCGTTTCGGCGGTGCCCGGGTTGTTAACATTCACATCCATGCTCCTGTTTTGTATCACTTCGTGATAAGCCGGATCTTCTATGCGCGTACTATCTATTGCCGTGGTTTTATAATCAACACTTGCCGATTGATCGAACCCATTGTGATTGGCGGCGGCATTCGCTTTTACATGATCGAGGTACCAGCGGCCGTTTATTTTTTTATAGTTAACCGTATAGCTCTTTTTAAACCCAAGCCCGCTCAGGCTTTTTACATTGTAAAGTGTTAACTCTGTTTTTACGATGGCGTAGCTGGCCGTATCAATGTATAGCGTACCCGCCTGGTCGTTTTGCTTCATCGAAAAAAAGTTGACCACATATACCCGGCTGCCATTTACCCAATCTTTCCCGTTAATAACATAAGTGTATTTTTTGGCACTGTTAGCCGCTAATATAAAGGTACGGGTATGCACCATATCTGTACGATGTGGCACCAGGTAGCTGTTTACCCAGCGCAAAGTATCTTTAGCCAGGCTAAGATCAGTGAGGTGTGTGGCATTGTTTTGTAGCAATACTACCTGCGGCTCTTCTTTTGTTGTGTAGGGCGTATAACGCATTTTTATCACCGCGTCGTTTTTGTAGTATTGACGGTAGGCCACCGAGTCTTTCACAATATGGTACATCCTTAAAAAACCCTCCAGCATCACATCCTTAACGGGATAATTTAGCGGGATTTTACGAATAGCTTTTTGAATGATACTCTCGCCGTTAGAGATGGTGACTCCTGATAAAGTATTGACAGCAGGCATTAACGTGAGGTTGTAAATATGATCGGCCTTATAAGCCACCGAGGTTTTTTGGTAGCCAATACAGGTAACCGTAATCCCATGTTGTTCAATAACCGATTTTTCGAGCACGAGATTAAATCCACCGCCTTTATCAGTACTTGTGCCTGTACTGCCAATCTTAAGCGTAGCACCTGCTACCGGCAATCCGGTTTTACTATCGGATACTTTGCCCGATATAGCGATGATCTGCGCTAACGTCGTGCTTGAAAAAAACCAAAACAAAGCAATCAGGGAGTAGATTTTGCGCATTAGGAAATATCTTTTAATAATTCCAAAAGTTCTTTCTGAGATAAGTTTTCTTTTTCAGACTTATCGTAAATGGATAATAGATAAACTATTTCATCCGGAGTAATTACATAAGTTATCACTCGTGCACCACCTGATTTACCTTTTTGTTTAGATGCAATCGACAAACGCACTTTGTAACAGCCACTACCAATATAACTACCCTGATCTGGATTTTCTTTGAGCGACTGAACAAGTTCTTTCAATTCTTTGGTTAAAGAAATGTATTTTTTGATGAGGCGTTTAGCTTGCTTTTCAAAAATGTCGGTAGTTTTAACACTAAAGCTCATTTAAAAAATCATCGGCGTTACGGGCGTGTTTTTTACCGGCTTTAATTAGTTTAATTTCATCTACGGCCTCTTTCATTTCTTTCATCAATAAAGCCTTTGATGCTGTAATGGTTTGAGTTTTTACAAATGGCAGGCTATCCAATAATTCCATTACAAAGGATGCTTTGCTGTCTTTTATATCAACTATTACTTTCATGATTGAAATGATTTACTCAAAAATAAGCATTTGTTAGCTTCCTGCCAAAATCAACGTTAAGCAGTAACGCCTACATCAATTAGGTTAAACTTTCCCGAATAAAAAAGAGATCAAACGCGGGGTATTGCTCCTGTCATCATCATCAAACCACTCCTGCAGGTCATCACAAATAAAGCCGTATTGTTGAGCCGCAGTGGTAAAATCGGATATATGGTGAACAAAATATGCTAACTGGTGCAATTCGCCGTCCTTTTCAAACTTAGCCCGGCTACCTTCTAATTGTTTATACGGGTGAAGTTCGCAGATATAAAATTGCCCGCCGGGATTAAGCGTTTTAGTAGCTTGCGCGAAAATATGATCGAGGTTTTCAATATGCTCTAATATCAGGCTGCAGGTAATAAGGTCGGCTTTGCCAAATCTCCAAGGTTGGGTAATATCCGCTTGTTTAAAGGTCACTTTTACAGAATTTATCTTCTCTTGTGCAACAACCATCATCTCTTCCGAAAAATCGGCAGCTATCAATTGTTCGCATTTCCCGGCAAGGTAAGCAGTGTTTTTGCCTGTACCGCAACCTAACTCTAATATGGATTGATAAGTAGCATCGCCTAAAATGTTTTTGAGCGCCACTGCTTCCAGGTCGCGGGTTTTATTGATAACGGTATCATATGTTTTTGCCCAATCGTTATAGGCATCTTGTGTTTGTAGCATAAGTTTTACTGTTGATACAAAGATATGGGATTGTAATCAGCATCCTGCATGACAGTTGATAGCCACAGTAACCTATATTTGTAATACCAATTATAGAATCTTCACTAATGAAAAAAACCGCTATACTTTTAGTTTTAGGCTATTTTACGCTTAACACCCTGCAAGCGCAAACAACTACCATCTGGCCAAAGCCAACAAAAGAAATGCACCCCTGGACACGCTGGTGGTGGATGGGCAATGCCGTTGATAATAAAAATACCGACAGGTTATTAACCCTGTACAACCAGGCCGGTTTTGGCGGGGTTGAGGTTACCCCGATATACGGTGCCATTGGTTATGAGAGCCGTTACCTGCAATTCCTGTCGCCGCAATGGATGAGCGCTTTGGACTTTACCATTCAGAAAGCAAAAACCTTGAACATGGGTGTTGATATGAATACCGGCACAGGCTGGCCATTTGGCGGCCCGCAAATTAAATCTGAAAACGCGGCCGGAAAACTGATCATCCAATCTTATAAAATATCAGCAGGGCAGGAAAAGTACGACGAAAGCTTTTTAGTGAACGACCCTAAGCAAGCTAAAGCGGGTGCAATGCTGCAAGCTCTTACGGCTTATGGCGATAATGGCGAAGTACTTAACATTACAGATAAAGTAGGTGCCGATGGCAAACTCAACTGGAAACCTGCAAGCGGTACATGGGAACTATACGCGGCTTATGCAGGCAAAACATTACAACAAGTTAAACGCGCCGCCCCGGGTGGCGAAGGCAATGTAATGGACCATTTATCCAAGCAAGCCGTAACTACCTATTTAAACAGGTTTGATGAAGCTTTCGGTAATAAAACACCGGGCATAGGTTCGTATTTTAACGATAGCTACGAGGTTTATGGCGCAAGCTGGTCAACAGTTATGTTCGATGAGTTTTTACGCCGCCGCGGATATGACCTGCGCCTGCACCTGAAAGAACTACAAAGCAACGAAAGCACAGGAGCGATATCGCGTGTAAAGAGCGATTACCGCGAAACCATGAGCCAGATGTTGCTGGATAACTTTACTACTACATGGACAAACTGGGCGCATAAATACGGCAGCCTTACACGTAACCAATCACACGGTTCGCCGGGCAATTTGCTCGACCTGTATGGCGCGGTAGATATTCCCGAGTGTGAAACCTTTGGCTCAAGCCATTTTGATATCCCCGGCCTGCGCCGTGATAGCGCCGATGTGCGTAATGTTGACCCTGACCCCATGATGCTCAAGTTCGCTTCATCAGCCGGGCATGTTAACGGTAAGCCCTATACCACATCCGAAACATTTACCTGGTTAACCGAACATTTCAAAGGCTCACTATCACAATGCAAGCCCGAACTGGAGCAGGTGTTTTTATCGGGGGTTAACCACGTGTATTTTCACGGTACTACCTACTCGCCCGATGATATCAAATTCCCGGGATGGCTGTTTTACGCATCAACCAATTTTGTACCCGATAACAGCTGGTGGAGCCACCTGCCGGGACTTAACAATTACATTACCCGCTGCCAGTCGGTTTTGCAGGCAGGTAAGTCAGACAATGAACTGATAATTTACTGGCCGGTATATGATGTTTGGGCTAATACCAAAGGGTTGGATATGCAACTGGCCATACACGGTATCGACGAATGGCTGCGCCCCACACAATTTTACAAAACATCAATGGCGCTGCAAAAGGCAGGCTACTCGTTCGATTTTATTTCGGATAAGGCCCTCAGTAACGCAAGTGTAGTAAACGGCGAGATCAGCACGGTAGCTGCAGCCCAAAACCGTAAGGTACTGGTGGTTCCGCAATGTAAATACATGCCTGTTGCTACGTTAGCGGATATACTTAAACTGGCTAAAAACGGTGCTACGGTTATCTTTCAAAAACTACCCGAAGATGTACCCGGCTTAAATGATGTTGAAGCACGCCGTAACCAGTTTAAAGCTTTATTGGATGGATTAAGCTTTACCGATGCCGGTAACGACGTTAAAAAATCAATCACCGGCAGCGGCCAGGTATTGCTGAGCGATGATGTACAAAAAGCACTGGCATACAAAAACCTTCAGGGCGAAGCCTTAACTACCACCGGGCTTAAATTTATCCGCAGGGAAATACCGGGTGGCAAATATTATTACCTTGTTAACCATACGTCAAAAACTATTGATAGCAATATCCCTTTAAATGTGCTGGCTAAATCGGTACTGATAATGGACCCGCAAAGCGGTACGTATGGTATGGCGGCATCAACGGCAGCTAATGGTAAAACCAATGTACACGTGCAATTACGATCGGGAGAGGCTTTAATATTGAAAGCGGCTATCGCGCCAACAGCTCAATTAGCCAAATGGAAATATATTGAAAAAACAGGTACGCCAATAGCTGTTGGTAAAGAGTGGGCATTGCACTTTACCAAAGGCGGCCCCGAGTTGCCTTTAGACCGAAAAATGAGCAAGCTGGTATCATGGACAGACGCTGCCGATGCAAAAGCGCAGGCATTTTCGGGCAGTGGTGAGTACACTACCACATTCAATATCCCTGCAAAAAAAGCAACTGATTATGTACTCGACCTGGGTAAGGTTTGCGAAAGCGCGCATGTATATATCAACGGGCAGGATGCAGGTATATTCTGGAGCATACCTTACAGCCGCCGTATAGGCCATTTGTTAAAGCCGGGTAAAAACACCATTAAAATTGAAGTAGATAACCTGATGGCCAACCATGTACGGTACATGGACCAAAACGGCATGAAGTGGAGAAACTACCACGAGATCAACTTTGTGAATATTAACTACCAGCCCTTTGATGCCGCCAAATGGAAAGTAATGCCATCGGGATTGCTGGGGCCGGTAACTTTAACGCCGGTAGAGTAAGAGCACAAAAAAGCCCCCGATAATTATTATCGGGGGCTTTTCTATTTTCAATTGCTTAAAAACTCTTTTGAGTATTACGCTTAAAACCACCTCCTGCAGGGCGGGGCTTATCTTCAGCTTCGGCTACCGATATGCGGCGACCGTAATAATCAGCTCCATCCATGTTCTCAATCGCTTCGCGCGCCTCATCATCATTAGTCATTTCAACAAAGCCAAAGCCTTTGCTTTGTCCTGTTTCGCGGTCTTTGACTATCCGCAATGATTTTACGTGCCCAAAATCATTAAAAACAGCTGTGAGCTCTTCTTCTCCAACCTGGAAAGGTAGCCCTGCAATAAAAATTTTCATATGGTACAAAGGTACACATAAAAGCCCGGTCAATTGCCACGGCAATGTTATATGTAGCTAAATTCTATTGCTAAAACAAGCCCAGTTGGCCTTTGTCATCTATATCAACATCATCAGGATTGGTAATTTCAAAGTCTATCTTTTTTGCAGGTTTAGCTTCGGGTTCCGGTGCTTTTTCAGCCACTGGCTCAGGGGCTTTTGGTAGTATCGGCTTAGTGTCTGTCTTTGGTTTTTCTGCAACCACTTCCACGGCGGCTTCGGCAATAGCTATTTCTTCTTCATCCGCCGTTCCTGGCAGTTCCTGCTCGGCTTGTTCATCCAGTATTTCCGCTTCTACTACTTCGCTTAGCGTGGTCTCTGCAACCGGGTCGGGTACGTCTTCCTCGTCATCATGCTCGGCTATCAGCGCTATCTTTTTCACCTCATGCGGCGATAAGCGGTTGCCCTGCGCTTTCATGCCTTTTACATCAATGGCATCGGCAAGATTTATCTCCGTAGTTTCCGGTGTGAGCGATTTGCCTTTCAGCACTTCAACCTGCGCAACAGGCTGTGCCGCGGCCGATATCAATACCAGTTTAGAGCCGGCTTCATCGCTGATGATGCTGGTGGGTTTACCAATGGCTACAGGCTCAAAAGTAAAGCGTTTTACAAAGTAATTTTTGGCCTTCCCTTCGTAATGGATAACGGTATAAACCTGCTCCGGGTTATACTTCTCTATCCTGATCATTTTATCATCAAAATGGTTGCTCAGGTCAAAGCTGGTCAGTTCGTAAATGCCGGAGCTCATTACGGTGAGTATACGGTCGTCGCCGTCAAACTCGCCCAGGTACTTGCCGCGTGCATCCACGTTCAGGCGTTTTAGTATCTCGTCATACCATATCTTGCGCCCTGCCAAAGTAGATACCCCTTTGGTTTTAAGCACTATTTTTTTAACCGGGTATTTAGTAATAATATTACCCATCGAACCTCGGCCCTTGATAGCTATATCGGCAAAGTTCTCATCAAACTGCAGCTTCTTTAATTTTGAGTGTGGCTTAAGCTGTACATTGATAATTTCGGCCTCGCCGTTAGGGTTGGCGCTAAAGTACAATGTTCTTGATCCTTTGCCCCCCTTGGTCAGGTCGTATTCTTTATCGCGGGTAACGCCCACTACCGAGAACCTTTTGATATACGATGTACCGCTGGCGCCATCCTTGTATATCATGTTGTAAACGGTGCGCTCGTCGTTCTTTTTAAATACACCTACGTGGATGATATCCTTACCTACAAAAACCTTATCCTGCACTTTGGTGATGATACACTTGCCGTCTTCGCGGAAAGCGATGATCTCGTCAAGGTCCGAGCAATCGCAAACAAATTCGTCTTTCTTCAGGCCCGAGCCTATAAAGCCATCCTCGCGGTTAACGTAAAGTTTTACGTTGGCCAATGCCACCTGCGATGCCTCCACTTTATCAAAGGTACGCAGCTCTGTTTTGCGCCCACGGTCTTTACCATATTTGTCCTTCAGTTTTTGGAACCAGGCGATGGTATAGTCGTTCAGGTGTTTCAGGTGATGGTTTACCTCTTTGATCTCGTTCTCCAACGTCTTCATCTGCTCATCCGCTTTCTTCACGTCAAAGCGGGTGATGCTGCTCATCGGTTTATCAATAAGGCGCTTATAGTCTTCCGGCTCAATAGTTCGGTAAAACTGGCTGAAGAAAGGCGAGAACAATGTATTCAATACCTCTACCACGCCCTCAAAATTCTGCGATGTTTCATAGGCAGGGTTTTTATACATTCCTTCCTGTATGAATATTTTGAGCAACGAGCTGAAGAATATCTTTTCTTTTAGTTCGCTAAGCCTGATCTCCAATTCCTTTTTAAGCAATTGCTTGGTATGCTGTGTACTTTCGGTCAGCATATCGTTCACGCTCATAAAGCGCGGCTTATCGTTATGGATAACGCAGGTATTAGGCGATATGGATACCTCGCAATCGGTAAAGGCGTAAAGCGCGTCGATAGTTACATCGGGCGAAATACCGGGCGCTAAGTGGATAACGATCTCCACATCCTTAGCAGTATTATCCTCTATCTTTTTGATCTTGATCTTGCCCTTGTCATTGGCAGAGATCACGCTATCTATCAGGCTACCTGTTGTGGTGCTGAAGGGTATCTCGGTAATGGTAAGCGTTTTCTTATCTTTTTCAATAATGCGGGCACGCACACGTATTTTGCCCCCGCGCTGGCCTTCGTTATAGTTCGACGCGTCAGCGAAGCCACCTGTAGGGAAGTCGGGCAGCAAATTAGGCCGTTCGCCCTTTAGCGATGCAATAGAAGCATCCACCAACTCTACAAAGTTATGCGGCAATATTTTGGTAGCCAAACCTACAGCTATACCTTCGGCACCCTGTGCAAGCAACAGCGGAAACTTAACAGGCAAGGTAATAGGCTCGCGGTTACGCCCATCATAACTTGATTGCCAGATGGTCGTATCCGGGTTAAAGGCAACCTCGAGCGCGAATTTTGATAAACGGGCCTCAATATAACGCGGTGCCGCTGCCGAGTCGCCGGTTACCGGGTCGCCCCAGTTACCCTGGCAATCTATCATCAGGTCTTTTTGTCCAATCTGCACCATGGCATCGCCAATAGAAGCATCGCCATGGGGGTGGTACTTCATGGTGTTACCAATAACGTTGGCGGCTTTGTTAAAGCGCCCGTCGTCCATCTCTTTCAGCGAGTGGAGTATGCGGCGCTGAACAGGTTTCAGCCCATCGTAGAGGTGTGGTACGGCGCGGTCGAGAATTACGTACGAAGCATAGTCTAAAAACCAGTTTTCGTACAAACCATCGAGCGATATGGTATTATGCAGTATATCGTTATTTTCAGTGCTTTCTTGTTCGTCGCTCATTCTCTAAAAACCTCAAAAATATGTGGATGGGTAAAGATAGTGCATAAATGCAAATGCCGTAAACCAAACTTTTGCACATTTGGCCCCAAACGTGAATAAACTGTGCGTAAAAGGCCTTTATTCGGGATGCTCGCCGTGCACTATGGTACGTTCAATGCGGCTATCAGGAACAAACCAGATAACTGCTACTACCGCGTACAGTAATACGCCAAGCCACGGATTCAAGAAAGACAGCATAATAGCGGTAGCGTAAATAGCAATAGATAATTTGCCTTTCCAGTCGGCACCAATAGCTTTGGCTAACAACGATTCGTGCCCATGGTGCCTTATCAGCATAATAACCAAAATACTATAGGCAATAGCATTCATAATGAGCACTAAGCCATAAAGGATAACGGGCCATTTACTAAAATGGTTCTCGCCCATCCAACTGGTAACAAAAGGTATCATGCTGAGCCAGAACAGCAGGTGCATATTAGCCCAAAGTATAGCGCCGTTAACCGATTTAACGGCCTGCATCATGTGGTGGTGATTGTTCCAGTAAATGCCCACATAAACAAAGCTGAGCAGGTAACTCATAAACACTGGCAGCAAGGGTACTATATCCCGTATATCATCCTTGTGCTCCCCCGGAACTTTAAGCTCCAGCACCATAATGGTAATAATGATAGCGATAACGCCATCGCTAAATGCTTCTAAACGGCCTTTGTGCATGAGGATTAGTATCTGCCCTGAAATAAGCAAAAAGATATGATATATTGATGAATGATGAGAAAATAATAGGGATAAGTTAACTTAATGTAAACAAATTTACCCCCAATTGAAACACTTTGAAGTTTTTGTTAGTTGTAACAGCAACCGATCGAAAACAAAATGAAGAATATCTACCTCAAATATAATGTGCAGACATTTTACTTATCATGCTTTTTACTGTTATACGGTAGTAGTGTTTTCGCACAAAAAGCACCGCCCATTGATACCATTATCCCCGGCAAGGGACCGATAAAAGAGCAGATAAAACAAATAAAGCAGATAAAGAAAGTGCTCCTTTCCGATTCGGCAGCCGGTAGCGCCCCGGCTAAAAGCCCGCTTGTTGATACCACCCGCCAAAACAAATACGGCGATTTGCTGAATGATGATAAAGTATACAACAAACGGTACCCTATATGGAAACCTGCCTTAGGTGTATTTGGCGTTAACGCCTTTACCTGGTCAATAGACAGGTTTCTACTGAATGCCGATTTTTCGCGCATTGGGCCCGGCACCTGGAAATATAATTTTGATAAAGGCTGGGAGTGGGATGATGACCGCTTTGGGGTAAATTTTGTAGCGCACCCCTACACAGGCTCAATGTATTTTAACCAGGCGCGCTCGCAAGGCTATAGTTACGCACAGGCTGTTCCGTTTGCCGTTGGCGGCAGCTTAATGTGGGAGTACTTTGGCGAGAATACCCGGCCATCTTATAATGATTTAGTAAACACAACTATTAACGGGGCTTTTTTAGGAGAGGTATTTTACCGCATTAGCTCAAATATCCTCGACGACCGCACAACAGGCGGCAACCGTGTAGTGCGCGAGATATTTGCCGGGCTGATAGATCCGGTACGTGGCTTCAACAGGTTGTTACAAGGCAAAACCTTCAGGCATACCAATAAAGAGGTGTATCAAAAAGAGCCCTTGAACATTACGCTTACCGGCGGTATACATAAAATAAACAGCGACGATAAAACCTTTTTTGGTTACGGACCAACTGATGCCATTGTGAACCTCCAGCTTGATTATGGTAACCCCTTTGAGGAACGCAGGCGTAAACCATTTGATTTTTTCAGGTTCCGTACCGAATTTAGTTTTGGCTCGGGCCGAAAATTATTAGATAACATAACAGGCTACGGGGTTTTGCTCGGTGGTAATGCACACTTTGGCAAACTCTCATTCTTATACGGGGCTTTCCAATATTATGATTACTGGGATAATAAAACCTTTGAGCTGGGCGCGGTTGGTTTTGGCGGTGGTGTCATCAGTAAATATCCCATTAGCAAATCCATCAATTTATACACCAATGTGCACGTCGCTTTAGTTCCACTGGCGGGCAACAGCACCCGTTTTGGGCCTGATACATCGCAGATACGGGATTATACTTATAATGACGGCATAGAAGCTAAATTTGAAAGTACCCTTAACATTGGTAAACACATCAGTGGTTCGCTGGCATATTACTACTACATTATGCATACCATTGTTGGGCCGGCAGGTAATAACTATGTTGGCATTTTAAGGCCGCGCATCAGCGTAGCGTTTTACAAAAACCTAAGCATAGGTTTTGAGCACTTTGTTTATTACGATGACCGTTACCTGAAAAACTTCCCGGGTATATTTTCAGTGCGCACCGAGCAGAAGATATTCCTTACCATGTTTCTCGAAGACCCGCAGCGTAAGGGCAGGTACAATTAAAATGATTGGCGGTACCAGGCTTATTCCTTGGTATTGCCAAATTCCATCAGGTAAGCTTTTAAAAACTCGTCCAGGTCGCCATCTAATACGCCCTGCGCGTTTGATGTTTCGTAATTGGTACGGATGTCTTTAACCAGCTTATAAGGGTGCAACACATAGTTACGTATTTGTGAGCCCCATTCTATCTTTTTCTTATTGCCCTCAATTTCGTTGGTAATCTCCATGCGCTTGCGCATTTCTATCTCATATAACTGAGATTTTAGTAAGCGTATAGCATTCTCTTTATTTTGAAGTTGCGAGCGTGATTCCTGATTTTTGATAATGATGCCCGATGGCTTGTGATGTAAACGTACCGCGGTTTCTACCTTGTTCACGTTTTGGCCGCCTGCCCCGCCCGAGCGGAAGGTATCAAACTCAATATCTGCAGGGTTAACGTATATCTCAATGGTATCATCAACCAATGGGTACACGTATACCGATGCAAATGAGGTATGGCGCTTGGCATTGGCATCAAAAGGCGATATACGCACCAAACGGTGTACGCCATTTTCGCCTTTAAGGTAGCCATAGCTAAAATCGCCCTCAAACTGCAAGGTTACAGTTTTAACCCCGGCAACATCACCTTCCTGAAAATCCTGTTCGGTAATTTTATAACCATGCTTTTGCGCCCACATGATGTACATCCGCATCAGCATACTGCACCAGTCGCAGCTTTCGGTACCACCTGCGCCCGCGGTTATTTGTATAACGGCACTTAGCTGGTCCTCTTCGGCCGATAGCATGTTTTTAAATTCAAGCTCTTCGGTAGTTTTAAGCGCAACATCGTATTGTTCGTCCATTTCATCAGCGCTGGCATCACCGGCCTGGTAAAACTCAAACATTACATCAGTATCTTCCACCACTGTTTCCAGTTTGGCGTAAGCGTCTGTCCATTGTTTTATGCTTTTTATTCCGGCCAAAACCTTTTCGGCGTTTTTGGGCGAATCCCAAAAACCGGGGCTTGTGGTTATCGCCTCCTGGGTGTGTAGTTCATCGAGCTTCCGGTCGATGTCAAAGATGCCTCCTCAGGGAAGCTGTTCTATCCCTTAAATCCTGCAATTGCTCTTTAGTCATACAGCAAACATAATAAAAATGTGTGAGAGCATGTGCAAATGAGGGATAATACAGTAGCAATGTCACCAACTTGTTGAAATCAGCGTAATCCCAAAATCAAATCAAAAGAATAAGCGGTCAAAAAAAGAATGGCCCGCCGGTATTAACCAACGAGCCATTTATATAGTATAGCAATATTCGTTTGTCGCCTTTACGAAGCGGCAAGCATCATTCCGTTAACCATACCGCTCAGGTCGGTACGGTTACCGTTAAGCTGCGAAAACAGGGTGCCCATGTTCTTTTCATTTTTAGTTTGCTGTACCAATTGTACCATAACCGATGGTATCAATTCTTCGGCAACTTTATAAGCCGCATTTGGGGCAATACCATAATAAGTATTAAGCCTGTTGGCAAACTTGTTGATCATGCTATTCACCAAAGCATTGTTGTAAATACCTTTTATCTGGAAAAAGGTAACCAGGTCTTTTAGGCGGCCGCTTTCTATCTGTTTCTTCAGCACATCAATAATTGAGCTAGATGCCTCAGTCATAACAGATTCGTGGTCTTTCTCTTGAATGGTCGGGTTGTTAATAACAGCTTTATCTGCGTTATTTTTAACTAATTGGAACAATTTTTCAAACATTGCTAAATGATTTAATATAAATTTACGAAAATGGTTAATTCTTGTTGTTTTTATTAAAGATACTTCAAAGATACTAAAACATTATTTGAATATTCAAAAAATATTTTACATTTTATTGTCAATTTCTTAATCTTGTTTGTGTAAAAATAACACTAAGCTATCGGTGTATTTTAAACACTATCATTCTTTATTTGTAAACTATTATCCTTTAATTTACAGCGAGGTTTAAACCGGTATAATTGGACCATAACACTATCAAATATGTTGCCTAAAATTAATTTCACACAGACTAAAGCGTATGAATATCTGTCAGACCATTTTGACAAGATTTCTGAAACTCATTTAAAAGACTTGTTTGTATCTGATAATGAGCGGTTTAATAAATTTTCCATCCAGTTTGAAGATATTCTGCTTGATTACTCAAAAAACCGGATTGATGATGAAACCGTTGCTCTTTTAATACAGTGCGCAAAAGAATGTATGTTAAAAGATGCAATAAGCGCCATGTTCTCGGGTGAAGTGATCAACATGACCGAAGGCCGCCCCGTGTTGCATGTAGCATTAAGAAACCAAAGCAATACCCCAATTTTGGTTGAAGGTAAAGATGTGATGCCAGATGTGAACGCCGTGTTGAAACACATGGAAGAGTTTTCGGCAGCGGTTATTGGCGGTGATTGGAAAGGCTATACCGGCAAACAAATTACCGATGTGGTGAATATAGGCATCGGCGGCTCGGATCTGGGACCCGTAATGGTGACCGAAGCGCTCAAATCTTACAAAACACGTTTAAACCTTCACTTTGTATCCAACGTAGATGGTACACATATAGCGGAAGCATTAAAATCGCTTAACCCAGAAACTACACTGTTCCTCATCGCGTCAAAAACCTTTACCACGCAAGAGACCATGGCGAACGCGCACAGCGCCCGCGACTGGTTTTTAAAAGGTGCCGGCGCGAAAGAGACCGATATAGCCAAACACTTTGCAGCGCTATCTACCAATGGCAAGGCCGTTTCGGAGTTTGGTATAGACACCAATAACATGTTTGGTTTTTGGGATTGGGTGGGCGGCCGTTACTCGCTATGGAGCGCCATTGGCTTATCTATATGCTTAAGTGTTGGCTACGATAACTTTAAAGAATTATTGGCCGGTGCCCATGCGATGGACAACCACTTTAAGGATACCGAGTTTGAACAAAACATCCCGGTTACGCTTGCGCTGATGGGTATCTGGTACAACAACTTCTTTGATGCGCAAACCCAGGCTATTTTACCATACGATCAATACCTGCACCGCTTTGCAGCATACTTTCAGCAAGGTGATATGGAAAGCAATGGCAAGCACGTAAACCGCAACGGTAACGAGGTGGACTACTCCACCGGGCCGATCATCTGGGGAGAACCGGGCACCAACGGACAGCATGCCTTTTACCAGCTGATACACCAGGGTACTAAACTCATTCCTTGCGACTTTATAGCGCCCGCACAGAGCCATAACCCGATAGGCGAGCACCATACCCTGCTGCTCTCCAACTTCTTCGCCCAAACCGAAGCGTTGATGAACGGTAAAACCGAAGACGAAGTAATTGCTGAACTAAAAGCCTCCGGCAAAACCGAGCATGAGATAGAAGAGATAGCCCCCTTCAAAGTATTTGAAGGTAATAGGCCAACCAACTCTATCCTGGTAAAAAAGATAACGCCACGCTCATTAGGTTCGCTTATCGCGATGTACGAGCACAAAATATTTGTACAAGGCATCATGTGGAACATTTACAGCTTCGATCAATGGGGTGTTGAACTCGGCAAACAACTGGCCGGAAAGATACTGCCTGAATTACGAAATGATGCCGATGTAACCAGCCACGATAGTTCGACCAATGGATTGATCAACCAGTTTAAGGCCTGGAGGTAGGCGTGATAGCATTAGATTTGACAACTTTTTAAAAGTTGTCAAATCTTTCTGGGATAATTACTTCTTCACCCACCCATCTTTCAAGGTCACCGTCCTGTTAAACACCAACTTATTAGGCGTCGAGGTCTTATCCAAACAAAAATACCCTTTACGGATAAACTGATACCCTTTGCCAACTTCCACAGTCGCCATATCAGGTTCCACGTAGGCTTGTATTACTTTCAGGCTATCAGGGTTCAGGTAATCCTTAAAGTCACCTTCCTCTTCGCTTGGATTTTCCACTTTCAGCAGGCGGTCGTACAGGCGCACCTTGGCGGTTTTGGCGTGGGGTACGCTCACCCAGTGGATGGTACCCTTTACATTGATACCGCTGGTATCATGGCCCGATTTCGACTCTGGGATATAGCTGCAATGAATCTCGGTAATGTTGCCTTCGGCATCTTTCCTGAAATCATCGCATTTTACAATATAGGCATTCTTCAATCTTACCATCAAACCCGGGCCAAGGCGGAAGAACTTCTTCGGGGCCTCTTCCATAAAGTCCTCGCGCTCTATCCAAAGCTCACGGCTGAAAGGGATATCGCGGCCGCCTTCGCCACCTTCAACCTCGGGGTTGTTTTCGCCATGCAGCATTTCTTCCTGTCCGGCAGGATAGTTGGTGATCACCAGCTTTACCGGGTCCAACACGGCCATACGGCGCCAGGCGGTTTTGTTCAAATCCTCGCGGATGCAAAATTCCAGCAGGCTCAGGTCTATCATGTTCTCGCGTTTGGCAATGCCTATGCGCTCGCAAAACTCGCGGATGGAGTGCGGCGTATAACCACGGCGGCGTAAACCGCTAATGGTAGGCATACGCGGGTCGTCCCAATCTTCCACCAAACCCTCGTTCACCAGTTGCAGCAGCTTGCGCTTGCTCATCACGGTGTAGGTCATGTTCAGGCGGGCAAACTCGTATTGTTTTGACGGGAATATGCCCAGGTTGGCTATAAACCACTCATACATATCGCGGTGCGATACAAACTCCAGCGTACACACCGAATGCGTAATTTCCTCTATCGAATCACTCTGCCCGTGCGCGAAATCGTACATCGGGTAAATACACCAGGTATCGCCGGTGCGGTGGTGGTGCGCGTGCTTAATGCGGTACATGATCGGGTCGCGCATAAGCATATTTGGCGATGCCAAATCCACCTTGGCACGCAGTACCTTGGCACCATCCGGGTATTTACCTTCCTTCATTTCGGTAAACAGGGCCAGGTTCTCCTCAACGCTGCGGTTGCGGTAAGCATTGCCAACACCGGGTTCGGTTGGGGTGCCTTTTTGGTGCGCAATTTCCTCGGCGGTGCTGTCGTCAACATAAGCTAATCCTTTCTTGATCAGCTCCACCGCGAAGGCGTATATCTTATCAAAATAGTCCGACGCGTAAAACTCGTTGGCCCAATCAAAGCCCAGCCATTTTACATCCGCCTTAATACTTTCTACGTACTCGGTATCTTCGGTAACGGGGTTGGTATCGTCAAAACGCAGGTTGGTTTTGCCGTTGTATTTTTTGGCTAATCCAAAATTCAAACAAATTGATTTGGCGTGGCCTATATGCAAATATCCGTTAGGCTCCGGCGGAAAACGCGTTAATACCCTGCCGCCATTTTTGCCGTTGCGTATATCTTCTTCAACTATCTCTTCTAAAAAATTTAATGATCGTTCTTCGCTCATACGGCAAAGGTAATGAATTGGGTAATTTCTTTTGTATCAAGTCGCAAGTATCAGGTATCAAGTCCAACTATTTTAAGTCGCGCGACTTGATGCTTACTACCCGATACTCCAAGGGGGATAATTAAGATTCAAACAAGTCATGCTGAACTTGTTTCAGCACCCCACTCGCCAAGTAGCGAACTGTTCATCGCTTGCATACTTTGTTGATGGGTTCTCGAAACAAGTTCGGGATGACCGGGATAAATATAACCACCTTTCTCAATAAACGCCATGCACCAATAAACTGATGAACTGACCAACCAATGAACCAAAGGGGGGGATAAAGTAAGAACTATTTCAATGGACAAACCCAACCGCTACCCACAAGGTTTTGGTTTTTGGTTAATATGCAATATACGGAAAATTGTTGGGATTCTTAAACAAAAGGCATGCAATGTCAAGTAACCAATGCGACGTATTTTCCAGCTGGCGCGAGCGTCACGCTCGTGACCACGTTGACAGGTATGCCGCCAGCCATATCCGTTATCTCATCCAATAACCACAAGCGGGGACGCTTGCGGGAGCGGGGGGTGTCTTTAAAAACCCAAAATGACACATCCCCGCTACTACACTACCCACCGCACCCCTTCTCAAGAAGCGAGTTCTGTTTGTAAACTAATCTTCCGAACACCTGTGGTGATAACACGGACCATAAGTTAATTATTATCATGTTGCTCATTTTCAGCTTGAAAGCCTATCCGCAACAAGGGCATGTGATTTAGCGTTCGTTCCAATTCACCCAATACAGAATCTCCATAGTGACTTGCATGACCTTGTATAATTTCAATCAGAGTAGCCCTTCTATTCAAAGAAAGTATTTCATCAGTATTGTAAAGATAAGTTCCTGCGCCGGTCGAGCATTGACTCAATTGGATGGAAGTGGAATTGGTCATCTCAAACTTTTCTTTCAAACTGTCACAAAGACCACGACTCTTATTATCTTTTACTGGAAGTACGATATTAATAAAGTCGCCTCTTGAAAGAGTTGTTCTGAAATCCATGTGGGTAGTTTGATAAGCTATACCGTCTATGCCGGACATTTCTCTAACCCATTGCAATAACAATTGAGGAATAATATATTCAGGTTTAAAAGTATCATCTTGATTTCGCACTTTAACCGAACAGCACATTACTAAAGGCCAAATCATTAGATAATCATAAAGACCATCAGATCTTACATACATATTCGGTGGAGATAGGTCAAGGATGCGCAAATCACTTGTGTTACGAACCCGTACTGCCTGAAACTCGTTAATGTTGGGCCTGTTTAATTCTTCCCAGCATAGGTAGATAGAAGATCCCAGATAAAGCGACGGAAACCCTGGTATGCTAAAACGCTGTGTTTTCACCAAGCCACGTTTTTCAAAAGGGATATGAAAAAAGTCTTCGATGGCGATAGGGAAATTTTCTTTATAACACCGTATTCTATAGAAATTTTCGCCGGTTAGAAAATCTTTGATGTTCAAAACATCATTGAAATCCTTTAAATTACTAACGAGGCCATCATTAAGATGTTTGAAAGCTTCTGCTGGTTTACCATTGTAATAAGCATTAAGCGTTTCTTTTAATTTTTCTGACAGATGTCGCTGTCTTTCCAATATTCTATGAAGAGGATAATGGCCCAAATCCTCAAAATGTGAGTCTTGTTGTAAAGCTGCTTCAAGTTTGTCGATGAAGTTATCAAGCTGCCGAAAGGTAAACTGTTTAAAATCTTGTCGCGGGGGTTGTATGGTTGGCAGAGAAAATAAAGGGTCTTTTAGAAATTCAGTAATGCGCATAGAAGATTATAATTAAATCATGCAGGTAAAGTTGCTGTACTGGTACTTGTTCATTACCTGCGGTCTGATTCAAACAATTAATTATCGTCCGCCTTATCCGCTTTCATAGCCGCCATAATAGCCCCCGGTTTACCTATCACTTTATATTGCCCTTCGCCTTTTAAAATGGTGGCAACATCGGCTTTGTTGGCCATCAGCTTAACGGCTTGCGCCATTTCTTTATCGTATTTAAAGTTGCACTCGTAGCGGCCTTTTTCGTAGTAATAGCGGGCGGCTATTTCATTTTCGAGTACCTGTTTTATTTCGTCTTTATGCTGTTGCAGGTCGTCGCCTTTGGCGGCGGCCAGTTTGGCTTTCAGGGCATCGTACTCGGGTTTTATGGTGGCAAACTCTTTGTCCTTATCAATTTCAGCTTTCAGGTCGGCCAGTACCTTTTCCGATTTATTGTTGTAGCTATAATCCTTCGTGTCCAGGTATTTTACAAAGTCGGCGTATTCAGCATCAGTCAAGGCAAAACCTTTGGCATCGCTAATTTTAGGGTGCGTGTTGCGGTACTGCGTGGCATAATCAAACACATACAGCTTGCCCACAATAACCTGCGTTACGTTCGAAAACTTTTCCTGCTTCACAAACACATCCGGGTAAATACCGCTGCCATCATAAACAGAGCGGCCATCTTTAGTTTTATATTCATGCATCAGCGAGTCGGCAACCTTATCAACGCTGCCATCATTATTGCGGTGCGTATAATCCAACGCCTGTATACACCTGCCCGATGGCGTATAGTATTTAGCGATGGTGATCTTCACCAAACTGTTATAAGGCAGGTTAAATGTTTGCTGCACCAGCCCCTTGCCATAGCTGCGCGTACCGATGATAACGGCGCGGTCCAGATCCTGCAATGAGCCCGCTACAATTTCGGATGCCGAAGCCGAGTGGCTGTTCATCAAAACTACTAATGGCAGGTTCGGCTCAATAGGGTTGTTATAAGTATGGTACACATAATTCTTATCCCGTACCTTGCCCTTTTGCGATACCACCTCCACATCTTTAGCTACAAACAGGTTCACAATTTTAACGGCCTCTTGTAAAATACCCCCACCGTTTGAGCGGAGGTCGAGAATGATACCATTAGGGTTATTCTTTTTAATAGCGACTAAGGCATCGGTAACTTCCTGGCCGGAGTTCTCTAAAAAGCGATCGAGTTTTATGTAACCCATATTGCCCGCCACCATACCCGAGTAGGATACGTTGGGTTGCTGTATCTCATCGCGCACCAGGCTTTTTTCTATCGGCTCAGCCACGCCATCGCGTTTAAGTTGCAGTTTAATCGGGCCGCCTTTGGCACCTTTTAAAAGAGCGCTCACCTGGTCGCTGTTTTTACCGTAAAGTACAATGTCGTTTATCTTAACCAACTCGTCGCCCACATGGATATCGGCCTTTTGCGCCGGGAAACCTTCGGCAATATCAGATATGATGATTTTTTTGTTTTTTGAGAAGATGCTGGCGCCAATGCCGCCATATTGGGTGCTTACATATTTAAGCTTATAATCTTCAATTTCCGATTCGGGAACAAACTCGGTATACGGGTCAAGACCATCCAGCATGGCATCAACACCGGTTTTTACTAATTTGGCAGGGATGATCTCGTCAACATAATTAATGTTGATCTCTTTATAAACCGAGGCAAATACTTCCAGGTTTTTTGATATCTGGAACAGATCATCATTAAAACTCCATAAAACCAATGCAAGTGATAATACACCAGCCGTTACACCCAGTTTTTTATAGCTTTTACCCATTACAACACGCCTTTCCATTCTGTATTCTTTGTTGAGAATATAAATGTACTAAAAAAACAGAACGGCCTTTAGTATGAGTTAAAAAAATTACAATCTGTTGGTATCCAGGTTTACCAACGCTTTTTTAAAGGTAAAAACAACGTATTCGCGGTCGCGGTTTACCAGTGCCATCACACGGTTTATCAGATCTTCTTCCTGTCCGTCGGCATATTGTAACTGCTCATCGGTTAAATGGTTGTATTTACGCTGAAGCTTGATTTTCATGCGTGCCCATTCTTTAGTACTGAATTTGATCTCGGCCATGGTGTAATTATTTTATGCAAAAGTATAAAAAAGCAAATTAAAGTCGTTTTATAATTTTTGGTTCGCAATTTGTGACTATTGCTAATCAAAATACGTCTACTAATAAAAACCAATAACTATGAAAAAGTATATGCTATGTTTGGCTGCTGTGGTGATATCCGCGGTAAGCGTTAAGGCCCAATTCTCTTTAGGGGTAAAAGGAGGCTTAAATATTTCTAAAATAGATAATGATAATTACTCACAATCAACCGTTGCGGGCTACCAGTTTGGCGCTTTCGCGCGAATAGGCACAGGCTTTTATGTACAGCCCGAACTCTACGTAGGTAGTAAAGGCGGTAAATTTAATTTCGATTCAAACGGAAGTAACGCGGGCGGTTCGGCAAAGGTGCGGTTCACTTCGTTGGATGTGCCGGTATTGATCGGTAAATCTTTCGGTGCCGAGAGTTTGAACTTCCGGATCATGGCAGGCCCTATTTATTCGTACATTTTAAATACCGACGAAAGCTTTTCGGATAATTTAGGCGCCGCTTACCGCGATCTGGGTAATTACAAAAACAGCACCCTTGGCTACCAGGCCGGTGCCGGTATCGATCTGGGAAATATCTCTATCGACGCGCGTTATGAAGGTGGCCTTACCCAGGTAAATGAAAAGTTTGGCCAGCGCCAAAATTTATGGCACATCAGTTTAGGGTTTAAGATATTGTAGGCCCCCTAAAAATAAAAACGTCATGCCGTCCCGACTTTCGTTGGGATCGGCACCTCACTTGCTAAGTAGCAAACCATTATCGCTCGCTTACATTTCTGATGGGGTGCTGAAACAAGTTCAGCATGACTATATTTTTTAATAAACGTTTTTCTGCTTTAAAAAGGCTATTTCTTTAGTTCCAATATCTTCTATCGGGAAAACCTCGATACCTGTAATTTTCATTTCATCTAGCGTATTTACCAAATCAACGTATTGTGATTTATCGCTTGGTTTTATTAATACCATCAGGCTTTTGCCAGTGTTTTTTAATACCAATGCCTGCATATCTAAAATGGCTTTGCGCAAACCTTCCTTATTAAAGGTGCAAAGTTTGGGGTCGGTTAATGGTTTTTCGGTCATGCCCAAATAGTACAAAACCTGGTGGTTGCTGCCAATACACAAGGTCATTGTGCGGCTTTCAGGAATAAACATTGGTGGGTCTGGTCGCTCATCCGTCGGCATATTCAAACCAAACATCCCCGGCTTGTTCATCGAGGTCGTCAGCATAAAAAACGTGATCAACAAAAATGCCAGGTCGACCATTGCGGTCAGGTCAACACGGGCTGCTAACTTTTTACGCGGACTTTTTCCGCCGGTTTTTTCGGGAGAAGAATTGAGCTCTGCCATGGTGGGTTAAGTTTAAAGGTTGAACGTTAGGTTATAATTGCGAGAGATGCAATATTATTCGTTTAACGCTGGGGGGGGTAGTAATGTTGTGGGGTTTGAAGAATATAATTTTACGAGAAATAAGAAGTTAATATTGCCTGAGATTTTGAATAAGAAATCATGAAAGCTTATATTTGTTATATGGAAACCATACTTATTCATCCAGATAACGTAGAGCAATTAAAAACGGTGAAAGCTGTTTTAAAAGCTTTGAAAGTTCCATTCGAATCAAAAATACCCGATTTGCCATTACATGTTTCTCAAAGCATTGAAAAAAGCATAAAACAATTTGAAGCAGGCCAAACCATTTCCCTACAAGAATTTAAAGAAAAACATTTTTCTAAAAAATGAGCTTCGAGATAAGGTTCTCACCAGAATCTGAAGAAACCTATGATGCGGTTATTAGCCAATTAAGAGTTACTTGGGGAGATAGTTTCGTAAACAAGTTCGAATCTAAGGTTGCGAAGAGCATTAATACTATATCCGAAACGCCTTTATTATATCCTGTGGTTGATGAAAATACCGAAGTTCGAAAATGCGTCCTGCATAAAAATTGCTCAATGCTTTACAGGGTTTTTGGAAATGTGGTTTTAATAGTTTGCTTTTGGGATAATCGTCAGGATTCTTTATAACTCACTTTACATTCTCTAATTTTTTCGATTTGGAAAGTACGTTTAAATAAATAATCAACGCAAATTTTGCTGCTGTTTTTTTGATATAGATAGTGCGCTATCCCAAGAAACCATATTTTAGCGAAGCAAACACCCGCAGCATGAAAAATTACATCATCCCACACGAGTGGCATATTATAGAAGAAGGTTTTGATCCGCACCTGAACAAAATATCCGAAAGTATATTCAGCCTTGGTAACGGCCGCATGGGCCAGCGCGCCAATTTTGAGGAAGCATACAGCGGCGAAACCCTGCAAGGTAACTACGTTGCGGGAGTATATTATCCCGATAAAACCCGTGTAGGCTGGTGGAAGAACGGCTATCCCGAATATTTTGCCAAAGTATTGAACGCCGCCAACTGGATTGGCATCGATATAAAAATTGACGATGAGGTTTTAGATATTGCCCAATGTGCCGTAACCAATTTTAAACGCGTGCTCAACATGCACGATGGTTATTTAGAACGAAGTTTTACTGCCCGGTTAAAAAACGGTAAAGAAGTAAGCATTACAGCCACCCGCCTGTGCAGCATTGTTGATAAAGAAGCCGGTGCCATAAAGTACGCCATCACCCCTCTTAATTTTAGTGGTGATATTACAGTAACGCCTTACATTGATGGGGATATCTCCAACGCCGATTCCAACTACGACGAGAAATTTTGGGAACATGTAGCTCATGCCGAAGATGGTAACGATGTGTACTTAACCCTGCGCACCAAAAAAACCGGATTTGAGGTTTGTACAGGCAGCCGTTTCACTATTTCGGGTAGTTCTGCAAAAGTGATAAACACCCTCCGCGAAAAATATGTAGCTTCAACCACCACTGTACAGGTGCAACAGGGGCAACAAACCACCGTTTACAAATACGCCGCCAACGTATCATCGCAAAACTACGCCCCTGCCAATTTACCAGATGCCTGTAAAAAGGTGATAGCAGAAGTATCGGCTAAAGGTTTTGATACCATGCTTGCCGAACAGGCTGCCGCATGGCACAAAAAATGGGAGCATAGCGATATTGTGATCGAGGGCGATGTTAAAGCGCAGCAAGGCATCCGTTTTAATATTTTCCAATTGAGTCAAACCTACACCGGCAGCGATGACCGCCTCAACATTGGCCCCAAAGGTTTTACGGGCGAAAAATACGGAGGCTCAACCTATTGGGATACCGAGGCTTATTGCGTGCCCTTTTACTTAGGCACTGCCCCGCAGCAGGTAACCAAACAACTACTTATTTACCGCTGGAAACAGTTAGATAAAGCCATTGAAAACGCCGCTAAGTTAGGTTTTGATAAAGGAGCTGCACTGTACCCTATGGTTACCATGAATGGCGAAGAATGCCATAACGAGTGGGAAATTACCTTTGAAGAGATACACCGCAATGGTGCTATTGCTTACGCGATATTTAACTACATCCGCTTTACCGGCGATAAAGATTACCTGAACGATTACGGCCTGGAAGTACTTATCGGTATTGCCCGTTTCTGGAAACAGCGTGTAAACTGGAGCGCTGCCAAAAACCAGTATGTAATGCTGGGCGTAACAGGCCCCAACGAGTACGAAAACAACGTGAACAACAACTGGTACACCAGTATGCTGGCCTGTTGGTGTATGGATTACGCCGCCGAGTGTATAGCCTATGTTAAAGCTACCGAACCGGATAAATACATGGACCTAGTGATAAAAACCGCGTTCAACGAAACGGAAGAAACAACATACTGGAAAAAGATAAGTAATAACATGTACCTGGGTGAGGATAAAGCCAAAGGCATCTTTTTACAACAGGATAACTTTTTGGATAAAGAGATCATCCCCGTGCATGACTTGCCCGCTGCCGACCGCCCCCTAAATCAAAAATGGAGCTGGGACCGCATACTGCGCTCATGCTACATTAAACAAGCCGATGTATTACAGGGCCTGTACTTTTTCAGCGATAAATTTGATCTGGATACATTGCGCCGCAACTATGAGTTTTACGAGCCGCTAACCGTACATGAAAGCTCGCTGTCGCCCTGTATACACGCCATATTAGCCGCCAAGCTGGGGATGGAAGAAGATGCCTATAACTTTTACCTCCGCACCTCCCGCCTTGACCTTGACGATTATAACAACGATACCGAAGACGGTTGCCACATCACATCAATGGCTGGCACCTGGATGACTGTGGTAGAAGGATTTGCAGGTATGACGGTGAGCAATGACCAACTACACTTTAAGCCCTTCCTACCCAAGCAGTGGAAAGGCTATTCGTTTAATATCCTGTTCCGTGGAGCACTCATCAATATTAAAGTTGATGCCAACGGCTCGCATTTAACAACGGATAAAGCTTGTGAGGTTTTTGTATCAGGTAAAGCGTACAAGTTAACAACAGGCCAAACCATCTTAGCTGAATAAAATGGGCGAATTGAAACTATACATGCTGCTCTTAGGCTGCCGCCCGCCCGGCAGGCACGTGGAGCAGCATGATTTTTTCTTTGGGATAGCACCTTCATTAAAAGCATTGATCCCCGATATCAAATATTTTTGGCCCGAAAACAAAGGCAACATCCACATTGATGCATGGAGAGAAGTAACGGCTGTAAACGGATATAAGGTAGATGTTGTAAAACAAACACCGGCAAATCAAACCCAAACCTTGTTTTTTATCAACCTTGGCGGCTATCTGCCCGAAAAGTTCGAGGAGCAACATTACACCCTGCTCACTGTTCAGCCCAGCCTGGCTTCAGTAACCAAATACGCCAAAGAAACCGATTTTTATCAGCATAACCATTTCGGCAATGCTGTAAGCCATATTGATGATAAATATGGAATAGATGTTGACGATGTTTTTAAAATACAGGATATTTTACCCGCTTTTCAAAAAACACTATACCATATTCAACTCACACCTGCCGAAAGTTTAGTTGAAGATGAGATACATTTAGGGTATTTGCCGTTGGGAAAGATTGAGTAGCTTCTACAAATCTCGACGTCTATTGACATTCTAATTTTAACATCTATATTTAAATATGGAGATTGAAGAACAAGAAATAACCAAATGGAAGGACATTCGGTTGAAGCTGAATCAACAATACATTTATGATAAAGAATGGGGTAAAGCAATTATCCTATTTAATCAGAGATTTACAAGAAAGTATTTCGATCCCATTCAGCAATTAATTGATGAGGGAAAACTAAAAGGGGAAGGCTTTACAATTCTAACGGTACAATGTGCTTTAATAGAAGCATTCGCAAGTCTACGTTCTGGCGAAATATTTGACCACACGAAAAATACAGGTTCACCTAAATATACTTATAAAAACAGTCAAAAAATATTTACCAAATTCTTGCAATCCGCTGCCATATTTAAAAACATTTTTTGGGTAGATGATTCTGCAAGTTCAGGACAAACTATTCCTGATAAACCATTTAGCGCAGAATCCTTTTATAAGGATGTTAGATGTGGCCTTATGCACGAAGCCAGGACTAAAGGAAAATGGATTATCAACGCGGCCCCGTTAAGATTTAAAACCAAAACAGAAAAGATTTTCATCGAACACGAAAATGGAAAGAATAAGATTTATCGTACCATCTTACATTATCGTTTAAAAAGACATCTTGCAGATTACACCTCTGATCTTAAAAAAACAGGTAGTGAAGGTGAAATATTACGACGTTTTTTTGCTCGAAAAATGGATCATATTTTTGAAGAGGTTGCTGATGGTACCAAATTTGAATGGTGGATTGATAAATAATTTCTTATCAAGCCAGCTTAAACGCAATTTTTTTATAACGATACCATTGCCTTTATCACCCCATTCGCCGGATCTAACCATCCTTTAAACTCATCCTTCACCTCACCAAAATCAACCCGGTGAGTAATATAATTCGTAGGGTCAACCAAACCCTTTTTCATGCTGGCTATCACGTGCTCAAAATCGGCACGGGTGGCGTTGCGGCTGCTCATCAGGGTAGCCTCGCGTTTGTGAAACTCAGGGTGGCTAAATGCTATTTCGCCTTTTTGCAATCCTACCAAAACATAACGTGCACCATGCGCCATGTATGGAAAAGCATTGGTAATAGCACGCAGGCTGCCCGTGGCATCTATTACCACGGTAGGGTAGTCGCCATTTGTAATTGTTTTCAGCGCTTCGTTAACATCCTCTTTAGCGGCGTTAATGGTATGGTGTACCTTGAGCTTATTTTTACAAAAATCAAGGCGGTTTTCGTTAATGTCCATTGCAATCACGTTTGCGCCTGCAATACGCGCAAACTCCATAATACCCAGGCCAATTGGCCCGGCGCCAACCACCAGCACGAACTCGCCGGGTTGCACATCTGCGCGGCGAACGCCATGAGCGCCAATAGCCAATGGTTCAACTAAGGCTAATTCATCCTCGCTCAAACCTTCGCCGTGAATAAGCGAATATGATGGCACCGAAACATATTCGGCCATGCCGCCATCAATATGTACACCAAAAACTTTAATATCAGTACAGCAGTTGGCTTTACCGCTGCGGCAGGCAATACATGTTCCGCAATTAAAATAGGGGATAAAAGTTACCGTTTCACCAACAGTAAAACCGGGGGCATTATCAAATTCCACCAACTCGCCCGCCAGCTCGTGACCTAAAATGCGTGGGTAAGCAAAAAATGGCTGGGTGCCCTCAAAGGCGTGCAGGTCGGTACCGCAAATGCCAATACGTTTTATTTTGATGATAGCGTTACCGGGAGTAAGTGCAGGCATTTGGCCCAGTTGGTATTCAAATTGCCCCGGTGTGGTGCATACTAATGTTTTCATTGTGTGTTGTTAAAAAAAATCAGGTCATGCCGAACTTGTTTCAGCACCTCACTGATAGGTATGCGATGATAGTTCGCCACCTGCATGATGGGGTCCCGATCCCAACGAAAGTCGGGACGGGATGACTAATTATAATTATGCAAAGAGAGTAACTAATATCCGTTCAACTCTACTGATGCATCCTGTAATGTACAATAGCGATGGGTTTTTTCGCCCGCTCAGCCCAGGCACAGCCTGCTCAAGAGAATAGTTGAAACCCATCGCTATATAATTATGCGTTAGCCAGCGCCCTATCTAAATGCACATAGCCACCATCTACATGAACAATTTGCCCTGTAGTATGGCTTGAGCGTTCTGATAACAGGAATGCAGTAGCATTGCCTAATTCTTCAGCTGTGGTCATGCGGTTTTCAAAAGGTATTTTACCGGTAATCTCCTTTAGTTTTTCCTGCGGATTGGCCAGTCCGTTTACCCAGGTATCGTAGGCCGGTGTCCAGCATTCGGCAACTACAATGGCGTTTACACGGATACCGTATTTTAACAACTCCACAGCCCACTCGCGGGTTAAGGCATTACGGCCACCATTGGCAGCAGCATAGGCAGATGTATTACCCTGCCCGGTTTCCGCTGTTTTTGAGGTGATGTTCAGTATCGATCCTTTTGATTTGATCAGCTCGGGCAATGCATAATGTGCCATCAAATAATAATGCACCACGTTTTTATGTAACGATGCCATAAAGGCATCATAATTGCCATTTTCAAGGCCTACGCCATCATTAACCCCTGCATTGTTCACTAAGCCATCAATACGGCCGAATTGTGCTATAACAGCCTCAACAGCCATTTTGCAGGCAGCAGGGTCTGATAACTCTGCCGCTACCTGGAAAGCTTGGCCGCCTGCTGCTTTTATCGCGTCAACGGTTTTGTTGTTATCATTGGAGTTGCGGCCAATAATAACGGGTATAGCGCCTTCGCCGGCCAATACATTGCTAATGCCCTCGCCAATGCCTTTTGCACCGCCGGTTACTATAATTACTTTATCTTTTAATTGCAGATCCATATTTTGTTCCTTTTATAGGTTGTAAAATTTAACGGCATTATCTCCCCAAAACTTATCCTGCTCGGTGGTTGATAAGTTGACGGTATATTGTTCAACTATGCTTTTCATTGCAGTGTAGTTTGCAGCCACCTGGCATACCGGCCAGTCTGACCCAAACATTAATCTTTCCGCGCCAAAAGCTTCAAACACCACATCCAAGTATGGGATAAAATCAGCAGGCTTATGGTTTTTCCAATCAGCCTCGGTTACCATGCCTGATACCTTACAGTACAAGTTTTGATGCTGGGCCACCTTGCGGATATCCGTTGCCCAGTCATCTATTTTTTTGTCTTTGATGTATGGCTTCGCAATATGGTCTATCACAAATTTGGTATCCGGGAAAGCCGAAACAAACTCGCTTACATATTGCAACTGGTCCGGAAAGATGAGGATATCATAAGTAAAACCATATTTGGCCAACTTGCTTATACCATTCATAAAAGCTGGTTTCAGCATCAAAGCCCTATCTTCTTCTCCCTGCAATACATGGCGCAAGCCTTTCATTTTTTCAAAGCCACTGTAATATTCCAGCCGCTCTTCAATATTATCCGCACGCAAATCAACCCAACCAACTACCCCTTTTATAAAAGCATTATCATTAGCCAGCCCCAGCAAAAAATCATTCTGTATTTCCGACTGATCAGCCTGTACAGCCACGCAGCCATTTATACCGTTTGCCTCCAGCACCGGCTCCAGATCGCCGGGTAAAAAATCGCGTTGAATAACCGACATATCATCGTTTATCCAGCTATCCCTTACCGGGTCAAATATCCAGAAATGCTGGTGGGCATCAATTTTTGGCATATGCTTTAAAAGTTTGTTTAGCAGTACCCAAGCCATCAATTCCTAACTCTACCACATCACCGTCTTTCAAATAAACAGGCGGGTTAAAGCCCAGGCCAACGCCTGCAGGTGTACCGGTTGATATTACATCGCCCGGTAGCAAGCTCATAAACTGGCTCAGGTATGATATTACGAACGGGATGTTGAATATAAAGTTTGATGTATTGCCATCCTGCATTTTCTGGCCGTTAACATTAAGCCACAGGCGCAGGTTGTTTACATCGGCAATCTCATCGGCTGTAGCCATAAAAGGCCCCATTGGTGCAAAGGTATCGCAGCCTTTACCTTTATCCCAGGTACCGCCACGCTCTATCTGGAACTCACGTTCCGATACATCGTTATGCAGCACATAACCCGCAATGTAATTATGCGCATCGGCCTCATCAACATAGCTTGCTTTTTTGCTGATAACCACAGCTATCTCCACTTCCCAATCAGTTTTTACTGAATTTTTCGGGATAGTGATATCATCAAAAGGCCCGGCTAAAGCCGAAGTGCTTTTCATAAAGATAACGGGTTCGGTTGGTACTGCCGCGCCTGTTTCGCGGGCATGGTCGGCATAGTTAAGGCCTATGCAAACAATTTTTGACGGCCTCGCAAAAGGGCTGCCCAAACGTGCACCTTCCGGTATCGGTTTCAGGGTTGCTTTGTTAGCATCCACAAAGGCCTTTAAGCGCGCTAAGCCGTCGTTTTCAAAAAAGGCTTCGTTATAATCTTCGCCAAAAGCCGAAGTATCATAGTATTTGCCATCTTCAAGCACTATGCCTGTTTTCTCTTTGTTAAGTTCTCCGTATCGTATAAGTTTCATAATGCTTTTTCTTAGCGCTTTAGCGCGACTTAATTATTCAATTTTATAAATCCGCCATCAATATGGTAATCACAGCCGGTGATGAATGATGCTTCATCCGAGCATAGGTATAATATCAAATTGGCAATTTCTTCAGGGTTGCCCATACGGCCAATGGGTTGTGATTTTGATAGTTTTTCAAACATCTCTTCTTCCTTGCCGGGATAGTTTTTAGCGATAAAGCCATCCACAAAAGGGGTGTGTACCCTTGCCGGGGATATGGAATTACAGCGGATACCATCGGCCAGGTAATCACGCGCGGTTGAAAGTGTCATCCCATGTACGGCACCTTTACTCATGCTGTAAGCAAACCTGTCGGCAATACCCACTACCGCACCTATAGATGATAAGTTAAGTATCGCGCCACCGCCATTAGCTTTCATTATTGGCAAGGCAGCATGCAGGCAGTTGTAAACGCCACGCACATTGATGTTGAACACGCGCATAAAATCTTCTTCGTTAGTAGTATCGGCACGGCCAACGTGGGCTATCCCTGCATTATTTACCAACAAATTCACAATGCCAATATGATCAAAAACAGCGCTAACCTGTTGCTGATTGCTCACATCGCAGGCATGTGTATAGGCAATACCGCCATCTGCTGTAATTTCGTTAACTACTGTTTCGCCCGCGGCCAGGCTCACATCTAAAATGTGTACGCCGGCACCTTGTTTGGCAAACACTTTGGCTACTGCCCGGCCTATCCCGCTCCCGCCGCCGGTAACTACCGCTATTTTCCCTTTTAAACTTAACATATATTATAATTGAAATATCTTATTCATCAGCACCCATTTTTCGCCCGGTTTTGAGCCCGGTATGGCCTGCTGAAACTTCCACATCAGTTGTTCCCATTCCTGTACCTTGGGGTTCACAGCATCAGCCGCGGCTTTACGCTCAAAGTTAAAGCTATTATCGGTTTCCATTATCATAAAAAGGCGTGTGCCAAAGCGGTATATCTCCATATTGGTAATACCGAAATCGGTAATGCTCTTCATTATTTCGGGCCATTTGTTCTCATGCAGGTGCCAATGCTCGTACTCGGCAATCAGGGCCGGATCGTCAACAAGGTCGCAGGCGAGGCAGTATTTTTGCATGTCGGTTTATCCTAAATTTCCAGGGTCAATGGCAATTTCAACATCAGCCTTTGTGGCTATTTTGTATCCTGAAAAGCCAAATATCGCTATTATAACAAAGCAAGCCAACGGAACAATATAACCATTCTGGATGTTGCCCGTACCTTCGCCAATCATGCCAAAAGCCCTCGGCAGTATAGCGCCACCAACTATCGACATGATAATTAAACTGCTACCAAACTCGGTATCTCCTCCAAGGCCTTTTATTCCAAGTGAGAAAATAGTAGGGAACATAATAGACATGAAGAAACAAATGCCTATAACGGTGTAAACAGTTATCATGCCACTTGCAGTAATAGCTACAACACATAATACAATGTTAATTACCGCATACAAGCCCAACAAAATATTAGGTTTGATAAATCGCATTAAAATAGTACCTAAAAACCTGCCTATAAGAAATGCTAAGCCACAAGCGCCCAAATAATCGGCAGCTTTAACTTCGGTTAATCCGGCAGATTTGGTAGCATACAATATAAATAAACTAAATACCGATACCTGTGCACCCACATAAAAAAACTGCGCGGCAACACCCCACGATAAATGCTTATGTTTAAATGCGTGCCAGATATTTTTGCTTGTTGGATGCTCTTCGGTTTGTTGGATCTTAGGGAGTTTGGTTAACGCGAATGCTATGGCTATAACAACTAAAATTGCACCTAAAACAAAATAAGGCATTTTTACCGATGAGGCTTCGGTAGCCAGGGCTAATTTTTTTGCACCTTCTGTCATCACTTTTAACTGGTCATCAGTATAACCTTTGGTTAAAATTATGCGTGCGCCAATAACAGGTGCTAAGGCAGCTGCAAGGCCGTTAAAGGTTTGAGATAGGTTTAGCCTGAAAGTGCCTGTTTCCGGGTCGCCTAAAACTGTTACATATGGATTTGCTGCGGTTTCAAGGGTTGTCAGTCCGCAAGCTATAATGAATAGGGCCACCAGGAAAAAAGCATATGATTGCGCATTTGCCGCCGGAATGAACAAAAAAGCACCACATGCAAAAGACAGTAAGCCTATAATGATGCCTGATTTATAACCATACTTTTTCATGATAAAACCGGCAGGGATAGCCATTACAAAGTAGGCAATGAATACGGCCGAATCTACCAGTGTGGCTTGTACGGTTGAAAGCGTAAACGATTTTTTTAAGTGTGGTATAAGTATCGGGTCGAGGTTATGGGCAAAACCCCATAAAAAAAACAAGGTAGTAACAAGCGCAAAGGCAAACACCTGGCTTTTGTTACCTCCACTTTGCTGTATAGGCTTAGAAGTGTTTGGTTGCATAATTTTTTTTGATAAATAATTGGTATTACAAAGAAAGAAGGTTTTGCCGTAATTCAATTTGTTTGATATGTTTAAATAATAAACTATTTTGGCATATAAATAACAAGTTTATTCATTATTAACGAGTTTTAAGTTTAATGAAGCCACAGCTGCTTAAAGTAACCAACGAGCCTACCCATTCTTTCAGTGTGCGGCAGGATATGTACCCTTATATTAATAACCTATGGCATTATCACCCTGAGGTGGAGCTGGTGCACATCCGCAAAGGGAGCGGGACTGTTTTTATTGGCGATCATATTATGCGCTTTAATGTTGGCGATGTGGTAATGGTAGGCGCCCATTTGCCACACTACTGGCGCTATGATGATGCATACTTTGAGCCCGATACTACATTAAATGCGGATGCGGCGGTAATACACTTTGCCGAAAATTTTTGGGGTGAACACTTTTTGAATCTTCCCGAAAATAAGCCCATTAAGCAATTGCTTGAAAAGGCTAAACGCGGTGTTCATATATCGGGTAGTACGGCCGAAACAGTAGCCGGTTTAATTAAAAGGATGATAGCCGGCGAAGGTATCCATCGTATTATCAGTTTGCTGGATGTTTTATCGGCCATAGCGGCTTGCAATAAACTTGTATTTTTATCGTCGATAGGGTTTCGGCATGATTTTGACGACCAGGAGAATGAACGTATTAATGCCATTTATGAATACTCGCTCGCACATTTTCGCCGTAAGATACAGTTAAGCGAAATTGCCGATATAGCCCGCATCAGCGAGAACTCGTTTTGCAGGTACTTTAAATCGCGCACACGCAAAACGTACTCGCAGTTTTTAATTGAGATACGCGTTGGCGATGCCTGCAAACTGCTGATAGAAGACCGCCTCAACATCAAACAAATATGTTTTGAATGTGGTTTTAATAACCTGGTGGGCTTTCATAAATATTTTAAACTGATTACCGGAAAAAGCCCCTTGAGTTATCAGCGGGAATACAAGAAGGTTTAATGTGCAGATGAGTAAATGTGCAGATATGCAAATTAAGAAAATCAGTGAAATTGATTTATTAACGGTATGTAATCTTAATTCTTGATTCTCGGTTCTTGAGTCTAAAATGTGTATTTTTGATATTCAATGGAATTTAAATTAACCTCGCATTATAAGCCTGATGGCGACCAGCCCGAAGCCATAAAACAATTGGTTCAGGGCGTTAACAATGGCGATAATTACCAAACGCTGCTGGGGGTTACCGGCTCGGGTAAAACGTTTACCGTTGCCAACGTGATACAGCAAACGCAAAAGCCAACGTTGATACTTAGTCACAATAAAACCCTGGCGGCGCAGTTGTATGGCGAGTTTAAGCAGTTCTTCCCAGAAAACGCGGTAAATTACTTTGTATCCTATTACGATTATTACCAGCCCGAAGCTTTCATCCCCTCATCAAATACCTATATTGAAAAAGATCTGCAGATAAATGATGAGATAGAAAAGCTGCGTTTACGTACCACATCGGCATTAATGTCGGGGCGCAGGGACGTGATCGTGGTATCATCTATTTCCTGCATTTATGGTATGGGTAACCCTGAGGATTTTGCCAACTCGGTGTTCCGTTTTTCTGTGGGCACAAGGGTTAGCCGCAATGCTTTTTTACACCGTTTAGTGGAGATATTGTATGCCCGTACCACCGCCGATTTCCGCCGGGGCAACTTTAGGGTAAAGGGCGATGTAGTTGATATTTTCCCGGCCAATATGGATGTGGCTTACCGCGTTTCGTTTTTTGGTGATGATATTGAAGAGCTTTCTACCTTCGATCCCCAAACGGGAAAAACGGTGGAAAAGATGAAGGATATGGTGGTGTATCCTGCCAACCTGTACGTTGCTCCCCGCGAGCGTTTCCAGCAATCCGTTTGGGAGATACAGGAAGAGTTGGAGGGCCGCAAAAAACAGTTTATTAACGATGGTCGCTTTTTAGAAGCCAAGCGTTTGGAAGAGCGGGTGAACTACGATCTGGAAATGATACGCGAATTGGGTTACTGCTCGGGTATTGAAAATTACTCCCGCTTTTTTGATGGGCGTAAACCGGGTGCCAGGCCATTCTGTTTGCTGGATTATTTCCCTGATGATTACCTGATGGTGATTGATGAGAGCCACGTTACAGTGCCGCAAATACGGGCGATGTATGGCGGCGACAGGAGTCGAAAAATATCACTGGTTGATTATGGTTTCCGCTTGCCTGCGGCTTTGGATAACCGCCCGCTCAACTTCCAGGAGTTTGAAAACCTTGCGCCGCAAACCATTTACGTAAGCGCAACCCCCGGTGATTTTGAAATGGAGAAATGTGATGGTGTTTTTGTGGAGCAGGTAATTCGCCCGACAGGATTGTTGGACCCGGTTATCGAAGTCCGCCCGGTAATTAACCAGGTGGATGACCTGCTGGACGAAGTAGACAAAACCATCAAACTGGGCGACCGCGTATTGGTAACCACCCTTACCAAACGCATGGCCGAAGAGTTGGCAAAATATATGGACAGGTTGGGGATCAAGTGCCGCTACATCCACTCGGAAGTAAAAACTTTGGAGCGGGTGGAAATTCTGCGTGGCTTACGTTTAGGCGAGTTTGATGTGTTAATCGGTATCAACTTATTGCGTGAGGGATTGGACTTACCCGAAGTAAGTTTGGTGGCTATTCTGGATGCCGATAAAGAAGGTTTTCTGCGCTCTGAACGTTCGTTGATACAAACTATAGGCCGCGCCGCCCGTAACGATAGGGGCCGGGTAATTATGTATGGCGATAAGGTAACCGATTCGATGCAGATAACGATAGACGAAACCAATCGCCGTCGCGATAAGCAAATAGCTTACAATACCGAACATGGTATTACGCCAAAAACAGTAGGCAAAAGCAAGGAGGGCATTATTGAGCAAACATCAGTAGTCGATTTTAAAGGTGGTGTACAGCGCGAATACATTGAGAGCAATGCCGCGGCAACAATTGCCGCCGACCCGATAGTGCAGTACATGACCAAGCCCGAACTCAAAAAATCTATCGAAAACACAAAAAAACAAATGCTTACCGCAGCCAAGGATATGGACTTTTTACTGGCTGCCAAACTGCGCGATGAAATGTTTGTGCTGGAAAAAATGATGGAGGAAAAATTTTCGTAACAAGTGCGCTATACGTTTAAGTTTAGCGATAGATTGTTTCAATAATTCATGCTATTTTCATTTTGATAAGGGTACTTTACACCAAAACCCGGTAAATGCCCTTATCATGAAAAATTACTTCAAGTACTTTATTACCACTTCGGTAGCTATATTGATTACTGTTGCCTTGCTGTTGCTCCTTATTATGGATACACATGCGCAAGGTAATAACCCGCAAATACAAAAAGCACCTGATAATGTTAGCGTTGATGGTTCGATAAAAGAATGGGGCGATTCGCTGGCTTTATACGATGAAAAAACCAAGCTGAATTATGCGATAGCAGATAATGATTCCGATCTGTATGTGGCCATATCAGCAGCCGACAGGCAAGTGATACATAAAATTATGGCAGGCGGCATTACGGTTTCGGTTAACCCGGATGGTAAAAAAAGCAAAAAGTATAACCTTACATACCCCATTCCCGATAAGAACGCCATATTTACCCGTCCCACAGCAGACAATGATGACAGTCAGGAACTGAACAGGCCGCCATCGCTCATACAATCAACCAGCATAAAGGTATCAGGGTTTAAAGATGTGGAGAGCGATGTGATAACCACAGCTAATACCTATGGCTTTAAAGCCGCTGTTAAGTTTGATGATAAACACAACCTTGGCTATGAGATAGCTATCCCACTCAAATTCTTATACTTAAAGTCCAATAAAGCCAACGAATTAGCCATCAATATATCAATTAATGGTATGGAGAAACCCAAAAAAGATGGCCGGCCGGAGGGCGGTGGCATGGAAGGCATTGGCGGCTCGGGCGGTGGTGGATTTGGTGGTGGCGGCGGACGAATGGGTGGCGGCGGCCGTAGAGGCGGCCGTCTCGGTGGTGGCAGTCAGGATCAGCAAAATAAATCGGATATGAACCAGTCTGAAGATTTTTGGGTGAAACTTACCCTGCCTGCTATTAAGCAATAGTTTACTTTTCGTCATTTTTGTAACTCAATAGCCAACCTCCATAACATAAACAAACAATTATGCCGTTATGCACTTAATAAGTGTGGCATTGTTATGTTCCGCCTGTTTTTACTTGTGGAATTAATTTATGTAATTTTGAGCTTTACAATTTAACAAATGGAATTTATTGAATTTTTAGTAACCGCCATTGTTGTGCTGTATTTTATACGGATGCTTATCCGTTTGTTATTGCCTATGCTTTTTCAGCGTGTGGTTAATAAGGCGCAGCAACAGGCCGGTCAGCAATATCAGCAACAACGCAAACCCGATAATAAAGTGCATGTAGACTATGCGCCAAAGACAAAGGCATCTATACCTGATTCTGAAGGTGATTTTATAGACTACGAAGAAATTAAATAACTATGCTTCCCGAAGAAGTATTTAAACGCCGGCACTTTAATACCCCCGAATCATTCTTTTTGATAACGGCTAACTATGTTACGGTTGCATTAGCCATCCAGTTTTGGGCCATGTGCAGCCATATCGACTGGTTTTTTTGGGTGGTGATAGGCGGCCTCGCGCTATATAACGCCTACCAGGTACACCGCGAGCGCGAAATGTATGATAAGGTACGTACCATTGCGTATTGCATCAGCTTAGCCGGTTTGGTTTTATTGTTTTTTGTGCTCAGGGCAGGTACCCTGAAGTGTTAAGGCTTTAAAACCAATTTAAAATTTGTATTCCCGCTCAATTTCATATTTTTGAACATCATATAATCAACTTAATGAACAATTGGTTTAAAAACAATGGCATTCATTTGGCCATTATCGCGGGTTTCTTTGCAATCTGCTTTTTCTATTTTACCCCTGCTTTCCAGGGCAAGGTACTTGGCCAGGGCGACGTTTTACACGCCCAGGGCACACAGGCCGAAATAAACAAATACAAAGAAAAAGACACCACCATACTTTGGACAAACCAGCTTTTTGGCGGTATGCCTGCCTTCCAGATCTGGGTACCTTATCCCAATAACATTACCAGTTATGTGGTTAAAGCTTTAAAGGCGACTTTCCCGGTACCGGTTGATACGGCTTTGCTGTACCTGCTTGGCGCTTACCTGTTGTTTTGCGTTTTAAAACTGAATCCGTGGCTATCGGCAGCTGGGGCTATCGCTTTCGCGTTTTCATCTTACAACATTATTTTGCTGGGGGCGGGGCATGCCAACCAGGCCTTTGCCATAGCCTTTTTTGCGCCTATACTGGCGGGTATTATACTCACTTTGCGTGGAAGGTATTTGCTGGGGTCGGCATTAACGGCTTTCTTTTTGGCGATGGAGATCCGTGCCAACCACATTCAAATGACCTATTACCTCATGTTTGCCATTTTGATTTTGGTAGGCGTTGAATTGTACCAGGCCTTCAAATCAAAACAATTAAAACCATTTGGTACTGCCATAGGCTATCTTGCCGTGGCTACTTTACTGGCGCTTGCCGTAAACGCATCCATGCTATGGTCAACCTTTGAATACGGACAGGAAACCAACCGTGGTAAATCAAATTTAACACAACATACTACCGAACCAAGCACCGGCTTAGGTAAAGATTATGCTTACCAATGGAGCCAGGGTGTAGGCGAGTGCTTAACCTTTTTAGTGCCTAACATTTATGGCGGAGGCGGTGCTACTACTTTAGACCAGGATGCTAAAACCGTACAGGTATTAACCAGCAAAGGTGTTGACCCAACTCAGGCCCTAAATTTTGCACAGAACATGCCGTTCTATTGGGGAGAAAAGCCATTTACGGGTGGACCATTTTATTTTGGCGCCGTGGTTTGCTTCCTTTTTGTATTTGGTTTGATCATTGTTAAAAACCCGATCAAATGGTGGCTGGTTGGTACTATTGTATTAACCATGCTGTTATCATTCGGTAAAAATTGGCCTTTGGTATCCGACTTTTTCTTCAACCATTTCCCAATGTACAATAAGTTCAGGGCGGTTGAATCTATTCTGGCTGTAGCCCAATTGTGTTTCCCTATATTGGCTTTCTTTGCCGTTGGCGAGATCATCGCTGCGAAAGACAAAGGCCCTATCCTGAAAAAGCTATTACTGGCATTTTATATTGTTGGAGGCTTAACGCTGATATTGGCTGTTATGCCCGATTTGTTCCTGTCGTTCAGGGGCAGCAACCAACAAGGTTTAATAGCGCAGTTAACACAACAGTTTAATAACGATAGTGGTTTAGCTACTGCCTTTGGCAATGCTTTAGTGCAAGACAGGATCTCACTGGCTCGTGCCGATGCCTTCCGTTCGCTGATATTTGTGGTATTGACCTTTGGTTTATTATTTGCCTTTATCAAACAAAAGGTAAATGTTACCGTGGTTTCATTATCGTTATTGGCATTAACACTGGTTGACCTTTGGACCATTGACAAACGCTATGTGCGCGAAGATAATTTTGGCGCCAAAGAAGACATGCAGCAACCTAAACCAAGGGATGTTGACCAGTTTATTATGAACGATAAAGATCCTGATTTCAGGGTATTTGACATGAGTTCGGGCGATCCGTTCACTGATGCCAATGCGTCGTTCTTCCATAAATCTATCGGTGGTTATCATGCTGCCAAACTGAAACGTTTTGACGAATTACAGAGCAGCCAGTTTAGCAAAAGCGTAAACCAGGATGTGTTGGATATGCTGAATACAAAATACATTATTACTGCTGACCCTAAAACACAAGGTGTAACCATGCACCGTAATGCTACAGCCTGCGGCCATGCCTGGTTTGTTAAAAATGTAAAATTCGCGGATAATGCGGATTCGGAGATGCAGGCCATCAGCAGCTTTAGTCCGAAGAATGAGGCCATTGTTGACAAACAATACACCAGCCTGATAGATGAGAAGCAAACCGCTTTAGACACCTCCGGTAAGATAGAGTTAGTAAGCTATAACCCTGATCATTTGGTATACCAAAGTGGTTCTACAACACCACAGGTAGCGGTGTTCTCTGAGATATACTACAACAAGGGATGGAAAATGCTGTTGGATGGTGCAGAAAAACCATATTTCCGTGCAGATTACCTGCTGCGTGCCGCGCAGATACCGGTAGGTAACCATAAGATCGAATTTATATTCCACCCTAACTCATACTACACAGGCGAGAAGATCTCGTTAGCCGGATCGGTATTACTGGTACTGGCTTTAGGCGGGGCTTTCTTTGTAGAGTTGAGAAAGAAACCTGTTAAGGAAGCTAAAGGTTAAAAGTATAAAGTTGGAATATAGAAAGAGCGATGGGAGGTAACCTCATCGCTCTTTTTTTGTTATAAAAAACCGTCATTGCGAGGCACGAAGCAATCCTAAACTATTCATTAACGCCAATGCATATTGCTTACCTGCCTATCGAAGATTGCTTCGTTCCTCGCAATGACGTAAAGGGATAATGTGTGTTAAATTTTAATTGATCAGCTTCCCGGTAATATCCACATCCCTGCCAAAGGGGTTAAAATATTGATTGGCCAGTATGGCAAATTCACGGCGGGTAACAGGTTTGCCCATATCAAAATCGTTAGTGAACTTGTATTTACTTTTCCAGAGTTTTTGCAGGTTAAGCTGCAGGGTATGCGGGTCGGCCAGGGTCATTTCGCTAATGAATGACAATAGGTTGCCGATGGTAAATACATCCCCCGGTTTGTTTTTATTGAACCAGATGAATGAGCGGGAATAGATCTCCAGCATTACCGGCTTGATCTCGCTCGTCATTACCACAGAATCGGGCATAAAGTAAACCGCGGCAGATGATTTGCCTGTTGATTTCTGAATGCCTCTCAGCATCCCTGTTGCACCCACTTGTTGTATGGCACGGAAGTATGGGTCTGTCCAGTTCTCGTCAACAAAGGGCATTAAATAGCCTTTATAATCTAAAAGTTCAGTTTGTATCTTACGTACGTTCAGCTTTTTGGTGGTGGTTTTAAAAAAGGCGCAATATGCGGCTATGGTGCCAACACCTTGGCCCAATGTCATTTGTACTGACGGATAAAAGGTACTCGCATTTACCAGGTGCGTAGTTGATACCGCTTTTTCGGTCACTAACAAATTGTCAATATCCCGTAGAATAACGCTGCCCAACGGAATGCTATATCCCGGGAACGGGGGGTAATTGATGTTAACTGCCTTGCTTCCTGCCTCATAATGCTGCCCCGGCATTGCATCGCCAACAGCAATGGAGGTGCGGTACAATTTCGAAGCACGGTCATACGGGATAAAAATATCATCGACTACCATCCTGATCTGCCCTTGCGCCCGTTTATCCTCACGGATATAGGGTATCATCGGCAAATAATCGTCTGTATTAAACTCCTGGAAATCGGGCGCAAGGTTTTTAAAACCAAGCTCGGTTTGCAAATAATAAACTAAACCTAAAGTATGCAGGCGGCCTTTTTTATAAAACTCGTCGCGGTTTTCGGGTTCAAGGTCTTCGCTGGTGGTTGGTGTTGAGCATTCGGCCCATTTTATCATGTACTTATCGCTGGGCAGTTTTACATCCGCCAGCATTTTTTTAATGTCTTTGCCTTTTAGCCCGGCGTATAGCTTAGGGTCATAGCCTTCTGGTTTGGCAATGGTGCGGTCGGCGGCGCGGCCATAATCTTTCACCACGGCTATCCAGGTAACCTGTTGTATTTGGTTGATGGCATTATCGGGCGCAATTTTTTCGCCGGTATTTTTATTACTGTCAAAACCTATATCAAATTGCGCGCCTGCTTTGGTGGCCACATCGCCGGTTTCGGTGCCATCAATTACTACCTGGGCGCGGATGAGTACATTCTCATTCTTCTCGCGGATGGTTACTATCCAGCCATCACCATCTTTTTTAATGCTGGTCCATGGTGTATTCAGTTTTACCGTGAGGCGTTTTACGGTATCGGTTATGGCTTTTAAAATGGCAGCGCCGGTATAAGGCTCAAAGCGTAATTGGGCATTAACTGTGGTATCATACCCAGGTTCGTTTTTATAAAAATCGCGTACATGTTTACGGAACTCGCCATATATCCCCGATGGTAAATTACGGTTGGCCTCTACTATACAATTACCACCGGCAGTCATGCTGCCACCCAGCCATGGGCCGGGTTCAACCAGTATAGTTTTAACACCGCTGCGTGCGGCCTGTATACCTGCCGCGGTTCCGGCGGCACCACCGCCAATAACAATAACATCGGTTTTAACTGTTTGTGCAACAGATAGTAGTGGGATTGTAATAAAAAACGCGAACAGTACTTTCTTTATCATTCGGGATGTAAACATATATGCAACAATACGCTAAATTAGGGCAAAGGTTTGATGTATTTGACACATCAGCTACAGAAACATAAAAAAACTCATTATATTACATACATAACTGAAATACCTCAAAAATAATTGTCACGTCATGAATAAAATCTTTACTAAAAAACGACTGGGCCTTGCTGCCACCTGCAGCCTGAGCTTTGTATTTGGCGCCTTTGTTTGGCACCAGGTTGATACAAACCTGATCACGACAGACGTAGTGAGAGAAGCGCAGAAAGTGATAGGCATGGAGTTTAGCCCTTCGCAGCAGGATTCGATGCTGACCGCGTTGAACGGCATGGCAAAAACTTACCAGGAGTTGCGCAAGCTTAACCTGCCGAACAGCACCGTACCGGCTTTGAATTTTAACCCCGTGCCGGTTGGCTTTACCAATCCCGATAAGGTGAGCGGGTTTAAGCTATCTAAAATTGAAGCGGTGAAGATGCCAGCCGATAAGAATGAACTTGCTTTTTATACCGTAAGGCAATTAGCCGAATTGATCCGCACGAAGCAGATCACATCAGTTGAGTTGACCACTTTCTTTTTGGACAGGCTGAAGAAGTACAACAGCAAGCTATTATTCGTGGTGAACTTCACTGAAGAGCATGCTTTAAAACAAGCCGCCCAAGCCGATGCGGAGATTGCGGCAGGCAAATACAAAGGCGTATTACATGGTATACCTTTCGGGGTGAAAGATCTGCTTTCATCGGCTGATTCGAAAACTACTTTTGGCGCTACACCATATAAAGAGCAGGCTTTTGGCATTGATGCCACTGTAGTGAAGAAACTGGAAGACGCGGGTGCGGTGCTTATAGCCAAGCTAACTTTAGGCGAACTTGCCCAGGGCGATACCTGGTTCGGCGGCAAAACCCGCAACCCCTGGGATATTACCCGTGGCTCGAGCGGTTCTTCTGCCGGGCCGGCTTCGGCTGTTGCTGCAGGTTGCGTACCTTTCGCTATTGGGTCGGAAACGTTGGGCTCTATTGTATCGCCATCAACCGAGTGTGGGGATACGGGTTTACGCCCGTCATTTGGCAGGGTAAGCAAATATGGTGCGATGGCTTTAAGCTGGAGTATGGATAAGCTTGGCCCGATATGCAGGAGTGTTGAGGATGATGCCATTGTGTTTAACACGATACAAGGCACCGACCCGAACGACCCGAGCACCATTGCCGCCCCATTTAAATATGATGGTACGGTAAAAGACTTGAAAGGCTGGAAAATTGGTTACCTGAAAGCAGCTTTCGACTCGCGCCGCACGCAAAACCATGTGAACGATTCACTTACCTTAGTGAAACTGAAAGAGCTTGGCGCCGAACTTGTACCAGTTGAGCTGCCAAAAATGTCGGCAGGGCCGTTAACATTTGTATTGAATGCTGAGGCAGCGGCGGCTTTCCAGGAGTTGGTATTGAACCATAAAGACGATATGCTGGCACAGCAACGTAAGGGCAGCTGGCCAAACAATTTTAGGTACGGCCAATTTATACCTGCGGTAGAGTACATACAGGCAAACCGGGCACGTACCATACTGATACAGCAATGGTATGAGCAGTTAAAGGGGCTCGACTTGTATGTAGCACCTTCATTCAGCCAGAATTTGCAACTTACTAATTTAACAGGAAACCCTTGCGTGGTATTGCCAAACGGATTGAACGTAAGAGGCTTGCCGGCAAGTATTACTTTTATGGGCCAGCTTTTTGGTGAGGGCAAAACGCTGATGGCAGCCAAAATTTACCAGGACGCTACAGACTTTAATAAAAAACATCCAACCTTAAACTTTTAATTATATGAGCACAGCAGAATTAGATGCCCTACGTTTCCCGATAGGTAAATTTACGCCGCCATCATCTTATACAGAACAGCAAATGCAGCAATGGATTGCTGATATAAAGGAGCTGCCTGCAAAACTACGGGTAGCTACCATGTCGCTTAGCGAAGCACAACTGGATACACCCTACCGCCCCGGTGGATGGACTATAAGGCAGGTTGTTCACCATGTTTCCGACAGCCATATTAACGCGCTGGTGCGTTTTAAGCTTGCGCTGACGGAAGACAACCCTACCATTAAACCTTACGAAGAAGCCGACTGGGCCTTACTGGCCGATTCAAAACTACCCATTGAACCATCTTTACAATTGATAGACGCTTTACACAACAAATGGGTAGCGTTATTAGAGAGCCTGAACGAAGAGCAATGGGATCGCACGTTTGTACATCCCGAAAGCGGTGCAACAACGCCATTGCGCCGAAACCTTGGTATGTATGCATGGCACGGCAACCACCATTTGGCCCATATTACAGGGGTTAAGTTTTAAGTATTACAGGGAGCGAAATATTACCTGCACTGTGTTCTTTTTTAAGGATGGGTGCAGGTTTTTTATTTTAAACTAAATTAACATTACATTTATAAATTCTTTTTAGCTGTAGCAACCTAAATGCAGCTATAATACGTAAATGTGGATATACCCCTGATATAATGTACGGCAGACGGGCTAAACTATGGTTGAGGTTTTTTTTATTGAGTTTTGGAGCTATGATAGCTGCATTGACTGTAATAAGTATGGCCTTGTATCATAATACCGTATGGGATGGTTTGCAGGGAAGTTTTATCCCAAGTATTGGTTCGGCACTTATTTTTTCGATGGTGGTTTTTTTACGGCCACAAACCTGAAGCAATTTGGGCTATTGATAACGGGCTTCAATATAAGCCAGCGCTTTCTGCATAATTTCAAGATCGGTAGCACTGCGGAATCCGCTGAAACCTACAAACAATTTTTTTCCGTTTTTTAGGTGTAGGGCTTGTCCGCCCTCCCAACCAATAAGGTCAGGCGCTTTAATGCCAAAGCTGTTTACATTGCCGAGGTCGTTAAAATACATTTTTTCAAAATTGCCGGTGTTAACACCTGTTATATGTACCTGGCTGGCTTTGGTCCATGCTATGCGGTATAATTCGCGGGTACGTATTTTATCGGGGCCCATAAACTTTCCGGATACATTGCCATCTTCATCAATAATACAAAAAGCCACATTTCCTTTTGATCGCTCCTGGTCTTCAGTGTTTTGCATGTAAACCGGTATCAGGTTTTCAACAGCGGCTATCAGGTCGGTAATTATATTTCGGGTAGTTAAGGTATCCATATTTTGTTTTGCAATTATATTAACTATTATACGTAGTAGATAAGCAAATGGCTTGGTTTTTGTATTTTTTTTCGAAACAAAAATTATGCCCGAAGGACCGTCCATCAGGATATTAAGAGAATTACTTGATCCCTTTACAGGCGATACCGTAATGAAGGCATCGGCAATTGCCAAAGGTATTGATGCGAAATGTTTGGAAGGGCAAAAAATAACTGCTTTTAAAACCTGGGGCAAAAACCTGCTGATCTGTTTTCCTGAATTTACGATCAGGATACACCTGATGATGTTTGGAATGTACCGGGTAAACGAGCATCGCGATAAGCCGGCAAAACTGGGATTGTATTTTGACGATGGCGAGATCAACTTTTATGCCTGTGTAGTTGAGTTGCTTGAGCGGCCACTTGATGAACTGTATGATTGGCAGGCCGATGTAATGAACCCGCATTGGAGTACGGCTAAGGCGATAAAAAAACTACGCGCCAAACCCGAAATGCTTGCATGCGATGCCCTTATGGACCAGCATATATTTGCAGGCGTTGGTAATATTATTAAAAACGAGGCACTGTTTAGGGCAAGGGTACACCCTGAAAGCAAGGTAGGTGATATGCCGCCCGCAAAACTAAAGCAATTGATAGCCGAAGCGGTACATTACAGTTTTGATTTTTTGAAGTGGAAAAAAGCAGGCATATTAAAAAGGCATTGGGAGGCTTACGATAAAAAAACCTGCCCGCGCGACCATGTGGCTTTACATGAGGAGGTGCTTGGCAAAAGTAAACGCCGTACTTTTTATTGTGATGTTTGCCAGAAATTGTATGCGTAACTGTTACTTACAATTAAGCAATTACCAGGTATGGCGGGCGCTGGTTACGTTATAATTATTATTTAAGAGTATACCTATCATCAACTCGTGGCTGCCGTTACTCACATTGTTAAGGTTTGATGTAGTATAATCATATGCATAACCTACGGTTAAAAAAGCGCCCAGGTTAAAGCCAAAACTACCCGAAACGGCATCGTTTTTACGGTAAGCGCCACCTATCCAAAAATTATCACGGAAAGCTACTTTTATGTTCGCGTCAAAATTTAGCGGGCCAATATCATTGGGTTTAAAAACCAGCGAGGGCAGTAGGGTAACATCATCACTGGGGTAAAGCTTAAGCCCTGCCGATAAAAAATATTGTGCATACGTTTTACTTTGCGATGAGTAGGACGTGTTGGAGCTAAAGCTTATAGTTTGCGGTATAAGTTGTTGTGCCGATGCGCCTATAAAAAATGATTGCCCGTAAGCATATAAACCCAAGCCTGCTTCGGGTTTTAGCTGGCTGCCCGCACCCTGTGTTATGGCCGGATCGAGCGGATTAGAAAAGTTCAGTTCGGCAGTGTTAAGGCTGATGTTGTTGATACCAAAAGAAGCACCCAGGGCAAGGTTAAATGATTCGCTCATGCGGATATGATAGGCATAATCAATATCGAGGTGGGTTTGTTTAAACGCACCGGCTTTATCGCTTACCAGGTTAAGGCCAATGCCGCTGTGGCTTGCCGGTGCCGAATAGCCATTGCTGTTGCCCATGGGGTTATCGGCATTGCTTAGGATCTGGGAGTAATCATACAGTGAAAAGTTTTTATTAAGCGGGATGCTCATGGTTAGATAGGCAGTTGTTGGCGCGCCTTGCAGGCCTGTCCACTGGCTGCGGTAGCCGGCTTTAAAATCCCAATAGCTTTCAACGCCGGTAACCGCGGGGTTAATTAGTAATTGGTTAAAGGTGTATTGCGTGTATTGCGGGAGTTGTTGAGCGCTTGCACCAAAGGCAGTTATAATTAAAATGAATGATATAAATTTCTTCATTGCAATGTGCTCAGACAGTAATAAGGGGTTTTCAAATATAGGAAAGACCCCTGCGCCAAAATTAAGGACTTGTTAACACCCTGTTTAAAACCCAACGCAAGTACAAACTTATCAAAGTAGCGTAAATAAAGGAATAGGGAGGGGAGATTTACAATAATGCTTCCGCCAATACTTCAGCCGGTTTGCTTTTAACTACCGAACTGTAAATATTCAGTAACATCTCCCGGTTTTTTTCAGGAGTATAATTATCGGCATAAGAGCTTTTGCAGTTATCATAAAAGCGTGCTTTTTCCGCTTCGGGTAAGGCGGTCCAGGCATCCAGTTTCTCTTTAAGGTCGGTTGAGTTATGAGGCTCAACCAGTAAGCCATTGTATCCGTTAGTAATAATGGAGGTCATTACCCCTAACCGGGTAGCTATAACCGGGGTACCCGCAGAGAGCGATTCGAGCAAGGTCATGGGCATGCACTCATACCAAATGGAAGGGAATATCAAAGCCGCGCAGGTGGTCATTTCTTTTTCCACCGCCTCTTTTTGCAAGGGGCCCATGTACTGAATGTTTGCAGCATGGCTGCAGGCTTCCAGCACATCCTTTTTCATGGGGCCGTCACCGGCTATTTTAAGTACATGGCCGGAATTGCTAAATGTATCCAGCAAAAAGCGTATTCCTTTTTCTTCGGCCAACCTCCCTATAAACAGAAAGTGCTTTTCACGAAATGCAGCACCGCTTGTACTTACAGGCTTTACAAAATTGGGCTTTACTGTAAACTGTTGTGCGGGGAGGCCAAATGAAGAATTGGCATAAGTTTCTTTTGCAAAAGAGGTGTGCACGGTATACTGATCGATCATTTTCCAGGTGCCTGCCTTTTTATGAAAGTAATTGATAACAGACAACCAAAAGGTAAGTATTGCCGAATTACGGAATACCTTATTTCTTACCGCAGCCCATGGAAAACCTGCGTGTATACTGTTGGTAAAAAGCTCCTTTTTGTTAAGCAACGTACCCGAAGGGCATAACAAACGATAGTTATGCAAGGTATAAACCATAGGTACGTTCAATTTTTTTACCGCCCTTATCACCGCAGGGCCGGCCGCATAATGCAAATTATGGATATGGATAACATCGGGGTTAAATTGGCGGATGAAATTTTTAGCCCTGCGAACAGAAAAAGGATTCCAGATAGAGATAATGAATTGCAGGAGGCCCATAGCCCCGCCTGCGTTTCTGAATATCAGGCTTTGAACGGCGCACTCTTTTGAAATAAGGGCCGATTCCATTTCGAACACAGCATCTTCTCCGCCTTTATCCTGGTAATAAGTATGTATGATCCCAACTTTAAGCGCCATGTTTTACTGCATAGGTAATGATATACGTTATTTAACACACTTTAGATGTTAAATAAATTAATTATAACCCACTGTTAATGAGTTGCTTTTAAAGATACTTCAAAAATTTCAAAATCGATGCTATTCCGCGCAAAACAGCAGTAAATGTGCTTGTTTATTGGTCACATACTAACAAACATGCTGTTTTAACTGTATTTGCCTCAACGGATTATCGCTCAATTATATGAGGCTATTAGCCACCGCATCTTCTATGCCCTTTGCAGCATTTGCGGGATTATATTGCTGCACGGATATTACTGCATTAACCGAAAATTGCTGTAACAGCTTTTCATCAGTTAGCAACTGTAATGCAGCGTTTGCCCAAATTTCGGTCTCTAATGGTAAAACATAGCCATTGTACCCATTAATGATGAGGTCATCTGCGGCGCCCGAATTTTTGCATGTAATTACCGGTACCCCCGAAGCACAGGCCTCGTTGGCTACAATACCCCACGGATCACTTTGGGTTGGGAAAAGGAAAATTTTTGACCGGTTATAAAATACAGGGATGGTATCTGGCTGTACAAATCCGGGGTAATCATAATCTATCTTATCTTCTTCCAATTTGGCCAGCACTTCATTGCGTAAAGGGCCATCGCCCAAAATCAGTACTTTGCAAGTGCCGAGTTTTTGCTTTACCTGCTTAGCAACATCAATAAAAAAAAATGGCATTTTACGGTCTATCAACTGGCCCGAAAACATCAGGTCATACTGTTTAGGAGGCGGATCGCTTAGTTTATACAGGCTGTTCTCCACGCATAAATGGCTGATGAATATCCTGTCTTTGGATATTCCATAACTTTCGTACAGGTCAACCCCTCCAATCCCTGTGGTGATAAATGCCGCCGAAAACCTGAAAACAATAGTACGTACTAACTTATGTATAACAGAGAATGTAGACTCAGAAAATAAGGTACCATCATTAAAAGGGATAAATTTTTTGCCCTTAAATATACACCATACAAAAGCATACAACATTGTGGGGTTAAAGCCGGTACTTATTACCACATCGGGTTTATACCCTGCCAGGTGTTTAATAACTGAGCGGTTGTTATGTATCAGCGATGTGGCCTCTTCTTCCATGTAAACCTTATCGTAATTACCCTCTTTCAATTTCCATTGCCTGTTGGGTTCGGTTTTAGCACAGTACACCACACGGTAGGTTATTATACCATGTTTTGATGCCAGTATCTCATGCATCTTTTCCCGGTACGGAACCGGTATATTGGTGAGGTATAAAACCTTAGGTTGTTGCATGCCTTTTAGTTTTTAAATCTGTCCCACAAAAATGGAAATAATGTTTTGGCCCACAATTTTACAAAAGCAACCGGGTAATGCTGTGGCAGGTGCTTTTTAATAAGATAAAGATACTCGTTATAAGCAAGGCCTTTAGGGCTTTTCAAATATTTTATCCGCTCCTTCAACGTCGTATTTGCCGATTTCCAGTTGTTGCCATGGTCGTCAGAGCAGGTGCCGAGTATGCCTGGCGCCACCATTACATTTATCCCGGCCTCAACGGCGGTAAGGGTATAATCATAATCGGCAATACCGTGGGTATACTTGTCCGACAGGATACCTATCTTGTCAACCACACCTTTGGGCACCAGCATAATATTGGCATTGCCCAGGTCGCAGTTTAAAAATTCGGTATTACTAAATACCATCTCCTTTTTAAAGTTCAGTTTGGATGTTATTACCCGCCCTCCGTATGATAGTTTGCCATCCTCAGCAGTACTGCCTACCACTATGCCGGTGGCCTTGTTTTTATAGTATGACAATAATACCTCCAACACGTTCGATGTTAAAATGGTATCGTCATTCAACAAAAAATAATAATCGTAATTTCCCTTTACCGCTTCGCCCCATGATTTGCGCATGCCGCCTGCCCAAAACAACGAGCCGCTCCCGATAAAGACATTCGCTTCAGGATAAATTACCTTTATGGCTTCGGGCGTACCATCTGCCGAGGCGTCATCGGTAACATAAATATCTATGGCAACGGGTACAGTGGTTACCTGCCCTTTCAAGCTTTTTAAACAGGCAATGGTTTTATCCCGCCTGTTAAAGGTTGTCAGTAATACGGCAATGGCTACCTGCTGCATTTTATTGATTATATATTGCTATGATCTGATCGATATTGTTAACACTATGCTTATCAAAAACGTATTGTTTGGCTTGCTGCGTCATGCTGCTATAACTCTCAGGATCTTTACAAATTTGCAAAATCCTGTCGGCAATGGTTGCTGTGTCTAAAAAATCGCCTACAAAACCACTTTTGCCATCCTGTATCAAGTTGTTCAGGCCTGGGGCATCGTTTACAAAACAAAACAGCCCCGCTGCCATGGCTTCTAAACAGGCTATGCTAACCCCCTCAAAAGTAGAGGGCATTAAAAAGAAATTGGATGCGGCAAGGTATTTTTCAACCTCATTGGTACTGCTGATAAAGTTGACCATGTGCATGATGCCGTTATCGTCGGCCCATTTCCTTTCTTCAGCTTCCAAAGGGCCGCTGCCTATTTGTATGTGCCGGCATGCAATACCTTTATCATCCAGGTGTTTTACCAGTTTCAACACATCAATATGCCTTTTCTCGGCCAGGCATTTACCAACGGTAATAAACCTGAGTTCGATGGTATTATCGGCAGCGAGGTGTGGTAACTTTTCTTCGCTGAACTTGTTAACGTCTATCCAGTTATGAACCAGCGTTGTTTTGGTATTATATATATCGCGCTCTGTTTTTTCTACACTATCGCCAATGGATATAAACTGAACACCCAATAATTTATCGGCCAACTTGTGATGAAACCTTCGCCTTTTGGTCAGGTACTCATCAAACAGGAAATTATTATGGATGTGGCCGAGTATCTTTTTTGCTCCTGCAAGGCGGGCTATGGTAGCAATATAAATAAACGAACCTTCGGTGTGTACATGTACAACATCAAAGCCATTAATTTTTATAAACCGGTATAACTTTTTAAAAAAATCGAGGTTTTTCCTTAAGGGGATATGGGCTATCTGCCAGCCGGGTTCTTTAAGGTATTTGGCAAATATACCTTCGTTCTCACCTGTCGCTAAAACTGTGGTTTGAAGGCCTGCATTGTTCAACCTGCCCGACGCGGTATACAACATCAGTTCGGCACCCGAAAACTGGAGTTCTGATAAGATGTGCAATACCTTCATAAATCAATTAGGATGACTAAAGTAAAAAATTAGTTACAAATAATAATTATAAATAACCATACGGACACTTAAACACCGTATCAGGAATTTTCAGAAAGAATGCGTTCATAAAATTTCAAATACTTGTTGATCACTACTTCTTTCGAAAAACGCTCCAACGCCACCCTTCTCGCATCTGCAGATGCTTTGGCATATTGCCCGGGCTTTACTATTTCCAACAGCGAGCTGTTTATCTTTTGTGCTGATGTAATATCTGTTAGTGCCCCGCCACCATCTTCAAGCATCCAGGGGATGCCACCTGCTTTTTCGCCTGCCACCACCGGTATACCCATTGCCATGGCTTCTATAAGCACCATTGGGCAGGATTCTTCGAGCGATGTATGCAAAAAAATATCAGCCTGCGATAACGCGTTTATCACATCGGCAAATGGCATTTCGCCATGAAAATTAATATTTCCGCTGATGTTATTGTCCCTGCACCATTTTCCCGCATCGCCGTTCTCCGTATTATCGGCACCATAAAGGTTGAGCACTGCGGTAGGATGGCTTTTTTTAAACTCGTTAAATGCCAGTATACCTTTGGCTACATTTTTACGACCATGAAAACCATTATTTATCATGGCGATGTTGATGTTATCGCTGATAACCCTTCCCGGCTTATATAAGGCAAAGATATTATCCGGCTCAAAGTTGGGAATGACAGTGACAGGTACCTTTGTAAAAAAACGCTGCCCAATGGCTGTGTATGGCGATACCCCGGTTAAATATTTCGCTTTTTTTAAGGTGATGGCAGCAACTACCAAACGTATGGCACGGTACAGATCGGTTTGAGCGCCAAGTACTTTTAAAGGCGCATCATGGCAGGTAAGTAAAGTAGGTATCTTTGAATCGAGAGCGGCCCAGCCAAACTCGTACTGCCAGTGGGCATGTATAATATCCGGCATTATCTCCAGCATTTTCGCCTTCAAAAACTCACGTTCGTTTTTGTAAAGATCGGGCGTACGGTGGCGTGCCCTGCGCCTGAAGGGCCCGGCATATATGTGCAGTTTATCGCCATGCCATGTGCGGCTGTCGCCGGGCAGTATTTCGGGTGTTACGGTAAATAAATGTACCTCGTAGCCCCGCTCCAATAAAGCGATGATCTGGTGATTTACTGGTGTGCCGCCTGTGCCTTTTACATCTACCTTTTGGTCCGGATGCAACCAGGGCTGCAACATCGGGAAAAAAGCGGGGCCGCTGATGCCAATTTTCATATGCTGAATTATATGCTTTTAGTGTTTTATTATACTCTTGCCGCGATAGCTGATTGGAATATACGATGTATTTCGTAATTCAGTTTAACTATCACTCAATGGCTTCCTGTTTTATCTCGTGTATTAAACTACTGTACATGATCAGCAAAATAAATATCATAACTGCGTAGTTTGATTCGCGTAAAAAAATGATCTTATATTGATTGATCAAAAAGAAGATAAAAAGAATATTGAAACCCAATAACAGATCCACTTTAAACGGCGAAGCTTTGTTTTTATACTTTCGGTAAGTGGTAAACCCCCAAAACAGGGTAACTATAAAAAGCAGGGTAAAACTTACAGCACCGCCATACCCCCAAAAAACAACCATCCCCAGATACAGGTTGTGGTAATCGCCTATGATAGGGTGCGGTATATCAAAGTGAACGGTACTATAGTCGGGCTGGTTGGTAAAATACCCTTCGCCAATTACGCCTTTTGTACGCGCTATTTTTTTAAAGGCGAACGCGAAGATGTCGCCGCGATTGATCTCGCTGCCCGATGTAATATCTGACAGGTGGCTGATCTGCATTTCTTTACTCCGCTCAATAAAGGTGCTGAAATCAATAACAGGCACAACCATATTTAACGCTATACCAATGGCCAATACACCCAAAAAAGGCATAACCGATTTTGCTTTTATACGACCAAATTGACTAATCACAATAAAAATGACAGCTAAGGGCAGCAGGAAGAACGATGACCTTGTTACCGAAAGCACAATGGCAAAAACCGACATAAATATAATGCCTACAGCAAGGCTGTAAAACCATGTGCCTATCTTTTTGAATGATCCCGAAAGAATACCCGGCAGTAGTAAGATGATCATGGAAAGAGAATATTCGGCATAGGCCTCAAAATTGAAAAAGGTGCCCGTACACCTGAAAATATCGTATTGAAACTCCGCGTCCCTGTCCCACGTAGGTACTAATGCCAGTTGGATGGGCATAAAGCTGTATTTTTGATTGAGGGAAACAATGAGATTAAATGCGGTGAACAAAAACAGCACCTGGAAAAACCGGATAAAATCAATTTCCCTAATCCTGATCTTCGACATCTGGAACAAGAGCGTTGTTAAAGCCAGGAAGATACACATGGAGGCTATTTTGGATGATGTTTCGGCCCTGAAATTGTTGAGCAGGCTAAGCATCTGGCAATAGATGAGCACCATTATTAAAAAAGTGATCAACTTACCGAAAGTAGATTTGCCTTTAAACAGCGGCGCTTTTTTCCAGAACCAATTGTAGCCCAACATGGCTAAAAGTGCAGCTAAATTGAATAAGCCCCCTTTATCATTACCAAAAATGTAGTGATTGCTGAAAAACACAATGATAACAAAGGCAAAATAATCTTCGTTAATGAGCAGGTTAAGAAAGATTAGCGCGATACAGCCCAGTGCCGCCATATTTACAACGGATGGGTAAACGGCCAAACATAAGGTGCCTAATGACATCACCAGCAAAAGCTTGCCCACAATTAACAACAAGGCATTTTTGCCATCAGGATCATAAACGGTATTTAAACCAAATATCTTCATCTGAATTGTGTTGTTAATTAAACGCCGCTTAAATAAAGCTTTTGATAAAAAATTTTAAACGCTGCTTAAAGGTAGTATCGCGCAAAAAGAAATTGCGGATATGGTATTTTTCATAAGCAATGTTAGGCTCAACTTTAACTGCTATGCTTTCGTCTTCGGCCCAGGTACCTGTTTTGCGGTTAAACGATGATACATCGGTGTCATCCACCTTGGTATGGGCGCCCAACTCGCCAATGTTGGTGATGAGGTTTTCTTTCGGAACAGTAGAAAGGCCTTTGTTTTTAAACAGGGTGTATTGCCACTGGTAATCCCAGGTATGGTTGGTTGAGGCTATGTTTTTAAAAGTATCAACAAAGCAATCCACCCAAAACTGGTACAATATCCTGTCGTGGTAAATATCGCGTACCATTTTACGGTCGTGTTTTTTTACCCAGGTGCTCATGCGGTAATCGTACAGTTTCCAGGCGCGTTTCCAGGTGGCCCAGCCCCAAACATGGCCCACGGTGCAAAAAAAGTGGTCGCCTTTGCCTGCATCAAATTCTTCGTTCCAGCGCGTGCCGGCAACATGCATCACTTTTGGGTCGTTCTCATATTTGGCCAGCATGGTTTCGCAATAATCAAAAAACGAAAGATCGGGCACACAGTCATCCTCTAAAATTATCAGCTTTTCAACGCTTTCAAAAGCCCAGGTTATGGCGGTTTTTACGCCCGGCCCACAACCCATGTTAGCGGTAGCAAAGTGCTTATGCACTTCGCAATCCCAGGTAAAATTGGCATCATCAAACAGGGCCCGGCATTCGGCAACTTTTTCGGCTTCTCCCGCTTTTCCAGCCCTCGGCGCATCCGAAAAAATAAAGAGTTGCTTTGGCTTTAACCGTTTTATTTTATCAAAAACCTGCTGCGCGTAAGCGGGCCGGTTAAAGGTGACCATTAAAACAGGGATATCGAATTTAGCTTCCATGAGATTAATATTAAACAAAGCTACAATGCCTGTAAGGCACGCTCACGCTCCCTGCGGTGTGCCTTTAATTTTGAATAAACAAATAATAACTGCAATATAAGCAATAAGGCCCAGTTGATATCGCACGCTACGGCTATACCCATAGCACTGAAATATTTACTGGCTATGGTATATATAATTATGCTTAGCGTAGCCACTACAATGTTGATGTACAAATGTACTTTGGTTTCTTGCCAGGCCATAATTACGGCATCAAAATAGGCGAAGAAAATATTGAGGCAATATGAAATAGCCAATACGTTAGAGTATTTTAACGCGGCGGTGTATTTACCGGCTGTTAAGTATTGGATAAGATATGGCGATACCAGCCAAAACGACACCAGTGCCAAAGCGGTAATGCCAAAGATGAGGAAGCCTATCCGTTTTAAACTTTTATGATCTTTTAGCGTGGCATGCTTATAAATATCAGGCTCAAAAGCCTGGAAAAATGGGTATAAGGCCGTATATAAAAACTGTGATATGTTTTTACCGATATTATACAAACCTAATTGCTTAGGCTGGTTCATCCGCTCGAGCGCGATATTATCAAAGCTGAATATGGTGATGAAAAGTAAAGAAGCAGGAAGTAGCGGCGCAATCTTTTTTAAAGCTACCCGCATTACAGCCATATCAATCCTTATCTTTTGATTTTTGCAGGTGAGGTAAAGGGTAACTACAAAGAAAAATACCTCTACCAGCAGTATCCCGATAAGCCTCCCCATCAGGTGCATTTGTGGGCCGATAACAAAATAGAGCGATACTAAAATGGAAGCCACCCTAAACCCGGATACCCAGATCAGAAAAAGCACCGGCTTTTGTTCCATCCGGAAGTTTACCTGTACAAAGCCCTTTGCTATACCCAGCACAGTGCCACTTAAAAGCAGCAGCGCGTAAGGGTAAAAAGGCGTAATGGAATGCGAGTATTTGAAATACAGGTATAGGCCCGCATACGCTATGGGGAAGAAAAGCAGGTTCCAGGCCATAGTGAACAGGATGAGCGAAACCAGCGTTGACTTACGCTCGCTCTCCGACTCCCTGAAGTAAACCGACATATAATAGGTTTGGAACGAGAGGCTATAAAAAACCAGTAAATAGCCTGATAAGGTATTGTAATAGCCAAAGTATCCAAACTCCTCAACTGTAAGGTACTTTGCAAATATGGGCGATGTAAATACCGAGAACGAAAAATTGATGATAGGCACTAATAAATAAAGCCCTGTAGTTTTTACCTTGGCTAACAAATTGGCTTTGTTGGCGATAAGTGTATCTACAAGTTTATTATTAAGTAACGATATCTTCATGCCTTATCAAAAAGTTATATTATGGTAACGTTAATAAACGGGCTGGTACACCTATTTGCTGCCTATGGCCTTGCAGTCGTTTATGATCACGTTTATTTTTGGCAAAATACCCTCACGGTAGGCATTATCAAGGTTTTTTAGTTTTGCTTTTGATGAATAGTTTTGGCGAACAATATATAGCGTAAAGCTTGCATAAGCGGCCAATATTTCGGCATCGGTAACCAGCCCCACCGGCGACGAATCGACAACGATATAATCATAAACTTCCTGAAGTTGCCCCATTAGTATCTTCAACACAGGTAACTGTAAAAGCATGGTTGGATTAGCAGGTGCTTCGCCTGCGCAAAACACATCGAAAAAATAATCAATGCCGGCTTGCTGAATGTAGGGTTCCCAGGTATTTGCTTCTTCGGCAATGTAATTGGTAAAGCCAATATTTTGCAGCCCCAGGGCGGTGCTCAGGTTAGGGGAGCGCAGATCCAGCTCCAGCAGCAATACTTTTTTATGAGATAAAGCCAGTGTTTGCGCTAAATTGATGGCTATAAATGATTTGCCTTCGCCATGCCCCGATGAGGTTACTAATATGGTTTTATTATCATCGCCGGGGAAGGCGTAGCGCAGGTGGGTAACAAGCCCCCTCAACTTTTCGGCGGTGAGGGTTTTAGACTCAGCACTGATGGCAAAAATACTGTGCTTAGGTTTGCGGCCAACGTGCGCTATAATAGGCGCGATGGTATCGTCATAAATATCATCCACCGTATTTACCCGGTTTTTAACCTGCGATATGCCAAAACTGAAGCCGAACGGTAATACTAAACCAACCAAAAGCCCGGTAAATAAAATTATGGTTTTACTCGGTTTAAAAGGGCCATGTTCAGAATGGGCGTAATCTATAATGCGGGTGGTGGCAATGTTTGATGCTTTAGATACTGCCGACTCTTCACGTTTAGTTAACAAATAAATATACAGTTCCTGTTTTATCGATTGCTGGCGGGCATAATCTTGCAGGCGCCTTTCTTTTTCCGGAACACTGCTTATCTGCGACTCATAATTTGTTGAATACCTGCCCAGTTTATCAATGCTTGTTCTGAGCCCTCTTACTATTGATTCGATACTGCTCAGTAAGTTTAACCTCAGGTTACGTAATTGCTGGTCTATCGTAATAATAGCTGGGTTATCGGTTGTTTGCGTCATCAGCTTTTTATCCCGTTCCAGTTGCAGGTCGTTATAACTTTTTACCAGTGCAATAAAGTTCGGGTCGCTCATGGCCAGCGATGATGGTACGGTTTTGCGGTCATTCACATTATCTTTTAAAAACGACTGCAGGTTTTGCATTACCGAAAGCTGTACCTCTAATTGTGTTGCCCTTTCAGAGTTCCGGCTGTCGCTCTCTATCAATAAATTAGACTGTTGCTTTAAATCGGCAAGGTTATTTGAGCGTTTAAAGTTCTCAATATTGCTCTCGCTGCCCGACAGCTCTTTTGATACCAAAGCAAGCCTTTCATCAATAAAAGCTATGGTACCATCGGCAATACGGTTTTTGTCTTCCAGGTTCTCTTTTAAATATTGCGTAATAAATTCGTTCAGTATGGTTTCGCCCTTGTCGGGAAGGCTTTCAACTATGGTAAGGTTAATGATACTTGTTTGTTTATTAGGGAGCTCGGTTGTTAGCACGCCCATGTATTTTTCAACTGTAGCCTCAAAATCGCTCATGGAGATAAAAAGCGAGTTTTGCGAATCCCAACTTGCAAATCCGGGTCCCCTTGTAATTCTTACCAATCCTTCGGGTAACAACAGGCTGTCGCCTAAACTCCCTTTATACGTTTTGCCCGGTTTAAATAAGCTAAAGGTTTTAGCTGCTGTATCTACCTTAACTTCATAACTGCCATTATTGGCAGCGGTTATCAGCGGGTACCCGGTAAACTGTACGTTTATTGGCCTGGTACTATAAATTTCGGTTTTTTTGAGTTTGGCTTTTTCAAAGTAGCTTATAAACAGTTGCAATTGTGCTACCGTTTTAGCCATAGGTGTACGGCTTTTTAATACCAGTAATTCGTTATCGGCATTGTTTTGAACACCAACACCGCCCAGGTCTTGCAGCGCGCTGGCTCTGCCTATCCTATCCGAGGCACGTTTCTCATCCTGAACCAATACCGTAGCGTGGATTTTATATTGCGGCGTTTGCTTCAGGAAATAAAGGTAAGCCAGGCCTGTACAAAAAGTTACTGAGAGAATGATCCAATACCAAAGCTTAAGTAATTTGATAAACAGATCTTTTATCGAAAACGAGCTTCCCGAGGTGTTAACCACGCGCGATTCGATATGCTGATTTTTATTGTACTCCATCTAATAAATTATGCTGCCCTGTTGTTTTCTATTTTATAAAAATCAAACTAATTCCTTGTTAATATCAATGTTATAATGGTGGCTAAAACAGAAATTGCGGTAGTAACAATGGTAAGGTTTCTTGATTTAACTGCATCGTTGCCGCTTGGTTTGGTCTTTTTGGCCTCAACATAAACCACATCGCCCTGGTGCAGGTAAAAATACCGCGAAGCCAGTAAATTTGAACTTGTTAAATTGAAACGGGCAAAAACTTTGATATTTGATGAGTCGCGCATCAGCAATACGTTTTCTCTTTTGGCATCAACGGTAAGATCACCAGCCATAGTAATAGCATCTACAATGCTCAGCTTTTCGGTGGGCGCCGTAAATGGCCCGGGTTTGTTAACCTCACCCAATACCGACACTGTAAAATTGGCGAACCGAACATTTACTACGGGTTTTTTATAATATTTTTCCATACGGTTATGTATGGTGTCCCTGGCGGCAAATGTGGTAAGGCCAGCTACTTTTACCTTGCCAATGGCCGGTAACTCTATAGTGCCCTGCTCATCAACCAATAAGCCCGATATAGCGGGGTTTGAGCTGCTGAAGTTATTCCCTGATGGGTTTGCCATACGCGTACCGGCGGCAAGTATATCGTTAACATCCCTATCGAGTGTAATTACCGATACCTGTAATACATCATTAGATTGTATGAGCGGGTTTTTAAAAGGTGCAGCTTTGGTTAGCACCGTTTTGGTAAGCGAATCGGGAACGTTGCGGAAGTAGGCTACATTGGGCTGCTGTGTTTTACAACCCTGCATGGAAATAGCAACCATCCATAAAATAAAACTGTAGCAGGCAAATTTTACGAATTTTGTAACCATTAAATTATGAATGTTAAAGCCAATAGTAAACAAGTATAAAGAATACCCAAATCATTGCTCCGTGTAAAAATTTGACGGGCACATCAACCACAATTTACGCAAATAATGTGTGTTTAGATGTTGAATATGAAACATTATCAGACGCAATGCAAATATAACAGATTTTAGTAAAAGCCGAAATTGATGGATGATGTAGTATCGGACTGAAAATTAGAGAAAATCGATGAGCCGGGGATTCGAACCCACAACATCTGCACACCATTCTTGTGGGGCATTATAAGCCATTATTGTGATTGCATAAAATTAATTTCATCAAAAAAATCATATAATGAACAATGTTCATTATATTTGTTGTGTAATTTATTATGGCAATAGCAGACCGTAAAGCAAAAGAAAAGGAGCAGTTAAAAACGCTGATATTAAATAGCGCCCGAAAGCTGTTTGTGCAAAATGGCGTGGAGCAGACCACCATACGCAGCATTGCTAAAAATATTGATTACAGTGTAGGCACAGTTTACCTTTATTTTAAAGATAAAAATGCAATATTAAACGAACTACACAGTTTGGGATTTGCGCAGTTAGGCGAGCAGTTTAAAGTGCTGGCGAATGTAGAAAAACCTATGGAACGCCTTATGGCGATGGGCCGCCTGTATATTAACTTTGCTATGGAAAATCCTGATATGTATGAACTTATGTTTACATTGAAAGCGCCAATGGCAGTTTTAAACGAAAGTAAGAAAGAAGAATGGGATGAGGGTAAGTCGGCCTTCGGCGTTTTAAAGACAACGGTTGAGCAGTGTATAAATCAACACCATTTTGAAGGGCATAAAGCAGAACCTTTAACTTTTATGATATGGGGCCTTGTTCATGGCATGTGCAGTTTGCAAATCAGCGATCGTGCTAAAGCCGTTCACTTTGAAAATGAGGACCAAATTGTTTCAGCGGGTTACGAGGAGTTTTTAAAGATATTGAAGAAATTATAGTTATTTTTTTCTTAAATTATGAACAATGTTCAATTAATAAACATAGATTATTTAATTTTTATGATATGAAAGATCTTGTATTGATTACCGGGGCATCTACCGGTATTGGTTATGAAATGGCTAAAATACTTGCGGAAAGAAAATTTGACCTGGTATTGGTTGCCCGAACCGCCGATAAGCTGGAATATTTAAAACAAGAGTTTACCGCTGCACATGCTATAAATGTAAGAATCATTGTTAAAGACCTATCTAAACCGGAAAATGCTGTACAACTTTATGAGCATATTAAAAGTGAGGGACTGGAAGTTACCATGCTGGTTAATAACGCCGGCATGGGGGTTTACGGAGATTTTGTAGAAACCCCATTATCAACTGAATTACAAATGATTGGCCTTAATATATCCTCGCTTGTAACGCTAACTAAGCTTTTTGGTCACGATATGAGGCAGAAAGGTTATGGTCGTATTATGAATGTCGCATCTTTATTATCGTTTCTGCCTTTCCCTTATTATTCTGTATACTCCGCCACCAAAGCATTTGTGCTGGCGTTTTCTGAAACCGTTGCCGCAGAATTGGAAGGTACCGGTGTAATTGTTACCGCACTGTGTCCCGGTCCTGTGGATACACAGTTTACCACAACAGAAATGCTTAAAACCAACGCTTACAAAACCAATAAACCAATACATCCTTCCATTGTAGCAAAAGCCGGAGTTGATCTTTTAACAAAAGGAAAGGGTAAGAAGATCGTTGGCTTCACCAACTGGATTATTTCAAACCTGCCACGCGTTATGCCCGATTTTTTTATGATGAAAATTAAAAAGAAACTCGCAAAGCCAACGAATTAAAGCTATTAATTTTTAACCCCGATATTATGAACAATTTCATACTCACGATCAAGTACAGAAATGAACCCTTATTTTATTTTGGATTGGTTTGCTTTGCGGCCTCAATGCTTTTTCTTGTTGCCTCCAGGTTGACGAGGGTACAAGTTATGGGAGTTAATGCATGGTATAAACCCATTAAATTCGCCGTTTCTATAGGCATATATTCGTGGACCATGGCCTGGTTTACATTTTACCTTGGGTTACCTACGCAAATCAACTGGTATAATTGGGTTACTGTTGCACTGCTTGGCTTTGAATTATTATACATTGCCCTGCAGGCCGCACGCGGGCAATTATCGCATTTTAATCAAACCACATATATTTATTCGGCGCTTTACACCCTAATGGGGCTGGCCGCTACGTGTGTTACATTATATACCGGGTATATCGGCATATTATTTTGTACCCAACAATTTCCGGAATTGCCGGGCTACTACCTTTGGAGTATTCGCTTAGGCATTTTTTTGTTTGTAATATTTGCTATGGAAGGAGCGGTAATGGGCGGACGGCTTACACATACCATCGGCGGCCCCGACGAGGAGAAGGGCCTGCCATTTTTGAACTGGAGCCGTAAATATGGCGATCTGCGTATAGCGCACTTTATTGGTATGCACGCATTACAGGTACTACCGTTGTTTGCTTTTTATATATTAAAAAATGATACGTGGGTTATCGTTCTTGGAATATGCTATGGCATGCTGGCATTATGGCTTCTTGTGCACGCATTAAATGGCCGACCATTAGTAAGATGACAACATATAGATAATTAAACAAAAGGCTCATCATCAGCTCATGAACCTTTTGCTCTGTCGGGATGGCGGGATTCGAACCCACGACCTCCAGCACCCCATGAGTGCGGTATTCTGTCTGAATTTGTTGTTAAATCTGTGAATAAATGATGTATTTGATAATTGCTTTATTTAAGGGTTAAACAAGGGAGTAAACATTTATGGTTCCCCTATATCTAATCCTAAAATCAGAGTAAATTTAAATGAAGTTTTGCAGTTTTTCCATGTTGATTTGAGTTAAGTGAATAAATAATTATGACGCCAATAAACGCTTATAGCGATCAAGTGCAAGAAGCAAACGAATAAATAACGAAGTGGTTTATGCGGGAAGTTCTTGCACGCTACAGAAGCTATGAGCGTAACTTTGCTCAATAATTGTATATCACTCCTCCCTCAAACTTAATTCACAAAATCTTAAAATTTAGTTTTTATAGGGGAAGTTAAATTCTTGAATTGGTTTGATCTGTTGAAATAAATCATTGAACTCAATTCACAAATTATGAAATTTTACTGTTTATAGAGGGTACAAAAATTGTGAATTAAGAAGTTAGATTTTTGTTTTCAAATGATAGTTTATCCTGACTTATTAAAAGGTAAGATTTTCAAATAATAGTCCTAAAAACTTAATTCAAGAATATTGAAAATTTATGTTTTATAGAGGGTGTATAATTTCTGAATTGAAATTCCTACAGTTACTCTATTGAAATGGGTTTTATATACCCTGTCTAATCAAGTGTAGGAAAGTATTTAATGATTTTTTCAATGGGATTAACCTGTATTCCTTAAAAGGTAGATTATCTAAGAACCAAAATCTGTTACCTTGTAAAAAAGCAGGCTAAAAACTATCATAAATTGCCTCATGTATTCCATTGATGGACTCATCCAACATGCTAAAACAAGATTAGCTTATAAGAAGTAACTAAACAACAAAGCCCAGTTGTGGCTGGGCTGTTGTAATTACTTATTTCAGCACCAGCATTTTGGTACACCACCCATTCTTCACTCTGGATAATTAATAGGATACTTCTTTCCTTTTAGAAGTTCAACGATGCCATTAGGATTGATAACTAATCCCATGTATGCTTTTCGAAATTCTCCCTCTAATTTACCAATACGTAAAAAATTTTCATTTATCCTCCATACATACCATTTATCTGAGACCTTGATAGGCTCTTCTCCAACTTTTTTACCATAATCATTGGTATCCTTAAATAAGATATCGAACGGATTACCGATTTCTTGCACATTGCCTACTTTTTCCCACAATCCCATTTTAACGCCCAGTTTCGTTATGCAGTGCGCATAAAATAATATCTCATCTTGAATTATTTCAGAAAGATTTGGTATTGAGTCAATCGGATAATGTTTACTAAACCCTCTAATTACATCACTATTTAGCTGGCTCCTATCATTTGCGATATATTGAAAATACCTCTTATTATTAGTACCCAAGTTAACTGAGAATATATCTCCTATTTTCGTATTTACTCTTGTCATTATTCTTTCTAAATTATGGTGGCGTAACCCCAAATTGTGCCCAGTTCTTTGGTGCGATTGAATTAATTTTATTTAATAAATTACCCAAACCATTCGAGTTAATCATATTTTGTTCTATTACGCGCGCCGCATCCTTAGTTAAACCAGTTGCTCCTTCAACTACTCGATATTCTAAGTTCGCCCTTTCAGTTCCGGATGCCAAATGTTCACCAAACCTTATTGCTGCGTCTCTACTTGTAATTCCTACATATCTTACATCCCCTGCTGCATCTAATCCTTGATAAACACTGTGTGTACCTGCCTCCATAGTTTCAGCGGTAGCTGTTTCAGCCACTCCACCACTTTCCCTAATAATTCCTTGAGCGATAGCTGCCGTACCCGATTCAACTGCCCCAAGTAGCCCGGTCGCTAAATTAGCAGTCACTATTCCTACACCTTCTGCCATATTAAGACCCGGCAAGTTAATCCCCATCCCTAAACCCGCCGGAGTAAACTGTGGTGCCAAATAATGACTTGGGTCTAAGAGCGCCGTATAAGTCCAATGGCCACTCTGTCCATTTAACGTTATACTATTGCCATTTTCATCATTATAGACTTTATTTACTCCACCCGGTGTAGCATCTGTAGCCCCTTTTCCATGAAGCCTTTCTGCATCTGCATCATTATGAACATTTGCATCCCACTTGTAATTAACATCGCCGTTTGCTGATTTTATCGCCACAAAGTCATTAACCCCCATGCCATCAGGATCAATGTATCTCAATGGGTTATCTACTCCATAATTATATGGCGACCACCTCCTAAACTTCTCCGCCAACGGATCCACACTCGTCCACCTCGCTATTACTGGGTCATAAAACCTTGCGCCGTAATCGTATTGGCCAAGTTCTTCTTGCAATTCTTTAGCGTTATAAAGATATAGATTTTTCGGACTAACAACACTGCCTGCAGTAATCTCCATACCAAACGGCATGTAATCGGTTTGCTGCGTGGTGCTTGTTACATTGCTATGCGTATCAAATGACAATCTAGTATTGCCTAAGTGATCTGACAGATTATATTCGTAATTATAGTTGCTGCCACTTTTTAGTGCACGGCCTTCTTCTGTTTGTATAAAATCAATATTACCATTTGTATATTGTATACCGGCTATATAATCCGTCGATGTTCCAGAACCTATCGTACTCGCCTTTCTCAATTTCCTGCCACCTGCATCATACGTATACGTTATTATTCCTGAGGATAGCGTATCCGTTTGCGGTAGGTTCAGCAGATTATACGCCACGGTTAGGCCTTTACTATCATCTGTCAGCATATTGCCATTGGCATCGTAGGTATAACTATGCGTACCTGTTTTATATCCCTTAGTTCCGGCATCTGATGATACATCCGCCACGCTTTGTAACTGGTTGGTTAGGTTGCTGCTGTTGGTATAATTATAAGTCAACTGATCGATCAGCGTGCTATCGTAATAGCGGTTCAGATGGCTGATGTTACCCATCTTGTCATAATCGATACCACTTTCAATATTACCCGTGTTTCCTATACCACTGCTCAGTCTGTTTAGCGCATCGTAACTGTAGGTAAAGCTGTTGGTCAAACTGCCCGGCGTTCCCCAGTTTTGATTAGCAATGTTACCATTGTATTGTGGTGTTGTGCCGTCATTATATTTCAATTCCATTGCGAATAATGGAGCGTTGGCTGTTTTCAGCCAACCACGTTCGTTATAGCTGTATGTTATATCCTGCAAAAAGTTCGAACCATTATCCGTACTGTGCAGGTGTTTTTGATAAGCCTGCCCTGTTTCGTTCAGGTCAACCTGGCTTATCAGTGTTGCGTTCGCCGTGCTGTTAATGTTCTCAAAGCTCTGGCGTTTCTGGCCCACATGGTCGTAAACAAATGTGTTGGCAATGGTTACTGCAGGGCTGCTGCCTGCCGTTGCTGTGTAATGGTTTCGTGTACTGGCTGTAACAGCATTAGTGAAATCGTAGGTGTTTACTATCTTATCATAATTACCTGTGTTAGCCGTGCCACCCAGGTAATGCTGCGCATAGGTACTGGTTACCCTGCCCTTGTCATCATAATAGTTTACCGTCCACAGCATATCGGTTGTGCCCAGTACGTTTATTTTTGATGCTGTAAGCAGGCCACGTGTCATTTGGCTATTTTCGGTATGGTGGTCATACGGCAGGCCCGGTATATCGTAATTGTCGTAATAGCTTACTGATAATTTGCTGATCATAGCTGTGGGCCATGCCACATTGGTATAATCGCTTCCCGCAGGGCGGCCTTCCCATAAGGTAGTCGCCGCGTTTACTGCAGTTTGCAGGATGTTTTGGTTGTCCGTTGTTGACAATATCCCGCTGATCACCCTTCTGCCAAAAGTATCATATTTGGTCACTATCCATTGGTTGTTGGCCATCTGGTTGGCATCCTGTGTGGCTACTACCTGGTCGAGCTTGTTGTACACCATGTACTCCCAACCTTTGCCCGGTATCTTCTTTTGTACCAAGCGATTCCGTTCATCATAATGATATCCGTAGATCAGGTTATTGAAGACTGCTTCACTTTCAGTAAAGGTCGTGGCTGTTACCAGCGGCGGCACTACGTAGCTCAGGTTGTTCAGGTCATCGTAGATATAATAGGTAGACAGTGTTTCGGGGGTGCCGTTATTATCGTTATAGATACGTTTCAGCACGACATGCCCGTCAATATCCTTGAACTCTTCCGTCGTATGTAGCTGCCCGCTTGTCCAGTTCTCATCTTTAACAGTGGTTTTATAAAGGGTATTAGCTGCGTATGATGTCGTTGCTGTTGCTCCGGCGCTGTTCACCACCCATAGCAATACTTCGCCGGCAACATTGGTCCCATACTCCATCACCACTGTTCTGCCTGCTGTCGCCGTCCTGCTGCCGGCTGGTTGCCATACATCACCCGGCGAGCCCTGCTCCAACGGCCTGTTCAATGGCGAGGACTCAAACACTGTTACCGCGTAGGGGCTGGTGTTAGTACCGTAGTTTTGGGCAGTTGATGGGTTATAAAAATTATATTGTGCGCTGTTACTGTAGCCAAGGGTTCCTGTTAAGGCATCGGCCCTATAATTTCCGGATGTGCCTGCCGCCGTGGTATAGGGCAGGTACTTGATAGGTTCACGTCCAAAAGCATCGTATGCCACGGGCTGTATTAGATCCTTTGTACCATCGGGATTGGCTTTTACCTGCACGGCTTGTATCGGCCTGCCCAGGCCATCAAAGTATTGTATGGTTTGGTTAACCTCGCATATGGTATGCGAACCTATAGTGCTCGCATCGCTGATGGCTGTCCTGGGTACATAGGTGGCCACGTAGTTCATCGTGCTGCTCGGTATGCCTAATGCGCCACAGTTAAACAAGGATGGTGGGATGATCGTCGCGCTGAATGATCCCACAGACCCGTTGGCTGAAAAGCCATTATCGAGTGTAATGCTATGTGTGGCCGTATAATTACCTGTGGTATTGGCAGAATTGAGGGTAATGTTGGCTTGGGCATGCAGCCTACCGGTTCCAGCAAAAAATGAGGCAATCAATAAAATTGCTTTTAATTTTCGCCAGAAACTACAGGCATCCCTTTTTACCGGTACCAATAAGGTAGTATTTTCTTTTTTCATCTATTAGCCTTGCGTAATGATAATCTTTGTGTTGAAAAACCTTAGTTATTATCTTGATATTTATTAATCTAACGTTAGGGGTTTGCGGGTACTGGTGCATTCCCCAAACGTGGTAATTGAGGGCGGGCGGCACCCACGTTTGAAGGCCTGATATTGAAAGGACGCAGTTGTTCAGGCGTTAAAATAACTTTTAGGCTGGCAATGCGAAGGCTGTCCAGTTCATCATGGCGCTTGTTTTGTAAATGCCCATTCGTATTATTTTCAAGGTAGATGTTCTTTAGCCCTTGCTGGTATGTTTCCATTATTTGCAGCACCTTAGCAGCCGTGGATGAATCTGTTTGTAACATGTGCTGATAATATTTGTAAGATAGGGGCATCTTTTTTCGTGAACCGTCCGGCTGCTGCTGTGCGCTGCTTTTAAAACCAAACAGCAGGATGATGGATGAAATTAATATCGCTTTTCTCATGGTTTTATGTGATAATCGTTGGCCTTTAAAATTTTTCCATCCTGATCTTTGATCATTTTCAGTCGCTGGTAATCATCATAAATATAGGTGATGGTTTGCCCCTTAGGGTCTGTTGAACTGGATACCCCCGTTCCCGGAAGGTAAGTATATGTTGTCACCTGTGCACCGGGAAGGCTGTTTCGCAAGCTGTTCAACTGGGCCTGTATGCTTGCCTCGCTTGTAGTCAGGTCGTCCAGCACGGTCTTGTTGACTTGGGCGATTACGCTCGCGTAATCTGCTCCTTTTATAACAGCTATCAGTTGCGTGTTTTGATAGCCATACAGAAAGCTGGTCACGAGTCCGTCTTTCGCAGTCTGCTGTAGAACCTGGCCGCGTCCGTCATATTGATTGACTGTTGCTCTGATTTCGAGGGCATTACCTCCAGCTGAACTTTCTATTGATTGTAACCGAATTGCTTGGTCACTGGTTCCGGGAATAGGAAAAAAGCCGTAATTGCTTTTCATATGGCTAATTTCCTTACTCAAAGTGGTGTTAGTTTGGGTCTGCTCAATAACGGGAGCCACCCTATTCGCACCCGCCATTTCTGTGTATGGCGACGTTGTAAAATCATAAGGGTATTTTAGATTAGTTGCGATAGAATCACCTTTGCTGTTGGTAGTGGTTTGCTTACTGACCTGCATCGGGTAGGTGGGATTATTGTATTCAAGATTCGTCATTCTCGACACGGATTGTCCATCGGCTCCGGCAGTTAAGCTATATTGGGTAATCGGCCGCTTTACCCCCTGGCTAAACCATCGGTTGGCATAGCTGAATAAGTCATAGCCGTATATTTCAAATGTCTCTTGCTCTGAAAAGCCCTGAGAGCTTATTTTCCGTCCGAAAATTGTTTGCTCAATTAAAAAATCATGTACCGGGTTCTTTTCAATCGTTTCATAATCAGTAGTTTCCCAGCGTTCAAATTGTTTTTGATATATGTTATTATCGGCGAATCCGACGATATGTTTAGCCGTAAGTGAACCATAATTCCAAGGCTTATATTCGTCAGCGTATAGTTTGTTATAGGCCATATTGAAACCAGGGTAATCGAGATATCGATAAACGTAAGCCGGACCGTCATCATAAAAATAGGTGGTTTTGATATTGCCGGTAGTTTCAGTGACTTGTGAATAGCCAATGGGTGCTCCCTTAGGCGACATACTCACCGGCCCATGCTCACTTAGAATCAGCTTGCTAACTACAATATGTGGGCCATCTACCAGTTCGCTAATATCGCTGCGGTAAAAGTCAGGATTATTGATCCATTGGTCCACCTCCGAACTGCCAGCTATATATGAATATTCTTTTTTAAGAGCCAGAACACCGTATGAAGTATAACTCTCAACATTTTTTACCCGCAAGCCGCCCACTGGTTTATTACTTCCGGTTGACCAGTTACCTTCATAGTCATAGGTTGTATATCCCCCGGTAGGGTAGGTGATTTTGTTGAGCACCCATTTCTTGGTTGCATCAACGTTCGGTGTGAGCACGGCATCCCCGCCAATGTAATGGTAGGTGTATGGAGCACCGGAAATATTTGTTATCCCATTTATTCTCATACGTACCAATGCAGTTCCTGGTGTTCCATTGCAAAACCCCCACTGATCTACTCCAGTAGATAAAATTCCATTTTCGTCATTGTAGTTAAAACTATAATGCTCCTCCTGACCTCCTCCTGCGTTTTTAAAATTCACGGATGCTAATTTGGCTCTGTTAGCAAAAGGAGCACAGTTAAACATTCCATATTGTAAGGATATGGTTTTTAGAAGTTCGCCCTTGATGTTGCGTATCTCAATATGGTCCAGTTGGAGCGTTGTATTTAGGAAAAACTCAAGCGTTCCACCGGGATAGCTGATTTTTTTTGGCACATAAGTGTGATAATTTACATTGATATTATTATTACTGAAGTTATCCGTTCCCCAGGATGGGTTTTGCACCCAATAATAATCCTCATACCTAGGCTCTCCCCCCTCAAAAGGAAATTCGTAATCCTCCCGGTATTGGTAATTGGTCGTAGAACTATGGAAATCCTCACCAGGCTGATATTCATATAATACATAAGATTGGTTAGACGAGATTGTAGCCAAATGCCATGTGGATGGAGCTGAATTTTCTATTATCGTACCAACGCGGTTATATTTATAATCCTGGGTTTCTGTCGCTCCCAAAGTCCCTGCAGAACCGAATGCGTAACGCGTGCCGTTTGCATCGACTATCGCTGTAACGCCGCCATTATCTCCTGAATACACCTGTAAGCCATCTTCCGTCAATTTATATGCGTGTTGATTTGCGAAGTCAGGTACAGTTAAATGTTCGTAGGCGCGCCGGTCAAGAAACTTACCTGAGTAATTAAGAAAATTATAACTGTACATGTCAAATTCGTGTTCCGTCTGCTTGTTTTCAGTAAGATCTTTTAAGAGATCGTATGGAGTGGCACCATAGTAAGGCGCGCGTGGAATGGTACTCGGACTTAAAATATTCAGCCAGTTTAATTCGTCCGGAACACCATTAATGTTCCTGGAAACCATACCGCCTGTATTCAACGTCCAACCTAAACCAACCATACCTGCCTGATCATCGGGCCGAAAACCTCCTGCATGATAACTGAGGTAAATAGGTACTGTAATGTCACCATCATGAATGGTAAAGACTGGTACCTTAATATCCGGAACACCGGTATAAGTGTTTGTGGGGCAATCTCCATACCGTTGAAATTGCATGGCAGTTGGCGACGGAGGGATATGGTTTGGCAACTCCATTTGGGCAAAACTGTAATATGGAGTGCTTAACAGAATCAATACTATCGTTCTTTTTAATATTTTTTTCATGAAAATTAATGTGTCGCTATTGCAACGAATTTACTTTAGTTGGCAATTGCGCTAAGCAATACTGCAATGATATTTAATATGCTGTTATTTCTTCTTCAATTGATCAACTTGTTTTTGAAGATCAATCATATAAAGCGTTAATTCCTCAACTTTTTTCATCAAGACTTTATTCATCTCCCCCAAATCTAATCCATCTTTCTCAATTTTTTCCGCTGATGGCATGTCGGGTAAATGGTGGTTTTGATCGATATAGGTTTTAATTTCTGAGAGTGGTTTCAAGTTGTAGGAAGGTTGGAAAACATAATCAGGCCAGTTTAACAAGTCCACAACAACTTTTTTCGTATGGATATCGCCATTAACTGCGAGTTTGTAACCATGTGTGTCACCTGTACCGATACCTACATTGCCCCCTTCCGCATTAAGCGCTAATGTAGACCATGCATTCAATGTGTTATTATGGCTTCCGATAGTAGCAACTCCGTTAAGTAAGCCGATAACAACCTTGTCACCTGTACCGGCACCGAAAACGCCCGCTATCCACGAGTTGCTATTATCAGAGTTGACCTGGAATTTCGTACCAGGATTCGTTACACCGATGCCTACGTTACCACCATTGGGTTGCAAAGATAAATTGGTCCATTGATGCTGATACCAACCTGCTTTAATATATCCAAAACCTGGGCCATTTACATCGTATCCAAATACTAATCGTTTAGCGTTATCGCTGCTTCCCGATATTCCAAATTGAGCAATATCAATATCCGTATTCATCGAAACGTCTTGTGAAACATTGAGTTTGTACGAAGGTAATGTTGTACCGATGCCAACACTAGCCGCAAAATATCCTTGTCCATTTGCATTTACAAAATAGGTCCTAAGGTAAGATGATATTCCATCGTACTTTAAACCATCAAAAATATATTAGCATCCCCATTCGCCTGATCTGTTATCGCCCTATATATTCCATCAGGATACGAATAGCTTCCACCTAGTTGATGGCCTATGAAATAAGATTGACCTCCCGCTGATTGGATGACCAATTTATTGTGGCTGACTAGCACATCGTTGACATCTGCTTGCATATTTGTTTGAGCAGTGGAATTTAAATTTAGTACGTTAATGCACAAAAGGAAAAGATAAAATTGTTTCATATTTTTAATATAAGATTATATATAATTTGAGTATGGGGATTTTATTTCGAGGGTTTTAATGCATCAATTTGTTGCTGAAGCGATTGATTGATCTTTTGTTGTTCAATCAAATACAGTGTTAATTCTTCTACTTTCTTGGTAAGTAATTTATTCATTTCACCAACATCTAATCCATCTTTCTCAATTTTTTCAGCCGACGGCATATCGGGAAGGTGGTGATTTTGGTCGATATAGGTCTTAACATCTGAAAGCGGTTTCAGCACATATTTTGGATGGAACACATAATCCGGCCAGTCGGTAAGTTCAACTTTGATTTTTTTAGCATAGGTAATCCCATCAGCAGCTACCCGAAATGTAATTTTGCTTTTGATATCTGCATCAGATAAGGTTTGATCGGTAGTACCGGTCGATGTGATTGGGGCAAAGTATATATCACCCATTATATTGCTATAAATAACGCCGGCACCGTTATGCTGACTATCGTTACTGATATTCCAGATATTTGAACTGTTTCTAGTTGCATTAAACCCTAAATAACTGGTACCATAATTTAAGCCCGGACCACTGGCATCTCCAATTGATGCTTTTGTGCAACCATCATCTACCTGGAAAAGTGATTGAGGATTACTTGCACCGATACCGAAATTTCCATTATATAAAATATTAAACAGATCTATTCCGCTTGCGTTTCCAACTCTTAATGCTTGGTCAGTCGCACTACTGCCTCCGGAAGTATAAAAATGCGTAGCATATGAACCGTTTGCTTTTGTTGCTGTTAAAAACTCCCCTTCATTTGTTTCTCCCGCCAAATAGAGTGGAGATAATCCAGCACTGCTTAAAACCTGTAATTTACCTCCAAATAAATTTGCCGTACCGATACCCACATTACCATTGGCATCCTGAAATAAGCCCTGGTTCGTGCCGAAACTAACGAATGAAAATGTTTGTGCACCGAAAAGGAAGGGTTTCCAGGAAACGGTGGGTTGGATAGAGAATAGTACTGACTTGTCATTTGTGGCGTCATAATAGAGGTTGACAGAGGGCGTTGCGCTGAAGATCGGGCTACCATTGGTGCTGGTGATACCTCCGTTGACGTGCAGGGTGTTTTGGGGACTTGTCGTTCCGATACCAATATTGCCGCTTGAAGGCCAAGGATAGGTATTTTGCGCTTTTAAAAAATTAACCATTGTGCACAGCGCAACAATGAGGAGGTTTTTTTTCATTATTTCAAATTATGTAAGGAACTCTTCAAAGGCAACATGGGGGAAATAGTCGCCAATTCATAAACGATCCTATCGTTTATGTCTGCTAAAGTATGATTATTTTTATATCAAAAAAATGATGTGGAATATTATTACTATTTACTTTTAATGGTAATAATTATTTAACAATACCACCTATCTGGGGATCAAAAACAAACGAACATCCATCAAGATACCCAGCTTGCCCATGCCAGCCCAAAAGCTCCGCAACGAACCACGGCATAAACCGGCCTATCCACCGCGCTACCCATTTATTCCGCTCCTCCTGAGGGAGTCATCCGCGCGGGTGTAAGGCTTTTAGAAATTACAGGTAAAAAATATACAAGATGATACATAATGTATATAAAAAAAGAATAATTCATAATAAAATAAAGCAACGGATCAAATTAAACAGGTCTTACATAATTATTTTCATAACATCTATCCTGATTTACACAGGCAAAAACCCTCAAAATCAATTTGTATCTTATCGCATTGAGAACCGACATTTTACTCTTCCCTTCATTGATCGTTTTCCGTTCAAAGTAGTCCCTTATCTCCGGGATTGATTTTTTTGCTGTCGCGGCGCAGAGGTGCAGAAGCGCCTTCATTTTTTTATTGGCAAAATGAGATACCCTACCCTTAGACTTTGACTTTCCAGATTCGTCCTTGAAAGGAGCGACACCTGCATAACATGCAAATTTTTTAGGGTTGTTAATGTTCCTAAACTCATTGGTATAGATGAGAATATTTAGTGCAGTAATAGGACCTATTGCTTTGACCGAAGTAATAATCTCCATCAATCGTTTTAGTCGGGTATCCGAATTGAGAAGTTTGGTTATAGCTGCTTCAATCTCTGTGATATCCAATTTAATTGCTAGGGAACTACGTTTACATAAACCAATATTTGCTTTGACATTCCCTTTCTAATAAACCCTGCCTGTTCTTTTAAGGGAATGCGCAGGGACATCTGTAAACTTATCATACGATTCCTTAAGGTGTTTAACGATCTCAGTTGTTCTATAACGGGCCGCTTTGGAGTAAAGAAGCGCAAGATGTCCCTTTGCGTGTAGGCATATTCTGAAATTCGTATAGCATCAATTTTATCATTCTTTCCTCGTACTTTGCCGATGGACTGACGAATGTGTTCGGAAGCAGTGCATACGATATTAGCCTTTACTTTTTTAAGGCAACTAATAAGGTGATTGCAATAGATACCTGTCTGCTCCATGCAAAATATTGATTTTGCCAATGTAAAATTGGGGAGTTTCTTTAGGTCGTGAATAAATAAATTTATTTCGCTAACCTGGTTTTTTATTTCTTTATGAAACTCCAATTCTCTCCCTCTTCTCACTGCAAAATCCAATTCATCTTTTGACACATCTATACCTATGAAATAGACATATTTTTTAGTTTTTTCATGTTCCATTACTCGTCAAATTTTAAGGATAAACAGCGGGGATTAGTACTGTAGAAAGGTTTTTTCTGGTAACCTTGCTAATGCGCCCCGCTGTTTAAATAGGGCAACAAGGTATTAACTCGATCAATAGATATAAAAATCTTATAATAATAATTCGCCTTGATTGCTTTCTTGTCTTAAAGTTTTTCCACCTACATCATCACAATACACATAACTCTTTAAACTACATTTTGTAATTAAATAAACAGCAAGAGATTAGCACAACAATTAGGTCTTTACCTTGTCCAATACTTAATACGCTCTGCTGCTTAGTATAAAGCAACCAGGGATTAGCACGACCAACAGACATGAAAATCTTATAATAGTAATAATTCGCCCTGACTGCTTATTCCAATTAAGTATTTTATAAATACCGAAAACCCAGTTTAAAGAAAACTTAAATGAATAACAAAATAGATTTTAGATAGTTGGGTATAACTTATCAAGTATTGTGGAATAAGTTTTTATATGCATTATTTTTTTATCTCGAAACATACCTGTAAGGTCAAACTTTTTTTCTTTTGCGTTCCGGACACTTTATCTGCGGTTTTCCAAGTTACCGTTCTCGGGATTCCTATACCAACTGTCACCTCAAATGTGCGCAACATCCTCGTCAAATCGAAATAATCTCCCTCAAAATCCAATCGTTGAATGATAAAATGCTCGTTGCGATATAGAAGATCTTGATCAGGCACCTCTGACAGCTTCACATGCTCCTTATCCGCTATCTGTGAGATCAAAGCGAGGGTGTTACCCCTAAGCGATAAGGAATCCATTTTGTACTTATTTATGATCGCATCAAGGTTCTTAGTTTTTCTCTCCAAATAGCCTGGCTGGTACGACAAATCGGATGCTGATGCTATTGATAACGTGAGATCGTTATGAGCTTGCATCGCATCAACAGTTTTTTTGAAAGCTAACTGATAACTGATATACAGTAAGATTACCGTGCCTGCAATGAGCAAGTATTCTTTTTTGAGCTTTGCCAATCTTTCCATCTTTAATAAGTTATATTAACGATAAATTGGCCGGTATTCAACTCATTGTTGAAACTGTAGTTTTGTAACTGCACTCCTTTCACCCAACGCTTTGATTTTATTCTGGCCATCCACTCATTGACAGGAAGGATCTTCTGCGAAACGCCCGTAATCGTTATCTGCCTGTCTTTAAATATCAACGTCCTTTGAGTACGGCTAGAATTAACATCAATAGGGTTGATCTCCACCTGTTTCCAGGTGATATCTGCGGGCATTTCGGCAGCCAACTGGTCTGTTAGCTGCGCTTTGCTTATCCCCCCGTCCCATCCCAGATATTGTAATTGCTGCTCTTTGCCTTTTATCCTGTCTGCAGCATCCTTTATCTGGCTGACATTTTGTGACGAGCGACTAACCTGGTACGCTAAACCTGTATTTTCGGATTGATAGTAAGAAAAGAGGATAAAGTTAGCGAGCAACAAAATGAAAAGACCAACCAAGATTACTGCACCATAGGATTTTACCCTCTTAACAGAAACGGCATTATTATATCCATGGTTTACGGTTTCAATATCGGGGGAAATGACATCCAATTGCTCGGCCATCATCAGCTGAAAAGCGGACGCGTAGGCCAAAACCAATAGCTCATCAATTGGCTCATTTTCAATTTTTAATGGAAAAGATGAGGTGTAAGCAGTGCCATAAGTGTATTTGCTCCATTGCTTTTGCCCATCCTGCACGATGATGTGCCCGTCAAACGCCACTTCATTTGCATACAAATTTAGTTGCGGTAGGACATGATTGACAATAAAAGGCCCCAGGCTTAGCATTACAGGCGTAAGTCCTACATCCCGGAATTGGTCAAGTAATTTATCCGCTTCCGCTTTTCGCATGACTGCAATAAAAGAGTACTCACCCGACACGAAGTTCTGTATGTAAAAATCTTCAAAATTAGCATTAGGCAGTATTTGACCAAAGTTTGATGGCGTTACCGGATCTATTTTTTCAATCTGCTTATATAGTACCCCTTTCCCCGTAATATTTAATGAGATGACACTTTTTGAAGGGATATGCTTTATGAGGTCATTTATTTCATTTAATCCTGCGATCTTCTTCTCTAAAGTGAGCGAGCTGTTACTTCGTGACACCTGGCATAGGCTAAGCGACATGGAGCCATCCGATGCTATCACTAGGCCTACGCCAATGGTATTACTGAAAGCGGTAAGCCTGTTCATCATAACTATTGCTAATGTATGATCGTAGGTTTAATAAAAACCAGCGTAACGATCTTAGCATTCGTCTTGCTCCTGCTGCTAAAAAGCCATTTAATGATCGGTATGCGGGACAGCAAAGGTATACCTGAAGAACTGGTGCCTTCTTCCGTCCGTTCTATTCCTCCTAATACCAGCATATCACCATCGTGAGCCCTGATAATTGATTCGTACTTACTGTTTGACGTAGGCGCAGGAGCGTTAGCCGGAGGCGTTCCAATAAAGTCAGTAATATCTATCTTAATGCCTAAGGTAACCTGATCGTCTCCTGATACAACTGGCTTGATATTGATCACCATATTGGCTTCTATCTTATTGTACTGTTGCGTAAAAATACTGGTAGGAGTAGTAATTGATGGTAAAACATTCTGTGTCTGGACAAGGTAATAGCGGGTAGAACCGATACTTAATGAAGCGGTATGCCCGTTCAGTGTTGTTAGTTTAGGTACCGAATGCACTTCGATATCATCATGAGATTCAAGGGCGTTGATAGTGGCATAAAAGTTTGGAGCAACGTGACCCAAATTTAAATGCGTAACGCCACCCAATTGATTTAGAAAATCATTAATGGCACCAGAGCCCATTGTGTAATTGATGCCCGGCAATACGCTTCCCCCTGTTTTAACACTATCGGCAATTCCCGCCTTAATACCAGTAGTAACCGTTTTGCTTTTATTGATATCGACCATAGTTACTTCGATCATTACCATTGGGACTAATTGATCGAGTTGTTTAATGTAGTTTTCTAATTCAGCTATCTGTGGTCCGGACCCGGAAAGTAATAATGTGTTTTGTTCGCGAAATTCTTTTATCTCCACACCCTTTTTCCATTCAACGGGAATCATAGCCTGCACTGTATCAATAGATCGATTTTGCAATACAACTACTTTATTGTTTCTTAACCCCTCCAGCTTCCTGTCACCAATCATGTAAATACCATTTTCAGTTCTATAGGTATAATCCGTTCCCTGGAATATAGCGGTCATGAAGGCATCATAGGGCACATCGGTAATATGCATCGATATGGTTCCCTTGATGTCCGAATACAGGAAGTAGTTTTTGCCCAACTCCTGTGAGGCTGTTTTAACCAGGTCCAATATCGAAGCGTTTGTCGCATCACATGATATCACCTTCTGTCCGCTGGCATTGGTTTTTACGAACAAGCCCAAATTGCCACCGCCCGTCGAAGTTATGGGTTTGAAGTTTTTTCTTACGGCGATGTTTTTATCCCCGGTCACATAGTTTTCCTCCCCGTCACCCAGTGCCTGGAACAGGTAGAAGTTATCATTGGTTTTCACCAGCTTGATCTCATTAGCGAAGGCGATCTTTTCCAAAGCATTATCGAACGGCGCGGCTGCGATAAAAACAGTCACTTTTTTACCCATCAGTGCGGGCGCCACCAGTATGTTTTTACCTGATAACTGGGTGATTTTTCTCGTTACAGAAAACAGGCTGTCGTTATTTAGCTCTACTGATAGCGTATTATCAGGCGCGTTGTACTTAACTTTTATTTCCTTAGGGACAATGATGCTTTGGGCGGGATCAACATAGGGATCAACACTAATAATTGTACCGATAAAGGAGATGTCCAAGTTATAGGTTTTAGCCAGAAATACCAGGACATTTTGCGCGGTCACGTTATTGAAATTGTCCGCGATCCTGATATTCAACTTCGGGTCAACGCTGATACTCAGATTGCTTGACTTGGACAATGCGCTTAGAAAGTCCTGTATGCTCACCCCGTTTACCGAAAGCTGTACCTTGTCATGAAGCTGCGGTAAGGTGGCCGAGAATTGTTCGAGTTTATCCTGAATGGCCTGTATACGATCCTGTTTTTGTGCTTTTACGCTCACTGCGCCACATACCAGCAATACCCCAATAACATAAGTAAACAATTTCTGCATCGAATATCAATAATTAAATAATAGCGGATAAATTTCCTCCAGGCTCGTTAAACCCTGGCTGAACAAGTCAAAAGCATTTTCCGCTAAAGTATGTATTCCGCGCTCCTTTAAAAGGTCCTGAATATACATATTCCCGTTCTTAATTTCCAATGCTAAATCCTGATCTATAGGAATAACCTCATATACCGCTTTACGCCCTTTATAACCCGTGTAATAGCATTGTTCGCAACCGTTAGGGGTGTGATGGTGCAGTACTTCGCTGTAGGGTTTGAATTGCTTAGGATACAAATCCTTTTTAAATTCCTGTTCTTGCTTACAGTGGGGGCACAATAAACGAATCAGGCGTTGGGCAACGGTTGTATTGAGCGTGTTGGCGACTAAAAAAGATGGTATGCCCATATCTATCAATCTTGATACCGTTCCCCAAGCGGAGTTGGTGTGAATGGTTGATAGCACCAGGTGGCCTGTTAGTGCGGCCCTGATTGCCATATTTGCGGTATCGGTATCGCGTATCTCACCTACCATAATAACGTCGGGATCCTGTCTTAAAAATGTCCGCAGTGCTTCCGCGAAACCAAGGCCAATGGATTCCTTGAGTTGAACCTGGTTTACACCTTCCAGCGTGTATTCTACCGGATCTTCTACGGTCAGGATGTTGCGGGTTTCTTTATTGAGGAATTTAAGCGTACCGTAAAGGGTAGTGGTCTTTCCGGAACCGGTAGGGCCACTGATGAGCAATATGCCGTTGGGCCTTTTTACACCCTGTATGTAATTATCCAGGTCGAATGCAGAAAAACCCAGGCTGTTCAGATCAATATTGGTTGCATCATTGTTCAGCAAACGCAGTACAATTTTTTCACCAAACAAGGTTGGCAATATCGATACACGGATATCAAACTGCTGTTCCTTATGTTTGAAATTGATCCGGCCATCCTGCGGCAGACGCTTCTCGGAAATGTCGAGATTAGAGAGGATCTTGATCTTATTTATCAGCGCGGGATATTCTTCCCGCTTCAACAGATACCGCTCCACCATCATGCCGTCTATGCGGATACGTACCCTGCACTTGTTCTCATAGCTTTCGATGTGGATATCGCTGCTCTTCAAGTTCTTTGCTTCGCTGATGAGGTTGTGCAGGAAATCATCGGCATTATGCATTTGCAAATGAACAGCGCTTTGGGCCGCGTTATCCTTGATGTAGTATTTGGATAGGAGCCTCGCAATCTGCGTTGGAGAGATGGCCTCCAACCTTACAGTTACATCCAATAATATCTCCAGTTCGTCAGTCAGGCTATTTTCATCAGCGCCATCTTCACAATACAAAAAGAATGTATCTGCCGTTTTATGCTTGGGCAGGATACGATAATGCCAAGCCTGATCTTTGGTTAAAAGATGGATATTGTCCGTTGATAAAGTAATTTCTTCCTTCTGCTCCATCAATGTATCAATTATTGTATCCATTCATCATTGGCAATATTTATTTTATAGTACCAACTTACTCCCAAACATACACATAAAATACAGGCTTGTAAGCCTGCGAGAGGTATTTGCTCGTATCTCCTGTTAATCAATGCCCGTATAATGATAATACAAACCACTGCGATTAGGCTAAACACATAGAAAAAAATATAATTCAAGATAGAAAAATAGCAGGTAATGCTCAGTAACAGTAAGATATCGCCCCAGCCTAACAGTTCATTGGTGATGTTTATCCATCGCTTGTTTTTTACCGAAAAATAAACCGATACCAGCAATAATTGCAGTATAAGGAAACCGGCATTCATTAACGTGATTTCACCAGTCTGCATGAAGCTTTGATGATTGGCTAGCTTTAAGTCAGCAACTAAAAACACCGTCAATAACGGGAACCAAAACCAATAAACCGACCGGCTCTTAAAGTCCTGTAAAGCAATTGCTACTAACATCAATAATATGCACAGGCGGATAACCCACACCATCAATCAGGCGTTACTTCGTGGATATTTTTATCCTGATCGACTTCCCACACGTTAAACGTGCCATTGCCGTTAAAATCCACCACAGATACCGCTCTTGCCGTAAAACTGGTATTGGTTGCATTGGTGATTTCAATTCGGTAGTTGGCACGGCCATCCTTACCATCGGTGCTGAGTTTCTCTTGAATATAACCCAATTCTTTTAGGTCCGTTGAGTATTTGGAGTGCTCGTAGTAATAGTTTTTCTCCAATGTATGGATATGTTCTAATTGTACTTTAGCCTCGGTAGTTTTAGCTTTTGTAATAAGAGGCAATAGGTTAGGTAATACCAATAAAACCAATATACCAATAATAACTAAAACTACTAATATTTCGGTTAATGTATAGGCCTTGAAGCGCTTTTTTAAAATGGGGCGTATTGGGTTCATTCAGGTAATAATAATATGCCTAAACTACATTTTTATATGAAACTGAGCAAATTTTATTGTTAAAGCCAGATATGTTTGCTAAATTTTTCAATCAGAGATTTTTACAAAATCAACCCAAAGAAATACATACTTTGGATTAGTTTTTCTTTAGCTCGTTGATTTGCCGTTGAAGTGATTGATTGATCTTTTGTTGCTCGATCAGGTACAACGTCAATTCCTCAATTTTCTTTAATAATAGCGCTTCTGTTTCGCCAACATTAATCCCGTTCTGTCTTACTTCCGCCGCCGAGGGTACTTCGGGCAGGTGTTTGTTTTTATCAATATATTGTGCCACATTTTTTAAAGGCCTTAGCTTATAGTCTTTATCAAATACATAATCAGCCCATCCGGTTTCAACTTTAATTTCTTTTGACCTGATTGACCCGTTAACCGACAACTTATAAGCCTGATTGGGAATGTTGGTATTTATACCAATATTACCTTGATCATCCGTAATCAATACCGGGTTGATGGTTAAAGGAGTAATTTCTGTAACACCTGTTGGCGCGCTTGTTGAGGTAGTATTAGTAATTAATTGTGTAGGATTACCACCAACCATGCACGATTTAACAGCGATGGCGGTGTAGTAGTATGTTAATAAATAAAAATCGATACCACCTGTTGAATTAGTATAACCATGCAGTGTATAATTGCCCCCGTTTGTACTTCCTAAAGTCACCTGGTCTATTTTAAGGCTATTGCGATTAGAGATATAAAAAGTGGTTTCACCTGTTGCATAGGATTCCCACGCCCCACCCAAAATATCAACCTTTAACTTGTGAAGGTTGTTCGCATTTGTTACAGGCAGACTGCCTAAGTAAACATATACCGGCGCGGAGGGGGTAGCAATAACCTCAGTACCGTATTGAGCTTTCAAGCTTGCTGTAACAGCGCATAGCAAAATGATAATTATGATCTTTTTCATTATTGATTTATAAAATATTTTTCATTCCCATACCAACTTTCAGTGACAGGAGAATTTTTTATATACAATTATTTCCTTTATGAAACAGCAGTATTCAAAGAAACAATATTTTCTGAAAATATGTCCAATTTAATTTTATTCGGTATCAAAAACTATTGCTCATTTGAAACAATGGAAGATACATCGAAACTAAAATAACGCCGACTATTAACCCCAAAAATATAATAATAAGCGGCTCCATCGCACTGCTTAGTGTGGTGGTTTTGTATTCAACCTCTTCGACATACTGCTCTGATATGATACCGAAGAAATAATCCAACTGATTTGTTTCCTCTCCGACTTTAACTAATTGAACCATTTTAGCCGGGTAGACGCTAAACTGCTGCAGACTTTGATGCAATGATTTACCATTCATTATATCCGATTCAATTGTGGCTAATGAGGAATCTATAGGATAATACCGGATCATTTGCCGGATCAAAGCGATGGCGCGTAACAAAGGTAACTTGGCATTGATCAACAAGCGCATGGAATTGCAAAAGCGTGCCAGGTATATTTTTTGTACGAGGTTCCCTATTACGGGTATTTTTAATACTGACAATGAGAATATTTTCCGGAACTGTTCTGTCTTCCGAGAGCTAAATATAAATACGGCAACAGACAAGATTAACAACAGTCCTATTACAAAATTATCCTGCAAAGCTTGCGAAATGCCAATGATCTTCTCCGTGATCCAGGGTAGTTTTCCCCCAAATCTTTTGAACACATCGCCAAACATTGGTACTACAAATTTGAGCATAAAGAATACTGCCCCCAGCGAAGTGGATAATACGATAATCGGGTAGGTTAACGCGCCCACGATCTTGCGCCTCTGTTTGATCTTGCTTTGATAATACTTGGCCAAATCGCTCAATACTTCGATCAGCTTCCCCGTTTCTTCACCTATCTGTAAACTGTAAACTTCATATAAAGAAAACTTTTGTGTATCCTTTAAAGCCTGTGAAAATGTAGAACCTGCGAGCACGGCCTTTTGAATACCAGCAAATAACTCTTTGTCTTTCTCTTTTTGCTGGTCGGCTGTGATGAGTTCAAAACTACTTTTCAGGTCAATACCTGCCTTTAACAAAGAACTTAGTTCAAGGTACAGATACTCTTTCTTTTTATCAGGCAACTCGGTACTACCAAATGAAATATCCTTATTTAACAGTTCGCCCAAACTGCTCTTTGAAGACTTTTCTATTTTTTTTGAAGTCTTCTTTTTTTCGTACCTGCTAATATCAATTGACGGCATCCGGATTTCTTTGTATCAGGTTCAAGGAGCTATACATCTTTTGGTAATGGCATGGGATGTTCAAATCCTTAAAATTGATCGTGAATGACAATTCATCTATCCGTGCCGATTCGCTGGTTGTGTTTGCTTCAGTTTGATTATTATTCAGGTTACCTTCAAACGCAGTTTTTAAATCAGTCATACTTACTTTAAAAGTATCAATTACCCCCGACTTTCTAATGATTGTTCCACGATTAAATTCATAATGCACATCTGTCATATTATCTTTATTGATCAATAACCCATTACCCGAATCAGCGATCATATTAGCTTGTTCAAAATCCCTTTTAAGTAATTCATCCACTCTGTTCAGAACCGCGATGTCGTCGTTTCTTGTTTTAAAGCTAAGATATGATTTACCGATGATGTTATACGAAGTATAAGTAATGCCGATAACAATAGCCGCGATCAGCATGGATATAGTGACTTCCATAATGGTAAAAGCTTTAACGCGGTGTTTATTTGTTGGCATTGACCACCTCCTTTACTTCTGCTATTTTTTCTTGGTTCTGATCGTACGCAATTAATGTAACTAAATGCAAGTTAGTTACATTATTGTACTCGCTAATCTCTTCATCTACCCGCACATCGTCAATCACAAACGACTGCTTTGAAATATCCGACATTTTTTCGGCAACAAGCAAAGCATCCTGTAACACTCTTTGGGCCTTGATTTTCTTAACGGATAGTGACGACCTTTGCACATTGGTAAATATCATCATCGCAATGGTAAATACCGTTACAATAACCACCATGGCGATCACAACCTCCAGTATACTGGAAGCCTTTAACTTTGCCTTAAATTTCAGTTTCCTTCCAGCCATTGTAAAACTTTTTGTTTTTTTGCTGCGACCGGAAAAAGAGGGCTGCTTAAATAGTATCGGGATAAGCCTTTGGTATCCAAACTGGTATTGATCAGGTAATTCTCATACGTGGTATAGGCTGACTGATAAAGAAATCTGTTGGTAAACAAACTGCCTTTAATATCTCCTCCTTTGTTAAACCTTACCAGTCCCTGCGCATAGATCTGTCCGTATATTTTTACGCCCTTACCGATATCGATCAAAGTTTGCAAAGTGCTTTTTTCCTTTTCGTAGGTAAATATAGAGCCTGTTATGGTACAGTTTTCGCCTGCGGTGATTTTGCCTTGGGTGCGTTTATCATTTTGATATCGCAATATTCCTAAGCAAGAAGGATAATTCAGGTTGCAGTTCTTATCTACCGTAATGGAATCTGTCGCGAATAACTGGCATGTACCGTTAAAGCCTTCATTGATATGTATAGACTTAGCGTAAACAATAACGTTTTTTAATGTGCAGGTGTTGTCAATAGTGATAGCCGTGTCCGAATATAAAACAACATTGCCGCTTAGTTTAATATTGGAGACCTCCATCACTTTCCTCTTAAAATTAAAGACTCTGCAAGGAGAGAAATAGGATAGATTTAGCGAGTCTGTTTTTGGTAAGACGGTATCAGTAAAGGGTGTTTTAAACTGGTTCAGATAGGCCAATTTTTCAATTTGAAACTTAGGTAATGTTTTTTCACTATTGCGTTTTTGCCCTATCACCAAACGTTTATCCCCCTGATAGGCTTTACCATCTACATACGCCTCTTTAATTCCGGCTTTAGGAACATAGGCGGTGCCTCTTATTTGTGTATTTCCACTAACGGATAGTGGCCGGTCTTCATCGATGATATACAGTGCTGCCCACTTCATTGAATCTATTGTGTTGGCAATGGAAAATGCTTTATATAGTGTATCATTTTGTTTGAAAGATTTACAAATGCCGATAGTGTACATGCCCCACGGAATCGTTTTAAGGCTTACCGAGTCTTCCTGATCCTGATACAAATCGATTTTTTTTTCACTGTTGTAAATAGCAGCATCGCTTCCCAGCAGGATATGGGTTGCGGAGTTTAGATTAGTTTGCAGCCGGTCATACCTAAACTTTCGCTGGTATTGCAATTTGTAGTAATAGGCGGTAAATATTAGCGCGGAACAGATTACCCCGATCATCAGGGCAATCACGATGACGATATATAGCGCTGATGCTTTAACCATAAACCTTGTTAATTGACATCAGTGGTATCGGCCTTGTCTTTCTTTTTAAAGATATTGATCTTGTTCCAAAAACTCTTGTGTTTCGTTTCAGGCGCTATCACGTTGTTCTTGTAATCGCCCTTTTGCTTTAGGTTTCCTTTTTCATCATACAACACAAACGGCCCACTTTTTACACCATTTTCCCAATTTACCTGTTGCAGCAAAACACCATCTAAACTCCAGTTCTTCCAAAGCCCAGTCTTTAAACCTTTTTTAAATAGGCCCTCCTCTTTCAAATTTTTGTTCAGGTAAAATTCTTTGTAAGGGCCATTAAGCAAATGCCCGCTGAAGCTCCCCTGTGTTTGTTTGATGCTGTTGGAACTGAACCAATAATATATCTTATCTGTCCGAGGCGTAGGTGCAGTTCCAACGGGATTGATCTCTGCAATGATACTTTTATCAGGCGTATTCAAATGAACCTTGTATATCCCCAAGTTAGGGGTTTGCTGTGCAAAACCCGCAACGGAAAAAAGACTAAAAAATATAACGATCAATCTCTTCATTGGCCCTTGGTGTTCATAGTGATAAATTTAGTATTTCCCTGGTATAAAACCTTGATGGAGTCTTTCATGTTTTTGATGAGTTTTACCTGATCGGCAGTTTCACCTTCGGAAAGCATTTGCTGCTTGCCATTGATACTTACAATAGCGATGATCCTTTTTGAACCCGGGTTATAAACAAACCCGGAATATCTAATAAACCCCCAATTTAAAGCAGGTTTCTGAGTGATGGGATGGGGGGCAGTTGAATGCACCAGTTTGTTGATTGGTATCTCAACAGTGTCTTTTTGTTTCCCTTCTGAAAACGGGTCGCGATAATTGAGTAACAGCTTCGTGGTGTCTTTGGGTACTTCATAATCGTTGTATTCTTCCTTTTTTTCAACAAGTCGGGGCTGAAAATCATGATTGTCCTCGGCACTAACCGCCTGGAAAACCCGATAAATGATCATTCCCCAAACGGCAACAACCAACAGGCCTAAAAAGTATGTTACCTTTTTGTTCTTCATGTTCCGTTTGCTTATTGAACAAAGAAATTACGCATCACGCTGGCTGTTCCTTCGTTGCCAGCGGCATCTACCGCGCTCACTTTCCAATAAAAATGATCACCGCTTTTACCGAGGTTGAAATTATAAGTAGTGCTTGTCACTGGTGCAGGAAAACTTGAATTGTACAATGTGGTGGAATCACTTTTTAATACATAGAGTTTGTATTTAGTTGCTTTGGCTACCGCGTTCCATTGTAAAACTACTGGTAAAGCTGTTGTTTGGCGATTGCTCGGTGCGACTAAGGTAACTATACCCGGCGGCGTATGATTGTAAGTAATGATATTAACAGTTGACCATTTTGCTTGCGCCGTATCATTCTCTGCCCTTACGCGCCACTGGTATGTTTGGTCTTTCGGGAAAGCGTAATTTGCCTGTAAGCCCGGAATTACTTGGTTATAGATCACATTAGCCTCATTCACAAAATTATTGGTATCAACTTGTAAACGGTATTTTGTAGCGCCATACATGCTTTGCCATTGAAACGTATAAGGGTTTTGATTGGTAAATGTATTGTTGGATGGTGAAACCAGTTGCGTAATTTGTTGTTTTATAGATGAATACAATACCGTAAAACTATAAACAGTTGAATAAGGTGTTGCGCTGCTGCCATTCTCAGCACGTACCCGCCATTGGTATTTGCCCGGCGGTAACGTAAACGTATAGGTATTCCTTTTAACAACAGTATCCAATACCAGATTAGCGACGGAATCAAATTTTGGGGTGACAATCTGCAAGTGGTAATCCAAAGCGTTATCTACCTTGTCCCACCAGAAGTTGAGGGTATAGCTGCTGCTTTGATAGTTATTGCCGGGGGTCTGTAAAATCACTTGGCTGCCACTTATTGACTTCTCTATGAGATCGCTGCAAGCGCTAACAGCTAAAACACCTATAAATACTATAAACCAGTATATGTTTTTCATTTTCATACTGGTTTAAAATTATGAAATAATCAATAAAATTTTACTCGGAATTAATTAATCTTTTTATTTGTTACGTATTACTGCATTTTTAATTATTTTCAAAAGTTTGTTGCTTGAAGCATTCACGATAAGCTAACATACTACATAGCCGCATGCTTTCTCTATACAACAGGTTGGCTCCATCGCGGTACAATTCGAGAAATACTGCAACATTTACATTTTTCCGTGGCAAGTTATTTGCTAATAATAACAGGCCTTACCAATATGAATTAGTTGATATAACACGTTAAACCCTAATGCAAAAGAGGAATAAGTAAGAACTATATAGAGGGGTGTAAATTCCTGTAAATGTTATGACTATTACATAATTTACTTTTCTCTAAGTTTGCAGATTACTCTTTTATTGTCATTGGCTTTAATTAAAACAATGTCATAATCCTTGGAATCTTTATAAACAGAATCGCCAACTCTTATTTTTTTTTGCAATTCGGGCCAATAATGTGCTAAATCATGTTCTTTATTCGATACGGTGATGTACATTCTTTCTTTTATATCCACTCGAATATTTTCAACCTTTCCATTTAAAGAAAGTAAATAAATATCATTATGACGAAAACGATTTCCCGAAACTATGACATAAACTAAAATTCCTAATAAACCTAATATGATAATTGTTTTTTTCATAACTATTGATTGAATTTTTGCCCGCTGATTGGATATGTATAAGACGTGCCAGCAAAACTTCCGATAGCCAAACCTACACTATAGGAACCAGTGATCCAAGTAGGGGTCCAGCCTGTATGTGATATGGAGCCGGAGTACCCATACAAAAATTTCCCCCCCGATTCTTTACCATCACCGAGATAATCCGCATATCTAATATCGGCTACTGGACCATTGTATCTACTTAAGGAAACACCTCCAGACAGATCAACATATAAAACCCCCGTCTTTATTGATGTTGTATATGAGTTATATAAGCCTGCATCAGGACCACGTGTAACTAAGTGTGCTCCGTGGGAAATACCAGCACCTCCACCAAAAAAAACGAACCCGACACTAACGTTTACACTTATCATATCTGGTATAATTGTTCTCATTATATCGCTATTCCAAATCTCACTCCAAGTACCAGGGGCATGATATGGATCCGAGTATGGATTATATGGCTCAGCAGAGTTATCATCATTCCTTTCTGTATTAGGAATTGTATAAGTTGCAATGAGTTCTTTTTTTCTTACCGTACCATCAGGATCGGCAGGACGTAAAGCGTATGTATTAATTTCATTAGTGTTGTTCATCACAGTAAACATCACTTTCCCATTTAAACCTAAATATATGTCTTGACCGCTTCCCAAATCGACACCACTGCCCCATAGTCCTCCACTGTCAAACTTTAAATGCTCATCAGAACTTGGTGTAAAGCCGTCACCACGGGTCCATGTTCCTAACTGAAAATTATTGGTATGCGAGCCCGCAAAATCTACAAGCTCGTCATAGGTCATATCGCCCAAGGGGTCGTTGTAACGTAAGGGGTTATTCATGCCATATTGATAAGGCGTCATACTTTCATACAACTCCGCTTTAGGATCAACCCCGATCCACCTACCTAAGGCCGCATCATAATTCCGGTAAAATGTTTGGCTATAATCAGGCATATCGGCAAAATCATTTTGCCATTCGCTCCCTCCATTATACAGGTTTTTATTTGGCTGGCTGGGCGTAGCTGTATTGCTGCCATTCATTACCATGCCAAAAGGGTAATAACTATTTTCTTGCCTAACTACAGCTACGCCGCTTTGCTCTTCAAAACTAACACGTGCATTACCCATGTTATCGGTAATTACATATTCTGGCTTTAACGTGCCGCTGCTATTGCGCACACGCCCTTCCGGTATGGAAAAAGTGACCAGGCTGCTATTTTCATAAACAAAACCATCAATATAATCGGTGGTTTTTTGCAGTGTGCCGCTATCAAATACCTGCTTACGTAAAAGTACCGCAGTAGCATCATAGGTATAAGTGATATACCTTCCCGTTGAAGTATTTATGGTGATTTTGTCTGTCCTGTTTAGTGAGTTATACGTTAATGTCAAACCCTTTTTATAATCATTAGTTAGGTTGCCATTATCATCATAGGTGTATGCCTGGGTTGAGTTAGTTACATTTTTAAAGCCTAAAGCCGTGTAGTTTCCTCCACTTCCATCAATAACATTATCCAATTGGTTTCCGTTGTACGTATAATTTAGATCATCAATAGCTGTGATTGAACCGGCTACAATTGCGTTACGTTGCAAAGTCAATATGTTGCCATTTTGATCGTACTTAATATTCTTTTCGTCGAACCCACCCAAGTTGCTCCATGTTGTGTTTACTACCCTATCGGCGTAAATAGCATTTTTTAAACGATCAAGGTTGTCATATTCATATTTATAGCTTCGCTCTTTACCCACAATACCGTTATTGTCTTTTTCTATCCATTTTACGGCAGATACATTGCCATTAAAATACGCTGTATTACCTAAACTGTTGTCAATTTGGTTGTACAAAATCTCCATCCCGAATACGTCATTACTTTCGTCATTTTTTACACCATCATTTGTTAAGGTGCTGTTATTAATGCTAACTAATCTGCCCTGTATGTTATAACGGTAGTCTAAAGACTGTAAGTAAGTTGCACCGGCATCGGTTGAGTGCAGTTTTTTATCAACCATTTGGCCAAGTTCATTATAGGTATATCCTGCAATGCGGGTAACGCTACTTGAGCTATTATATGATTGATCGATAGATAGTAATCGATCAGCATGATCATACGTATGCGTACTAACAACGGTAGTGGTCCCTGATGGAACAACCTTAACCACTTTGGTCAGTTGCGGTTTGCCGGTAAAATCAACCACTATTGTCTTTACATCATTTATACTTGCATTAAGCTGATTATTATTTTGCGTTTGTATGGCCACCCCGTTGTCATTGTAAAATATTGCTTTAGTGAGCCACAATGGTGTTCCAAAACCCTGCCCAATAGTTTTGGTACGTGTGGCGGTAAGCATTCCCCTAACATTAAATAGAGTAGCAGTTTCACTACCTAATGGGTTGTATGCAAAATCGGGATTGCCATCATTGTCAATATCGTAGTCATCATAATAAACGTAAGATAGTTCGTCCAAATTATTTGATGGAAAAAGATTATTTGTATAGTATCCCGTTGCGCTTGCTCCGGAAACACGTTCTTCGTAGTAAAGAGTAGTATAATCTAAACCGCTTACATACTGCTGCATTGCTGCCGGGGTTGTATATGTTGTTGCATCTGTGTATATCCCTTGGCTGATGGCTCTCCCTTTTGCATCATATTTAATATAATTCCATTTGTGTTGCGCACGGAGGTTTGCATCCTGTATTAATAAGGGCCTGTTAAGTGGGTCATAAACTATATTAACAGTAATATTGCCAGGAGTGACTTTTTCCACCACTCTGCCTAAATTATCGTAACTATATTTAAACAATAATTTAGCTACTCCGGGTTGTGTTAAATCGTAGTCATTTGCTGTAACCATAGCTGAGAACGCCTTAGGCGGAATCACATAGCTCAGTGAGCCGGCGCGATTATAAATATAATAAGTGTCAAAATATGCTTGATTTGTACCATTAATTATCTCGTTAGCTAATTGCCTCTTTAACACAGTCTGTCCACTCAAATTAGCAAATACTATTATTTTCCGCCCTTGTTCATCTGTTACTTCCTGAACATTCAATTTATTAGCATTATATGTGCCGGTATTTGCACCAGCATCCGACCAGCAAATCACATTATCGCCAGTAGTATTAGAACGGTAGTTTATGCTTTTATAATGTTGCCCGGGTTGGTATGCGGCACCTACAGACCCAGTCTGAAGTATCCGTTGCAATGGGCTATTTTCAAATACTTGCTGGGCAAACGGCGATTGGTCATCGGCTACTTTATCACTGGTTCCATTATTGTAAAAAGCAGCCTGCTCACTGGTCGCGTTCAACCTGAAAGCGCCGCTTCCGTCGTTTGCCGTATATGGAAGGTAATTGATGGCCTGCCTACCCAAATCATCGTATTTTGTATTTTGAACAATATCATGCAACAAAGGGCTTGAGTTTACAGATATGGCTTGTACTTGTCTGCCCAAACCATCAATGTAAATTTTTGATGTTTGCTTTTGTGCTGGCGTTAAGCCGCTAAGTTGGCTATCTGTCGTTATACCTGCAACCTTAACGACATCCGTTTGGACATAACTGCGTAACATTGGTGTTCCAATTGTTCCCGGAGGATTTGCAATACTTATAGAGACGTTTGAGCCGAAATCCAATTGAACGCCGGGCAATAGAGTTACAGATTGACTGCTGGTAATATTAACACTATATCCGTTATATACACGAAATGAGTTACCATTAAGCTGAGGCAATACTACCGGATAGGTACTATTGATATCTTGGCTTCTGGCTTCAAATATTATAGTAAACATTACTATGGCGAATAATTTTATCCTATTTAACATAAAGATCTTTTTTATAGTAATGATTATGGACAAGGGGTGGTGTCTATTAAAAAGTTGGCGTTTGTAACAGCCCTTAAGTCCAGCGTGTAGTTTAAAGTACTAACTGAAAATTCATCACAGGATATATTTGTTCCATCAAAGTTTATTCGTAGTTTATTTGTAAGTGGTACATCGGAATCAGGCGGCAAGTCTTGTTCTCCGTTATTTATTAAGTGTGCATGCACCTCATAAATTCCTTTTGGAACTGTACATTGCGCCGCTGCCAGTTGCGCACTGGTGAATGTGTACAGTAAAACAGAGTTTTGATAGAAATCGAAAGTAGCCTGACTTGTATTGTAATTGTTGTAGTTTATCTTAGTAGGAATGTCTGTAATAACAAGTGTCATTGTTTTGCTATACTGTATATTATCGGGCGACGTAACTGTCAGCGTTACGGTGTAGTTGCCTGGCTGGGTATAACTGTGTTTAACAGGGTCATATGACGTGGATGTCTCAATTTGCCCATCTCCAAAATCCCATTTTAATGTGGCTCCCGCATATGTGCAAGTGGTTAGGCTATTAATAATACTAAAAGTAATTAGCGAATTAATATATTGATTAGCTGCAGAATATGTAAAGGTAGGCTGCACAAAGGTTTTATAACTCTCAGTGTAATTATATGATTTTTTCAAAAGTATTTGTTTGTCTTTATCAAACAGATAATTTAAGCGCCCATACTGATCTATTGAATAATAATGCGCTATGCCATTGGTGTTGGTTTCGGCTACTTTAACATTTGTTAATCCATCATATTGATAAGTAGAAACTTCCGCAACTTCGGGATAAAACAACGTTTCATCAATAATAACACCGGTACTTACCTGAAATTTCGCGGTAAAATCAGATGACATGTTAGTTACAGGAACTTTGATTTCGCTATATTTCCACGGGGTGTTAGTGGCTAATGATATCGTATAATTTGTTGTTTGATTAACGCTATTGGTTAATGATAGAGTAACTGTCCCGGCGGTTGTGGTCGTTGCCCACACTGAAAAAATATAATTTTTGCTTAGGCTATTTTTGTGAATTGTTTTACTATAAAATGTATTTGCCCCAGCACGTACTGCGAATTGTCCGGTACGGGTACTGTGTATTAAATCGCCATCGCCTAATACAGCGAAACCAGCGTTATCTACCGGACTATTGATATTAAAATATCCGACCTCATTACTTGATGCATTTTTTATTGTAGCAACGGGTAACTCTGTATAAGCACTTCTTAGTATTGTTTCAATATGTTTGTTATTATCATCTTTGGTTTGAACGATACCAAAATGGTCATATATTAGGTCGTTTTCTACAATACCCGAGTTATATCTATTATAATTTGTAAATATATTCGAAGTGATATCACTCGGGGCAAAATCAGTTACACCGTTAGCATCTGAAAACTTTAATACCTGAGATAAATTGTACCAACTACTAACGGTAGAATATGGCATCGGTGCATTAAATAATTTAAACTTGACTAAGTTACCACTTACAGTTTTATTAACACCATTACGCTCATCTTGAAACCATGTTTCTACCGGCAGATTTATGTTTAGTTGCTGAAGATGGTATATGGCATCAGCATTAGCATCAGAGCTTGCACCTGCAGTATAATCTTTAACATATTTATAAAAAGTTCTTTTTATCGCACCGTCGCTATTAATTGTTTTTTTCTGAGTTAACAGTTTATGATAAGGGCTATCAAAAAAATAAAAGGTTGAATTGGTTTGTGCTTGTGTTAATGTTCCTGAATCAAAAACCGTTTCATCACTTTTTACCAAAAGCTCACCAGTTGATGCGTAAATATTGTATTTAGAATACATCTTGGCATTTGAGTTATCCTCTAATATTAAACCGGTTATGATGTCCGGACTCTGAGTTCTTTGGTAGGTATAGGAAGTTTCACTTACCTCATTACCCAAATCATTATAGTTGACGACCTTTTTTATGATCCCCCGTTCAAAATCGTAATTAATATTTGGTGCAAACGGATAATTATATTTGGCGTTAACCACATTTCCTACAGATGTACACAATGGTTTTCCTGCATAAATAATTGTTGGTGTCCAATCGGCAGATACATTTGCATCAGCCGGGGATGCGGAATTATCCCAATATGTTCCCGGTAGAAAAGATTCATTGAGCGTACTACCCGCATGTGCCTGGCTTTTTCGCACAAAACGATAATAGATACTATGGTCTTCTTTAGACAGGTCCTCAGTTGATCTTATCGTCGAATTATCCCAATTTAGGCCCGTGCCCAGGTATGGCCTTGTAAATGCAAACTGGGGTAATGAAATTGGTTTCCCACTTGATAAACCTGTGACTGGATCTTCATAGCTGTAATTGGTAGCTATATTGTTTGCTACATCCACACCGTCATAATCAATAACACTTTTAACCCGTATTCCACCACCCTGGATTACATGAGAGGCGGGAACGTCATAATAATCATTGGACTCGTATAGGATAGTAGTGCTGGCATTATCGCCGTAGCCTATTTGACTTAAAGCTCCAGCCATTGCATCGTTAGCGCTAGCACTTCTATTAGTTCCTCCTGTTAATGAAACAGAATAGTCAGTTCTAACATAATTGTCAGTTACAATTTGATATCTTGGCAATGTATTATTGGAAGGGTTAACAATTAAAGCTGGCAGCAGGGTAATATTAGAGTTGGCATTGCCATTATAATATCCCCAATAGTCTATGGATTTAGATGCAGAATCTGGCAACGTAGTATAAGTTGTTGCACCGTTCGGACTGGAAAGCTCATTTTCACCCAAATAAGAGAAATGATATTTAAAGGGAGTATTGCAATCTGTAGTTGTGATATCTCTTAAAAAGCATCTCATGTAGCTATTGTTGCTATATGAGTAAACGCTTGTGTAATTTAAAATGAATGTTACTGCTCTGTTTGTAATTGTTTTTAATAGAGACCGATTTGTAACACCATTATTTGAGTAGTCGAAAACATATGAATTTGTTGCTCCTGAAACAGATGTTGGGATAATTGCGCTATAAATGTCTTCTGTGTTGTATTGATGCTCTTCTGTACTGCCAAAATATAAATTTAATGGCGTTGCCGAATCCATGTACTGACCTTCTCTATAGGTAAATATCACTGTATTATTAGTTGCATCAGTTATCGATGTTAAATACCAGCCCATATTAAACCTAACTCCATCTACATATCTGTCGTATTCTTTCTTAAAAAAGCCTATGTTAAACTCATTATTCGATCTGGTAAATCGTTCAACTTTTTGTGCTAATGTGAATTTATATACAACCCCTTTGTTGTTTACCACATGGAACTGCGAAATCAAACCCTCGCTATCTGTGGTATAGCTGATTTTTAAATCCTGGTAAGGAATTGTTTTGATGTTATGGTCTTTATCAAAAATAAAGCTACAGGACATTCCTGGAGCATTGATGTGAAATATATCCGGCTCGGTATCTGCATTATCCGAAAAATACGTCGTCAAATAATTGAGGTCATTCGTTTCACTGCAATTGCTTGGGTTGCCATCATTAGAAACAGTAAGGTTTACAAAAGCATTATTGGGAGCATATAGCCAACCTTTCCTAGGATGCCCCTGCATATCTTGAGAACAATCATCAGGTAAGCCTCGCAGTTCACGGCTTATTTGCCCGCTGGCATTCAAATGCCATCCCATCCCGGCCTGATCCTCTACATCTTTAACTCTCACACCGCTGGTATAATAGGTTAGACTAATAGGAACTGAAATATCACCGGTTTTAACTATACCAATTGGAATATCAAGGCTTGCAGACCCAGTTACAGGGTTAACGGCTACTTTATTTTTTTGACACAGCGCGTTAAGCGTTGATATTTGAAGAATTATAAACAATATTGTTCTTTTTGCTATCATTTGATCTATCTACTGTTTTTTCAATGTTTTAACTATTGCATTTATTTGTTGTTTCATCTCATTGATTACCGCATTTTGCTCTTTGACTTCCTTATCTTTCTCTATTAAGTACAACGTGAGTTCTTCAACTTTTTTGGTTAATAATTTATTCATTTCCCCTAAATCCAAGCCATCTTTCTCGATCTTTTCGGCAGATGGCATGCCTGGTAAATGATGATTTTGGTCAATATAGGTTTTGATTTCTGAAAGCGGTTTTAGAATATATTTCGGTTGAAAGACATAATCAGGCCAAGCCGACCGCAGCTTCACAGTAACGGCAGTAGCAATCACGCTTCCGCCCACAGCAAGTTTATAGCTCGAATTAGCCAGTTGCCAGTTTGAATCGTCTGTTGTACCAATGCCCAGGTTGCCGTTTGGTGATAATGCCATAGTCGGCGTGAACGTACCAGTCCCGTCCATTGCACTCGAAGTGCCCCAGAATAAAGGTGCACCAGATCCTGTCTTTGCATATACTTCCCGCATCGACGCATCCGAACCGTATGCAAAGTATCCCCAGTTTCCCATGTCAACTGCGGATCCACCATACACAATCAATCTGGCCTGGGTATAAGGAGCCATGTCGGCACCTGCACTATTTCGAATTAACCCGGCAGCCCCACTGTTAATAGCCTGACTTACACTTACAGGGCCAACATCTAATTTATACTGAGGAGAGGTTGTCCCGATACCTACATTACCCGTTTGTCCGGCAATAGTCATCCTCGGCGTTAATGAGCTCGCATCATTAACAGATGTTTCTTTTGATGCAAATATGAGTGTCCCAGGGTTAGCGCTTGCTGTTGTAAACGCAAACGTTGTATTGTTAGCAAGCCCCCACTGATCTAAGTATACCCCACCTTTTGACCCGTGATACGGCCCTGAAAAGTTATCGTTATACCAAAATAATGGATAATGGTAATTATTTTGTGTACCCGCATTTCCCAAATCTAATGTGGCTTGAGGGCTGGTTGTGCTCAAACCAACCGTACAGCCTGTGCAGCTTATTGTTGATGTTCCTGTAAATTGTGCATTTACGTGAAGTGCTACAGTGCATAGCACTGTCATGATTAGAAGCTTTTTCATTTGAATATTTTTTGTTATAAGCAGTGGTTTATATGATGGCTGGAGGAATCAAGCAACAGCGCTATAAAGACGTTTCCTAATAGTTATTTCCTGCTATAAACATTGGATTTATAATTAATAAAAACAAATATTTTATTAATTATCTAAAGCACAATTAAAATATTAATCCTGCCATTGATTTATTAATTTATAATCAACCGAATTATGCTAAATATCATAATATCTAATTATTCTCTGTTGTTAATTGGATATTTTAGTTTCACGAACCGGCCTACGAACTGAGAAAAACGTCTGAGCAGAGAGAGCCACCAGGCGACTGCTCAGAATGCATCACGAAGTAGTGGCGCATCCGTTTGACTATTGAACTTTTACGGTGCTTCAAACGGTGTGACGCTACTGATGCGTTTTTCGATGCGTAGGTGAGTTAAATTGTGATTCGCGACTGGCCGTTATAGGTTGAGTGTTGCAAGGATGCCTGGCTAAAAGCCAAGCTATACGAAGCATAAGCGAAACGTATATAAGGACAGAGAGAGCGAATATGATGAACGACTTTGCTATCTCAAACAGCATGACAAGCAAGCCACCGGCTGGTGAGGTATGATGTGGTGAAACCTTATCATACTGAACGGAGCTTGGCGTGAAGTTTTGAATAGCTTAGGAGTGAAGAATGCCTTATTTCCTCGTGCCATAAGTCAGTGTAGCGCACAATAACCACCCAAGCAAAGCTATCCTTACCCTCTTAAACAACTTCTTTGGGGTTAGGATAGCTTTTGCTTTGTGGTAACTGATAATAGTTTAGTAATTTAGATTTATGAAAATATGGAATAAGTATACAAAGGCTGCATTACAAGTCTTCGCTATGCCTACATTCTTTTTATGTTTTACTAATCTTAACCGCAAGTATTATAGTTCACTTCCAGATTGGTATCTTGAATACATGCCAATAACATTAATAATCCTTTGCTTCATTGTAGGTATATCTGCTATGGTGATAAAAATATGTAGCTATACATTTCCTTCAGGTGTTATTGACGACAATGATCCGAAAGTACCGAGCAACGAGCTATAGCTCGTTGCGATGGTTTAAACATAAGTGATAAAATCTCCAATGACAAATGGTTTAACCTGTATTGAGTAATCTTAGGGAACATGCTTTATATAATAGATTGCAATGGTTCAGCTACGGTATTGTTGGCAAAACAGGTTATAAGCAGTATAGAAAACACCTATTCACCTGAAACATTAATTAGGAGCCTACCGGATGGCAAGCTCCAATTTTTTACCTTATTAATAAGTCTGCCAACAAATGTTTCACCTAAATCACATCATTACGGCTCTGTTATTTCAGCAGAAACCAAATCTTCTGTATTGGCTCCTGCCCTGGCATAAACCGCTTTAATTTTATTACCTCTTGTTATGGCCAATTTCAAATCACTTTGAACTGCTGAAGAAGCATCTAATGGATAAAACTGAACAATATGCTCTTCGCCATCTGAATCCCTAACCTTCATTATGCCATTGGCATAGTTGGCATCCAATATAATTCCAGAACGTGTAAATTGTGTTAAGTCCAAATTATTCCTGTCGCTTTCCAAAGGATATAAATCTGTGATGGTAAACGTATAGGTTTTGGGCTTAATGGTGGTATTTTGTTCACCAGTAATAGCTTGTCCCAATGATTGTGATACTGGTGGTGCTGTTTCTATTTTAGTCGAATCAGTATTTGAAAAATACAGCTTGTAAAGTAGGCGTTGAATCCCACCATCTTTATACCAATACTCCCAGCTTTCAAACTTATTGAGTTCTGTAAGATCAATAGTGCCAATGTTGGCGTATATGGAAGATGATTTACCATACTTATCAGTTTGACTTTGCTCTAACTTTACAGTGCAGATACCTTGTTTACCTTTTAGAAGATCAAAAACATTATGGTCTAATGTTTCAAAGTCCCCATTGAATTTGTTTATCTCAGTAAGTCCATAGTTCCATTTAAAGTTAGAGATTTCCAGATAATAAGGTGCATTCTCTGATAAACTCAGTTGTGGTTTTGAATGATTACTGAGATAATTACAGCTTGATCCGACTATCAGAAAAGCTACGACAAGAAAGATGTTTTTCATTAATCTGTATGCTAAGATTATTTCAAGCTTCCTGACACATAACCCCTATAAACAAGCACATCAAGCGCCTCTGTGACTACTTTGCAAGTGAAAGCTGTTCCGTTGGGTTTATAAACCAGTTCCATAGTTATTGTTGCAGTACCTTGCTTGTTATCGTAAGAATTAGCATAAGACCATTTGAATTTATAGTTTTCAGACTTGTATTGGGTGCTTGTTGCGTCAACTTGGGAAGATTCCTGATCATAAATTCTTCCATAGGACTGAGTATGATCTGTATGTCTAATACTAGCAAAATAGAGTTCTTTTGAACCTGCCGGTGTGTACAATACCAAATAGGATTGACCATCAACGAATGTCTTTGTAACATCTATATCATTCATTCGGACGTCAGATATAATAAACCTGGCTAATTCGGTATTCTCTTGAGCATAAGTAGTTAGACCGAATATTAGGAATAACAATGTTGTAAATAAGTGTTTCATAATCAAGGTTAAGGTTGACCGATTAGTCCTTATCGGTTGGTGTGAATGCACGAAAGCGCCTGGACTAAACTCAATTTGTACACCAGAGGCACGTAGGAGAGCCTAACAGCAACAAACAAGTCTTCGCCCAGACGCTTTCGCGCTGGACGTTGAACTCATTTGTTTTTGCTGTTAAGTGAAATTTCCTACGTTTCCTGATGCAAAACAAACAAAGCTTAACGCTTTATATTTTTAAACAATTATGTTATTATAGATGCTATGTTGATGTTGACCTCCGGTTTTATGCGAAGTTAATCAATGAGATATTATATCTCACGCAACTGATAATATTTTTCTTTTAACTGCGGATGGCTTGTACTTAACCAATTTACAAGGGTACGATGGATGTTTGAACTGCAGTTCATCGAACAAACCACTGATATCGGTAATGATTGAATCAGTTTGGATGCAGTCCTCGATATCAACGTTTGTGTATTGGGCCATAGTGAGTTTGAAAACAGCCCTGATAAATTGGTTTGTAAAGACGTGGAAATCCCGATTGGTATCATATCCAAAGTGTATGAGGTAACCCATTTTAGAATCCCTCAGACAGAGATAAAAAATTGGTGATACTAACTCATGGATTTTGGGTTTAATACTCTCAAAAGCCTTGCGATCGATTTCTATCATATATCGAAGCGCCTCTTGCGGGATGCTCGAAATTATTTGTTTGGTGATTTTGGTGATCGCTAAATAGCTGGTTACGACAGCCTCATTTTTTAACTCCTGAAATGATTTTGATGGTTGTGTATTCATGTTGAAATGGTTTTTAGATGTTTATTTGAACAGTTACCTTGTAAATGAAAAAGCCCAATGGCATGAGCATTGGGCATCTGAGATATTTTTGAAAGCTGATTCAAAATCAGTTTATAAAGTATAAATGTACTGCGGATCCTGCTTGGTCAGAACGCTTTTGTGGTATTCAAAGCAGTTAGGTTGAAGTGGCCTGTGCCTGGCTTGCTGACTAAATTCAAATAGCTTGGCTATCCTTGTCCGAACCCTGTCCTCAATCCAACAATCATGGAAATCATATTCTATCCAGTAATGGAAATTGAGGTCGCACATTAGGTGCAAATAAATATTTGGTGTAATGAAGCTGTGCATAGCAAATGAATTTTCGCTGTTATCTTCCCTGTAATCCCTCTCGAATACGATTGGGTGCTGTGAACCCAAATAAATTTTCACTTCCGTTAGAATAAGGTTGTAATAGTACTCTATGGATGAGTTTTGTAGTTGGATTGTTTTAGTGACCTTTTGCTGTTTAGCGAGTTTCCACATTTTACCTAACCTGCTTCGTTGTTTTTTCTCAATTTGTTCTTCAAAATCTTTGATTTTGGGCGTGTCTTTTACTTCTTTCATGTCATTTTTTGGGTTTTAGGTTAATGATTTGATTGTTTTCTGTTTTGGGTCTGATGTGGTCTGCTGAACGTTGGCACTATTCATTGAGAATGATTTGTGCCTTGGACAAAGCGTTTCCTACGGAAACGAAATCCAGGTAAGCAGACCTGCATCTGTGCCCGAAAAGCAGAAAACATTTCGACTTATACTCGACTAAAGGAGAGGGGATGTAATACAAGCGACTTGTCCGGTCGCTGCATTCGTAATTTATTTCAAAACAATGTATCAATACATAAAAAGATCTAAAAAACTTTTAGGGGTATGGGTGTTAGAAAGGGTATGGGGATGTTTGTGGGTAAAAGGCTTTTAAGGAGTCTTACCTTTTAATGAAGTAAGGAGAAATTCCAGCTTGACTTATTACAAGGTAACTTGTTTGAATAACTTCTACAGAATTGTATTGGTATAAAAAAAGCTGCTTAAAGCAGCTTCTTTTTAGACATTCATAAGCTTTTTATAATAAATTGAACCAGTAATATCAATCGGTTCCTCTACAACCAACAAATCAAACCTAGTATGACCTATTGATTCGGCAACCTCCTTGTTTACTATGTACAACTTCTCTAGGTTTCTGTCTTGTGACGGTAGACCATTAACACGGTCCATAATACGCTTATAGATGGGTATAAGACCAAACTTGTTTACTTTATCTATTCTTTCGATCTCGCATTTGGCGTAACCCTCTGATGGTAGCCCTATCATGGGTTGTCCGTGTGCAGACGCAATACCAATCGGTCTTCCTGTATAATTTAGAACTTCCATAATTTTTATGAGTAATATTTAAACCTACACTTCATTAAATAGGGGCATAAAACCCTTTTTTTAATAGTGAAGTGTAGGTATTTGTTAACTTTTTAGTTTATCGTAATTTTTAAAACCCTATATCCCATGATGTTTTTTCCATTATCATTCGTGCCTATCCAGACTCTATCAGATAATTCACAGTATTTGGAAAGTAACTTTATAGATGGTTTTAAATGTCTTAAATTGTGGGCTGATACCCCTTGCTGTAAAACATTGACTAATGCATGAGCGGATGAGGTCTGGCCCACCTTGTAATTATTTTCAATGTACTGCATGAACCCAAAGTTTGATTGCTGACTCTCCAAATCCCTTTTGACAATTTCAGCTTTGATTTTTCGTGGGTCGAATTTCAATTCTTTTATGGCTTCATGCCCCAACCTATCAAAATCATCGGTAACCTTTTTAAACTCTTTTCTCAAAAACATCATCTGTATATTCTTTAGAAATTCACTAGTTAACTCAGGGTCATAAATATCTCGAATCAAGGGCATTATTTCGGAGTAAACTGTTTTCAATGGCATAGAGTTATGTTTTAAAACACGCTGATGGTCGGTTAATTTGTAGCTTTCAGTTTCACTACTCACCACAAAATGATTGCTCTTACTATAACCTTCCAATAAATTATTCAATGATTGATAATACCCTTTTACTTTTTCCTCATAAATAGTATTATCCTGCATGAAGAAGTTTCGGGAACCATCCTCATTAACATATTTAGCAAACTCAACACGGGTCATCATTTCTTTGATGGTGTCTACTGCGCCTTTGTCGTGGCTGCTTTTAAATAACGCTTTAAGACGCGAAAGACAACTTGGCATTCATTAATATAAGCTTTGACTTCTTCCGCTGTTTGGGAAGTTAATGTTGGCAAAAAATTAGAGATATGAATTATCTCTTTCTTTATAGTCCCATTTTCAGGTTTTCTAAACCGGCCAACAATCTGTATTGCTTCACTCATAGGATCAATCGTGGAGTGCAAAGCAGATACCAGGTCGGTTATCATTATTATTGTTGGGTCAACAATGCCCTCTATATCAACTGCTGAGAAAAAGCGGCTTGTCATCCAATTGTAAACCCTGAACTCACCTAATGAAGTAGAAACGTGCACGAAATTGTTTACTTTCAGTTTCTGCATACTTTCCTTGGCACAAAATATCGAACTTTCATCCTTTACTTCTAATTCTCTAAGAAAATGCGCGATTGTATCGGTAGAATTGAAAAAGATAAAGTATTGCTCACGTGGATTATTATCAATGAATTTCTTTAAAGTCAACATGATATTATTGGTATCAATCACTTTAATGGTTTCCTCATGGTTGAAATCCGGTTTAATGTAGACGTGGGTAAACTTTTGTGCTGAAAAACGGGGATCACTTGGAATAATGGGTGTTGCTGATACAAAAGCCTTATTTGTAAATAAAAAGAAATCATTGATTGGCAAAATAATCTTTGTTCTGTATCCTACGTCCTGTATGGTACGCTCACATTCATCCATTAATAAGAAATAATCTTCATACATGTCTATACCCAGCTCAGACATTGCTTCCTTAACCTTTAAAAATGATTCAGGCGTAGTTATGATTTTTTTGTATTTTATGTTAGATTGAAGATAATCAATGATCTGATCAACGGTCTTGCCTTCAAAAACACCTAGTACCTTTACTTTGCGCGTAGTATTATATTTTTTACATTTTCCTTGAATAACAGGTACGTTTGGTTCAATTATAATACTGTTACGATTTGATTCCAGTTCTAAAGTAGTAGCGCCAATACCTGTTAAGTTTTTAAATAGAATTATATTGGTATGTATTACTCCAATTATATCTTTAAGGTACTCGTGAAGCCCTATTTTATATGTTAAATATTTTTGCTTGTCCATGAAATTTTGAAAATAATGACCCAATCAGTAAAATTTCAGTTCCTGTGAGTTAAATTAAGGGAGGCCTAAACCTCCTTTTAAATTATTAATAATTAAATTTCACCTGCTGCGGTGCGAAGCAGATCTGCAAAAGATTTGGTTACTATAATGTTGCCCAAAGCGTACCCATTTATAAATTCAAACATGCCATTAATATTAGCAATGCGTAAATTATCAGTCGAATTTCCAAAGGCAAATCTGCACCAAATCACAGCCTCCCCATCTTCATGGGTAACGACTGGCTGTCGGGTTAACTTACGTTTCAACATACAGTTTTCAAACAATCGCTTCATGTGTTGAAGCTGCGCTGGGTGCTTTAATTTCATAGCCCTTATGTCTGATATAAGCTGCGCTTTTTCAAAAATGCCTCCATATACATTATCCTCTTTAAATAAGGATATCATTTCAGTCTCTGCTCCTGGAGCAGTACCGAATATTTCATCTAAAATACTCATTGTCATTTTGTTAATTTGAAGGCGGCGCCGACTTCAAAATGTTTAGACAAAAGTAATAAGATTATCAGTAAATTAACTCGTAACCAATTGTAAAACAATGGTTTGTGTGGGTATGAAAGCTTGGATTTTAACTACATTGATATCTTACAGCACTGTTTATTAATTATTTAACAAAAGCCATTAAGGTACTTGACATCAAACTCACTGTCATCATTTTTCTTCTCCTTATTGATTTGAATTTGCCTTTTGAGAGCAATTAAGTCTACATAAGGCTCAAATTTTCCTTCTCGAAGCAGTAGACCAGTCATTGTGAGGTAATGGAAAATTATTTTCTTTTGATTGCGACTTACTTTATTTCCCACTGATATTTTAATTTCTTCTTTATCTAAATATCTACTCATCAGCGAAATGAAATATTTAAATGTTGGTTTGTAATCAACCTTTTGTTTTAAATTTAAATATTGTTTCAACTTTTTCGCATAATTTTTGGGGTCTTCTTGGTGCTTTACTAAAATTTCAAAGAAATTAGGGTCGCGATATTTAACATCCTCGATCAATTCTTTGAGAACTAACGTAAGAATCTTGGTATTTTGGCTCTTAGGAGTTGATTTCGCTATTTTTCGTCCATTGACATTAAAAAGCAACTGTATATCCTTAGATATTATAAATAGATAACCATCAACTATAACTGATACGTTGACTTCCATGGTTAAGTTCTTAAAAATAATATCCCAGATTGCTTGCTTAATTTTAGTTCTGTCTAATTTGTTATTTGATATAAATTGCTCATGAGGTGGACTCGCATAAGAAATTATTAATCTATATAGGTCATCATCTTTTTCAAGGATTGAATTACCATGTAAAAACTCATCAACGTTAGCCTTGTTTATCATGGCAATTGGTGTCGTAACAAGTTTGTATATCAAATTGCTCTCCTCGTAACTTGCGATTTCTCGAAGATTTTTTTGTTTTGGATTTTTGCTAAACGCATAGCTCAAAAATAATAATTCATCAATTTGACTGGTTTTTAAATTATATTTTTCGTTTAGTTTCTCTAAAAAGAATTCCAAGTAATCTTTTGTATAATTAAGATGAAACGGTGGAAACTCAAAGTATACAGTGGAGGATTCAGGTATTTCACTAATCAAGTCAAATCCCCATTTTAGATAATATGCATACCTATATATTCTTTCTAGTTTGTAATCTTCAATAAATACTCTAGTGATTTGAATTTCAATTTTAAAAACACCTTCGACATCAACTATTTTAGCCATATAATTTTATTAATAAAGATATAAAAAGCACGATAGGTACTTACCCTGCTTTCCTTATTGTTCAAACATTTTCAGTTCCCAACTTTCAATTACACCAGTTTCAAATTCGTCAAGATATGTTTGTGTTTGAAATTCTGTAGAATGCCCTAATGATTCTTTTATATGGCTTACATTCGCTCCAGATCGTTTAAGTCCCGTGGCATAGCTATGCCGTAACACATTAGTTGTTAACTTTAAATCAGGTTCTTGTATAAGTTTCGCAAGCTTTTTTAAATTATCATTAACTGCCTTTAAAGCGGTTTTCTTTCTAGTATACTTTTGCTTGATTGTAATATGTATTTTGGGATTTATTATTGGGAAGACATACCCATCTTGAATTGTATATGTGGCTTTGAAATAGCCTAATATGTCCTTTATGAAACAATTTAAAGGTATTTCAAACTTACCACCTGTCTTCTTTCTAACATAACTGATATGGGTAGTACTAATTTGTTGCCATTTTAGAAATGTTATATCTATGAAGTTCATCCCCCTACAATAGTAGCTAAATAGCATAATTTGTTGAGCAAAGTGCAAAGCGGAACCAGGCTTTAACTTTAAATTTTTGAGCTTACTTATTTTATCAAGCTGTATAGCCAGCTTTTTAGTTTTATGATCAAGCCTTTTATTTATGCTGTATAGTTTCTCCCCAAACGGATAATTCTCTATTGGAAATAGCTTGTCGTCTATCGCTTGGTTAATTAAACGTTGTAAATTACGCATTTTAACACTTATAGTGGTGTCCATGTTTCCACGTACATTACGCATCCAGTATTCAAATGATTCCAACCAACGAACGTTGATATCTGAAAGAAAGGCATTTGGTTTAAACTTTTTGATAATGCTTTTATTTTCTCTGTAGATGCCAGCTAATCCTTCTCTTTGTTGTTCTTCCAAGATTAGTATTTGGCTAGTGTAGTATTCTTCAACAGTAGGAACGATTATTTTGTCTTCAGCAATAGGATTGTTTTTATTTTTAAAATCATTTTCAAACCTTTCAAAACTAAACGCGATACCAGAGTCATCGTAAGATTTTAAAATTGCATTTGCCTCCGAAAGCTTTTGATATAATAACGAATTACAATCTTGGTAATTAGGATGAGATTTTCTGAATTTGCCCAAGCCATTGTCTTCTTTTTCGGCTGGCTTCCAACCCTCCTTTGTAGACTGCAGTTTTAAAGATTGTTGATTTACAAGAGTGCTTATTACAAAATATTTGGGTTCGCGTAGATGAGTAACTCGAAGGGCTACTGAAAACTCATTGTTTAATAACTTTTTGGATGTTTTTAGAACGATTGCTGTTGTTGCCATAACTGTCGATGTTGCGACAGATTCCACAATATGGGAGTAAACAGGGGAGTAAACAAGGTAAAAAGAGCATACCATTTAAGCCTTAAAACCTAACAGATATGCTCTCAATTACTCTCTTTACAGTCGGGATGGCGGGATTCGAACCCACGACCTCCAGCACCCCATGCTGGCGCGATACCGGGCTACGCTACATCCCGAAAATGATTTGGTAGGGGATGCAAATATAATTGATGTGATAAAATCTGCAAATGCCTTTTCCAACCCATTAATAGTTTTCTGCAACGTATCTGTTATTATTCCTTTTAAAAATAAAAATTCATATTTATTATATAGTTAATAAATATTATCTATTTTAGGTTGTAAATTAAAAACCTATTTCTCAAGAGGTACGCCAGTTAACTATTGGGCATAAATTTTATAGTAATAAAATATAGTAATTTATAGGTTGAACTGTAAAATTTGCGGTTTTTAATGCAAACCAACACCCCTGATACCACCCCTAAACGTAAGTATAAACCAACAGAGGAAGCCGAAAATCTGAACCAGAGTAGGCACAAAAAAACCAATCTATTTTTATATGAAGAAGTATTTTTTAGTAACGGCGCTATTGATGCTATGTGTTTTTTTTAAAACTAATGCACAGGTAACGCACGATGATTATTACTCAAACCATACCGGCGCCCCTTATGCTTCATGGGGAAACGCCTATTTGGGCGGCACCACCTACGAGCTCTTTATAGGCTTTGAGGATAATGCCCCATATCCGGTTTTTCAGGAAATTGATTTAAACGGATTGGCAAGGGCGGGTAGCGGAGCCTCCGATTTTTCGTACCAGTCTAACATTGTAAATTTTGGCCCTTTTGGTGCCTACTGTTACCTTGATTATGATTTTGATTTAAACGATCTTACCAATTACGAATCAATAGGATACATCTACTGGGTCTCATTCTCCGACGGTAGCGTTGAATATTACTCACATACTGTAAGCGACCATTGATAAACCCTTTACGATAACTTTAATACTTATTTAACCTTAAAACCGCCCCTGTAATTTGGAGGGCGGTTTTTTATTTTTGAGGGCTATTATAAACCAAGCCCCGTCAATAAAAAATGCTAATAATGCCATAGGAGTAATTTGTCTGGTTATTTAACATAACGCGATAATTACATGCGGTAATTGCCGTTTTAATACAATCTTTTAATATATTAGCGTATTAAAGAAACCTATGCAGGGAGCAAGTAATTATGATCTGCTGATCGGGAAGATCGACACCTTTATACGCAGGTATTATCTCAATAAACTACTGCGTGGGGTTATCTTTTTGGGTGCAACCATTTTTACTGCCTACATACTTACCGTTTTAAGCGAATACTTTGGCAATTTTAGCACTATACTGCGTACTTGCTTGTTTTTTGGTTATATCCTGCTCAATTTGGGCGTTTTTGCCTGGCTGGTTTTACCGCCCCTAATGGCCTATTTTAAATTGGGTGGTGTAATATCGCATGATGAGGCTGCCGAAATTATCGGCACGCATTTTACTGATGTGCAGGATAAGCTGCTCAACACTCTTCAACTAAAACGCCTTGCCGATGAAACGCCCGGCCAGCGAAGTTTAATAGAAGCCAGTATCGATCAAAAGATCGGTACGCTTAAACCGGTAAGTTTTCCATCGGCTATTAAAATAAAAGAGAATACCAAATACCTTAAATGGGCATTGGCGCCGCTGGCAATTATTGTATTGCTCGCTTTTACGGTCCCATCGGTTTTAACAGACAGTACCGAGCGTTTGCTTAAGCATAACCAGTACTTCGCGCCAAAAGCGCCTTTTCAGTTTGTGATCACCAACGCGAAGCTATCGGCAGTGCAGGGCGAAGATTTTAAGCTTGAGCTGAAACTAAGCGGTGATAAATTCCCGAATGAGGTGTACCTGGAAACGGGTAACAATACCTTTAAGCTGGATAAGGAAAGCATCGGCAAGTTTCATTACGTTTTTAGCAACCTGCAGCAAAGCGTGCATTTTAAGCTAATGGGGAATGATTTTTCATCGCAGGAATATGAAATAAACGTTAACCTGAAACCATCCCTGCTGCACTTTGATGTTGACCTGCAATACCCGGCATACCTGCATAAGGCAACTGAGCATTTAAGCAATGCCGGCGATCTGACCATCCCCGAAGGAACAACGGTACGCTGGCAGTTACATACCCAGAATACGGATGAGGTTGCGTTTGAAATGAATAACCGCACGGCGCACTTAAAGCCTGCCGATAATGTTTTTATACATAGCGAACGGGTATTACAACCGGCTATCTACACCTTAAAGGCCGTAAACGTTGCAGTTGCCCATGGCGATTCGGCATCATACCGAATTAACGTGGTAAACGATCTGCCGCCAACCATAGCAGTTGAAGAGAAGCCGGATTCCATCAGTTCGAAGGCGTTGTATTTTAACGGGAATATTCAGGATGATCATGGTTTTTCAAACCTTACGTTTCATTATAAGATCGAATCGCATAACAATCAAAAGCCAACCATCATCACCAAAACAATTAAAGCTGACCTGAGCGCGGCCCAGTCGGACTTTTTTTACTATTGGGATTTGAAACAGCTTGGAGCCAAACCCGGCGACGAAGTAACTTACTATTTTGAAGTTGCCGATAATAACGGCGTTACCGGAGCTAAAACAGCCCGCACACCCGAACGTAATTTGCACATGCCTACCGAGCAGGAAATGAACCAGCAATTAGAAGCAGGGTCAAAATCTGTTAAAGATAAGATGCAATCGGCCATTAAACTTTCGGCACAGGTGGAGCGTGATGCGCAGAAGCTGAACCAGATGCTACTGAATAAAAATTCACTTTCGTTTGATGAGAAAAAGCAGATACAAGACTTGCTGGAGAAACGTAAAGAATTAGAGAACCTGGTGCAGGATATCCAGAAAGAGAACAAGCAAAACCTGTTTGACCGCCAGGAGAACAAGCAGCAGAGCCATGAGATAATGGAAAAGCAAAAACAGATAAAAGACCTGTTTGATAATGTGCTCGACCAGAAAACCCGCGATATGCTTAAAAACCTGCAAAAACTGCTGGAGCAAAACCAAAAGGATTTAACTCAGGATGAATTGCAGAAAATGCAAACTGATAGCAAATCGTTGAAGAAGGAGCTCGACAGGATGCTTGAGTTATACAAGCAACTGGAGTTTGACCAGAAAATGAACGAAAGCATTAGCAAGCTGGATAAAATGGCCGAGCAACAGCAAAAGGTTGCTGACCAGGCAAAACAACCCAATAGTGACCAGAAAGAACTACAGCAACAACAGGATAAACTGAATAAGGATTTTAAAGATGTAGAAAAAGGCCTTGATGAATTGAAAGAAAAAAACGAGCAATTAGAGCAGAAGAATAACCTGGAAGACCCTAAAGAAGACACCAAAAGTATTGACGATAAAATGCAGCAAAGCGCTGAAGAACTGAATAAGAACAACAAGCAGAAGGCTTCAAAATCGCAGCAGCAGGCAGCTAAAGAGATGAAGCAGCTATCGGAGAAACTGCAAAAAGAACAACAGGAGAGCGAAGAAAAGGACGATGCCATTAATGTGCAGCAACTACGCGAATTGATCAAAAGCCTGGTAAATAGCTCGTTTGATGAAGAAAAAACCATGCAAACCCTGCGCGGCATAAACACGAACGACCCAAGCTACATTGGCCTTGCCGAAAAACAAAAAGATATAAAAGACAATATGAAAAATGTGGAAGATAGCTTATATTCGTTGAGTAAGCGTGTTCCCCAGATTCAGTCGACAGTTAATAAAGAGGTTACTGCCATTAATACAAATATTGATGCGGCGATAGCCAGTTTAGGCGACCGCCGTACAGGCGAGGCTAACCGTAGCCAGCAATACGCCATGACATCGATGAACAATTTGGCACTAATGTTGGCAGAGGCGTTGGATAATGTACAAAACCAAATGAAAAATGCCAAAGGCGGCAAAGGAAAGGGGAAAAAGAAATCGCAATCCATGTCGCAACTGAGCAAGATGCAGCAGCAGTTGAACCAGAATATGCAGAAAATGCGCGATCAAATGCAGCAGCAGGGCCAAAAAGGTAACCCCGGCAAACAAGGCCAGGGCCAGGATGGCAACATGAGTGAACAGCTTGCAAAAATGGCCCGAGAGCAGCAGCAAATCAGGCAGGCCTTGCAAGAGTTTAATAACCAACAGTTAAAAAACGGGGGCAAAAGTGGGGGCAATTTGGATAATATTTCCAAAGAAATGGAACAAACTGAAAAAGATCTCGTAAACAGAAGAGTATTGGACGAAACACTGAAGAGGCAACAACAGATACAAACCCGCTTATTGGAAGCAGAAAAGGCAGAAAGGGAGCAAGAGCAGGACAAACAAAGAGAGAGCAATGCCGCAAAAGAATTACCCCCGGGTTATGTAAAGGCATTACAAAACTATCAGTTAATGAAAAACAAACAAACCGAGCAAATACAGACCGTTCCCCCGGCTTTAAACTATTATTATAAAACCAAAGTGAAGTTATATTTTGATCAAATTAATGGCAAATAATATGGAACAAGCCAATGTAGATACCGGCGCATTGTTTACTTTGCAGCTACCATCAAAAATGGAAAGTCTAACAGCGCTTGAAAACCTGATAGAGGAGCTGGCAGATAAGTATAAAATTGCTGATGATACTTTTGCAAATATGATGACCTGCCTTAACGAGGTTTTTATAAATGCTATTGTACATGGCAATAAATTGCAGGAAGATAAAAAAGTAATTATAAATGCCGAGGTTGATAACCGCCGCATTGTATGGACCCTTACCGATGAAGGCCCCGGGTTTGACTATAACCACCTGCCCGATCCAACCGCGCCCGAAAATTTAGAGAGCTTAACCGGCCGTGGGGTATTTATTATAAAGCAATTAGCCGACCAATGCATTTTTAATGCTACCGGTAATGAGGTTGAGCTGCATTTTAAAATATAGTAATGTCCATACCTGTTTTCTTTTTTGAAGAGGATATTAAATTTAAGCCTAAAAGCAAAACGGCGCTGCGTAACTGGATACACAATACCATAGTTGCCGAGGGCTACAGCCTGAGCGAGGTAAACTATATTTTCTGTTCGGATATGTATTTGCTGGCGCTAAACCAACAATACCTGGATCATGATACTTATACCGATATCATCACTTTTGATAATTCGGAGATAGAAAAGAGCGTAACCGGTGATATATTTATTTCTGTTGACCGCATCCGCGAAAACGCGCAAACTTTTGGTGTTGATACTACGCACGAGCTGCACCGCGTTATGATACATGGCGTTTTACATTTGCTTGGTTACACAGATAAAAGCAAAAAGGATAAAGCCCTGATGACGCAAAAAGAAAACCAATACCTTGCCGAAGTAAAATTTTAGCTACCTGGCTGATTTTCTTGATTATTATGTAAAAAACTTGTTAACATTGCTGACAATTAAATCATTAAAAAAATGAAAACATTAGCATTAATGCTTACCCTGTTGTTTATCGCGCCGGCATCAGTTTATGATTTTAAACTGAAAAATATTGATGGCGCCGAGTTTAGCCTCGCCAAATACAAAGGAAAAAAAGTATTGGTTGTTAATACTGCTTCAAAATGCGGTTATACTTACCAATATGAGCAATTACAAAAATTAGCCGATAAGTATAAGGGCAAATTGGTTGTAGTAGGCTTTCCGGCAAATAACTTTGGTGGCCAGGAGCCTGGCTCAAACCCGATGATAAAAGAGTTTTGCTCAAAAAACTTTGGTGTTACTTTCCCGCTTAGCGAAAAAGTAAGTGTAAAAGGAGAGGATATATCACCCTTATTTAAATACCTTACCAGTGCCGAGAATCCTGATTTTACAGGCGAGATAAAATGGAATTTTGAAAAATTCCTGATCGATGAGAATGGAAATCTGATTCACCGTTACCGTTCAACAGTTGAGCCGCTCGATCCGGCTATCACATCGAAACTTTAATATTTAAAAGCGCTGAATAAGCGCTTTTTTTATGCCTTGTGGGTGTGTAGTAACGTATTGGGATTGGAAAACTGTACCCGAAATTTTGTATATTTGTGCAAGGCTCTTTGTGTAAAAACCTATGTTGAGAAACGTAAAGATGGATATTTTAAAATACCTGATTTACCCCCCCTCCTGATAATTACACATCAGCACATTTAAAAATTTGCATACTGAATTTACCCATAAATACTCATGTGTTTTGGGGCCAATAACCTGCTTATGGTAAGATATAGATTACTGCTCATTGCTCTGCTTTTCGCAACAAGCGGCTTTGCACAAACCTATTTGGTAAAACCTTTAAACATTGAGGCTACCTATAAAAAGGAAACGCGTACACTTGGTGGCGCACCGGGCAAAAACTACTGGCAAAACACTGCCGATTACCGCATTAAAATAAACTTTAACCCCGATACCCGCTTGCTGACAGGGACAGTTGATATTGATTATATCAATAATAGCCCGGATACTTTAAAGGAGTTGGTATTTAAGTTATACCCCAACTTTTACAAAAAGAACGCGATGCGTAATTACAAGGTTGATGCCGCAGATATGGGAGATGGAGTTAAAATTAAAAAGCTAAGTATTAACCAAACTGATAAGGACCTTGGAAAAGTACAGATAGACGGCACAAATATGCGTACCGAGGTCAGTCCGTTGCTTAGTAAAGGTAAACTGCATGTAACGGTTGATTATAGCTATACACTCAATAAAACATCACATGTGCGTACCGGCCAGGTTGATTCGGGCTCATATTTTATTGCTTACTTTTTCCCCCGCATAGCAGTTTACGATGATATTGATGGTTGGAACAGGTACCAGTACCTGGGCAACGAAGAGTTTTACAATGACTTTTGCCACTTTAATGCTGATATTACCGTACCCGGCAAATACGCGGTATGGGCAACAGGCGATTTGATCAATGCCAATGAGGTTTACCAGCCTGGCATTGTAAAACAGATTGAAATTGCAGGTAAGGCTGACAGCGTTACCGATGTAATAACCGAAGCCGACCTAAAAAATGGTACAGTTACCAGTAAAAACACATTCAATACCTGGAAGTTTGAAGCTGATAATGTTACCGACCTTGCTTTTGCGTTAAGCGACCATTATTTATGGAAGGCATCCAGCCTGGTGGTTGATTCGGTTACGCGCAGGCGTACACGGGTTGATGCAGTATTCAACCCCATCCATAAAGATTATTTTGAAGTGGTTAACTATGCACGTAAAACGGTAGAAGCGATGAGCTTCAAATTTCCGAAATGGCCGTACCCTTACCCGCACGAAACTGTTTTTGACGGGCTGGACCAGATGGAATACCCTATGATGGTAAATGATAACCCACTTGATAAAATGGAAGATGAGATTGAGCTTACCGACCACGAGATATTCCATACCATGTTCCCCTTTTATATGGGCATTAACGAGACTAAATATGGCTGGATGGATGAAGGGTGGGCAACCATAGGCGAGTGGGTTATATCGCCTATAATTAACCCTACGATAGTGGATGATTACGCAATCGAATCCTACGAAAGTAATGCCGGTAAAGAAGATGATGTACCTATTATAACACTTACCCCACAATTGGCAGGAGTTAGTTTTTTAACAAACAGCTACCCTAAACCCGGTTTGGGTTATATGTATGTTAAGGATATGCTGGGTGATGCCTTATTTACCAAAGCGCTGCATTATTATATTGAGCAATGGCATGGCAAGCACCCTATGCCTTATGATTTTTTTAATTGCATGAATACAGGCTCGGGCATGAATTTGAATTGGTTTTGGAAAAACTGGTTCTTTGATAACGGCGCGCCCGATCAGGCTATCACGAAGGTAACCGTAACTAATAAAAAGGATTACCAGGTAATTATAACTAACATTGGTACCAAGATGGTGCCGGTTGATCTGACTGTACATTACATCAACGGCACTACCAAAAAGATACACCGTGATGTATCGTGCTGGAAAAATGGTAATAAGGCCATCGCCATTAATTTTATGGCCGAAAAAACGGTATTAAAAATTGACCTTGGCGGGACATATGATCCAGACGTGAATAAAAAGGATAATACCTATACGGTAACCAAATAGGTTTAGGCTTTTAACTCGGCTAAAACGGTTTTGCCGCCTTTTACAACCTCGTCTAAACCAACATTGATCTTGGTGCCTAAAGGCAAAAAGATATCAACCCGAGAGCCGAATTTGATAAAGCCGAATTGCTGGCCCTGCTCAACAACATCGCCTTCTTTTACGTACCAAACAATGCGGCGGGCCAAGGCGCCTGCTATTTGACGGAACAGTACCGTAGTGCCGTTGCTGTTTTCGATAGCGATGGTAGTACGTTCATTCTCGGTAGATGATTTTGGGTGCCATGCCACCAGGAATTTACCCGGGTGGTATTTAAAAAATTTTACAACACCACTGATAGGGTTACGGTTAATGTGCACGTTAACGGGCGACATAAATACCGATATCTGTATGCGTTTATCTTTTAAAAATTCTGTTTCTTCAACTTCTTCAATTACCACTACTTTGCCATCGGCAGGGCAAAGTACCATTTTCTCATCCATATTTATCTGAATGGCAGGGCTGCGGAAAAACTGGAGGATGATAACAAACAGTGCGAACGAAAGGATATAGATGATCCACTTAAAGGCGGTAGCACCGGGAAAATATAATTGTATAATGGCGTTAAGCACCATAATAAACAGTATGCAAAGCGCGATAGAGGTATAACCTTCTTTATGGATAGTCATGTAAATAAAATTTTATGCAAAATTACTAATTTGAAATTAAGTACAGGTATGCAAATACAATTGGTGCCGAAAGGAACAAGCCATCAAACCTGTCGAGCAGGCCGCCATGGCCGGGCAGCAGGCTGCCGGAGTCTTTTGCATTAAGGCTGCGTTTAAGCATAGATTCAACCAAATCGCCCATGGTGCCAAAGCAGGAGATAAGAATAGCCATTGATGCCCACTGGCGCCACGTAATATCGGTAAAATAGTAAGCTATAATCGCGCTGATAAAAACCGTGAACAGGGTGCCGCCAATAAAGCCTTCCCATGTTTTTTTAGGAGAGTGGCGCTCAAACAATTTTGTTTTACCCAGCCAGCGGCCAACAACATAAGCCCCGGTATCATTACTCCATAACAGTAAGAGGAATACCAGCGGAAAATGGTTGCTGTATGAGCCTTGTATAAAAGCGAGGCCAAAGAAAAAGCTAAAAGGTGCTATCGCGTAAGCTAAACCTAATATGGTATAACCAATATTAGTAAAAGGTGTTTCTGATTGCTTGTACAGTTCGGCAATAAAAATGCTGCCTATAACCGGGATTATGATGAGCAGCCATTTAGAGTCAATCATCAATACGTAGTGCAGGCCAATGCCGGCAAATATAAGGCCGCCGCCAATTAAACCGGCAATGCGGTTAGGGTTAATATCGGCCGATTTAACGATCTTGTAAAACTCGTTAAGGCATAAAAAGCTGAGTAAGGTGAAAAAGGCAGTGAAAACATATGGCCCGGTTAAAACCGAGGCAAGCATGATAGCAACAAAAAAGAAGCCTGTTATGGCACGAGTCTTCATATAAATTAAGCATTTGAGTTCAGTATGATCAGCTCAATAGCCTGGCTGAAATCTTCCTGATGTATATAAACTTCTATGTTACCAAAGGCGCGGTGCGATGAATCTTGCCTGTTAATTAGTACGCTGGCTATCTGGTGCTCTGTAAGCACTTGCTTTACAATTTCTGATTGATAATAATTAGCAGAGGTATATATTTTAACCCAATCCTTTTCCATTATAACCTTGTAACTGTTTTTTCGATAACGCTACCTTTTGATAAATAAAGAACAAAAATACAGTAAAAATTAAGCTGAGTGTGGTAATAATGTAATTATAATGAGACGAATCCGGATCGAACCCGATTATTTTTTGCTGAAAAAGGTAGGTGATGATAACAACACTGCCATTGTTGATGAAATGCCCCAGCACAGCCGTCCAGATGCTGCCGCTGTAATAAACAAAATAGCCAAAGCCAACACCCAGCATCATACGGGGTAAAAAGCCAAAAAACTCTACGTGGAAAGCACTGAACAAGATGGCGGATATCCATATGCCCGCATGCGCATTTTTTGTCCAGCGGGTAAATATCCCCTGAATGCCTCCCCTAAACAAAAACTCTTCGGCAACGGCGGTAAGCAGGCCCATTATTAACAAGGCCAGCAACATATCCCAAATGGTTTTAAACTGGGTTAACGCCTGTGTTGCTTTTTGCGCGGCATCTTCTTTTTCACGCATCCACTGCTGCAGCCAGTTTAATGATTGTGGCAATACCATTTTTTGGTTAAGCGTGACCAGGAAGTCCATTAATGGCGACGAAACGATCATGATGGCGAAGACCGTAACAAAGAACACCGGCGATACTTTAAATGTGTTTTTAAGGTAAAATTGAGGCTGTTTTACTATGTATTTGGCAAAAATGACAGGAGTTAAAAACAGGGGAATGGTGCCTCCTAACACTTGTATTATCCAAAGTCCGGATATAACATGGCTGGCTGATGTATTAAAATGAGTTATCTCGGTAAGGGTATTTGTACCATAAAGAACGAAAACGACAGCAAACCCCAATAAGCCACCGATGATCAATGATCCGATGGCAATAAACATGATATATAGGAACTGCATGCTCGGATGCATGCGGCTTTGAGCCTCTTCTGTCATTTTAGTTAATAATTTTGTATTTTTGCAGCGGTTAAAGATACTGATGTCTGTCAAAATAGGAAATATTGATTTAGGGAATTTCCCCTTATTGCTTGCGCCGATGGAGGATGTGAGCGATCCGCCTTTCCGTTATGTGTGCAAACAAAACGGGGCCGACATGATGTATACCGAGTTCATCTCATCGGAAGGATTGATACGGGATGCCGCCAAGAGCATTAAAAAGCTTGATATTTTTGAATATGAGCGCCCGATAGGCATCCAGATATTTGGTAGCGATATTAACTCGATGCGTGGTGCTACAGAAATATCTACACAAGCCAACCCCGACCTGGTTGATATTAATTACGGTTGCCCTGTAAAAAATGTAGCCTGCCGTGGTGCCGGTGCCAGCCTTTTGCAGGATATTGATAAGATGGTTGCCATGACAAAGGCCGTGGTTGAATCGACCCATTTGCCGGTAACCGTTAAAACGCGTTTAGGTTGGGATGACAACACCAAAAATGTGTATGAAGTTGCCGAACGCCTGCAGGATGTGGGGATAAAAGCCCTCACTATACACGGCCGTACCCGCGCGCAAATGTATAAAGGCGTTGCAGACTGGACGCTGATTAGCGAAATTAAAAAGAACCCGAGGATACAAATACCGATATTTGGGAACGGTGATATTGACTCGCCCGAAAAGGCTGCCAACTGGCGTTTAGAGTATGGTGTAGATGGGATGATGATAGGCCGGGCAGCTATTGGTTACCCATGGATATTCAGGGAAGTAAAGCATTTTTTTGAAACCGGGCAGCATAGGGATAAACCTACCATTGCCGAGCGTGTTGAGGTTTGCCGTACCCACCTCGAAAAATCGATTGAATGGAAAGGGCCTAAAACCGGAATTTTTGAAATGCGCCGCCATTACTCCAACTATTTTAAAGGCATCGAGAACTTTAAAGAAACCCGTATGAAGCTGGTATCATCTGATAATATCCAGGAGATATACGATATTCTGCAGTCTATCGAAAGCAATTTTTCGTTAGAACTGGCTTAATTATTGCCTGTTATAATTTATCATTACACAAATACGTTTACTATATTGTTAAACATTATGATGTTTATATGATGCTGTAAATTTCTTTAAGAGAAATTTTTGTTTAAGTTTGAATTGAAAGTTACGTTATATGATCAATACAATTACAGAAGGTGTTAAAGTTTCGGTAGAAACAATTTACCAGCCGGAGTACTCAAACCCGGCTAATGATCATTTTATGTTTGCCTACAAAATACATATTGAAAATGTAGGTAACTACGCTGTACAGTTACTGCGCCGCCATTGGACAATCTTTGATTCGAACGGAACCAAGCGTGAGGTTGAAGGCGAAGGTGTTGTTGGCTTACAGCCGATAATAGAGCCCGGGGCTTCGCATGAATATGTATCGGGCTGTAATTTAAAAACCGATACCGGCAGCATGAAAGGTGAGTATCAAATGATGAAACTGGTAGACGATACCTTGTTTAACGTTAAAATACCTGAGTTTTACTTGATAGCACCTTACAAGTTAAATTAATTACTGGTTTATTTAGCTTATAGGTTATTACCTCAAAATAAAAAAACCCGCTTTTGGCGGGTTTTCTGTTTTATGCTAAATGATAGAATACTACTATTCAAATTGATTTTTAATAGTGTACCCGTGTTTTTTCAACAGGGTTTCTTTGGTGAAGTGATCAACGTCAGCTTCAACCATTTCGTGTACCAGCATCGCCAGATCGTATTTAGGTGTCCAGCCTAATTTAGTTTTTGATTTGGTTGGATCGCCAATTAACAGATCAACCTCAGTAGGGCGGAAATATTTAGAATCAACAGCTACTACCAATTTACCGGCAGGCAATTGATATTTTTCGTTTGAGCAAGATACTACATATCCTTTTTCATCAGCGCCCTCACCTTTAAACTCAACTTCGATACCTACTTCTTTAAAGGCCATACGTACAAATTCGCGTACGCGGGTAGTAACACCTGTAGCAATTACAAAGTCTTCAGGGGTATCCTGCTGTAGTATCAGGTACATGGCTTCAACATAATCTTTGGCGTGGCCCCAATCGCGTTGTGCATCAAGGTTACCTAAAAACAGTTCATCTTGCAAGCCAAGGGCAATTTTAGCAACAGCACGTGTGATTTTGCGGGTTACAAAGGTTTCGCCGCGTAAAGGGCTTTCATGATTAAATAAAATACCGTTACAAGCAAATATACCATAAGCCTCACGGTAATTTACCGTGATCCAGTAAGCATACATTTTAGCTACAGCATAAGGCGAACGCGGATAGAACGGTGTAGTTTCTGATTGCGGAACTGCTTGTACCAAACCATAAAGCTCAGAAGTTGATGCCTGGTATATTTTGGTTTTTTTCTCTAATCCTAAAATGCGGATTGCTTCCAGTAAACGTAAAGTACCAATACCATCTGCATTCGCGGTATATTCAGGAGTGTCAAAGCTAACCTTAACGTGCGACATAGCGCCCAGGTTATAGATTTCGTCGGGTTGAACTTGTTGTATGATCCTGATCAGGTTTGTAGAATCAGAAAGGTCGCCATAATGAAGTGTGAAGTTTACATGCTCATCATGAGGATCCTGATACAAATGATCTATCCGGTCTGTATTAAATAAAGAGCTTCTTCTTTTAATACCATGTACTTCGTAGCCCTTTTTTAATAGCAACTCTGCTAAGTAAGCTCCATCTTGTCCGGTCACCCCGGTAATTAACGCTTTTTTCATTCCTGTTTTTTAATATATACCGACTTTAAAATCAAAACTAATCTCGCAAAATAACACAAAAATGCCAAGTATAATTGGTACTTAGGTGTTTTTAAATTAATATACTATGCAGTTGCATGGCACTCTCAATACACTTATCCATGTTATAGTATTCCCACTCTGCAAATCTGCCTAAAAGGTAGATGTTTCTTGTAGCAAGCAGTTGTTTTACGCGTTCTATTTTTTCGCGTGTTTGCTTTTGTTGTATAATGTACGAATTGGGCTCATAATTAAATGCCAGTGGTTTAAGGTTGCCAGGCAATAATTCCAGCTCTTTAACCATGTCAGCTTCATTATGCTTGCCCGAAAACTCTACCACACAGGTTTTTCTATTTGTGCCCTCGTTGTTTGTTGGGCTAAAGTTACCTGTATATATGATCCTGTGTGCCTTAAATTTATCTTCAGGCAAATAGAGCCATGAAATATCATTGTCATCAGTTTCACATAGCACATTCGATGTGCCGTTAGATAATAAACCGGTCACTTCTGCCAAAGCATCGTTTAATTTTTTATCGGATGTATCTATTATTGATGACAGCAACCGGATATCGCCACAATAGACCAATAAGTCACCATCCAACTCACCATTTACGATAATCCTACCATCATCGGATTTAATTGATGATACATTATATGATGGTGTAATATCTAAGCCTTGGGCAAGCCTGTTAATAATAAACTGCGAACCATCCCTTACCGGGTAGTAAAAGCGGGAGTGTACCATTTCGCTTTCTTCCTGTTTTACAATATTGCTGATGATCACATCGTCAATTTTGGGCATGGGTAATTTGCCTTCCAGCCACTCTAATGGTACCTTGCTGATATCAGTGTTCCATATTTTAGTGTTATATGGGCCAAAATATAGTTCATATAATGTTTCTCCAAAATTGCCCAGTAAAAAGGCTTTAAAATCTGAATAAGTTTCAGGTGCTTTGTAGCCTTCTTTAATGATGTTGAGTAAATCCTTCACTATCTTTTTTACCAAGTCTGGTGGTAACTGATGTAAAAAGTTCTCGATAGGGTAACCTATCAGCTTATCATTAAATAGGATCTTCGCATTCCTGATGGCTTCTAAAAACTCGGTTTCTTTATCAAAATGGTCCCAGAACCACTTTACAACTGCCGGATTTTTGCTGTTAAAAACATGCCCGCCAACGCGATGAAAAAGATTGCCATTAATACGTTCGCACTTTATCAAACCACCTATTGTAGGTGTCCGTTCAATTATTTTAACATCATATTGGGTTTGAAGCATACGGGCTATGCTAAGCCCTGATATGCCTGATCCAATTACTATAGCTTTTTGTGGCATTAATAAAGAGTAGCTGATTGTGAAGTTGAGAATATCAATGGAGTAAAGGAGGCTTTTTAGACGCTGGTTTTAGCCATTACCTGATCTTCTTTTTTGTCTAATTTTTCGAATTGAGAGTTTTTGCTAACAAACTCAGGAACAATCATTTTCATTTTCTCAACCAAAGGATTGTTATTGTTTTGTTTGTTCAGCGCTATCAACTCATCAATATCTATGGCAACCTGTTCGTACGGATAGGTGATAATCTTTGCTATCTTGATCTTTTCGTGATGAGTAGGTAGTGTTAACTCTTCCTGGTTTAGCAACTCTTCGTAAAGTTTTTCGCCCGGGCGTAATCCTGTATAGGTTATTTTGATATCCTTATCAGGTACAAGCCCTGCCAGTTTGATCATATTCATCGCCAGGTCTGATATTTTAACGGGTTTGCCCATGTCAAAAATATAGATCTCCCCACCCGACCCCATTACACCTGCTTCAAGTACCAATTGAACGGCTTCGGATATGGTCATAAAATACCGCATGATTTCGGGATGAGTAACCGTAATAGGCCCGCCTTTTTGTATCTGCGATCTGAAACGTGGAATTACCGATCCGTTCGAGCCCAGCACGTTGCCAAATCGGGTGGTAATAAAACGGGTGTTTATCACGTTTCCGTTAGCTGCATGTTTGTTTTTTAACGATTGTATATAGATCTCCGCAATACGCTTCGTTGCACCCATTACATTAGTAGGGTTAACTGCTTTATCGGTAGATATCATTACAAATTTTGCCGCCCCAAACGCCACCGAAAGATCCGCCACATGTTTAGTACCTAAAACGTTTGTATATACCGCTTCTGATGGGTTATCTTCCATCATGGGTACATGCTTATAGGCCGCCGCGTGGAAAACCATTTCTGGCTTATAGTTTAAGAACAGGCTTTTCATGCGCTGATAATTCCTTATATCGGCAATGTATATTATACTCGGAACATGGCTATAAGTTTCTTGTACCTCTAATTGCATATCATGTAAAGGCGACTCAGCCTGATCGCACAAAATAACCATAGCAGGTTCATAACTCATTACCTGTCTTACTATTTCTGAACCGATAGAGCCTGCTGCACCTGTAACTAATACCCGTTTGCCTTTAATATCTTCAGAAATTGTAGTCGTATCAATTTTTATAGGTTTCCTTTGCAGCAGGTCTTCAATTTTAAGATCTTTAACCTGTTGCATGTTGAGTTTACCATAAATCCATTGCTCGGCCGGCGGAACAGTAAGTACCTGTATATTAAGCGCCAGGCATTCATCCAAGGCTTCCTTTTTCCAATCATCCTCCAGGTTATCGTTCGTGATGATCAGTTTATCAATATTACGCCTTTCTTTAAGCTCACTTAGCTTGCTTATAGGGTATACCCTTACCTGCTCTATCTCTTTGTCAACCTTGCTTACATCTCCGTCAACAAATCCTACTATCTGGTAATCAGCCTGGCTATTTTCCAGGGCTTGCTTAATCAATACAGCTTTACTGTCTGATCCATATATAACTACTATAGTTTTTTTGGTATTAGAATAGTTCTTTAGGTAAAAGAACGTGCTCCGCACGGCGGTGCGTGTCATAATAAGTAAGGTACTTGATATTGAAAAGTTAACTAATAATACCATATAGATGTTTACAGAGTGAACACCCAAGGCAGGTATAACCCAAACCTTTACCAGGAATAAACAAATAAGGCTACTTAAAAATATAGAGCTGAAAATACGCAGTACATCGTGTGTGTTTGAATACCGCATTAAGCCGGTATGTATGCGCATAAAATACATTACCGCTATTGCAGGGATACAATAAACCGCATTATATACAAAGAAGTGACCCCTTAAAATACTGCTAAACTCAAAATGCTGTACCGTAAAATATGACGAAACGAACGACCATATTACAATTAGCATGTCTAAAAGTAGTATGATCCATCTCGGTACAGATTTACCTAACAGTAAAAAGCTTTTCATCCTATTTAATATTGATTAGTCAGGAGTGGTAAAGTTAATAAAATTACGACTATTTTTTTGCAAACCTATCAACTATACTTACGATATTTTAGCAGTATTAGTTGCCCGGTTACTTTAATTAAAAGTAAAACAGGGATTTTTTGTTTTATTGGATTTTAAATAAAGTAACAATTTCAATACAAATGCGTGAAGTCTGGATGATTTTCTGAGTGTAATTAGGTGTCATTTCTTCATTAATCGGGGCTTTAACCAAAGATAAGCTACGGCAAGGGGCAAAATTGTTATGATGAATAGTGTAAAGAATGGAAGTTGATCAAAATAGATAACCACAGCTATAATGGCTAATTGGATAATAGCATACATTGCTGAGACCACCAGGTGCGGGATCTTGTGTTCGTTGGCCAGCAGTTGGTAAAAATGCAATCTGTGAGCTTTAAATATATTTTGTTTCAGTATAATACGATGGATAATGGTAAAGATAGAATCGACGCCATATACTGCCAAAAACAGGATATAACTCCACTTGTGTGTTGTTATAAAAATGCTTAACAATAAGAATGCGATCCAGAATGCGATACTTACACTACCTACATCGCCTGCAAAACATTTAGCCCTTTTCCTGAAATTGAAGAACAGGAATACTACTGTTGCAACTATGGGCAGCCATATCAGATCGGGATTAATAAATTGCTGTTGGTAAAGGTTTATGTATTGCAGACCTAAAAATATAACCAGGCTATATGTTCCGGTTATTCCATTAATGCCGTCCATAAAGTTGTAGGCGTTAATAATACCAATAACCAAAATATATAGCATTACGCAATAGTAGAAAGGCCAAAAGGAGAATATTTTAAGAAATAAAAACAATAGGGTTACGGCAGCCAGGTGAAAGAGTATCCTTATTTTGCCCGATAATGTATGTGCATCATCTAAAAAACTTATGCTACCAATAATGAATGCGCCAAGTACAGGCAGCCAGTATTCGGCATGCAATATTACCGATAACAGCGCGGCAAACAAGAATATCACCCCGCCACCCCTGATCGTGATAGCACTGTGCGAACTGCGTTCATTAGGTTTATCAATGATATTATAACGATCCGCTATTTTGAAATAGAGAAGCATTACCGCAAAAAATACCGGGATAAGAATGATATAAAGCATGAAATTATTGGGACTGAAAACTACGAATTGTTTTTTTTAATCCTTCGGTTGATGAAACAGGGAAGCCGGAAATATTGAATGCCTTTTTGATCTTAGCGTTTGAAACCACATAACTCTCTGTTAATTTTTTTAAACGTTCAGCATTTAATGGTAAATGCAATACATCGCCAATTTTTGCCACTGCTGTAATAAGCGAGGAGTTGATCTTCCATAGTTTTGGTTTGCTGCCAACAACGTTAGCTATTAGCATGATAACGCTATTGGTTGATAAGGCTTCATCGTCGGCAAGGTTATATATTCCGCTTGCTATGGTACTACCGGTAATTATCTTTTCAATAGCATAAGTTAAATTATCAACTGATAAAAACGAACGCTTGTTTTGAAAAGCAGCTAAGGGATATGGAATGCCTTTTAAAACTACTTTATAGAGCAGGTTTAAATTACCTTTATTACCCGGCCCGTGTATCATACAAGGGCGAAGGATGAATAACCGCTTGCTTGCGTCAATGGTTTGGGCTAACAGGTATTTTTCGGCTTGCTCTTTTGATTGGCCGTATGGCGTTTTTGCCAGGTACGGAGCATCTTCATAAAGTACATCGTCAACTGTATCGGCCACAGCCTTTACACTGCTGAAATAGATAAAATCATGTACATTACTCTTTGCAAAAGCATCAAATATCTTTTGGGTAAGCCCGGTGTTCACTGCAAAGTATTCATCTGGGTTAGATGCATTTTTTACATCGTGAGCTTTACCGGCAAGGTGGATGATGGCATTAATACCGTCCAGTTCTTTAACAGTAAAATTATCCCAGGTAAAACTTTGTTTTATTTTTTTATCCGTATGATGCTTGCGGTTAAGTACCGAAACAGCAATCCCCTTATCATGTAAATGATCGATCAGGTTTGCACCTACAAAGCCCGAACTACCTGTTATTAATACGCTGATCATTTAAAAATAAACTCGAAGGGTTTGAAAATGTATTTTGAATAGATCATCAGGTAATTACTGTATATGCCATTATCGCGACAAGCACGTGCAATCTCCTTATTTAAAATCAGAATGCTTTTAATGCCTTGTGTGCTGGCACCACCCGGGCGCATTTTAGTGGTGATAAGCGGAATATATTTCCAGTTGATTTTATTCATGAACAGAAACCGGATAAGCAACTCATAATCAGATGCGATGCGATAATCTGTTTTATAATACCCAAAGCTTGTAAATAAATATTTTTTTGCAAAGAATGAAGGGTGGGCAGGCATATATCCCCATGCAAAACGGCTCGGCTGCCATTTGGCCGATGAGTATTTCCTAAGTACTTTATTTTCATCCCCATCTTTTATAAAAACGATATCGCCAATAACGGCATCAATACTTTCATTAACGAATGCTTTTGCAATATTGGTTAATACCCGGCTATCGTAAAAAAAATCGTCGGAGTTTAACGTACCCACCACATCGCCGGTGGCGAGTTTAATGCCCTTGTTCATGGCATCATATAATCCTTTATCTTTTTCGGAAACAAAGATGTTAATCTTATCACCAAAACTTTTAATAATGTCTATCGTTCCGTCGGTCGATCCTCCGTCAATAACAATGTATTCGACATTGGCATAGTCTTGCGCCAAAACCGATGTTATTGCATCTTTAATTGTTGCCGCGTTATTATAAACTACCGTTACTACGGATATCTTCATGCTATTGGTTAGTCTATTTTACGGTCTTTGATCTTCACAGCGGGATTGCCCTGGTAAATGGAGTAAGCATCCAGGTTTTTAGTGGCGATGGACCCCGCTGTCAATACCGCATGGCTTTGTACAGTAACGCCGGGGCAAACTACTGATTGTGCCCCTATCCAACCACCTTCGTTAATAACTATTGGCTTCACCATCAGATTGAAAGTTGGCTTTGAATAGTTATGGTTACCTGTGAGCAACATAGCACCTTGTGATATGCAAGCATTAGTTCCTATAGTAACCGTTGTCAAATTATCTATCCAAACGTTTTCGCCTATCCACACAAAATCGCCTACCTCTAAAAACCAGGGGTATTTAATGTTGATACAAGGTTTTAATTCAACACCTTTTCCTATTTTGGCCCCAAACATCCTGAGTAGTATTGCCTTTAAACCATTGGATGGGATGAGTGAAGTTTTAAAAACAACCGCGTTAACATAAAACCAAATGGTTCTTTTTAAAAAAGACGCACCCGGGTTATACCATGCGTTGTTATATGATGACAGATCTGTTTTCATGGTATTTTATAAACCAAAAAGCTGTTTGTATTTATTAGCGGCGTCCATTTGGTTATAATAATTAATAGCTAACTGGTGCGCACCATTACAATACTCATTATATTCCTGCTGGTCCATAGCTTTAAACTTCTCTATAGCTGTAATTAAACTTTCATCGGTTGTTATATCAGCATTAATACCTGCTTTATACTGCTCAAGGTTATTCCAGGGGGTAAAAAAACTGGTGATAATTGGCCTGCCAACACTCAGGCTTTCATACAATGCGTGCCCGAAATTTTCGCCCTTGGTTGGCAAAATAAACACATGCGCTGATGATAGCACCTGCTGTACATTAACAGGTTTTACATTACCCATGTATTTTACCTTGTTGGGTATGGTTTTCATTACCTCTTCGCATTTGTGCCAATAATCAATATCCTTGGGAGGGCCATAAACTTCAAGGCTGAGTCCCGGTTTTATTTGTGTGATCAGTTGCAATAACAGCAACAGGTTTTTTTTTTCGGCAATTAAAGATAAGTATATCAGTTTAAGCTCGTCGGGCTTTTTTGTTGGGAACGATATATTTTGTACCGGCTTTTTTGGGATATTTTCAGCAACAACAATATGCTTGCTTCCCGGGAAAGATCTTATAATATCCTCTTTCTCTTCCTGGTTAGTTGCATGCCAGCCGGCATGTTTTACCAGCCCCAAGAGCCGCACAACACTGATGTAAAACTTTTTCTTCAGTGATTTTCCTGCCAAAGCCCCCCCCTGTAGCATACCCCTCGGACAAATGATAACTCTATTGCTGTATCCCAGGCTTTTAGCGGCCAAAAGTGGCTTTAAAAAATAGCCGACCGAGAAAATACCGTTAAGGTAAATATGATCGGGCCGGATGTTGCCAATGAGTGTTTTTAATGTTTCTTTTGATAGGCCTTTGTTATCATTATACCATACCCGGGTTGGTACCGTTGCTCCCGGTAAGGTAACTATATTCCAGGCATTTAATTTAATGTCAGAATATGCACCGGTTGATTGCAAATCATAACCGCCGGTAATTACGGTAATGTCATTATCATGCTGCAGGCTTAGCACCAGGTTTGTTAACGATTGTATAGGCCCTCCGGCTTTGTAGCCCGGAAAAAAATAATCATAAATAAACAACAGCTTTTTTTTGCTCATTGATCTAAATATTTCTTAAACCCTCAGCAATTTGCACGTAGCTGTACTGATCTATAATAGCTAATGAATTTTGAGAGATCGTTACCCGATCAGCGTCCGGTTTACTAACAAAATCTTCCATGGCTTTTTGTAACTGTTCAATATTGCCTGTTTCAAAAACACGACCGTTTACTTCGTTTTTGACAAGATCGTAACTGCTGCCGCAAGTATCCGAAACAATAACAGGTAATCCAAAATTCATAGCTTCGTTTACCGACAGCCCCCAGGTTTCACCCAGCCCCGAACACATTACAAATACATCGGCAGCACGATAGTATAAAGGAATTAATGATTGATTAATAAAGCCGGTTAAAACAACTTTATCATTTAATCGATGCCCAGTAATAAAAGTTTCCATTTGTGGGCGTAATTCACCATCGCCAACCATTACTAAAGTAGCGTTTTCATTATCCATTAAACTAAAAGCTTTCAGTATGTCTAATGGGTTCTTTTTTGTAATGTACTTACCCGAGTATAAAATTATGTTTGTTGCTGCTGGTAAATTTAGTTTTTCGCGGGCCACATTTTTTAGTGTTTCTTCAAATATGCTGCGGAAACGCTTGTTATCAACACTGTATGGTGTAAATACCAGGTTGGTTTCTTTTTTACCCAGGGCTTTATAAAAAAGCTTGTTTTGCTTGCCAACGTATAAAAACTTATCGGCAAACATAAAAATGAAACGTAAGTATAAGTGCTTTAAAAAAGTAATGTATTTGTTTTTTAATAATTCCTGGTTTTGTGGTGTTTCGGCACGTATACATACGGTGTGCCCGGTAAGCTTACCGGCAATTATAGCCATGATATGAGTGGCATATGCCCAGCCGTGTATCACCAAAATTGATTTGGGCTTTTTGCGGAGGTATGATATGATACCCGGGTTAAATAAACCAAAAAAACCGGAATGGATAGATGGTTTGAAAGACCTGTTCTTTATAAAAACACTTTTGTACCCATCCATCAATGGAATATCCCACTGTACGTTTGTGCCAAAACCCTTATCCATTTTCCCTTTTAAACTTTCATCCGAACAATAAACCACCTCCAGATCAATATCGGTATTTGCCGAAATATGCTGGTAAAGCGGTGCGAAATATTGTATGGGGTGTGAGTTTAAAAATATAACCGGTTTCATGTATTATTAATTAGGGCAGGCCACCAATTTACGCGCTTAGCCGTGGCTCAAGTATGCGTATTAACCACCCTTTTACAAAAAAGATGGTGAAAAAGTAAATCGAAATATAACCTATCGCTTTTGTTGTATCGGCACCATAAACAGGTATCAGTAAGTAAAATGCACCTGTTAAAATCCAGGCCCAAAGCTGACTTGGGCTACTTTTCCATAAATAGCTAAAGCAAAGGCCTACCAAATAACCAAATATAAACATGGGTACATTCATAAATACCTCGCCAAAATCAATATAAGCGTCGGCTACGGTACCAAGACTAAAAGAAGTTGCACTTTCTTTACCACTTAAACCAAGACCTGTAAATTCGTTGGTGTGCTTGCTGTCATCAAGCGCTTCCTTATTAGCATCTAAAAAACGAGGCACTAAATAGTGAGCAATGGCTTTTGCATACACCGCGCCATTTTGATGTTGCTTCATTGCAGGAACATAAGCTAATGTAGCATCAAAATATTGGATATAGCCTATCCTGTCTACCATATCCCTTATTGCGTTTTGGTATTTTTCATCATCAATATTACTCACTAATTGACTAAGCTTTCCAAGAGCTTCACTTTGTGATACCGAAACGGATTGATTTAACTCGCCTTTATTGAGGTACTTGCGGTATTCCATTTTACTGGCTGTCCAATACACTGCTATGTTAAAGAACAAGACCATCATTGCCAAGAGTACCACAAACCCTGTAAATTTAATTTTAGGCTGTAAGGTTGCAATACCAATAAAACTGAATATAAGTACGTTCAAAAAGGCATCGGCAAAGAAAGATGACAAGCCCAATAGAACTTCAATAAGGATAGTAGCATAGAATATAATACGGAGCTGAGGCGCTCTTTTATGTATGATATAAAATGTAATAAGGAAAAACCCCCATTTAATATAAAAGAAGAAATAGAAGTATTGAACAAAACCCGAAAAACTCCAGATAGCAAAACGGGATAAATAGATAATAACAGAAACAATGATGTACCAGCGCAGGGTGTATTGAGGCGAATACTTTAGTATAGCGTTATCTATATTATCTATACGTAAGTTTTTAACTCCGACAAAGACACCAAGGGCATATACATATAATGCAATTATAGATAATAGGATTGTTTTATCGAAATATTGTAAAGGGAAACTCTGGTCCTTCATATACTCCATCAGGCTTATCCCCAAAAATGTACTGTAAAATAGCTGGGCCGAAACATTAAGCCACTGAAATATTAACCCCCAAAAAAGTACATTAGGATGTCTGGATACCCAAAAAAGACGGTAAAGAAATATCGGGTAAAGAAATACAGGAATAGAAATAAGGATATTCGGTGAATTTGTCCATGTAAATAACAAATAGGCCAATACTATAAACCATAATGCAATTGGTGGGTAACTACTTCCGTATCGCATCTGTGCTGATTTTAATAACTAAATTTTCTAACAACCCTGCCTGGTGTTTCATTGCAAAGTTTTGCTCAATATGTTGCCTGCCTTTATCGCCCATTTGAGATGCAAGTTCGGGGTTGGCCGATAAGTAACTAATCTTTTCTGCCATCATTTGTACATCACTTTTGGGTACAATATATCCATTGATCCCGTCTTCCACAATCTCTACCGCTCCGCCACTATGCGTAATAATAACCGGAAGGTTAGTTGCCATGGCTTCGGCAACAACCAAACCATACCCCTCATCATGGCGCGAAGCCAATACAAACAAATCAATACCATTAAAAAAAGTATTTACAGAGGGTAGCCAACCTGTAAATACAATAACGTTTTCCATTTGCCATTCTTTGATGCATGCTTGTAGCTCGCTATACAAGGGCTCTATAAAACGTCCGCCTATAACTAATCTTAATTTGGGGTTTTTGCTATAGGCTATTTTAAAGGCACTTAATAAATCCTGGTGCCCCTTAGTGTGGGTCATTTGCCCGGTAATGCCAACAATAAAAACATCATGCTGCCAATTAAATTGTTCGATAAAGCTATTATTACGCGCTACCCGCTTTTCAGGGGGCAGTTCAATACCGTTATGCACGGTAGTTATTTTTTCGGGCGGGCATCCAAGTTCAATGGTGCGCTCCCTTACGTTATCAGAAATTGCGATAAAATGGTTAACCACCGAGTTGTAATGAGCAAATGTTTTTTTTTGAAAGGGTATAACCGGCGCAGGGTCATGCATGTGGCAAACTACAGGTACTTTTGTAAGTTTTAAAGCGGGGTACAGTAAAATCAGTTCGTGATGATTTGCAAAAAACAGTACATCCGGCTTGAAATTTTTTAATACTTTAAAAAAATCGTAATAGAGCCGGGGCATTTTGATTAATGCAGATAAACTCATTTTAATTTGATACCATGCCAAACTGCGGCTAAACATGCCCAGCCAGCTTATGGTATATTTTAGGCCATTACTGTTAAGTAGTTTTATAAACTCGCCATCGTTCCAGCCGGAAACTAAGAAAAGGCTTTCCGTTTTATTAAAATGCTTAAAAAAATCGATAGTTACGTGTTGCAGGCCAAAACAAAACCCCGATGGCACAATAGCGAATATTTTTAATTTTTGATTAGCCATTATTGCTGATATAGTTTTGCGGCCATGCTGCCTTTTGAATATTTACAGGTAGCTTGTTAAACGGAATATGATTAAATAAGATGCGGTCAACCGAGTCGGATTCAAAATCTTTTGATTCGCGATGGCTGGATTTGCTGAATTTTTCGCTTATCCGTTTATTATCGCCGAGCCAGCAACCATGATGGAAAACACCCACCTCTTCCGGGCAAGTAGTAAAACCATACAGTTGGTTCGAAAAATCAGGGAGGTGAGCTGTTTTTAAAATCTTGGCAATACGCGATTGGTTCCACGATACGGTTCTGCGTTGTTCAAACAATACACCAGGTTTTAAAAAACCAAAATGTGTAAAATCAACAACTTCGCGAGGAACGCGCTGATGCCAGTTGCGGATGTAATTATAACCGGTTACCCGCATTCCGTTTGGTTTTTTTTCTGACAGGTATTTTAAAATGGATGGGATGGTATCGGTATCATACATTTCATCCGCATCTATCACCCAAAAATAATCGGGCGGGTTATGAAAATCCTTGATATCATCCATGCTCCGGCCGTGCGATATGGTGTTTTTATAACTCTTTTTGTTGTACGATAGCATTTCCATGTTCCTCGCGGCAGCCTCATCCGGTAAACGGCGCACCAAAAAATTGATCTTTCCATCCGGGTCAGGATAGTTGAGCACAATGTTGGCTGTATCATCGGCCTTTACGGGTGTACCATACCAATCCCTGTCATATTGCGTGATGATTGATATCCGGTTACAAAAAGGATATATGGTATCTAATTGTGCTTTGATGAATATTTCTTCATTCAAAGCCAATATAATAGCATGAATTTTTAATCCGGAGCTGATCATTTATAAAAGAAGCTTTTTCAGTTTAACAGAAATAGGTTTTTCTAATTTCCTGGTTATTAGTGTTGCCAAACCTATTACAATGGCCAACGTAATTATTACTTTCCAAAAACTTACTATGCCAAAATGTTCTAATTTTTGCATAATGATAAAGCCTACATTTTGATGTATAAGGTAAAGTGCGTAAGATATCTCCCCAAAAAAAATGAATACCTTACCAGAAAGGAACTTGAATTGAAAGTGAATGGTTAATAAGAATACCAAATAAACTATAGTTAGGGCAATAGTTACATAATTAAGATCGGAAAGTGCAATTATCCCCACAATAAATGAAAACAACAAAAGCATCCAATATTTGATTACCTGTTGTTTCGAAATATAAATATGATAAAAACAAATACCGGATATAAAAAATGAGCCGTACCTTAAATTGAAAACAGCACCGGCAAAAGGTATTTTATGAACCAAATTGTAAAATAAAATCAGCAATAGCCAGGCCCAAAGAAAATAGTAGAAGGCATTTTGTTTAGTTTTAAAGAAAAACATTGATGTAGCCATTACAAGGTAAAAAAACCATTCTACCAGCAATGTCCAATAGGAAGGATCAACACTTTTTATTTTAAACAGGCCGTTAAACATGGTAAGTGAAACCAACGCCTCTTTAATATTTGTGTTTCTGCTTGGCGATAATGGAAATATAGTGATCAGGCAAAAAGTGATGATCAGGCAGATCCAAAAGGTTGGATATAAACGGATGGCTCTTTTGAGTAAAAAATCTTTGATGGAAGTTGTTTTGGATAGGGTATAGAAAATAACAAACCCACTGATAAGGAAGAACAGCTCTACTCCAAAATAACCATGCTCAAATATTTGCGGTGCTTTAAATTGATGGCCAAACTCGTTATTATAAATAAAAAGAAAATGGTGTAGTACAACAATCATTGCGGCAATTCCGCGCAAAGCATCAAGGTATAAAAACCTACCATTGGGGTATGGAGTTTTTCTAACTAAATTATTTAAATTCATTATAAACGATATTTAATGCTTTTTTTAATGGGAGCACCTCATTAAGGCAATTCTATTGTTTTCTTTTCTATAATTTGCTTCAGATAGGCCCTGAATTGTGGTGTTTTAAACTCTGTATAGCAGGCAACTATATAAGAAACTATCAATGTTACTGAGAAAACAAACACGAATATGCCATATGCTAATATAGAGGGGGGCAAAACCGTACAAGGTATAGCATAATTATTAAGTAACGTTATGAGCAGTAGAAAAGTTGGAAAATGGATCAAATATATACTATATGAAAAAGAAGATAGTTTTTCATTAAAGCGTAGAAAGCTATTTGATAATGGTTGATCATCGTTTTTGAATGCAGCTACCAGGAAAGCAACAATCACACCCAGAACAATATCATATAAAAAAGAGTCTATCCCTCCCGATTTTTTTAAGATCAGCCAGATTACCAATACTGCCAATAAAATGTATTTGTAAAAAGCTTTATTTAATGTCAAATAAAAAGGGATCAGCCCGAAAAGCCATATCAAAAAATACTGTAATATACCTAATGGTAGTAATGTGCTCATCGAGATCAATAAAATGACAGGGATTAACGCTTTTTTTATATTGCTTTTTAAATAGGTGATGGCTAAAAGAATGCAGGGAAACAACAAGTAATACCAAAACTCATAAGATAAACTCCACAATGGGCTATTGCTTCCCAACGTTGGAAGGAGGATATTCTGTAACATAAAAAGTGATGCGAAAAAGTGCCCGGCAGACAGCCTGTCGGCAATCGAATAGTCGATCGTTGCAAAGCTCACTTTATGCGTATAAAGGCCAATATGATCAAAATAGATTCCTAAGTGATCAAAAGCCAGCGTCATTAACAATGCAACAAGTAATACAGCATACAGCCTGCTAAAACGGTTTATTGAATAAGTAGTTAAATTAAAAGTTTTTGCTTTCACCTGTTTAATAACTGAGCCGGCAACTAAATAACCACTCAAAACAAAAAATATAATTACTGATTGATGCCCCAAATTTGTTATAAAATAAAAGCCTTTAGTAAACAGCCCGCTCCCTGTTACAGCATCAAAGTTTTTAAAAATAACGGAGCGTATGTGGCTGAAAGCAACCAAACTTGCTGCAACCCAGCGTAATAAGTGCAGAAAATTAGATCTGGAAAGTTTCATTTGCTATACTTCATTTACTAAAATCTTTTCCCATCGGTCGCCATAGCTATCCCACGTAAAGTTACCTAAAGAAATTTCTCTTGCGCATGCTCCCATTATTTTGATCTGATGTGGGTTTTGGATAAAATACTCCATCGCATTAAACAAGGCTGTACTATCACCTGGTATAATTACAAAACCCGACTTCCCTTCTGCCACCAAATTTGTTGCGCCCGACTGTGTAGTGCCAATTACAGGTAAGCCACATGCTGCAGCTTCGATCTGCACTTGTGCAAGCCCTTCAAAAAAACTGGGAAAAACAAAAATATCGGCCATGTCAAATATTTTTTGCCGTTCTGCCGGGGCAATTATACCAAGGTTTTTAACATTTTCTGGTAATAGAGTACCATCGGGTAAACGTCCATAGCCAGCCAATATCAAGGTACATTCAGGATATTTTTTAATGATATCTGCCCATACTTTTAATAGAAATGGCAACCCTTTACGGGCTGTTAAACCGCCAAAAAATAAGAAGGACGGACTTGTGTATTGATGTGGGACATTATTGAATGCCGCTACGTTAGTGCCAAATGGATTAACAATAATTTTATCCGGGATAACGCCATTATTAACGTAAGTACCACGCACAAAATCACTCGGAACAACAATGGCATCGGCTAATTCAATTTCCTGGCTTTCCAGGCCTATCAAAATGTCGCTTTTCGGTTTTATTTGTTCCAGCCATTCCGGGTATAAATCTGCTAACTGTTTATATATACTTTCTTTAGCTATCGGGTGGCCAATGCTAACATCTAAAATAAATCGTTTGCCTAATTTTTTGCAGCGTTCGGCCAGTATCCACGAACTTGTATCGAACCCAATAACAATATCAGCTTCTTTTATTAACTCATCACTAATTGCAAGCTGAAACGCTTTATTCCTTTCATAAAAAGCTGCTTCGGATGTTTCACCTTGTTTTATTTTGATCAATGCTTTTAATTCAAGCACTGGATTTTGCTTTACTTTGCAAGCAGGTATGTTTATTAATCTTGTACCTAACTTACGTTTAACACTTTTGGGAAGTAAATTATAGACAGTTTTAATAACCCCGTCGCTTGGAATGGTAAAACTGGTAACATATTTATATAACAGGCCAAGGCGCTCTAATTGCTCGGCCAGATGATAAGAATATTGCGTACCCGGATGGGTAAGTAAAACTTTAGGTTTCAACTATATCTTTTTTATAAGCCTTGCGGGATACCCGGCAATTAATGAGCCTTCGGGGAAGCTTTGTGTTACAACAGAGCCGGCTGCAACTACACAATAATCGCCAAGGGTTACATCTTTCAATATGGTTACTTTTGTGCCTATCCAGCAGTTGTTGCCAATTTTTACACTGCCTTTGTCCATTGGTTGCTGGCTTGGTGCAAGCCCGTGTCCAAATGTATGGTTTGAGTCGGTGATGTAAGTATCTGGGCCTATCATAGTATAATTTCCTATTTCAATACTATTGCAGGCATCAACCATAACATTGCGGTTAAAGTAACAGTTGTTACCTATTTTAATCCTGATATCATCGCCATCTGTATCAATAGGCCAAATAAAGTAGCCTTGGGTAAAAGCATTATTGCTACCTATTTCAATGTTTTTACAACGCCTCATGCGGCCTTTTTCAAACCTGTTGGTATGCCCGATCTTAAGCCCGAAAATTTTGTACATGGTTATACGTACCCTGCTCATTAAGCCTCGCGGAACACGTAAAAACAAAGGCTCCAGTTTATCTAATTTCATTATAATTTTTGTTTTATTGTAAATACACGCGCCATAATGGTGTTGTCGCTTTCGCGATATAAGGTGCTGCTTATTTTTACCTTATCGCCAGGTAAAAAGGTATAACTGTTCAGTTCGTATCTTATGCTTTCGTTAATGTTACAGTTGGCAAAGTACATTACGTCCCTGTCTATAATATGATAGTCAACTTCCCACCTGCCTGTATTTTGTTCGTGTGTATTAAAAAAACGCGCTTCGCAGGTGTTGTTGATGATAGGGTAAGCCGCAAAATATAAAAGGCCTACGCCATTCAGATCATAATAAGGGTTAAGGTCATAAACAGTGCTGAATATAACTTCATCAGTAACATTAAAATGCTCACCGGCCAGATCCAGTTCTTTAAGCACCCCTTTTTTTATCAACCTGTAATCATTACCAAAGGCCGGGCTTTCGGGATATTCGGGAATGGCGTCGGCTTTTGCGGCGGGCTGGCTTTTCATCAGTTTGGTATTATCCGTTTCGTTGCGAATAGAAAAGCTGGTCATCAGGTTAGCTTCCACAGCGCCATTTTCGCCATCAAGCGTAATGTCGCTAAAATACATGCCGTTACCAAAACGCATTATTTTGCTATCCATTTGCAATTGCTCGTTCTCAATAAATTTGTTGAATGGAATAGTTGACCGCATACGGATACGCACAAACGTAGCGTAAAGCCTGTTGCCGGCATCATCTTTTAACTGCAGCGATGGTGTGTTCAAGCCTTCACAAAGCAAATCCCAATGAGTATCGCCAATTTCTTTAAATAACCAGTTTTCTGATAAAGCGCCTATAGCCATTTGGGGCATGCCTATCTGGATTCTTTTTTTACCGGTAATATCTGTACCCGCTCCGGTACCATTATTATCGGTTTTTTGAAATGCACTGCAAAAAGTAATAATATCGGTCATCGAGTTAAAGCTTAGCCATTCCTCGTCTGTAAATTGCCTGCCTGCTACATTTTCAAACTCTACCCTAACGGTAAGCAGGTCCATGCTATCTACACCTGCATTACTAAAGGGCGATGCGATATGTGCCTCGCTAAAATCAGGGATGATCGATTTGATCTTTTTGACGTATTGTTCCATGTATATTATTTTACGGCGTTTTAAATAAAGCCGTCCATTTTTTAAATTGTTGTTGCGAAAGAGGCATACGATCTTTACGTAAAGAGGGTATGCGGCCTATGAACGCAAATATAGCATTTATGGTAATGGAGATTGTTTTTCCGCGGGCTACACCGGTTTTTATCGCGAATACAATATGGCTCAATGCCCGCCCCGGCAATACCCATATTAAGCTTAGCGCAGGGTAATACAGGTAGGCTATAATGAGCGAGTTACGGGTGGTTTTATAGCGTACATCCAAATACCAGTCAACGCTTCTTTCGCCGGGATCAAATTTGTGGTAAACATGTACCGAGTATAATGAGCGGATATCCCAATTAGCACGGTAAAGCTTAAGCGAAATGTCAGTTTCTTCAGCTCCCGAATGTATTTTTGAGTTAAAGCCACCTATTTGTTCGAGTGCGTTACGGCGGTAAGCGCAACCGCAGGTAACATGCAGTGGCAATAATAAGCCATCAACATCACCAATGTAATCAGTTTTTGGGGTGGCAATATTGAACATAAGGCAGCCTGCATCTGGGTATGTACTAAATGCTTCGGCAATTACTTTCAGATCTTGCGAACCGGCAACAAACCAGGCATCGTCATCTAATGATATTACATAAGGCGCGTTGCCATTTTTTATAGCATAATTACGAGCCCCGGCTTGCCCAATATTTTCGGGAAGTTGAATATACCTGATGTTATCCCAGGCAGGCACTATTGATGCATCCTTTTTAGGCGAACAATCATCGATAAGCCATAAGGTATATAACGTTTTGTCTATCGCCTCAAGATTGGCAAAAAACTCCGGTAAAATATCATACCTGTTATATGTCGGAACTATAATATCAAACATTGCTTAATTGCTATTTTTAGCAGTTAGTATAGTAAACACCCCGCTTATTTTACCGGCCAGTACCGATGGTAGTGATTTAAGACCTTTCCATGAGGATAGATTTGCTATGATAAAAAAGCTTTCTAAAACAAACATCTTAAAATAGTCGGACACCTTATTGCGGTACAATATATTGCGCATTACCCATGCGCGGTTAACCAGTTCCATTTTAGCCAGTACTGCTATATTATTTTTGTGCGATCCGGGCTGACTGTCGTGAAAAATGCGCGCGTTGCGTACATTAAACAGTTGCCATTCCCGACCTACTACGGATGACAGCGTGAGGTCTTCCATCATAGAGTACCCTTTAAAGTGGCTCGAAAAAACGGGCGTTGGCAGCGCTTGTCTTTTATATAAGGTACAGGTAGTATTTAACCATTCTACCCGGTTAACGTAAGGTAGTTGCTCATCATCTTCGGGTAGCAAATTCCAGGCGGGGCCAATGCATTTACCGGCATAGGTAGCTAATTTTTGACCACTCATCAGCTGGTACATCATCCTTGTAAGTTTGCCGGGTGTTAAGTACCGCTGGTTAGTAACCATGGTATTTACTCCACCTATCTGCTCATCAGCGTTAAGGGCGTTCCATAAACGCTCAACGCAAAATGGCTCCAAAATAATATCATCGTCCATCAGCAAAATAAAGGCATTTTGCGCGTTTGCAATACCTTCATTACGTTGCGATGCGGCACCCTTTTTTACTGCTTTTTGATAAACCACTTTTGTGGCAAGGTTTTCTACCGGGTTTTGGCATACCGTAAAAGTTTCATTATTCTCCGATGCATCGATGATGATAAGCTCTGCAGGCTGCACATTCTGCTGCGACAAACTAACCAGTGTGGCATGCAAAACCCGGGCCCTGTTAGCGGTAGGAATAATTGCCGAAATAGGTTGTATTATAGCTTGAGCCACGTATCGGGTATTAAGTCTTTAACAATAATATCGCTGCTGTTCAACCATTTTTTTGGTGCGATAACCACTTTATCGGCATCAGGGTTTAACCAGGCGCCCCACCAGCTGAACGAACTGTTGGCAATAATATGGTGCTTACAATTACTCATCAGGCGCATATCCTGGTAGCCGCTGTCGGGCGTTGTGTTGCAATCTACGTAATGGGTTTCCGCGCCGGTTTTCAGGTTCGCTTTGGTCCACTCAATATCATCCGAAAAACAAAAGAACACCGGATTTTCAACCTTGCCGGATATGGCATTGATGGCCTGTTGATAATAGTCCAGATTGCAGGTACCATGCAGTTGATTGGTATGTGCTACCGAAACATAATCGCCGCGGCGGATATGGATAGAAACAGCATTGCAGGCTTTTATTTTTTCGAGCCAGGCACTGTTTGCTGCTGATGGCCTATTTTTAAAAGAAAAATCGCGGCGGATGGTATCTGCTATATCCAAAAAATACTTTTCGGATTGCCAGAATCCCGAAATATATGATCCATCATTACAATCAAAAAACTCTGGCTGATAATGAAAATCCTTTTTTTCGCGGTACAGGTATTTATCAGGGTTATTGCCGGTCCATTTATACAGGCGGCGCATTACCTTGGTTTTAGGCTTCGATTTTGAAAGTTGTTTAGTTGTTGCCGTTTGATATTCCAAATTAAACACATCCAACCCAAAGCTTCTTTTGGCATAAATATACGGGTCATCAAAATCAGTGGCGAAAGGGATATTTCGTTTTAACGATAACGCCTTTGCAGCTGCGTATTGAAACATTTGATTACCCAACCCCCCCATTAGTTGCATTATAAACATATACCTACAGCTTTTCTAATTCTTGTTTAATAGATTGGGCCACCGTGCTCGTTAAATGTTGTTTAATAAACACGTTGTATTTGTCTTGCAAATTGAATGGAGTTTTAAGCATAGATAAAACAGCCTTTTCAAATTCGTCATAATTTTCCGGGCGCTCGCATACGCTGCTGATCTTGTTCAATTCAAAATCGGGCGCATCGGGGTAGCGCCCTATCATATAACAATAATTTACCGCCGACTCGTAAAAACGTGGTGTTACCGGGTTAAAGCCACCAGTGCGTATTTGGTCGCCGCCATCAATACCCGGCGCTGATAGCAGGCTTACTTTGGCGCTTCCTAAAAATGCCATAAACTCTTCGCGGCTTCCTGTCTTTTCGTTCAGGATGCCTTTGGTTGTTGAGAAGTAAACGTTTATGCCGTTTTCGTTCTTAGCATAAACGTATTCAATCTCCGGATATTTATTAGTCACTTTAAGCATCCATTCGTGCAAAACCGGATTCTGCCTTCCCATCTGTAATACATCTATCTTTTTAACCGGAACGTTTGCATTAAAATACTTATCACTGATAGATAAAGGGATGTAACGCATTCTTTGCGCTATGGCCTTCCCTTTAAAATGATCCAGCACTTCAATATTGGTAACAAATATTAGTTTGTTCTTAAAATATTGCGGTACCAGGTCTATATTATTCGCGAAAACATCCAACAAAATAACTACCGAGTTTTCCTGGTATATATAGTGATTGGGAATATCTATCGGGTTTAGTAAAAAGCTGATGATATACTCGCCTTTACGTATCCGCTGAAAATAGTTGAATGACGAATCGATAAAGTTTTTTAACGGTGTACGCCTTACTATTTTTTGCAGCCAATTATTGGGCTGTTTGTCAAATAAGCTATTGGCTATTTGCTGGCTATCGTAATCTATCGGGATACCTAACTTTTCTGATATCACTTCTTCCCACTCATAAACAACCTGCAGCGGGAAATAGGTTGACCATTTTTTAGCACTCAGTATAAAAAAGCTATTGGATTTACTCACGTAGTTGGCAGTTGTTTAATTCCTTTGATGCAAAAGTAAATGTTAACAAATAAGGTTGGTACTGCCGTGACCATAGCATAATACCAAACGTGGCTAAAATCGCTTGGTGGCATATATTTCATCATAATTATTTGTAACAGAATAGTCATTGGGATAGATATCCAGACTTTTTTTATCCAGATCTTGGAATAGTTGATAGAGTATATCAATCCCGAAAAATTGCCCAGGCAAATATTGATCACCACGAGGTATAAAAGCGGGGCTATATTCACATACTTTTCGCCAATCAGAAATATAAAGAGCATCGGAAACCTGGCGATGAGAAAAATGGCAATACAATAAATGAGTATAAAGAAGCCGCATGTTACCATCAAAAACTTAATAAATTTTCCGCGCGTACTGATCTTGGCAAATTGCACTATCATAAAATTATTAATAAATGCATTTACCGCCACAACGATCAACGATAATTTGGATGCCGCGTTCAGATCGGCCAGCAGAGAGATGTTTCCGAAAAAGGTAACGATAAAAACGCCCAGCTGGGCATCAAAATAGGTATATAAATTACCGGGTAGTTGGCTTACATACAATTTCTGAAAATCAGGATAACGGTCTTTATCAATTGCTGCAACCGGGATAACAAATTGCTTGCCATAATGTAAAAGCACTCCCAACTGTACTGCATATGATATTACAATGCTTATGTAAGCCGTTTCTGCCGTAAAAAATTGACCAAGCGTGAGCACCAGCAACAACCTTACTACGCTACCCGCCAGGTTAAAAGTTTGCAACGTATTGTAACGCTCCCAAATGTTAAAAACAGATTGGTAGAGTTGCATGCGCACCCTGATAATGATATCGATGGTAATGATTACCAAAAAGCCCGCAATACGATAATTGCTAAGATCATTCCGATAAAACATGAAAACGATTAGCGGTATTGATAAACCAATAACGATCCACTTTTTTTTATTGATAAAAGCATATATTTCGGCATATAGCTTACTAAATATGGGTAGCTTCTCTTTTAACTGAATACCTTCGGCTATTAGATAGCTACCTAACCCGCCTATGGCAATATTTAGTATGGAAACACCCAGCGTGCTTGCTATGCCAAAATAAGCATATTCAGGTTTGCTTAAATGCCTTACAATCAATACGCCGCTAAATGCATCGGTGGCCTGTATGAGTATTTGGAACGAAAAGAAATGTGCAACCAGCTTAATTAGCTTATTAAACCTGGGCATGTTCCTTTTTAATGCTATTAACGACATTTAACCTGCTTAATTAGTTGATGTTGTTTTTAAATTGTTTTTAAAAGCATCAAAACCAAATGCATTGAGCACTTTCTTTTGTAGTGCAGCTTTTAGCTCCAGGTTATTTTGCATGGCTAAGTTTTGCAGGCCATTTTGTAACGCTGCTAATATTTGGCTCTTATCATCAGGGTCTATCAATGTGCCTAACTGCCCGTTCATTAAAGCATCAACGCTGCCATCTTTATTACCTGCAATTACCGGCAGCCCGCATGCCATAGCTTCTATAAATACAATACCAAATCCTTCTTTCTGACTTGGCATTATAAAAATATCGGCCATAAGGTAATGATCAACAATTTCTTCGTCTTTGATAAAGCCTGCCAGTATAACTACATCTTGCAGTTGATATTTGTCAATTAATGCGGTAACGCGTGCGTATTCAATATCATCAGCTTTGCCTGCAATAACATACTTTACGTTAGGAATTGTTTTAAGCAAGGCCGGTAAGCATTCCAGCACCTGATCATAACCCTTATATTTTTCGGTATGCGAAAGACGGGTAAGCGTAAATATAACCTTTTCATCTTTACGGATATTGTATCTTTCGCGCAGGTAATCGGGATGCTCAAATTTATCGGGGTATTGAAAATACGGATCAATCGTATTAGGGAAAATTGATATCCGCGATGCCGGGACAGTGTATTTATCTAATAACTGCTGTTTGGTAAAATTACTAACTGATAAAACATGATCGGAGTTATTTACAATCCATTTTTTTATACCGGTTAAGGGTTTCCAAACCTCAATACCGTGAGCAATCAATGTAACCTTTACTTTTGGATTAAATATTTTTATCAGGAAAGCCACTACCCCGAGATTTACGTGGCCAATAAATATCTCGTCGTATTTTCGGCTGCCAAATGCCTCATTAACTACAAAAATGTTGCGGTGCTTTTTATAACCCCGGTAAACCTGGGTAGGGAAATAGTGCGGATCAGAATCACCATCATAAGCTGATGATGCATCGGCCAATAATACACCGGCGCTTTCCAGGTCCCATAATGCTTTTAAAAATGAGCGGTTAAACTTTTCAATCCCCCCCGTTCCGGAAAAGGCAATCAGGTTTAAAAATTTTACCTTTTTAAAGTCCTTTTGTAAAAAGTGCAGGTGCGAGTTTTTGTTTACCAGGATAGAGGCCCAATACCTGCTCCAATGCAGCTTACCGGTTTTAAAGGCCTGGTATTTTTCCTGGAAGCCTACGCTGCGTTCTTTTGGTACAATATTTTCCATCCATTTGGCAAATGGAAATGTAAAGCCTTGTTTTTGGCGGTTGTATATTTCTTGTGGTAAAATATCTTTAAAAGCTTCTATTAACAGGTATTTTTTAAGCTTTTTGGGGTCGTATTTAATTTGAGGCGATATGCGGCTGGCCAGGTTTATAAGCTCCTTATCCAAAAATGGTACCCTTACTTCGAGGCCGTGCCACATACTCATATAGTCGGTATCTTTAAGTAACTGGTTCTGCATAAATAAATGCGTTTCCAGGTGTGCCGCCTGTTGGCGGGTATCGGGGCTGTTACAAGGTGCTACCGTTACCTTTTTTAGTGTTCTGTGAACAGTTTCTTCATCACAGCCTAAAATTTTGGAGATCTGGCGCGGTGTATAAAGCCCCCTGTAAAACAGGTAATCGCTGGTTAATGAATCATCGGCCAGGTAAGCCAGTTTTGTTTTAGGTGAATTGCCCAAAATATTACTAATTGCCCATACAAACGACGGAACCTTTTTTAGTAAGGTTATGTGTGAACTGCGGCGGTTTGAATCATATCCCCCAAACAATTCATCGGCACCTAAGCCACTCAATACAGCTGTTAAGCCGTACTCGCGTGCATATTTACTAATAAAGTAAGAGTTAATACCATCAATGGATGGCTGATCCATGGCTTCCATAATATCACTGAACGAAGCGCGGAACTCATTTTCGGTAACCAAAAATGACTGGTGCTTTATCCCCGCCTTTTCGGCAATAATTTGCTGGTATTTTTCTTCAGAGTATTTTTGGTCCTCAAAAACGATTGATAGCGTGTGCAAGGTTTCTTTTGGCTGTTTTGCGGCCAGTAAGGTTAATAAACTTGAATCGATACCACCGCTTAAAAATAAACCAATCGGCGCATCAGATACCATTTGCCTGTTAACGGCTTCGGGTAATATTCTTTTAACCTCATTGATGCAAAAATCAAGATCGGTATAATCTTCTTTATAGGTAAAATCGGCAAAGTTTATCTTTTCTTCCTTCATTGTAGGAAGGTGTATTTTCAATACACTTCCTTTTTCGAGCGGGTGCACATTAGCCAGCGTGGTTAATGGCTCAGGTATATGCCCGTAAGCTAAAAAAGCAATTTTCCACTCTTCGTTTTCGGGCCAGGCTGGGTCTAAAGCCTTAAATGCCCTTATCTCTGATGCGAAGATGAGCTTCTCGTTATCTTTAAAATAATAGAGTGGCTTAATGCCCGCAAAATCACGTACCAGGAAAAGATCAGAAGTTTTAAGATCAAGCAACGCTATTGAGAACATGCCGTTAAAGCGTTTAAAGCACTCAACCCCCCAATGCAAATAGCTGTAAATAATAACCTCGGTATCGGTTGTGTTGGTAAAAGTATATCCGTTGGCTATCAGCTCATCCTTGATCTCCTGGAAATTGTATACCTCCCCGTTAAATACGATAGCTATGCGGCCTTTGGCATCAAACATAGGCTGATGCCCTGCCGGCGAAAGATCTAATAACGACAGGCGCCTGTGGCCAAAAGCCAGATTTAATGAAGGGTTGATATAGATACCTGCATCATCCGGACCGCCACGACGCATGCTGTCTCTCATTTTTAATATATCATCTTCAAGGCTGTTTGATGATGAATTAACTATTCCTGCTATCCGGCACATTTACTGTTGTTTTAATCGTAATTAATGTAAGCCATACATGGCTTCGCCCCCTCAGTCACATTTTTAGTTTATGCGGCTGACCCAAAATCACTAAATAATAGTGATGATATATTTAAAAATATGGCTCTATAAAAGCCATAGGTATTTCAACCAATAAGGCATGGCTAATATGCTCCAGCCGTATCAGCATTTTTTTTTGTAACCTAAAATCTATCAGTTCGCCGGTTAAGCCTTGCATAGGGCCTGTTTTAACACGCACTTTTTCTCCCTTTTTATATCCCGGATCAATAATTTCAAATGGGATAGCGTTGCTTGTAAGCAATTTTATATTGTTGATCTGCTGCTCGGGAATAAAAGATGCCTTGCCCGAAAAGTATACAAAGCGGCATACGCCGTTAGTTTGCAGTACATCAGTATATTCTTTTTCTGATATCTTAACAAAAAGGTACGAGTTGAACAGGGGTTCTTCAACCCATTTTTTCCGGTCACTCCATTGTTTCAATGTTTTTTGAGTAGGAAAATAGGTTTCTATCCCTTTTTTGTTTAGTTGATCAAATGCCTTTTTTTCGGCCCGGGGATTAGTATAAACAGGGTACCACGAGTATGTATTTTGGGTACTCAACATATCAGCCTTGTTAAATTATGATTTTTTCCAGAATTTCCACCATGGTTGCTGTACTTCTTCATCAGTGTAATAGCCCGATGAAAGATTGTAAGTACCGTAATATCCATCGTACTTACGTTTGTTAGAAACATAGTAGTTATCATAAATTGCATCCTCCTTAAATCCGTTTACAACCATCACCAGGTTATCTAATCTCAATTCACTTCGTAATGAATCGGCCAGTGCCACTGATGATAGTTTTGATATGCCCCCCCTGATAACAAAGAGGTTTATGTCGCATTGCTTTAACAGCGGCATCGCATCAGACACTAAGCCAACCGGTGCATTATCCAGAAAAATGTAATCGTATTTATCTTTTAGCATAACAATCAGATCGTGCATTGTTTTGCTGTGCAGCATCTCCGAAGGGTTGGTTGGTACCGGGCCCGATGGAATAAAATCAAGATAGTTAAGTTTTGATTTATGTATAACCTCCGGCAGGGTGCTCTTGCCATCAAGGTAGGTACTTAACCCTGTTTTATTAGATATATCAAAAGTGAGGTGTAATTTTGAACGCCTTAAATCTGTACCAATTACAACTACTCTTTTATCTAAATAGGATAAGGTAATGGCAAGGTTAATGGATACGAATGATTTACCCTCGCCGGCTATTTCTGATGTTACACCAATAACCTGGGCACCCATATCTTTTGCCATAAAACTCAGGCTGGTTCTAACCGCCCTAACCGATTCGGCAAATACTGTTCTTAATTTAACTGTAGATAGCAGTTGCCTGTTAAATGGATCTATTTTACCCGGATATCTTCTGATGATACCTAATACAGGCGTATTGGATAACTCTTCAACAGTTTGGATAGAGTTGATATATGGGTTAAATAACCTGATCAATATAATAAGCAATACAGGTATTAATAAACCTATAGCAAAGGCAAACATATAGGTTTTATTACGCACGGGAGCAATGGGCCTTTCGTTTGGCGTAGCTTTCTCAACTACGGTAGAGCCTGGTAATAAACTTGCGCGGTTTACCTGGGTTTCCAGCTTTTTTTCCATTAAGTAGGTAAATACCTTCTCGTTAATGTTAAAATCACGGGTTAGTTTTATAATGTTCTTTTGAACATTTGGCAAAGTATGTATGCTGCCGTTTGTTGTTGAAACCTGGTTATTTAAATAGGCTATGGTACTGGCTATCCTTTTACGGGTTGATGCGATGTTTGAAAGAATAGATTGCTGTATTTCAATAAGCTTTTGATTTATTGCTGCAATAACGGTTGAGGTTGGCTTATAAGTAAGTTCTTTTTCTGCCTTTTCGGAAATTACACTATTGTATTGCCCAACCAGGCCGATCAATAGCGGATCTGATGCTCCTTCAACATTAAAATTGTAACTGATTTGGCCTTTGCCGGCATTAACCTGCCGTTCCAGCTGATTAATGGCCAGGCTTTGAATCTCGAGCAGGCTTTTCTGGGATTCGAACGAAGTGAGTTGGCTAATAGCTAAGGACGATGCATCGCTAACGTTGATCATCCCTTTATCCTTTTGGTAATCGGCAAGGGCAGTTTGCGATGAATTAACTTTAATGGCCAGATCGTCTAACTGGTTATCAATAAACTGTAGCGTTTGCGTTGCAGATTGGGTGCGTAACTCCTGGTTGTAAGATTGATACTCATGAGTTAGTTCATTTAAAAAATCGGCAGCAAAATTAAAATTATTATCGGTTAAGGTAATAAGCAATATGTTTGAGCCCCTGCTCACTTCATTAACAATGAGGTTGTTGCGCACTCTTCCCATTAAAGCACGTGCATTATTGAAGCGAAATATATAAGCCCCGGTAGTATTTAACGGTTTATGTATCCTAAACTTAAGATCTTCGTAAGTGATAACCTGGTTATAACCGTAACGTACCTTAACATTTTTATTGGCATGAAGATAAGACAACAAAAACGAATCGTTGTTTATGGGTTCAATGGTATATGCCGGATATACGCCATTTATATTATCAATTGATAGTATATCAATTTGATACGGTTGATACGGGTACGTTTCTGATAATAAAACAGCTCCTTTTTTGTAAAAAGCCACACTGTAATTGAGGCTTTTAAGGGTACGCTCTATTAACGTTTGCGATTTAAGGATATAAGACTCTGTTTGTACAGGATCGGCAGCGTTGGTACCTGATGCTGAAGAAAGCAGATCGGCAAGGGCTGATTTTTTATCCTCCAGTTTAATGGTAGTTGCTGTTTGATAGGTGTTGGGCGTATATCTTAAATTAATATAAGCCGCAAAAAGGCATATCGTTATTGAACTTACTACCCAATACCACCTGCTTAAACCGATTATAATAATGCGGTTTATATCAATTTTTTTAGGTGAAATAGCACCCTGTTCCTGAATTTCGGCCATATTATCTTCTAAGCGCTATCACTAAAACCAAAGCATTTAATACTAAGAGTAGTGGTTGTAAAATAGATGTAAAACCCTGTAACTGATCGCCTGTGCCATTAAGTTTGGCTGGTTCTACGTAAACTATATCGTGGTTTTGTATGGTTAACCGCGGGTCTTTTAACGTATTGCTGTTCCTGAGGTTTACCAGTAAAATTTGCGGATCAAGCTTATCACCACGTACAATTTTTATTTGTCGCAGGTCGGCACGTGTATCTGTTCCGCCTGCCTGGCCCAGTAATTGGATCAGGTCTGTTTCTTCATGCTCAAGTACAAAATTGCCGGGGTTGCGTACTTCTCCTAAAACAGTTACCTGCATATTGACCACTTTTACTTCGATAACCGGGTTTGCAAGCCCGATAGCGCCGGTACTATACAACTCCTGCAGCTTTTTTGAAGCTTCAACTATAGTTAAACCGATAAGGTTTATGCGGCCAATAACAGGTACAATAACCTGCCCGTCTAAGCCAACCTGGTAATTTTGCTCCGTGCCTACTCCGGCCGCAGCAGGTTCGCCACTGATCAATAATGGGTTTGAAAGATTTTTGATCGAAAGCCTGTCGCCGGGCTCAATACGGTGGGGGCCAATATTTACTTTTTTACCTTGTTGTACAACGTAAACAGTTTTTACAGAATCTAAGGGTACTTGTTTATCAGTTTTAAAAAAAACGTTTTTTGTTTTGTATGAACAAGCGCTAAATACAGAAATACACAAGCACAATATTATACTATTTACAACTATTTTGTTGGTTTTAAGCATTCGATTTAATTATATGCACTAAATTTTACGAATATATCAAAATTATTTGATATCAAACTCTGACTTTATTGTTTCGGTGGGGAAAATGAAAACTTGTTGAACTATTAACATAACGTTAATCATCATAAAACACCTGTGCTTAAATTTAATATGACCTTGCCTGTAGTTTTAATAAACTTTTTCAACAATCAAATATAATAAATTGACACGTTTAAACTAATATAGAAAGTTTGCATTTTAACTTTATTAACCCAGGGCAGAACAATATTTAAATTATAATGTTTTAAAAATTAAATCGAATCATTAACACTCTTTTAAAAACCTCTTACCTTTATTGCTTAGTTTTGATTTTTTTATATAAACCATCTGTTTTGATATTACATAAGCCTGCAAACAACATATTCTTTTATATGAAATACAAATTACCGGAGTGTTGTAAAATATTTACCGTCTTTTTTATTACTGTAAGTTTTACTGTAAATGCTTATTCACAAATCATATATCAGCCTTACTCATACCAGTTCTATCAAAAATTGAACAGTGATATATATTCAACAGGTTCGGCATTACATACAGCGATAAAACCATATTGTATTGCTGACTCGGCTCTGAAACTTAAATACGACTCCTTACTGCATACAGATTTACATACACCAAAAAAAAGTTGGTTACATCGTATTTTATTTGATCAGCACATGGTTGATATTAAAAAGGAAGATTACACTTTTTACTTTGATTATATTACCGACTTACAATTGGGCCGCGAGTTTCAGGCAGGTACGAGTACCAATTTGAACACGCGGGGCTACCAGGCAGGGGGCACAATAGGTTCAAAATTCTTTTTTTATACCAGCGGTTTTGAAAACCAGGGTAAGTTTGCCAACTACGTGCAAAACTATATCAACACGGTTAAAGTTGTTCCGGGGCAAGCGCCCGACAGATCGCTTATCGGGCAAAGTAGCATTAAAAATAGCAGCGATTGGTCTTACGTAACCAGTATGATTGGGTTTGCCCCAAGCAAAAATTTAAGTTTTGAGCTTGGGCAGGATAAAACCTTTATTGGTGATGGTTACCGTTCTGTGCTGTTATCGGATTATGCAGCAAATTACCCCTTATTGCGTTTAAAAGCTGATTTTGGCAAAGTGCAATACATGGCCATGTGGGCTTATATGGATGATCAGCGTGCCGTTACGTTTGACCTGAACAAGAGCGGACCAAGTAACAGAAGAAAATGGGGCGTATTCCATTATATCGACTGGAACGTAACCAACAAGCTATCCGCCGGTTTTTTTAATGCCTTAATTGCAGCCGAAACTGACGATAAGGGTAACCGCCACGGGTTTGATTTTAATTATATCAACCCTGTTTTATTTGTACCATCATTAGGCCCCGGCGGCCCTATACCCGATCATGCTTTATTTGGCTTTAACGGCAAATATAAAGTGTTAAGTAAAACTACAGTGTATGGGCAGTTACTTTTTGACCAGAGCACGGGCAGCAGTGATACACGCACTGCATATCAGCTTGGATTTAGAGGGGCTGATCTGTTTAAAGTTAATACCTTAAATTATTTATTTGAATACAATACCGCATCGCCTTACACTTATGCAAACCAAAACCCCGTTGTTAGCTATGCTAATTTTTCAGAGCCGCTGGCGCATCCATTTGGGGCAAACTTCCAGGAGTGGTTAGGTATTATGAATTATTCGGTTGGTAAATTTGATTTTCAGGGAGAGGTTATTTATAGCCGTTATGGGCTTAATACAAATAGTTTAAATTATGGTAAAGATATAACCCAGGCTGATAATGTTTCATTACCGGCCGGTAACGCGTCTACCACGCAAGGATTGGCCACAAGTTTGAAGTATGCCGAAGGTACGGTATCGTATATGCTTAACCCGAAGTTTAACTTAAGGGTAGAGCTGAGCGGTTTGTACAGGGAAGAAACCAATAACTTATCGACAACAAAAACTACGCTGATCACAATTGGGTTGAGAAGCAGTTTCAGAAATCTTTATCATGATTTTTAAAATACAGGATACAACTATGTTTATAAAAAGATACCGTATTATATTAACTGTTATATTAATTGCATTTGGCCTAAAGCAAGTGAATGCGCAAGCTATATATCAGCCCTATTCATACCAGTTCTATCAGAAATTTAATGCTGATGTATACTCGGTCAAAACAAACTTTCATAGTAGCATTAAACCATATTTTATTGATGATACTTTGATAAAACACACTTACGACTCGCTGATGCTATCGGGCGTTAAGCAGGGTGCTAAGGGTTGGGGTAAACGTAAATTATTGAATGAGCATTTGGTTGATGTACAGCAACCCGGTTATACGGTATATGCTGACATTTTACCCGACCTGGTAACAGGGTATGATTTTACTGCAAACAAAAGTACCTGGCAAACAACTTTAGGCTATCAGGTTGGCGGCACAATTGGCAGTAAGCTTTCTTTTTATGCGGCCGGCTTTAACAACCGTGCATCATTTGCTGATTATGTTGCCACTTATGCAAACACTGTTGGAGTTGTACCCGGGCAAACGCGGGTTACCGGTTATGCAAATGGGGTAACGGATTGGTCGTACTATACGGGAGCTTTATCATACACTCCTGTTAAATATGTAAACTTTACCGTAGGGCAGGATAAAACCTTTATTGGTGATGGTTACAGATCAATGCTCCTGTCGGATTACGCCTCACCCTATCCTTTTGCAAAAGTTACGTTTAGTTTAGGCAGTGTAAAATATATGGCAATGTTAGCCAAATTTGAAGATGGCATAAGCACCAAAGTACCCGGCAGTACTGATAACAGAATAAAATGGGGCTATTTTCATTACCTTGATTGGAACATTAGTAACAGGGTAACTATCGGTTTCTTTGATTCGGTAGTATCAGCCGATCAGGACAGCGTGGGGAATAAACGTGGGGTTGATTATAGCTATTTAAATCCATTCAACTTTATGCGGCCCATTGAAGCCTCGCATGGTTCGCCTGATAAAGCAGGCCTGGGCTTAACAGGTAAGTGGAAATTCGCAGATAAGAATATAATATATGGTCAGTTTGCTTTAACGGAGTTCCAGGCTAAAGATTTCTTTTCCAACAATGGGAGTCCGCGCAATAAATATGGCTGGCAATTGGGTTTACGTGGTGCCGACTTGCTTAAGGTTAAAGGCTTAAACTACCTGGTTGAATATAATACAGCTAAGCCATACACCTATTCGGAAACAGAATCTTTCAGAAATTATTCGCAATACAATGAGCCCTTAGCACATCCGTTTGGTGCTAACTTTAGGGAGTGGCTAAGCATTGTAAATTACTCGATAGGGCGCTTTGATCTGCATGGTCAAATAAATTATGCTTATTATGGCTTGGATATAAACGGGCTTAATTATGGTAAGGATATATTCCGGTCATACCAGGTGCCTGCTAAACAATCAGATAATTTTACCGGGCAGGGTTTACGCACCAATTTTTATTACCTGGAAGGGCGGATCGCTTATATTTTAAATCCAAAATATAACCTCCGTTTAGAGTTAGGTGCAATTTATCGTGATGAGAAAAACAGTGCCTTCGATCATCAATCGCCTATGATAACATTTGGATTACGCAGCTCTTTCAGGAATTTTTATACCGATGGAATTACATCGCATTAAAAAGCGTTATCATCGCCTTTTACAGTAAGCCAAAATGTTAAAACAATGATATTGATATCTAAACCCAATGTCCAGTTTTCAATATACCATACATCATGTTCAACCCTTTTTCTTAATTGCTCATCTACCTTGATTTCGCCCCTGAAACCGTGTATCTGTGCCCAGCCTGTTATGCCGGGTTTTAAGAAGTGACGTATCATATACTCATCGTATATTTTTGAGTATTCATCGGTATGTTTAAGCATGTGCGGCCTTGAACCTACTACCGACATATGCCCCATTATAACATTAAAAAACTGGGGCAGTTCATCTAAGCTCGATTTACGTAAAAAACTACCCAGTTTTGTAAAGCGGCTATCATTACGGGTTACCTGTAACGTGTCCGATTCTTTATTTACCTTAAGGCTCCTGAATTTTATACATGGAAAAGGTATGTTGTTTTTGCCTGATCGTTGCTGAACAAAAAATACGGGTCCGCGCGAATCTAATTTGATGAGTAATGCAATAATTGGTACTAACCACGATAATAAAAAGATGCATACCAGACCACTGAATACAATATCAAATACCCTTTTTTTCAATCGGCCGGCACTGCTTTCCAATGGCTCTGATCGTAATGATAATACGGGTATATCTTGTATGTAATCTAATTTAATTTCGCGATTAACAAATAAGCGCAAATCAGGCACGAATTTGAACCGGATAAAATTACGCTCCGCGTTTTCCGAAAGCTTATATATTTCAGGATCTTTTTCGGGCGAAAGGGTACAATATATTTCGGATACTTCGTTGGCAACACAATAGGCAAAACATTCCTCAACTTTCCCCAAAAAAGGAAGGTTGGGTATATGCTTTGCATTCTCTTTATAATCAAAATAGCCTTTAATTAATACCGTTTTGTTGAGCTGCGAAAAGTGATGAACAATGGTATCCGAAAGCTCATTATAACCAATTATTATAATTTTTTTCTTCGCGTTATCATCCTGGTACATGAAAAAGTTAATACCTACAATTAGCGCCCGGCTTAAAAACAGGTATGTTATAAAACCCACCGCACTAAAAATTACAAATTGCCTGTTATAGTATGGAAGAAAAAAGTTGAATAAAAGAACCAGGGATAAAAAGATAAGAAAGGCACTTCCTGACCGTTTAAAATTGCGTGAAAAATCCGTAAAATCATTATTTACATACACTCCGGTAAGATAAGAGCATATTAACCATACCATGATTTGGTATATATATGATACGATATAAAAGTCCGGTTTGGCAATTACATAATCCCTGTAAATGTAAATTAGGATAAGTTGCACCGCACTTAATGCAAAGAGATCGCAAAAAGAAATAAAAATTCTATAGGCGTTATTATATCTTGTTATCATTTACCGCTTATAATACTATTTGGCTCCTAAATTATTAAAATTTGTATAACAATACTGTTTACCAGCTAAGAAACAACGCTATCTTTTCCGGTTAAACTTTTGTTCCAGCATTAACTTAACAAAAACCGGCCCATAATATAAATAGCGTCTGGACATTCGTTTGGGTTCCTTTGCCAAACGAATAAACCATTCAAGCCCCAGTTTGACCCAGAATTTTGATGGGCGTTTAACTGTGCCCGCAAAAAAATCAAAAACGGCACCTATTGAGCATATTATTTTTGCATCAATTTGGTTACGATGTTCATAAGCCCAGGTTTCCTGTTTTGGCGCTGTCATCCCTACAAAAAGCACATCGGGTTTAAATGCATTTATAGCGGCATGCATCTTATCATTATCCTCGTCAGAAAATTGTGATTTGTAAGGAGGAGAGTAACTGCCGAACTTAATATTTGGATATTGGCTATGTATACGTGCGCCAATTTTTTGTAATGCATTTTCGGTAGATCCTAAATAAAAGCAACTACCGCCCGAAGCATTCAATAGGTCTAAAAGATGAAAGTGAATATCGGCACCGGCTATTTTTTTCAGCTTGTCGCCGCTTATCATTCTTATCGCGAGTACAACGCCAATACCATCAGGCAGTAATATAGCGCTTTTGGCCAGTGCATTTTTAAATGCCGGATATAACTCGGCCATGCAATAAGAATACTGGTTAATGGTGTTAATAAGGGTTTGTTGATTTACATTAAGGGTGATGTCTTCAAGAAGGCCCTTGTACACATCATAACCAATAAATCTCGAAGTTAAATAGTTTGTCCCCGTTTTTTGATCTGCCATTTAGTTTTGGAAACAATTACAGTTGTTAATTATACTTAATAAGGGCGGCAATGTATCGCTGCTGATTATCTGCAATATAACAATTGCAAGATAATACAAATTAATTAGTTATTTAAAACAGAGCTATAAAAAGTAACATACTTAGCCGCAACTTCATATATACGATATTTATTGAGCGCCGGTTTTCTAAATTCCCGCATTTCTGCTTTTGAAGCATTAGCTGCTAAAGCTTCATCTATCTTCTCAATAAAGGCTTCTTTATCAAATGAACCGGGTATGTAGCATCCGGGCATTTCGGTACCTATTTCCCTGTGCGGCAATATTGGCGAAAGTACGCATGGCGTTCCGATAAAAAATGCTTCCAGCACGGTAATGGGTAAGCCTTCATAATGCGATGTATTTAAAAAGCAATCGCACCGGTCCATTAGCGAATATATTTCGGCAGGTACTTTAATACCCAGGTAGTGAATGTTGTTTACTGTTTTAAACGATATCAGATCCTGATCGGCAGTTTCTTCCAAAATCCCACATATCAAAAATGAAATATCCTTTCCCTCGTAATGTTTAGCAATAGCTACCGCTAAAGGGTAATTTTTTTGGTGTGATAATTTGCCTACCATTAACACCAACTTATGGGCCGGGTTTACTTTATAATCTTCAATAATTTTATTGGCGCTGTTATTTACAACGGGTAGCTTAATGCCGTTTTCAATAACAACCTTAGGGCAATTGCGCACTACGCTGGTTTGTAACGATGCCTGCGAGCAATAAATGGATGGCGTGTGTTTATTGGTAAGTAAAGTTTGTTTGTTCCACTCTTCGGGGGCGTTGTGTATGGTGGCTATATACTTGGCTTTAACCATGCCCAGCTTAAATACTTTTAAATATAAGGCTACAATTAAGTGCGTAAACTGCAGGTGGGTATTGATAATATCGGGACTGATGCTTTTTATGATCCGGCCCAGTAAAATAAAGCTTTTAAATATGCTGAAGTTTTTGCCTGGCTTTCTTTCTAAGGTAAAAACGGGTATGTTGTTTTCAGTTAGCTGTGTAGTTAAAAAGGTTTCGAATTGCGAATGATTGAATTTGTCTATCAGTACGATATATACATCATTGCCGGCCTTTTTTTGCTCAATAGCTAAGAGCACTACAAAAGTTTGTGCACCGCCGGCATACAAGTTTGCAATTACGTGGCAAATTCTCATGCCACAAAATAAACCTAATTATTGAACAATAAAAATGGAAAAGAATTAACTGATTATTAGGCCTGACTCACAAAAACCGGTTTAGTTTACAGTTACACCGTTATTTAAGATGTACCAATTGTTTGTCGTTTTATTGGTATTGCCTAATTTGTAAGTAGGGGCAATATCAGTTTTATTAACAAACAGGCCTACAGCAACGGTATAGTTGCCCGGGTTTACCCCGGCAAATGTTACGGCGCTTTGCTGTTTTACAACAGTATCAGATAACCATAACGATGGGTTAGCGCTATCCAACCATTGCTTTTGTACAACATTGCCTGCGCCATCCAACAAAGCGATGGCAGGGTAGCATGATTGATAAATATTGGTTACCCCTTTGTTGAGCACCTCGGTTTGTATAATATAAGGTGAGCCATTTTTTATTGCGGCGGGCAGGCTAACGCTTTTTAATACAAAGTGGTAACCAACACGGTTAGCAACCTGTGTGTATAGGTCCTTGTTGGCGGTGTACATTTCGGGGTCAAACTGGATGTAGCTTGGTTTACCAATTTCGATGTATTTGTTTAATGTATCGGGGCTCCAATAGCCTTCGGATGTTATCCAGGCGTAGTTTGCCGTGTACTCAAAAATTGCCGGGGCTTTGCCTGCGGCACGGGTACATTCGCTGCCGTTGGAGTATTTAAAAATTCCATCGCTGCGTATGCCTATACCATTTTGTACAGCCCAGTCATAATCGCCATTATAATCTGTTGTGCCCCATGGTGTAATTAACTGCGTGTTAGGGAATGCCGTTTTGTAAACCTGCAGGTGCTGGGTTAATAGCTGCTTGGCCGTGAGGGCTACACCATTAATTTCATAAGTATGTTGCTCGCCCCAGTTACCATATGAGCGGATATCAATAAAAGCTATATCCTTGCTTCCATTATACCGCTGCCCTAAAATTGTGATGAACTGATTAAGCTTTGCTAAAAAAATGGCATCGGTCCAAACGGGGATAACCTGGGTAAATAACTGGTTGGTTTCCCAATAAGTAGTTTGTATGGTACGGCTTTTTGCACCTGCGGTAAATACCCATTTTGGTGTTACATATTTCCCCTTATCGGGAGTGCTCATAGAGCGGGCAGTATTGGCGCACATTACACCAAAAGCGAACTTTTTACCGGCAGCCTTAAATTTTTGTATTTCGCTGTCAATCAAACTCCAGTTAAATACACCTTGTTGTGGCTCGATGTCGCTCCAATCGTATCTGCTGTAACCGGTGCTGATCTGGTCGGCGTAGGTACCGTCAAAATCCCAGTATTGTACAAAGCCTTTGCCGGGGTTAGTTATTAGTTCGGTACTCTCTGTTGGATAAACGGTTAGCGTAGTGCTGTCTGCGTTATAGCTTTGGGTAGAAAAACTTGCCTTACGTGCAAAATTTGGTGTATTAGCCTGTTCAGGATTTATTAATGTTGCTTTCTGGCAGGCGGTACCCAGTATCATTACCAGCAAATTTATCAATAGCATAGTGCGTTTCATGTGCTCCCGTTTTAATTAAGTAGGTTTAATTTTATACGGGAGTATGGTTTTAAGGTTACATCAATTTTTCATTTATGTATTGGTGTTTTGAGCTAAAATTAATTTGCTGTTCACTAACGAAATATTTTGTGATGAATAATCAACTATCTGTTGTTTGTTTTTCATCACCAGGGCCTCGTTAGTAATTAGATTCTCCATTTTATCTGTAAGGCTTTGCAGATCCTTATTGGTAAATGAAAAATTCTCTTTATCAAAACAGTATTCCAACAGGCCCGGGCAATCTGATACCAGCACCGGCAGGTTAAAGGCATAGCAAGTCATGATAACGCCGCTTTGCGTAGCATCAAAATATGGCAGTACACACAGGTCGGCATCGGTCATTATCTCGGCTAACTCTTCTAAACCGATAAAGTGATTACGTATTTCAATATTAGGTTGTGGGTTGTTATTTAAAAAGGGAGGCGCATAACCTTCATGTGCTTTACCGGCAATTACAAAGTTAATATCAGGGTTGGTTTTGCTGATATGCGCTGCTGCATCATAAAAAAGTTCAACGCCTTTGTAGGGCGATAAACGACCAAAAAAAACTATCTTTTTTGTTCGCACCTTTTTGGTTGGTATTTTAATATCCAGTTTCTGACTGGTGAATATCGGCATTTTAAAAGTTAACACCTTATTGGCGTAATCCGGGTAATGCTGTTTAAACAATCCTGCCGAAAACTCAGAATAAGTAATGAATTTTTGCAGGTACGGAAAGTACAGTTTATTGATAAGCTCGGTGCGCCCGCGGCCCTCGCCGGTATGTGGTTGCGGATCGTGAATGATGTAGTATATTTTTTTATTGCGAAGTTTTAGCAGAAGGTACCAATCGGCCAGGCTTAGTGTTTCAATAATATTCAAATCTGCTTTTAGCAATCCGGGGTTGTTACGCAAAAGCTTGTGCCAACCCAATGCGTTTTTATAACTGCTCTCTTTATGCTGTTCAAATTTGCAAAGCACGTTGGCGCCTTCAAAATAAGGGTTAAGCCTGTGGTATAGTTCGCCTTTCAGTACATCGCCAAGCTTCAAAGTTTTGTCAAGATGGGCTGCAGCATCTTCGTCACTAATGCCAAGGTAGCCTGCACTTTCGGGACTGATGATAATAATAACATTAAGATTTACCAGGTTTTTAAACTCGCGGATAAACTCTATCGAAATATCGAAAAACCAGGGCCTTGTTATATAGTTTACCGTTAACATACTGTTGTAAATTTATTCCCCTTTTAGGGATACCGAACGCCCGGTTTTCTCTTTTATAAAATTGAGTATCCTTTTGTCAGTGCCAATAATTGCAGCCAGTAATACTACCCAAAACAGGATGAAGAGCATGTAATTGTTAAGGTGGCCTGATAAAAAAACATAAGCCGAAAAACAGGCTATTACGGCAATATAACCGTAAGCTATCTCCAATACGGTAGCTACCTTGTTTTTCACCAAAATATAATCCTGTAAAAGGTGGAACACGATAAAGGATATAAATATGGAAAGGTTAATAACTGTGAGCGTTCGCCAAAACATAAAACCGCTTAATGCCAGGCCAACATTTACAAAAAGGCTTATTACGTTTAGCCACATGTCTTTCCGCTCCAGTTTTAATATAATGAGGATGTTTGCCTGCAATATAGCTGTAGGGAAAACCAGCATGGTTAAAAACATCTCTTTGGTATTGTAAGCAGCCTCGGGTTGTTTAGGGAAGGCCGCCATTACGATAGGATCAACAAATGAGTAAATAAAGGTAAAACTAAGGAAACCGTAAACAAGAAACAGTTTGAAAAATAATTGGTACAGTTTATTAAATTTCTCCATGCCATCTTCGCGGTATGAGCGCAATAGTTCGGCAAAGATGGTAGATGATACGATAACCGGAATCAACTCTGCTACTGAGAAAAATTTAAACGAAACCTCATATATATTCACGTTAAATACCGGCAGATATTTTGATATGAACACATTGCCAATACGCCAGTAAATAACCGATACGCTGCCAACAATAATAAAGGGCCAGTTAGCAAAAACAAGTTTTTTTACATAGTCCCAGCTTACATCACTAAAAAATATGGAGCTGAAGTTTGCCGATCCGGATGTGGATATCCGCAGGAAAAGGTTCAGGGTAAATATCCGTATCAGCACCAACACTACCGACATTTGGATGATGCTGTAAGGGTAAACGTATATTAGCACAGCTAACAAAACACGTAAAGCAGAATCAATAGTTAGTACCGTAAAAGTTTTGTTTTGTTCAAACTGCGCGATGTTAAGGTTGCGTATGGTATAAATAATATTATCGAAAATAATGTTTAGGCCAATGAGCACGCTTAGCAGCAATATCATCCGGTCATCATACAAAAAGTAGGTGATCGCTACGTTTGCAATGTAGAAGAAAACGCCCGAGTATATCTGTATCTTTAAAAATCGATTTAGGAACCCTTTCTGATCAGTTTCATCCGGCAGCTGGCGAATGAACCACTGCCCCAAACCCAAAGCCGAAAAGGATACCATCATTTGATAAAAATTATTGGCTACATAATAATTACCCAGGTCGTTTTTAGGAAAGTTGCAGTTAACAATAACAAAAAATACAATAAGCAAACCCTGCTGCCCAAATTGCGATGCAAGCCCCCATATACTATTTTTTAATACTCCCTTGCCTGCCATATCAATCTATCAGGATAAAACCCTTATCATACCTTTTTGAGTAGGCAATTAATACACAGGCAATGGTTGATATCAGTATCATGATACGGGTATCGCTAAAGGAATATACCGAGTAAAAGCCCAGCATCCAGGTAATGAGTGAAGCAATGAGGAATACGATATAAAAGTCTTTCACCTTTTTCAAAAATGTTTTTAAGCCCCTGTATATTGCCGAAAATATAAACATTAAAACACCAATTGTACCCAACAGGCCAAACTCGGCCAGGTATTTAAGGTAACCGCTTTCGGGGTGGTCAAAATAAACCTTTTCGCCGCCAACCAACCAATATTGATCTTTGGCGTGTACCTCAACATAGCTGGAATAGTTACTGATGCCTATACCGAACAAAGGGTGTTGAGTAAATATTTTTATGGCCACCTGCCAAATTTCGTTACGGGTATCATACGAATCTTTTAATGATTCGCCGCGATTAAATATAGCAAAATAGCTGCTGAACACAAATGCGAGCGCTACTACAACACCTGCACCGGCAATGGTAGCAAAGCGTACTTTATTATTGCTGAAGAAAGCGATAAACACGACACCTGCGGCAAGGCCCAATAATGCAGCCCTGCCACCTGTTAAAAAAAGCGATAGTACCGCGAATACCAGCAACGCGTATTTGTATTTGGTAAACTTTGGTGATGTGGGCGAATCAATAAGTGTAATAAAGCTAAGTGCCGATAAAAACTGCGCGAACTTTTGCGGATCCTGAAAAATACCGGGGTAACGTATGGCTTCGAAAGTAATGTTGGGATTATCGGTAACAAAGAGTGCGAAATTTAACCCAAGCCCAACCTGCAGGAAAACGAATATAATGGCTATGAGTAAATTTAATTTTAAGATGTCGATCACTTTGAACATAAAGCTATCGTCTTCCAAAACCTCAAATAACAACACGTGAATAAATATTATTATAGGAAGGAAACCAATAAGCCCGACCATAGCGTGGGCCATAAACTCGGATAATAGTGCACCCACAAACAGGCAGATAATAACGTACCACACCAAAGGATGACTATACTTGCTGAATATGGGTTTATTGCTGCGGAAAGAGTAGAAAAAATAAAAATAAGTGATAGCCTGGAATACGTTGTAAGTATGGTCGGGCGAATAAATGAGCGGGAAAAAGTACAAACAAAAAAGCACATAAGCCCTCGACGCGTTTTTAGCCCTGAACAGGTATATAAAAAACAGCAGGAATGTTATGTAGGGTAATACACCTAAAATTGCGCCTTTCAATGTGCTATTTATTTAGTTTTTATAGGGTTTAAACATATGCTGTTTTAATCCCTATTATTAAATAAATTACTAAAATCTTCTTAAAAAATCTTTTAATAATTTAATAAGATCAAATGGTTGTTTTATTTTAGGATAGTAGCCTTTTCCGTAATCGTACCCGGCCGGTTTTTCACGGATGCCATTAAATACGATGTTCATTTTATTAAGATCGTTGCTTTGGAATATCCTGTTGATGTATGGCAAAAACGCACGCTTGCTAAAGTTATGTCGTACCACATACAAGCATACACCGCTCAGCCCTGATAGTATAATAGCATCGGTAACCAGTTTTAATGGTGGCGAAATGATAATGATATCATCATAGTTTGAGCGCATCATCCTGATCATGTTTTCAAAATCAAGATGCTCTATCAACTCGGTTGGGTAATGGGTTACGTGCCCGTTAGATATTACATGCAGATCCGGGTGAACATGCGTTACCTGTACTATTTCTTTAAAGGTAGCCTCTTGTTTTAAATGATCGCTCAGCCCAACGCTTAGTTGCGGCAGATCGAATATTTTAGCTATCCGTTGCCTGCGCAGGTCAAGATCAATAATAATAACCTTACGCCCCGATACCGCTAATGATGCACCCAGGTTTGAACCTATGAACGCTTTACCCTCGCGTGCTACGGTTGATGTAATGAGCGTTACACGGCCTTTCTCGTTATTGTTATGCTGCAGCAATATTTTGGTGCGCAAAAATCTGAACTGCTCTTCAACCTCTACATCGCTTTGATCGAGTATGATGATCTGGTTGCGGGCATATACCGCGTTTACTTCGGCAACAATTGGTGCCTCAGTAGCATTTTCAATTTCTTTTCGGCTTGCTATGCAATCGTTAAACACCTGCCTGAACAACAGGAGCATTATAGGCAGCACCAGCCCGCCAATAAGAGCCATACCCAAAACCAGCATCTTATTTGGCCATTTTAACGGGCCGGCATAAGCACTGTCAATAATACGGGCATCGGCTATAGTTGAAGCATAGCTTAATGATATCTGTTCGCGATTTTTAAGCAGGTAGTTATACAGGTTTTCTAACAGGTTTTGCTGGCGCTGTATGCCAATAAACTCACGCTCTTGTGTGGGTATATTTCTTATGGCCTGGTCAAAACTTGATTTATAACCCTGTAGCTGTTCAAGCGTGCTGAGCAGCCCGGCCTTAACGTTGGTTATTTTTACACGGATGGCTGCTTTTGCAGCTTCTATCTGGCTGTTTATGGGGTCAAATATCGGGTTGTTTTCGGGAGTATTGGCCAGCATGCCATCGCGGTCGAGCTCAAGCATGGTGAGTTTTTCAACCAGGCTATTCAAGCCAGGGTCGTCAATACCAAAGGTTGAAGGAACACTTTTATTGTGCGCATTCGAGTTTACGTAATTTTCTATGGTGCCGGCAACCTGCAGCTTAACACGGGCTTCATTCAATCTGCGCACATTGTCCTGCTGGTCTTCCAGTGATACCCTCGATTTTGAGTTGATATCCGTTATGCCCCGGTTGCTCTTAAATACTTCGGCCTGGTGTTCAACACTATCCAGCTCAAGCGAAACGGTAGATATCCGGCTGTCAATAAACCTTAGTGTACTTTGCGTAATGCGGTTTTTATCGGCAATGGTAGCCAGGTTATAAACCGTAATAAGGTGGTTTAAAATATCTTTACCACGGTCGGGTATCTGCTCTGTTATGCTTAGCCCAATGGTGGGGGATTTTTTGTTGACGAGCGCTACCGTGATCTGTTTTTGATACTCGGTTATTACCGCATTAACATCGCGCAGCGACATCATGATCGAATTATCAAAATACTCACTGGCATGTGGCGTTACATCAAGCTTCCAGGTACCAAAATCGCTGTGTATAACTGTGCCAAACTTGTATTCTTTGTTGGCTACAGATTGCGCACCTTTTTTTTCGGTTAAGTAAAATGTAGTAGTATCCTTAATAAAGATAACAAAGTTTTTGCCTTCGATCTTCGGATTGGATGTAAGAAGGGTTATTTTAACCGGGCTTTTGCCATACAGGTTTTCTTTGGCTATTCTTTTATTTGATTGATAAGTGGCCCACAATTGCAGATCGTTAACTACCTGCGATATCAGGTTTCGCGATTTGATAACTTCAATTTCGTTATCAACCAGCTTATCCGTTTCAGATATATCCAACTCCTGTAAAACAGATGCGGCACGCGAGTTATTGGTAACCGTATTATCTTCTTTAATTAAAAGTTCGGCAGTTACATCATAAACAGGTTTGGCCAGCTTTAAATAAACCACCGCTACCGAAAATGTGAAAAGCAGCGCTAATAAAAATAACGGCCAGTGATATAAATACTTACTTATAGTTTCCCGGGGCTTAAATGAGTCGTCTTCGTTAAACGACCGCACCATGGGGTAATTATCTGTTTTTTTAGAATGCATATAATGCTATCTGTGTAAAGTAGAAAATACAATTGCTACAACCGACAGGGCCGAAATAATAATGGTTAAATTGCGTGCTCCCAAATCAACCAGTCCATATTTTGCCCTGTTAGGATCAACGTATATTTGATCGTTGCTTTTTAAATAGTAGTATGGCGATGTAAACAGCGCTTTTGATGTCAGGTCAATATTTACATATTCCCTGTTGCCGTTTTGTTCACGTATCAACAATACATTTTTGCGGTTAGCGGTAATGTTCAGGTCGCCTGCTAATGATAGCGCTTCCAATATAGTTATCCGCTCGTTTTGCACGGGGTAAACATTTGGCCGTTGCACATCGCCTAAAACTGATATTTTAAAATTGATAATACGTACGCTTACGGTAGCATCTTTTAAATAATTTGGCATGAGTTGCTTGGTTAACTGGTCGCGCAGGGCGGCGGTAGTTAAGCCGGAAACTTTTAATTTACCCAGGCTGGGGAACATAATGGTGCCATCATTATCAACCAGGTAACCAATAATGGGGTTGAGTGGATTATCGGGCGTATTGTCCGATGCGTTACCATTCATACGCGCCAGGTTATTGTTATATGGCGCGGCCGATTTTGGCTCTGCCGCGCTGATGAATATCCCTAAAATATCGTGTGGTTGTATGGTAACCTGTGTGGCGTTATCTATAGCTTCCTTGGCCGAACCCTTCAATTTAAGGTCCTGAAAATAAGGGATGGTTTTATATGTATTGCACGAAGAAAAAATAAGGCAGGCTATTATCAAATAGTACTTCTTAAATGCTTGATACATAAATTATTGCAATTATTAATATTGTTAAATTCCATCATGCTTTTGGGCGTTTTATTCTCAAAAGAAAACTCCACACCCAAAAAATTAAATAAAAGTAGGGATAGTTATATTAGAATGCTTTAAAACTTGCGTTAATGTTAAAAAATAGCCGATTGTTAAAAACTATAAGCTGGTTTGGGTAAATAAATTTTTTTTATGAAGTGAAACCATTAGTTTCGGAGTGTATATACTCCCGATATATGAAAATTATAATCACCTCGCCATCACTTAATGTTAATACCAATGTAAGCGGGGTTTCTTCTGTCGCGAATTTTATTATCAAGCTTAATCCTAAACACCGGTATATCCATTTTGAGGTGGGCAAAAAAGATGTGGATGCGCGGGGGCTAAAAATGATTTTCAGGATATTAATAATGTACATCAAGTGGTTTGCTTTAATGTTCACCCGGTTCGACCTCATCCATTTTAATTTCCCGGTTGACAGGCGTTCGGTTATACGTGATGTTCCGATGGTGATGCTTGCAAAGCTTTTTGGTAAACGTATGGTAATACACCTGCATGGTGGTGAGCTTTTGTTGAGTAACAATGTACCGGGCTGGCTTGACTTTTTGGTAAAGATCGCCTTATCGGGACGGCGGCCTATTATTTTTTTAAGCTCCGAAGAAAAGCATTTTATTACACAAAAATACAACTGCTATTGCTCCGAAACATTACCCAATGCCATTGATTTAACAGATGCCGAAAAATTTGAAAGAAAATATAGTGCTGATGAAATACCTACTCTGTTGTTTATAGGTAGAATAACCGGCGAAAAAGGAATAGCACAAATTTATGATGCACTTAAAATATTAAAAGAGCAAGGGCTCAATTTTAAATATGTTATGGCGGGCAAAGGCCCGGCGCAGGCAGAGTTTCATAAAAAATTTACCGACTTGCTGGGTGATAAATACGAGTTTAAAGGAATAGTAAGCGGAGATAGCAAAACCGAAACCTTTAAGCAATGCAATATATTTTTGTTGCCATCATATTATGAGGGTTTGCCTATTGCTTTACTCGAAGCGATGTCGTTCGGCTTGGTACCTGTTACTACCGATGTTGGCGCTATGAAAACAGTAGTGGTAACCGGGACTACAGGGATAATTGTCGGCGTAAAATCAACTGAGGATATAGTAGCCGCGGTAAACAAACTTGCAGCAGATAAATTGTACATGAAAAAGATAAGCAAAAACGCTAAAAAATTGGTGCGTGTTGCCTATAATCCACACAAATACATTGAAATGCTGAATAACGTATATCAGTATGAATAAGATCCTGAACTTTCATTTGGTTAATGATATGGCTTGGTTTGAAAAAACCATCATCCTGATCAAATCAAAATATAACATGGTAAGTATTGATACGCTCGATGAATACTACCAGGGTAAAATTAAGCTAAAAAACGCCTGCCATATTACCGTTGATGATGGCGATGAAACCTTTTACAGGATCATTTACCCGGTTTTAAAAAAGCATAATATACCGGCATCATTGTACGTTTCGCCAAAAATATTTAACGAACAAATTAACTATTGGTTTCAGGAAATAGAGGGTTATGATTTTGATATCGTAAAAAAAATAGTTGCCGAAATGACCAACACCCCCGTTGATAAACTGGCACCTTATTCTGTTTGGGATATTATGAAGGTAATGCAGGTAAGCACCATACACGATATTTTAACAGAATACCGAAAGCGTACCAACACCCCGCTAAAGCCTTATCAAAACATGAGCATTGCCGAGCTTAGGGAAGTTGACCAACAGGGCCTGGTTACCATTGGCGGGCACACCATGAACCATCCGATATTAATGAACGAAAGCGATGAAAGCAGCCACTATGAAATATCAAACTCCATAAACGAACTCGCCAAACTATTGGGGCACCCGGTTAAATGCTTCTCATACCCTAACGGTATTCCAGGTTATGATTTTACCGACCGTGAGTGCGATACCCTGAAACGAAATGGCATTACACTAACCTTCTCAACCGAAGCACGTGATTTTTCGGATAAAGACAATGTTTATAAAATACCACGCATAGGCGTATCCAACAGCGAAGGCCAGCTGTTTTTAAAAGCCAAATTATTTTTAGGGCCGGTATGGCTTATCCTGAAAAAGCTGAAACCAAGCGGCGAGTATGTTAACCGTGTGCAGATAAAAAAGATAATAGGTAACCAGTAAGCTATTTAAAGCTTTATCTATAATTTAAATATCCAACTCCAATAAAACCGGGCAATGATCGGAGTGCCGCGCCTCTGATAGTATGGCCGCGCGTTTAATATGCGGTTCGAGTGCTGTGGTTGCCATATTATAATCAATACGCCAGCCTAAGTTTTTAGCTCTTGAGTTTGCACGGAAACTCCACCAGGTATAATTGTGTGGTTCCTGATTTAAATGACGGAAGGTATCTACAAAACCCGATTGGATAAAGTTTTCCATCCACTGGCGCTCTTCCGGCAAAAAGCCCGATGAGTTAGCATTTGATTTTGGGTTATGGATATCAATAGGGCGATGGCAAATATTATAATCGCCACAGACAACTAATTTAGGATAAGCCCATTTTAGCTGGTTAAGGTATTCGCCAAACTCATCTAAAAAGCGGAATTTAAAAACCTGGCGCTCATCGCCGCTTGACCCTGATGGGAAATAAACGCTCATTACCGACACTTCCTCAAAATCAACACGGATGCAACGGCCTTCGCGGTCAAAATCGGCAATGCCGCAACCGTACTCAACATGTATTGGCTTCTGTTTGCAGAAGATGGCCGTACCGCTATATCCCTTTTTTTCGGCCGGGAACCAGTAATGCTGGTAGCCCATTTGCTCAACCAATAACAGGTCGGTCAATACATCGGGGGTAGCCTTAATTTCCTGCAGGCAAACTACATCAGCATCGGTAGCTTGCAACCACGAGAACCAGTTTTTAGTAATTGCCGAGCGTATGCCGTTAACGTTGTAGGTGATGATCTTCATGCCGGGTAGTGGGTAATAATTTGAATGCCGAATATCGAATTTTTATTTGGATCTCTCAATCAGTAACCAACATTCATTGCAATCCAAGTATCTTATCTAACTGCTTACACTCCCTTTTGCTTAATAGTTCTACCGTCATCGGTATATCCTGTAAAGGGCGGTTACGCGGGTCTTTACGTACCGCGGTAATACGGTCAACCATATCAAGGCCTGTTACTACTTCGCCATAGGCAGTATATAAACGATCAAGCTGCGGTGTGCCGCCAACTGTTTTATACATTTCACGCTGCGATGCCGGGATCTTATAATTCATACCTGCGTAGCGGGGTAGTTTCTCTACCTTATCTAAGGTAGAATCGGTATATCGTTTACCCTCAACAATATAAAACTGCGAAGAGCTTGATGCTTTTTCCGGGTTATCATCACGTGCGGCAGCCAGTACGCCACGTTTGTGAAAAATACTGTCGCGAAACTCCGCGTCCACTTTATATTTCAGTCCGCCGTTACCCAACTCAACACCTGGTTTGGCACCTTTTGAATCCGGGTCGCCGCCCTGTATCATAAAATCCTGGATAACCCGGTGAAACAAAGTGCCATCATAAAAATGAGATTTAGCTAATTTAATGAAGTTATCGCGGTGCTTTGGGGTTTCGTTATACAGGCGGATGATACAAATACCATAGCTGGTTTTAATACGAACATATTGGTTTTTTGGACCACCGGCATACACGGCAGAAAAAACAGTTAGTAACAAGATCAGCGTAAATATTCTCTTCATGTTTCTTTATCAGGATAAAACTTCGTCAAAATAATCAATTATGAGCGATTTGAGGATCATCTCCTGCTCAAGCAAGGTATAAGGCGGTATGGCGTTAACCAGTTTCCAATGCGGCCAGCCATCCTGGTCCAGTCCTTCTAACTCATAAAAACCCAATTTACTAAATAGTTTGCAATTGGCAATATGCATCAGTTCTTCTTTTTGGCGTTTACTGAATTTGCCCGGCCCCTGGCCAAGCTCTTGTACACCAATTAAAAATAGCATTACTTTTATATCGGGTGTATCGGTATCAAAATCAGTGGCAAGTCGTTCTTGCAGCTCTTTATATCTTTTATTTACTTCAGCTGGGGTCATTCAGCAAATATAAGGTTTATGCAGGCAACCACGGCCCGGCCCTTTATATTCCATCACATCATTGTTACGCAAGTATGACACTGTATAAAAACCAATTTTCAGGTAATCTGCTATATTTGTTAACGTTTTTATACTGACAGGCTAAAAGCAATGTTATTTTGATTTAATAACATTCATAAAAAAACAATTTTGCAAAGGGCTTTGTTGCCTTACAAATGAAGAACCGTTTACGCCATATCACTTACTCCTGGATCGTACTGATCTGCTTTGCTGTAGGGCAGGTTACGGCTTTTTCGCACCAACACCTGGCGGTTATTAAATCGCATTCATCTCTTTCAAAACAAACAACATCAGGACAAACCGTAAAAGAGAAATGTTATGTGTGCGATGCAATGCACCACACCAGCATGGCTGTTTTTACTGATGTTACCCCCATTATTTACGTAACTACCGTTGATACCCAATATACCCGTGAACACGATTATAAAGGTATTGCTTTAATCCTCTCGGCCGATCGTGGGCCTCCTGTTGCCTGATCTTATTTTTTTATTTACAAAAACCGTTTAACACATTATTATGATGGGTTAACACTGTACGGAATTAATCAGGCATTTTATCATCTAACTATAACACATGAAAAGTAAAATATTCATATTACTGTATATATTTTTATTACAGGTAGCATTTGTTAATGCTGCCACGACCTCCCCATTGTCGGGCGAGGCAGGCAATGGCACTTTAAGTGGCAAAATAACCGACAAAAAAGACGGATCGCCGCTGATAGGCGTAGCTATATACGTACCCGACTTGAAAATTGGAGCTACTACCAATGCCGAAGGAAAATATATTTTAACGCATCTGCCAAAAGGCATTTATTTAGTACAACTTACCTATGTAGGTTATGGTGCAATTAACCAAAAAGTTGATTTTTCGAAAACAAGCGTGCTGGATTTTGAAATGGAAACTTCATCGATAGAGATAGCCGAAGTAATGGTAACAGGTGTAAGCCGCGCTACCGAAATTAAGCGCAGCCCTATACCCCTGGTGGCAATAAGCAAAACGGTTATTGATGAGCACGCCGCCGCAGGTAATATTATCGACCAGATAGCCAACCTGCCTGGCGTGAGTGCCGTTACTACCGGGCCCAATGTATCAAAACCGTTTATACATGGTTTGGGCTATAACCGCGTGGTTACTTTGCAGGATGGTATTCGCCAGGAAGGCCAGCAATGGGGCGATGAGCATGGCGTTGAGGTTGACCAAAACTCGATAGAGCGTGTGGAAGTAATAAAAGGGCCTGCCAGTTTAGGCTACGGGTCGGATGCTATTGGCGGGGTAGTTAACCTCATCACAGCTTCGCCGGTTGCCGATGGAACTGTAAAAGGATCTGTGCAGGGTGTATATGGTACCAACAATGGGTTAGTTAGCGGCTCAATTAACCTGCAGGGCAACAGCAATGGTTTTGTATGGGGTACTGTTCTGTCGTCTAAGGCAGCTATAGATTACCAGAACCAGCACGACGGCCGTGTTTACGCTACTAACTTTAAAGAAAATGATGCACGTATAATGTTAGGCCTGACAAAAAACTGGGGCTATTCTTATTTAAATGCATCAATATTTGATGATGAGCAGGCGATTCCCGACGGCAGTCGCGATTCGGTGAGCCGCCAGTTTACCAAACAGGTTACCGAAGCTGATCTGAGCAGGCCCATAGTTAATTATGCCGATCTGAACGGGTATGCTATACCTGTGCTGCACCAGCATGTGCAGTTATACCGCATTTATAATAACAGCAGTTTTAGTGTGGGCGATGGTAATATATTGCTTAACCTGGGTTACCAGTACAGCCACCGCCGTGAGTATACGCACCCCGAAGATGCAGCTATCCCGGGCTTAAACTTGCAGTTAACCACGTTTACTTACGATACCAAGTACAACTTTAATATTGCAAAGGAGTACGAAACATCGGTAGGAGTAAACGGAATGTACCAAACCAACTCCTTAGGTTATAGTACAGATTTTCCAATACCGGCATATCACCAGTTTGATATTGGCCCGTTCTTTATTGTTAAAAAGAGCTTTGGCGATTTAGATTTGGTGACAGGCGCGAGGTATGATAGCCGTTCGTTTACCGGTGACCCTGCTTATATTGATACCTTATCATCAAAATACACTACATTGTATACCGGAGCTAACCCAACAACAGCTACAGGTGTGGTAAAACAGTTTGATGCCTTAAGTAAAAACTTCTCAGGGTTTTCGGGAAGCTTTGGCGCTACATATAATTTCTCGAAGAAATTTTTGCTGAAGGCCAACATAGCCCGTGGTTTCAGGGCGCCGAGTATTGCAGAGCTTTCTGCCAATGGCCCTGATCCGGGTTCGCAGATCTATCACGTGGGTAACAGTAATTTCCAGCCGGAGTTTAGCGTGCAGGAAGATTTTGGCGCGTTTTTAACCTTGCCAATGTTAAGCCTTAGTGCCGAATTATTTAATAACGATATCTCCAACTACATTTTTCAGCAGCAGGTGCTGGATGCAACAGGCGCGTCTGTTATTACAAACGGGTATAACACCTTTACTTATGTACAAACCAAGGCCCGTATTTATGGCGGCGAGTTGAACATGGATATACATCCCTACAAATGGTTGCATTTTGAAAACTCGCTTAGCTTAACGTATGGCCAAAATTTAGGCTCGGGCGGTAATGTTGCCGATAGCTTAAAATACCTGCCTTTTATTCCACCGTTACATACACACTCGGAGCTGCGTGGTAACTTTGCCAAAGGTTTTGGGTTTTTCAAAAACTTTTATGCCGAAATTGGCTTTGATCATTTTAACGCGCAAGACAGGTTTTTTGCTGCTTACGGTACTGAAACCTACACTGCCGGTTATAACCTGATAAGCGCTGGCGTAGGTGCCAATATTGTAAACACAGCCGGTAATCCTATCCTCAAAATATTTATTGAAGGCACCAACCTTGGCGATGTAAATTATCAATCGAACATGAGCCGGTTAAAATATTTTGATAATGCCAATGGCGCCGGGCCGGGTGTACAGCCAGGCATATTTAATATGGGCCGTAATGTGAGTTTTAAAGTTATTGTGCCTTTTGATTTTACAGCTAAGGCAAAAAAATCTTAACCATAACGTTTTAATAAGAAAAGCCACCCAAAAGGTGGCTTTTCTTATTTTATATAGTCTCTGTCAGACCATGGCGTGACGGGTGTGCTTTTACATCTTCACTTCTGCAACTTTTATCTGGGCCGGGTCGGTAACAACAATCTCGGCTTTGCCTTTATAATCAACCAGTGTCCCGGTAACGGTAATGGTTTTATCTTTAAAGGTATCTGCAGGATTTTCTTTAAATTTTTTAAGATCATCACCTTTTATGACTATAGTGAGCGGGCTATCAGGAAATTTGGCGCCTACGTTTAAAAATACGATGGACGACTGATCCAGGAACCTGGCGCTAAAAACTTTCGAGGAAATGGTTACGTTTTCGCCGATATGCTTGGCGGCATCGGCAGCGGCGATGGTTGTTTGCGAAAATGCTTTTACCGATGCGAATGCGATGAACAGGATGATGCTTAATTTTTTCATGTGTCAATTATCTGTTTGTTAAATGTAGTATCATTTTGCACAAAAGCAAAATGCTTTAACGGCAGTTTTTGCGGTTAGGTATATTTCCTTATCTTTCGTTTATAATTATATATAAACTGTGTTAGTTAAAACCTTCGGAAGCGCCGTTTACGGCATACAGGCCACTACCATTACTGTTGAGGTAAATATTTTGCCGGGCACTAAATATTTTATTGTTGGCTTACCCGATAACGCTATTAAAGAAAGTTATTTCCGTATTGAGTCGGCGCTAAAAAATTGTAACTATAAAATGCCGCGCCAACAGGTAGTGGTTAATATGGCTCCTGCCGATGTGCGCAAAGAAGGCTCGGCATATGATCTTACCATTGCCACCGCGGTAATGGCTGCATCGGGGCAGATAGAAACCGAAGAACTTGATAAATACCTCATTATGGGTGAGCTTTCGCTGGATGGAAGTTTGCAGCCCATAAGGGGTGCTTTGCCTATTGCCATACAAGCCCGAAAGGAAGGTTTTAAGGGTTTCATCCTGCCAAAGCAAAACGCGCGCGAAGCCGCAATTGTAAGCGACCTTGATGTTTATGGTGTGGAAAGTATTAAAGAGGTGGTCGACTTTTTTAATGGGGACGCGGTACTGCGCCCAACCGTAGTAAATACCCGCGAAGAGTTTTTTGACAGCATTAACAATTATGATAGCGATTTTAATGAAGTACGCGGCCAGGAGAATATCAAACGCGCTTTAGAGATAGCCGCTGCGGGCGGGCATAACGTGATATTGATCGGCCCGCCTGGAGCGGGGAAGACCATGCTTGCGCGAAGATTGCCGTCAATATTGCCGCCATTAAGTTTGCAGGAAAGTTTAGAGACCACCAAGATACACTCAGTGGCAGGTAAACTGGCCACTACCGATGCGCTGGTTACCGTGAGGCCCTTCCGCGCGCCGCACCATACCATTAGCGATGTGGCTTTGGTTGGTGGCGGCAGCAACCCGCAGCCCGGCGAAATTTCGCTGGCGCATAATGGCGTGCTGTTTTTGGATGAGTTGCCCGAGTTTAAACGTACCGTTTTAGAAGTAATGCGGCAACCTTTAGAAGAGCGTAAAGTAACTGTGAGCCGTGCCAGATTATCAGTTGAATATCCGAGTAGTTTGATGTTAATCGCCAGTATGAATCCTTGCCCTTGCGGATACTACAACCACCCGGAAAAAGAGTGCGTGTGCCCGCCGGGTGTGGTGCAGAAATACCTGAGCAAAATATCGGGGCCATTATTGGATCGTATCGATCTGCATGTAGAGGTAACCCCAGTAAACTTTGACGAGCTATCATCAGACCGTCCCGCCGAAAAAAGTGAGGTGATACGCGAGCGCGTGATCAAGGCCCGGGATATACAAATAGCCCGTTTTGGCAGCGGGCAGGATGGCCTGCACAGCAACGCCCAGATGAGCACCAAAATGGTGCGTGAACTTTGCCAGATCAGTACCGCCGGGCAAACGTTGCTCAAAAAAGCGATGGAGAAACTGGGCCTGAGCGCAAGGGCTTATGACCGTATTTTGAAAGTAGCACGCACCATTGCCGACTTAGCGGGTAGCGAGGAAATACTATTAGAGCATTTAGCTGAAGCGATACATTACAGGAGTTTGGATAGGGAAAATTGGGCGGGGTAGTTTTGATGGTGCGGTGATAACACCGACCATAGGCTGAAATTTTAGATAAAAGAATAATTTTATGACTATGAAAGATAAGATATCGATGATTTTATTCTTGTGTGTTTTTTTTCTTAAGTGTACGTGGGGGACAAGTGTTGACCACCAGAATAAGTTTTCGAACATAACTGAAATAAAAATCATTAATCGTACCACCAATAAATTTGTAAAAAGGGATACCACTTTAACTAAGCATGATGATTTAGAGAAAATAGTCGGCCAACTAAAACAAATGAAAGGCGTACCTAATGTGAATGGGAAAAAAAACTTTGGTTTTTTTGAACTAGTACTGTCATATTCGGACCAGAAGTCAGATACTTTTGAAGTTGTGTATACTGCCTATGACGGAGTTATCATTTTTGATGAAAACAAAAACCTCAGCTATAAAAATGATGAATTAGAAGATCTCATGCTCCAATATTTAAAATAAACTTTCAAAAAGTGGTCTTTAAGCTTTATTTGCGACCAGCAGTGAGCCGTGACAAGTGACAAAATTGAATTATCCACTCAGCTTGTGGTCGGTATGTAGTCGGAGACTACATGCATATTCGTCCGAAGTTTGGAAACTTCGGACAACGGGAGAGCGAGGAGATATTGTTAGAGCATTTGGCTGAGCCAATACATTACCGGAGTTTGGATAGGGAGAATTGGGCAGGGTAGGTGGTAAGCCGGAAGCTTAAATATTTAAGGTCGAAGTTGAAACCTTCGACCAGTGGGGTTAAGATAATTTTTATGTTAAAATACCTATTTATATTAATTTATTCGTCTATTTCTAAAAGTATAGATGTTTCGAATAGAGCTAGTAGAGCTTATGCGCTTGTATCTTATTTATTGTCTTTTTGGATAATTAACATTTTAATCATAATTTATATCATTTTCGATTTAAAGAACAAAATACAAGTGGTAAATAATGTTTTAATTTGCATTATCGCACTCCTTATTTTCATGCCTACGTATTTTTTTTGTGAAAAGCATTTCAATACCCATGGCAGAGGAAAAAAGATTATTACGATATATGAATCTTATAGCGATATGAAAAAGAAACCGGTTTGTTTAATGGCTTTGTTACTCATGATTAGTTCTATAGCTATATTCATTTATTTGGGATTGTCTTTTTAAAAAAAGAAATGCTAATACCACGTAGGGAAAATCAAAAGCGGCTTTAGTACACGAAATAATGAGAAGCCGAATAAGCTCTCCAGCCTGTGGTCGGTGTTATCACCGCACCACTAATACACTGTCAAATATGCTCCATATAATGAGTGATCAAGCCCGTGTCATCAATATTATTAATGTAATAACCTGCCGAAGAATAAACGTACTCTTCCGCATGTTGGCACAAGTTTTTCCGGACAGGGTTATGGTGAATATAATCTAATTTTTGCTCCAACAACGACCTGTTGTACATAGTCGATTTGTATGGCCTGCGTTCCCAAAATTGGTATTCCCTGTCGTTTTGTGTGCTTTTGTAATACTGCAAAGTTTCCTTATCGTCAGCTTGCAAACTAAATTTTAGTTGTTGCCCGGTGAACTTAGAAAAATGTTGTTGCACATTCTTATCTACCCATGCATCTTGTTTGCACCATATATATGAACGTGATTTGGCATGATCACATAACCGTAAAGCCATATCCGGTTGTTAGTCACCAAAAACCGCAAGCTGTCTAAGATGATATTTTTGTGCTTTTCAGATTGTAGCAATGGTTGCCAGTTTAAACAGGTGGCTGTGTAAAATTCAATGCCGGTATTCATAAAGCAAGATACAAACTTTGTGGTAATGTGGTGCGGTGATAACACCGACCACAGGCTGTGGGTGAAATATCGTCAAATGCTAAAGGCCAACCTTACGGCCGGCCTTTAGCAATTTGTTCAAAACTATCAACCTACAATATATCCCAACCCTTTTTAGCTAAAAACGCCGGGGTAAGCAAGCTCAGTAAAGCGCTGCCTATCATTGGGGTCATTTGCTGTACAATGAGTTGCGGGTTGCTTTGCTTATCAACTATGTTGGTATAGCTTTCATCGAGCGAGTTTGTTGCTACCAGGTTGTTGATAATGGCCTGCGACAGCGGGTGCATGGCCGAAGTACCCATCAGGTAAGTGTAGCTGGTTACGTGCTGATACACCAATTGGATAAGGAACAGGAATACATTTTCCACTTCAAAAACAATGGATTCGAGCACAACGAAGAGTTTTTCTATCCACTCCTTATCTACAGGTAAGGCTGCCAGCTTGGCGCGCAAGGCATCCATAAACTGGTCGATTGTTTGTTGGTTCAAAAACTCTTTTACCAACAGATTAATACCATCAATAATTAGCGCGGCCAGCATTTTGTTCACTTTTAACAGGATAAGCAATTCATCAAGCCCCATATCGATCAAAAACTGCAGTACCGATGCTGCCGATGGATTTGCGGCACTTGCCACGTTGATCTGCCCGGGAAGGGGTGATACCTGCGGCATTAGTTGGGTATAAAAACCACCTTCTGGGTAAGGCAATGTGCCCTGCAAACTTTGTTCTACAACTAAACCTACCAAACCTTTAAACAGGTCGCCCGGCTTTAGGAAAGGGTAGTATAAAAAGGGTACAAGTTCAAGCAGGTCGGGCTGCCAGCCATGCGGAACTGGATCTAATTTGTTCCAGAAGCGAATGGTGCGCATACCCATCACTTTGCTGTGATGGTCTGAAAATGCCTTGTTGCCCGGCGATGCGCCCGCAGTAGGCATTGATGAAACGTTAACGCTGTTGGTAGGGTTCCAGGTTTTTGATGTTTGTGCCAGGTACAAACCCAATACCGACGACATGGCCCCGCCCAGGCTATGCCCGGTAACCACCAGTTGTGTTTGTGCATTTGAACCGGCAAAGGTGGATGTTAAAAACTGTACTAACGTTTGGGGAGCGGCGTTTTGCAGTCCGTTTATGGTTGATGATTGCATGGAAAGCAAATGCATTAGGCCCAGGTATGAGCCGTTGGATATGCGTGGCGCGGCGGGTAATAGTGTATTAGTTGCTTGCGGCTCGTTGAGCGCTAATACCCAGGGCACCATGGTGCGTACGTCAAAATCTTCAACAAACCAGCCATATTTTGATATGGGGTTGGTTGCCGATGTGGCTACTACATACTGGTTATCCGCCGCATTGTAAGCTACATACAAAGCGTTGGATACAATAGACTTTTCGGGATTGTTGGCATCGCTGCCGTAAGAGCCTACTACGGGCCCCCAAACCACTTGCCATTGCCCCATTAAACTCTGCACATCGGCATCGTTAAATATGGCATTGAGCATCAGGCTCAGTTCTAATTGTAATTGCTCATCCGGTGCTTTTTTGTCGCTCACCAGGTTGGCAAACATGTTCAGTGTAAATACACTTTGTACATAATTAAAAGTGGGTTTTGGGTTCATGATAAGGATAATTATTGTGATAAGGGTTAGGTTTGATCATTAAATAATATCTATGTCTAAAGATAATAGATTAACAAAAATTGATTTACCCCGATCAGTATTTTCCGTGTTTTTACGCTACTAATCAGGTGTTTATACGTTTTTATCATATCCAATAAAATCATCTGCTAATCATGCAGATACATTATGCTCGCCGCTATGCAGTGTAATCAACGCTGTTTGTACTTCGGCTATTAATTTAGTTTTAACAACATTTTTGCCGGGGCATTTGTGCGTGGTTAACGGGTCTTCTTTATGTAGCTTAATAGTGGAGGGCGATATACCCAATGTGCCACATAAAATACTGAGCACGGCTACGGCATTTTTATGTACGGCAAGGCCGCGGCCACTGTTAAAGGGTTCAGTTTCGTAATCGCCCAGCATCTCTACACCTAATGCTACCGAGTTCCACGAAGGGGAGTGTACCCCGGGGGTAGTGAGTGGGGTAAACACCCAGATCTGATGATCATCGATAAATAAGTGCGGGCCTGCGCTCCAATGCTGGTCGTCGCGGTAGTATTTTACCAGGTCGAGGATGTGTTGGTTAGTTAATCCTTTTGGGCGTTGGGCAAGTGTGGGTACGCCGGTATTGTGTAATACAATAAATGAGGGGCGCCACACGGGCCATTGTAAGGTTTGGCAATAGGCGGCAAATTGGTCGGGCGTAAAGCTCTGACCAACGATGGGTTTCCAGGTTGGCATAATGTTGTTGTTTTGGTTTAATTAACAGTGGTTGGGATGTGAACAGGGGTGTTCCGGGAATATTTATAAAGAACAATTCAATGTTTACCGGGGAGGTAAAAATAATACACAAAAATACAAAAAACCGACTGTATATTAAAGTGTTAGCTGTGATTTAGAATGAGTTTATATGAGGGTGGTTTTTGGAAACAAGAAGAATTTTTTGTATATTATATGGATGAGAAAAGATGCAGGAATCGAGATATAGCTGAATAAATCTTACTTATCCCCCCTTGCTAAGGATTGAACGATTGACAGACTGGGAAAAGATATTTGACTTTAAACTATTTTAAGAGCGAACATAAAGGTTGAGCCCTTGCCAGGGACGCTTTCGGCCCAAATGCGGCCCCTGTTAGCTTCTATAAACTCTTTGCAAAGTACAAGGCCAAGGCTTGTTCCTTTTTCATCATTAGTGCCGCTGGTGCTTACATTGCCCAGGCTGAAGATGCTTTGAAGGCGTTGCGGCTCTATCCCTACACCGGTATCTTGTATGCTGAATATAGCTTCGCACTTTTCGGTAACTATTTGCGCAGCTACAGATACCGTACCACCATCCGAAGTAAATTTAATAGCATTTGATAACAGGTTTCGTATCACAAACTCAAAATGATCGGCATCTGTTAATACCTTACAGCCTTTGTTTACCGTATTTATAATGCTAATACTTTTTAACTCGGCCGAAGCGGATAACAAGGCAATATTACGTTCTATAATGTCATAGGGCAACAGGATAACGGGCGTCAGGCGAATGCCTTTGATCTGCATTTCTCCCCATTTTAGCAGGTTATTTAAAATATCCAACGAGGCATTACTGCTCAGCACAGCCATATTGATGATCTCTTTCCTTTCTTTGGCATCCAGTATATCATCATTAATAAGCGAGAGCAGGCTAATGATAGAAGCAAAGGGCGATCGAAGATCATGCGCTAAAACAGAAAATAGCTTGTCCTTAACGGTATTTGATTCTACCAGTTCAGTATTGGCTTTGTTAAGCAATGCGTTTAATTTGCGGGTACGGAAATAGAATAATACCATTACAAAGAGCAATATAAATGCTCCGGCAGCTATAACTAAAACAATCCGTTGTACCAATAGTGAGCGGCTATTCTCAAATTTTAATGCCTGAACATTTGCCTGCGATTGGTTAAGATCATAAGCTGATTGCAGGCTGTTGATCTGCTTGGCCATTTTTTGATAATAGTATTTATCGGCTATGGCATATTGCTGTTCTTTAATGGCATAAGCGGCGCTTTCGTTTTTCTGTATGTGATACATATCGGCCATACGGCCCAATATATCTATCTGCGATCTTTCAGAACCACGGGCCTTTATCAGTTCGTTAGCCTGCTTTAAATAAACCAATGCCGATACAGGGTCGCCTTTACCATAGGTATCGGCAATACTGGTTAGGGTTTGCAATTCGCGGATATAGTTATTGATAGCACGGGCTTTTACCAGTGCCGATTTTAATAATACCAACGAGCGATCTTTATAGCCCTGTTTAGCATATACGGCTGCAAGGTAAGTAGTAAGCGTAATATTGAGGCCCTGGTATTGCGGGATATCGCTTTTGCGGATACCTTTTTGGAGATAGCTGATAGCCTGATCATAATCCTGACGGGCAGTGTATAATATACCGAAATCAATATAAAGGTTAAGCGAGAAGTTTGAGAAGGGTATGGTTTTATCCAATTCTTCTGAAATTTTGAGGTTTTGGAGGGCGAGGTCGAATTTCTTTTCAGCAAGGTAGCATTCGCCGATTGTTAAATAAGCCTCCATTTTACCATGCGCGTTGTTTATGGATTCGCTCACTTTTAGCGATTCAAGAAAATAGCCCATCGCTTTGTCATAATTGCCTTTGCGCATTTCAACAACGCCAAGACGCACATCTTCGGTAGCTATGCCGCTTTTAAAGCCGGTTTGTGTATAAAGCTTTCTGGCTTCAAGATAGTTTTCCCTCGATTCGTCTGTTTTACCCAGGTTATCGTTTATAATACCTACCTGGTTTAATATTTTAGCCAAACCGATATCATCCCTGTTCTTTTTTGCCAGTAAAATGGCTTTGTTGGAAAAATAGATAGCCGAATCCGGTTTATAGTAACGATAAAAAGCGATGAGTTTATCGTAATCAGGAATAGTAAGTGTACTTGAATTGGGGTTTACAGGGGGATGGGATTGAGGTAATTGGGCAAAGCACAGAAATACGGATAATTGCAATAAAACCAGCAGAAAAGCTGATTTTAAATAGTTTTTACAGTATTTATCCATCATCAATGTGTAAACTCGGGGAACAGTTATGATGGCAAAGATAAGCACCTGATTGCCAAAAATAATTGCCCCGTGTTAAAAAATATGTTTACGTAGTGCAGGTTGTAATTGTTTCGGGTATTAGATAAGGTGTTTTATTTAACGCATACTGCTATCTTTGCAGCATAAAATGCAGGGATTAATAACAAAATCGACCGGAAGCTGGTATCAGGTACAAACCCCCGACGGGCATAAACTGGATTGCCGGATAAAAGGTAAATTCAGGATAAAGGGTATCACCACTACAAATCCGATAGCCGTTGGCGATATAGTTGATTTTGATATGGAGCCCGAGCAGGAAACCGGTGTAATTACCAAACTGCACGAGCGTAAAAATTACATCATACGTAAATCCATCAACCTGTCAAAACAAGGGCAGGTTATTGCTGCCAATCTCGACCAGGCTTTTTTGGTAGTTACATTGGCATCACCCCGTACATCGCTTGGCTTTATTGATCGTTTTTTGGTTACTGCCGAGGCATACCACATTCCGGCAATCCTTGTATTCAATAAGCTCGATCTGTTTAGTAATGAAGGTTTAGAGGTACTGGCCATTTACAGATCAATATACGAGGAGTTGGGTTACCAATGCATGCAGGTATCGGCTTTAAAAGGTACCGGTGTTGATGAAATAGTTGCCGCCCTTAAAGATAAGGTAAGTTTGTTTTCGGGCCATTCGGGAGTGGGTAAATCAACGCTGATCAATAAAATATTACCAGGCTTGAGTTTGCGTACTACAGAAGTATCAGAATGGCACGATAAGGGTATGCATACCACCACATTTGCCGAGATGTTTGAGTTGCCCGGAGGCGGGTTTATTATTGATACGCCCGGCATCCGCGAATTGGGGATAGTTGACATAGAGCAGGCCGAATTAGGCGGGATGTTCCCCGAGATACGCCAGTACCGCGAAGATTGCCGTTTTAAAAACTGCCGCCACGTTAACGAACCGGGTTGCGCTGTTTTAACTGCTGTAGAAGCGGGTGAAATAGCCCCATCACGATATGATAGCTACCTCAGTATTTATCATGGTAACGATACCCGTGCCTGATCATTTTACACGGATGTAATCTTTAAGGTAACTGCATTCATTCACAGCTTTTTTATAGAAAGCCGTTTTGCTGTAATTTTTTTTCAGTTCGGGGAAATAGAAATTGTTTTTTAATTGTTCCTTGTACTTTTTATCGAGCACATCAAAATTATCGGTTATTGACCAATTGGGCCTTATAATTTGCTTTTGGCGGCATTTGGCTGCCATAAATATGCAACGCGCCCTAAATTCCTGTGTTTTGCTTAACTGCGCGGCTTTAATAAAATATTTTTCGGCATAACTTGTTTTTATATAATCATCATCATAATAGTTCTCTTTTTGGCGGCCAAAATCTTCGGCCGACCAATAGTAGGATATGAGGTACCAGGCATTACCATAAGTTGATGTATTATAAATGCCCGCGCCTAATTTATAATAGTAGGATGCCGTATTTGCCGGGTCGGTAATAACGTTTTGTTCAAGCGTGTGCATGGCTGTGGCAAACTGGAGTTTATTATAACCTTTTGACTGGCCGTAACGGTATTGTTTAGGATAATCATTTATCAGTTCAATAAAAGGGTCGGCTACGGTATAGTCATGGTCTTTGTTTAAAGTTGAGGCGGCTACATGCTTAAAGGCGGCAATTGCGGCAGTGTAATTATGCTCGCGCAGGTAAGTTGTGCCAAGCAGCTCGTACATATCGTTCACCGGGCGTGGTGTAAGCCTGGCTGTTAAAAATGCCATGTACGGGTTTGCAGGTGGCGTTAGTTTATAATGTAATAGTGCCTGTATATGGTTGCTATGCAACTGGTTTTGCCAAAATATGGTTCCTTCATCCGTTCGTAACAATACCAGGGCGGCCATTGTGGTATCGCATTGTTTAAGGTAAGCAGGAGCTAATATTTGCTGATAAAAATTTCGGGCAGTGGTGGTAAATGGCTTTGGTACGGTATAATAATAATCATTACCGGGAGTAGGTTTGAGTTTTTGCTCGGCCCTTACCTTGCCTTGCAGCCACCGGAGTGTTGGCAACAGTGTGGCTTCGTTTACGGTATTTAGTACTTCTATCTGTTGGGCAGTAAGTAATAGCTGGATGATCTGTTTTTGATCATTCAGTTTTTCATCAAGTTTTACGTCATACAAAGTTCTTAACAGATCAGAACCTTCATCGGTATTACCCTGCATCCACGCCAGGTAAGCCTGGGATAGCGTAGCTAAATTAGCATCGGGGTAGTTTTTATCCGCAGCAAGCACCTTACAAAAATCTTTAAGCTGTTGGATATATTTTACAGATCGTGCTTCGGTAGTGTCTGCAGGGGTGTACCAGTTTGATGCATTGCCATAAAGCAGCCTGCTGCTACGTTCAAGCTTTGGGCTGAGGTAAGTTTCTTCCAATTTGTTGATCTCGCGGGCCAACAACACAGCCACCATGGGCGAAGATGGATCATAATTATAAACCTGCTTTAAAGGCGCTGTATTTACCTGCGGGCTACCAAAACCGGCAATGCCATATATTACGGCTTTTTCGGCTTTGTTGGCAGCAAGCGCTAATACCTTATCTGTTTGCGCATGGGTATACATGTAGTTTTGGTAAGCCGTTATCCGCTTTTCGGGGTATTGGGCAAACACCTTAGAGAAGAGGTAGGCCGCTTTAACAGCATCGCCCAGGCGCCGTTCTTCGCCGGCTTTAAGCGCCAGTGCAAGGCCTTTAATGTGGCTATCTGTAGGCATAGCAGCAAGGTACTTATCATACACTGCCATAGCCTGCGCATAGCTTTTGCCATAATGCAGCAGGCGCTGTGCCTGGTAATAGTAACGTACTTTTATAAAGCCATCTTTTTCAGTTTCGGCACTTTTAAGTGCCACAGCCCCTGCTTCGCGTAAAGCAACCGAATCAACAGGCACAGGGTCCCATGGATTGTAATTGGTAATGTTGGCTACCTTTTCAACCCCTTTTGCAAAGCGGTAGTACTTAAGCGCGCCGGTGTTGTTTACAATAGCTTTTAGAAAGGTGTTGTTGGCCAGGCTATCCGGCAATTTGGCGTTACTTTTTAAATAACCAATTTGCAATAGCGAGTCAACCCGTTTGGGTAAGTTGTACATGGCCTTGCGCACATCTGCCGCCTTTACTGTGTTGCCCAGGTAGGTTGCCCACTCTGATGCATTTATATCAGCCTCGCTTGCCGGTTCGGTATCATCGTATAAAAATGTAGCACCGGTATAATAAAATGGTTTGTAATCTTTTTCGCCCTTTAAATTGCTATGAAAAAAAGACACATAATAGTCATACGGGTCAACCTCGCCACCACATGCCAGATCAATTGCAACCATGGCCCAAAAGCAACCAATAAAACTAACGCAGTATTTTAGCCACGTTTTCCAATTCATCATAGGTGTATTTTTTTAACAGATTTTCATCTAAATGAAAATAAACAACTTCAATATTTTCCTCTTTCAGCCTTGGCGAAATATAAGCCGCTGTTTCATGCAAGGTATTTAACGGTACGTCTTCCCACCGCACCTCATCGTTCTTTTTTAACCCAAATTGTGGCATATCTGTTTTTGCAAAATACATATTGGCCCCTGTGTGGCTAAACATGTTCCCATTGTTTAAGTTATTAAAATTTATTTGTCTGGCAATGCCAATGTACTGCTTATCGCGAAAAGCAACTGCCCAGCTAAACAAAGGCAGGCCAATATCCATTTTTATGGGATAACGTGTTAAATTATCACCTAAGTATTTTTTTAGTTCAGTTACTTCAATTATTGAGTTTTGCGGGCCGTATTTACGCAGGTTGCCCATGTTATAACACATTAGCAAGGCTTTATTAACAGGGGGTATACCACAGTTTTTTTGGTTTTTTATTTGGTGCAATCGTAGCGTTATTGACAATGTTTTGCCCTTGGTGAGGGTTTTAAATTCATTAAGCAGGTAAAAGTAGTTGTCTTTTGTATCTGCCGTCCAATCACAGTCTATTTGTAATTCACTATAGCTTTTCTTACCCGCCTGAGTTACTTTGGCATCAACAAAACGGACTATTTTAGCGGCCATATCTGCAAGGCCTGTTTTGGGAATTATCTTAAACGCATTATTAACAATAAATACAACAGGTACAATCTGTATTGCATCTGGCAATTTTTGTTGGAAAGCAATTGGCGAAACAGGTACAGGGTTTATACCGCTATCGTCCATATCAACATCCATAATGCGCACATACATTTTGTTGCTGTGTAAATGTTCAGGATATTCGCTTTCGGCAGGGTTTTGTTTGTATACGGTTTTCCAGTAATAAAAGGAAGTGCTTACCTTTCGGGGATGTTTACAACCTGTAAACAAGATGATAATAAGCAGAAACAAATACCGGTTACGCATTAACCAAAGTTATTATAAAATAGGTAAAGATAAATGAGGGTAGTTATTCAGCGCGTTTCGCAGGCATCATGTACGGTAAGCGGTACCGTTACCGGGAAGATTGAAGCAGGCTTACTGGTGTTATTGGGTATTGAAGACGCAGATACTGCCGATGACCTGGAATGGCTTGCTCAAAAAATAGTGAACATGCGTATATTTGGTGATGAGAACGGACTGATGAACAAAGCGCTTGCCGATGTTAATGGGGATATATTATTGATATCTCAGTTTACGCTGTTTGCTCAAACTAAAAAGGGAAACCGGCCATCGTTTATTCGCGCGGCAAGGCCGGATAAAGCAATCCCGATGTATGAGCAAATGAAAACGCAATTACAAAGCCTGCTTAATAAACCTGTGGCCACAGGTATTTTTGGCGCCGATATGAAAATAGCACTGGTGAATGACGGGCCGGTAACTATCACAATAGATAGCAAAGTAAAGGAATAACTGATCAGCTTGCCGGAATGGCAGTTTCAAGGCCAACCGAAATGGTTACTTCGTTTGATAATACCAGGCTGCTATCGCCAATGCCAAAATCTAAACGGTTTATTTTGAAACTGCCTTTAAAGCTGCCCGTAGTACCTGTTTGAGCATAAACAAATGGCACCTCCACAAGTTTGGTTTTTCCCTTTATCGTCAGTTCAAACTGCCCAATGTAATTGTTGCTCCCTTTTTGTTTAAATGAAACAGATTTCATGATCATTTTTGGATAATGGTCCACATCAAAAAAATCTTCCTTACGCAGGTGAGCATCACGGGCATCATCATCAGAATTTATAGTTTTTGTTTCAACTGATGCTTCGATGGAGCTGGCAACAAGGTGTGCTTTATCAAATTTAACTTCGCCTGCAAAACCGCTTAAAAAGCCCAAGGTTGTAAATCCCATGTTTTTTATCTGGTATGTTACAGTAGCTTTAGTTATTGTTTGTTTTGTTTGCGCCATAGCAACCGTAGCAGATAGCAGCAACGCAATTAGGGTAAGCTTTTTCATGTATTTTACTAATGTATTTTCAAACCTACCAAATAGACTGAATTATTACTGCAAGGTTTTATAAATATTACAAATATGTGCAACAAAAAAAGCCAGGGGCTTTATTAAATAAAGATCCTGGCTTTTATACATAAAATTTGCCGGATAATTATCCGCCGCCGTTTACACGGCTTTTTTCGCTTTCGGCACCGGTTGAGTGCTGGCGGGCTTTAATTTTTGAGTTACCAAAGTTATAGGTAAAGGTTAAGCGCGCAACACGGGTTTCGCCTTTTTGATGGAAGGCAAAGTTGAGGCTTTGATACAAGCTTGATGCAGCATTTCTGCGTGTATCAAATATATCGCTCACCGAAAATTTTAAGGTGGCAGCTTTGTTGAACAATAATTGGCTTATGCCCATATCTGCCCAATATTGCGCATTTAACTTTAATACCGCATAAGTTTGTGGCGTGTTGTATGATGTTGAAAGCTCGGCCCTTAATGTTTTATTGAGCTGGAAGTTTTGCGTTACCCTTATTTGTGCTGCCGGCGCGCCTGCATCTAAATTGCCGCCAAGCAAAGCCTTGCTTTTTATTACTAAGTAATTGGCATTTATATTGGCATTACCTGTCCACCATTTGGCAAACTGGAACGGGGAGTTGATATTGATGTTATAAACGTCCTGAGTGTTAAGATTCAGTGTGGTTTGGTAGGTTGATTTTCTACCATTATCGGGTAATATGATCTGCGATATCACATCATCAGTATGGCTGTAGCTTATGCTTGCGTTAATAAATTTGGCATAAGTATAATCAAACTGAAAAGAGTGAGTGTATTGCGGATTTAAGAATGGGTTACCTTTTGAGTAAGTATAGGCATCCAGGTTATACTGGAACGGGTTAAGGTTATCATATTGTGGCCTGTCTATACGGCGGCTGTACGAAAAACCGATATCATGCTTTGCAGATAAGCTGTGATTGATAAATATGCTGGGGAACAGATCGGTATATTCCCTGTCAACAATTTGTTTTGTGGTGAGCGAGTTGCCAATAGAATGTGTATCCTCAAGCCTTAAGCCTATTTGTACCTGTGTTTTTTTATAAGTTTTGGCCAGGTTAATATAGCCCGCGGTTACGGTTTCTTCGTATATAAAATGGTTGGTACGGCTGCCATCGTTTACAAAATCTTTGCTAATGGTATCTTGCAATTGTGCCTGCAGGTTATTATCCGTTTTAACATAACTTGATTTAAGGCCGGCCTCAAACTTCATATTTTTATTGAAGGGTAGGGTATAGTCTATCTTTTCGGTGTTGATCTGGATGTTTGACGGCGACTGGTTGCGCTGAACCAACGGTTTGTGCTGTGTAGCGCCGTTTCCCAAAAAATAGTAGTTATTGTATAACGCGTTGTTGGTATTGGTAAATTTGGCATAATCTATATCAATACTGATATCTTGTCCAAGACTATCAATATGGAACTTATCGTACAGATCGAACTCATAGTTGCCGTAAGTTTGCCCTATGGTTGAAGTAGTGTTTTGTAATGAATCGGTAAGGCCGGGTTTTGAGCCAATAACGGTATTATTTACATTGTTATCATTTTCGCCATTATAGTAGCCGCTAAATAAAAAGCCAATGGTGTTTTTTTTACCCATATCATAATCAACACCCAGGCGGTAAGTGTTATTATAGCTGGTTGAAGGCATAAAGGTATGCTGAGTAAAATAGGTTTGTTTGCCTATTGAATCGATCACACGATCAATATAGATGTTATTTGCACGCTGGCGGCTGCCTATGCTGTAAGAACCAAAAAAGTTAAGGTTACCCTCTTTATGATTCAGCGAAAGCGAAGCATTGCCTTTTGGGTAAATACCAATAGCCCCGGTTGCACTTATCGAGCCGTTAGTACCAACAGAATTATTTTTTTTGAGTATGATATTGATGATACCCGAATTACCGGCAGCATCGTACTTTGCCGATGGGTTGGTTATAACTTCGATAGATTGAATATTGTTACCATCGGTAGAGCGTAGCAGAGTAGCCAATTGCGATGCCGAAAGGCGTGTTGGCTTATCATTTATCATTACGGTAACGCCTTGCTTGCCTTTAAGGCTAATGTTATCGTCTTTATCTATGGTAACACCGGGAGCACGTTCTAATATTTCCATAGCATCGTTTCCGGCAGCCAAAACGCTGTTTTCAACGTTCATCACCATACGGTCAAGCTTACGCTCTATAAGCGGCCTTGCAGCGTTTACGTTTACTGGCCCTAATGCTTTTGCACCCGCGCTTAGTTGTATAGATGGTACATGTACATCTTGTTGCGCTACTGCAAAGCTTTTACTGTAAGCTTTTAAAAAGCCAACCGTGGTAACACGTACAATATAGCTGCCCTGGCCAATGCGGTCGAAACTGTAAAGGCCCGCATCGTTAGTAATAGCTCCTTTTACTACAGAGGAGTCTTTAGCCTTAAGTAAGGCAACTGTTGCAAAAGGTAGTACTTTGCTGTTATTGTCAAAAATAGTTCCGGATACTTTTACCTGCGACTTTGCTACCTGGGCCATTGCCATACCGGTTTGCAGCAGTATAATTATACCTATTAATAGTTTGTAATGTGTTTTCATATTGTGTAGTTTAAGCATAATACATCCATTAAAGGTTTTTATATTCCTTTTAGGATGCTATAATAAAAAATGGTTCAGTTATAATAGTAAGATGCTGATATGTGGTAAAAGGTTACACGCAAAAGCAAATATTTAATTATCTAAAACCGGAAGGAGTTTTTTGAGGCCGCCATTGGTAACAAAATGCAAAGAGTTATTTACAGCAACCCATAAAGGAGTTTGATCTGTTTGTAATATCTCTTTTTTTACCTTTTTAAACCAATACAATTGCACGTACGCCAATGGCGAGTGCACCTGTTTAGCTTTTTGCATAGGCCCGCTTATTAAAAGCAGGCCTAAACAAATTATGGTTGCGCGTTTCATTTGGCTATGGGTTGTTTTAACAGCCATGCTGTTGTATCAACTTTACAGTTAAGGCCGCTATCAGTAAGTATAAACGGTGCACTGGTCCAGTTGGGCTGCTTGTTCTTCTCCTTGCAATCATCAATTTCAAGAATATTCCTTATCAGGTAATTGATATTTTTATCCACAACCAGTATAGTATTGTAAGGCACTTTTAATGTGAGTTCTATTCTTTGATCACGCCATGCTTTTCCCTTAGGTATTTCGAGCATACGCGGAAATATTAACAGCGAATCCTTCTGGGTAAAATTGTATACTGCATTGCGGGCATTTCTTATCGCATCTTCATCATTTGCGCCGTGGGCACTAAATTTTTCTTCCAGCGTTATTCTGTCAACATCGCTTTTTACAATTTCTATTTCAACATTACGTGGCATGTTATCATCACCATAACGGTCATCAAGAATAATTTTCCCGTTAAAATCATGATCAAGGTTCATGCGCAGGCTATCCTCTTTTGTCAGAAATTTAATATCGCTCAATTGCAGGTGGTAGGTATTGTTTTTAACGGGCTTAATATTGATGGTTTGGCTAAAAGACTCATAATCCTTAAACTGGCGGGTGATTTTTGCAGCATCGTATATAACAATACAGAGCGATCCTATCCATACAATAAGCATGGTATATCCGGCAGTACGGTTTAATCCCGCACTGTTAAATACTACTTTTAAAGTAAGGGTAATAATTGCAACCAGTGGTATAGCAACAACAATAAAAGCACTAAAGTATAACATGCTGCTATATATACCGCTAACCGAATTTAAAATAGCAAAAGGCAGGAGGTGATAAATATCATTACCGTATGCTAATAGCGCAATTAAGCCAATCAATGCAGCCATAAAAAAACTAAAGCAAGCAAATAAAATAACTACCCCCAGTAATTTTAAAAACAAACGGCACGCACCTTCCAAAAATATCCTGAAATGGTGAAAAAAGTCGCCTGTAAAATCGCGGGCCTTGTATACAAAAGGTTTTGCCTCGTGGCTTGCTGTTTTAAATGTGGTGTGCAGGTTCTTTAATTCTTCTTCAAAGTTCCTTTTAAAACCCTGCAGATCTAATTTTTCACCTTTCATGGCCATCCTGTCTGAGCGGTTATTGGCTTTTGGTACAACTATCCATAGTATAATGTATAACATAAGGCCTGTTCCGGCAAAGCAGATGGCAAGCGCAAAAGCAATGCGTATCCAAACGGTTTGTACATCAAAGTAATTAGCAATGCCGGCACAAACACCTCCAAGCAAGTGATCGTCAGGGTCGCGGAATAGTTTACGGCTATCAGTAAATTTTTGATGGGCGGTATAGCCTGTTTCTGTTTCATCGCCCCCTGCCGAAATTTCAAAATCTTCAACAGTACCCATTTGCCCTATTATGGTATTCACATCGGCAGTAACAATAACCTGCCTGCTTTCGCGCATTAATACATCGTTAAACATTTCGGCTATGCGGTTTTCAATGTCGGTTGTTATCTCCAGGCTGTCTTCGGAGTTTGCAAAATGACGCTTAACATCCGTCATATAGTTTTTTAATACTTCGTAAGCATCTTCTTCGATGTGGAAGATGATACCGTTTATATTGATGATGATGGTTTTATTCATGATATATTTTGTGAGTCAGTTTTGTTTATTTTAAGTTTCTTCCGGCTAAGGCTGTTTCAACGGCAAGCGAAAGCTCGGCCCATGTAAGGTCAAGCTGCTCAAGTACGTCGCGACCCTCCGGCGATAGCACGTAATACTTCCTGGGTGGCCCCGATGTTGACTCGACCCAGTTATAAGTTAACAATCCGTTATTTTTCAGGCGGGTTAAAAGGGGGTACAGTGTACCTTCCACTACAAGCATCTTTGCTTTTTTTAATTCGGCAATGATATCAGATGCATAGGTTTCGCCTTTTGAAATTATGGAGAGGATACAGTACTCTAATATCCCCTTTCGCATTTGCGTTTGTGTGTTCTCTACAATCATAATACAAAGATATATGTTTTAGATTGTATTATGCAATACATAGTACTAATTTATTTTACTGACTAATAAGTCATTTTTGTATATCGGCTATAGAAATAATATTTTTTATATGAAAATCATCTTAACTTTATATTAATTAATGATTAACTGACTTTATTGGACTGAAAACATGAAAAAACTTCTACTCGTAAGTTTGTGTGTTCTGTTTTGCTATCTGCAAACTTTCGCACAAAATCGTACCGTAAGCGGTACTGTAATTGCTAAGGAGGATGGTACTCCCATACCGGGTGTCGGCGTTAAAATCAAGGGTACAACCATTGGCGTTGTAACCGGTGTTGACGGCAAGTACTCCATTAACGTGCCGGCATCAGGCACAACATTAGTATTCACTTTTATTGGTTACGCTCCGCAGGAGAAACTAATTGTAAGTAATACAGTAAATGTTACACTCGAACTTTCTAACAAACAATTGGGTGAGGTGGTAGTAACTGCACTGGGTATTACCAGAGAATCAAAATCACTCGGTTATTCCGTTGGTGTGATCAAAGGCGATGACTTGACACAATCGCGCGAAACCAACGTTGTTAACTCGTTAGCAGGTAAACTTGCCGGTGTTAACGTAACATCATCATCAGGTACATTAGGTGGCGGATCTAAAATTGTATTGCGAGGAGCAACATCTTTAGGTTCTGATATCCAACCTATTTTTGTTGTGGATGGTTTGCCAATTGACAACCAGGCACAGCAGTTATCTACAGTTAACGGTGTTGCACAGGGAACCAGCTCCGTTGATTTTGGAAACAGGGCATCGGACATTAATGAGGACGATATCGAGTCGATCACGGTATTGAAAGGTGCTGCAGCATCTGCGCTGTATGGAACACGTGCAAAAAACGGGGCTATCATTATCACTACCAAACGTGGAAAGAAAGGCGCTGCTACAATTGATATTAATTCAAGCATACGCTTTGATAATGTTTTGGTTTTACCTGATTATCAAAATGAATATGCGCAGGGTAATCACGGCCTATATGGTACAAATGCCAACCCAACTGCGCTAAGTGCTTCAATTAATGGTTGGGGGCCTAAAATAAGTGAGGTTCAAGGAAGAACATTTACCAACTTTTTAAATCAGCAGGTAGCATTGCAGGCTTATCCTGATAATGTTAAAGATTTCTTTAAAACCGGTAAAACTGTAATTAACTCTGTAGCAATGGGTGGTGCAGACGAAACAGGCGATTACCGTATTACCTTTGATAATACCATTCAACGAGGTACTATTGAACAACAAGAGCTTAACAAAAATGCGATAAGCTTTAATGGCGGTAAAAAATTGCCATACGGTTTTGATATCAGAACCAATCTGAATTATACACGTACTGTTGGCGATGGTTTAGCGGTTCAAAGTTCTAATAATCCTAACGTGCTTACCTCATTAATATTCGGGTTACCAAGAACAATTGATATCAATCAATTACGTGATAACTATATTGACCCGGTTACCGGTCAGCAAAACGCGTTAAACTCATCTAAAAACTCGAACAACCCTTATTGGATCATTAACAACAATAAGTTTGGGAATAGTGTTGACCGCTTTTTTGGAAACGCTATTTTGAGTTACAAACCAACTAGTTGGTTAACATTATCTGATAATATTGGTACAGATTTTTATACTGAGTTTCGTAAAGGTGTAACACGACCAGGAACGATAGGTGCATTAACTGGTAACTTTTTTACAGGTAATATTTATAACCGTGTAATAAACAATGATTTTCTTGCAACCCTTGATACCAAGGTAACTAAAGATCTGGCTTTGAAATTTATTGCTGGTTATAACGTGTACGAGGCTTATTACCGCAGGGATCAATCAGATGCACAAACGCTTACAGTAGATCAGTTATACAACTTTTCGAATGCTGCATCAGTAACTACTACCAACACATCTAATTTAAGAAGATTGCAAGGTGTATATGGTGATTTAGGTTTATCATATAAAAGCTTTTTATATGTAGACGTAACCGCCAGGAATGACTGGAGTTCTACTCTGCCAAAAATAAACAACTCATATTTTTATCCATCAGTTAGCGCGGGTTTTGTATTCAGCGAATTGCTACCGGCAAATAAATGGTTATCTTATGGTAAATTAAGGGCAAGTTATGCCAACGTGGGCGGCGATACAAGTCCTTACCAATTGGCATTTACATATGCTCCGGTTAGCACTGCATTTGCGCAATACGGTTATGGTTCAAGCTTTCCATTTAACGGTTTAATTGCATTTGGTATTCCTTCAACCGTGCCGCCTTTAGATCTGTTAAAACCACAAGATCAAAAAACGAATGAGATTGGTACAGAATTGAGATTTTTAAACGACAGGGTTAGATTGGACGTTACTTATTATAACTCTAAAACATCTAATCAAATTATCTCTTTAGGATTACCTCAATCCAGTGGCTATGCAGCCAAACTTATTAATGCCGGTTCGATCACAAATAATGGATGGGAAGTTCAGTTAGGTGTTACACCAGTTAAGCTAAAAACATTCAGCTGGGATATAGATGCAAACTGGTCAAGAAACACCCAAACCATTGATTTGCCTGCCGAAGCTCCATTATATGTTGTACAAAGCGGTTGGAGCGGATTGCAACTAAAAGCTGAGCCTGGTACATCTGTTGGTATTTACGGCACTGCCTGGGTGCGCGATCCTGATGGTAATATTGTGATTGACCCCGCTACAGGTTTAAGAAAAACAGTTTTAGATAAAAGATTAGGCAGTGTTAACCCTGATTGGGTAGGAGGTATCACTAACACTGTTAGATACAAAGGGTTTGCATTAAGCTTCCTTATTCAGGCCCGTAAAGGCGGTATAATGTATTCAAATACAGTATCAACATTGCGTACAACCGGTTTAGCTCAAGAAACTGCTTTGAACAGGGGTAATATATTTATAGATAAAGGCGTTGTAGCATCTGGCTCTACATTTATTCCAAATACAGTACCTGTACAAAGTATGCAGGATTATTGGGGCCAATATTCAACAACCAATACTGAAGCAAATATATTCGATGCTTCTTTTGTTAAGTTAAAACAAGCAACATTGAAATATACTTTTCCGCAAGCCTTTCTTGATAAACATGCTAAATACTTTAAAGGCTTAACAATAGGTGTTGAAGGACGTAACATATGGATCATATCTAAAAACGTTCCTTACATTGATCCTGAAGTTAACTTCTTTGGATCTGGTGCCGCAGGTGATGGGGTTGAATTTAACTCTCAGCCATCAACAAGAACTATCGGCTTTAACCTGGGAATCAAATTTTAATTTTAAAAACATGAAAAAGAAATTTATATATGCATTTTTAGGTGTTATAACGCTAAGTTTAAGCCTAACATCCTGCAAAAAATATTTGGATATCAATAAAAATCCAAACTCGGCAGAAGCTGTCGATCCTAAATTGTTATTTGCATATGCTGCAACTACGTATGTTGATTTACGTGCCAGCGGCGACTATTGGATACCTTTCGCTTTAGCCGGACAAACCGTTAGCGATGGCGGAAATAATCCAACAGGCTGGGGCATACCTGATGCCGGGGAATATGTTATATCAACATTTAGTACAGGTAACTCATGGAGATCTTTATATACTACCATGGGTGGAAATTTAAGACAAGCCATTAGCCTTGCAGAATCAGCATCGCCTAAAAACAATAACGCTGCTGCACAATGTAAGGTGTTATTAGCCCTGGCTTTTTATGATGCTACTACAATGTATGGTGATGTACCTTATACAGAGGCGATCAACCCGCTTATCAGCTATCCGCACTTTGATTCGCAACAAACCGTGCTGGAGGGTGTAGTTGCTACTTTGAATGATGCAATTGCTCAATTTGATACGTCAAGCCCGTTAAAAATAGGAGGTATTGCTGCAATTGATGATCCGTTTTATGGAGGAGACATCGCAAAATGGAAAAGGTTGGCTACCTCGCTTAAATTGCGTACCTTAATGGTATTAGTTGATAAAGACCCTACTAAGGCCACACAAATTGGCGCAATGCTTACAGCGGGTGGTTTGATTAGTTCTGCAGCTGATAATTTTAAGATACCTTTCCAAAATGTTACTCAAAAGAACAATCCTAAATATGCAATCAACCTGCAATATAATGGCGGTATCAGCTTCTTTTTTGCTTCAAAATACATTACAGATGTGTTAGATCCGGTTAACGATCCCCGTTTGCCTAAACTGTTTGATAAACCTGCAGGCGCAACACACTATGTAGGTATTACACAAGGTGATGACGGCGATGATACATTAAACCCAAGAATATCTGCAAGTTTACATACTGCTACAGAGCCCGAAACCATATATGATTACCAGGATGAATTATTTTATGAAGCTGAAATATATGCAAGAGGCTTAGGTGTTCCGGTAAATTTAGTTACTGCGGCCGCTTTATATAAGCAAGCTGTAGCCGAATCGTGTAAGTTTTATGGTGTAGATGCAACTACTGCAAATACATTCTCAACTACGGGTTTACCTGCTTTTACCGTTACACCGGTTGCAAATATTCATTACCAACACTGGATAGATCTGATGGACAGGCCATTAGAAGCCTTTACAGAATGGAGAAGATCAGGCCCTGAAGGTAGCGAAGTGCCAAACTTACAAATACCTACAGGTGCACCGGCAAACGGCTTGTTTAGGAGATATGAGTATCCTATTACAAACGAGATTTCGGTAAATCCATTCGCTCCTAAAACCGTAATTAAATATTACACTAAACAATGGTTTGATCTTTAAACTATACGATTATGAAAAAAATAACTTTATATATACTATTTGCCTTGGTCACCGGTATAGGTTTTCAATCATGCAAAAAAGCATCCCCCGGCGATAACTATGATTTTAGCAATAGCATACCTCCGTATGTAACCTTAACAAGTAAAAGCGTTAGCGTTGCAGCTGGCACAAACACAGGGAATGTTAATATTAACGTGCGCGATGTACTTGAACAAGCTGTTACCATCACTTATAACTTAAGTGGTATTGTTACGGCAACAAACCAAACTGTTGTTTTACCAAAGGAAACTTTAAGTGTGAACGCTGTTGTTACCCGCCCTGCAACAGGTACAACTACAGGCAACGTAAACCTAACAATTGTGAAAGCCACCAAAGCAGATGGTACAGCAATGACCATTGGGCAGGATAATGTTGCAGCTAATCAGGTAGCAGTTGTAAAATTCAATTAAATAATTATTCGTCAATTAAAAAGGGATGCCAATTTTGGCATCCCTTTTTTGTTAAAGACAGCTTTATTTCTTATCTACACTATAACTACCAGGGCCAATAAATAACAAGCCTAAAAATACAACGCCATCTTCAATGGCATGCGCGGCCTGCTCAATGCCGCCACCGGTGCCAAAATGCATTAAGGTGGCAACTATCATATTAATTAAAAGTAAGAAACACACCGGGCGGAATGCCAGGCCCAGTACCAGTAAAAAGCCACCAAAGGTTTCGGTACAGGCGGCCAAAAAACCCCATGCTTTTGGCAAAAAGTGTATGCCTGCATATTTTGTAGCGCTGCCTATGGCTTCCCATTTTTCGGGCCCGCCTAACAATTTGGGATAACCGTGTAAAACAAACATTACCCCAAGGCCAACCCGCATAAACAGCAGGCCGGTATTTCTGTATTTTCCTAATTGCGCAAATAGTGCCATGTTAAATATATTTAGCGTGTGTATAATGAGTTTCTACTTTAAAATGCAAATCGCGACCTAATATTAATGCCCGGTTATCGGGTATATGCCCTGCGGGGAAATCAAAGCATACGGGGTAATTATAATCTTTTACCACCTCCATTACAATTTGTTGTATGGTTTGCCCGAAAGGGATGTCGTTATCCTTCACCTCGGTAAAACCGCCAACCATCAATCCCGCAAGGTTAGTTAATTTACCCGCACGTTTTAAGGTGCGCAGCATACGATCGGTACTGTACAGGTACTCGCCAACATCTTCAATAAATAAGATCTTGTTATCGTAACTAAAATCAGATGCCGAGCCCAGCATCGCGATAAGCAAAGATAGATTACCGCCAATTAAAATACCTTCAGCCTCGCCCGGTCTGTTCTCACTATGTGATCTGAAATCGTATTCAATATTCTCACCAAACAAAGCGTTTTTAAGCGTTTTAAGCGATGTTGCCGATGCGTCGGGAATAGTTATGGGCATTTGTCCGTGAATGCTTTGTAGCGCGTGATTTGCCCAAATGTGGCTATGTAAAACGGTAATATCACTAAAGCCAACGAGCCACTTTGGATTCTTAGCAAAATCAGTAAAATCAAGATCATCAATAATACGGATAGTACCATAGCCGCCACGCGCGGCAAAAATGGCTTTAATGCTATTGTCATCCAGAAAACGCTGCATATCGCGGGCACGCAAAGCATCATCACCTGCAAATTGGTGAAATGATGCTGTTACCGTTTCGCCCAACACAACCTCCAGCCCCCACGACTCTAACAATGCAACAGCATCCGTCATCGGTTTAGGCAATTTTTTTGCCGGGCATGTTATTGCGATCTTGTCGCCGGGTTTAAGGTAGGGTGGATGATTCTTGCCTGTCATTTTTGTTATTTATTTCGAATTTCGGATTTTCAATTTCGGATTTCTGCCTGTCAAATCAAAATATTGAGAATCAAACTAAATTCGAAATTGAACATTCGAAATTCGAAATCAAAATCACATCCGAAATCAAAACACTATCTTTGCCCCTCAAAACAATACCGCTTAATAATTGGAACCACAAAAATATAAACGTTACACCATTACGGCCGCACTGCCGTATGCAAATGGTCCAAAACATATTGGCCACCTTGCGGGAGCCTATATCCCTGCTGATTTATATGCCCGCTACCTGCGCCTGCAAAAGCGCGATGTGGTTTTTGTTTGTGGAAGCGATGAGCACGGTACCGCCATTGCCAACCAAGCTATGAAGGAGCATACCACGCCCCGCGAAATAGTAGATAAATACCATGCCCTGATTGAAAAATGTTTTGCTGAAATAGGAATATCGTTTGATATTTACCACCGCACCAGTTCGCAGTTGCACCATGAAACCGCGCAGGACTTTTTTACCAACCTGAACGATAAAAACATTTTTGTTGAAAAGGAAAACGAACAGTATTACGATGAGCATGCTTCAGCATTTTTAGCCGACCGCTACATTATGGGTACCTGCCCCAACTGTGGTAACGAGAACGCCTACGGCGACCAGTGCGAAAAATGCGGAACAAGCTTAAGTCCGGAAGAACTGATCAATCCACGATCGACCCTGAGTGGTAATAAACCCGTTTTAAAGCCAACCAAACACTGGTATTTACCTTTGAATAAGTACGAGGATTGGCTAAAGGAATGGATATTACAGGGCCATGCGCACGATTGGCGCAGCACCGTTTACGGCCAGTGCAAAAGCTGGATTGACGGCGGCCTGCATCCCCGCGCCGTAACGCGCGATCTGGATTGGGGCATAAAAGTACCCGTACAAGGCGCGGATGGCAAGGTGTTGTATGTTTGGTTTGATGCACCTATAGGCTATATATCGGCCACTAAACAATGGGCCATTAATAATAATAAAGACTGGAAACCATACTGGCAGGATAAAGAAAGCAAGCTGGTTCATTTTATTGGTAAAGACAATATTGTGTTCCATTGCATTGTGTTCCCGGTGATGCTGAAGGCACACGGCAATTATATATTGCCTGATAACGTGCCCGCCAACGAGTTTATGAATCTGGAGGGCGATAAGATGAGCACCAGCCGTGGTTGGAGCATAGAGATGCACGAGTACCTTGAGGATCTGCCAGGCAAAGTTGACGAGCTGCGTTATTACCTTACCGCCATAGCACCAGAAAGCGCCGACAGCGAGTTTACCTGGAAAGATTACCAGGCTCGAGTAAATAACGAGTTGGTGGCCATACTGGGTAACTTTGTAAACCGGGTGATGATATTGATGCACAAGTTTTACGATGGAAAAATAGAAAGCGACAGCGCCACCATTACTTTGCAGGACGATAACCTGAACACCGAATTAGGCAGGTTGTATGATGAAATGGAGCGTAATTTTGAAGGTTATAAGTTCCGCTCAGCGCAGCAAACCATGATGGAGATTGCCCGCTTAGGCAACCGTTACCTTACGGAGAAGGAGCCATGGAAAACCATTAAAGAGTATCCTGCCGAAGCAAAGCTGGCCCTGCATAATTGTTTGATATTGATAGGTCATGTAGCCACTTGTATGCAGCCCTTTTTACCTAATACCGCTAAAAAGATATTCGGCATGCTGAACCGGGAAAAAGATACTGTTGCCTTTGATGAGGAAATGATATTTGCAAACGGACATCAATTGAATCCGGCTTCATTACTGTTCGAGAAGGTAGAGGACGAGTTAATAGAACGCCAGATTCAAAAGCTCATCGACAAAAAGTTAGCGATAGAAGGCCCGGCAGTAGTTGCCGATGCGCCTGTTATCCCTGCAAAGGAAAACATCAGTTTCGACCAGTTTGCCGCCATGGATGTGCGTATAGGTACCATCCTGACCGCCGAAAAGGTAGCCAAAACCAAAAAGCTGATGAAACTGACCATAGATACCGGTATCGACCAGCGCACCGTAGTATCGGGCATAGCCGAACATTACGAACCCGAAGGCATCATTGGCCAGCAGGTAAGCATCCTGGTAAACCTTGAGCCCCGCGAAATTAAAGGCATCCTATCGCAAGGGATGATATTGATGGCCGAGAATGCCGAAGGTAAACTTAGTTTTGTTACACCATCGGTGTGGATGCCCAATGGATCAGTAGTACGGTAAATGTGCAAATGAGTAGATGTGTAAATGCTTTTCCGCGTTGAAAAATACAAATTTGGACGTATGCAGATAGATTTAAAATTTGCACCTATACACATACGCACATTTGCACATTATTTCTACATTTGCACATTGAATAAAAGGTCCCGTAGTTCAACGGATAGAATAGGAGTTTCCTAAACTCTAGATATGAGTTCGATTCTCGTCGGGACCACTTTTTAAATTAAATAAATCCTGTTAGTCAAGCACTTACAGGATTTTTTATTTTAATTTGGATAAATATCGGACACTAAAGTGCCTTTCATGATTATTATTTGAAATGGAAGAGCAACTATCGGCAAGTGCATATCAGGATTCGAACCTGGCTTCATGTATTGCTACACGTTTTCAACCAGCGAAGTATCACCTGCCTACGGCATCTTTCATCAATACCATTAAAAAGAAGAGCAACATTAACCCGCGTTTGATTAGCGATTAACAGTCGAAGTAACGCCTGGTTTACGGCATCTTCTTTTATGTTTATAAAGAGCAACAAGCAGCGTGTGCCTGTCAGGATTCGAACCTGCCCGCTTTCGCGGTTTCACCGGGCGAAGTATCACACACTTACGGCATCTTTATATTTTCAATTTCGTTAAAAAGAAGGGCTAAAATCAATAAGCCATTCATTACCTGCGCGTAGCTATGCCCGCCAACAGGACCGGGTAGAAGTAAGGCTTATTTACGGCACCTTCTTTTTGTTTTTTTACACCGTCGCTAAAGCTAAGGCGTACAAGGTAGAGAGCAACAGGCAACGCGGGAAATTTTGTAAGGAATTGAACCTTATACAGTTTGCACTGCACTGACCACAGCATTTCAGTTTGGGCGAAGTAACCCGCATTTACGGCATCTTTATATTTTTAATAATTTTTAAAAGAAGGGTAAAAAGCAATAAGCCAATCTTTCTTCCCCTGCTCTGATCCATCTGAGCTACATTAATCTAAATCTATGGCCGGACTCGAACCGGCGACCTGGGGGTTAACAACCGAAGTAAGACTTATTTACGACACCTTCTTTTATGTTTTTACGCCGTCGCTAAAGCTAAGGCGTATGAAATAAGGAGCAACAGGCGAACGCGGGACGGGGATACGCATGCGGACTCGAACCACCAGCATCACTGTTGCGACACTGCCCTTCCCCTTGTGAGCGCGAAGTAACCCGTTTCTACGGCATCCTTATGTTTTAATTTCTTTTTAAAAGTATGGGGCATTAGCCACCCCATACCGGTTTTACAATTCTATCTGGTTGATAGCATCCAGTGCCGAGCCTCCGGCTTCCAACGCGGCTAATACGTCGAAAACTTTATCGCTCCAGCCGGCTACCAGGTACACATCGTTTTGCAACAGTGTGAGTGGCGACTGGCCGTAACCCTTCAAGTCAAACAAATAGAGTTTGGCCTGTGGGGCAACCTGGCGCTTGTAACGCTCCCAGTAGTACTGGATATGCAGTTTCGAGCCATCGGCAGCGCTGTTCCACAACTGGCAATCGGTGAAGAGGAATACTTTATCCATGATCACCTTACGGGATAGTATATCCTGTATCACCAGGTGGCCGTTGGTGCTGTAGCCTACTTCGCCCTCGCGGCGGTAGAACTCCTGCACGTTGCCAAGTATGTTGGCGCGTGGCACCGCTATGGTTTTCCAGGTATCACCAAACATACCTACCTCAACGTTCTTGCAGCGGCTTTGCAGCAGCATGGCCAGCATCAGGCCCACGTCGTACAGCAGTATTTTGCTTTTGGCCGATACCGGTGTCTGCATCGAGCCCGATACGTCGCAAGCCAGTAACACGCGGGTTTCGTAACCGAAACCTTTGATGTTGGCGGCAGCGGCCTGTACGGCTTTTTCCAAAGCGTCCAACAGTTCGCCGGTGTAGCCTTTGTTTTGGCCTTTAAACAACGCGCTCACTTGTTTGTACACGCTTATGGCGGATGTTTTTACCGATGGCTCAGCGATCAGCTCGCGGTAGGCGGCCAGGTAACGGAACGGGAACTGCTTTGCCTTTGCCACTTCATCGGCATCGGCTAAACGGGCGCATACTTTTTGGAAGTGGGTGTAGCTTACGCCCGCCTCCTGTATGTTACGCAGGTTACGCAGCAGGGCCATATAGCCCAGCTTGCCGCTGTCTACCAGTTCTTCCCATTTGGCTTTAAAGGCCGCGGCTTTTGCTTCCTCGCTGTCGAAACCGGCCTGGCCTAGGGCAGATAGTTCAGTTTCCCAGGTGTAAGGGGTTTGCAGGGTACCGGCCACTATTTTGTTGAACAGGGCCTGCTGTGCATCGTCTTTAGCACGTGGGTGCACCAGGAACAACGCGTCGCGCAGTTTGATGGCGGTATCGTGGTTGTACTTGGCAAACTGGTACTCGTCGAAACGGTTGAACGCAGCCTGCAAACCTTTTTGCAATTGCTTGCTTAAGCGGTTCAGCTTTTTGGTGCCGGTACGCTGGTTGAGCATTTCGTAGCAGGCCAGCAGCTCGGTGATCTCGTCGGCACGGTTAACCACGCCTTCGGTTACCCGGGCGACCAGATCGTCGCCCGAGTGCAGCTTAGCCAATTCGGTTACCAGCACCAGCGGTACCGAACGCATATACATTTTGGTGCGCACATACACCGCCAGCTTGCCCACAAACGCAGGGTTACAGGCTGCAATTAATACCTGCAGACGTGCCAAACACACCTCGTTCTTCTCGTAAAAGGAATCGTTTAAGCTCCAGGTAACCACCGCGGTGTACAGCTCCATCTCGGGCGATAACACAAAGGTCTTTGCACCCTCGTGGTTAGTTGTCTGGTTTTTTAATTTGCTTAACAGGTTGAATTTCATTGTGAACCTCCTTTTTTGTTTTGTTGATACAAAGATTGGGAGGTACTGCGCAGTGTATTTGCGCAGGTGGGTAATATTTAAAAAAAGTTTAAGATATTTTTTATTTTTACATGGATTTCCTGAAAAATAACCGTTTAGTAAGCGGAATTGCACCTAAAGAAGGACAAGTTCGATTCCCGCCCTGAGTACATATGTAACGGTTCGACTCCGGCGCTGGGTACAACCCTCTTTAGTGCCGAGTCCCTTCTTCCGCACACCGGGGTTCGAGCCCCATCATTTACCCCAAAGTTTTCGTTTACTTTAAAAATTTGCATAGTTATACCTGTTAACCAGCAATTTGTAAGTTACCATCTTAAAAAAATTAAGAATATGGAAACTAACAAATTTGAAAATTGGGAACCTAAAAGAGTATGAGTTTACAACAAGAATGGTAAAACATTGATCAGCTGCCATTGTGTAGTACCGCAAGACGATTGTTGTTGTGAAGATTGCCAGGAACGACATGGCTACAAAACATGGTATGACCGGGAAAAGAAATGCTTCTGCTATGAGAAAAATGGAGTAGTCAAAATTACTACTTTTGTCTCGGCCGAAGTATTAAATGTTTAGATAATATTTGAATTTTTACTACTGTCCTGCTTGTGGTGATATATCAAGTATCCCACAAGCGAGGACGCTTGCGGGAGCAGGAAAAAAATAACCTTAAAATGATTTAGTCGGAATTTTATCGAACATATTTAACTTAAATTTATCTATTTTTCCAGTTGATTGATTATAATAGGCTTCGTAAAACTCAAATTGCTCTCGCTTCTGAGCTTTGCATTTCTCACGGATGATTTTGATTATTTGTTGTTTATCTGCGACTGGTGTTTTCATTCCAAAAATAACGCCTTTTAATTGTTGAAAGTCGTATGTCAATTTTCGCTTTACAGGATCGTTGTATTCGTAAAGAATATCATTCAGAACCAAGCGATACTCTTCCTCATAAGCCCATTCTTCAAGCTTGACAGAATATGCCTTTTTCGCAGTTGCCCAATATTCTTCACGCCATTTATCGGTGTTAACATCGGTGGCGCAAACGCTTGTCTTACCTAAACTATTTTTATACCAAAGATGATTTAGTGTATACAAAGGCGCTTTACCTAGTGATCTAAAAAAGTCAACCGCTACGTGTTTATTATGATAGCCAATCTTTTGAAAATAATGCTGTTGTAAACCACTTAGTGGTTCATCATAATTATGTCCGTGAGATTTTGTAAGGTTTAGTGTCATTTGTTCTTCAATATAATCAGGCGAAAATATCAAACAAACCCCACGATGATTATCAGCATAGTGTCCCCAAATTGCTGAGTTAGTACAATTTCCGAGAAAAGACGCCGAATACCAATCAGAGAACATTATCTTTTCGAGCTTATCCAAAAAGCTATCGGGCAGCTCAACAGTCAAAAAATATGCGTTAGAGTTCAGGTGCTCTGAGGTTGTGTCATTATACTTCACCGCAAGCGAATGTTGTTTGCGAACTTGGTCAGCCATTGAGAAAATAATATCGGCAGAATTAGTAACACCAACAAGCTTTTTTTCAAGTCGATTAGTCAACTTAGCCAATAAATGGCTCTTTGAAAGATATTTATCCATTTCCGGTAAATCATGATAAAACAAACGTGTTGTACTAAGGCCCGCTTGAAAATACTGGTCAGAAACTGCATTTATAGCGTAGTGTTGAACAAAGGAAAGATAAGGAAGAAGCTCACGCCTTCGAATTGGAGATGTGCGTCCTGTAAGAGCGTCAGGTAATGTCTTAATAAATTTATTTTTGAAAAAAACTACTTTGATTTTTTCAAAAAGACTCAAACTTTGGGGCGTTTCGTTTCCATAACCATACGGATGAAGAGGTAAATCGTCTACTGTAAGCTTTTTTGATTCACCCAACAATAAGTACAAAAAGAACACATGACTTACACAACGTAAATAGTTAATCAAAAAGTTTTCCCAAACGATCTGATCACCTTTCCAAAAAATATCACGATACCCTTCCATGGGGTCATTTAATTGTTCGGGTGACGCAAAATATATTTCTTGTTTAACTAATTCTTGGTGTTGCCCCAACAGATTCTCAATCCGTCGGAATCGGTAAATTTCATTCATGTGTTAGGCTTTGGTTTGATGTCATTTGACTTTGATTTGTTCTATCTTAGCTGTATCATCTAGGTCTTTAATTGTAAAATTCAATTTTCTGTCTCTTCGCTTGCTCATACGTGCCGCGTGTGCTTCAATGTTTTATTCTGCTTTCCGGCGCCACCAACTGTAACCCATCCTTGCTATAAAATATATCAACAAAAAATAATAAGTCGGGAAGTTACCATTACCGCCATCTTTGAATACAAGAACGATTACAAAAAGGCCAACGATTAAAAAAACCGTCAATTTGATTGCAAATTGTTTTAGGTTTTCCTTCCTTGCTTTTCTTGTCCATTTTTTTCTATTCGACTCGTTAACTCTGTTGACTTTTATTTCTTCTGCCTTTAATAGTTCCAGCACCTGTAGGTTGATGTCGGCCCATTGTTCATGATTTTCGAGGGTAAATGCCTCATAGAGACTCAGGAAATTTATCAGCTCTTCCTGAAGTTGGTTTTCATTAGGTAAATAATACATCACATAATCCTCAAAAACGTAGATCGTATTATTTTCAAACGAGGTTAGTGTATTCCATGATGATAAATTGCCGACGGTAGTAGCTACTTTTTCTGCTTCTTCAAAATTGAAGATAGGGTATCGGTGATATATAAGAGCCAAAAGCACCCTATAGCAAATAGGATCGTTTGATGGGGTAACATATTCGTTGATTATCTCGATAAGGTGATTCGCATTGTTACCTAACGATATTTCAATAAAAAGGTAATCAGGTTCATCGGTGTTTGTTATGATATCGTCGGCCCATTGTATCACCTCATCTTTTTGTATGATACCTTTGCTTAGACCCAAATGAAACACCTCCAGTAGTAATAAAAAGTCATTGAGTTTAGGCGTTTCCATCTGTATGTAATATTATGTATAATTTTATAATTATCTGCCGAGGGCTTCCATTTCCCCCCAATTTTCACGATATTGTATCGAAAGCTGCGAGAGCGTTTTGGGGAGTAGAAGCATTTTAAAATATATCCACCTTTACCCCCTGTCATTTCGACCAGAGGGAGAAAACTTCTTCAACCTGACCGGCCGTAGGCACTCGCTTTGAGAAGTTTTCTCCTCCTTACAGTCGTTCGAAATGACATGATGGACCAAGTTTTGTTTTTTAATTATACCCATAAATACCCATGTCGCCGGTCGGCGGCTTATGGGTGTGGAATTATCAAAATGGCAATAGCGCACCCAATTTCTCTTTAAAAACACCCAAGAATACCCAAGATTTTCTATAAAATATGGGTGTTGTATTATGAAAACGGCAATTTCTTGTTGGTTCATTACTTCATTGGTGCTGTCGTTGGGTTTACCTGTCGCCTGGTTATCCTTCTGATGGGGTGCCGATCTCAACTTAAGTCGGGACGGCATGACCCGCGTTGGTTACCCATGTCGCTTTGCCGCCTGTCTCAGTGATTGCCACGCTTCG